>JAIEMJ010000033.1 GCA_019752335.1 Bryobacteraceae bacterium
CTTCGCCTAAGCGGTCGCCGATCTGTTGGTAGAGGGGCAGCGCCTGCTGATAGAGGTCGAAGGCGTCGGCGTAGCGGGCTTGCCTCAGGGCGACGTCGCCGAGGGCCTTGCCGCAGTTGGCTTCGCCTAAGCGGTCGCCGATCTGTTGGTAGAGCGGCAGCGCCTGCTGATAGAGGTCGAAGGCGTCGGCGTAGCGGGCTTGCATCCGGGCGACGTCGCCGAGGGCCTTGCGGCAGTTGGCTTCGCCTAAGCGGGCGCCGATCTGTTGGTACAGGGGCAGGGCCTGCTGATAGAGGTCGAAGGCGTCGGCGTAGCGGGCTTGCATCCGGGCGACGTCGCCGAGGGACTTGCGGCAGTTGGCTTCGCCTAAGCGGTCGCCGATCTGTTGGTAGAGGGGCAGGGCCTGCTGATAGAGGTCGAAGGCGTCGGCGTAGCGGTCTTGCATCCCGGCGACGTCGCCGAGGGCCTTGCGGCAGTTGGCTTCGCCTAAGCGGTCGCCGATCTGTTGGTAGAGGGGCAGGGCCTGCTGATAGAGGTCGAAGGCGTCGGCGTAGCGGGCTTGCATCAGGGCGACGTCGCCGAGGGCCTTGCGGCAGTTGGCTTCGCCTAAGCGGGCGCCGATCTGTTGATAGAGCGTTAGGGCCTGCTGATAGAGGGACTTCGCCCTGTCCTGTTGGCCGCCAAACGAGAGGCCCTGGGCGAGCTTCATCCGGGCGTCCGCTGCCGCCTGGGGATCCGGTGACTCCTCCGCCTCCAACTCCCGCAGGACCCGCTCCAGCAGTTCTTGACGCTCGAGTTTATCCCGCTGATCCGATGACCAAAAATTCGCATCGTCCAACCGCCGCAACGTCTCCGCTGTCTCTGCCGATCCGCCCGTAAAGTGGAAACTCCCCGACTTCGCCGACCACGTATCCGGCGCTTGCCTCGAGAACTCCACCATGGCGAAGTCCGGGGCCCAGAAGATAATGGGAAACGGGAAGCGCTGGGCCAAATAACCACGGTTCAAGTTCAGCACCGCCATGGAGTGCGTGTAGCCCGCCGTGAGGTCAAGCATTTTTTCGAGGCCATAGACGAAGAGCGCCGCCGGACGCTGGCCCCCTAGCGCGATTTCCCACTGCTCAACAAATCCAAAGTCTGCCTGGGGATTCATGGTCACTTCCACTACCGTACCCGTGTGAATCCGCCGCCGCACCTCCGCCGTCAGGCGCTCCCGCAGCGCCGGATGGTTCACCCAGGCGAAAGCGAGCACGCAACTCTGGGCACGCTCCATCATGCGGCAGACGGCCTGGAGCTCAAGCTCGTTTTCCGCCGTGATTCCCGCGGGCGTGATGACGCTCGCACTCACCTCTTTACCTCACCCAGCAGCGGATTCCAGTCGTACCAGAGGTTCCCGTCACTGTAGTAGGCGTAGACATAGCGCTCGCGCAGGAAGGTCATCCACTGCTTCGGATCGTCGTTCAGCGGCTCATGATTCTCGTGGACCTGCTTGAGCGCCTGCCATTGCTCTGGACTGAGACTCTTGCCGAAGTCGCTGGCTTGGAGCCGGATGGCGCGATCCAGCAACGGCTGGTCCAGCGGGAGGGTGCTCGTACGATCAAGCGCGGCGCGGATCAGCATGAAGAGTGAACGTGGATGGCCGCCCGAGAGCCGGCAGAGCCGCTCCAGTTGGCCGGGCGAAAAGCCTTCCTCCACTGTTACGCCAGCCGCCGTGGCGCGGGCGGCCACCATGCGCTGCAGTACGGCGAGGCCACTCTCTTGCGACACGTCGATCATGGGCAGCGTCAGGATTTCGCCGCCGTAGATGTCGGAGAGGCGGCCGTGGCAATGGCTGTAGGCCAGCTCAATCGGAATCGTGTAGAGAATGTCGCAGGCCAGTGCGCGCAGGATTCCGGCGGAGTTCAGGAACAGATCCTCGTGGTTCGTGATCTGATTCACCTGCTTCTGCGGAATCCGGTCGAGCTGGTCGACGATGATGAGGATATCGTTATAGCCCTGGTCATACAGGAACTTGCGGGCCGGCCCCAGGATCTCGTTGTTCACCAGGTCATAGATGCGCGGCAAACGATCCTCCAGCAGCTTCCGCAGCCCGGCGCGCGCGCCGGGAATCTGCTTGATCGCCACGCCGAGTTCAATGGGGTCAGCTTTGAGCTTGAGGTCCTTGAACTCGACGTCGGACTTGAGGATTTCGCCAATTTCGCGAAAGAAACCGTTGAATTTGTCGTAGCCGACGCCATAGCCCGCCGCCTTCAGGTCGTGTACCAACTGGCGCACCATCTGCAGGACCAGGTCCTGCGGGCTGACGTCGTTCAGGTCGAGCAATTGCTCGCACTCCAGGAACGAGACGAAGACCTTGTGCGATTTCTTGCCGTCCATCAGCATCTGCTGGACGCGGTAGAGCTCCGTGGTTTTGCCCGTGCCGCGATGCCCGGTGAGCAGCCGCGCCATCGGCGCGCCGCCGCTGCGGGCGACCGCGTTTACCAGCCGCAGCTTCACATCGTCGTAGGGCATCAACTCATGCTGCCAGTCGATGTAGAGGGCGTTTTCGCCCGCCGGCAGGGGCTGCAACGGATCGAACTGCTGGTAGAGAGCGGTGAGGCGGTCCATTTCCTTCTTTATGGTAGTCCAGACTCTACGGCTGATTCTCGTACCAGACCAGATTGGCGGTCTCGCCGCCGATGCAGGCTATGTCGATACGGCGGTCGGCGTTGAGGTCGACCGCGATGCAGGAGTTGGCGCGGATCGGCGGCCCGGTGGGTGTGTGCCGTTGCCAGGCTTTGCCGGCGCGGCGCCAGACGAAGACGCCGCCGCCGGGGCCACGGTCGCCGGCGAGGATCTCTTCGCGGCCGTCGCCGTCGAAGTCCGCCACTTCGAGCGTGTGGCCTTCCTTCAGCCCGGTCTCGATCACGTGCCGTTGCTTCCCCTCGTAAACGACCACCTGCGCGCCATGCCAAGGCTCAATCGCCGCGATAAAGCGCTTGGCCACCGCGACGTCGCTCGAGCCGGACTTCGGCCACGGCGCGGGGTCGCCGCGCGTGATCTCCTGGCGCTGCCATTGGCCCTTCGTCCAGCGATAGCGGTGAATGCCCAGGAAACTGGCCGTGTAAAGCCCGTCCTTCACATAAATGCCGTGCATCACGCCCTCCTCGGCAGTCGACACCGGCTCGCGCTTCCACACGCCGGGGCGGTAGAGCACCAGCGGAATGTGGCCGCGATAATCCGGCGGCACGGACTTCGGGTCCGCCAGCGGCGCGTTGATCACCACCGGCTGGCCGTCGAGCGTCATGGTGCGGAGGCGGTGCGAACTGGGGAGGCGGTCAATCTCGCGCTGGGTCCATTCGGCATTGGCGTCCGGGCCCGGCTCCAGCAGATGCACGCGCCCCTCGCTGTTGGCGGGGTTGTTGTTGAAGTGCGTCGCGACGACGATGGCCGGTCCGATGACGGTCAGGTTGATCATGCGATTCATGCCGCGCGCGATGACGTGGCGTTGCCAGGTGGGGTTCTCGAACCAGACCAGCTCAGTCATACCGCTGGCGAGGGCGATCAGGTCCGGGCGGCCATCGTGGTTGAGGTCCGCCGCGACGACCTGGTAGCCGCCTTTGAGGTCACTGGCGATGGGGTGCGGAGCGAAACGAAGGTCAGCGGCGAGAAGAAGCAGGCACAGCGATAGCATCGCGGCCACGATAGCACGTACAATGAGGGCGTGTGGGGACGTAGCTCAGCTGGATAGAGCGTCCGCCTCCTAAGCGGAAGGTCGGCGGTTCAAATCCGCCCGTCCCTACCACCACACGGCTACTGAATCGTGCTGCCGCCCTGGATGCCCAGGCTCGCGTCGGCGACGTTCTTGTTGATATACCGGTCCAGGTTGATGACGTAGGTCTCCGGCGCGTTGATCAGCACCGGCGAGTGCGTCGCGCAGATGATGCGGAAGTTCTTCTTCTCCACCAACTCAAAGAGCATTTTCAGAATGCGGCGCTGGTTCGACTGCGACAGGGCCATCTCCGGCTCGTCGAGCAGCAGAATGGTGCCGTCGGGCAGGCCGGGGAAATTCTCCTGGAACATGGTGAGCATCACTTGGCCATGGCTCGCCATTTGCAGGAACTCCATCATCTTCGGGTCGTCCTTGAAGAAGTCGAGTTGCATGCGCGGGTTGTGGCTTTCGGCGTCGAAGAGGAAGCTCTTGGGCGCGGTGGGTGCGCCGCCTTCCCAGCGGTAAATGTAGCCCGGGACGGACTCGCCCTTCAGCGCATAGTAAATCGAATGCAGCAGCGTCGACTTGCCCGAGCCGTTCTCGCCCTCCAGCATCACCACGGGATGCGAGAGGTCGACGATGAGGGGCATATGAAAGTTCAGGTTTTGGAAGACCGGGTGGCCGAGGATCTTGAGGAACATCTAGTCTGATTGTAACGGTTCAACAACAAAAAGGCCCCGCCGCGATGGCGAGGCCCAAAGGTTAAGCCCATTCCCTGCTGAGGATGGACTTAAGGATTGCCCTGTCCGGACATAAACTCCAGCGTGTAAGGGACGGGAACATTGGCTCCGCCGGGCCGGCGGAAGTTGAGTTCCCGCACGATGCTATCACCCGGTTGGAGTACGCCACTGGGCAGGAAGATGCGTAGGTACGGATTGCCTCCGGTGCGCGTGGTGCCGCTCGAGTTTCGCAGACGGGTGCCACTGGTGAGCCCACGCACGACCATCAGCAGGTGCGTATCCACCACGGACTGGCTGCGGTTCGTGATGCGAACCCGGTCCGTCTGTAAGCCGCCCTGGAAGGTGGTGGAGATGGTTTCGCGGGTCAGTTGTCCGGTTACGTCCAGGAATTCGAGGCCCTCGTCGCGGCGCGTCAACGGATCGGCGTTGTCTACGGGCAACCCGCTGGGCATGAAGCCATCGCGGGCACCCAAGGCCGCCAGGTCAGGACGGTACTTCGAGTAGGTGAGATCGACTTCACTGGGTTGAAACACGTCGGTCGTCGACTTGGGATCGAAGGTGACGAACGCCGGGTCATACAGGCCGTTTTCGAGGAAGTCCGTCAGGTCGCTCACTTGCCGGGGGGTAAGTCCCAAACCACGCGGGAAGTTCGGCCCGCGGGGAAACGTGAAGCGCGTGGAAAGTGTGGGGGCGGCGCCCGCGGTTTCATCCTGGGGAATGCCGGCATTGAAGTACTCCACCACGTCGCGCACGGAGGTGAACGAGCCGTTGTGGAAGAAGCCGCGCGCATCCTTCAGCTGACGCATGGTCAAGCTGCGGAAAGCGAAGCGGTGTTCGGGGCGCCCCGTCACTTCTTCGCGTCCGGTATCTTCGGCGTGATAGGGGAAGCCATCCGTGCCGAGCCGGTTTGGATTGAGGCGGTTACGGGCTAAGGCGTTCAGCGCTTGCACGGGGTGATCGCCGATACCGAGGTTGAAGAAGTTTTCTTCCACAAACATGCCGACGCCGGCGACATCCGGATCGTTGGGCTGCTTGTTGAGCATGGGTCCGCTGTGGCAAGTGAAGCAACCGGCCCCACCGGCCCCGTTGGCGGCGGGCGAGAAGAAGAGACGAGCGCCCCGGCGCTGCGCTTCGGTGAGAGCGCCATTGTCGCCCGCGAGGAAGCGGTCATAAGGCGTGTTGCGGGTGACGACGGTACGCAGGAAGGTGGCCTGGGCACGGAACTGGGTCTGATCGTTCACCAGTTCGTTCATGTCGCGGCGGGCGTCGGCGACGGCCGCCTCTTCGGGGAAGGCTTCGCGGAAGAGCCGCATGTAGGCGGGGATCTTGAGCAGTTCGGCCGACTGGAAGTTGAGCATCCGGTGGGCATCCAGCAGCAGGAGCGTCATGTTCTCACCAGCCGGATCGCCGAACGGGTTAATGGAGACGGTGGTGCTCGCGGGCTCGCCGCCGAAGCCGCCGAAGAGAAGCCGGTTATTGAAAGCGAAGCCGATCACGGACGGCGACAGCCGGCCGACGCTATCCAACTGGTCGAGCCGGCCGGTCGCCAGCAGGGCGGTCGGTGCAGGCATGTGGTACGGGGGGGCCGGGGTGGTGACCTGCCGTTGGCCATTGATCGTGTAGATATCCGTCAACGTAGGAAGCGCGTCCACCAAGGCATCTCCCGGGAAGATGGGAGCGGTGCGGAGTTTGGTGAGAATGGACTGGGGACGGCGCCGCGGGACAAAGTTCCCGCGTGCGTCGGTATAGCCGCGGCCCTCGCCGCCGGTGTTGAAGTTCAGCAGTTGGCCGGCTTTCGTGGCGGCTTCGCCGATGTGGCAGCTACCGCAGGATCCCGTTTGGCGCGTGGCGTTGACGATTTGCTGAAGGCCGAGCACGTTTTCGCTGACGGTGCCGCCGAAGGCGGTTCCCGCCGGCAGGTCGAGAGGTTGGCCGGTATTGATGTTCACGCGCGCCGTGCGGACGGGGTCGTGAAAGAGCAATTTGCCGAGATAGCGCTTCGCTTCCGTGGTCTGGAAGCGCGGATTGACGCTGCCATCGGGATTCCGGGGAAGAGGAATGTCCGCATTTCTCGCCGGTACCCTGAGCTTACTCAGTCCACCTACCTGCCGGTCGATCAGTTGGCGCAATTCACTGGCGCTGAGCGCGCTGGTGTCCTGGGCTAGCAGGGCCAGGCTGGAAGACGAAATCAGCAGCAGCCCGAGAGCCGCTGAACCTATTCTTCGCTTGTAACTCGGCGCGCAGGGGTTTTCCTGTAACGCACCGGGACGATCTGGTGTTTTCATTTTCAACTTCATGACTCCTTGGAGCAAGATTTGGAACTTCTCCCGATGGTCGCTGGCGAACGATATGCTTTCGTTCACGAAAGCTTAAAGATCTTGTAAAGATCGGCTCAGGGAACGAAATCGCCGCCTTCCGCCATATAGAAGATATGGAAGCTTCAGGCAGAAACATCGTAGTGGTAGAGGACGACCGCAAGACGTCAGCCCTGATGGGCTTGTATCTCCAGCGAGAGGGCTTTTGCACTTCCTTCGTCTACGACGGAGCCGAAGCCCTTGGCGCGTTGGAGCGGCTAATGCCGGACCTGATGATTCTCGACCTGTTGCTGCCAAACGTGGACGGCTGGCAGCTTTGCCGGGAGATTCGCAACCGGTCCAGCCTGCCGATCCTGATGGTGACGGCGCGCGGTGAGGAGTCCGAACGAGTGCTTGGTTTCTCCTTGGGTGCGGATGACTACATGGTGAAGCCCTTCAGTCCGCGGGAGATGGTGGAACGGGTGAAGGCAGTGCTCCGCAGGGTGCGGCAGCCCGGCTCGACAACGGCCCCGGTGCATGTGTTGGGAGACTTGCGGGTGGATTGCGCCCGGCATCGGGTTACTTTGTCAGGCGAAACGCTCGCGCTGACGGCCTCCGAGTACCGCATGCTCGCCTTGCTGATTGCGACGCCCGGGCGTTTGTTTACTCGTTCGCAACTGCTTCGCCAGTTGTATCCCTCGGGCGAAGAAGTGGTGGAGCGGGTAGTGGATGTGCATATCGGAAAACTTCGCAGCAAGTTGGCCGCGGTTTCGGATCGCCCGTGGATTCACACCATTCGGGGCACCGGCTATCGCATGGCGGAGGAGCCGGAGCTTTGAAACCGGTTGCGCCTGGCCGGCCGCTGGCCTGGCAAATTTGGGTTTGGCAATGCGTGGTAACCGCCGTCGCGCTCGCCGTGGTGTCCCTGGCCATCGACGTTTACAGTTCCCAATACCTGATGGGCCTGATGAAGGAGTACGACATCGCACCCGCCCAAAGCCATCACCGGTTTACCCAAATGCTCTATCGCGTGGCCTTGGCGGCCGGCTTGGGAGGCGTTGTTTTGTCCGCCGTCCTCAGCGTTTTTTCCGCGCGGGGAATCATCCGGCCGCTGCAGCAGATTGGCGAGATGATGGCCAGGTTGACGGAGGGCCACGCCGTGCCGCAACTGCCGGTCATCGGCCCGCGCGAGGCCCGTCGACTGAGCGGCGCTTTCAATCTTCTGGTCCGCCAACTGAAGGAGCGAGAGGAGCTGCAAAAATCGCTGGTAGCCGACGTCGCGCACGAGCTGCGGACGCCCCTCAACAACATGCGTGGCTACCTGGAGGCGCTGCGCGACGGTGTGATGCCTCCGTCGCGCGAACTGTTCGATTCTCTGCATGACGAAGCGCTGCTGTTGTCGGGCGTGGTCGACAATCTGTTCACCCTGGCGGAGAGCAACGCCTCGATTCATCATTTGCAGTTCGAGCGCATTGACCTGCGCGCGTTAGTCTCTCAAGCCGCTGCCACCTGCCAACCGCGAATCGACGCCAAAGGATTGACCTTGGAACTACGGATCGCGACGGATGCGCAAAGCGTCATCGCCGACCCCCGCATTCGCCAAGCGGCGCGCAATCTACTGGAAAACGCGGTGGAGCACACCCCGGACCACAGCCGGATCCTGGTGACCACACAGGCTATGGGAGTGCGGGTTCGCCTCAGCGTCATCGATCAAGGTCATGGGATTGACGAGCGCGACCTGCCCTTCATCTTCGACCGGTTTTTCCGGGGCAAGCGGCAGCCTCCGGGCGGCGTGCGGGGGGCCGGCCTGGGGCTCGCCATTGTGAAGGTGTTGGTGGTCGCCAATGGCGGGAGCGTGGGGGCGGAATCGACGCCCACCGGCGCCCACGTCTGGTTCGATCTGCCCAGCGCGGACCGCTAGTCCGTTTGTAGCGTTAGCAAACCTTGGCGCTCCAGCAAGGCGCGTTGGTCGGGCTCGCGGCCGCGGAAGGCGCGGTAGAGGTCGGCCGGGTCTTCGCTGTCGCCCTTCTCCAGGATCTGCTCGCGGAAGGCGCGGCCGGTGGCCGGGTTCAGCACGCCTTCTTCCCGGAAGCGCCCGAAGGCGTCGGCGTCGAGCACTTCGGCCCACTTATACGAGTAGTAGCCGGAGCCATAGGCCACGGGACTCGAGAAGAGGTGCGTGAACGAGCAGATGCTGGCGTGTTCCGTGGGGAGTTCGGCCGGCGAGTAGCGCTGCAAGCACTCGCGGGCGTACTGAATCACGTCGCCGCCGGTCTTCTCGCGGTAGCTCTTCGGGTCAAAGTCGATGTGGAGTTGCAGGTCGACGATGCCGAAGCCGAGTTGGCGCATCTGGCCGTTGGCGGCGCGGTAGGCGCGGGCGCGTTTCATCTTCGCCAGCAGTTCCGCCGGAATGGTGGCGTTGGTTTCGTGGTGACGGGCGAAGAGGTCGAGCGCTTCTTTCTCCCAGCACCAGTTCTCCATGATCTGCGACGGCAACTCGACAAAGTCCCAGGCGACGTTGGTGCCGGCCAACGAACGCACTTCCACTCGACTCAGGCAATGGTGCAGCAGGTGGCCGAACTCATGGAATACCGTCTCCACCTCGCGATGGGTGAGCAGCGCGGGCGCGTCGCCGATGGGGCCCGTCAGGTTGCCGCAGATGATGCCGATGTGAGGCCGGAAGCCGGCACCTTCCGGGCCCGGGCCTTCCGGGCCGCCTGTGCGGAGCGCATCCATCCAGGCGCCGCCCCGCTTCGTTTCGCGGGGATGCCAGTCCGAGTAGAAGGAGCCCAGCAGCGTGCCGTCGGCGTCGAGGATGTCGTGGCATTGGACGTCCGGATGCCAGACGGGGACGCCTTCCCGCGGCACGACGCGGATGCCGAAGAGGCTTTCTGTTAACGCGAACATGCCGCGCACCACCTGGGGCAGCGGGAAGTACGGCCGCAGCTCTTCCTCGTCGAATTCGTAACGTTCGTGGCGTAGCTTCTCGGCGTAGTAGCCGACGTCCCAGGGCTGGGGTTCGGGCGCGGCGTCGCCTTCCAGCTTGCGGCGGAAGGCGTGCAAGTCGCGGTTTTCGCGCAGAAAACGATCCTGCGAATGCGAGGCCATTTCGTACAGGAATTCGAGCGCCCGCGCCCCACGCTTGGCCATGCGCTCCTCCAGCACCAGATCAGCAAAGTTGAAATAACCCAGCAAATGCGCCTTTTGGTGGCGCAAGGTCAGGATGCGCTCCACGAGTTCGCGATTGTCGAAGGGTTCGCTGGCGGCGCGGCGCACGTTGGCGCGGTAGAAGTGCTCGCGAATGGCGGCGTCGTCGAGATAGGTGAGGATGGCCGAGTAGCTGGGGCCTTGCAAGGTAAAGCGCCAACCGCTTTGTCCCTTGCTTTCGGCGCTTTGGCGGGCGGCGGCGATGGCCGAGGGCGGCAGGCCGGCGAGTCGGGCCTCGTCCGTAATCAGGTATTCAAAGGCGTTGGTGGAGTCTAAAACATTTTCCGAGTATTTTGTCGTGATGCGGCTGAGTTCGACCTCTAGCTCCTGCAACCGCCGCTTGCCGTCGTCGTCGAGTTCAGCGCCATGGCGGCGGAAGCCATCGACGGTCTTCTTGAGAAATCGGCGCCGGACCGGATCCAAGGCCGCCGCCTCCGGGCTGGCGGCAACGGCCTTCACGGCTTTCCACAGGCCGGGATTTAGCGGAATCGAAGAGAGGAACTCGCTCACCAGGGGCTCGGCCGCGTTGTAGGCGGCGCGCAACTCCGGGCTGGTGCTGACGCCTTCGAGGTGACGCACGACAGACATCGCCTCTTCCAGACGCTCCGTCGCCTGTTCGAGGGCCGTCAGCGTGTTCGCGAACGTGCGGGCTCCGTAGGACTCACTAGCCAGGGCATCCACGGCGCGGTTTGCTTCAGCGAGCAGGATCTCCAGGGCCGGCAGAACCTGCGCGGCGTCGATACTTTGGAACTGAATCCGGAAATCGAGATTCAGCAGCGGATTGTCTTGGGGCAACGAAACAACTTTCCTCAACTAGGGCTAAACGGGGGGACGCAGACGGCTCACCTCTTGCACGATGGCGAAAGCCGCTTCGCAATCCACCCTACTTACATCATAGTGGGTCACCAAGCGAATTTCCCGGGCGCCAAAGGCGCTCATGATGAGTCCGCGCTCTTTGAGGGCAGCGCTGAAGGCGGCCGCTGTCCAGCCGGTGCCGGAGACATCAAAGAAGACGATGTTGGTGCGGACGCGGGCGGGATCCACCTGGATGCCGTCCAGCGTGGCCAGTTGCGTCGCCAGCCAGCGGGCATTCGCATGGTCCTCGGAGAGGCGCGCGGGCATCTCTTCGAGCGCCAGCAGACCCGCCGCCGCCAAAACTCCCGCCTGCCGCATCCCGCCGCCCAACCGCTTACGAAGCAGTCTCCCAGCGTCAATCAGCACCCGCGGACCCGCCAGCATTGAGCCCACCGGCGCGCCCAGGCCCTTCGACAGGCAGAACATCACCGTGTCTACGGGCGCGGCGATTTTCGCGGCGCTATGTCCACTGGCGGCGACGGCGTTGAACAGCCTGGCGCCGTCCATGTGGACGGGCAGGCCGAGCCGGTGCGCTTCGTAGCCGATCTCGCGGAGCGTCTCCAGCGGATACACGGTACCGCCGGCCACATTGTGCGTATTCTCCACCGCAATCAGTCCCGTGGGAGCCGCATGCGGGCTGAGCGGCTTCACCTGCGCGCGAATCTGCTCCCAGGTAAGAATGCCGTCCACGGCGGCGATGGGGCGCCCGACGCAGCCGGCGAACCAGGCCATCATGGCGAGTTCCCAATCGAGCACGTGCGCACGAGACTCGCAGATCACCTCCTGGCCATGTTGGGTGTGGAGCTTAATGGCGATGGTGTTGCCCATCGTGCCGGAGGGTACGAACAGCGCGGCCTCCTTGCCGGTTAGCTCGGCGGCGCGGCGTTCGAGCCGGTTCACCGTGGGGTCCTCGCCGTAAACGTCGTCGCCGACTTCGGCGTGGGCCATGGCGTGCCGCATGGCGGCGGTGGGTTTGGTGACGGTGTCGCTGCGAAGATCGATCATAGGCTAGACTCTTTCCATTGTCTAACGTAAACGCAGTCACTCTCGACGACGTACTCGCCGCACGCGAGCGCATCGCCGGCCGCGTCCATCGGACGAATCTGGTCTCGAGCCGGACGCTGTCCGAACGCCTGGGCACGCGCGTGCATTTGAAGTTGGAGCTCTTCCAGAAGACAGGCTCATTCAAACCCCGCGGCTCTTTCAACAAGCTGCTGAGCGCGGGCCTGCCGGCCGGTACCGAGGTGGCCGCTTTCAGCGGCGGCAACCATGCGCAGGCGGTGGCCTACGCCGCTCATGCCCTGGGTCTGCGCGCCACCATCTTCATGCCCGTGACGACGCCGCAAAATTACCTGGACGCCACGCGCGGCTACGGCGCGAACGTCGTGCTGATGCCCACCATCGCCGCGGCAATGTCGGCCATGGCGGAGCGCGAACGCGCTGGCGTCATCACCGTGCATCCCTTCGACGATCCGCTCGTAATCGCCGGGCAGGGCACCGTGGCTTTGGAGATCCTCGAAGACCTGCCCAGCGTCACCGACATCGTCGTGAGCATTGGGGGCGGCGGGCTCATCGGCGGCGTCGCCGTCGCGGCGAAGGCGCTCAAACCGTCGGTGCGGATTTGGGGCGTAGAGACCGTGGGCGCCGATGCGATGGCGCAGGCGCTGGCGGCCGGGGCCCCCGTGCCGTTGCCGGCCATCACCTCCATCGCCAAAACTCTGGGTGCCCCCGTCGTCACCGAGCGGACGCTCGGCCTGGTCCGCGACCTTACCGAAGGCGTCACCGTGGTGACGGACGCCGAGGCCGTCGCGTCGCTCGAGTTCCTGCTGGAACGCGTCAAGGTGCTTACCGAACCGGCTTCGGCCTGCACCCTGGCGGCGGCGGAGAAGCTGAGCTTCGGGCCAGAGCGGGAACCAGATCGGGAAGTGGTGCTGGTTCTTTGCGGGGGCAACGTGTCCGTGGCGGAGTTGCGCGGCTACGCAAGTATTTCGAATCAAAAGGTCTGAATCCGGACCTGCTCGATCAAGTGATCCGCGATGGCCAACGACGCCGTCGCCCCGGGGCTGGGGGCGTTGATCAGGTGGAGGGCATTGCGGCGGAGGACGAAGTCGAAATCCTGCAACAGGGTTCCGTCCGGGCCCAACGCCTGCGCGCGGACGCCGGCGCCGCCCGGCAGTAAGTGCCCCTCCTCCAGCGCGGGCACGAGGCGTTGCAGACTCCGGCAGAACTCCGCCCGGCTCAGCGACCGCCGGATTTCGTAAAAAGCCATCGACGGATACTTGCGCAGGAAGCGCCAAAAACCGGGGAACGTGAAGACGTCAGCCACGTCGCCAGCGGCGAAGTCGCGCCAGGTGTAGCCTTCGCGCGCCGTCGCCAACACCGCGTTCGGACCCGCCTCCACGCCGCCGTGGATCATCCTTGTGTAGTGGACCCCCAGGAACGGGAACTTCGGATCCGGCACCGGATAGATCAAATGCCGGACGAGCGCCGCCCCCTCGGGCGCCAAGTGGAAATATTCGCCGCGAAAGGGGACGATGCGCGCCGCGCGCGTTTCGCCGGCGAGCTCCAGCACGCGGTCGCACTGCAAGCCAGCGCAGTTGAAGAAGAAGCTGGCCGTGAATTCGTGCTGTCCCGCCGTCACCGTCCAATCCGGACCCTGCGCCCGCAGACGCGTCACCGCGGATCCCGTCAGCACCCGTCCGCCGTTCGCCCGAATCAGCTCTGCCAGCTTGCGGCAGACGGCGCCGTAATCGACGATGCCTTCCTCCGGCACCTCGACCCCGGCGACGCCCGCGACGTGGGGCTCGCGTTCGCGCATCTGCTCCGGCAGGCACCAGCGCAGACCTTGCAGGCCGTTGGCTTCGCCCCGCGCGAGCAACTCGCGCAGCCGCGCGGTCTCTTCCGCGTCCGTAGCGACAACCAGTTTGCCGCAGCGCTCATAAGGAATGCCGTGCTCCTCACAGAAGGCGATCATGCGCCGGATGCCCGTCGTCGCCAGCTTCGCCTTTAGTGAGCCGGGCCGGTAATAAAGGCCCGCGTGCAGCACGCCGCTGTTGTGTCCGCTTTGGTGCCGGCCTACCTCCGGCTCCTTTTCGAGCACCGTGACGGAGGCCCCGGGAAACGTCTGCGTCAGTTGGTAGGCGACCGCCAGGCCGATGATGCCACCCCCGGCAATGGCGTAGGAGGCGTGAGGAGATTTTGGACCCAAGCTCTATTTTGTACACTAAAGTGGAACGCAATGCTTCTTCCACGGGAAATGATCGGCTACCTTTCGCGCCAGCTCGTTAAACGGCTGGCCCAGAAATCCATTGACGCCGCCAATCCGCCGGCGGTCACGGAGACCATCACGCTGGTTATCACCCAGGAACTGGAGGCCGAAGATAAGCTCAACGATGAAGTCCGCGAGTTGCTCAGTCAATACGCTGACTACATGCGTCAAGAAGGCATCCCGTACTCGGAGATGTTCCGCAAAATCAAGAACCAACTGGTGATCAAGCACAAGATTGTGCGCGCCAGCGGACGCGATTCGAACGACAACATGAAGCTCTCGCGCGACAAGGTTACGGACCTGTCGCACAAGATCGTCGCCGAACTGAAGAAGTCCCGCGACATTCGCGTCAAGCGGCCGGACAACGAAATGCGGCTCGACATCGTCAAAGGCTTCACCGAAGTGCTTCTCGCCGAGGACAAAGCGGACCGCGACGCGCGCGCCAAGGTCCGTTCCCTGAAGAAAGACATTCCCGAAGGCAGCGAGGAGTTCGACTTGCTGCAGAAGCGCTACTACGGTGAAGAGCTCAAGAAGCTCGGCATCGACTTTAACGCTTAACCAATTCGAAGAGCTCGTAGACCGGGCGGCCCTGCCGGTCCGCGATCACTTCCAGCACGCGCCGCTCATAGCCCGCTTTCGCCACGGCCTCCTGTAGATCCTGATTCACGTTAGCGAAGGCTTCAAAGGGCTTCAGCGTGCCGATCCACAAGTCAGCGGGGCGGGCGAAGTTCTCCGCGGCAAAGGGCCGGTCGTTCCAGGCAATTTCGACGCTGCCGCGCGTCAGCAGCGAGAGGTTGTCGCTCATGCCCCAGTCGTAGACGCGCACGGTCTTCGGGCGCCGCGCGCCAATGCGCTCCACCAGGCGGAAAATGGCGTTATTCCAGGAGCCCGGGCTCCCCGTCTCCTCGAGCGCCTGTCGGTAGACATTCACGACGCGCGCATTGTCGACCGCCAGCAAAGCGACCACCGCCCACGCCAGCGTAGGTCGAGCGATGCGGGGCGCGGTGAACGCGGCCGCGATCGCCCAGTACGGCAAAGGCCAAATCAGAATCTGATGATGCACCGCGCCGCCCGCGTTGCGCGTCATCGCCATCAGCAGAAAGATGATCGCGCCTGCGCAGATGGGGAACCACGCCAAGCGCGAGGGCCAGAAGAGCAACAGGATCATGGCGGCCAGCAGGGCGTGCGGAATGAACGTCCAGCGCAGCGGCCCTTTGGGCTCGTAGGTGAGGTACTCCATCATCGCGTAGCCCCGCAGCGTCTCGTAAAGCAGTCGCGCCTTGGGCTGAATTTCGGTGGTGGTGAGCTTCACGTTCTCCTGCACGGTGGCCGCCGGCTTGCGGACGTTGTAGCGCAGGAACGGAAAAGCTCCGATAGCGAAGAAGGCGATGGCTAAACCGAGGCGCCGCGGCGTCAGGTGTTGCCGCAGCAGGCCAGGAAAGAGGATCAACAGAGGCAACGACAAGCCCACCAGCGTCCACGCGGCCAGCGCTTTGTTCCACAGCGCGAGCCCCAGCAGAAAGAAGGCGAAGCACCAGGCGCGCGTCGTCTGCCGCAGCAGCAGCACGCCCGCGGCGATAAAGAGGAAATGCTGCAGCGCCACCGGTCCCCAGTCGAACGTCGTGGTCTCGATGAACATCGGGTCCGTCGCCAGCAGCAGTCCGCCGAACCACGCCGCGCGTTCGCCGTGCAGGCGCGCCAGGAAGAGCGTGAAGAGCCAGACACTCGCCCCGCCCAGGAGCACCATGGGCAGGCGCAGGCTCCAGACGGTGGGCGCGACGAGTTGGAAGAGCGGATAGTAGAGCCAGGTCTTCAGCGCGCCCAGATACGTCATCAGCATGGTGGGGATCTGGTGATGAAAAGCGCGGAAACCATCAATGCTCTCGTAGGGCTGAAAGTAGATGCCCGCGAAAAGCGCTTCATCCGTCTGTACGCCGGGGTAGGGCAACATGGTGCAGCACAGGAAGACGAACAAAAGCCCGCACAACGGGCCGCGAAGCAGGGCAAGGGTCACACTGACTATCGTAGTACTTGCGCCGGCTTGTGCCATCGTATAGAGATGCGGCACCTGCTGATCTTCTTCTTCACGCTCGAGGCCTGGAGCCAAACCACGCACCGCCTGGCCGCCAACGCGGATACCGTGGTGGTCGGCCACTACGACGCGTCTACGCCGCCGGTGCTGCGCGTGAAGTCGGGCGACACGGTGATCATTGAGACGCTCGGCGTCGGCGCCGCCGACATGCTGGAGGCGGCGGGGGTCCCCAAGAGTAAGATCGAGCCAGCCAAGTACGCCATCGCTCAGAGGAGCCCCAAGGCGCGTGGGCACTTCCTCACCGGCCCCGTCTTTATCGAAGGCGCCGAGCCCGGCGACGTGCTGGAAGTCGACATCATCGACGTCAAAATGACCCTGGACTACGCCTACAACGGCATGGGCCAGAACGGCGTACTCGCCGACCTCTTCGCGGATCGCCCGGCCAGCGAGCGGCGGCGCATCATTCCGCTGGACCGACAGCGCCGGCTGGCGCCGTTTGCACCGGGCATCGAAGTTCCCTTGCGCCCATTCTTCGGCAGCATGGGCGTCGCCCCGCCCAGCGGCGCGGGCCGCGTCAGCAGTTCGCCGCCCGGCCGGCACGCGGGCAATTTGGATAACCGCGAGTTGATCGCCGGCACCAAGCTCTTCATTCCGGTCTTCGAAGCTGGCGCGCTCTTCCAGGTCGGCGATGGCCACGCCGCGCAAGCCGATGGCGAAGCCGATCAAACGGGCCTGGAGACTTCGCTCACCGGCACCTTTCGCTTCACCGTCCGCAAGAATCAGCCATTAACCTGGCCGCGTGGCGAGACGCCCACGCATTGGATCGCCATGGGCCTGCACCAGGACGTCAACCAGGCCATTCGCCTCGTCGCCGAACAGGCGCTCGAGTTTCTCACCAAGGAAAAGAAGATGAAGGACGCCGACGCTTACATGCTGATGAGCGTCGGGGTGGATTTGCGCATTACTCAACTCGTCGATGGCGTCAAAGGCGTGCATGCCATGATTCCGAAGTCGCTATTTACTAGCCCTCGTTAAACGGTTAAACTGGCCTCAGCTAGTTTGCTGAGGGAGTAATTGACCATGAGCTATGTTCGCTTGGCGTGTTTTGCGCTGATGGCGCTATCTGTCTGGGGCCAGGAATTCCGCTCCACGTTATCGGGACGCGTGCTGGATCCAGCCGGCGCCGCCGTGCCCAATGCCAAAGTAATCGCGACGGAACGGGAAACCGGCGCCAAGTATGAAACAACGTCGAGCGCCACGGGCGAATATACCCTCCCCTTCCTCGCGCCCGGCCCTTATTCGATTTCGGCCGAAGCCCCGGGCTTTAAGAAGTTCGTCCAAACCGGCCTCCAGGTCGGCACGAATCAGAAGCTCTCGCAGGACCTCTTGCTGCAAGTGGGCAGCCAGACGGAATCCGTCAATGTGACCAGCGATGTCGAACTGCTGCAGACCGCCACCGCCAGTGTCGGCCAGGTGATTACCTCGGGCCAGATCGAAAACATGCCGATGAATGGCCGCACGCCGCTCACCTTGGCCCAACTCGCCTACGGCGTCACGCCGGCCAGCGACCCGCGCTTCACCCGGCCTTTCGACAATGGCGGGCCCGCCGGCTTCTCCATGGGCGGCGGCCAGAGCCAGTCAAACGAGCTCCTCCTTGATGGCGCCCCGGACATGACGCGCAATCGCCGCGTGGCTTATAACCCGCCCGTCGACGCCGTCTCCGAAGTAAAGGTAGAAGCCTTCCAGCCCGACGCCGCCTATGGCAATACGTCCGGCGGCACGGTGAACGTCGTCATGAAGGGCGGCACCAACGAGTTTCATGGCAGTTTGTACGAGTTCAACCAGGTGTCGGCGCTGAAATCGACGCCGTTCTTTACCAACGCCGCGAATCAAATCAAGCCGGTCACCCGCTTTAATCAATACGGCGGCTCCATCGGCGGACCCATCTGGATCCCTAAGCTCATCAACGGCAAGAACAAGCTATTCTTCTTCTTTACCTACGAAGGCATCAAACAGAGCGAGCCCGAGCCTACTTTCGCCACTATCGCCACGGCCGCGCAGCGCAACGGTGACTTCAGCGCTTTGGCGTCGCAGCAGGTGACTATCTTTGACCCGAGCACCGGCGTGCTCAACAACGGCATTATCACCCGGCAGCCGTTTCCCGGAAATCAGATCCCCAGTAATCGAATTAGTCCGATCGCCAGGAATATCCTGGGCTTTTTCCCGCAGCCAAACGCGCCCGGCACGTCGCGCGGCGAGAATAACTACTTCAACAATGCCGTGCGCAGCGATAACTTCTCCAGTTACCTCGGCCGCTTCGATTGGAACGTCAGCGACAAGCACAAGCTCTTCTTCAACATGCGCAACAACGACCGCGTCGAGAACCGGGGCAACGTCTACCAGAACATTCTCACCGGTAACTTTCTGAGCCGCATCAATTGGGGCGCCACGTTTGACGACGTTTACACTCTCAGCCCGTCCTTGCTGATGAATACCCGCTTGAGCTGGAATCGCTTCAACGAAGGCAATTCTCGCAGCAGCAATGGCTTCGACTTTACGACTCTGGGTCTGCCTGGCTACCTGAAGGCCAATAGCGCCCGCCAAGTGTTTCCCCGTATCGCCTTCCAAAACTATTCCTCCGTGGGCGACTCGGGCGGCGACGTGACGCCTTTCGACACTTTCCAGATCTTCGAGAACTTCACCAAGATCAGTGGACGCCATACCCTCAAATTTGGCGCCGACCTGCGCCAACAGCGCGAGAGCTCGAATAGCTTCGGTAATTCTTCGGGTAACTTCGCCTTCAATTCCGATTGGACGCGCGCCGCCTCGAATGCCGCCAACGCGCCTATCGGCCAGGACATGGCCGGCTTTCTGCTTGGCTTGCCGACCGGCGGCAATTTCCAGGTAAATGCGACACGCACGCAGCAGGCCAAGTACTTCGCGTTTTTCGTGCAGGACGACGTCCGGGCCCGCAAGAATTTGAGCCTGAACGTAGGTTTACGTTACGAAGCTGAGACCGGCACCACCGAGCGTTTCAATCGCGCAACCTCGGGCTTTGACCCCACGGCGACGCTCGGCGTCACCGCCGCCGCCCGGGCGGCCTACACCGCGGCGCCGTCTTCGCCGCTGTTACCTGCATCGGCCTTCAATCCCGTGGGCGGCATCACTTTCGCCCAACCCGGCAAGGCCACTACTTACACGCCCTATAAGTACAATTTCTCGCCTCGTTTCGGCTTTAGTTGGACGCCCGAGCGCCTCGGCGGAAAAACCGTGGTCCGCGGCGGTATCGGCCTCTACGTGGCGACCTTTGGCACTGTCCAGGTACAACAACCCGGCTTCAGCCAACAGACGGACTTAGTCTCCGCCGGCGGCGGTGTCTTCCTGACGCCCGTCGCCACGCTCGCCGACCCTTATCCGGGGGGCATTCTCCGCCCCGTGGGTAACTCGCGCGGCATCGATACCTTCGTCGGCCAGAACGTGACTTACCAGGAGCGCAAGTTTGGCAGCCCGATTACCTGGCGCTGGAACTTCAATATCCAACGCGCCGTGGGAAAGAATGGAGTGTTTGAGATCGGCTATATCGGTAGCGACGCCCGCCGCCTGACGGAAAGCCGTGACCTCAATTTCGTGCCCAACGCATTTCTCGCGCAAAGCTCCGTGCGGGACCAGGCGACGATTACCCGTCTCACCACTGCCGTGGCAAATCCGTTCCGCACCTTGCTGCCCGGTACCAATCTCAACGCCAATACGATTAACCAGGAGAACTTACTCCGCGCGTTTCCGCAATTCAACGGTAACGCCGGTGTGCGGGTAGAGGGTCAGGCCAACGGCTACTCTCGTTTTCATATGTTGCAAACGCGCTTCGAGCGGCGCTTTTCCTCCGGCTTGCAGTTTCTGGCAAATTATTCATTTAGTAAGTTCACCGAAGCGACTGATCGTTTGAACCCCGGCGACGCACAGTTACAATACCGCATCGCCGACGAAGACCGGCCCCATCGCTTTGTCTTTAGTGGTAGCTATGAATTGCCCTTCGGCAAGGGCAAGACCTTTTTGTCCGGTGTGAACGCGGGTGTGGACCGCGTGGTAAACGGCTGGCAGTTGAATACGATTTATTCAACGCAGGCGGGAGCGCCGGTGGATTGGTCAACCAATCTGACTTACCTCGGCGGCAACCTGAATTGGGTAGGCCGCAATCTGACGAATACCTTCGATACCACCCGCTTCGAAACCGTGGCCGCTAATCAACCGGACCGGAACGTCCGCACCTTCCAGCGCCGCTACACGGCCTATCGCGCCGATAAGATCAACAACATCGACATCAGCATGATCAAGAACATCAAGCTGGTGGAGCGCTTCACCCTGCAATTCCGCGCCGAAGCCTTCAACGCCTTCAACCGCACCAACTTCAACGGCCCGGAACTGAACCCCACCAATCGCAACTTCGGGAAGATCACCTCCGCCGCCAATCTGCCCCGCGTCTATCAACTGGCCCTGCGTCTCCGCTTCTAGCATCCAGAAAAACAGGCATCTTCTGCTTTCTCAGAAAAATGTCCGCCATGCGGTTTATGGCCCCCTAACGAACCCCGACCGTAAGGGAGGGGATCGCTTCGCCGGTACCCAGCGGTCCATTGTCTTGCGGCAAAAAGCTCCGCAAAAGCGGGCGGGCTCTCCTGACCAAAGGCAACCCTTACATCGTGAGAACTAAGTTCGGACGCAGCAAGTAAGGCGGCGCCAGGCCGCAGAGATTCGATAGCGGCAGGACGTCGTCCGGTAGTTCGATGCCCAGGTTGCCCATCATGAAAGCGCGGCGATGGTCACAGCGCGCCGCGACTTCGGGAAACTCGGCCCGCAAGGCCAGCCGCAGCTCCAGGTCCGCGACGACGTAAGTATCTTCGAGCCGCGTGGAGCCATAGGTCTTAGACGCCGGGATGACGTCCGATTGCAGCACCATGCCGCTTTCCAACGGAATCGGCGAGCCGGCGTGCACCGGCGAGCCCGTCCACTCGTCCAGGTGAATCAGGTGGCCAGGATTGAGGAAGATGCCGAACTTCTCAAAAGGCAAACTCCGCGCGATGGCGGCGTGAATTTCGCCGCCGGGCGTGCCGACCTCCAGCAGACTGAACCATTCGGCCATCGCCGCAAAATACGGCCCCGCGAAATGGTCCACGTAATCGCGCGCCCCGGCCGGCAGGTCTTCCGCGCCGCGCGCCACCCAGGCGGACCGGCAGCAATTCGCCCCCCAGTAACTGATGTTGGCCGAAAACGGCTGGCCCAGCGCCACCCGCTGCCCCCGCGGACTCGCCAAACTCACCCGCGCCGGGCCCGTCTTGCACGTCCAGTGGCAGGATTGCGGAAAGCCGTCGAAGCCGGCCCGGGAGAGTGCCTGGCGGTCCGTCTCGCCCAGGGTGAGGCCGAATAGGACGCGCTTCATGCCCTCTGAGGCCAAGCCATTGGTGTACTCGAAGAGCGCAATTTCCCGAGCCGTGGCTAGCGTCCGCAGGCCGCGCGCGGTGTCGATGAAGAGGCCGGTCGCGTTCACCGTCTGCGCGCCCAGCGCGCGCGCGGCGTCGACGAGGTACGCCGGCAAGTCGATCTCCACCGGTGTGCTGTACGTCTTCCAGCCCACGCAGCCCAGCGTCGCCCCGCGCGCGATGCCTTCGCTTTGGAAGATCTGGGCGATGGTGCGGCTGGTGTCGCGCGGCTGGTCCGGCAACGAAAACGGCTGGTAGACCTCGTGCCGCAGTTCCTTCGCCGTGAAGAGCGGGCTGATGGGCAGGTAAGCCTGGCACTCATTGCCGACCAGAATGAGCGGCGACTCACCGGCGCGCAAAATCAGCAATGCCTCCTCGAAACGCGGATCGAAGCCGGTCACCCAGGCGAGGTTCGCGAAATGCTCACGGTCGGCGTAGATCAGCAGGTGCGTCAGTTGCTCCTCGCGCATGCGCTCGCGCAACTGGGCCAGGCGCGGGCGATAGTCCGCGACGGTGAAGACCGGCGGCTCGGCCGCCTGGCCGAAGGCGGGGTAGTCGATTTCGGTGAGCTCGAACATACAGACTTTGATGGTACCCGGTTAAGATAGAGGTCGCACCACATGACCCTTTCCGCGAATTCTGAAGCCCTTGGCCTGCCGTTGGCCGCCCTCGAAACCCCGGCCCTGTGCCTGGATCTTGACCTCTACGAACGCAACGCCCAGCGCATGGTGGATTACATCGTGCGGCAGCACGGGCTGGCTTGGCGTCCGCACATGAAGGGGCAAAAGGCGCCGGAATTGGCGCAAATGGCCATCGCGGCCGGCGCCATCGGCGTCACTTGCGCGACGCTCTACGAGGCGGAAGCCATGGCCGCCGCGGGGGTGGAAAGCATCCTGCTCGCGAATCAGGTGGTGGGCGAACGGAAGCTCGCCCGGCTGGCGCGCCTGGCTCGCCGCACGCCCGGCCTGATCGTGGCGACCGACAGTGCGGTGCACGCGGGCATGATCGCGGCCGCGGCGGAGCGCGAGGGCGTGATTGTACCGGTGCTGATTGAGGTGAACGTCGGCATGAATCGCTGTGGCGCGGCGCCGGAGCAAGTGCTCGGGCTCGCGCAGACGGTCTCAGCGCTGCCCGGCCTGCGACTGGCGGGCCTGATGGGCTGGGAGGGGCACGTGCTCTCCTTCGACGACGCGACGAAGCAGGCGAAGATCGAAGGCGCCATGTCGGCGCTCACCGCCGCCGCCGCAGAGTGCCGCGCGGCCGGCGTGCCCATCGGCATCGTCTCTTCGAGCGGCAGCGGCACCTTCCGCATGGCCGCGCCCCAGCCCGGCCTCACCGAAGTACAAGCCGGCGGTGGCGTCTTTTCGGACTTGAATTACCAGAAGTGGGGACTCGAGCATGACTTCGCGCTCACCGTGCTCACCCGCGTCGCCAGCCGGCCGACGCCCACCCGCGTGATCGTCGATGGCGGCTTCAAGACGATGAGCGTACAGCACGGGCTGCCGCTTCCGTTGGGCTTGGAAGTGACGAGTGTAGCGCTGTCAGCGGAGCATGGCACGCTGGAGTTGTCCGCACCGTCGGAGTCGCCGGGCGTGGGCGAGTTGGTGGCCTTCATCCCGGGCTACACCGACAGCACGGTTTGTCTGCATAGCGAAATGTGCGTCTTGCGCGGTGGAAAGCTAACGGGGGTCTGGACAATTCCCGGTCGCAGCGAGAGCCGGTAGTATGACGTAGAAAGCAAAAGCCGCCCCGGCGAACCGGGGCGGCTTCTGCTTTACGACTCGAGTTGATCTAGCGAGCGATGGTGCCGGACGACGTCAGGAACGTCGTAAACGCCGGCGGCGAAGCCAACAAGGCTTGGCCCGTGACGACGAACGAGATCACGCCGTTCGTCGCAATGCGCGGATAGCCGATGTAGCACATCGGACGCGGCCAATCGAAGTTGATCGCGAAACGAACGCGCTGGCAATCCTGCTCCACCATGTACATACCCTCGTCGCCGCTGATGGACGTCGACGGCAGAACGGGGCTAGAGGACGGGGGCGTGGTGGGCGGAGTGGCGTAGCGTGGCGTCAGGAACGCAGTGAGCGTTCCTGGATTGCCAATTACGATGCTGCCAACCAACGACGCGCCGGAATTGGTCCCGACCGGAACACCCTGTGCTGAACCGCCAGTAACGTTGGACAACGTGATGGTGTTATAAGTGCCGCTCAAGAAGTTATTCAACGCGCCGATGCCAGCGGGGCAACCGGTAGGTGCCGGCCACGCGTTTCCAACGGCAGCCGGAGTGAGAGAGCTGGAGAAACCGGGAGGAAGGGTCTGAGGCGGAGTAGCTCCAGGGTTGTTCGGGGGAAGCGGGAAGCCTCCAGTGGTGCCGGATTGATTGGTGCCGTTCGCGCCGGGAATCGCCGTCGAGAAGAAGTTGATGCGGCGACCGAATGTCGCATCGGTCACAATGGTGAAGTCCCACTGGAAGACGTTCGAGGCGGAGTTAAAGAACATGGTTCCGCCGAGGCAATCAGTGTTCAGAATGTAGGAGCCGGTTCCCCAGTCGTTGTCTTGCAGGTAAGCGCCCGCAGAAGACGTGGTGATCGTCCGGAAATAGCGGCTGCCGACTACAGGCAGAAACTGGCCGGTGAAGGTACCGGCCTGGAACGTCCAGCGTCCGGCGAGGACGGTGGAGGGATCCGCGGGGCATTGGGCGAAAGCGGAGCCCGCCAAGCCCAATAAGGAAATACTCAAAAGTAACTGTCTCATATTGTCTCTTTCTTCCGCCCTCCTTTTTTACTCTGTTGTGCTTCGCACACAACAATATTTAGTGGGTGGCTTCTGGGAGACTAACATAGATATAGGACTGGATCAAGGAAAGTTAGGGTACTTTCTTGGTGCTAGTACTATGACTTTTTTCAGTACTGACTTAGTACTTATGTTACTAACATTATCACTTAGTACTAAGAATTAGTACCGCAAATACAAGCCGCACCACACCCGAGGAGCTCAGAGAAATGTATCGCGTCACCGAACTGAAGCGCAAACCGGAGAGCCCGCCGCGTAAGCGGCGGGGCAACGGAGTCAGAATATGCTTGTTTTCTAGGATTTTCGCCGTAAAGTGGCGGAACGCGCCCCAACGCTTACGCGGCGGGCTCTCCGGATCTCGTGGGCTGCTGCTTCTGATACAGTAACGCTGTCGTCATGAAACTCCTCATTCTTGCCCTCTCCGCCTCCCTCTGCTACAGCCAGGCCGTACCCGACCCGGCTTTCGATACCGCGCGTTTGGCCCGCATTGATCGACTCCTCGAGCGCTACGTCGACCAGAACAAAATCGCCGGCGCCGTGGCGCTGGTGCTGCACGACGGCAAGCCTGTCTACGAGCGCGCCGTCGGCTGGGCCGACAAGGAAGGCGGCAGCCGCATGACCGTCAATACCGTATTCCGCATCGCCTCCCAAACCAAGGCCATCACCAGCGCCGCCGTGTTGACCCTGGTGGAAGAGGGCAAGATCGGCCTACAGGACCCCGTCGGCAACTACATTCCGACTTTCGCCAAGACCCAAGTCGCCCTCCCCGGCGACTCGGCCCTCGTGCCCGCCAAACGCGCCATCACCATCAAGGACTTACTCACCCACACGGCCGGCATCTCCTACGGCACCGACAAGCACGTCGCCGACCTTTACCGTGCCAAAGGCCTAGGCCCAGCGGCGGGCAACGGCTGGTACACGGCCGATAAGGACGAGCCCGTCTGCGAAACGATGGAACGCCTGGGAACGCTACCCTTCGTCGCCCAACCGGGCGAGGCTTACGTCTACGGCTACAACACCGACATTCTCGGCTGTGTGGTGGAGAAGGCCTCCGGCATGCCGCTCGACGAGTTCATTCGCACGCGCATCACGGTGCCGCTCGGCCTGAAAGATACGCGCTTCTATCTACCGGCGGCGGAAAGCGGCCGGTTGGCGGCGGTGTATGCGAGCGGCCCGGACGGCCTCGCGGTTCGCGCGCCGGAGGGGCCGAAGGGGCAGGGGAACTACATCGAGGGTCCGCGCAAGAGCTTCTCCGGTGGCGCGGGACTTACTTCCACGGCGCGCGACTACGCGCGCTTTCTGGAGATGATCCGCAATGGCGGCGCCCTGAACGGCGTGCGCATTCTGGCGCCGCGCACCGTGGAGCTCATGGTGACGAACCAATCGGGCACGCTGCATTCGAATACCGGTTTGGGCTTTGGCCTCGGCTTTCAAACCGTGGACCGCTACGGCGCCAGCGGCATGGCCGGCGTCGGCGCCTTCGGCTGGGGCGGGGCGTACGGCACCAATTATCAAGTGGATCGCCAAAGCGGCACGGTAATCGTGCTGATGATCCAATTGATGCCGAACGCCACCGACATCAGCAGTAAGTTCTCCACGCTGGTTTACCAGTCGCTGATGAAGTAACTTACTTGATCAGCCCGCTGCTTGCAGCTCCGGTAGGACCGGCCTCCTGGCCGGTCCAGCGTCTTCAGCAGCCGGTTACTTTAGCTTTTTGAGCGCCGCCAGGATCATTTCGTTCGTCGGACGGACTTTGTAATCCTTCTCCGTGAACTTCCACGTCACCTTGCCTTGCTTATCCAGCACATAGGTGGTGGGATGCGGCAAGAAGCGTCCGCGCGCGGCGGCCTCCGCATTCAGCAGCCCGTACCGGTCAATCACGGCGTGGTCCGCGTCAGCGAGCAGAGTAATCAGGAACTGGCCATCGGTGCGGGCCTTTACCTTCGGAATAATGTCGCCGAGCTTTTCGAGCGGATCGGGCGCGATGGCCACGATGGTGGTGCTCTCCTTCAGGGCGGCGGGTAGCAGGTTGTGCAACTCAACTAGTTGCGTGGCGCAGTACGGTCACCAGTAGCCGCGATAAAAGACGAGCACGGTATTCTTGCCCCGCAGGGAAGCCAGGCTTACCTTGCCGCCGGCGGCGGAGGGCAGGTCAAAGGGGAGAGCATCGTCACCGACTTTGACGCGGTCCAGATCAGAGGCCGGAGTCTGGGCTATGGCCGTGCCGGCCATGGCCAGCAACGCGGCCCTTCTCGAAAAATGAATGTCCATAAGACAAGAATGCCACCCCGGCCGGAATTTATTCCCGATTACTTCTCATCACGCTTTGCTGCAAGGCCGCACAGTGCCGCCGCTGGCCACTTTGCTCCACGTGGACGTCCACCCGGGTGACCACGACGGACTGTCCGGCCCGCAGCACCCGCGCATCGGCGATGATGCGTTCACCCGCCGCAGGCCGCAGAAAATTGATCTTGTACTCCATCGTCAGCACGTCGCAGCCGGCGGGCAGCGCCGTCAGCGCGGCGTAGCCTCCGGCCGTATCGGCGACCGCGCCCACCACGCCGCCGTGGAAGAAGCCATTCTGCTGCGTGACCGCCGCGGAGAACGGCACCTCCACGACGCAGCGGCCCTCTTCCATCTCGCCCAGGACGGCCCCGAGACTCCGCTGCAGCCCTTGGCTCGCGAAGCTGGCGCGCAGTTCGCTCTCTTTTTCCGGTGTTAGGCTCACTTTCGCATTCTAGCGTTAAGATCGAAAGATGCTCCTCGCATTTCTGTTGACGGCCATGGTCTGCGCCGCTGAAGTCCCCGCCGAAATGGCCCGCTGGCAACGCCAGGCGCAAGGCATCCGCATCGTGCGGGACGACTGGGGCATCGCCCACGTCTACGGCAAAACCGACGCCGACACCGTCTTCGGCGCCATGTACGCGCAGGCCGAAGACGACTTCAACCGCGTCGAAACGAACTACCTGAACGCCATGGGCCGCCTGGCTGAAGCCGAGGGCGAAGCGAAGATCTACCAGGATCTGCGCATGAAGCTGTTCATCGATCCGGCGGAGCTACGTCAGCAATATGCGGCGAGTCCGCTGTGGCTGAAGAAATTGATGAACGCCTACGCCGACGGCTTGAATTACTACTTGGCGAAGCATCCGGAGGTGAAGCCGCGCGTGATTCAGCGCTTCGAGCCGTGGATGGCCTTGAGCTTCACCGAAGGCAGCATCGGCGGCGACATTGAGAGCATCAATCTGCGCCAACTGGAAGACTTCTACGGTGGCACGCGCACCGCGCGCGCCGAGTTGGAGACGCTTCCCGCCGAGCCGGGCGGCTCCAACGGCGTGGCGATTGCCCCGGCGAATACCAAGGGTAAGCACGCTCTTCTCCTGATTAATCCTCATACCTCTTTCTACTTCCGGTCAGAGTTACAGATGGTGAGCCAGGAAGGCTTGAACGCCTACGGCGCTTCCACTTGGGGGCAGTTCTTTATCTACCAGGGCTTCAACGACCGTGTCGGCTGGATGCATACCACCAGCGGCATCGACACGATTGACGAGTATCTGGAAACCATCGAAAAACAAGGCGCGAACTACGTCTATCGCTACGGCGGCGCGACGCGGCCCGTGATTACCAACCGCATCACGATTCCTTATCGCACCGCCACGGGCCAAGCGGCCAAAACCTTCACGGTCTACCGCACACACCACGGGCCCGTCATTCGCGGCGCCGACGGCAAATGGGTTACCGTGCGCCTGATGCACGAACCGGTGAAGGCGCTGTCGCAGTCTTACTTGCGCACCAAGGCGAAGAATTACGCGGAGTACGTCAAGACGATGGAATTGAAAACGAATTCCTCGAACAACACCATCTACGCCGACGCCGACGGGAACATCGCTTACTTCCATGGCAATTTCCTGCCGAAGCGCGATCCCCGCTTCGACTGGACGAAACCCGTCGATGGCAGCAACCCGGCCACCGAATGGGGCGACTTACACGCGCTCGGTGACTTACCCAGCTTCAAGAATCCTTCGAACGGGTGGCTCTACAACGCGAATAACTGGCCCTGGTCCGCCGCCGGTGCGCAGAGCCCGAAGAAAGAGAATTATCCGGCCTACATCGAAAGCGGTATCGAGAATCCGCGCGGCCTGCATGCCCTGCGCGTGCTCGACAACGTGAAGGACTTCACCGTCGACTCGCTGCTGGCCGCCGCCTACGACTCTTACTTACCCTGGTTCGAGAAAACCATTCCCGCCCTACTGAAGGCCTACGACGCCAGTCCGCGGCCGGCCCTTGCCGCGCAAATCGACTTACTCCGGGCCTGGAATCTGCGCTGGTCCGTCACCTCGGTACCGACGTCGCTCGCCGTGTTTTGGGGCGAGGAGTTACGCCGTCAGAATCCCGCCAATCTCCGCGCCGTCAATTTGCCGCTCGCCGACTATGTCGCGACGCAGGCTCCCCCGGCTTTGTTACTCGACGCGCTGGAGTCCGCGTCCAAAAAACTCACCGCGGACTTCGGACAATGGAAGACGCCCTGGGGTGACATCAATCGCTTCCAGCGCGTGAACGGCGACATCGTACAACCCTTCAACGACGCCGCGCCCAGCCTGCCCGTGGGCTTCACCTCGGCTACCTGGGGCTCGCTCGCCTCTTTCGGCGCGCGCGCCTATCCGGGCACCAGGAAGTGGTACGGCACCAGCGGCAATAGCTTCGTCGCGGTGGTGGAGTTCGGCAAGCAGGTAAGAGCACGGGCCATTTCGGCGGGCGGCGAAAGCGGCCTGGTGAATTCGAAGCACTTCTACGACCAGGCGCAGCGATATTCGGAAGGCAACTTACGCGAAGTTTACTTCTATCCAGCACAAATTCGCGCGCATACCGAACGCGAGTACCGCCCAGGAATCAACTAGAGCCCAACGCCCTCTGTCCAGCCGGGAAATGGTAGGGCGGACCCCCTGGTCCGCCTCAGGGGCCAGTCCAAGACGGTGGTCCGCCGAACTTCCTAACGAAAACGGCGCTGCTTGCGGGCGGTTACCGGGGCGACTTCAGGTACCACGTCTGCTATGTAGACCCCCATCGTCGCTCCACCGACTTCCAACACCGCATCCACCCGCCCCGTGGGTGCCGGGAGTTTCGTAAGCCACTTCCGGAAGCCCGCCCTTTCCACGGTCACTTCGCACTTCCCCATAGGCAACCAGGCAAACTCCAAAACGCCCGCATCGTCCGTTTCGCCCCGCTGCGACTTGCGATCCGCCGTCACTACGTTGACGGCTGCCTTTCCCACTGGCGCCCCGGTCGCGTCCACCACCACAATCCGCAAAGGCTGCGCCTGGGCCGTCAGCGTCGAGATCGTGGTGAGCAAAGCCGCGGCAAGCACCGTCCGCCGGCTACTCTCGCCGGTCGTATAAGCGCAAACCCGCCCCTTCGCCACGAGCGCCGTCCACTCCTCCTCGGAATAAGCGGCCATCGCGTGTACGTCATGCCCGCACTCCGCGCAAAACCGCCGCAGGTCATCCCCTGGCAAATCATCCCACGACTTCGGACAAGGATTCGGAATCGATCCGCGCATGGCACCATCCTGCCACACCCGAAACGCCCCGCCCCTGGTCCGCCGCCAAAACTGTCCAACCGGCAACGTGTAAGACGGACCCCCTGGTCCGTCACCCCGTTTTCATGCCCTGCTGTGGCAACCGTAGGGCCGCCTTGGGGCATTCCTTCGAAACTACTCCAAGGCCACATCGTTGATATCATGTGGGTTAGGCGAAATAAGACTTCTGTTCTTGTTGCCCTTCACGATTCACCCAGCCACGCACGCTAGTAAGTGGCTCGTTCTCAGCGGTGGTCGCTCTCGCCTAGTTTCATCCTCCGTTGCCGCGCCGGCGGTGCCCAGTTCACAGCAAATCAGAGCTACTCTAACTCATGCATAAAAAACCACTTACACAAATCTGCTCACCCGGAAGTTACCACGCCCTCCCGTAAGCTAAAACTAGAGAGGAATTTCCGAACATGTCATCCGCCGCTCAACAGGCCGCCAACCAGGCCAACAGCCACTTCTCCACCGGACCCCGCACCGAAGCGGGCAAAGCCAAGGTCAGCCAAAACGCCAACCGCCACAACCTCACCGGCCGTCTGCTGCTCAGCGACGAAGAAAAACAGCCGTTCGCCGACTTCGAACAAACCCACCGCGACCAGATCCAACCCACCGGCCCCCTCGAACTCACCCTCTTCGCTCAATTCATCGCCGCCGCCTGGAATCTCCAACGCCTCGAAACCCTCGAATCCGAAGCCCTCGCCAACGCCGACTTCCCCCTCCTCGACCGCCTCACCCGCTACCACGGCCGTCACGAGCGCTCCTTCCACCGCGCCCTCAAAGAACTCAAGGCCCTCCAAACCGCCAGAGAAATCCAAGCGCGCCTCGCCAACCCCAACAAAACAGAATTGCTACCCCTCGCCGACGCCGTCCAAGTCAAGCGAATTGGCTTTGTTTTGTCAGCGGGCGCAAACGGTGTCGCCCAAATGCTGAAAGACTACCTCTTCGCCCCTCCCCCCGGCCAGTCCGCTACCGATTAGTCCGAAGTGCGCGACTCGAAAATTCTTCCAAAAGCGACCGTTCAGCCGTAACCGATAAAGCTCGCTTGTAGGACTTTGCATTCACTCTTCTCACTTCAATCGCGTATCGCGATATGAGATACTACTCAGGTGACGGTGATCAGCCACCGAAATCTCATGCGGGCGGCAGAGCGCCATCCCAATGCCATCGGTAGCGTCGAACGTTGGTTTCATCTCGCCAGCGGCGCGCACTGCCGCCATCTCTTCGATGTGCGAGCTCTGTTCCCCGGAACGGATCAAGTGGGAACGGCTTTGGTGTTTAATATCGGCGGGAACAACTATCGCTTGATCTGCTGCGTCGACTTCGAACGCCACTGGCTCTTCTTTCGCGCTCTGCTGACCCATGCCGAATACGAACGCATCAACGTGAGGACCCTATGCCCGTAATTGATCGCCTCGACGAGAAAAAGTATGGCCGTCTTTTGGCCAAACATCTCCCCCAAGTCATCGACTCCGACGCCGAGCAGGATCGGCTCGCCGAAATCCTCCTCCATCTAACGTTGCCGCCGCGCGAGCTTTCCCCGGAAGAAACCAAACTGGCCAACCTGCTGGCACGTTTGATCGAGGACTACGAAATCAAATCCCGCGCTGGCCAGGTCAAGCACTTCACGCCCCTCGAAACACTCCAGCATCTGGTGCAGGAGCATGGCCTCAAGCAAGCCGATCTGGTGGACGTCTTCGGCAGCCAGTCCATCGTGTCCGACGTGTTGAACGGCCGGCGCCGTATCAACCAAACTCACGCCCGCCGCCTCTCCGCGCGCTTTCGCCTCGCGGTCGACCTGTTTCTCTGAAGCGTTACCGGCCCGACGACCCGAAGCCGCCCGCGCCGCGCTCGCTCTCGCTTAAACCAGCTTCCACCCACTCGACGGCAGTGTACTGTGCGATCACCATTTGCGCAATGCGGTCGCCGGCCGTGATCTGGTAGGTTGTCTTGCCGAGGTTGAGCAGGATCACCTTGATCTCGCCGCGGTAGCCCGGATCAATCGTGGCGGGTGAATTCGGGATGGTGAGCGCGTGCTTCAGCGCCAAGCCGCTGCGCGGACGGATCTGCGCTTCGTAGCCCGGCGGGAGCTCGATCGCCAGGCCCGTGGGCACCAGTTGGGGCAGGCCCGGGGCGAGGAGGACGTTCTCCGTCGCGCAGAGGTCCATGCCGGCGTCTTCCTCCGGACCGTGCGCGTATTTCGGCACGACAGCGGACGGGTGCAGGCGGCTAATCTTCATTTGCATCAACGCTAGAATAGCGTGAGTGTCTCAGAATCGTGTAATTGCCATTGGACCGATGCCGCCCGAGAAGTCGGCTTACGCGCTCGCCCGCTACAGCCGCTCCGCGGACTCCATCCGCCAATCGATTGACTGGGTGCGCACGCACGACTCGGCCAAATTCCTCGACAATTTCTACTTCCAGTACGGCCACGCCTCCATCGCCGACCTCGGCCATCTGGCGCTTTGCTTTGAAGGCATCTCCGAACTCGCCGCCACCGAGATTGAGGACGAGCAGCTTTGGGATGGGCAAGCGAAGTCCACCCGTTATCAGGACTTCTCGCAGCTCGGCGTCGTTACGCCGCCCGAGTTTACGGCCGAGGAAGCTGGCCGCTACCAAGCCGCCTGCCAGGCGTTGATCGCCACCTATGGCCAGGTGCGCGAGCACGCGCTGGCCCAGTTGCAGGCCCGCTTGCCGCGACCGGAAGCGATGCCGCAAGCGGCCTATGACCGGAACCTCGCCGCCCGCGCCTTCGACGTCGCCCGTTACCTGCTGCCCTTCGGCGTGCCGACGAACATCGGGCAAGTCACCAGCATTCGCACGCTGGAGCGGCAGATTCGCCGGATGAAGGCGAGCGCGTATGCCGAACTCCAACAAGTGGGCGACGAGACGGCGCTGGCCTGTTCGCGTCCACCCGAGTGCCGTTGGGACGAGGCCTCCGTCGAGCCCATCGCGCCCACCTTGGCCAAGTACGTCCACGCCGACGAGCATCTGGCGCAGTCCCGGCGCGATCTGGCGCTGTGGGCGAGCCAGAATCTGCCGCGGCTTGCTGAAGCTGCGGACGAAGTCGACTTGCTGCGGCCGGCGGAACTCGCCGCCGACGTCGTCGCGACGCTGCTCTATCCGGTGACGCACGCGCCCTATCGCGCTTTGTATGAGCTAGCCGCAGGCTGGAGCGCGGCGCGGCGCGCCGAAGTGATTGGCGTGGCGCTGCAGTCGCGCGGCCGGCACGACGAACTGCTCGCCAATTTCCGGGGCGGCCTCTACGTCTACGACATCGTCATGGACATCGGCGCCTACCGCGATCTGCACCGCCATCGCCGTTGCCAGCAGTTCCGCCAAGCCTACGATGGCCGCCTCGGCTGGGCCACTCCGGATCTGGCGCCGCCCTACTACGATGCGGCCATGGAGCAGGCTTGGGCGGCTATGCGCGCCTTGCCCGAACCGGGGTCGCACTACCTGCTGCCCTTCGCCGCCCGCGGCCGTTTCCTCTTCAAGATGGACTTCGCCGAAGCCCAGTACATCGCCCGATTGCGCAGCGGCGTCAAAGGCCACTTCAGCTATCGCCGCATCGCCTGGGCCATGAAGGAGCGCATGGAGAAGCTGGAGCCGGAGCTCGCCCACCTGATGGCCGGCACGCCGCCTTGGGAGGAGGATCCGTTGACGCGATGAGTTGGGGCTACCTTGAGGACGCCAGCGGCCTCAGCGGCCACGCCGACCGCATCTGCGTGCCGCGCGACGAGGCCGAGTTAGTCGAGCTCCTGCGCAACTCCCAGGCCGCTATCACCATCGCCGGCGGCGGCAGCGGCGTTACCGCCGGGCGCGTGCCGCAAGGCGGCTGGCTGGTGTCGATGGAGAAGTTCCGCCGCCTGGAGATCGGCGCCGGCGTGGCGACCGTGGGCGCCGGCGTCACCCTGCAGGACCTGCACGCCGCGGCCAAGGCCACCGGCCAGTTCTACCCGCCGGACCCCACCGAGACCCTGGCCTTCGTGGGCGGCACGATTGCCTGCAATTCTAGCGGTTCGCGCAGCTTTCTGTATGGCGCGACGCGCCGCTGGGTGCGCCGTTTGCGCGTCGCGCTCGTGGATGGCACGGTGCTCGATCTGCGGCGCGGCCAGCCGATTCCATTCGACGTGCCCTTGGTCCCGCAGCCGCGCGCAAAACACTCCTGCGGCTACGCGCTCGCGCCCGGCATGGACTTCGTCGATCTCTTCATCGGCTCCGAAGGCACGCTGGGGCTGATCCTCGAAGCCGAACTCGCGTTGCTGCCGAATCCGCCGGGCCTGCTGAACGGCGTCGTCATGTTTGCGACGGACGACGCGTGCCAGGAGGCGCTCGAAGCCTGGCGGGCCGTGCCGGGTCTGCGCATGCTCGAATACGTTGACGAAGCCGGCCTGCGCCTGATCGCCGCGCGCTATCCCACCGAGGCGCGCGCCGCCCTGATCATCGAGCAGATCGCCGAGTCGGACACGGTGGAAGCCTGGACGCGCCGGCTCGCCGAAGCTCATGCGCTCGAAAGCCAAAGCTGGTTCGGCACCACCGACGCGGACCGCGAGCGCTTCCGTCAATTCCGGCATGCGTTGCCCGAAACCGCCCTGGCCCTCAGCAAGCGCCACGGCCACCCGACCCTGCTGACGGACTTCTCCGTCCCCATCCCGCGCCACCGCGAGATGCTCGCCTTCTACCGCCAGCAACTGGACGCCGTGATGCCCGGCGAATACTGCATCATCGGCCACGTCGGCGACGCGCATGCGCACGTGCTGATGATGCCCTCGTCGCAAGCGCGCTACGACGCCGGAGTTGCCCTGCTGCCACACTTCGCGGCGCAAGCGGTGTCGTTCGGCGGCAGCGTCGCCGCCGAGCACGGCTTGGGCAAGACGAAAGCCAAGCTCCTCGCGCTGCAGTACCGCGCGCAGGATATCGAAGCGATGCTGGCGGTGAAGCGTCGCTTCGACCCCGATCATCGTCTCGGGCGCGGCACGCTCTTTGCGGCATAGACCTATGGACGACCTGCAGCGGCGGCGCGCTTGTCGATGCCCAGCGCTTTCAGGCGCGACGCTAACGTGCCCGGGTTCACGCCCAATAGCTCCGCCGCCCCATCCTTGCCCGATACCTTGAAGTTCGCCGCCTGCAGCGCCGCCAGCAGGTTCGCCCGCTCGCGTTCTCGCCATTCGCGTTCGGGAATCACGACGCCCGCCGGCACAGCAGCCGGCTTCGGCTTGGCCGGACCGGTCTCCGGCAAATCGAACACCAGCTTGCCGCCGTGCGCCACAATCAGCGCTCGCTCTACCGCGTTCTGCAACTCGCGCACATTGCCCGGCCAGCGGTAGCGCTGGGCGCGTTCGATCTCCCGTTGCGAAACGCTGGGGGGCGCAATGTGAAAACGCAGGGCTGCCTGCCGGATGAAGTGCGCCACCAACTCCGGGATGTCTTCCGCGCGCTCGCGCAGGGGCGGCAGTTCCATGGGGAAGACACCCAGGCGGTAGTAGAGGTCCAGGCGGAAGCGGCCTTCGTTCACCTCCTGCTTCAGGTCACGATTCGTCGCGGCCACCACGCGGACGTTTACCCGCCGCGTTACCTCGTCGCCCACGCGCTCGAACTCACCCTCCTGCAACACGCGCAGCAGCTTGGCCTGCAGGTCGAGCGGGATCTCGCCCACCTCGTCTAAGAACAACGTCCCGCCATCGGCCAACTGAAAGCGCCCCAAGCGATCCTTCACCGCGCCCGTGAACGAGCCCCGCACATGGCCGAAGAACTCGCTCTCGAACAACTCATGCGGAATCGAGCCGCAGTTCACCTTCACCAACGGCTTGTGCGACCGGCCGCTGCGCTGGTGAATCGCTCGCGCGATCAGCTCTTTGCCCGTGCCGCTTTCGCCCAGCACCAGGACGTTCGCCTCCGTCCCCGCCACCATCTCCACCTGGTGCAGCAGGCGCGCCAGCGCCGGACTGCGGCCCAGAATCTCCCCGAACGCCCCCACCGACTCTACTTCTTCCCGCAGGTAGTCGCGTTCGTCTTCCAACTGCCGGCGCAGCGTCTCGTTCTCCTCAAAGGCCCGTACATTGGCGATGGCCACGCCGGCCGCATTCGCCATCGTGCGTAGCCAGCCGAAGCACTCATCATCCGCGGGCGCCCGCCGAAATACGGCGAGTACTCCCAGGCACTCGCCGCGAAAGAGCACGGGATGGCCTGCGAAGCTGACTAGGCCCTCGTCACGGGCCCAGTCCGGCTGGCGTAGCCATTGGTGATCCTCGGCCAATTGCGGAATGCGGATGGACTCGCCGGTGGCCGCCATGTGCGCGATCTTCAAGTGGCTGGGCGAGAGCGGCAGGCGATGGAACGAGCCATCGATGCGCGACCAATCTACCCCCGGAACCTGGGGGCGCCCGGCGCTGGCTCTGAGGTGCAAGGCGGGCTCGGCGTCAGCGGTGCTGCAGATGGGGCAGGCGTGGTCCGCTTCGCGCAGCCAGAGCCGGGCGAGCGCGACGTCCGGTTGGCGTGCCACCGCTTCGATGATGATGCGCAACACCGCGTCAAGCGACCGCTGTTCGGCGATGGCCAGGATGACGGCGGGGAGCGGTTCGAGGTCCATGGGCCGATTGTATCGTGATAATTCGTGGATCGCTCATGAATTATCACAAGTCATGAAAATTCATGACTATAGATGGGGATGGAAAATACAATCGTTTCAAGGTATTAGCAGACTTTTCCGCTTGGCAAGCCAATTGCATTTCTTGAGTCGTCGATCACGACAGAAAAGGAACACAAATGCAAAGACTCACTTCCGTCAACCCCGCTGAAGCTACCGGGAAGGCCAAGCAGCTTCTCGATGGCGTTCAGGCCAAGCTCGGGATGACACCCAACCTGATGAAGACCTTGGCTACGGCGCCCGCCGCTCTGGAAGCTTACTTGAGCTTCTCTGGTGCACTCGGCACGGGTACGCTCGACGCCAAGCTTCGGGAGCAGATCGCGCTCACCGTGGCGCAGGCTAACGCCTGCGAGTACTGCCTGTCGGCGCACTCGACGATCGGCAAGATGGTTGGCCTCAAACCCGAAGAGATCGCCGCCAGCCGCCAGGCGCACTCGTCCGACCCGAAGCGCGAAGCTGGCCTGAAGTTCGCGCAGACGGTGGTCGTCGCGCGCGGCGAAGTCTCCGATGACGCCCTGACGCTGGTCCGCGGCGCCGGTTACAGCGACGGCGAGATCACCGAGATCGTCGCCAACGTCGCCATCAACATCTTCACCAACTACTTCAACCACGTCGCCCGTACCGACGTCGACTTCCCGCGCGTGGCCGTCACGCTGGCGGAGTAAGCTCATGCTCAAGCCACCCTTCACTCACGAGACCGCGCTCCAGAAAGTGCAACTGGCCGAGGACGCCTGGAACTCGCGCGATCCGGAGCGCGTGGCGATGGCCTACTCGCCCGATTCCGAGTGGCGTAATCGGGCTGAGTTCCTGCGCGGGCGGGAAGCGATCCGCGCCTTTCTCGCCCGCAAATGGGCCAAGGAACTGGACTACCGCCTCAAGAAGACCCTATGGACGCATGGCGAGGACCGCATCGCCGTCACGTTCGAATACGAGTGGCACGACGCCGCCGGCCAATGGCATCGCTCCTACGGCAATGAGCTGTGGGAGTTCGATTCCGAAGGCCTGATGCGGCGGCGGTTGGCCAGCATCAATGACGCGGAAATCGCAGAAGCGGAGCGGCGCCTCCGCTAGAGTTCGAGAGAAAGAAAGAAGGAAGAGTATGAACCACACCCTGAAAACCATGGTCCTTTGGGCCTTTGCAACATCGGCCTTTGCCGCCAACCCGACCACCTACCACTACCAAAAGGTAGGCGGCGTGAACATTTTCTACCGTGAGGCGGGCTCTCCCACCAAGCCCACGGTGGTGCTGTTGCACGGCTATCCGTCGTCCTCGCACATGTACCGGGACCTGATTCCGAAGTTGGCGGACCGCTACCATGTCATTGCCGCGGACATGCCAGGCTTTGGCTATAGCGACCAGCCATCGCCCGCAAACTTCGAGTACACCTTTGCTCATCTCACGGACGTGATGGACGAGCTACTCGACACCCTTGGCGTCAAGAAGTACAGCGTCTACGTGATGGACTATGGCTCGCCGGTGGGCTTCCGCCTCTTCGTGAAGCATCCCGAACGGATCCAGGCGATCATCTCGCAGAGCGGCAATGCCTATTCCGAAGGGTTGAGCCCCTTCTGGGCGGAGTTCCTCGTGCCTTACTGGAAAGAACGCAATCCGCAGACCGAGAAGAAAGCCCGCCAAATCCTGACGCTCGACCTGACGAAGTTTCAATACTCGAAAGGGTTTCGGCATCCGGAGAAGGTGAACCCGGACAGCTACATGTTCGACCAACTGGGCCTGGACCGGCCGGGCAACGATGAGATCCAACTAGCCCTGTTTACCGACTACCAAAGCAATATCGACCAGTATCCGCAATGGCACGCCGCGTTGCGCAAGGCGCAGCCGCCGGTGCTGTGCGTGTGGGGCAAGAACGACCCCATCTTCATTCCCGCCGGCGCCGAGGCCTTCCGCGCCGATGTGCCCAAGGTGGAGATTCAGTATCTCGACACCGGGCACTTTGCGCTGGAAGAGGATCTCGAGGCCGTGGCGGCCAGCATGCTCACCTTCCTGGCGAAACACGTTCGCTAAAGAGAGCCGCTGCCCAAGGAGAAAGAACTATGTACGTGAAAGAGATTTGGCGGTATCCGGTGAAGTCGATGGCGGGCGAGCGGCTGGAGCGGGCTACGCTTACGCCGCTGGGCATCGCCGGCGACCGCGTGGTGCGCGTGGTGAATCAACTGGGCCGCGTGGTTACTTCGCGGACGCACGCGGCGCTGCTGGGCCACCACGGCAGCACTTCTCCCACGGGCGAACCGCTCGTCGATGGCCTATTCTGGGATCACCCTAGCGTGCTGGCCCAGGTCCGGAACATTGCCGGACCTGGCGTCCGGCTGATACATGACGAGTCCGCCGCGCGCTTCGACATCCTGCCGCTGCTGGTCGCGACCGATGGCGCCATCGCCGCCTTCGGCCGCGACGGCCGGCGGCTGCGGCCGAACCTGGTGATCGGCGGCGTCGAGGGACTCGACGAGCGCCAGTGGCCCGGCCGTCAACTGCGTATTGGCAAGGTCATCATCGACCTCGACAGCCTCCGCGGGCGCTGCGTGATGACCACCTATGACCCGGACACCCTGGTGCAGGATCCAAACGTGCTGCGTGACATCGTCCAACGCTTCGCCGGCGAGCTGGCGCTCAACTCGGCGGTGGTCCAAGGCGGTGAGATTGAGCTCAATCAACCGGTGGAATTGGGGTGAGCACCGCGTATCGTCCCGAAGCCGTCCGATTGCTCTTTATCGGAGAATCGCCGCCGGCCTCGGGACGTTGTTTTTATCAGCGAGATTCCGGCCTCTATCGCGCCATGCTCGAAGCCTTCCGGGCGGCCGACCCGAGGCTTGACGGCGATTGCTTCCTCGAAGTCTTTCAATCCTCCGGCTGCTACTTAGTCGACCTCTGCCCGGAACCGGTGGACCACCTGCCCACCCCGGTACGGCGAGCCCGGTGCCGGGAGGGCGAGGCGTTGCTGGCCAAGGCGATCGCCGAGTTGCAACCCAAAATGATCGCGACGGTCGTTCGCTCCATTGAGACGAACGCCGCCCGGGCCGCTGCCGCAGCGGCCTATCACGGACCCCTCCTGCATCTGCCTTATCCTGGCAGATGGTCACGCTTCCGGCGCGTCTTTGTCGCTAAGTTGGCGCCGGTGATTGAGGGTTTGGCGAGGGCTTGAAGGCTGGGTGAGCGACGTCATACCGCTGAAATCTATCTTGCTGTATAATCACGCGATGACTCGCTACCAATGTTTCGCGCTAGGGACCATTCTGAGCTTGGCCGTTTTGGCCGCCCAGGAAACGACAGGCAGCATTACTGGATTGGTGAAAGACCCCACCGGCGGACTGATTGTCGGGGCCACGGTATCGGCCAGCAACCTGGCAACGGGCGGAGAATTTCGCACGGTATCCGATGAGTCGGGCAATTATCAGTTCCCCCTCTTACGGTCGGGAACCTACCGGATGGCCGTGGAGAGCAAGGGCTTTCAGCGGGTGGTGCAAGCGAACGTGATCGTCAATACCAGCGAGCGCGTGCGCATCGACTTTACGATGAGTGTCGGCCAGGTGACCGACACCATCAATGTGACGGCGGAGACGCCTTTGCTCCAAAGCGAAAAAGCCACCATCGGGCAAGTGGTGGAGCAGCGGACTATTCAATCGATTCCGCTCGCGACCCGCAACTTCACACAGATTCTGGGAACTTCCGCGGGTGTGGTGGGCGACGTCTTCAACGCGGACAATCCTGGCACGGGCAGCGCGAGTGTCAGCGTGAATGGAGCGCGGCGCGGTAGTAACAATCTGCTGGTGGACGGTGTCCCGACGACGAACCCGCTGAATAATGCGCCGGACGGTGACGGTACCCCTTCGATCGAATTCCTGAGCGAATTCAAGGTGATGACGAGTCTGTTTAGCGCCGAGTATGGCCGCAACCTGGGTTCGGCGATCAACGTCACCACCCGCAGCGGAACCAACCAGCTTCACGGCGCGGCCTACGAATTCCTGCGCAACACGAAGTTGAACGCCCGCCCGTTCTTCAATCCGGTACGCGGCCAGAACAACCAGAACCAGTTTGGAGGCAACATCGGCGGCCCCGTGATCATTCCGAAAATCTACAACGGCAAGGACCGGACGTTCTTTTTCGTGGGCCTCGAAAGTTCGCGGCAGCGCAACGCCAACTCCTCTGGCGCGGCGATCCAGCGCATTGTGCCCACCGTCGCGATGCGCAACGGCGATTTCTCGCAACGGCGGGCCATCAACGATCCGCTCACCGGCCAACCCTTTCCGGGCGCTTTGATTCCCCCGTCGCGGATCAACCCGATCTCCAAGGCGATTCAGGATAAGTTCATTCCGTCGCCCAACTTCTCCTTAGGCGCGAATAACTTTTTTGCCGCGCAATCCATTGCCACCGATATCGACATGTGGACGGTGAAGTTCGACCATCGCTTCGGCGAGAAAGATACGATTTCCGGCCGTTGGTTTAAGAGCAAGCAAGGCGATCTGTCGCCCTTCGGCCAGGGTTTGCCAGGCTTCGGCAACATCGCGAACCGGCAAAAGGATTCCGGCAATGTCACCTACACCCACCTGTTCAGCCCCACCCAGGTGCTGGAAGCAAGGTTTGGCTTTGACGACTCCTCGCAGTTTTTGCAGATGCAGAACCAGGATGCTCCGACCAGCGTCGGCCTGAAGCCCCTGTCGATTACGAACCTGGACGGGATGCCGCGCATCAATATCCTCAATTACACGCAATTCGGCAACCAGGCGAACTGGTCGGACTTCATCAAGCGCTACACCATGGGGGCCACCATGACCTGGATCCGTGGCAAACACAATATCAAGTACGGGGTGGAAAGCCAGGTTTCCAATTACAACCCGCGGAATGCTCTAGTGAGCCGCGGCCTGTGGCAGTTTAACGGCCAAGCAAGCGGCGACGAGTATGCCGACTTCCTGCTGAGCCACGCGCGCTTAAAGCAGTTCGGCGCACCCGGGATTGGCGGCGAGTTGAAGATGCGCGACAACCTGATGAGCGGCTTCGTCAACGATGACTGGAAAGTGAACTCGCGGCTGACTTTGAATTACGGCGTGCGGTATGAGTATCACTTTCAGCCGGCGGCCTACAACCTGGGCATGGTGAACTGGTGGCCGGACCGGTACACCGGAGTCGGCACTTTGGAAAGCTCGGGGATTGTGCAGGGCGGGGTGAACGGCGTGCCGAAGGCCGCCGTCTACAACGACGCCAACAACTTCGCTCCCCGGTTGGGCCTCGCCTACCGGTTGAGCGATAAGTGGGTGATTCGCGCGGGCGCCGGACTTTACTACGATACCCGGACGGGCCAGATTGCTCAGCAGGCGTTCAACAACCCGCCCACCTTTGCTCAGGTGGAAGCTGACTGTGCCGCGCCGGGCAGTCCCTGCGCGTTGAACGCGCCGGACAACTGGACGTATCTGGATCCGGGCTACGATCCGAAGCGGATTCCATTCCCCACGCGCACCACCGATCAGCAGCAGGTTTGGGGTACGGAAAAGAATACCAAGTACGACAACGCCTGGCAGTACAATTTCAGCGTGCAGCGGCAGTTGCCTGGCAACGTCCTGATCGAGTCGGCCTATGTCGGTACGAAGGGCACCAACCTGATGGCTCGCCGGAACTTCAACCCGATCATTCCGCAGGCCGACGGGAGCGCGGTTCGCCGTTACCCGGGCTTCGGCACGCTGCTGGTCACCGCGCAGAACGGCTCTTCTTCTTACCATTCGTTCCAGACCACGGTGAAGAAACGCAGCAAACTGACGACGATGCAGAGCGCCTACACCTGGGGCAAAACACTCGGCAACGGCGACGAGAGCGCGCGCTTTTTCACGAGCCTCTTTCCGACGCCGTGGAATGACTTCAGCCGTGCCAAGGGGCCGGCCAACTTCGACCGCACGCACCGCTTAACGATCGTGTTGAATCAGGATCTGCCGAACAAGTTCACGGGTGGAGCCGGCAAGTTCCTGCTCAACAACTGGAGCCTGAACGCCTTCTTTGTCGCCCAGGGCGGAACGCCGATCACGGTGTTCAACCGCGATAGCGGTCAGGGACTGGGCGGCATTGCCACCGATCCGGCGGCCCCGTTCTTTGCCAATGTAAACGCGGGCGTTCCCCTGGTGACGCCGGGGGACGTGAAGAGCAATCTGCGCAACTACATCAACCCGGCGGCGTTCTTCCGGGCGCCGCGCGGCACCTACGGCAATTCCGGCCGTGGCATGTTGCGCGGGCCGGGACAGAGCACGGTGGACTTCTCGGTCTTCAAAGACTTCCGGTTCGCCGAGCGCGTCAACCTGCAGTTCCGGACAGAGATGTTCAATTTGCTGAACAAGGCCAACTTCGGCAACCCGGGTAACAACATCGACAACACGGGATACGGCCAGATCACCTCCACGTCCGTGAATGCGCGACTGGTGCAAATGGCGTTGAAGCTCACCTTCTAAACTGAAAGGATGAACGAATGGCTACTTGCGGGACTGCTGCTCTTCCAGGGAATGGGCGGCGGTCCCCGAGCGGCGAAAACGGCGGGCGGGCCGAAGGTGGCCTCGCCCGCTTTTACTTTGCGCGAGCTGCCGCTGGGTCTGACGGCGCGGCACCGCTACGGAGATGGTAGCTCGAAGTACATTCTGAGCATGACCGGTAACGGCGTCGCGATCATCGATTTCGACCACGATGGCAAACCCGATCTTCTGTTCGCCGACGGCGTGGCTCCGGTTCTATACCGGAACACGGGCAAGGCGTGGGTAGACGTCTCGGCCGGAAGCGGACTCCAGGCGCGGCCGTGGGGCCAAGGCGTCTGTGCGGGAGACTTTGACAACGACGGGTGGACCGACGTGTTGCTCACCTACTATGGGGCGAGCCGGCTGTATCGCAACGAGCAAGGTAAGTTTCGCGATGTGACGGCGGCGGCCGGCCTGCCGGAGAGCGGGAAACGGTTTGCCACCGGCTGCGCCTTTGTCGACTACGACCGGGACGGGCGGTTGGACCTGGTGGTCTCGAACTATGTGAGCTTCGATCTCGCCACGGCGTCAGCGCCCGGGGCGACGAAGTACTGCACCTGGCTGGGCCTGGATGTCTTCTGCGGGCCGCGCGGATTCCCCACGGACGGGCCAATTCTGTACCGCAATGAAGGGGCGGGAAAGTTCCGGGATGTCAGCCGGACCGCGCTGCAGGGCATCAGCGGGCTGCACTACGGGCTCGGCGTGGTGACCGCCGACTTTGACGGCGATGGGTGGATGGATGTCTATATCGCTTGCGATTCCACGCCGGGGATTCTGCTCCGGAACAACCGGGATGGCACCCTTACCGATGTGGCCGTGGAGGCCGGAGCCGCTTACGGGGCCGACGGCGAGGAGTTGGGGAGCATGGGCGTGGCGGCGGTGGATGTGGATGGCGACGGCCGCCTGGACCTGGTAAAGACGAACTTCATCGACGAGTCGCCGAGCCTGTACCGGAATCTGGGGGACTGGTTTTTCGTCGATGCGACGCAGGAGACGGGCTTCGCCCGCGATGCGACGGCCGTGGGCTGGGGAGTCGGGGTGATGGATTTTGATCTGGACGGCCGGCCCGATATGGTGATGGCGAACGGGCACATCTATCCCGAATTAAAGGCCGCCTATCGACAGAGCAAGAGCCTGTACTGGAACGGGGGAGGGGTCTTTGCGACGCTGCGCACCGGTACCCCGATGGCCTCCCGGGGGCTGGCGGTGGGGGATTTGGATGGCGACGGCGTGGCCGAGGTGGTGGTGGCGAATATGAACGCGGCGCCTTCGGTGTATCGGGTGGAGGGCCGCCGGGGGAGCAGTTTCGGAGTTCAGTTGGAAGGGACGCGGAGCAATCGGAGCGCGATCGGGGCGCGGGTGAAAGTCACCGTGGAAGGCCATACGCAGACCGATGAGGTACGCAGCGGCGGGAGTTATGGGTCACAGCATGACTTCACTCTGCTTTTTGGCCTGGGGCCGGCGAAGGAGGCCGGGCGGGTGGAGGTTCGCTGGCCCAATGGGGAGACCGAGGTGATCGGGAAGCTGGAGGCGGGAGCGCTGTACCGGATCAAGGAGGGGGCCGGGGTGGTGGGGCGGGTGCCGTGGCGCTAGTTCTGGTCCTGTTGCTGCTGGGCGCTGAGCCTTGGCCCGAGCAGGGGCTCGAGAAGGGGCTGGCGGCGTTAAAGGCGGGTCGCGTGGCTGAGGCGCGGGCGGCGCTGGAAGAAGCGGCCAAGTTGACGCCCGGTGAGCCGGTGGTGTGGCTGGCCCTGGCCGACGCGCGGCTGCGCAGCGGGGAGGCGGCCTTGGCGGTGGCGGCGATGCAGCAGGCGCGGAAGCTGGCGGCGGGGTCGCCGCTGGTGGAGCGCGCCCGGGGCATGTTCGCCCGGCGGATGGGCGAGGCCGGGAAGGCGCTGCTGGATGCGCGCCAGGAGAAGCGGGCGGAGACGCTGCTGCGGGCGGCGCTGCTCGAGTTCCCGAAGGAAGCGGAACTGTGGCGGTTGTTGGGGTTGGCGCTGTATGCGCAGGGCCGGAACCCGGCGGCTGTGACCGCGTTTATGGCGGCGATTGATTTGGCGCCCGAGGACGAGACTTTATACGCGGGCTTAGAGACGCTGCTGCCGGCGGGCAAGGCGGTGGAGACAAGGCTGGCGCAGTACGCGGCTGCGCATGCGGAGTCGGCGTTGGGCTGGTATTTGCTAGGCCTGGAGCGGGGCGACGCGGCCCTGTGGGAGAAGGCTTTGGCGCTGGACGGCAAGTTTTGGCCCGCGGCGTTTGCGCTGCACAGACAGGCGGAGCCGGCGCGAGCCGTAGCACTACTGGAGCGCGTGGTGGAGCTGAACGCTGAATACGCGCCGGCCTACTATTCGCTGGCGCAACTCTACGGCAGGCTGGGGGAACGGGAGAAGGCGCTCGCGGCGCGGAGGCGGCATCATGAATTGGTGCGCGAGGCGCCGTGAGGCTTGGTGAAAAACGTAGGACCGGCCTGGAAGACCGGTCCTGCGGAGTGGTCTTTTCAGCAGAGTGTCTAGAACGAAAGGCGCGCCGTGAATTGTACCTGACGCGGCGTCCAGAAGGATTGCTGCAACTGCACCAAGCCGTCGGAGGCGTTGGGATTGTTGAGTCCTTGGATGTTAAAGGCGTTGAAGGCGTCCACGTTGAAACGGAGGCGCCAACGTTCGGCGATGGCGAACTCCTTGTAGAGCGAGATGTCGCTTTGGAAGTTCTTCGGCCCCTGCAGCACCAACGCGTTATACGGCTGGGGGCCCGCCGGACCGGGGTTGAAGCCGGTGAGCACCTGCTGTCCGTTGGCCAGGCTCATGGTGATGTTGTTGTTGCCGAATTGCGTCGTACCCGGTGTATTGTTGATCGGCGCGAGATAGGCCCGGTAGTCAGACGGAATGCCCTGGACGCCGCGCGTGGTGGCGTTGACGAGATTCGGCGGAATGTAGCCGTTGAACCACTGGTACGCCGGACGGCAAACGCCGGAGCGGCAATCGGTGACCGGCTGGGACGTCTTTGAGAGTTTGATCGGATTGGTTTCGCCCCAGTTGCTATTGCCGACCTGGAAAGCCTGCGAGACTACCGTGCCGACAAAGGCCATCTGATAGCCGCCAACCAAAGCGTTGACGAATTTGTTGCTGTTGCCCAGGAAGCGCTTGCCCTTACCAAAAGGCACGTCCACAATGCCGTTGAAGGAAATCCGGTTCCGGGGAATCGCCGTATCGAGGCGGTAGTTCTGCCAACGGTTGAATGCCTCGCTCGGTTCGAGCGGGGTGCCTACATCCAGGCCGCGCGGAATCGCGCCCGCGGCATAATTCTGGGCCGGGTAGAGCGAGTTATCGCGGAAAGTATTGCCACCGACGCGGAAAGCGCGGGAATGCACGTAGAAGACCTGGTAGCCGAAGCCCTTGCGGAAGGGCCGCTGATAGTTCAGTTGGAAGGCGGTGTTGTTCGAGAAGCCAAGCTTCGTCGATTGGGTGATGGAGCCCCAAGTCCGCTGATCGTAGGGCCGGGTGGCGACGCCGGCCAGCGGGCCGGTGGGAGGAGTGGTCCCCGTGGCGGCCTGCCAAACGTAGGTGGAGGGCGCGTTGTTCAGCAGGAAGTTTTGATCGAGGTTATTTCCGTGCGTATAGATCAAGGACGAGCGCAGCACCGAGCCGTCGCGGAAGGGCTGCTCCAAGGTGAAGTTCGCCTCGCGCACGCGGGCGGGCGGGTAGTTGGGGCTGAGCACGGTGCCGGTGCCGATGCCGGGCAGCAGGGCGGTGGTGGAGTTGGTATTCACCACTCCGGCGCTGTTGAGGCCGGTGATGACGTTAAGCGGCGAACGGAGCAGCAGGTTGGGTAGTCCGTCCGGCGCTTGGGCCGCTGACGTATAGCTTTGGGAATAGCCGGCGGTGAAGGGGTAACTGGCCGTTAGGTAGCGGATGGAGTTGCGCACGGGCACCGGGTAGATGTACTCACCGAAGCCGCCACGAATCACCGTTCCGTTCCGGCCGAAGGACGGGGTGTAGGCAAAGCCCAGCCGCGGCATGATGTTCCAGTTGGCGGAGTTGACGCCCCGCGACGGCATGCCGCCCTCTTGTAACGTTTCAAACTTCACGCCGAGGTTGCGCAAATTGGTGAGGAGAGTTTCTTGCGTGAGGCCCTGCTGGACGTAGTAATCGAGCGAGCGCGGCAGCGAGAGGGCATTATTCTTCGGGTTAAACGCCACCAGATAATCATTGGCGGCCACCGGCCCCGGATGCGCTTCCCAGCGGACGCCGGCATTGATGGTGAGACGCTGGCTCACCCGCCAGTTGTCCTGCACGTAGGAGTCGAATTCGATCAGCCAGCAGTTATTGAAGGGCGCATTGCGATTCTGGCTGAAGCTGGAGGCGGCGCCGAGGAAGAAGTCGGCGTCGGCGAAACCGGAGTTTGGCCGGTTGCCGAAGTTGATACCGGTGCTGGGGTCGTAGAGGCCGGTGGCCTGATTGCTGTAGGCGATGGTGTTGGGCGAACGGTCCGACATGTAGCCGAACTTCTCGTGACGGATACGGGCGCCAAAGGCGAACTGATGTTTGCCGGCGATTTTGTTGAAATTCTGATCGAGCGTGCTGACGCGTTGGCTCATGCCGTAGTTCCACTGCGAACCACCGTAGGGCATCAGCAGGTTCGCGCCGATGGCCGGGAAGCCGATCTGGCCGAAGTTATTGGGCAGGCCGAACTGTTTTTCAAAATTCTTGCGCGAGGCATCGTTGCCTTCCACGTACATGCGCTGCCACTGGATGGAGAGGATGGTCTCGGAGAAGAAGGTGGGCGAATAGGTGCGGGTCCAGCCCAGCGCGCCGCTGATGGTTTGGATGGGAATCCGCCGGAAGCCGGTGGAACCGGCCTCCAGTTCCGGGCTGGCGATGTTCGCCGGAGAGTTGGAGGGGAAGTTACGCAAAGCCTGCTGCTGCTGGTCGATTTCCGTGAAGCGGAAGTAGGCGCGGTTCTTGTCGTTGAAGACGTGGTCCAGGCGCGTGGTGTAGTTGGGCACCGTCTGTTCGGTGCGGTTCTGGCCGTTCAGATTGAAGTTGACCAGGGGATTATCGTTCGAGGTGGGCAACGGCGTGGCGGCGTAGAGCGTTTTCGCCAAGGGGCTGATGCGATTCAACGGAATCTGATTGTTGCTGAAGGGCAGACGGGAGTAGTTGTTCTCGCGGCTTTGCGTGGTGTTGGGGTCGTAGAGTTGCTGGAGCAGATTGGCCCCATTCACCAGGCCCGAGAAATCGCCGTTGCGCATGGCCACGGTGGGAACGTACATCAGTTGCTGGGCGCTGCGCCGCAGGGAGAAGCGCTCGAAGGCGACGAAGAAGAACGTGCGGTTTCGTCCGTTGTAGAGCTTCGGAATCCAGATGGGGCCGCCGATGGAGAGGCCGAACTCATTGCGCACCAAGGGCGGAGCCTTAAAGTTGGCGGGATCCTGCCGGGCACGCGCGATACCAAAGTAGTTGTTCCGGGCGGTTTCAAACAGGCTGCCGTGGAACTGGTTGGTGCCGGACTTGGTGGTGAGAATCACCGTGGCGGGCGTCGCGAACTGAGCGCTGGAATTCAGCGTTTCAAAGCGCGCCTCCTGTACCGAATCCGGATCCGGCAGGATCGCTTGTGAGGAGTTCGCGGGGCTGCCGAAGTTGCGGTTGGTCATGGGCGCCCCGTCCTGCGAGTATTCCATGCCTTCGCCCATCAGGCCGTTGGCGCGGGTGCCGCCGGCTTCGAGGCCCGGCACGGTATTCTGGGCGAGGCCCAGAATGTTGCGGCCATTCTGCGGCAGTTGGCTGATGCGCGCCGCGTCGAGTTGGGTGTTCACCGTGCCGCTATCGTAAGTCGCTAACTGCAGCGTCTCACCGCTCACGGTCACCTTCTCGTTGACATCACCCACGCTGAGTTTGGGATTCAGCACCAGCACCTGGCCGTTCTGCAAGGTAATCACCTGCTCGGATTTTTTCATGCCGGGCGCGGCGAACGTCAAACGATAGCTGCCGGCGAAGAGGCCCCGGAGTGAATAGAAGCCATTGGCGCCCGCGGTGGTGCTGGTGACCACGCCAGTGGCCTGGTTCAGCGCTTCGACGCTACAGCCGGGAATGGTTGCGTCCGTGGAATCCTGGACGGTGCCTTGGATGGTGGCGGCGCCACTCTGCGCCAGTAGCGCCGGTGTCGCGAGGAGAAACAGAAATAGTTGAAGCAATTTCACAGGTGGAGCCCCTTAAAGCTGATTCGTGGCGTCAGGACAACTACGAGAACCTGCCGCCAATAGACTTGGTAGAGTATCACAAAAGTGCTCTACTAACCTTCAGGATCTTTCATGAAAACATGGTGGCTACTGCTGTTACTTACTGTCGCTGACGCGCGGCCCGAGGACTCCCGCGTCTGCGCGGGCTGCCACCGGAGCATTTGGGAAACCTATCAGCGCACCGGCATGGGCCGCTCGTTCGCGGCGGCCTCTGCGGCCAATACCGGCGAGGGCACTTACTACCATGCGCCGTCGGAAAGCTGGTTTCGTAACCTCACCCGAGACGGTAACCACTTCCAGCGGCGCTGGCAACTGGATGACGCTGGCCGCGAAATCAACGTCATGGAGAAACAGATCCACTTTGTGATGGGCTCCGGCCATCTGGCGCGAACCTTTCTGCATCGCACACCGGCGGGCGCGCTGTTCGAGCTGCCGTTAGGTTGGTACGCCGAGAAGGGCGGGCTGTGGGCGATGAATCCTGGATACGACCGTCCCGATCACGAGGGCTTCCGCCGCCCCATCACCTACGACTGCATGTTCTGCCACAATGCCTACCCCAGCATCCCCACCGCACGAGTTTCGGATTCCGTCTACGCCGGCGCGCTGCCGCAAGGCATCGATTGCGCGCGCTGCCACGGGCCCGGGCAGCGCCACGCGCAACTCGCGGGCGTCCCCGCGACGCCACGCGCGCTGATCCGTCAGGCGATCGTCAATCCCAAGCGACTTCCCGCCGAGCGGCAACTCGAAGTCTGCATGGCCTGTCATCTCGAAACGACGAGCTTCCCGCTGCCCAACGCCATCCAGCGTCTGGGGCGCGGCCCCTTCTCCTTCCGCCCCGGTGAGCCGCTGGGTGACTTTATCCTCAATTTTGACCATGCCCCCAGCGCTGGACGTGAGGATAAGTTCGAGATCGTGAACTCGGCCTATCGTCTGCGCCGCTCCGCTTGCTTCGTGAAGAGCGCCGGCAAAATGCTCTGCACCACGTGTCACGATCCGCACGCGGCGCCGCGCGGGGCGGACGCCGTCCGGCACTACGACGCCGCATGCCGGCAGTGTCATGCTACAGGCGATCATGTGGCCGCCCAGGAGAACTGCGCAGGCTGCCACCTGCCGAAGCGCCGCACCGAAGATGTCATCCACGCTGTCGCGACGGACCACTTTATCCAGCGCCGTCCGCCCGCCGGCGATCCGCTGGCCGCGCGCCAGGAGATCCGCGATCACTATCGCGGACCCGTCGCCTTGTACTATCCCGAAAAGCTGCCCGCCTCGCCCGAAAGTGAGCTCTACCTGGCAGCCGCGCAGGTGAAGCAGAAGAGCAATCTGACGGAGGGCATCGCCCGGCTCACGCGGGCCATCCAGCGCTTCGCCCCGCCGCGCGCGGAGTGGTACCTCGATCTGGCGGAGGCCCTCGAAAACAGCGGCCGCCTGGCGGAGGCGCTGCCTTGGTACCGGACGGCGGCGCGGCGGGATCCGGCGTCGGCCGAACTGACGCAGAAGCTGGGCACGGCGCTGCGAAGGTCCGGCGCTCATGCGGAGGCTGTCGAGGTGTTGGGGCGCGCGGCGGCTTTGCAGCCTGGACGAGCGTTGACGTGGCATGAGCTGGGCCTCGCCTACACTTCGCTCGACCGCCGGACCGATGCCGCCGCCTCGCTGCGGCGCGCGCTCGTGCAGGATCCGGAGTTGCCGGAAGCGCACAACAATCTGGGGATTCTGGAGCTATCCGAAACCGCGTTCCGCGAGGCCATCCGCATCAAGCCGGACTACGCCGACGCCCACGCCAACCTCGCCAGTCTGCTGAGTGGCGCCGGACGAACGGCTGAGGCGCGCGAGGCTTTCGCGCGGGCCCTTCGCCTGCGTCCGAAAGATGCCCGGACGCGCTTCAACTACGCGCTGCTGCTGGGGCGGGAGAACCGTTACGACGACGCGCAGCGCGAGCTGGAGTCCTGCATCGGCGCCGATCCTTCCTTCGCGGACGCCTTTGAATTGCTGGGAGATCTGCTGCTGGCGCGCGGCCAGACCCCGGCGGCGGTGGAGCGCTACCGCGCCGCGGTGCTCCTGCGTCCGGCATCCGCAAGCGCGAACCTTGGCCTGGGGCTGGCGCTGCTGGCCGCCGGTGATACGGCCGCTGCTCGGCCGTATCTCGAAAGGGCGGCCGCCGCCGGCGACGCCAAAGTCCGCTCCCGGGCGCTGGCGGCGCTGGGGGGTTAGGCGCAAGCTCGAACGAAGGAAGGTGGGTGCGGGAACGGCGCAACTAGCTAGACCAGAGTTTTCCACTACTGGACAGCCGCCATAAATCCCCTATGTCTAAGCGGCCCTCAGCCGCCTAAGGTCACCAATTCCTCGCTCGCCATCCGCTTCAATTGGCCGCAAGCGGCGTAGATATCGCGGCCGCGGGGCTTGCGCAAGTAGCACGGCACCTGAGCGCGGACGATGCGCTGAAAAGATGCGACGCGCTCCGGCGTAGGGGTGCCGAACGGGATTCCCGGCCCTGGATTTAGCGCGATCAGGTTCACCTTACAATTCAGCTTGCCGACGAGTTGCACGACGCGGCGCGCGTCTTCGTCGGTGTCGTTTACGTCTTTCAGGAGCACGTACTCAAACGTGAGGTGCTCGTCCTTGCGCAAGGGGTACTGGCGGCAGGTCTCCATCAGGTCCGCCAGATGGTACTTCTTGGTGATCGGCATCAGTTCGCGCCGTTGCGCCTCGTAGCTGGCGTTCAACGAAATCGCGAGGCGCGGACGCACTTCGGCTTGGCCAAGCTCGATCATCTTCGGAATGATGCCCGATGTCGAGAGCGTGATGCGCTTCGGCGCGATGCCGATGACGCCGGTGAGCAGGCGGGTGGCCTTCAGCACGTTCGGCAGGTTCAGTAGTGGCTCGCCCATGCCCATGAGGACGAGGTTCAAGCGCCGGTCAGTGGGCGAAAGGCCGTTGTGCTCCATCACCAGCAGCACCTGGGCGACGATCTCGCCGGCGGTGAGATTGCGCTCCAGGCCCATCAGGGCGGTAAGGCAGAACTTGCAGTCCACCGGGCAGCCCACTTGGGAGGAGATGCAGATAGTGTCGCGATCGTCCTGCGGCATGAGGACGGTTTCGACGGTGCGTTGGTCGGCGAGGTCCAGCAGATAGCGCCGCGTGCCGTCGCTGGAGTCGTAGCGATGCTGCACGGTGGGCATGCCCACGGGTAGTTCGGCGGCGAGGCGTTGGCGCAGAGTCGCCGGGAGGGACGTCATGCGGTCCAAGGTCAAGATGCGCTTCGTGTAGACGTAGTCGAACACCTGGCGGGCGCGGTAGGCGGGCTCCGGCCGGAGCGCCTGTTCGAGTTCGGCCAGTTCCAAGCCGACGATGGCCTTCGTCATGTCTGGTCCTCCTCGGGCTCGTCGAAGCTCTCCGAGGTGAAATTGGTAATCTCCACCTCGCGTACGCCGTGGATGCGCTTCAACATGCGTTGCATCTCCGTCGCGAGCTTTTCGGTGCGTTCGTCGTCATCGGCTTCCACCACCACTTTGAGATAGACCTGGATTCGCTGCATACTAGAAGTAGCCGGACGTTGTAGCCCGGAAGAACCAGTGTAGGGGAATCACCATGGCATATCCAGAGATGTTAATCGCCGCCATGCGGCAGGACTTAACGAAGTACGGCGTTGACGAGGCGCGTACCCCGGCCGAAGTGGACGCCGCGCTCACTCCTGACAGCGGCACCGTGCTGGTGGTGGTGAACTCCGTTTGCGGGTGCGCCGCCGGGAAAGCCCGCCCTGCTGTGGGCATGGCCCTGCAGGGAGCGCACAAGCCGACCCGCACCGTTACCGTCTTTGCAGGCGGCGACGTCGACGCGACGGATCATCTGCGCGATCAGCATTTGGGCCAGTTCCCGCCCTCCTCGCCATCGATGGCCATTTTCCAGGACGGCAAGCCCGTTTACTACATGCACCGACACGACATTGAGCGCCGGCAGGCTCCCGAAATCGCCCAGTTGCTCGCCGAAGCGCTCGGCCGCCTCACCCCGACCCACCAGTAAGTTATGGAAGATACGTTTCGCATCGCCGGACGGGAATTCCGTTCGCGCCTGATGATTGGCACCGGCAAGTACCGCAGCTTTCCGGAGATGGCCCGCTGCCATGAAGCGAGCGGCGCCGAAGTAGTCACCGTCGCCGTGCGGCGCGTGAATCTGCACGACAAGACCAAAGAGAGCCTGCTCGACTTCATTGACCGCGACCGCTACTTCCTGCTGCCCAACACCGCGGCCTGCTACACGGCCGACGACGCCATCCGCACGGCGCGCCTGGGCCGCGAAGTGGGCCTTTCGCACTGGGTGAAGCTCGAAGTGATCGGCGACCCGGAGACGCTCTTCCCGGACAATACCGGCTTGCTCGAAGCTACCACCGTGCTGGTGAAGGAAGGCTTCGTGGTGCTACCGTACACCACGGATGACCTGATCAACGCGCGCCGCCTGATCGACGCTGGCGCGGCGGCCGTGATGCCGCTCGGCGCGCCGATTGGCTCGGGGCTGGGCATTCAGAATCTGACGAATCTGCGCATCTTGCGCGAGAAGATTCACACCGTGCCTCTGATTGTCGACGCGGGCGTTGGCACGGCATCTGATGCTGCCTTGGCGATGGAACTTGGCTACGACGGCGTGCTGATGAACACCGCGGTGGCCGAGGCTGAGGACGCCGAGCGCATGGCCGAGGCCATGAAACATGCCGTCATCGCCGGACGCTTGGCCTATCGCGCTGGACGCATGCCGAAACGCTTGTATGCGTCGGCGAGTTCGCCGCTGACGGGTGTCGTGGGAGCGAAATAGCATGCGCGCGCTGCTGGTGCTCTGGAGCGCCCAGCTTCTCAATGCCTGTTCTTGCCTTTCGGTGCCCATCTGCATGCGGGTAAGCCCCGAAATGGTGGCCTTCACCGGTGTCGCGCAAGCGGACTCCGGCTTCCTCGTGGAGCGCGTGTTGGCCGGGCTCCCCGCAGGCACTCGCCAAGTGAAGCTCGCCCCGGACGATACTACCTGCGCGATTACTTTCCCGCGCGGCCAACGCTTTCTGGTGCTTGCGCGGCGCCTGGACGACGGCAGCCTCGCTACCAGCATTTGCGATGGCTCGCGGCCCATCGCCGAAGCCGCGGCCGATATTCGCTTCCTCGCCGACTGGGCCGCTGGCCGGACGCCCACCGTGCTGGAGGGCGACGTTAGCCTGGAAAACGTCGCCAAACCGAATCTAGCCGGCCTGACAGTGATCGCCAAGAGCAGTGAAGGCCGCACCTTTCAAGGCCGGGTGAACCAGAAGAATCATTACCGCATTGGGCCGGTCGCGCCAGGCACTTACCAGCTTAGTACCGGCTCGCCGAAGTTTTCCGTCCTCATCCCCCGGGGACCGGTATCGGTGCCCAAAGGCGGATGTGGCGCCGGTGTGCTGGTGCTCAAACCCGGAACGCCGTGACAAGGTGATTTGGCCCGTCTTACAGATTCGACGGAGTGAATCTGGCCCTTGCACCGTGACGAATATGCAGAACTTCAACTCTCTGCTGCTTTTCTACGACGCGGTGGTTCACCACCGCCTGACGCAGCCGGCGGGCCTCTTCCGGATACCCGCGAACATATACCCGGAGCATAGCAAATCCCGATCTTCTGCTACCCTACGGCAATGAGTTTCTGCCGCATCTTCTTTGCCCTGGCGCTGCCTGTGCTTGCCCAACACCATCCGCTCGACGGACTCACCACCAGCGAGTATTGGGCCGTCTACGACACCATTCAGAAAGCGGGCCACGCCACGCCCGACAGTTACTTCCCCAGTATCCTCCTGCGCGCCCCTGCCAAGGACGCCGCGCTCGCCTGGCGGCCTGGCCAGCCGATGCCGCGCGAGGCCGACGTGATCATGCTGGAAAAAGAAGTGACTTACGAAGCCCGCGTGGATATCACCGGCAAGAAGTTAGTCAGTTGGAAAGAAATGAAGGGCGTGCAAGCGCCGTTTCTCGATAGCGAAATGTCCGGCGCCGGCGAAGCGATGAAGAAGGATCCTCGCATCGTGGAGGCTTTGAAAAAACGCGGCATCACGGACTTGAATCTGGTGCGCTGCAGCGGACTCCCGGTCTCCTATGTCTCCGTGCCCGCGCAAGCGACGGCGCGAATCGGCTTTGGCGGGTGTACCGAAATTCATGGTAGTTATCATGGCTGGGGCCGTTCCATTGAAGGGCTCACCGCGCGCATTGATGTCGTGAACAAGAAGGTACTCGAAGTCATCGATACCGGCGCCGTTCCGGTGGGCGCAGGGGCGATTAATTATGAGGAACTACCGGAGAATCCCCGCGCCGGCACCACGCCGATCTTAATGACGCAGCCGATGGGAGCTGCTTACAAGATCGATAAGGGCGAAGTCTCCTGGCAGAATTGGCGCTTTCGTTTTCGGATTGATCAACGCTTGGGCGTGGTGCTGAACTTAGTCCGCTATACGGACGGTGCGCGGCAACGCTCCGTGATGTATGAGGGGTCGATCTCGGAACTTTTCGTGCCTTACATGGATCCGGCGAACGGCTGGAATAATCGCGTCTTTATTGACGCGGGCGAATTCTATGCCGACGGCGGCTTATTGCAGCCCTTGAAGGCCGGCCTGGATTGCCCCGCCACGGCGACTTACTTCGATGCGCTGATGGCCGGGGAACGTGGCACGCCGAAAGTCGGCACGCAACGCGCCTGCCTGTTTGAGCGCGCCAGTAGCGATCCGGCTTGGCGGCACGGCCAAGGCCCGGAAGTTTATGGCCGGCCGTCACGTGAGTTAGTGCTACGCTCCGCCGCCGTGATCGGCAACTACGACTACATCATGGACTGGCGTTTTCTGCAGGATGGCACGATCGACGTCGCCGTGGGTGCAACGGGCGTGATTGAGACGAAGTCCGTCGCGGAGAAGACGGTCGCCGCACATGGCGATACTCATGCGGAGCCGGAGTATGGCAAGTTAGTCGCGCCGGGCACTTTGGGCGTTAACCATGATCACTTTTTCTCTTACCGGCTGGATCTCGATGTGGACGGTGCGCGCAATAGCTTCATGGCGGAGCGCTTAGTGCAGAAGTTACTGCCTAATGATCCGATGCGCAAGAGTATCTGGGTGGTGGAGCCGTCGATGGCCAAGACCGAGCAGGAAGCGATTCTCGATATCAAGCTGGATCGCCCGGCGATGTGGATGTTCGTCAATCCGAATGTGAAGGGTCCGCTGGGCTATCCCACGGGGTACGAGATCATGGCCGGCGCTACGGCGACGTCCTTACTTTCGCCCGATGATCCGCCGCAGAAGCTCGGCGCTTTTTCGGCGCACCAATTCTGGGTGACGCCTTATGACACCAACCAACGTTACGCTTCTGGCGTTTATCCTACCGCCAGCCAAGGCAACGACGGGCTCGCCGATTGGACCAAGGCTAACCGGCCGATCAGCAATACCGATATTGTGGGCTGGTACACACTCGGCTTTCATCACGTGCCTCGCGCCGAGGATTGGCCGGTGATGCCGACCATGTGGCATAGCTTCCAGATCCGGCCATTTCATTTCTTCGGCAAGAATCCGGTTCTCGACCTACCGAAGTCGCTGCAGTAAAGCTTAGAAGGTTACGCGAATTGCGATTTGCACGCGGCGTTGGTTGCGCGCGCTGGTGGGCTCTAAGAACAAAGGGTCAATCTGTTCCGTGGCTCCTGCGTTGTTGAAACGCGTGCCGGTGGAGAGCCCCGAGAATTGCGTGTGGTTGAGCGTGTTGTAGGTCTCAAACCGCAATTGGGTCGACAGGCGCTCCCACTTGAAGTTGCGGTAGAGCGACAGGTCGTGATTGAGGAATCCTGGGCCCCGGAAGACATTGGTGCCGACGTTGCCGAGTTCGCCGCGGAAGGGTGCGCGGAAACGCTCTTCCCGCGGCAGCGACGGGTCCGCCACCATGAGGCGCGTCGCGAAGGACGCGCTGCCGGTGATGTCGCCGCCGTTCACCAGCGTGATGCCGGGCGTAAACGGCGCGCCCGTCTGTCCGCGCGTGATGCCCGCGAACTGCCAGCCCCGCGCCAGACGGTTCTTCCAGGGCAGCGTCCAGTTGTAGTTAATGCCCAGCACCTGCGAACGGTCATAGTTCAGCGGCCCGTAGTTCCAAGCGCGTGGGCTGAAGGTTGGACTTACCGAGGCGCCGTCGCTCGACGCCGTGCCCAGTGCCTTGCTAAAGGTGTAACTTAGGCCCCAGTTGAAATTCCGACTCAGGCGCTGCGTGAAGCGGGCTTGCAGGGAATTGTAATTCGAAGCGGCGGCGAATTCGTAGAGGAAGATGTCGCCGTGCCCTTGGATGGGCCGCAGAAAATTATTCGCCAAGGCAGCCGTGGGACGCGCGGGGTTCCGGTTCTGCGGATTGATATCGAGATGCGTGGACGCCAAAGGAATCGCATTGATATTGCGCTGCCACAACTGATGGCGGCTGAGCGAGCCCACATAGGAGATATCCAGCATGAGTGTCTTGCCGACTTGTTGCTGCACGCCCAGCGAAAAATTGTAAGTCGTCGGCATCGGGTTATTCCCAAAAATCGCGCGCACCGTACCGGAAGGCGCCAGCACGCCCTTGCCGCTCGTCTCCGCCAAACCGTCCAACGTGCCGAAGTAAACCGTCGGACTAAAGATGGCCGGAGGATTCGGCAGCATGTTGTAAGTCATATTGCCCTGGATGCGGTCAAAGAAGACGCCGCCCCCGCCGCGAATCGCCGTGCGGCCGCGACGGAAAGGATCCCAGGCAAAGCCCAAGCGCGGCGCCGCCATCACCTTCGGAACTTCGTACAGGCCGCGTGGCAAGCCGTTCTTTCCGGCCTGAATCATGCCAATGGCGGGGTTGCCGAAGCCAGGCGCGAACGTACCGATAAAGCCCTCCGGATAGTTCCTGCCGTCCGGCGCCTGGGCCACCGTGCGCCGGTTCGCGTCCAGCGCGGGACGCAGCAAGGCAGGGGCCCTCGCTGGGTCATAGGCGTTGGGCGAAAACGTATAGAGCTGATTCAATTTGTCGTAAGTCGGCTGATTGGCGTAGAAACGAACACCATAGTCGAGGAGTAAGTTCGGCTTGACGCGCCAGGCGTCCTGCGCGTAGAACTCCAGGTTGGTGAAATAGTAGTACCCGCGCGGCCTCGCCGAAGCCTCCGTGTAGGAGTTATACGAGCCGAGAATAGCATTGGAATAGGCGAAATTCGTATCGTACTCGCTCAGTGCGTTCACCCCGAAGTCCAGCGTGCCGCGAGTGGCGGCGTTGGCGCTCTGGTCCTTACGCGCGCGCTCATAGTAGACACCAAAACGGAAAGTATGCGTCTTGTAGATTTTGCTTACGTTCTCCACCAGCGACAGAATCAGGTTGGAATTGTCATAAGGCACGCCGTCGCTCATATTGACACTCGCCGCGTTTTGCACGCCGCCGAAGGCGAAGTTCGGAATCAGGTTGCCGGCGTTGAGGCTGGGATTAAACTGCGGCACGTTGATGCCAAGCTTGGTGCGATCAACGCGATCCGGGTAGACCGGCTGGTAAGTGAGATGATTCTGGCTCACCCCGAGGATCAGCTCGTTGAAGATAGTGGGAGAAACCGTGTAAGTGGTATGCAGTGTTGCACCGCGCCCCGGTTGGCGAAAGTCAATCGGGGTTAATGGGATATTCATGGCGCCATTCACCCACAATCCCCAGGGGACTTCCTGCCGGTCCTGCGTGTTGCTTACGCGCAAGTAAGTCTGCAGCTTTGTGAAGGGCTGATAGTCCAGCCTCAGGATATCGGTCCGTCGCGGATAGTTGCCGCTCTGGGCGGAGATGAAGTTCCACTGGTTCACGCGATTCGGAATCGGATCGACAAAATTCGGCATGGGGAAGATTCCCAGGATCTTCTGGCCCAGCGGATGCAGACGATTCGGCGGAATGATGTTACCGGGGAAGGGCAGCTTGTTATTGGCGGCATCGCGCTCCGTTAGCGGATCTCGCACCACCCGCGCGCGCCCGTTCGTGTCGAGGCTCTTCGAAAAGTTGCCGGCCCGTTCGAGCGCGGTCGGCACGGTAACCGTCCGGGAGCCGTACTCAATAAACTGGCTCTGAAATTCCTGGCTCCAAAAGAAGAACAACTTGCTGCGGTCACGATTCCACTTACCAGGAATACATACCGGCCCGTTGAGTTGGTAGTTGCCAATGTTATAACGGTACGGCTGCCGCGCGACACCGCGCTGGTTATTGAAGAAGCTATTCGCTGAGTACCGTTCGTGACGGTTGAAGTAACTGCCGCTGCCATGGAAGCGCTTGCCGCCGCCCCGCGTAATGATGGTGATCGCCCCACCGGAGTTACGGCCATACTCGGCCGCGTAGTTCGAGAGCAAGACCTTCACTTCACCCACTGAATCCATCGAAGGCATCGAATGCACGCCGCCGTTGGAACCCGTGTCCAAGGTCGTCACGCCATCCACACTCACGTTCTTCGCGTTGTCGCGGCCACCCGAAAGAAACAGGCCGCCGGTGCCATTGTTCGAAGGCGCTTCGCGCCCGTCGCTGGTATCGATCACTCCCGGCAACAGGCCTACGGCGTCCATCACATCGCGGCCGCGCAGCGCAAGATTCTGCAAGTCTTCCTGGTTAATCGACGCCGACTTCTCGCTGGAACCCAACTGTACCTGCGCCGCCGACGCTTCCACGGTGACCGTCTCCGCCGTCTCGCCAATCTGCAGCCGAATCCGCCCCAACGAACGCTGCTCGCCCGAGTTCAGCGCGACGCCCGTCTGCTGGTACTTGCGAAAGCCGTTCTGCTGAATGGTGAGCGTGTATTCGCCAGACGTAAGATCCGGAAAGGAAAAGTACCCGGTTTCGTTGCTGACCGTAGTCTTCTCAAAGCCAGTCCGCACCTGGCGGGCCACCACCTTGACCCCGGGAATAATCGAGTCAGTCGTATCGACCACGGTGCCGGAAAGACCGGAGGAAACGTTCTGGCCCAAGGCGGCGACCGTAAGGCAAAAGACAAGGATGACCCGACGCATCCCGCTACTATATAACTTCCTTTCCGTCCGAGCCACCCCGGTGATTGGTCCGAACAGGAATCCAGTTCGTCCCCGAAAAGTGCCGCTTTGCCTCAAGCGAATTGCTCTGCCCGGCTAACGACCCCACACTGGACACCAAGGGGTTCGTCCATGTCTCGTATCTTCTGCTTCCTTTTCCTCGCTAGCGTCTCCGCCTGGGCGCAGGCGCTCAGTTCTTTGAATGGCGCCGTCAGCGACGGCTCTGGGGCGGCCGTGCCCAACGCGAAGCTGGAGCTAACGAGCCTGGAAAACGGCGTGAAACGCGAAGCCGTTACCGGCCGTGAAGGCACCTACGCTTTCCCGCAGATACAACCTGGACGCTACCGCCTCACCGTCCAAGCCTCCGGCTTTTCCGCGAAGAGCTTCAACGACTTACTCCTCGCCGTCGCCACGCCTACCACGCAGAACGTGCAACTGGAGGTGGGCGTAGTCACCGAAGTCGTCTCGGTGGAAGCGGCGGCCACCCAGGTGAACATCCGCGACGCTTCGCTCGGCAATCATTTCGGCCCTAAGGCGATTCTCGAACTGCCGATGGAAGGCCGCAATATCATTGGCCTGCTCGCTTTGCAGCCGGGCGTCACTTACTACGGTGAGAATGGCAATAGCTATCGTTCGGGCAATGTCAACGGCGGTAAGTCCGACCAGGCGAACATCACCCTGGATGGCGTCGACGTGAATGACCAGCAGGATCGGACCTCTTTCACCGCGGCCATCCGCTTGCCCCTCGACACCGTGCAGGAGTTCCGCATCCAAACTACCGGCGTCTCCGCCGACTTCGGCCGTACCTCCGGCGCCCAGATCACCTTGGCTTCGCGCAGTGGCACCAACGATCTGCATGGCTCCGCCTATTGGTTTCTGCGCAACAAGGCCACCAACGCCAATAGCTTCTTCAATAACCTGAACGGCGTGCCGTTGGCCAAACTGAATCGCAACATCTACGGTGGCACCATTGGCGGACCCATCCAACGGAACCGTCTCTTCTTCTTCGGCAACTTCGAAGGCCGGCAGGACCGTCGCGAAGATAGCATCCTGCGCCTGGTGCCCACGGCCAGCCTCCGCCGGGGCGAGGTGCAGTATTTGAGGACTGACCGGTCAGTCGGCTTGCTCACTCCTGCCGACCTGCGCACCCGCATTGACCCGCTGGGCCTGGGGCCGTCCACGGCCGCCCTCAACCTGCTGAGCTCTTACCCCCTGCCGAATGACTTCTCCACGGGCGACGGCCTGAATACGGCCGGCTTCCGCTTTAACGCGCCGATCCGGCTCCACTGGAAGTCCTATATGACGCGGCTCGACTATACGCTGGACAAGGCCTCGCGCCACACCGTCTTCCTGCGCGGGCAACTACAGGACGACACCGACATCACCGCGCCGCAGTTTCCCGGCCTCTCACCAAACAACACCAACCTGAACGGTAGCCGCGCCCTCGGCGCGGGGCTGAACTCGGTGCTCTCGCCCACGCAGATCAACAGCTTCCGCTTCGGCCTCACCCGCGCGAGCCAGGAGAGCACCGGCGTGTTGTTGGGCCCGTTCGTGAGTATTCGCGGCTTGGCGGACCGCTTCGGCACCGCGCGGCCCATCATTCGCAAGACGCCCGTCTATACCTTCTCTGACGACTTCACCTGGCTAAAGGGCAACCACGAGTGGAAGATCGGCGGGATCGCGCGCATGATCCGGAACAACCGGGTGAACTTCGCGAAGTCCTTCAACGACGCTTCGGTAAACTCCAGTTGGTTGGCGAATACCGGCGCCGACATCAACGCGCCGATCACGGATTTGGCGACGACCTTCCGCACGGCTTTCCGGGACGCGGCGCTGGCCACGCTGGGCGTCATCTCGCAGGTGAACGCCTACTACAACTACGACAAGTCCGGGCGGCCGCTGGCCCCGGGCGCGGCCGTCGCGCGCCAGTTCAACAACGACGAGTACGAGCTCTATGCGGCGGACACGTGGAAGGTGACCCGCAATCTGACGGCGTCGTTCGGCCTGCGCTGGTCCTTAATGCCGCCGATTCACGAGGGTACGGGTTTGCAAACCAGCACCCGGCAGCCGTTGAGCGAGTTTTTCGCGCAACGCGCGTCGCTGGCGGGCGCGGGCTTGCCGCAATCGCAGACTCCGCCCGTCGAGTACCTGTTGAAGGAGAATGGCGGCCGCGACCTGTATAGCTTCAACAAGAAGAACTTCGGCCCCCGCGCGTCACTGGCGTACTCGCCGCAAATACGCGGCGGCTTGGGCAAGCTGCTCTTCGGCGCGCCGGGGCGCTCCGTGGTCCGCGCCGGTTGGGGGCTCTACTATGACCTTTTCGGGAGCGGCCTGATCACCACCTTCGATGCCGTGGCCCTCGGTTTGGCGACGAACCTGACGAACCCCTCAGGCAGCCAGACGCTCTCCAGCGCTCCCCGGTACACCGGCTTCAACAACATCCCGGCGCAGTTGACGCAGCCCGCGCCCACCGCCGGCTTCCCGCAGACCGCCCCGGCGATTCAGGACATCACCACCGCCGTCGATGACCGGATTCGCGCGCCCTATTCCATGAACTTCAATCTCTCCGTAGGCCGCGACTTGGACCACGGCTGGTTCGTCGAAACCTCCTACGTCGGCCGCGAGAGCCGCCGCTCGCTGATCTACGAAGATATGGCGCAGCCCACTAACCTCCGGGACCCCGCCTCCGGCGCCACCTACTTCGAGGCTGCCACGCAGTTGATGCAGCTTTCGCGGGCCCGCACGCCCGTCGCGAATGTGGGCCGCATTCCCTACTGGGAGAATCTGTTCCCGGGGGCCGCCAGTGCCACGCAATCCGCCACCCAGCGCATTTATCAGGTCTTTGACGCCAATGGCCCGGACACGACGAACGCGCTCTACAGCGTGGACGTCAATTGCCGGCCGTCGTGCTCGAAGTTCGGCCGCTTCGCCTACTTCAACGAGCAGTACAGCTTCCTGCGCGCCCTGCGTAGCGTGGGCTCCGGGAGTTACCACGGCTTCCAGATGACGGTGCGCAAGCGCTTCACGAACGGCGACCAGATCCACTTCAATTACACGCTGTCGAAGTCGATCGACTTGGGCTCGCGGCCAGAGTCCTCCACGGCTTCGAATGGCACCATCATCAACTCCTGGAATCGCTCGCAGTTCCGCGCGGTTTCTGATTTCGATGCCCGCCACCAGTTGAACGCCAACCTCGTTTACGGTCTGCCCTTCGGGAAGGGCAAGCCCTTCTTGCACGAAGGCCGCCTGATGAATCGCGTCTTCGGCGGCTGGCAGTTGGGGGCTTTGTACCGGCAGCAATCCGGCCTGCCGATCTCGGTAAGCCCGGGCCGCAACTATCCGACGAACTGGAATGCGGTTGGCTACGCTACCCCGACGGGCATTCCCTTCGCCGATGGCACGAACAAGAATGCGCAGGGTCCGGTGGCCGGTGGCGCGTCCGGCCCGAACATCTTCCAGGATCCCCGCGCGGCGCTCAACTCGTGGGACTTCACCTTTCCCGGCCAATCCGGCAGCCGCAACTCCATCCGGGGCGACGGCAATTTCAATATCGATATGAATCTATCGAAGTCCGTGGCCATGCCGTGGAGCGAGAACCACACGGTGCAACTGCGCTGGGACGTCTTCAACGTGACCAACTCTACCCGGTTTGACCCGTTCTTCACCAGCCTCTCGCTGGGCAGCACGGGCACCTTCGGCAAATACACCGATACGTTCACGCTGCCTCGCGTGATGCAGTTCTCATTGCGATACAACTTTTGAGTTAGAGCTTCAGATCCAGATAAGCCAGGTAGGTGGCAATCAGCCGGTAGCTCTTCCAGTACTCTTCGAAGACGAGCGCCTGGGCGTTGTCCTTGGGCGTGTGGAGCAGCGGCCAAGTGGCATTGGTGATTGAGTGAAAATCGATCGTGCGAATCTTTTCATCGTGGAACGGAAAAGAGTCGCCCAGGCCGACCTGATCCAGATTCACCTGCCCGACATCGATTTGGAGACTGTTGGCGACGTGAGAGACGAGCTTCGTCAACTCAGGATCGTTTCTTCCACCGGCCCAAATGCTCACCGGACCCGCGCCAACGCTGTCGATGTTCACCATCGCGGTGTAGGCCTTGCGGGCCTCCTTCTTCAGTTTGGCCACATAATGCTTGGAGCCATAGAGGCCCTTTTCTTCGTCCGCGAAAGCGACGAAGAGGATCTTGTGCCGGCGCGTCTCGCCCTTCAGCGCCTGATAAAGGGCGGGCAGCATCGCCGCGCCGCTCCAGTTGTCGATCACGCCGTCACTCTTGTCTACTTTGTCAAAATGGGCGCCCACCAGAATGATGGAGTCCTCGGGGCCGGGCAGTTCGCAGATGAGATTGGTGAGCTTGCTGCCGCTCACCTTTTGCGCTTGGGGTTCGCAGCCGGCGGTTTGGAAAAGCTGCCGGACTTGCTCCATGCGGTCAGCGTTCTTCGCTTTCGCCAGGGCCACCCATTTCTGGAGCACCTCCTGGTCCACGTAGCGCACCAGTAGGGTCTCGGCGTGGCACGGGGAAACGCCGAGGGAGACAATGAGGAGAGTGGCGAGCTTCATGCGATCAGGCGGCGCAGAATGCCGGCGTGCGTGCCGGGGCCGAAGCCCCCCAATAGGCGGCCTTCGACGCGGAATTCGATGACGACGTTGAGGCGGAGCAGCATTTGTTCAAAGCGCTGGAGAAATTCGGCGCGCTTGGCCGCCGAGCCCCAGGGCTTCCACAATTCTAGCGCCGCCGACAGGTCAGCGAAGTTGAGCACGATGCGATTGTCTTCCGCCGTGATTTTGACGGCAGCCATCAGGGAAGGAGCCACCACCTGGGTTAATGTAGCCAAGTGGGCGGGGGATAGGTCAGTCATGGGTCTCGCAGTCGCTCCGATCTACCCGTATGGACGCAAAGCGCTGCCCGGGCGTTCTAAAAGTTATCGGTTTTTTCTGGCCCAGCAATAGAGGGCGCCGGCACGACTCTGGCGATTGCATTTTCCAGAGCCGGCAGACCCTGAGTAGCCGCGCCACGCGTGCATTTGGCCTGGTAAAGCCGCTGATCGGCGACAGCCAGCAGGTCTTCGGCGTCCTGCCCGTCCTGCGGGAACGAGGCGTGGCCGGTGCAACAATTCAGCAGACCCGCGACGTTTTCGGCTTCGGCGGCCGTGGCGATGGCGTGTTCGATCTCAGCGATTTTGCCTGCCACCAACCCCGGTTCGAGGCCAGGCATCACTACGACAAACTCGTCTCCGCCCAGGCGCCCGACGCCGTCGTAGCCGCGCACCATCTCCTTCAGGTGGGTCGCCACGCGGCGCAGCAGGCGGTCACCGTGGTTGTGGCCGTACTGGTCATTCAGCGCCTTAAAGCCGTTCATATCGCAGACGAAAAGCGTCAAAGCGGACTCGGCGCGTTTGGCGCGGCTCAATTCGGCGTCGAGGTAGAAGAATAAGGCGCGCGCATTCAACGCGCCCGTCAGCGGATCCAGGCTGGAACCGGCCTGCGCTTCGCGGAATTTGAGCGCGTTGGCCAGCGCCAGCGAGAGTTTGCCCTGAATGCCTTGCAGAATGCGCAAATGGTCGCGATGGAAGGCGTCGCGGTCGGCGTGGTAGAGCGTCAACACGGCCGGCAGATGGTCGCCCTTGGTGAGGGGGATCGCCAAGGCTGAACGCAGCGTGCTGAACTTGGTCGGATCATTCAGGTAGCCCGGTTCCACCGACGGATTGCCGTTGATCACGGGCCGGTGATTTTCGAGCACCCAACCCGACAGGCCCTGCCCCAGGGGAATCTCCAGTGACGAGAACAGCGAGGCGTTCTCGCCGCTGACGAAGGCTGGGTAGAGCGTGTCGTCGCGGCGCAGATAAATAGCAATGCAGTCGTGCGGAATCACGGCCTTGAGGCGCATGCCGAGCACGGAGAGGGTTTCCTCCAGGCTCAGCGACGAGCCCAGCTCGTGCGTCAATTCGTAGACCGCCGACACTTCGTGGCGCGCCCGGGCGATGCTCGCGACGAAGGAGGGCTGGTCGGGGACGTGCACTGCCAGCTTAGGGTCACTCTGTTCGAAGCCCGCGGCTGGCGCCTCGCCGCGCTCAATCTTCATATCAAAGTTGAGGCGCACGGACTTGGCCGCAGCGGCCTTCGCCTTTACTTCGAGCTCCGAGGCGCGGCGTACCAGAATCTCCACCACGCGGGCGTCAAAGGCCTTGCCCGCCTCTTCCTGGACGATCTTGAGCGACTGCTCCAGCGACATCGCGCGCCGGTACTGCCGGTCCGACGCGAGGGCATCGAGGCAGTCCACCGTGGAGAGAATGCGCGCGCCAATCGGAATCTGTTCCCCGCGCAGCCCGGAAGGATAGCCGCTGCCATCCCACTTCTCGTGGTGTGAGCGCACGATCGGCGCGACGGGGTAAGGGAATTGCACGCGCTCCAGGATTTCGGCGCCCACCACGGGATGGATCTTCATCTTTTCGAACTCGTCCGCCGTCAGCTTGCCGGGCTTCGAAATGATGTAGTCCGGCACGGCCAGCTTGCCGATGTCATGCAGGATCGCCGCCGCTTGCAGGGCCTTCAATTGTCCGGCGTCCAGCCCCAGTTCGCGTCCAATTTCGAGCGCGTACACCTGCACGCGGCTCAGGTGCTCACTGGTGCAATCGTCCTTGGCTTCAATGGCCAAGGCCAGCGCCTCAATCGTGCGCAGATGCAGCGCGGACATCTCTTCGGCGTGGAGCTTCTCATTCTCAATCCGGTCCAGGTAGATGCGGAACGAATGGTAGATGGCATAGATCACCGGCAGCACCAGCACGGCCACGGTCCAACCGTGTTGATGGCTCAAGTAAGCCGACAGGCCAGCGACGCTCGCGCCCAGAATGTAGTTGGGGAAGGCCCAGGTGTAGTGTGCACGCCAAACGGACACCGCACTTTTGCCTTCGCTCAAGCCCACGACAATGGAGACGGAGAATGTGTTCAGCACGTAGTAGGCGATCGCCGCGCAGGCCAGCTTCGCCGCCGGGTGGATCATTCCGATCTCCGCGACGCCGCGGAAGGCCCACCAGGAGCCAGCCGACGACACCATCAGCGACGCCACGTTAAAGCAGATCTGAATCGGGCGCGCCTTCACCTGCGTCTTCCACAGGCTGCCCACCAACGCGCCGGCCATCCCCAACGCCAACGTCTCGCCCAGGCTCATCTCCAGCACGCCGATCAGCACGAAGATGTAGCTCACCGAGAGGCTACCGACAATGCCGGGCAGGCGAATCTTCAGCGTGGAACCCACCAGGCAGAAGGCGAGCAGCAGAAGAAAGTGCATCGGGACGCGGCATTCCCAACCGGCCGGGCCAGTGCCAAAAGCGCTGCCCACGCCGGTGGCCAAGGCCAACAGCGTGATCAGCGCAACGTAGATCTGCGCCTTCAACGGCACTCCGTCAGGAGGCCGGTGAACGGGATGGGGCGAAACGGGGCGGGCATGTACCTACGGTAGTTATCGGCCAACCGGGTGAATTACCTTAGCGTCCGGTTTCGAGGAGGGGATACGGTAGTGCTCAATGGCGCGCAGCAAACGCTGGGTAGCTGAGTGCTGCGGCGCCGCGAACAGGCTCCCGGTTTCGCCCTGCTCTACCAGGCAGCCCGCTTCCAGAATCGCGACGCGCTGGCAGAGGGACGCCACTGTGAGAAGGTCGTGTGAAATGAACAAGATCGCCGTGCCGTGCTCCCGATTCACCTGGCGAAAAAGGTCGAGGACCTCGGCCACCGTCACCGAGTCCAGCGCGCTGGTGGGCTCATCGGCGATCAGCAACGCCGGCCGGTGCAAAAGCGCCAGCGCCACCAACAGCCGCTGCGCCTGCCCGACGCTCAGTTGCGCCGGATAGCGATCCAGAAAAGCATCGTCCGCCGGCAGGCTGACGGCCGCCAACGCTTCGAGCGCCCGGCCACGCCACTGGCCCGTAGCATGCGCCCGCCAAGCGTCGGCGAAGTGGCTGCCCAGCCGCAAAGCCGGATTCAGCGACGCCAGCGGACTCTGCGGCACCAGCGCCATCTCGCGTCCCCGCACCCGCCGCCATTCGCGCTCCGGCAGCTCCAGCAAGTTGCGCCCGCGCCATTCCACTTGGCCCTCCGCGCGGCCGCCCTTCAAGCCAATCAGGCCCAGCAATGCCAGCCCCAACGTGCTCTTGCCCGAGCCCGACGGCCCGATCAGCGAGAGCGTCTCCGATTCGTCCATCGCAAATTCCACGGCGTCGAGCGCCCGCGGCTTGTTCGCGTAGTGGACCGTCAGCTTCGTGCGCAGCAGGCTCAACGCGCGCTCCGATAGACGCCCGCGCCCTGTAGCTCGACTTCTTCGGCATTCGAAAACACGTGCGGAAACAGCACCGTCACCAGCGAGTGCCGCACCGTGGGATGAATCGCCGTGAGTACGTTCTTGTGGACCAGATAGATGAACGGCGCCTGCTCATGCACAATCGCCTGCACGCGGTCGAAAAGCTCCTTGCGCTTGGCCTGCGACACCGTGCGGGCCTGCGCCCGCATCAGCTTGTCGATTTCGGCTTCCCAGGGCGTCTCCGGCGCGGCCTGATTGGGATTCCATTGGTGATTCGCGGTATTCGAGAGCCAGACGTTCATCTGGCCGTTGGGATCCTGATCGACGTTGGTGAGCCCCAACAGACAGGCCTCGTAGTTGAAGCCGCGCGTGATGCGTTCGAGCAGCGAGGGGAAGTCGAGCGTCACGACGCTAACCCGGATCCCGATCTCGCCCAGGTCCGCCTGGATCATCGCCGCCAAGCGCTCGCGCGTCTTGTTGCCGGCGTTGGTCACGATGGAGAACTCGACGCGATGGCCACCCGCGTCGTAGAGACCGTCGGCCTGTTTGCGAAAGCCTGCCTTCTGCAACTTCGCCAGCGCCACGCTGGGCGCATACGGATGCGCCGCCAGCTTTGTGTTGAACCAGACCGTGTTGCCGGGCGACACCGGGCCCACGCCGGGCACGGCCAAGCCCTTCATTGCGATCTTCGCCAGGTCCGCGCGCCGGATGCTTTCGGACACCGCGCGGCGGAAGACCGTCGAGCGGAACCATTCGAGCTTATAGGCCGGCAGCGGCGACTTCGCGTACTGGTTAAACCACAACTGTTCGCTCTCAAACGAGACGCCCGCGTTGCGCACCGCCTCGGGCATTTGCGTGGCCAGCGTCTGGTAGGCGTCCGGGTCCACCTTGTTGATCATGTGGACCTCGCCGCGCTTGAAGCGCATCAACTCCAGGTCACGGTTGGCGGTGATGTCCATCCGGATCTGGTCCACCCGCGGCAGCGGCTTGCCCTGCGCATCGCGCACCCAGTAGTGCGGATTGCGCCCGAGTACGACATATTGGCCGGCCTTGTACTCGGCCACCATAAACGCGCCCAGCACGGCTTTTTCCTGCAGCGGCGACTTCGCCGACATGATACCCAGGCCATCGATCAGCCGCTCCCAGCCCGGCGTTACCCCGGCGAAGCGTACGGTCACTTCGTTCTTCCCGGTCACCGTGGCCGTGGGCGCGTTGTCGCCCTGCCGCAACGAGTCCGTAAAGCCGGAACGAATCGCGCCCACTTGCTGAAACGTATAAGCGACGTCCTCCGCGGTGAACGGCGTCCCATCGGAGAAGCGCAGGCCTTCGCGCAACTGGAAGCGCACCGTCTGGCCGCCGTCGAGCGTCTTCCACTTCGTGGCCAACGACGCTTCCGGCAACTGCGTCCGGCGGTTGATCTTCACCAGCGTTCCCGCCGTCAGGTAACGCACCGTCTCCGAAGCGTCGTCGCCCACCTTCAGCGGATGAAAAGTCTTGGGCTCGGAGCGTAAGCAGAACTTGAGCACGGCGGGATCAGCCGCGAGCAGGCACGTGGCCCAGAGGAGTACGAAAAGTCGCATGTCAGGAAGATCCTTCTTTCGGAGGGAGGAGAAATTCAAAGGCACAAACGGTGATGGCGAGCAGAATCGCCGGCGCCGCCAGCCCCAGCCAGTTGGGCGACGACGGCAGATGGGTGAGTTCTTTGAGCAGGCTGCCCAGCGATGGCAAGGGCTCCGCGACGCCGAGCCCCAGCAGGCTCAAGTTCGCTTCATCCAGGATGAAAGCGGGCACCGCCACGATGAACTGCGTTCGCAACACGGGCCATAGATTCGGCAGCAGATGGACGAAAAGCAGTCGCGGGCGGGAGCAGCCCGTGGCCAGCGCGCGCAGGATGTAGTCCGAGTTGAGCTGCGTCCGGCAAGCGCCGCGAATCACCCGCGCGGATCCCGCCCAGCCCAGCAAACCGAGCAGCAGAAACGTAATCATCACACTGGTAACCGGCGACACGTTCAACGGCAGCACCGCGCGCGCCGTAATCAGCACCAGGAAGATCGGCACGGAGATCATCAGGTCAATCAAAGTGGAAACGCCGCGATCCCACCAGCCGCCAAACCAGCCGGCCGACAGGCCCAGGACGGCGGCGAGCACCAGGGCGAGCACGCTGGCGGCTGGAGCGAGCAGCAGACTCACCCGCGCGCCCGCGAGCAGGCGGGCCGCGCGATCACGCCCCAATTCGTCGGTGCCCAGCAGATGCTGGCCGCCCGGCAGAGCGTCCGTCTGGTCGCGGAACTGCTGGTCATACCGGGCGGGCAACAGGAATTGCCCCGCGACGCCGGCCAGCAACAAAGCCAGCAACAAAGCGATGGCGAGCCGCTTCATGCTCGTCCTCGCCCGCGCGTCAGGTAAAGCGACGCCAGATCCGTCACGGCGTTGGCCGAGACGGTGAGCGCGCCGACGAAGAGCGTCATCCCGACGAGCAAAGGCAGGTCGCGCGCTAAAGCGGCTTGTAGGGCCAGTTGGCCCACGCCCGGCAGGTCACAAATCGTCTCCAGCAGGATCGCGCCCCCGAAGGCGGCATTCACCGAAAGGCCAAGAATGGCCAGCAAGGCCGGGCTCGCCGGCCAGACGACATAGCGGCTGAGGAAACTGGCGGCGGAGAGCCCGCGGGCGCGGGCGGCCAGCGCGTAGCCGGTGGCGGCGTTTTGTTTGAAGAGTCCACGCGAGTAGGAGAAGAGCTTCGGAAAGAGGGCAATCGCGAGCCCCAACGCCACGGGCCGCTGGCCCATCAGAATCAGCAGCGCGACCAGTCCGGCGGGGACGGAGAGCATCACCGCGGTGAGAAGATTGAAGCCCAGTTCAACTTTGGGAAAGGCGATGTTCGCGAGCGCCAGCAACAGCGCGCAGGCCCAGGCTCCGGCGAGGCCCCAGGCGATCAGCTTTAGGGTGACTGGCAGGCGTTCGGCGATCAGGCCGGTGACCGGCACTTCGTAGGAGCGCGACCGGCCCAGATCTCCCTGCAGGGCGTCACGCAGGTAGCGGCCGTAGAACGAGACGATGTCCTGCTCGCCGGCCCGCGCTTCGCGCATCTGGCGCAGGGTTTCCGCGCTGGTACGGCCGTCGAGTTCGCTCACCTCGACGTCGAAGCCGGGGGCGAGGCGCAGCAGCGTCGCGGCAGCCAGGCCGGTGAGCGCCAAGGTCGCCAGGCTCGAGAGGATCCGTCGTAAGATCGCATTTCGCATCTCCTAAGGCAGATCGGCGGAAAGCGCCGAGCTATTTAGCTAACGGGCTGCTTTTTCTTATTCGTGGTCCGGCCGGCAACGCCGAGCCGCGCACGATCCGTAAGCGGCTCGTTCTCAGCGGCGGTGGCTCAAGAACGAAGCAAAGTGCCTGGCCGTGGGCTGGCCTTTTGGCGGGCTGTTGTGCAGCAGCGCTAAAATAGAGGCATGAGCAAGCAAACGGCGGACCTGCTCGGTGCCTACGAGGCCTTGCCGAGTTATGAGCGGGAAGAATTCTTTTTTGATGTCTTGCTGCGACGGACATCAACAGAAGTTGCGACGGACAACGCCCTTGCTTCGGCGCCTGCGTTGCTCGTTCCGGTCGTAGCTCACGCGATCGCCGTTTTTGGCGATGAAGACAAAGCCTCCCACTGGCTCGCCACTCCGTTGCCAGCCTTCGGCAATCGCTCGCCCAGCGAATTCCTAGGGGAGCCCGGTGGAATTGACTTCGTTGAGAAAATTCTCACACGGATTGAACACAACATTCCCTCCCGGCTTGATAGCTGATGCCGCTCCGCATCTACCGGGTCTGTCGGGCGCGATACGCGGTCCTCAATGGTGAGGGCGCAAAGCGGGTAGGCGGGCGGTGGAACTCCCCCGGCAGAGCTGTCGTTGACATGGCCGGCAGTGTCGCGCTCGCCGTGCTGGAGAATCTTGTCCATCTTTCGAGACAGGACTTTCCTACCGGCTACGTCGTGATTGGAGCGCTGGTCCCGGAAGACATTAGAATCCTCAGCCTGGACGAAGCTGCCGATCCGCAGCAAGCAGGGGACAAATGGTTCGATTCTCAGGAATCCGCGGTTCTACGAGTTAATTCCGTTGTGGTTCGCGGAGACTCAAACTTCCTACTGAATCCCACCCACCCCGATTTTTCGCGGATCACCGTAGAGGCGGCTAAACCCTTTGAGTTCGACCCTCGCCTGTTCAGCTAAAGGCGAACACGCAAGATCAAAGCGCCTGGCATCCCAATCCTGTCGATTTCGAATACGCCGAACCTTGACATTCGCCGCAAGAATCGCCCAAATCACAAGGCTCATGACGAGAAACAACCACTCGACAACCAAGGCGGGCCGCCTCCATCTCCGCTCTGAAAAAACAGTAAATTGGAAACTATCAAAGTAATCTTCTTAGCGGGTGATTTCGCCGAGAAATTGGTAGAACTCGGGGAACGAGACGCTGGCGGCTTCGGCGCGGTCGATTTGGCAGTCGCCGTCGGCGGCCAGGGCGGCGATGGCGAAGGCCATGGCGATCCGGTGGTCGTGGAAGGAATCCAGGGTAGCTGGGCGGAAGCGCTGGCCGCCCTCCACGCGGAAGCCATCGGGGCGGACTTCGATTTCGACGCCCATGCGAGCAAAGTTCTCGGCCAGAGTCGCGATCCGGTCTGTCTCTTTTACTCGCAGTTCGCTCGCGTCGCGCACCTCCAGGCCGCCGCGGGCAGCGCCGAGCACGGCGAGGACGGGGATCTCGTCAATAAGAGCCGCGGTCATCGCGCCTTCGAGCAAACCGCCCTGCATGCGGCCTTTGGTGACGCGCAGGTCGCCGATGGGCTCGCCGCCGTTGTGGTTGAGGTCGAGCACTTTGATGGGGGCGCCCAGCGACACTAGGAAGTCCAGGAGGGCGGCGCGGGTGGGATTGAGTCCGACGCCTTGCAGGACGAGGTCAGCGTCGTCGGCTAGGAGGGCGGCGACCAGGAAGAAGGCGGCCGAGGAGAGGTCGCCCGGGATGGTTAGCTTCTGCGCGGCCAGGGTGGGGCGCCCGGTTAAGGCGACGACGCCGGGCTTGATGCTGATCTCCGCGCCGAATTGGCGCAGGGCGATCTCGGAATGGTCGCGCGTACGGATTCCTTCGCGGACGGTGGTGACGCCGGAGGCATAGAGGCCTCCGAAGAGCACGCAGCTCTTCACCTGGGCGCTGGCGACGGGCAGCGTAAAGTCAATGGGCTGGAGCGGGCCGCCGGTGATTTCGAGCGGTGGATACTGAGCGTCGCGCGCGGTGACGCGGGCGCCCATTTTGGCCAGCGGCTTCATGATCCGGCCCATGGGGCGCTTCGACAAGGACTCGTCGCCGCCGATGCGCGAGGTGAAGGGCTGCGCGGCGAGGATGCCGGAGATCATGCGGATGGTGCTGCCGGAGTTGCCGGCGTCGAGGTCCTGCGTGGGAGCGCGGAGCCCGTCGAGGCCTTGGCCGGAGACGCGGATGGTGGTGCCGTCTTTGTGTACGGGGATGCCCATGGCGGAGAAGCAGCCCAGGGTAGAATGGCAGTCCTGCCCGGTGGAGTAATTCTCCAGGGTGGATTCGCCTTCCGCGAGCGAAGCCAGCATGCCGTAGCGGTGCGAAATGGACTTGTCGCCGGGGAGGCGGATGCTGCCGCTAACGTGGCGGGCGGGAGAAACGGTTTTTTGCATACGAATCTCTAGTGTAATCGCTACGCTACAATTCCCTGGAGATGACTGAAAGTCCCTACGATGCCCTGGAAGCCAATGCGGCGAATTATGCCGCTTTGACCCCGCTCACGTTTCTGCCTTGGGTGGCCCGCGCCTTCCCGCACCGGATCTCCGGCATCCACGGGCGGAAGCGTTACACGTGGCAGGAGACCTACACGCGCGTCCGGCGCCTGGCTTCGGCGCTGCGGCAACACGGCATCGGCCATAACGACACCGTGGCCGTGATGCTCGCCAACACGCCCGAGATGTACGAAGCGCACTTTGGCATTCCGATGGCGGGGGCCGTCATCAACACGCTGAATACGCGCCTGGATGCCGGGGCGCTCTCCTTCATGCTGCGGCACGGCGAAGCTAAGGCCCTGATTACGGATCGCAGTTACTCCGCGCTGATGCGCGAAACACTGGATCGCTTCGGCGGCGACTTACTCATTATCGACGTCGACGACAGCGAGTATTCCGGCGAAGGTGACTTACTCGGCCGCTATACTTACGAATCATTTCTGCTCACCGGCGACCCGGAGTTTTCCTGGCAACGGCCCGTGAACGAATGGGACGCTATTTCGCTGAACTACACGTCTGGCACCACCGGCGATCCGAAGGGCGTCGTTGCGCATCATCGCGGCGCTTACTTGGCTGCTCTCGGAAATACGCTCGCGTGGGATATGCCGTCGTTTCCCGTCTATCTGTGGACCGTGCCCATGTTTCACTGCAATGGCTGGTGCCATCCGTGGACCATCGCGGCTAAGGCCGGCACGAATATCTTCCTGCGCAAGGTAGAAGTGGGCGCCATGCTGACGGCGATCCGGGAACATCGCGTCACTCATTTTGGCGGTGCGCCGATTGTGCATACGATGTTACTCAACGCACCGGACGAGTTATACGCGGGAATTACCCATACCGTGAACGGGTATATCGCGGGTGCGGCGCCACCCGTCGCGGTGCTGGAGGCGATGGAGCGGCGCGGCTTCCGCATCTCGCACATCTACGGACTTACCGAGACTTACGGCCCCGCCACTTACTGCGCCAAGCACCCTGAGTGGGACTTACTCGATACCGGTGAGCGCGCCCGGCTGAATGGCCGGCAGGGGATTCCGTTTGTGACGGAAGAAGGGCTCACCGTGATGGATCCGGACACCATGCAGCCCGTGGCCGCCGATGGCGAAACCATGGGCGAAGTGATGTTCCGCGGCAACCTCACCATGAAGGGGTATCTGAAGAACCCCGCTTCCACGGCCACGGCGTTCGCCGGCGGCTGGTTCCACTCGGGCGACTTGGCCGTGCTCGAGCCCGATGGCTACATCAAAATCAAGGACCGTTCGAAGGACATCATCATTTCGGGCGGCGAGAACATTTCGTCGCTGGAAGTGGAAGACACCTTTTACCGGCACCCCGCCGTGCTGGCCTGCGCGGTGGTCGCGCAGCCGGACGCGCAGTGGGGCGAAACGCCGGTGGCCTTTGTCGAGTTGCGCGACGGCGTGGACGTCACCGAAGAAGCGCTCATCGCCCACTGCCGCGCGAATTTGGCCCGGTACAAGTGCCCGCGGCGCGTCGTTTTCGGCCCGGTGCCGCGCACCTCGACGGGCAAGATTCAGAAGTATGCGCTGCGCGAGCGGGTGAAGTCGGCGGCGGCGATCGACGTGTAGGTGAATTTGGTGTTAGGATACTCAGCCATATGCCTGCCGCATATGCCCTAAAGCCAGCGCGCGTTTCAACCGACGAATGCTTTGAGATGAGCGTCCCTGTGCTCGAGACTCCCCGGCTGCGTTTGCGGCCGCCGCACTCCGGCGACACGCCGTGGCTGGAGGAGCTATTGCGCGACGCTGAAGTGCGCCGCCATACCTTGCAGCCCGTCCGCGGCTGGCTGCGTGCCTGGCTGGAGGCTCCGGCGCAGGTGTTTGCCCCAGCGCGCTGGGCTATCGATGATCGCGAGGCCGGTCCTTGCGGCTGGATCTCGTTGGGGGCGATGGACGAGATGGAATGGCTGACGGTGGGATTCGAGCTACGCCAACGCTTCTGGAATCGCGGCATTATGACGGAAGCGCTGGAACGCATCGTGGATTATCACTTCGAGCAGACTCCAGGGGACCCGCTAGGCGCCATTGTCTTTGAGCCCAATTACGCCTCGCGGCGTGTTTTTGAAAAGGCCGGGTTTGCTGAAACCGGTCTGGGCGATTGCCAGGGTCACCCGTCGGTGTTTCTGGAGTTACTCCCGGCGCGTTACGGGATGCTGCGCCAGGCGACGCAGAGAGTCCGCGTTTAGGCGGGCGAAGGACTCGCTCGTTTGTCGGTGATCCATAAGTAAAGCACCAAAAGTGCGCCGAGGGCGGCGACACCACCGAGCAGGTACCACTTATAGGCCAGGATGCGCGTAAGTGAGTTGGCGCCCAATTCGGCGCCGAGCCAGGCGAGTGCGGAATAGCGAATGAGCCGGGCCGTGAAGACGATGCTGAAAATGGTGAGCGGCCTGACGCCGAGGGCTCCGGCGCAGAAGACAGGAACCTTCATCGGCAAAGGGAAGAAGGAAATGGCAGGCACGAAGACCGTCACCAAGCCGTAACGCAAGTACCATTGGCGGAACTTGGCGCCGCGTCCCGTGGACGTATAGCGGTCCAACAAAGCCTCGCCTCCGCGGCGCGCCAGCCAGTACAGAATCATGGTGCCGATGAGGGAGCCGGTGATGGCGAGGGTGGCGAATAAGGGGGCGGCCGCCGGCTGCTGGGCGGCCAACGTCACGAGCAAAGTATCGACGACACCGGGCAAGGGGACGCCGGAGGAGTCGATCAGCGTGAGGAGGAAAATTCCCAGGGGCCCATAGCTCACTAAGGTCTGGGCCAGGTTCTGCAAGAATGGCTTCATTGATTCGTTTCTTCGCCACGCAGGAGGCGTTCTAAGTCATCCTGGGCGAGTATCTTGAGGCCCAAGGCCCGGGCTTTTTCGAGTTTGGAGCCAGCCTCTTCCCCGGCAACGATATAGTTCGTCTTCTTCGACACTGACGACGTTACTTTGCCGCCCGCGGCCTCAATCATTTCTTTGGCCTGCTCGCGCGAGAGCGTCGGAAGGGTGCCAGTGAGCACGAACGTCAAGCCGGCTAGGGGCGCACGCTCGCGGACCTTCACGGTGTGCGTCCAGGTAAGGCCGGCGTCGTGCAGACGCTGGACTAACTCCTGATTGCGCGGCACACGAAAGAAGGTGTAAATGCTCTTGGCGACCTTGGGGCCCACTTCTTCCGCCTGCTGCAAAGTTTCCTCTTCCGCTTCGGCCAGGGCCGTGACGGAGCCGAAGGTTTCGGCCAGAATCTGCGCCGTCCGCTCGCCGACAAAGGGAATGCCGAGGCCGTTCAAGAGCCGCGGCAAAGGTTTCTGCTTGGAGTTACGGATATTCCCCAGTACTTTGCGCGCGGACTTCTCGCCCATGCGCTCCAAGGTGAGTAACTGCTCTTCGGTGAGTGTATAGAAGTCGGCGAGGCTTTGGACGTACTTGCGTTCCACTAACTGGTCGACGAGGGCTTCTCCGACGCCGTCCAAGTCCATCACGCTGCGTCGCGCAAAGTGGAGCAGGCTCTCCTTCAAGCGGGCCGGGCAACTGGAATTGACGCAACGCGCGGCGACTTCGCCTTCGGCGCGCACCACCGGCTCGCCGCAGACCGGGCAAGCCGTGGGCATCCGGAAGGGGCGCCGGTCGGCCGCCTGCTGCTCGACCCGGACGACCTTGGGGATCACGTCGCCGGACCGCTCGACGATCACCGTATCGCCAATCTCCAAGCCCAGGCGCGTGATCTCATCCTCGTTGTGCAAGGTGGCGCGCGAGACGGTGACACCGCCCACGGCGACGGGACGCAGAAAGGCGACCGGGGTGAGCGCGCCGGTGCGGCCCACCTGCACGCCGATGTCTTCGACGACGGTCTCGGCGGCCCGCGCCTGATACTTCAAGGCGATAGCCCAGCGCGGAGCCTTGGCAGTCCAGCCAAGGAGACTCTGTTGCGCGACGGAGTCGACCTTGGCGACCACACCGTCGATCTCGTAAGGCAGGGCGTCGCGGCGGTCCTCCCAGCTGGTGAAGAATTCCCACAGCGCGTCCACATCGGCGCAGAGTTGCCGCAGCGGATTCACTTTGAAGCCCATGGCTTGCATCGCTTCGAGCGAGGCCGCGTGCGACGCGAAGACGGGCTGGCCGTCCACCAACAGGAAGTACGGCAGAAACTCCAGGCGGCGTTTCGCGGTGACGGCGGGGTCGAGCAAACGAAGTGAGCCGGCCGCTGAATTCCGGGGATTCACGTAAAGCGGGAGGCCGTCGCGCTCGCGCTCCAGGTTGATCTGTTCAAAGGCGCGCCGCGTGAGAATCACTTCGCCGCGCACTTCAAACGACGCATACGGGCTGGTGACGCGCAGGGGTAGGGTGCGGATGGTGCGGGCGTTCTCGGTGACGTCCTCGCCGGTAAGGCCGTCGCCGCGGGTGATGGCGCGGACAAACTCGCCGTGCTCATAACGGGCCGCCAGAGACAGACCGTCGAGCTTCAGTTCGGCGACGTAGGCGTAGGAGTCGTCTTTGAGTAGTTCGCGGACGCGGCGGTCGAACTCGCGGAGTTCGCCCTGGTTGAGCGCGTTGTCCAGGCTGAGCATGGGCGAGCTATGCGCGGCGGTGGCGACGCCTTCGCGCGGCTTGCCGCCGACGCGCATGGTGGGCGAATCGGGGGTGACGAGTTCGGGGTGTGCGGCTTCCAGGGCTTGGAGTTCACGAAAAAGGCGGTCGTAGTCCGCGTCGGAGAGTTCCGGGCGGTCCAGGACATAGTAGAGATGCTCATGACGCCGCAACTCTTCGCGAAGAGCCTCGACACGCGGAAGGGCTGATGACATTCAGGTACGATAGCTATTGTATCGAGCTTCGGAATTCCCCCGCTTTGACATATCGTAACGGTGTTTTAATCTACAATCCTCAAGCCGGAACCTTGCGGCGCCACCCGGAGCGGCTGACGAGGGCGCTGGCTGTGCTGCGTGGACACGGTTGGATTCTGAACGAGCGTCCGACGACGGGTCCCAACACGGCGGGCAGCTTTGCGGCGGCGGCGGTGGCGGGCGGGGCTGACCTGGTGGTGGCGGCGGGCGGCGACGGCACGATTAACGAAGTGATCAGCGGCATGACCGGTTCAACGGTGCCCCTGGCCGCCTTGCCGGGCGGCACGGCCAATGTACTCTGTTGTGAACTGGGCCTGCCCTCGTCGATGGAGAAAGTGGCGCAGCGGCTGCCGCAGTTTGTCGCGCAACGGATCGCGTTGGGCCGTCTGCACTCGGAGCGCGGGGAGCGGCACTTTGCGCTGATGGCGGGCGTGGGGCTGGATGCGCATATCGTCGAGCACATGAACGCGAACCTGAAGAAGCGCCTGGGCAAGTTCGCTTACTGGATTGAAGGCTTTCGCAGCGTCCTGCGCCGTTTGCCGGAATTCGACGTCCTGGTGGACGGCCAGCCGTATCGCGCGAGCTTTGCACTGGTGACTCGTGTGCGCAACTACGGCGGCGACCTCGAGATCGCCCGCCGCATTCGCCTGACGGCGCCGGATTTCGAAATCATTCTCTTTTCCGGCTCGCTCGCACCGGTGTATTTGAAGTACTTCGCCGGGGTGGCGCTGAACCAACTGCCGCGGCTATCCGGGGTACACGTGCTGCGCGGGCGGACGGTGGAGGTGTCGCGGCCGGACGCCGCAGTCTTTGTCCAACTCGACGGCGAGGCCGCGGGGCCCATTCCGGGGCGCGTGAGCCTAACGCCGGACGCCTTAACTCTGTTGATGCCGGCCAGCTATGGATAACCTGACGCATTCGCTAGTGGCCGTGGCCATGGCGCGGGCCGGCCTGAATCGCTTTTCGGCGCACGGCACGGCGATCCTGGTGATCGCCGCGAACCTGCCGGATATCGACGTGGTGAGCCTGGCGGCGGGCGATCTGGCGTATCTGGACCTGCATCGCAACCTGACGCACGGCGTGCAGAGCGCGCCCATCCTGGCGCTGCTGCCTATGCTGCTCTTTCGCTATGGCCTGCGGCGCCCCGTGCCGGTGCTGGGGGCGTGGCTGATCTCCGTGATCGGCGTGCTGTCGCACCTGGGGCTGGACTTCGTCACGCACTACGGCACGCGCCTGGCGTCGCCGTTCAGCCAGGCCTGGTATCAGTGGCCGGTGCTCTTTATCTTCGATAGCGTGCTCGCCGCGGTGCTGTTGCTGTCTGTGGCTGCGCCGGCGTTGTCGAAGCTGGTGTCGGGCGAGATCGGCGCGAAGCCCGGCAGCGGGCGCGGTTGGGCCATTTTCGCCCTGCTCTTTACGGGCTTATGGATCGGTGGGCGCGGCATGGTGAAGACCCGCGTGGAGGAGCTACTTACGTCGCGGGTGCAGCAAGGCGTCGCGCCGCGCCGCGTGCTCGCCCTGCCCACCACCTTCAGTCCGGTACGCTGGCGGGGACTGGTGGAAACCGACGGCTTCTACTCCGTACACGATGTGAATCTGCTCTTTTCCTTTGATCCGGAAGCCGGGCAAATTCTCTCCAAACCCCAGCAAATCGACGTCCTGCGCGCGGCTCGCCGCGCCCCGGCGCTGGCCCGATTTCTCGCGTTCTCGCAGTGGCCGGTGTACCGCATCGTACCGCTGGACGAGCCACCGGGCGGGCAACGCGTGCAGGTGTTTGACCTGCGTTTCAGCAGCGATGGCTCGGCCTTCCGGGCCGTGGTGGACCTGGATGCGGGGGGGCGCGTCTTGCGCGATTCCTTTCAGATGCGGCCTTAGGGGCTCCGTCTCAAGGCGGCCCGCCATAGCCATCTATTCTGGCTACACTCAGAGCATGGATGTTTCCGTCGCCGATGCCAAGAATCACTTCTCGGAGCTGTTGCGGTCCGTGGAGGATGGTGAGCCAGTGGTGATCACGCGCAACGGCAAGCCCGTGGCGCAACTGGTTCCGCCGCCGCCCCAGACACGCGTCGTACGTTTTGGCACCATGCGAAACCGCATCCACCTTCGGCCCGGTTGGGACGACGCCATCGACGTCGACCACTTCATCACCGGTGGGCTTTGAAAGGGTATCTGCTAGACACCGGCGTGGCCCTCATCGCAACCAGCACGCCGGAAAAACTCTCCGGGCGGATCAAGCGCGCGATCGAGCAGGTTCGCGTCGTCCGCTGATCCGGTGCGGTCGGGGTTAGCGCCGAAGTGCGGAAGTCGTGATGATGACTGGTCAATTAGCCTGACAGAGTGTCATGAGATCCCGAACTCCGATGGTGTCTGACCCCGAACTTCCTAATGATCTCGAAGTCGCCTCGGCGGTGTAGGAAATATGAAGGAACTGCTCTCCGTGTAAACCAACACTTGAATGGTTCCAAAGTAAGTATCTAGAAGTATTTCTAGTTGCTGCTCGTTCTGTCGCATTACCTCCAACTTTGCCTCGACTACTTGCTGGTAAAGGCTCCGATACTCCTTTTTGATCGGGAATTTTTTAGATCTGGACAATAGGTCCACCATTGACAACGCGCGGAGATCGGCATCCGAGAACCTCATCTCATGAACGTGGGATCCTCGGGTCATAGAAATGCCTGCCATAGTCTTTTCGACCATGTTCCTCAGCTCTCTGCAACGTTCTTTGAATTCTTGTGCTGCAGGATCTTTGCGATAGGACCGCTCAAGCTTGGTAACGATTGACATCAATCGTTCCTTTAGGATGTAAGTTTCGTGCAGATAGTTTTCGAAGTGATATCGGACATAAGCGTTTGGTGTGACTCCACGAGGAGCTGGCTTTGGGAACGTCGATAGGTAAGTGTCTATATGCTTCAAGGTCTCAAATGAGATCGTCACCTCCATGAATCCACGAAAGATGTCCATGAAATGGATCTCGTCCCTGCGTAACGATGCTATTTTCGGCACTGCAAGCGACGTTCCGTAGAGATCATTCAACATCAATGCGCTCGCCGAGGCCAGTCGGTCAGGATATTTGTGAAAATCCAGATACTCTTTGAAGGTCTCCAAAAGTAGTGCTGCGAATGTCGTCCGATTTTTCATAGCAACTGAATTCATAATGGTAAAATATGGTGTCAAACGCTCGCACACCATTTCCCTTTAGGCTTGTAGGTCGGGCCTCTTGGCGACACATTTTCGTCGCCAGACATACGCGAAAGTTAAAGTCGTGGCATTTCTACAACCACAGGGGCAGCGGATCGTCTTTGGCGTCTACAGCGTAATGATCCCTTCCCATTTCCGGATTCGCTCATCGCTCGTGATCAGCGGGAGCCCAAGGCATAAAGCGGTGGCGACGATCAACTGGTCGGCGGGGTCACGATGAAAGTTCTCGAGCGCCACGCTGGCGGCGATGATTCGATGGGAAAGCGGCTCCACTCGGAGACCGGGGATTTGGGTCAGCCCGTCCATCCACACATCCATCGGTAACGCGAGTGCGATGCGTTTCCCGGCGGCGAGTTTCGCCACTTCCCAGAGGGAGATGACGGAAACCACGAACTCACCTTCTTTTTCGAGATGCTCGAGCAATCGCCGCTGACGGCCCGAAAGCCGCTTCGTCTCGCCCTGCCTCCACCACAACAAAATGTGCGTATCGAGAACCGCACGCTTCACAATTGATTCACTTCCCAATCGGTAGCGGTATCGAAATCGAGTAAGTCTCCCAAAATCGTCTCTCGCCCGACGCCGCTGCCGCGCAATGGCTTCCGTGGCATCTGTTCCAGCGGCACTACCCGCGCCACGGGTTTGCCGCGTTTGGTAACAACTACACACGTCTGAAGGTTGGCCACTTGGTCCAGGAGTTGGAGGCATTTGGCCTTGAACTCCGTAGCCGAGATTTCCGTGATCACATCCATGACGCTATCTTACCAAAATGACCGGTTGTTCTGGTCATCTAATCCGCCGGAATGCCGCTGATGGCCAGCTACCATTCGAGCTCGCACTCTGAATCGGCCCCTGGGGTGGTACGACCCAGGTCCGGTGCCAGTAAACCAGCCGAAATCCTCACCCGCCTTCCGTGCCTCCCGGCGCACCCGCCCTCGCTCGCTTTTCCTGCGCAACGTCATACGCGAAAGTGAAGGTCGTGGCATCATGGAGGGCATGTCGCAAAACTATGCCAACCACGCGCAACGTGTACCCGTCTTCCTGGCGGCCGGAATTGTTCTTCTGCTCACCGTCATCGGCGCCTGCGTCAACATGTACCAAAGCTTCGGCGATCATGAGCGAATGTATAACGCCTCCCTGGTGCTGGTGCTGAGCCTCTGTGCGCTGGTGATCTGGTTTTATGCCCGTACTTTTGCCCTGAAGGCGCAGGACCGCGCGATTCGTGCCGAAGAGAACTTGCGTCACTTCGCGATGACTGGCAAACTACTGGATTCGCGCCTGGAAACGCTGCAAATCGTCGCATTGCGCTTCGCTTCGGATGGTGAGTTTGTCGAGTTGGCCAAGAAGGCCGCGGAGCAGGGCACGGCGCCCAAGGACATCAAGCAAGCCATCAAGAACTGGCGTCCGGACCTCTATCGCGCATAGGCCCCTCGCTCATGGGCAGGCAAAGCGCGGTAGAATTGCGGGCGGTATGATGCGCAACACTCTCCTCGCTCTCCTGCTCGCCACCGGGACATTGTCCGGGCAAACTAAGAAGATCATGGTGATGGAAGGCCAGATCCTCAACGAACTGGGATCCATCCCGGGAGCCAATCTGGTGCTCGCAACGGACCGCGCCACCGCGATGCGCGAAATTGTCGACGCGGACGCCGTCATCGGCGCGCCGAGCGCCGAACTACTCCAGTTAGGCAAGAACGTCAAATGGCTACAAGTGATGAGCGCCGGCGTGGAGCCCGTGCTGCATCTCTCCGGCAGTAACTACCTGCGCGACTCCGACATCGTGCTCACGAATAACCAGATCGTGCAGGGCCCCGAAATCGCGGACCATGCGCTGGCGCTGCTGCTGACGCTCTCGCGCGGACTGCTGAAGTTTGAGCGTATGCGCACCGAAGAAAACTGGCAGCCGCGCCCGTATCCGGGCATCGAGTTGCGCGGCAAGACGGCCGTGGTGGTCGGCGTGGGCGGCATCGGCAGCCAGATTGCCTTGCGCGCGTGGGCCTTCGGCATGAACGTCATCGGCGTGGATCCCGAAGACATTCCGTTTTCGCCCTTCATCACGCGCGTCGTGAAGCCGGACCAGATCGATAGCGTGATGCCGCTCGCCGATGTGCTCTTCATCTCGGCGCCGCACACGCCGCAAAGCCACAAGATGATCGGGCCGAAGCAGTTTGAGCTGATGAAGCAGAACTCGTACTTCATCGCCGTCAGCCGGGGCGGCACTTATGACCTGAACTCGCTGATCAAGGCGCTGGATAGCCGCCGCCTGGCAGGCGCCGGAGTCGACGTGATGGATCCGGAGCCGCTGCCCAAGGGCAACGCGCTGTGGAAGTTCGACAACGTGGTGATCACGCCCCACATCGCTGGCCGCTCCGACATGGACCGGGGCCGGATGGTGGGCACCATCGGCGCCAACATCCGCCGCTTCATCGCGGGCCAGCCGCTGCTTAACGTGGTGGACAAGAAGAAGGGCTACTAAAGCTTGGGCAGTATGACGGCCTTGCCGTCTTCCTGCAGCGGCCGGTCTGGGAAGAATTTTTCGTGGCGAATCCGGCGCCAGCCTGGCGCGGTGCGGACCCAAGTGTCGCGAGCCAGCGAGCCCACGACTTTGTTCTGCTCGCGACGGTAAACCCAGTAGACGGCCTGGGCGTTCCAGGCGTTCTCCCGGAAGTAGATGATGTCTATGGTGGGCGAGGGTCTTTTTTCGGAGGGTACCTCAAGTAGGCCTTCCATCAGCCGTAAGGCGTCGGCACGGGTGAGGGTTTCGCCAGAGGGCAGGGTGCTTACCCAGTCTGGTACGTCAATGGCGTCCATCAGACGCCGCAAGTCGCTCACGCTTTTGGCTTCTCGCATGCTGGCGAACGTCGCGGTATAGATTGCCGTGATCGTCTGTTTCAGGTCTTCCTGGGCAGCGGCGGTAGCGGCGCCAAGTATCAGGGTGAACATCAAGCGCTTCATTGATTCTCCTTCAAATTCCTAGCAGGTAAGCGTAGAGAGCCGTGTGGATCGCGAAGGTGAGAGCGACGCTGCCCAGGCTCACCTGCCACCCGGTACGTCGGCCCCACTCGCTCATCGCGCCCGCCAACAGGCCGCAGATTTCCGGCGGGACGTCGGGCCAGCGTTGGCAGGTATCCCTGATGACCACGACCATCTCGGCACTAAATGCGCGACGGAAGTCCGGAGGATAGAGCCAGAGCAGGATCGCCAGAAAGCGGACCATGGGCTACGCCTCCCCCAGGCGCGTGGTCGCGATGCGAGCCAGCGACTGGATCCGTTCGATGTCAGCGGCGAGACGCTGGCGTCCGAAGGGAGTGAGTTGGTAGGCCTGTTTGTCGCGGGAGGTGTCGTCCTGCGCGAAGCGCTCAATCCAGCCATTCTCCAGCAGCCGTTTGAGCGCCCCGTAAAGGGTGCCGGTGCTGAGTCGGACGCGCCCCTCGGTGAGGGCGGCGACGTCCTGAATCAGGGCATAGCCGTGGCGGGGCTGAGGAGACAGGCTGAGGAGGATCAGGAAGACGGGCTCGCTCAGAGGCTCGTCGTTTCGCGCGTCATGTTGTAATATGACCTGTTGCATAACGATATATTAGCACACCGGATTTGTTTGTCCGACGAGATTTTAAATGGCGTTTTTTGTATGTCATAGCAGGATCTGGGCTCTAAACCGGTCAATGGGCGAGCGCGTGTCAGGTTTCGATATTGTTACAAAAATGTTACACTTCCATGAATGCGCCGACGTCTTATCGTCTTCGCTCTGACGGCGCTGGCCGCCGGTGCGCAAGTCCCCCAGTTTGAATCCTGGACCGACACCACCTTCACCGCCTGGCGCAATCAGCGGACTGAAGTGAACGTCAACGCCCAACTCCGCGCCTACCCCACGCGCTTCGACGCCTATCGTACCCGCACCGGACCCATCATCGAGCACCGCCTCCGCGACGGCCTCTCTTTTTGGGGCGGCGCTTACTTTCAGCATCTGCAATCGGGCGTGGGAGAGAAGCAGACCTTTGACAACTTCGCTCGCTTCTTCGGGGGGCTCACCTACCGGCTATACCGCAATCGCCTCATCCAACTCGACGGCCGGACCGTCGCCGAGCGCTTTTGGGGCATTAAGTCCGGCGACTACTCCCGCTTCCGTCACCGGTTTCTGTTGACGACGAACAAGACTATTGGCCCCTACGTGAGCAACGAACTCTTCGCGACGCGCACGGGTCTGCTGAGTGACCGCGTGGCGGCCGGCCTGCGGACTCGCATCACTCCGGAATGGAGCATGCTGACCGGGTACTTGTACGAGAACCGGTCCTTCGCCAATCAGCCGAACCGGCATGTGCTGGTGATCAGCGTCACGTACCGGAAGGCGATCATTGCGCGGTAGCAGCAGTGCCGGCTTCGTAGCAGTGCATTTCGAGCCCCAGGGCCCAGCGGCGCTGGAAGCCCTTCCAATAACCGCCTTCGCCGGTGCTGTACTTGGCCCCGGCGGGGCCTGTCTGGCTCGCGGGCCAGACGGCGTCGGCGGCGCGCTTTTGGCCGGGGTGGAGGTAGGCGTCGCGGGTCTGGTCGCCCTTCAGATAACGGTCGAGGAAGGCGGTGGCGAAGTGCTGGTTGATGGCCAGGATCCTATCCTTGCGCCAGACGGGCTCTTCAAAGCTCTCGCGCCCCGCGAAGTCCAGGGCGACCCCCGCGGGCGCGGGATTGCCGCCCACGTTGTGACGCGCGTTCTGGTAGACCAGCATGCAGCGGTTCGAATTCCTGGCGCCTTCGAAGGCGCGTTTCACGCCCTTCTCATAGCCGGAAATGTCGTCCTGGTCGCCGACGATGAAGAGCGAAGGCAGCGTGAGGCCTTCCAAACCCTGGTTGTCCCAGCTATTCATCTGCGCGCCCCACGGCGCGATGGCGATGATCGCCTTCAGGTTGGCGGGACGGCGCGCCGTGAACTTCTCGTTGCCCGCCGTCCACGGCTCCAGATAACCGCCCGGAATCATGCCGGCCACGGGCGACTTCGGGTTATACCCGGCGCCGCCGCTGGCGAGCGCGCCGTAGCCGCCCATGGAGTAGCCGATGATCGCGGCTTGGGTGGCGTCGATGGGTAAGCCCTGGGTCTGCTTGCTCAGCGAGTCGAGGACAAAAAGCTGGTCGGCCGAGCGGTTCAGCAGGGTGCTCGAAAAGGCGCGGATTTCGCCAAAGACCGAGTCGGTATGGTCGATCGCGGCGACGACGTAGCCCTTCGACGCCAGGTTCTCCGTGAGGTACGAGAGGAACGTCCGCGAGCCGGGGTAACCGTGCGAGACGATCACCAGCGGGAACTTGGCACCCGTGCGGGGCGTGGCGTCGCGCTTGGCTTTGCCCGGGAACTGAAACGTACCCTTGGTCCCGCGGCCCGCCATCGGACTCTCGTAAACCGTCTCGTCTTTTTCCCCCGGCGCCAAAGTGGCCGGATACCAGATTTCGACTTTCAAGCGCCGGTCCGTCGAGGGAGCCGTCTTCGTCTTGGCATCGAATTGGAGAATATCCACTTGCGCCGGATTCACTAACTCCACGGTCCGCACGCCGACAGTGTAAGTGCCAAAAGCGGCTAACTCCGGCGCGTCAACGCCCGGGACGCTGTAGTAAGTCTGAGCCAATAAAGGCGCGACGAGGAGAGCGAATAGAGTAAGTTGCATGGCCTAGAGGATCTCCGGTTTGTAGCCGCCCCGGGAACGGTCATAGAGCCAGATGGCACCGAAGACGACGAGTAAAATCGCTGGCAAAATCGCCACGGCTTGGAATGACGTACTTGCGGCGGAGCTGAGCACCTGGTCTAGTTCCGGTCCGGCGAGTTTATTGAAAGCGGCATTGCCGCCCGCCTTCTCAATTTTCGCATTGTCGAAGATCTGGCCGAGTTTGGGCAGAACGAGGAAAATTGACAGGTTACCCGCGGTGCCCATCAGGCCCATCAGCAAAGCGCCGCCGCGCGGGAAGCGTTCGGCGGCGGCGGCCAGCATGGTGGGCCACATGTAGCAGACGCCGGTGCCCCAAAGAGTCGCCGCCAGAAAGCCGGTGACGGGCGAGTTGGCGAAGCTCAGTGCTACCAGTCCGAGCGAGGCCAGTAACGCAGAGATCCAGAGTAAGCCGACGGGCGAGAGCCGGTGCGCCAACGGACCCGCGAAATGGCGCATGGCGAACATCAAGGCACTTACATAAATGAGTAAGATGATGCCTTGCATGCCGACGGTACGGGAGAGCGCTAAGTCCACCCATTGGCCGGGTGCGAGTTCGGACGCGGCGGTGAGAAACATCGACAAGAACCATACCAGGAAAAACGGCTTGAGTAACTCCTTGAACATTTGCCCGGCGGGAATTCCGGCGGCGGCACGTTCCGTCGGCGGGAATTTCAGGGTGAGGCTCATCACGCCGAAAATCGCCGCGGGAATTAAAGTACAAGCGAGTTTCACTTTCCACGAAACGCCAAACTGCGCGAGCGCCAAGCCGAGGAGTCCACCAATGATAATCCCGCCGGGCCACCAGGCATGCAGCGTGTTGAGTTTGGCAGTCTTGTCCGAAGGATAGATGGCGGTGGTGAGCGGGTTGATGACGGTTTCGACGAGTCCCCAGCCGATGCCGATCACCACCATGCCGCCCCAGACGGCCCAGTAGACCGCGGGCCCGGAAGCGACCTCCCCGGCGAACATCACCCCCAGCGTGCCGAAGATGAAGCAGAGCGAAGATACCGCTAGCAGCCGGCCCATCCCGAGATAGTCGAGCAGCGGGCTGCCGATGGCGATGGTTATCGCGAAGCCGAGCGACGCCACGCCGAGCACGGCGCCGGTCATGGCGGCGGAGGTGAGCCGGTCGAGCGGGTCAAAAAAAGTCGACTGTAGGTCTGAGGCGACACTGGAGCGTAGAGCAAAGTTAATGCCGGCGGTCATCAGGGCGAGGAGACTGACGAGGAAGAGCTTGGCGTGGTCGTACGAAGACGAGGGCTTGGTCATGAATGACCGTTTATACCACGCCGAAACCCTCGCCTACTATTGGTCCGCCAAGGCCGACCGGCTTTGCCGCTTCAGCCGGTTCAGGCAGGGCATCGCGAGCTCCTTGTAGTTGCTCCGAGCGGGATCCACCGAGACGACGGCTTGCCCGTCCCGCACCTCTTGCGCGGCCCAATACAAGATGGTTAAAGCGTTGCTAAAGAGCTCTTTGTAGGTGTCAATCCCCAATTTTTCCATCAACGCCTTCAACTCTCGCACATCCTCTTCCGGGATTTCCATTTGAATTCGCATTACATCCTCTTTCGATCAAGTTAAGCTCATTTTATGATGACTTTATGAGTATGTCAATACCATTCCGGGAGCCTCGACCCAAAATTTGGCTTTGTTTTGTCCTCCCCCGGTGGCCTACACTAGGAGTCAGATCAACCTCATAGGAGCATCCATTTCCATGTCTGAAGACTTCTCCCGGCGCAACCTCGTCAAAGCCGCCGCCCTCGCTGCCGGACCGGCCGCCCTTACGGCCCTCGGCCAGAACAGCAAACTGAAGGTCGGCTTTATTGGCGTCGGCGGACGCGGCTATTACCTCATGGAGCGCATGTATGTGGGGAGTAAGGAGTCAGTAGAAGTCGTCGGCGTCTGCGACACCTACGAAGGCAACAAGAATCGCGGGAAGGACCGGGTGCAGACCATGGGCGGCAATACGCCCAAGACCTACGTGGACTACCAGGAACTCCTCGCCGACCCCTCGGTCGACGTCGTCTTCATCGCTACGCCCGAGCACCTGCACCACTCCATGGCCCTCGCCGCATTGAAGGCGAAGAAGCACATCTACTTGGAGAAGCCCATCGCCCACACCATCGAAGAGGGTGCCGAGATTGTCGCCGCCGCCGAGAAGAGCGGCAAGATGGTGCAGGTGGGTACGCAGAACCGCTCGAACTCGCTCTACATCAAGGCCAAGGAGATGGTGGATAAGGGCATGATTGGCGAAGTCCACTACGTGCGCGCCTTCTGGTACCGCAATTCCACCGAAGATAACCCCTCCTGGCGCTACGCCATCCCTGCCGACACCAACGAGAAAAATACCGACTGGAAGAAGTTCGTCGGTCCCGCGAAGGCCCGCCCCTTCGACAAACAGCGCTACTTCCAATGGCGCCTCTACTCGGACTATTCGAGTGGGATCTCCACCGACTTGCTGGTCCACCAGACCGACATCACCAATTTCGTCTGCGGCAAGACCGAGCCGCTCTCCTGCGTCGCCTCCGGCGGCATCTATCGTTGGACCGCCGCCAATGACGACCGCGAGGTGAACGACTGTCTCTCGGCCATCTACGAGTATCCCGGCAAGTTCCACATCAACTACTCGTGCTACTTCGGCAACGAGAATTTCGGCTACGGCGAGCAGTTCATGGGCAATGAAGGCACCATCGAAGTGCTGAACCGGCAGAGCATCATCTTCACGCCGGAGACCTTCCGTGGCAAGGCGCCCGCGCACGTGGCGGCGCGCAAGGCCGAACGGATCGACATGCCCGGCAACGACAACAAGGCCGTCGAGGCGCATGTCCGCAATCTGATGGAAGCGATCCAAGGCAAGGCTAAGCTGACGACGCCTCCGAAGATGGGTCAGCAGGCGGCGATCGGCGGCCACTTGGCGACCATGTCGCTCAAGACCAACAAGAAGATCCTCTGGGACGAGCGCACGCAGAAGTATCGCAACGCCTAATGTCCCTCTGGCAAAACGACCAGGAGCTTTTCGCGCTCGCCCGGCGCGAGCTCTTTTCGGCGGTGCTGGGCGACGTGATGGACAAGCTCGGCTTGCTGCGTCAGTTCCTACCGCCAGACGTCCGGCCTGTGCGGCCCGAAATGGTGCTGGTGGGCCGCGCGATGACGGTGCTCGAGTCCGACTGTGTCGACCTCCAGCGCGGCCCGGCCGCCCAGCCCTTTGGCCTGATGCTGGAGGCGCTCGATAGCCTGCAGCCCGGCGAGATCTACGTCACCGGCGGACCCGCCGGCCACTACGCGCACTGGGGCGAACTGATGAGCACGCGGGCGCTTCGCCTGGGTGCCGTCGGCGCCGTGCTGCATGGCTACCACCGCGACACGAACGGCATTCTCGCCCTGGATTTCCCCACGTTCTCCCTCGGCGCATGGGCGCAGGATCAAGCGCCGCGCGGCCGCGTGGTGGACTACCGCGTGCCGGTCGACGTGGGCCAAGCCCGTATAGCGCCGGGCGACATTCTTTTCGGGGACCGCGACGGAGTTTGCGTCATCCCGCGCGCCGCCGAAGCCGACGTCTTTCGCCTGGCGCTCGAGAAGGCGCGCGGCGAGCAAACCGTGCGCCAAGCGATTGAAGGCGGCATGAGCGCCGTCGACGCCTTCGCCAAATACGGCATCCTCTAAGCGATGGCGACGCTTACCGGGCAGATCCGCGAGTTCCTCGAAGAGAGGCGGCGAGAGAACGTCTCGCCGCACACGCTGCGCAACTACGGGATTGACCTGAACCAGTTCGCCGCGCATTTTCCTACACCGCCAGAGCGTTGGACGGTCCTCATCCTGCGCGGCTGGCTGGCCGCGCTGCATACGCAAGGCCTCAGTCCGGTGAGCATCCGGCGCAAGATCGCCGCGCTGCGAAGTTTCTTTCAGTTCCTGCTGAAGCGGGGCGCCGTTGACTTCAATCCCGCCAAGCTCCTGCGCACCCCGAAGGCGCCCAAGACGCTGCCGCGCGTGATGAGCGAAGAAGCGGCCAATCACCTCGTCGACGCCGTGGGCGGCGATGAGATGGAGCGTCCCTTCCCCGAACGCGACCGCGCCCTCTTCGAGATCCTCTACGGCTGCGGACTCCGTATCAGCGAACTCTGCGGGCTCGACCTGCTCGACCTTGACCTTACGGAAAACTGGCTGCGCGTCCGCGGCAAGGGACGCAAGGAGCGCCAAGTGCCCATCGGCGACTCTGCCGTGGCGGCCCTGCGGCGTTACCTCGAAAAGCGGCACGCGGAAAGTGGCGAGCGCGGCGTCTTCGTGAACTACTTGGGCACGCGCCTCACCGATCGCGGCGCGCGGGGTATTGTGAGCTTCTACGCGCGCATGGTCGCGCACGATCCCAGCATTCACCCGCACAGCTTCCGCCACGCCTACGCGACGCACTTACTCACCGACGGCGCCGACCTGCGCGCCATTCAGGAGCTACTCGGGCACGCGCAGCTCTCCACCACGCAGAAGTACACGCAGATGGCGCTGAATGATTTGCTGGCCGTTTACGATAAGGCGCACCCGAAGGCTTAGCCGATCCACCGCACCAGCGCGTAGTAGACGCCGCACAAGTCGGCGCCGGCCGAGTCCTGAAACCAGCCATGCAACACCGTGCGCGTCTTCCCCTGCAGCTTGACTCTGAAAGACGCAGCGGTATCCGTCGCCGCGGTTTTCACGGTGAGATCCTGGCCCGCAATCTGCAGCTTCGCTCCGGCAATCGGCATGGCCTTCCCGGCTGGCAACGTGCCGGCGGTCATCTTCTTTTCCTCGCGCCCGGCGGTGAGCGCCAGCTTTTGCGCGAAGGGCCAACGCGATAGCTGAACTTCGTACTCCCCGGAACGCTCTACATAGACGTGCCATTTGCCGCCCTGCGGACCACCAACTGCATTCGACACGTGGCCGAAGTTATCGGCGTAGATCTCCCACCAGTCAGAAGAAGTGAGCGTGACGGGATTCTCCTGCGGCGCGCCGATGCTGAGCGGGCAAGGGTCATCGAGGCCCGGCGCGACGCTGGCCCACCATTGCTCGTAGTGCGCGCGCATCTTGGCCACTACGGCGGGCTCCTTGGCGGCTAAGTCCGTGGTTTCGCCGACGTCAGCGCGGAAGTCGTAGAGCTCGGCGCCTTGGATCAAACGCCAACGTCCCCAAATGACGTTCGCATCCCACTTCTTGGGCACTTGTCCGTACTGCACTATGAGCATGCGGTCGGCGAGGTCGCCGCCGCTGAGGGCCGGTTTCAGGCTAACGCCGTCGAACTTCGCGTTGGCCGGTTTCTTCAAGCCGCATAAATCGATCAGGGTGGGCAGCCAATCTTGCATCTGCGCGGGCGTGGCGACATCGCCCGCGGCGCGTAGTTTCCCGGCGGGCCAGCGGACGAAACACGGAACGCGGTGGCCGCCGTCGTAGAGCTGGGTCTTGGCGGCGCGCATTCCAGCGTTATAGAACTTCGCGCCGCCGGTGCCCCCGTTGTCGGTCATCAATACGACGATGGTATTTTCGCGCAGTCCACTTACGCGGAGAAATTCTTCCAGCCGGCCCAGGTTTTCGTCGAGGTTGGCGATCATGCCAAAGAACGCGGCGGGCAGGCCGGGCTTCTGATATGGCGCCGAGTATTTCCTGTCGACCCAGGCCGGCGCATGCGGCGTATTTGTCGGTAAGTAGCAGAAGAAGGGCTGCGTTTGCGCTTTCATCCAGCTCATCGCTTCGTTGAACCAGAAATCCGTGCAGTAGCCCGTGAAATTCTTCACGACGCCTTTATCGCGGTAGCGGCCGTTGAAGTAGTCGTTATCGAACTCCGGCGCGGCGGAAAAGCCCCAGCCCAGATGGTATTTGGCTTCTTCGAAGCCCCGGTCCGTGGGGCGGTAAGGGTAGGCATCGCCCAGGTGCCATTTGCCGAAGAGGCCGGTGCGGTAGCCGCTGGCTTTGAAGATATCGGCCATCGTCGGCAGGTCGCGGCGCAGCACGGCGCGGCCCGCCGTCACCGAGGTGGCCTTGTTGCGCAGGGCATCGAGTCCGCTCATCAACTGGCCGCGCGTGGGCGTACACATGGGGGCGGAATGAAAGTCGGTGAAGCGGATGCTTTCGCCGTGCAGGCGATCCATGTTGGGCGTCTTCAGTACGGGGTTTCCGTGGCAGCCGAAGTCGCCGTAGCCCTGGTCATCGGTGAGGACGATGATCACGTTTGGACGGCTCGCAGCCAGGGCGGGCGCGGCCATGCTAGCGGCGAGAAACTCACGGCGGCGAAATTGCATGACTCATTCTACTTCTGCCGCCGGCTTTGCGAGCATTGGTGTATGCTCGAAAAACGATGCGCCGTTTGCTTGCCACCCTGACCCTCACCGCTCTGCTGAACGCTTTCGAGGAACCGCCATTTCGCGCCACCAAAGCCGCCCCGCTCAGCGGACCCATCATCGTTGACACCGACGCCGGCAGCGACGACTATATGGCCATCGCCTTCCTCCTCGCGCGCCCCGATGTGCGCCTGGAAGCGATCGTCGTCGTGAACGGACTCGCGCACGTCGACGCTGGCGCGCGCAATCTCTTGCGCCTCGTCCAGCTCAGCGGTAAACGGGTGCCCGTGTATCTGGGCCGTCCCATGCCGCTCTCCGGCCAGAACGAATTCCCCGCGGCATGGCGCCAGAGCGCCGATGATCTGCCGGGGGTGACTTTGCCCGCGCTGGCGGCGAAGCCGGAGGCCAAGCCGGCGCTTGCCTACTACCAGGAGCGTTTGCGGCAACCGGCGCGAATTCTGGCGCTGGGTCCGCTGACGAATTTGGCGGAGGTGCTGGCCAAGCAACCGGCGGCCGCAGTGAACATTCGCGAGTTGACGATTATGGGTGGGGCGGTTCATGTGCCGGGCAACTTGCGCGATGGGAATGTCTTTACGGGCGGCAACGCGTTGGCGGAATGGAATATCTACATTGACCCGCGCGCCGCGGCGGAAGTGTTTCAGAAAGTCCGCACCATTCGCCTGGTTTCACTCGATGCGACGAATCGCGTGCCGCTGCGCATGAACTACGTGCAGCAGTTTCGCGAAGGCGCTAGTGGTACGCCACTCGGGCGTTTTCTGAATGAGTTACTCACGCAGGAGGAGCCGCTGATCCGCGAACGCATTTTCTATGCGTGGGATCCGCTCGCGGCGGTCGCGATGGTGGAGGGCGCGGTGTCGTTTGTGCCCGCGCAACTCGAGGTGATCGCGCAGGGGCCGGAAGCGGGCCGCACGCGTGACACCTTCAAGGGGGTGCCCAACGCGACTTACTCCAACAATGCCGACGCCGGCGCCTTCTACACGGCTTTCTACAATGCCTTCGCGACGGAGAAAAAGATCTATGACTTACTGGTGAAGTCGGCCACTTTGATTGACCCGAAGAATGGCATCAACCGCGTGATGGACGTGGCCATCAAGGATGGGCGCATCGCCGCCGTCGCGGAGAATATCCCGGCTTTGCGCGCCACTCAAACCATCCACGCGCCGGGTTACTACGTCACGCCCGGCTTGATCGACCTCCATGTCCACGTCTTTGCGAGCACCGGAAAAGCCGGCGTGTACAACGGCGACAACAGCGTCTGGCCGGATGGTCATACGTTGCGCTCCGGGGTGACCACGGTGGTCGACTGCGGCAGTTCGGGCGCCGATGAGTTCGCCAGCTTCAAGCAGCACATCATTGATCGTTCCAAGACGCGGGTGCTGGCCTGGCTCAGCATTGTCAAGGCCGGCATGACCCATGCGTTCGAGCAGGATACTACGCTGATGGACGTCAGCGCCGCCGTCGCCACGGCGAAGAAATACCCCGCGCAAATCGTCGGATTTAAGACGGCCCACTTTGAAGGACCGGCCTGGACGCCGGTAGAGCGCGCACTGGCGGCTGGCAACCAAGCTGGCCTGCCGGTGATTGTCGACTTTGGGCTTTTTCGTCCGGAGCGCCCCTTCAGCGAACTGGTAACGAAGCGTCTGCGCAAGGGCGACATTTACACGCACATGTATTTAGACCGTGTACCCATGTTGGACGCAGCGGGCAAGGTGCAACCGTTTTTTGCCGAGGCTAAGAAGCGCGGCGTCCTGTTCGACGTCGGCCACGGCGGCGGCAGCTTCGTTTGGAAACAGGCGATCCCGGCCACGAAGCAAGGGCTGTGGCCGGACTCGATTTCTACGGACTTACACATCAACTCCATGGTGGGCGGCATGCGCGACATGTTGAACGTGATGTCGAAGTTTCTGTACTTGGGCATGCCGCTGGAGGAGGTGATCGCGAAATCGACGTGGAATCCGGCCAAACAGATTCGGCGCGAGGAACTGGGGCACCTCTCGGTGGGCGCCCCGGCGGACCTGGCGATTCTCAGCGTGCAGACGGGGAGATATGGTTTCGTCGATGTCGATAGCACCCGCGTGGAAGGCGATCGCAAGTTACAGGGCGAGGTGACGATTCGGGCCGGGCGCATCGTATGGGATTTGAACGGCTTATCGATGCCAACCTGGGACGCGCCGTAAGCTCATACTCTCGTCCGGTTCGCCGATAAGCCCCTTAGCGATGGGCAGCTATTGGCTACTGGTTTCGGCGATTCTGGTACTTTCCGCCAACGGACTACTGGCGGAGCAATATCCATTTCGCGTCTATGACCAGAGCACGGGTTTGGCGAATCCTACGGCGCAGGCGATGGCCAGCGACGGGGAAGGTTTCCTTTGGGTCGGTACCGCGAACGGCCTGTTTCGTTTCGACGGCATGCGCTTTCGTTTGTACGATACGACGGCCGGATTGCCAGGAAACCGCATCACCTCCTTACTCAGCGCGCCGGACGGCACGCTGTGGGTGGCGACGGAGACCGGGCTGGCGCGGCGGCGAGGCGATCATTTCGAGACGGTAGATTTTCAGCGAAAAATCCTCACCGTGCCGGGGAGTTTGCTGGCCTGGCACTCGTCGGCGGGTCTGCTCTTCACCTCGAGCGAAGGCCTGGTGGCGATCCGCGGCCAGAAGCACACGTGGTTGCGTCCGCGGGGCGCTTTCGGCGCCACCGTGGATTCTGGAGGCCGCATCTGGTTCGGGTGCGGGAAACTCGTCTGCCGGATGGACGACTGGCGTCAGCCGGGAAAGGTGCGGGAATACGGCGAGGCCGAAGGTCTGCCGCCCAATCGCTCGTGGCACGCCCTGATCGAGGACCGGCGCGGGCGGGTTTGGGCCCGCAGCACTGACGGCCTGGCGATGTACAGCGGGGACCGCTTCCAAGCCGTGAATCTCGAAGCCCACACGTCGGCCTTAGCGGGACTCTACCAGGACCGGCACGGACGCCTGTTGCTGCCCTCGGAGCAGGGAGTCTGGATCCTGGAGGGCGAACGCTGGCGGCTGATTGACTCGACGTCCGGTCTGCCCATGGACGCGACGCTGTCGGTAACCGAGGATCGCGAAGGCGGGCTGTGGATCGGCACGGGCGCCGCGGGCGTCGCGCGCTGGCTGGGTGATGGAAACTGGACAACCTACTCCAAGGCCGATGGTTTGCCGAATGCCTCGGTGTGGCATATGCTGCGTGACCGGCGCGGGCGCTGGTGGGCGGGCACACAGAATGGCTTGGTGCGTTATCCCCAATCGCCCAAGGCGGGCGACGCGAAGGTGTGGCGCCGCAAGGAGGGCTTGCCCAACATTCGTGTGCTGCGTCTGGCCGAAGATCCGGGTGGCCATGTTTGGGTGGCCAGTGGCCGTGAGATCGCGCGGGTGGATGCCATTACCGACATGGTAAGTTCCTATGGCTTCGGTTCGGGCGGCGCGTTTGCCGTTCACGTCGACCGCGCCGGCTGGGTGTGGGCGGCGGGCTTCCGCGCCTTGGCGCGCAGCCGCTGGGACGAGCCAGGCTTCGAACCCGTGGAACTGCCAGGGGCCGGCGCCGGCACCTGGTACTTTGACCTCTTCGAAGCGCCCGACGGACGCCTCTGGGTTGCCACCTCGGTGGGCCTCTACGTGCGCGACCTGGAGGGCAAGTGGCGCCGTTACACCGAGAAGGAAGGCCTACGCAGCAACGCCGTCGCCAGCGTAACCCAGGATGCACAGGGGCAAATGGTGGTGAGTTACCGCGAGGCGCATGGCATCTCCATGCTCACGGCCAACCAATGGCGGCATTGGGACGCGGGCAGCCAGTTGAATTCGCTCAAGGTCCATTTCGTGCGTCGCGCGGGAGAGGCGATCTGGGTGGGGACGGACCGGGGCGTCGACATCCTGGAGGCGGGCCGCGTTCGGCATATGGACAGTGAAGCGGGGCTCGCTTGGAACGACACCAACTCCGGCGCATTGCTGCCGGACCCGGATGGCACCGTGTGGGTGGGTACGACGCGCGGCGTCAGCCGCTATCGTCCCGCGCGGCGTCCGTTGCCGCCCGCGGCGCCGCCCGTCCGCATCGTCGCGGTTCGCTTCGGGGGCCGGGTGGCGCAAGCGGGCGCCCCACTCTCTGACCGGCAGCTATCCTATCGGCAGCGCCCCGCCGAGTTCGAGCTCGCCGCCCTGAGCTTCGACCAGCCTGGCCTGGTCCGCCTCGAATATCGCCTAACCAACTCCAGTGGGCAACTGGACGAACCGTGGCGCGAAGCCAAGCAAGGGCTGGTGGTCTTTTCTTCGCTGCCGGCCGGCAAGTATCACTTCGAAGCGCGAGCTCGCGGTGCGAATGGTATTTGGAGCCGGACGCCCGCTACCTACGACTTTGAACTCTTGCCGCCCTGGTGGCAAACGGGTTGGGCGACCGCGCTCTTTCTCTCCGCCGCGTTGGGGTTGGTGCGGTTCTTCCTCTACTGGCGGATGCGCGTCGTACTCTCGCGGCAGCGCAAGCTGGAGCAAGCCGTCGTCGAACGCACCGCGCGCATTCAGGAACAGAAGGGCGAGATCGAGGCTCTACTGGTGCAGACCCAGGCAATGAGCCGGCACAAGACCGAGTTCCTCGCCAATATGAGCCACGAGATCCGCACGCCGCTGAACGGCGTGCTGGGGATGAGCCGTCTGATCGGACGCACAAATCTGGACGCCGAACAGCGGGAGTACGTCGATGAACTCGAAACCTCCACGCGTTGGCTGACCACCATGCTGAACGACATTCTCGACTATGCCAAGGCCGAAGCGGGTACGCTCGAGTTCGAGTCGGTCGCGTTCCGTCCCCGGCTGGTGGTGGAGGAGTGCCAGGGGATCTTCGCGCCGGTGGCCGCGGCGCAGAAACTGGACTTGCGCACGGTGGTGGAAGGCGACACGCTGGTGCTCGGCGACCCCGGACGGCTGCGGCAGATTTTGTCGAATCTGCTCAATAACGCCGTGAAGTTCACGCCCTCCGGCTCCATCGAGCTCAGAGCGCGTTTTCTGCCGGAGACCAATGCGCACCGGGCCGCCTGGGAGTTCAGCGTCACCGATACCGGCATCGGCATTCCGTTGGAAAAGCAAAGGCAGGTCTTTGAAGCGTTCCGCCAGGCCGACGGATCGCTCACTCGCCGCTTCGGCGGCAGCGGACTCGGTCTGGCCCTCTGCACCAAGCTGGCCCGCGTCATGGGAACGGAACTGGAATTGGAAAGCGAGGAAGGCAAGGGCAGCCGCTTCTTCTTCCGCGTGCCACTTCCCCTGGCGCCGGCGCCACCGAAACCAGACGGGCCCTTGAGTTTGCCGCCCTTGTGTATCCTGCTGGCCGAGGACAATCGCGTCAACCAAAAGGTCGCCTCGCGCCTGTTGGAGAAGCTGGGCCACCGGGTGATCATCGCTAACAACGGCGTCGAAGCCGTGGATCGTTTTCAGGAGCAGCGCTTCGACGCTGTGCTGATGGATATCCATATGCCCGAAATGGATGGCTTCGAAGCCACGCGCCGCATCTCCGCCTGGCAGCGCCAGCAAGGTTCAGAAGTGCCCGTCATCGCGCTCACCGCGCGCAACATGCAAGGCGATCGCGACGAGGCCGCCGAGGCGGGAATGGTGGGTTACCTCTCGAAGCCGCTTGAACTGCAAGACCTCCTGGTCATGCTCGCGCGCCATACGCAGGCACCGGTGAATGCCTAACTAACTCTTAGCCGGTCCGCCGGTATGAATACTCACGGTCCTGCCGGGCTACTTCGTCGTAACCCTTGGCGACGCGGAAAATCACTAAGTCAAAGTACGTGGCCATCGCGCGCAGTAATTCGAGTTCGTCGTAGATCTCCATCGGCGTCAAGCTATAGTTCTGATCGCTCGCGTAGGTGTGGATGGCGCGCTTCAACACGGTGAGCTTCAGGAGTACTTCGTGCAACGGCATCCCTTCCAGGTAACGGCGGCGGCCGAGTTGTTCGAAGTGCTCGATGGAGCGCGCCTCGTCCGGACTGGCCATCCAGCGGGCCAGGTTCGCCGTGAGGTCGCGCACCCGGTAACGAATCTCGTCGTCGGAGAGATGCTTGTAGTGGGGCAGTTCAGGATCCTGATTGCGTGCGATCATCACCGCGAGCGCAATCTGCTCCCAATTCGTTTCGATCCTTTGCAAGAGCCGGGCGGCGATCATAGTTCCGGCTCCTCGGCTAATCTCCGTTGGCGATCAGCTCCCGCTTCGTGCAGCATCTGTTCGGCGCGATGCCAGTGGCGGAGTTGCCGGTCATCCGGACGGCCTTCGGCCTCCCAGATTTCATGCGCCAGCTTGCGGATACTGGCTTCGGAGATCGCGGGCTTGGGGTGTGAATGGGTCATGTCGTAATTCCTTTCAAAAAGCGCGGGGACAGACGGTTCATGCGAGCCGGCTACCCCCGCGGCGCAAATTGCGCGCCGGAAAACCTTAGGTGACGGGGGCCCTTTGCAGCTTCAACGCCGATTCGCGCAGTAACTTCGCCCGGAGCGCCACGCCGTCGGCGAAGGCACGCACCATGCCGCGGTGCTTACCAAGATCCTCGGCGGCCAGACGTTGTTTGTTGTCGTGAAAGATGCCGAGCACCGCCACGCGGTCCTTCATCAGGGTCCAGTCCTGCTGGTCACGGCCGCTGAGTTGCGGCTGGGTGGCTTCGAACTGCTTCACCAGTTGGTGGAGCGCCGCCACGTCGGCCGACATCGCGGCGATCTTGGCCTTTACCTCCGTGGCGTCGTGCTTCTTGTTCTTCAGCGCCTGCTGCACCGCGGTGGCGTCGCTTTCGAGCTTCTGGGCCGTGGTCTGCATTTGAGAAACGAAGCCGGCGTCTAGCGCGACGGCGGAAGTGGCGGTCAGCGCGAGGCAGGCGGCGATGGGAAAGAGGTTTTTCATGGGTGAGATCTCCTTGGATCTTGGAAAATGATGGGAGGGAGTCGCCCTCACAACTCCAAGCTAGACCCCAGCAAAGAATTTGTCTAATAGATGTTTTCGCCGAATCAGATCGGAATAGACGATGTATAGTTAGGTGGGAAATAGCTGGTCGCGGGCGGCCTCCCGCAGAGCCAGGACGGCGGGGTGCTTCAGCCGCCGCTCGACGGAGATGGCGTAGTAGCTCTCGCGGACGGCCTCAATCCGGCCGATCACCCGCGCTCCGTACAGCGACCGGACCTCGCTTTCGATCGCGCTCGCCGCGACGAACAGGCCCGCCCCGCCGCCGCCGAAGGTCTTGAGCAAGGCGCTGTCCTTAAACTCGCCCACCACGCGCGGCTGAATCCCGTGGGCATCAAACCACTGATCCAAGGATTGACGCAAGCTGGAACCCGTAACGGGCAGTAGGAACGGCGCGCCGTCCAGGCCGGTGGGAAAGCGGCCTCGGTACTTCGCCGCCAAGGCGGGCGCGCCAAACAACGTTACGCCGCAACTGCCCAGCAGGTGGTTGTAAGCCCGGCCGCGGGCCAGCGGGGCAATCGGCAACTCGGCGAGCACTACGTCCAGCCGGTGTTGCGCCAAGTCCCCGAGCAGGTGTTGCGGCGAGCCCTCCTCGCAGATCAATTGCACCGGCTCCGGCAAGGTGAGCAGCGGACGCAGCACGCGGTAGGCAATCAGCTTGGGCACCATGTCGGAGATACCCACCAGCAAACGTTGCGCCCGGCCGCGCGGACGCCCCTTCAACACGTCCTGCAATTCGCGGCCTAAGCCGAAAATGTCTTCGGCGTAGGTGAACACTACCTGACCCACTTCCGTCAGCGCGAGGCCGCGTCCCGCTTTGACAAACAGCTTCTCTCCCAACGTCTCTTCCAACAGGCGAAGCTGGCCGCTGATGGTGGGTTGGGCCAGATTTAAGGCCGCACAAGCCTTGACGATGCTACCCTCTTTCGCAACCGTCCAAAAGTAGAGCAAGTGATGATAGTTGAGCCATTCCATGGGTTGTGCCTGCCTCACTATGCCATAATCAAAGGCCGGTGATGCCGTTTCTTGCTGCCGTGCGCGCCCGGCCTTCCATAACGATCCTCCTCCTGGCTCTCTACACGTTGGCCGTCACCTTGCCGCATCAGCAGGTGCAGGACTGGCTCTATGTCCGCGTGATGCGTCCCCTCGGTCTCTCCAATTACTATTTCCTGATGGCCACGCTGGCCTGCGGCAGTTTAGCGGCGGCGGCTTGGCTGGTGATACGGCGACTGGCTCGCCACTCCGAGCGGAGGACGTTGATGGGTTATAGCGCATTTACCGTTTTTCTTCTCTTCGTAGCCTGGCGGTTTCTGTCCGTGAATAATTCCGAGCTCGTCCATTTCCCGCAATATGCTGTCTTCGGCTTCGCCATCATGGCATTGTCTTTGTCAGTGACGGAAACGCTCAGTTGGGTGCTCCTGATCGGCGGCCTGGATGAGGCCAATCAGTATGCCGTTATCCATGGGGGCTGGGGCATTCCTTACGACTTCAACGACGTCATGCTGGACCTGATTGGCGGCATGATTGGCGTCATGCTTTGTGTCCTATGGCTAAAGGTAAGTCCGCGGATGCGGCACTGGCGGCCGGGCGCTGGTTTCGTCTTACTCACTTGTACCGTAGCTCTGGGCGCGCTGATGCTCCTGACGGACCATGCGCTGCTTTACGAAAACAAGCAACGTTCTGACTATTGGTTTGCGTTGAGCCGGTTGGCGCCAAAGGGGTTTTGGTTCTACGATCCGACGTGGGGGCCACGGTCGATTCACGCGCTGGGTCCGGTGGAGGGCCCGCTCTTCCTGGCCGGATTGCTCTTCATCTACGCCTGGCTGGACCGGCGCTTTGAGTTCCGCGCTGCATGATAGGTCCCTGGGTCGCGGTTGCCGCTTTGAGCTTGCTGGCTTTGGCTCTGCGCGTCTTGCCTCGGCTCTATCAGGTCTTCGGCATCCCGGGCTTCGTCAATTTCAGCGAGACGGACGCCTGGTGGCATGTCCGCATGATGCAGCAATGGGCCAGCACGTTTCCCGCGCGGTTGACGGTGGATCCCCTCGCGCGCATTAACGCTGGCCAGACGGTGGACACCGGTCCGTTTTTCGACTTACTTCCGGCCCTCCTCGGCTGGGCTTTCCAACTCTCGCCCGAGACGCTGCAAGTCCTCGCCGCCTGGTATCCGGCGCTGCTGGGGACACTGCTCGTGCCAGTTACTTTTCTGGCGGGCCGCGCGATCTTTGGTCCCGCTGCCGGACTCTGGTCCGCCGCTGTCGTCGCGACGTTACCCGGCCATTTTCTGGCGACGAGTAGCTTAGGCTTTACTGACCATCATGTGATGGAAGCCCTACTTACGGCTCTCCTGCTCTACTTACTCGTGAAGCCTGCGCCAGCCCTCTGGCTGGGACTTACCCTGGCCGCTTACTTACTCACTTTTCCGGGTGGCGCGTTCGTCGTGGCGTTAATTACGCTGTGGTATTGGCTCGAAGGCTTGCGAGGCGACACCAGTGACAGCCGCCGTTTCGCTAACGCTTGTCTGATCGCCCTGCCGTTCGTCTGGTGGAACCTGCGGCTGTACTTAATGCCTTACACGTTGGCCGCCGTGACTTTAGCGGCGGCTTTGCTCTGGCTACTGCCGCTCTTTCCGAAACGCCGCGTAGTCTATCTGGCCGTCTCCGCGCTGGGAGCCGCCGCAGGATTGGCATTGGTCTCGCTAATCCCCGGCGATGAGCGTCTTCTTGACGTCGTACGCCGGCTGACAGCGTCGAATTCGCTGGCCCCCACAGTGGCCGAATTGCAGTCGCTGACGGGGGTGAAGGGTTACTTCTCGCTGGAGTACCCGTGGCGCGAGTTCGGCGTCGCCCTGATCTGTACCCTTACCGGCTTGCCGCTGCTGGCCGAAGACGTTTGGCGGCGTCCGCAACGCGCGCGGACGCTGTTTCTGCTCTGGGCCACGCTCTTCTTTGTGATGGCGATGTCGCAAGCGCGAATGACTTACTACTTCGGCGTCAGCGCGGCTTTGCTCTCTGGCTATTTGATGAGCCAACTACGCCCCCGCTCCTTCGCGGCCGTCGCTTTAGCGGCCATTCTCGTGCTGCCGAATCTGCGAAATGCGCTGGCCTCCACCGCTCCCTCCCTGGGCCAGGTGACGCCCGATTGGTTGACGGCTCTGCACTACCTGCGTGACCAGACGCCGCGGCCCGCGGCCTCCTATAGCGTGATGGCCTGGTGGGATTTCGGCTACTGGATTACCGCCATCGCGGAACGTGTTCCGGTAAGCAACCCCACGCAGAGCGGCGCGGAGGAGGCGGCTGATTTCCTCCTCGCCACCAACGACGGGGCTGCCAGGGAAATCCTACAGAAGACGCGCGCCAAGTACATCGCGCTCGACTCGCGCTTACTGCTGCTCGGCGACGGCGAACGCATGCAGGGCGCGTTCCTGAGCCTGTTTCCCTACACCAAACGCTATCGCCAAAGTGATTATGTCTTTGTGGATGGCCGGCAGGTGTATCTACGCGCCCGTTACTTCGAGTCGATGCTGGTGCGCCTTTTTCTCGCGGATGGCCGCGCGTCAAAGGCCCCGGCGCGGGCCAACTTCGCGGTGGTCGCCATGGAAGGCGGCGCGCTCGTTCGCAAAGGCCGCTTCGAGCAATTGGACGCCGCGCGGCAAGCCGCCGCGTCCTGCCCGGGCTGCGAGGTGGTGAGCGAAGATCCGCTGATGCCGTGCATTGACTTGCCGCCGTCGGAACTAGCGGATCCCGTTTTTGCGTCAGCCACCGAGGTGCTCCGTTACGATGGCCGCTCGCGCGCGGCGGTGCAGATCTTCGCCGTCCGTTAGCGTTTTACATGTCCATATAGGGCATCGGGGGCACGGTATGGTTCAGCCGCGCATAGACGGTGAGCGCGCCGCGGTGGTGCGCTGTATGATCGGTAATCGCTCCGATGATCGCCATGCGCGGTAGTCCGCCCATGATCGGACCGGGGGGCAGCGGCGTCATCAGTTCGGCGTCGCTCTTGGCGGCCAGCGCCGTCTTCGCCGCCGCCACCGCTTTCTCAAACCAGGCCCGAGCCGCCGCCAGTGAAGTGACAGCGTTGGCTACGCGGATATGTTCGTCGAAGTTCATATCGAAGCCTTCCGGGCGGAAAGCGCCTTCGATGAACCAATCAATCGTCTGCGCGGCATGCGCCACTTGTTGCGCCGCCGTCATCATTTCCGGCACGGGCGCAAAGGTACTATGCGCTTCGGTAAGGTTGCGCGTGGAGCGAACGAAGTATTCATGAGCCGCGGCGACTTCGGCGACGGCTTGTTGGGCAAGAGACATGGATGGGAACTCCTTAGACTTGTCATCTTCGCCTTTTCTTTACCATCTGTCAAGAGGCTGATTGACAGATGGGAGCACGGCTCATCCTTTGAAAACGTCTGCGTTCGGGGCTGGTTGGCACGCAGCAATTCGGGGTGGTTCTTGTGTCCCCATGACGAGTGATCCCACTCCGATAGACTAACTACCGTGGACTGGTTTGCACGCATCCTCGCTTTTCTGCCGCTGCTTTGGCTGGCGAGTTTTAACCTGTTCGTTGTGCCGGCCCTGTGGCGCGGCGAGGCTGGTCGCGGAGGGGTCTTCTTTCCTTTAGCCGTGATCGGCGGGAGGCGCGGCTGGGATCCGCTCACGGTGGCAATTCCACTCTTTGTCGCGGCCATCGCGTGGTTCTTCTTGCGACGCCGCACGCCCTGGCTCGCCGCGACGTTGATCCTCACGCATGCATTCCTTGGAACGGTCCTCGCGCTGGGGCGTCGCGAATGGCATGTGGGCACCGCTTTGCTGATGCTGTCGCTGGCCGCGGTTGGCTTCCATTTACTCAGCGCCGAAGCGCGTTACGCGCGCCGTGTCGGCCAGTCGTTCTTGTTATTTGCCGCGCCGCTGGCGGTGCTTGCCGGAGGTAGCGCTCTTTTCCTTACGCGGTCACCCCGCATCTTCGGGCTCACTTCCGCCTTCGTCCTGGGCCCTCTGTTGCTGCCGCTTTTGGTGGGAAACTTCCGTCCGTCCGCCCAAGCATTACGGCCGTGGCCACGGTACGCGATTTGGCTGAGTCTACTGGCCTTGTTACTGACGGCGGGGGGAGCACAATTCCTTGACCGCGCACGGCAGCGCCAACGCAGGGACAACCTGGCGGCGGAGTTACAAAAAGTCCCGCCGGCCTCCCGGCTGAAGAGCTTACATTTTCAACGGGGAGTGAATTTTACTTCCGAGGGCTGGGAGGGCTACCATCCCGCGGCGGCGGCGAAGTTACTCGACTTACTGAAAGAGCATGGCGTCGACGCCGTCGCGTTGGTGCCTTACGGATCGATGACCCGCAATTCTCCGAGTATTCGTTTTGACCGCGAGTTGGAGAATTCCGGCACTTATGTCGCACTCGCCAATCTCGCCCATGCCCGGGGGATGGCCGTGATGCTGAAGCCGCAAATCTGGGGGACGGACGGCAGCTATCCGGGCGACTTCGCCATGCTCACCGAGGCGGATCGCCAGGCTTGGTTTGCCAACTACGCCCAGTTTGTCGATGAGTACGCCAAGCTGGCCGAACGCATGGGGGCCGACTTATTCTGTGTGGGCACCGAATTCAAGTTACTCTCGCGCTACGAGGAGGAATGGCGCAGCCTGCTGGCGCGCGCGCGGCTCGCTTACCATGGTCCGCTCACTTATGCCGCCACGCAGGGCGAGGAGTTTGAGGGGATTCGTTTTTGGGATGCGGTGGATTATATTGGCTTAAATAACTACTATCCGCTGCCCGACACGCTGGACGCGACGGCGATTGCCGTTAGGGTCGGCGAAGTCGCTAAGCGTTATGGAAAGCCGGTGATTCTTCCGGAGGTCGGCTTCGCGAGCGTGCGCCAGGCTCACCGCGCGCCGTGGGCCGAGGATGGCCCCGTCGACACGGCGCAGCAGGCGCGGTGTTACGAGGCGATCTTTCGCGCCTTTTACGGCCAGCCTTGGCTGCGCGGCATGTATTGGTGGAAGATCGGCACGGACTATCGCGGCGGGCCTAGTGACGGCTCCTTTACGCCGTGGGGCAAGCCCGCGATGGAAGTGATGAAGCGATGGTATCGACAGCCAAGAGAGTAGTCGGCGCAATCCTGCTGGGAATCGCCTCGCGCGTGTGGCCGCTCGGCTGGATCGTTTGGGACAAATACCTGGGCGACGCGCTCTACGCCGCGATGGTCTATCTGCTCTTGCGCCCTTGGTCGTCACGGCCCGCCACGCAAGCGATGCTCCTGATGACTGGGCTCGAAGTGTTCCAATTGACCTTAATTCCGGCACGCTTGGCGGGCAACGAGCACTTGGCCGTCCGTCTGGTGGCGAGGTTACTCGGCACGCAGTTTGGCTGGCTCGACCTGCTGGCCTATGGCGTGGGCCTTCTCGCCGTCAGTTGGTGGGTGAGAGCAAGTCCTCAAGCGTAGTGGCTTCGAAGATGCGCTCACCGAGCCGCTCGAGTTCGGCGCTCGCCAACGTGGCCAACTTCGTCTGCGCCCAAGCGGGAAGGGGTCCGAAGCGCTTCTCCATTTGGATGCGCAGGATGCGCAGTTCGCCCTCTTGACGGCCCTCTTGCAGGCCTTCTTGGCGGCCGCTCCGGAACGCGGGGCCAATGATTTGGTTCTCCATGATATCGATCACGAGCGGCATTTTTTGCTACTTCCTCCCTGACCATCGGTTCCAATTTCCGCAAACCCGCCAACACCACTAACAGCCGCACCGCCGTATTGCGTTTGCTCTCCGGCAAGTGAGCGATCTTGTCAACAATCCGCTGGACCACAGTTTTCTTATCCTGAAGCCTAGTCAGGACCGCAACTAGATTATCGCCCACATCGGTGCTGCCCAGCAGCGCTCCCCATCCAGGTCGCGGACATCTACGATGCGATACCTCGTCAGGAAGTCTTTACCGCGTAGTTCGGACGGCATCGTCATCGGCGCGCTACCAACGTAGAACAACACTTGGTTGGGAAATTTCAGACGGTAGGTGCCCAGCGAATACTCAGCCATGCGCAGATCGATTTCGGGGTCGTTGGTGCTTTGCAGTTCGAAGTGGTGCAGTTCGCCCTCGGGGTCCTCGCCAAGCAGGTCCATGCGCAAGGTTTGCGCCTTCGGCAGTTCGATCTCCACCCAACGTGTGATCGAAGTGCCCGCCAACAGCCGAATCAACAAACTGGCAGCGTCGTGCAGGAGCAGCTTCAGCGCTCCGTCGTAATCCATTTGGGACATGTGACCTCCCTACAGCTTCGCGTCGGCCAACTCCTGCTCAATGCGCTCGTTGATGCGCCCACCGGCGTACTCCGCGGCGACGCGGATGGCGTTCTTCATCGCGTTCGCGTTGGAGCGGCCGTGGCAGATGATGCAGACGCCCTTCACGCCCAACAGCGGCGCACCACCGTACTCCGAATAGTCGAAGCCTTTGCGAAACTCGTTGAAGCCGTTGCGCGCCAGCACGGAGCCGATCTGGCGCGTGATGGTGCTCGAAAGCGAGTCCTTCAGCTTGTGGCGAATCACTTCGACGAGGCCCTCGCTCACTTTCAGCGCGACATTGCCAATGAAGCCGTCGCAGACGATGACGTCGGCGTGGCCGTTGTATAGGTCGCGGCCTTCGACGTTACCGATGTAGTTGATCGGCAGCTTTTTCATCAGGGGCTGGGTCCTGTGGACGAGTTCGTTGCCCTTGTGGTCCTCTTCGCCGATGGAAAGCAGGCCTACGCGCGGATGTTTCACGTGGAAGATGACGCGTGAATAGAGTTCGCCCATCACGGCGAACTGCGCGAGCATTTCGGGGCTGGAGTCGACGTTGGCGCCGACGTCCACCATGACGCAAGGCTTGTTTTTGAGGGTGGGAAAGACGGCCGCCAGCGCGGGACGTTCGACGCCGGAAACCATGCCTTGCACGGTCTTCGCGGTGACCATGACGGCCCCGGTGTTGCCGGCCGAGACCAGCCCTTGGGCGACGCCCTCGCGGACCAAGCGTGAGGCGACGCGGATCGAAGAGTCCTTCTTCGAGCGCATGGCTTTCGAGGCGCTATCCTCCATGGTGATCACTTCACTGGCATGGTGGATGGTGAGGGGAAGCGTCTCCCAATCGGACTGATGGGAGGCCAACTCGCGCCGCAGAATTTCTTCCTGGCCAACGAGGATTACGCGGACATCGTGCTCGATGACCGCTTGTATGGCGCCCTCTACCTCGGGTTTCGGGGCATGGTCGCCGCCCATGGCGTCGACGGCTATGGTCAGCATGAACCCAGGAGGTTAGGCTTCGGCGACTTCAATCACTTCGCGGCCAGCCTTCCCGTACTTGCCGCACTTCGGGCAAACCCGATGGGGCAGCTTCGGCTCAAAGCAATGGGGGCAATCGTTACGGCCAGGGACGCGCAGGGCGTCGTGAGCGCGGCGGGTGGAGGTGCGGCGCTGGGAGTGACGTCTTTTTGGATTAGGCATGGATTTCGATCCGTACTTCTATAATTTACTAACTCAGCTTAAAACTCTTCAGCGCTTCCCAGCGGCTTTCCACCACTGGAGAAACACAGGAACAACTCTGCTCATTCAAGCTCACGCCGCAAATCGGGCATAAGCCTTTGCAATCTTTCCGGCACAAGCGCTGCACCGGCAGGGCGAGCAGTACCTGCTCCCGCAAAATATCCCGCAGCGAGATGCCTTCACCTTCGTAAAAGCCAACATCGCTATCCGCCGCCTTTAGCCCCACCTCTACACCGCCTTCCAGCTCTTCGAGCGGACGGTAGTACAGGTCAAACTTCTGGCGAATCTCCTCCCCGGCCGGCTCCAGGCAGCGGTCGCATGGCGTCTTCACCAGAATGTGAAAATCGCCCTGCACGTGAATTTCGCTCACCGAGTCCAAAAACTCGGCGACTCCCTGTGCGGAGAGCGGCCCCACCTGTTGCAGTTCGGGATCCAGGAGATCGACCTCCCCGGGCGCGTAGGCGACCTCGAACCGTTTCGGCTTTAACTCAAGTTCTCTGATCTTAAAAAACATGGATTTTCAAAAGACCTGGAACCTAAGCACCCAAACGTGACCATCCCGAAGGACGGTAGAGAGAAACGAACCCTCTGAGTATAGCGCAAATCCTCTCCGGTGTGCGCGTCGGCCAACTAAAGCGCCTGTTTTCATCGCTTTCGCCATTTCCGGCTGATTCTGGTAAGGTGGAAGCAGGAATGCGGCGATTCGCTTGGTTGCTAGTAATTGCGATTTTGGGCATCGTTTTCGCCGTCGGCAACTCTTACCTGCGGCAGAAGCGTCTCACCGCCTCGAACGCCCCGCCCAAGCCCGCTGCCCTCTCCCGCGGACTCTCCGCTAAGGCCTCCAAATGGGAGTGGGCCAACAACCAGGGCGACAAGCCCAAGGCCCTCATCCGCGCCACCAGCTTTCGCGAAATCAAGGACCCGCCCAGCACCGAGCTCGAAGGCCTCGAACTCCTCCTCTACGACAAGTCCGGCGTGAAGTATGACCTCGTCGAGAGCGCCCAAGCCCGCTTCACCAAAGGCGACCGCGTGCTCTTCTCCGAAAGCGACGTCCGCATCACCATGGGCATCCCCGAAGGCGGCCCCAAGCCGAATCGCGTGCTCGAAATCAAGAGCTCCGGCGTCCGCTTCGAGCTCGACTCCAACCGCGCCTCCACCGAAAAGCCCGTCTGGTTCAAGTTCGGCCTGGGCGAAGGCAAAGCCATCGGCGCGGACTATGACCCGAACCTGCATGAGCTCATCCTCCGTAGCGCCGTTGAACTCACCTGGCATGGCGCCAAGACCATGCACGTCGAATCCGGCGAGGCCCTCTATAAGGAGCTCGAAAGCAAGGTCTACCTGAAGCCCTGGGCCAAGCTCACGCGCGACAACCTCGTGCTCAACGCGCAGGACTCCGTCGTCGAGCTCGAAAAGGGCATTGTCCGCCGCGTCGACGCCAACAAGGCCGTCGGCAGCGACCGGCAGAAGGGCCGCACTCTCGAATACGGCGCCGACACCCTCCACATCGAGTTCAACGCCAAGGGGCAAGCCGAAAAAGTAGAGGGCATCGGCGCCGCGCGCCTCTCCACCACCAACGAGCGCGAGCGCACGCAGATGAATGCCGCCCGCGTGGACCTCGAATTCCTCGCCACCGACAAGGATTCTGCCTTGCAGCGCGCCTTCGCGCAAGGCAAGGCCCGCGTGGAGGCCAAGCCCTTGCCGCGCGACAAGGTGCCGCCCGCCGAGACGAAGGTGCTCTCGAGCGAATCTATCGAGCTCAAAATGCGCCCCGGTGGCGAAGAGATTGACCGGATGGAGACGCACGATCCTGGCGTGATTGAACTCCTGCCGAATCAACCCACCCAGCGCCAACGCCGCCTGGAGGGCGAGCGCATTCAGATGGCTTATGGCAAGAACAATGTGCTCGAGAAGCTCACCAGCGTGAAGTCCTCCACGCGGACCGAGCCCGCTGCCTTCCCGGTCCCCAAGACGCCCGGCGTGCCTGTCCTCACCTGGAGCCAGCATCTCGAAGCCAACTTCACCCCCACCGGCGAACTGGCGCGGATGGAACAGTGGACCAACTTCCGGTATCAGGAAGGCGCCCGCCAAGCCACCTCGGACCGGGCCCGGCTCGAACAGGCCAAAAGCGAAATCCACCTCACCGGGAAAGCCCGCGTCTGGGATCCGGGCGGCTCCACCGACGCCGACACCATCCTGCTGGACCAAAAGACCGGCGACTTCTCCGCCGCGGGCCAAGTCCGCAGCGTGCGCGAGGGCGAGCGCAAGCAGACCGCCGGCGGCCTCATGAGCAGCAGTGAGCCCGTCCGCGCGACGGCGAACCAGATGTTTTCCACGGCCAAGAATACGCAGGTTCGCTACGAAGGCCGCGCGGTGATGTGGCAAGGCGCCAACCGCCTCAGCGCCGATCACATCGACATTGACCGGCCCGCCCAAATCCTGAAGGCCAAGGGCCAAGTCGTGAGCCAGATACTCGATACCCAGGCGCCCAAAAGCGCCGGCCAAGTCTTCACCATCGTCCGCGCGCCGGACTTACTCTATTCCGACAAAGACCAGTTCGCCCACTACACCGGTGGTGGCGTATTTCTCACCCGGCCCGGCTTGCAGGTAAAGGGCCAGGAAATCCGCGCCTATATGTCCTCGAACGAGAATAGCCAATCGAATTGGGAAGGCCCCGACGGCGGCCTGGAAAAAGCCTTCGCCGACGGTAAGGTGGAGATTCTCGAGACCAAGGATACGAAGTCCCGCCAAGGCTGGGGGGACCACGGCGAATACTACGTCGGCGAGTCGCGCCTGGTGCTCGAAGGCACGCGCCCCAAGATGATCGACTTGCTGGCCGGTGTTCCGCAGCGCACCACGGAAGGCAAAAGCCTGGTCTGGTTCGCCAACAACGACCGCCTCATCGTCGACGGCGAAGAGAGCAAACGCGCGATTTCGAACCTGAAGAAAAAGTAAGCCGCCGCCTTTCGTAGGGGTTCAAGTCCCCTCCCCCGCACCATTTTTCTTTCGTTCCCATAGAAAAGGCCATCGGAAATCCGATGGCCTTTTCCTTTGGTAGATGAAACGGGTGACGGACCAGGGGGTCCGTCTTACATGGCAGATCAGAAGTTGAGCCGGAGCATGAGTTGAACCGCTCGCGCCGGAGCCGCGCTGATCGCTTGGCCAAAACGGGGGTCAGCCAAGTTGTTGGCGTAGGTATCGTAGTTCACCAGATTGATCGCGTTGAAGGCTTCGGCGCGGAGTTGCAGGCGCCAGCGCTCAGTCACCGCGAACTCCTTCTGCATGCCGAGCGTGAGGTCGTAGAACACCTCAGCCCGTTCCGTATTCCGGCCGAGCGTTCCGAAGGTGCCCGGCGCGGGCAGAACCTGGGCCCGCAGTTGCGGCAAAGTGAGGCCGGGGGCCGGTTGGAAGCCGAACACGCCTGTTTGGCCTCTCACCAGCGTTCCCGGGACATCGTTGATCCGGTTCACCACCAGGCCCTCTGGCGTCGCGGTGCCCGAGAGCAAGCTGAACGGAAAGCCACTGCGCCAGGCGTTGGTGGCGGTGAGTTGCCATCCGCCGAAGGCCGTCCGCGCCAGGCCACGCAACTGGGCCGCGCCCGGCAGGTCATAGATCACCGCGGAGCTGAAGTTAAACGGCACATTGAACTCGCTGTCGCCCCAATCCAGACGCCGGTTATTCTGAGCATAGATATTCACCGAATCGCGGCTGACTTCGTCGAGCGACTTCGACCAGGTGAACGAATTGCGCACCGTCAACGACTTGCCGATGCGCCCGTTCAAGGTAGCCTGCAGCGAGTGATAGACCGAGTTCGCCGCGGTCTCCTGTAGCGTGATGACGCCGCTCGCCGGATTCGGACGCAAGCCCTGCGCCAACAAGGGACCACCGTTCGGCAGCCGCGTCATCGGCAGGGCCAGGCCACGCGTGCCGACGTAGCCCACGGAGGCCACCAGTGCCGTGGAGGGCAGCCGGTACTCGGTGGTTAAGTTCCACTGCTGTACGTAGGGCTGGCGCAGATCCTCGCTGGTCACCGTCAAATTCTGGGACTGGGTGAGCGAACCGCCCAGCAGATTGTTCATCGCCGGATTGCGCGAAATCACCGTGGTGACGCGCGGCGGCGTCAAGCGAGTGTTGCCCAAATACCGGGCGGCCAACGGCGCAAAAAACAGTCCGTAGCCGCCGCGGACGACGAAGCTTTGCTGACGGCCTGGCGTGTAGGCAAAGCCAAAACGCGGCGCAAAGTTATTCCGGTCCGTGCGATAGTTCACGGCTACGCGGTCATACTTGTCGCTCGCGGGGGTGTACAGCTCATAGCGCAGCCCAAAGTTCAAGGTCAGCGACGGCCGCACCCGGAAGTCGTCCTGCACGTAGAGCGCGATTTCCCGTTGCCGTTGATCGAGGCGCGTGTCCCCGATCACCCGGGTGTAAGAGGCTGGCCGCCCGGCCAGAAAATCGGCCCGGCTCAAAAACGCCAGATTGCCGTCGCCGTCCGCGCGTTGCGTCGTGGCGATCTGGATGGCCCGCGCCACAATGCCGAACTTAATTCCGTGCCGGCCCAGGTTGATGGAGGTGTCATTGGAGGCCTGGTAATTGTGTACGCGCGAGTCGTCGCGGAAGAAGGTCCCGAGCGCCGCGGCGCCCGTGACGGTGAGGCGGCCTACCTCGCCGTTCAGCGCCGGATCGCCCAGAAACCGGGTGAGGGGCCAGAGCGGGATGTTGTAGGTCGTGTAGTAGGCGCGCGCTTCGTTCACCACGCGCGAACTCAGCGTGGAGGTGAGATGGAGCACCGCTGAGCGGTTCTGGTTCCAACCGGCTGACCCGGTGGCAAAGAGGTTCGCCGCGCGCCGGAGCGAGTCAGTATTCGTGACACGCGCCGTCAGGAGATGCTTCTGGTTGATCGACCAGTCCACGCGTCCGAACCAGGTGCGCCCCAACAGCCGCTCCGAAATGCGGCCCGGATCGAATTGCGGTACGCCGGTGGCGCTGAACGAATTCGGAAGGGGATAGAGCTGCAGCAGGCTTTGCATCGCCGGCGCCGCGGATGCCCGCTCCGCCTGCGTAAAGGTGGCCTGGGGTACGGCGCTGTTCGCCGCCCGTTGCATGAACCACTCGGCGTTCATCGACACGAAGAGCCGGTTGCGGATGATGGGCCCATTGAGCAGCATCCCGAACTGATTCTGACGCAGCGAAGGCCGCTCGGTGTTGAGCGTATTCCGGGCGTCCAGCGCGTCGTTGCGGAAGAACTCATAGAAGCGCCCGTGCCAATCGTTCGTGCCCGACGGCGTCACCAGATTGATCGCGCCACTCGCGGACCGGCCGTACTCGGCCTTGTAACTCGACGTCTGGACCTCGACGGACCGAAGGGCCTCCTGGCTGACTGGCTGCTCGGTAAAGTTCGCCCCCAGCAGCGAACCGGTGTTCGGATTGTTGAAGTCCGCACCATCCACCATCACATTCACTGACGATTGTCCGCGCAGCCCATTGATCGAAAACGGGGCATGCGCGGTGCGCGAATTGTTGGTTCCCGGCAGCAGGAAAACCTGGCTCGAATAGTTCCGGCTGGTGCGGCCGGAAAGGGCCGGGATCCGGTCCAGGTCGCCTTCGGTAAACACGGTGCCGCGGCTGCCGGTGCTCATGGCGCGCGAGAGTTCGTCCACGCGCTCGCTGACGGTGAGCGTCTCCGCCACGCCCGCTACTTGCAAGGTAAAGTCCAACTGCACGGTGGCCCCTACTTGGACTTCCAAGCGCTCCCGCCGAAGTTCGCCGAAGCCCACCTTCCGGACGCGGAGTTCGTAAAGGCCCGGGGGTAAGGCCGCCAGCCGGTACTGGCCATCTGGGTTGGTCTCTACCGTACGCACCAAGCCGCGCTCTTCGAGGATGGTCTCGACGCGGGCCGCCGATACTGGGGCGCCCGATGCATCGACCACCCGACCGGTGAGCGTTCCACTCACGGTTTGCGAGAGGGCGGCAGAGCCGCTGAAAAACAGGACAAGAAAAACTGGCAAAATTTGCTTCATAAAAGGTTTGGCCGCTCCTTTGCGGTGTGTTATGATAACGATAATCTTTTATCAGTAAGGAACGCAAGTTTTTTATGCTCCAGGCCCTAAATCTTTCGAAAGCCTACGGCAATCAAGTCGCGCTAGACTCTCTGAATCTCTCCATCGCCGCCGGCGAGATCTTTTGCCTGTTGGGGGCCAACGGAGCCGGCAAGACCACCACCATCAACCTCTTTCTGAACTTCACCGCGCCGACTAGTGGCCAAGCGCTGGTTGATGGGCTGGACGTGATCCAGCACCCGCTCGAAAGCAAGCGGCGCCTGGCTTACATTCCAGAGACAGTGATGCTGTACCGTAACCTCTCGGGCCTCGAAAACCTCGACTATTTCGCCTCGCTCGGCACGCAGCAGAAGTACACGCGCAGCCAACTGGAGACTTTCTTGCAGCGCGCGGGACTGGCTCCCGACGCGGCTACCAAGAGAATCGGCGCCTACTCGAAAGGCATGCGGCAGAAGGTGGGCATCGCGATCGCGATCGCGAAGCAGGCCAAGGTGCTGCTGCTGGACGAACCCACCTCCGGGCTGGATCCGGCGGCCTCGAACGAGTTCAGCGAACTGCTCACGCAACTATCGCGCGAAGGCGTCGCGGTGCTGATGGCCACCCACGATCTGTTCCGCGCGAAGGAGTGCGGCACGCGCGTCGGCATCATGAAGCGCGGCCGGCTGGTGCAAACCATGGCGACCTCGGAGATCGGCCACACCGAGCTCGAGGGCATCTATCTCGAACACATGAGGAACTAACGACGATGATCCGTACCATTGCAAAAAAAGAAGTGGTGGAAGCCCTGCGCGACGGCCGCTTCCGTTGGGCCGCTGGGCTGGTGGGCGTATTGCTGCTGATCGCCTTGGCCGCGGGCACCCGGCAATTCCTCGACTTGCGCGCGCAACACGAAGCCGCCAAGACGGAAACGCGCGCGCACTGGCTGCAGCAAGGCAAGAAGAATCCCCATTCGGCCGCGCACTATGGCGTTTATGCCTTTAAGCCGAAGACGGCCTTAAGCCTGCTGGACCAGGGCGTCGACCCCTACACTGGCGTCGCCGCCTGGCTCGAAGCGCACAAGCAGAACGACTTCCGTTACAAGCCCGCGCAGGACGCCAACACGCTCGCGCGCTTCGGCAACCTCAGCGGCGCCATCATTCTGCAGGCGCTGATTCCACTGGTGATTATTCTGCTGGGCTTCAGCGCGTTCGCCGGCGAGCGCGAGCAAGGCACGCTGCGCCAGTTGCTCAGCCTCGGCGTCCCTCCGACGCAATTGGCCTGGGGGAAGGCGTTGGGCGTGGGTGTCAGTTTGGCCATGATCGCCGTGCCCGCTGCGTTGCTGGGCTCGGCCGCGCTGGTGTTCGCCGGCTCGAACGGCGACTACGGCGCCGCCTGGCCGCGCTTCGCCGGCATGGCGGCGAGCTACGTGCTGTACTTCGTCACCTTCATTGCGCTATCGCTCGCCGTGAGCGCTTGGATGAAGACGGCGCGCGGGGCGCTGGTCCTGCTGCTGGGATTCTGGGTGGTGAACGCACTGCTGAGTCCGCGGGTGGCGGCCAGCCTGAGCCAGCGGGCGATTCCGGCGCCCGGCGCGTTTCAGTTCGCGCGCAACATTGAACTCGACCTTGCCCGCCACTCCGACGGTCATGACGCCGGCAAGCATACCGCCAAGTTGCTGGCTGGGACGCTGCAAAAATATCAGGTGACCAAGGTGGAAGATCTGCCGGTGAGTTTCGTCGGCATTCGCCTTCAGGATGGCGAGGCACAAGGCAACCAGGCCTACGACGCGCGTTATGGCGAACTCTGGAACCAGTATGAGCGCCAGGGCCGGCTGCAGGAGGCTTTGGGCGTGGTGGCGCCGTTTCTCGCGATCCGTTCCGCCTCGATGGGCTTCGCCGGCACTGACTTTTCGCAGCACCGCCACTTCGCCGCCGCCGCCGAACAGTATCGCCGCTACTTCATCGACGTCATCAACCAGGACATCATCCAGCGCGCTGGGAACCAGGGCGTCTATCTGCGTGGCCAGGACCTTTGGAGCCAGATTCGTGACTTCGAATACGAGCTTCCCGGCGCTGGTTGGGTGGCCCAACAGCGCGCGCTCAGCCTCGCGGTGCTCGCCGGCTGGACCCTCGCCAGCCTTGGTCTGCTGCTCCTTGCCACGCGGCGGTTACGGCTCGAATAAGCCCATGAAAACAATTCTTCTCCACGAATGGCGCCAACTGCGCGCAGACCGGATGGCCCTGGCTTGCCTGGGCCTCTTTCTTGCCCTGCTGCTCTACGCGTTGGCGAGCGGGACTTTCCAGCAGCAGCGTCAGCAACAAACCCTGGCCGCCACCGCCCAAGAAGAGACCGAACGGCTCGCGAAACTGAAAGCCCAGTTACTGCGGATCGAGAGCGGCAAGGCTTCGGCGGCCGGCTTTCTTGACCCCCGCAGCGGCACGGCGATTGGCAACACATCGGGCGTGCGGTACATCACCATGCCTCCTGCCCCGCTCGGCACGCTTTCGGTGGGCCTCGGCGATCTGCACCCGTACTTCTACAAGCTCAGCCTGCGCAGCAAGTCTTTCACGCTGAATAATGAAGAACTGGAGAATCCGCTGAACCTGTTGAGCGGCCCGTTTGACTTGGCCTTCGGGATCGTCATCCTGTTCCCGCTGTTCCTGATCGCGCTCAACTACAACCTGCTGTCGGCCGAACGCGAGCAAGGGACGCTGGCGCTCATTCTCTCGCAGCCGATTTCGCTGAAAGCGCTGGTAACGGGCAAGGTGCTGGTGCGGGGCGGGGCGCTCGTCGTGGCCGCTGTGGCCGTCACGCTCGCCGGCGGATTGCTCTTTGGCGCAGGCGCGGCCGTATTCCCCCGGCTGCTGGCCTGGACCGCCATCATCCTGCTCTACGGGCTTTTCTGGATGGGCCTTTGCGTCTGGGTGAATGCCTGGGGACGCTCCTCGGCCACCAATGCGATCGCTCTTTCCGCCTTCTGGCTGGGCTTCTGCCTCATCATTCCCTCGGCTTTGAATATCGCCGCCAGCGCACTGTACCCGATTCCCTCCCGAGTCGAGATGATCCAATCGCTGCGGACCGCGGGCAAAGAGGCGCAAGAGCAAGGCAGCCGGCTGCTATCGCGCTATCTGGAGGATCATCCCGAGTTTGCCCCGGCCCCCGCCCCCGGTGCACCCCCGGCCCCCGCGCCCGATTTTGGCAGCATCACCTATGCCGTCCAAATGGAAGTGGACAAGCGTACCGAGCCCGTCCTGGCGCGCTTCGAACAGGCCATCGCCCAACAGCAGGCCTTCGTCGATCGCCTCCGTTACCTCTCGCCCGCCGTGCTCGCGCAAGGCGCGTTGAACGAGTTCAGCGGCACCGGGCTTGCGCGTTATCGGGGCTTTCAGCTCCAGGCGGAGCGCTTCCATCGGACGTGGCAGCAGTACTTCTTTCCGAAGATCTTCCAAAAGGCCAAGCTCACGTCGGGCGAAATCGATACGCTGCCCCGTTTCCGTTACCAGGAGGAGTCGCTCGAGGCCGTGGTTGCCCGCTCGGCGCCCTTACTGGCGGTGCTCACCCTGCTGAGTCTGTTGGCTGGCGGACTCTCTCTGGCGAGCTTGCGTAAATTCAAGCGCTCGCTGTAGCTACTCGAGCTCTTTCGTCTTCCAAGTCCCCGTAGCGAAGCCGATGATGAGCGTGTCTCCGCGCGCGCCTTCGAAATGCGGCACATTGGCGGGGAACCGCCTCAGCGCCGATCACATCGACATTGACCGGCCCGCCCAAATCCTGAAGGCCAAGGGCCAAGTCGTGAGCCAGATACTCGATACCCAGGCGCCCAAAAGCGCCGGCCAAGTCTTCACCATCGTCCGCGCGCCGGACTTACTCTATTCCGACAAAGACCAGTTCGCCCACTACACCGGTGGTGGCGTATTTCTCACCCGGCCCGGCTTGCAGGTAAAGGGCCAGGAAATCCGCGCCTATATGTCCTCGAACGAGAATAGCCAATCGAATTGGGAAGGCCCCGACGGCGGCCTGGAAAAAGCCTTCGCCGACGGTAAGGTGGAGATTCTCGAGACCAAGGATACGAAGTCCCGCCAAGGCTGGGGGGACCACGGCGAATACTACGTCGGCGAGTCGCGCCTGGTGCTCGAAGGCACGCGCCCCAAGATGATCGACTTGCTGGCCGGTGTTCCGCAGCGCACCACGGAAGGCAAAAGCCTGGTCTGGTTCGCCAACAACGACCGCCTCATCGTCGACGGCGAAGAGAGCAAACGCGCGATTTCGAACCTGAAGAAAAAGTAAGCGGTTCCTCGCGCACTGAATGAGTTCTTTCTTGGTCGCAACCCCCCTCTCGCATCGAGAGAGTCACCCGGCGTAAAGAATAGCTGATTCGTTCAATACCCGGCAGGGCCTTCGATGAGAAACTCAACTTCGTTGGCCGCAAGTCAACCAGATCGAAAGGAAAACAAACCATGTCCAAATCAACTCAATGTACCTGCAAATCCTGCCCGGGCGCAGTTTGCCCATGCGGATGCCAAAGCCCCAAAACCGAACCTACGCAGTCCGGCTGCGCGTGCGGCGATGTCTGCAAGTGCGGCCCCGCCTGCACCTGCAAACGCCCCTGAGCGGCGCACTCAGTCCGGCGTCGGGCAATCGAAGTGATCATGAAGACGAAAGGAAGTTTATGGGGTACGGAATCGGAAGCCTACTCTCGGTAGTGGTGGCTGTGTTTGCGAGGGCCGCGGGATTGGATCGCGATCGCGCTTTCTACCCGACGGTCGTGATCGTAGTGGCCCACTATTACGTCCTGTTTGCTGTGATGGGCGGAACCACGCACGCTCTGCTGGTCGAATTGGGCTTAATGAGCGCGTTCGTGGTCGTTGCGGTGGCTGGATTTCAGCGTAACCTCTGGTGGGCCGCGGCCGCGCTGGTTGGCCATGGGGTGATGGATATCTTCCACGCCGGCCTGGTGACCAATGCCGGCGTGCCAGCATATTGGCCCGCTTTCTGCATGACGTATGACGTGGGCGCCGGGGGGATTCTAGCGTGGCTGCTGATGCGCGCCAAGATACCGGCCCTGCCCCGTAGTGGCACCAGGGAGCCAAGTTGAAAGCCATTCTGCACGCCCGCTACGGATCCCCGCACCTCCTCCGCTTCGAAGAGGTGGCGAGGCCAGTACCAAGGGACAAAGAGGTACTGATCAAAGTACACGCGACGACCGTGTCAACCGGGGACTGCAACATGCGCAATTTCACGTTCGTTACCCCATCCATGCGGCCGATGGCCAAACTTATGTTTGGCATCGGGAAACCCTGGAAAGAACGCATTCTCGGGACAGAACTGGCGGGAGAGATCGTGGGAGTGGGCAAAGGGGTTACGCGGTTCAAAGCCGGGGACCGGGTTTTTGGCTCGACCGGTATGGAGGGTGGCGGCCACGCCCAATTCGCCTGCCTCCCTGAAAATGGGGCGTTGGCGATCAAACCCGATTCTCTGAACTGGGAGGAGGCCGCGGCCATTCCTTTCGGCGCGAATACCGCGTTGCACTACCTCCGGGGGCTGGGAAAGATCCAGGCTGGTCACCACCTTCTGATCATCGGAGCTTCCGGGAGCATCGGCTCCGCCGGAGTACAACTGGCCAAGCATTTTGGGGCGACGGTAACCGCCGTCTGCAGCGGCGCGAATGTGGAACTGGTGAAGTCGATGGGCGCCGGCAAGGTGATCGACTATACCAAGGAAGATTTCACCAGGCATGCAGAGACCTACGACCTGATATTTGACGTTGTCGGCGCCACCACCTTTCACCGCTGCCAGCACCTGCTTGAACCCCGAGGTATTTTTCTCCCGTGCATCATGGGTTTGCCTGACGTGGCACAGAGCCTCTGGACCTCTATCGCGGGCGGAAAGAAAATACGGGGCGGTGTCGCAATCAACAACCTGGAGCGGATGGCCTTCATTGCGGAGTTGGCGGACGCGGGAAAGCTCAAGCCGGTGATCGACCGGAGGTATTCTTTGCAGCAGATCCCGCAAGCTTTTGAATACGTTGAACGAGGGCACAAGAAGGGAAATGTCGTAATCACGGTGGAGCACCCGTAATGATGGCGTTTCCCGTTAGTCGTACTTCTCGCTGATGATTTGCTTGCGGTCGAAGCCGCGGGCTTTGAGAATGGCTCGGACGTCGTCCACCATGGCTTTCAAACCGCAGACGTAGACGTCGAGGTCGCGGCGTTCGCCGACGGCTTCGAGGACTAGTGGCTGGACGCGCGACGTGGCGCCGCTCCAGGAGGGGTCCGGGCGGGTGAGCGTCGGGACAAAACGGAAGTTGGGGTGATCGCACTCAGCGGCGCGGAACTCTTCGGCGAAGATGAGGCCGTGGGGGTGCCGGGCGCCGAAGACCAGGGTGAAGTGTTGGCGAGGGTGACGGCTGAGGGCCCTGGCCAGGATGGCTCGGAAAGGGGTGATCCCGGTGCCGGTGGCGACCAGGATCGTATCCCGCACCGGTGGCCGCAGCACGAAGGTGCCCAGGGGGCCCTGCATGGGCACGGTGGCGCCGGGCGCGAGGGCGAAGAGGTAGGGCGAAAAGTAGCCGCCTTCGACGCGATTCAGGCAGAGCTCGAAGCGGTTGCCGTTGGGCGCGGAGGCGATGGAATAGGCCCGCGTCACCGGTTTGCCACGGATCTCCTCGGTGAAGGAGACGAATTGGCCGGCGGTAAACTCTAGCTGGTCCACTCCGGGGACGTCGAAAAAGAAGTGCTTGATTTCGGGGCTCAGCGAGCGGACTTCGAGCAATCGGGCAAGGGGCATCTGCCTTTAGTTTCCGACAATTCGGCTACGCTTAAGAAGAATGCAAGTGCAGGAAGTTTTGGCGGTGAGCCTGCGGGCGCTGTCGGCGAATAAATTACGGTCGTTCCTCACGGCCCTCGGACTGGTCATCGGCAACGCCAGCGTAATTCTCGTGGTGACGATCTCGCTCACTAGCACCGAGTTGATTCTGGAGAAGATCCGCGGCATCGGCTCCAACGTCGTCTGGGCCTATTACGAAGCCGGTTCGCGCGATTCTGACCAAGTGCAGAACGACTTCGTCAATCTGGCGGACGTCGAAGCCATTCGTACGCAACTCGCCGAGCGCATCGTGGCCGCCACGGCCGTGATGTCCTCGAACGACTTCCTCACCGTCAACGGCAAACCCCAGGAACTGGCCGTCCAGGGCTCGGACGAATTCTACCCACGCGTCCGCAATGTGGCCGTGCTGGCCGGCCGCTTTATGGATGCGAGCGAGGTTGCCAGCCGGGCCAAGGTCGCCATGCTGACGGAGAAGCTCGCCAAGGATCTCTACGGTAGCCAGTCCGCCGCGATCGGCCAGGTGATGAAGCTGAAGGGCTTTCAGTTTACGGTGATCGGCACCTTCAAGGAACGCACCTCTACCTTTGGCTTGAGCGAACTCGGCGAGCGCACGGTGCTGATTCCGATTACGGTGCTCAAGTACTTTGTGCGCGTCGAACGGATTGATCCGGTGTACGTGCAGGCGCGCCGTGCCAACGACGTGGTTGCGCTGACGGGCGAAGTACGGCGGATTCTGGAGAGCCGGCACCGGCCAGGGGCGCGTTATTTCGTCGACAACCTGGGCTCGATTCTGGAGACGGCGCAACAGATTGGCACGCTGCTGACGTTGGTGCTGATCCTGGTGTCGTTCATCGCGCTGTTGATTTCCGGTATCGGGATTATGAACATTATGCTGGTGACGGTGACGGAGCGGACACGAGAAGTCGGCTTGCGGATGGCGATCGGGGCCAGCCGTCGCGAGGTGATGCTCCAGTTCCTGGCGGAAGCGACGATTTTGAGCGTTAGCGGCGGGTTGCTGGGTATGCTGATTGGGTTGGCGATTCCGGTGATTGGGCAGCAGTTCGCCGAGGGTTTGGATATCCAGATTTCGTGGATTTCGGTGGCTGTTTCCTTTCTGGTGTCGTTCGTCGTCGGGCTGACGTTCGGCTATCTACCGGCGCAGCGCGCGGCCGGTTTGAGTCCCACTGAAGCTTTGCGCTACGAGTAGCCGGAGGATTTTCCCGGCGTTCGGCGAGGCGAAAAAGCATTGAAGTCAAGATTCGATGTGGTTTGTTTTCGTGCGTGCGAGCGTGGGCGGGATGGCTGCGCTATGGGGGTTATCTAATTATTCAATTGGATTGAAATATGCTGTCCGGGTTAATCTCACGGAATCAAGCCCGTTAGTCGATCTGACTAGTAGAGGTCGTTAGGCTTGAGGGTCAACAGGGAGATTACAGCATTGAAGTTATCCAAATTCGCCTTCGTACTACTTTTGGGAGCGGCCCTGTGGGCGCAAACTCCAGCTCCGGCCCCCGCTGCGGCGTCGACCGAGCCAGCAAAGCCGGCCGAAAAGGATCCCTGGGCGGTGGGTAAAGTGAAGTTCGGCTTCGTCTTCGACGGGTATCTGTCGGGCAACACGAATCGTCCGCTCTACAAACGCAATTTCGGCCGCGCCTTCGACGTCCGCTCCGGCCGTCCGGACTTGAATCTCGCCCTGTTCTCGGTGGAAATGGCGCCGGAGCCGATCGGCTTCCGCGTCGACTTGGGCGTCGGTACGACGATCAAGTCGTTCTACGTGTCGTCCCCGATTGAGAAGCGCACGGGTGATGGCTTAGCCAATCTGCTGCAAGCCTACGCGAGCATCAAGCCGAAGAAGGATCATGGTTTTCAGATTGACGTTGGCAAGTTCTACACGGCGGCGGGCGCTGAAGTTACCGAGACGCATTTGAACTGGAATTATTCCCGTGCCTATCTCTACAACAACGGCCCGTTCTACCACGTCGGCGTTCGCGCCACCACCCCGATCGGCAAGCACTTTACGGCTGGCGCGCAGTTGGTGAATGGCTGGAACAATGAGAAAGACAACAACAGCGCGAAGACCGTCGGCCTCACCGGCGCGTTGACTTTCGACAAGATCACTTGGGCCAATGCTTACTACACCGGCGCGGAGAATTTCGATACGTCGCGCGGCAAGCGCAATTTCTGGGATACAGTGCTCCTGATCAATCCGAACCCGAAGGCGAACTTCTACATCAACGTAGACATCGGCGCCAACGGACGGCCGACGGGCCAGGGCTCCGACAAGTTCGGTGGCGTCGGCATCGCGGGCCGCTTCATGCTGCACGAGAAGTTCTACCTCAGCCCTCGCTGGGAGTATTACAAGGACGGCGACGGCTTCATCACCGGCACCGCCCAGAACCTGCAGGAATTCACGCTGACGGGCGACTACCGGGTCGCGCCGGGCTGGTACATTCGTCCGGAGTTCCGCCGCGATTGGTCGAACAAGGGCTTCTTCGACGGTGGCCAGGGCTTCGGCACGGCGCGGGCGCAAAACACGTTCTCCATCGGCGTGATTGCAGCCTTCGGTGCGCGCCGCCCGATTTAGTGCGGCTTAGGGCCGGATCGCGCATAATGAAGGCATGAAGAAGATTCTGGCGCCAGCGGTATGCGCAATGCTGCTGGCCGCGCAATCGCCCAATGATCCAGGCCGCATCACGGTGGAGGTTTTTCGGGCGAACTTCCTGATGACGGTCACCGACAAGAAGGGCCGCTTCGTCACCGACCTCACGCAGCCCGACTTCGAAGTGGTCGAGAGCAAGAAGAAGCAAACCATCCTGGAGTTTGTGGCGGAAAACAATCTGCCGCTGCGCCTGGCGATCGTCGTCGATACCAGTAACTCCATTCGCGACCGCTTCAAGTTCCAGCAGGAAGCGGCCAGCGAATTCGTGAAGAGCGTGATCCGCCCCAAGACCGATCGCGCGATCGTGGTCGGTTTCGACAACTCGGCGCAGCTACTCTCGGACCTCACCGACGATGTCGGCAAACTCGAAAGCGCCATCCGCGGCATGCGCCCCGGTGGCGGCACCGCGCTCTACGACGCCATTTACTTCGCCTGCCGCGACAAGCTGATGCAGGATCAGCCGATGTACAAATTCCGCCGGGCCCTGGTACTGCTGAGTGACGGCGACGACAACGCCAGCCGCTACACGCGCGACCAGGCTCTCGAAATGGCGCAGAAGGCCGACGTGGTGCTTTACACGATCTCCACCAACATCACGCGCATTCCCACGGACGGCGACAAGGTCCTGAAGTATCTCTCCGCCGAAACCGGCGGCGTGACGTTCTTCCCCTTCCGCGCGACGGACCTGACGCAGTCTTTCGAGAACATCGCCAACGAACTGCGGTCGCAGTACGCGATCCTGTACCGTCCGGAGCCCCTGAAGCTGGATGGGCTTTACCATGAGGTGGAGATCAAGATCAAAGGCCGTAAGGACCTGATCGTGCGTACGCGCAAAGGCTACTTCGCGCCGCGAACTTAGGTAACTTTAGGCGCTGTGACGAATTTGCGATACGGGCAGGACCTGGTGCGTCCGCTCATTCAGGAACCGCATCATCTCCGCTTCATTGCGATGCAGGTCGCCGAGGGTCATCCGGTTCAGCACCTGGTCAATCATGACCTGCAACGTCTGCCAGACAGGACGGATGCTACAGTCCTGATTGTGCGCGCAGACCTCTTGTAAGCCGGAATGGCGGTCACAGAATGAAGGACCGAAGAGGCGCCCGCCTAGCAACTCGAGCACGGATCCCACGGTAATCTGTTCCGCCGTTCGCGATAGAGTGTAGCCGCCACTCTGTCCGCGGACGCTGGCGACGAATCCACCCATCCTTAACAAACGCATCAACTTGGCGACATTGGGAATCGATAGACCTTCGGCCCGGCTAATCTCAGGTATACTGAGGCTGGCCCCTTCACCTTGTCGCGCCATGTGGAGTAGGCAACGGAGCCCGTACTCCTCCTGAGCACTCAACTTCATGACGCAATTGTAATACCTGTGGTTTTGATTTGCTCTTCATTTTGAAAACTTAATTTAATCGTACGTTTACAACCCGCCCTTTACCTCAAACAAAGAAGTAACTGATGTCCTTTCAAATTCCTTCCTACCGCGAACTCCAAGTGAATCCCGCGTTGCCGGCTTCCTTGAAGCGACTCCCCGAACTCGCCCACAACCTGTTGTGGAGTTGGGACCACCACTTGCGAATGGTGTTTCGCCGTCTGGACCCCGTGGCCTGGCGCGCCAGCCACAACCCGGTGCTAATGCTGAGCAGCCTGCCGCAGGAGACGCTGGAGCGCGCCGCGGCCGACCCCCGGTTCATGGCCGCCTACGACCGGGCCTGCGAGCGCTTTGACGCCTACATGCGCCGCGCGCCCATGGACCTGAAGCAGCCCGGCGACGAGAATCTGCTGATCGCCTACTTCTCCATGGAGTACGGCCTTACCGATTGCCTGCCCGTCTACTCCGGCGGCTTGGGCGTGCTCTCGGGCGACCATATGAAGGGCTCCAGCGACGCTGGACTGCCGCTGGTCGGCGTCGGACTGGCCTACCAAAAGGGCTACCATCAGCAGTCGCTCAACCCCGATGGCTGGCAGATGGAGCTTTACCCCGTCAACGACTTCCATCTGATGCCCTGCCGCCCCGTGCTCGACGCGCAAGGGCAAGAACTGCGCATCCTGGTGAACCTGCCCTTCGCCGCCATCCACATCAAGCTGTGGCTGGTGGAGAGCGGCCGCAATAAGCTCTACCTGCTCGACACGAACATTCCGGAGAATGCGAGCGAAGAGATCCGCAACATCACCGAGAACCTCTACGGCGGTGACCATGGCACCCGCATCAAGCAGGAGATCGTGCTCGGCATCGGCGGCTTGCGGGCGCTGAAGAAGATGGGCTATCGCCCCACCGTGTTCCACATGAACGAAGGCCACGCCGCGTTCCTCGCCCTCGAACGCATCCGCGACCTGATGGATGAGCATAAGCTCAGCTTTGCGGAGGCCCTGGAAGCGACGCGCGAGAGCAACATCTTCACGACGCATACGTCGGTGCCGGCCGGCATTGACCTCTTTGACGGCGCGCTGGTTTGGGATCATCTCAGCCGCTTCTGTAATGAAGGCGGCATCACTCCCGCCCAGCTTTTCAGCCTGGGCCGCCGCGTCGCCGGAGATACCAACGAGAAGTTCTCCATGGCGATTACCGCCATGAACTGTTCGGCCTTCCGTAACGCCGTCAGCATTCTGCATGGCGCGGTATCGCGCGATATGTGGGGCGTGCTCTGGCCGAATCTGCCGACAGACGAAGTGCCGGTGACGGCCGTCACCAATGGCACGCACCTTCCCTCCATGCTCAACGGCGATCTGGCCACGGTCTTCGATAGCTACCTGCAGCCCGACTGGCGGGATCGCCATCAGGAGCCCGGCATCTGGGCCCAGGTGGACGAGATTCCCCATCAGGAAATTTGGGAAGCCCATCGCCGCCGTAAAAAACAGCTAGCGCTTTTTGTGCGGGAGCGCGCTTCCGCCACGGCTCGCAAACGCCACGCCACGGCCGCCGAAATCCGGCGCATTGAAGAAGGCTTCGACCCGGAGGTCTTCACTATCGGCTTCGCCCGCCGCTTTGCCACTTACAAGCGCGCCACGCTGCTCTTCCGCGATCCGGAACGCTTGAAGCGCATCCTGCTGAGTGCTGACCGCCCCGTGCAGATCGTCATCGCTGGCAAGGCGCATCCGAAGGACGTGCCGGGCAAGACTTTCATCCGCGAAATCGCGCTGCTCTCGCGCGATCCGGAGTTACGCAATCGTCTGGTTTTCCTCGAAAACTACGGCCTGCGCATCGGTAAAGAGATGGTGCAAGGCGTCGACCTGTGGCTCAACACGCCGCGTCGTGGCGAAGAGGCTTGCGGCACCTCCGGCATGAAGGCGGCCTTGAACGGCGTGCTCAACCTGAGTATCCTCGACGGCTGGTATGACGAAGCCTACGAGGACTCCGGCGGCTGGGCCATCGGCGGCCGCGAAGATTACCGCGAGGACCAGGACGACCTGCACGCCCTCGACATTTACTCCGCGCTCGAAAACGACATCCTGCCGCTCTACTACCGCCGCAACGAAGACGGCGTGCCCGATGCCTGGGTGGAGCGCATGAAGACCTGCCTGAAGAACATGAGCCCGCGCTTCAACGCGCAGCGCATGCTGCAGGACTATACCGTGGGCCTCTACCGCCCCGCGCACGCCGCCTTCGAGCAGATGCGCGGCGGCGGGTTCGCCCTGGCCCGCGAACGCGCCCAGTGGGACGCCCAAGTGAATAGCGTTTGGGAGCGCGTGCAGATTCGCGAAGCCGGCCCCATAACGCCCGTGAAGGAACTGACGTCGGGCGAGGCTGTGACGGTGCGTGTGGTCGCCGACCTGGCCGGCCTGAAACCCGAGGATGTCCGCGTGGAAGTGGTGGTGGGCCGCATCGGGGCGGATGGCCAACTCGGCGAAACGCGCATTTCAGCCCTTTCCCCCACCGAAACAAAAGATGGCCTCCATGTTTTTACCCATCGTTTGGTACCGCAACGTATGGGACGGTTGGGGTACGCCTTCCGCATCAGTCCGAATCAAACCGAAGATCCATTGCGGCGCCCGTGCCAAGGGCGTATGAAATGGAGTTAGAGAATTTACACGAGCTAAAGTTCGTGCTGGATTTGTCCGAAAGAACGTGATATAAGGGTGGAGTCCGATCCAGTGCGACCCTCTCGTTGAGCCACTCCCCCTCTGTTTCCCGAAGCCTTGTGCTTTTTCGAAACCGGTTGGCGAATCGAGATACATTGTCTGACTTACTTTGTTCACAATTTGCAGACACGAACGGATTACCACGGGCTAAGTCTGAAGATCACACTTCCAGTTCTTTTCCAACGATAAAACGCAGTGTCTACCGGTAGGCATTCGCTAAGAGTCTGGAAGTACCTCTAAGGGAGCATCTTTTCATGGATGACGACCGCAAATACCGCCAGAACGGCTACCAGGACCGCGGCTTTGACCGCGGCGGCGATCGCGGTTTCGACCGCGAACGCCCCAAGCCGCAAGGCCCCCGCCCTTCGATCGATATCACTGGCCCCCGCTTGCCCCGCATGGTGCAGACGGTAACTGCCTCGCGTTGTTACAACTGCGCGACTACGCTCGCCTCCGATGTCGACTTTACGGGAAATTGTCCCAAGTGTAACGCAGCCCTGCATTGTTGTAAGCAGTGTTCCCACTTCGAACCGTCGACCCGTTTCCAGTGCTTAAAGCCGATCCCGGAACGCATCGCCTATAAAGACCGGGCGAATCTGTGCCAGTTATTCTCTCCGCAAGTTACCGTGGCCCGCGACGCGGCCCGCGAAAACGCCTCGGGGCCCATGCGCGCGCCGATCCTCGCCAACGGTCCGGCGCCCAAAAGCGCCAGCGATGCGCGCGCGGCTTTCGATAACCTATTTAAGAAGTAAACGGCTCAATTCCAGCGCGCCCCACAGCACGCTGTCGTCGCCTAGTTGTGCCGGTACTAGGTCAACGCGGGCGCGCGACCAACTCGTCATCTGCCGCCCTAACTCCTCGCGCAAGGGCACAAACAGTAAGTCACCTGCTTTGCTGATGCCGCCGCCAATCACGATGCGCGCGGGGTTCAGTAACATCAGGGCGGCTTTTAGCCCCAGCGATAAATCCACGACGTAACGCGCCACAAAGCGCGGATCCTGCACTAACTCACGCGCGGACCGGCCGTGGTCGCGTTCGAGCCATAGTCCACAGCACAGCCGCTCGAAGCAGCCACGCGCGCCACACAGGCAAACGGGACCCTCGGGGCGAATCGTCAAATGGCCGATCTCGCCACCATAGCTATCGGCGCCGCGATGGACGCCAGCGTCGGTGAGAATGCCCCCGCCGATCCCGGTGGAAAGCGTCATGTAGAAGAGCGGCAACGCCCCTTGGCCGGCGCCATGCAGGCCTTCGCCTAGCGCGCCTACGTTGGCGTCGTTGTCCATGATGACGGGCACGCCCAGCTCGTGCTTGAGGAACAGGGGCAGGGCATAGTCGCTCCAGCCGCCGACGTGCGTTGAGAGCGCGATACGCTGTTGGTCGAACAGCACCGGCCCGCCAAAGCCGACGCCGCAGAGGCCGAAGCCCGGATCGCTTTGCCAGGCACGCGCGTGCGCGACGATGCGTTCCAACATCCAATCGCGGCCGCCATCGCGGTCTGTGGGTTCGGTGACGCGGCGCACCATCTGGCCGTCCGCAAAGACAGCCATCGAGAACTTCGTGCCGCCTACGTCGATCGCTAAGGTATTCACGCCAGAATCTCCTCGGGCGTGGCCGTGCCGGTGCCCCGTTTCATGACGGTGATCGACGCGACGCGATGGCCAAAGTGAATCGCCGCTTCCGGAGAGGCGCCCGCGGCCATGGCCATGGCCGTTCCCGCGGAGAAGCTATCGCCCGCGCCGCAAATGTCCACCGGCTTGGCCACGCGCTCGGTCGGAATCCAGGTTTCGCCGTCGGGCCGCACCAACATCACGCCGTCGCCGCCATGCGTCACCATCAGCCACGGAGCCTGGGTTAGTTCGCGCAGTTGGCCGAAGGCGCGCGGATGGCCGAAGAGCCGTTGGCAAAGCGTCTCAGCCTCTTCCTGATTCGGCTTCAGAGGTACCTGGCGAAAGCCCGCCAGATGCGCGCGCGAATCGACGAAGAAGAATTGCCGGTCAGCCAACTGGGCAATCGCTTCGCGCACGGCGGGCGTGATCAGTCCGCCGATTTCCGTTTCGGCCTGATCGCAAATGAAGATCACGTCGAAGCGCCCCGCCCAGGCTTGTAGCTGATCGATGACTTGTCTCTCCGCCGGTTCGGGGATCGGCTCCACGGAGACGAAGTCCACGCGCGGCAGGTCTTCCACGCCCGTCACTTCGTTGAGTAACTTCGTGTAAGTGAAAGTCGGATAACCGGCGTGCGTGAGGAGTAACTCGAAAGAGACCCGGCGGCGCGATAGCGCGTGTTTCAACTCGTAGCCGAAGCCATCATCGCCTACTAAGCCAAGTAAGCTCACCGAGCCGACGCCTAAGTCGGCCAGGTTATTTGCCACCGTCCCCGCCGCGCCGGGAGTTACTTCCGTGCGCACGACCGCCACGCGCGGGATGCCGGTTTCGCGTGAAGCTTCGGAGAGCGCGGGCGAGTAAGTACACCAGCGGTCCAAGCAGAGGTCGCCGACTACCAGCGCATTCAGCGAGGGCAGCCGGTGAAGAATCTCCCGCGCGGTCATGCTTGGAGCAGCCTCCACAAGGCCGGCAGGGTAGCGCGATGGGGTCCGCAGAAGTATTCGCTTTGCCCGCCGTCGGCGACGGTGCGCACCAGTATGGTCTTGTGCGGGCGAAAGTAATAGCCGGGGTCGGATTTCGGCAACTCCGCCCGCCAGTCGCCCGTGATCGGCACTAAGTCGAAGACGGCCGACAGAAAATCGCGAATCACGCGGCCTTCCTGCGCGGCGATATTGCGCGACATTGCCAGCGCCTTCAGATAAACCTCAGGCGCCATGATCGCGGAGCCGAAGCTCAGCATCACTCCGCCCTCCAGGCGCTCCATCGTTTTCGCGAAGATGAGGAAGTCGCGATAGGAGGCCGCGCCCGTCGCCGCGCCGTCGCAGTTGGGATGCTCGTGCAGAATGTCGTAGCCGATGCCGACATGCACCGTCACCGGGACGCCCACGCGATAGGCCGCGGCGAGCACGGACAAGTCGCGATGCGGATAGTGGCTCTCCAGGATGCGCCGGCCCACGTTCTCGCCGAGGCCTAAGCCGAGCTGAGCGGCTTCGTTGATCCAGTCGTTCAGTTCGCCGGTTTCGCGCCACAGGCCGAACTCGCCGGTGCGGATGTAGCGCGCCACACTTTCCGTGGTGGCGCCGATGCGGGCAATCTCGTAGTCGTGAATGGCGCCCGCGCCGTTCATGGCGATCTGGTCAATCCAGCCGCGTTCGATCAGGTCGATCAGATGGCGGTTGACGCCCGCGCGCAGCACGTGCGCGCCCATCATCAGAATGCGCGCGGACCCACGCTCTCTCGCCTCGCGCAAGCGCGTCGCGACGCGCGCCAAACGCGGCTCGTCGAACGGCGGCGTGGCGTCCGTCAGCGCGAGCCAGTTGCCGAGCGGCAGGTCGTGCGCGCGATCCCCGAGCGGCTGGATGCGCAGGCGTTTGCGGTCAAAGATTTCGTATTTACTCTTCACCGACGCTTACTCTGTAGCGAACAGGACCGGCAACCACGACTCGCAGCCCAGGAAGTTTGGCAGCATGAAGTCGGCGCCGACGCCCGCCAGCCGTTGGCGCTTCCAAGCGTCGATCTTGAGGCACTCCGGCTCGTCAGTCGCCAGTCCGACGGCGATGCCGCCCGCCTGCTTCACCACGTCGATCTCGACGTAGCCGTCGCCGAAGACGAGTAGTTCCTCGCCCGAGTAGCCCGCCTGCTCCACCAGCCGCTTCACCAGCATGCCCTTCGAGAAGGATGCCATATCGTCAGAGGCTCCGAAGATGCCGCCGTCGAAGTAGCGAGCCAGATCCAACAAGCCTGCTTCGCGGCGGACGTCCACTTCGTCGGTGCCGCTGGCCAAGTAGATCTTCAGTCCGCGCGCTTTCAGGGCTTCGAGCAACGCGCGCGAGCCGGGCACCATGTATTTCTCGGGCGCGGCGCCGTTCTGCAGGTCCGCCACGCGGTCCTTGATGACCTCCCACAGGCGGCGCAGATACTCGTGTTTGTAGTCGAGCGGCGGTAGCGCCTTGCCCCCGCGCTTTTCGAGTTCGGCGGCGTATTGGATCATCTGGTAGATGGTCTCTTTGCCGGTCAGCTGCCCGACGTACTCCTCCACGATGCGCGTCAGTTCAGCGTCGCTTTCGCCGCTGTTCAACTCGCGCAAGCCGTCCACCATCATGGGCACCATCACGTGTACCCATCCGGAGCGCACCAGCGACACCGTCCCATCAAAATCAAAGATCGCGACCTTGGCATGGCGAGCGCTAGCGCCCGCGTTCAGAACTTCTAGCATGTACTACGTCATTGTCCCATGGCGTATCCAAAAACGAAAAAGCGCCCGTTGCCGGACGCCTCTTCGCTCTGTCTAGGATTTTCTATGCTGCGCTCTGTTTCGTAAAGCTAGCCCTCCTGGGATCGGTCTACGAAACTGTATGCGCGAAAGACGCACCGAGCGGGTCAAAAAAATTACTTCTCAGCTACCGCTTCATTCTCTACCGCCGACTGGTAGTTCGAATACTTCACCGCCATCTCCACGCGGCCCACGACGCGGGCATCAATCAGGCTCTCCCACTCCGTCAGGTAGGCGTGGCCGTCGCGGATCTCGTACTTACGCGTGAACTCGGTCTTCTTGAAAAACACCGAGGGATTCTTCACCAGGCGGCCACTCTCGCGCAGGGGCAAGCCGGTTTCGGCGTCGAGCCAGAGGTCGCCCTTGAAGAGGCCGACGCGCTTTTCTTTCGGGCTGAGCTGGAAGATGTATGCCACCTTGCCATCCTGCTCAATGCGGCCCTTGAAGTTGAATTTATAGTTGGCCGGGGTGAGCGAGATATCGCCGGTTTGCGCATGGGCCTCGGTTTCGGCCGTCAGAAAGCGGGCGATCACGTCGCGCTTTACCTGGTCGTCACCGGTGAAGGTAAGCTTCTGATAGGTGACACGGCCAACCTTGGAGATCAGGCGCAAGGCGGTCATCTTGCTCGATTTCTTCCACTTCGGCACCGACGCTTCGATCTCGCAATCCATCGCCACGTTGGTTAAGGGAACGCGAGCCTTCTCCTGCTCCCAGTAACGCTCAAGCAGGTCTCTTGCCGGATCCGGCTTCACCGGAGCGGAAAAGGACTGCGCGTGAAGCAGGCCAACCATGGCTAAACTCAGGACGCCGACAGAACTTCCCATCAGATTATTACTCTATTGTAACTGTTCTATTACCTGAATCAAATCAAAGCCTTCGCGCACCGCCGGAGGGCGAAGTTTGGCCGACATTTCGCGGATCACCTCGGCGGGCACCTGACGCTCTCGCGCCGCATTCCGGCGCAGACACTCCTCCAGGGGCGTCGCGAAGTAGATCGCGTTTACGGTAGCGCCTGCCGCCTTCGCCAGCTTGATCCACGGCTTCCGATGCGCTGCCTGCAGACTGGTCGCGTCGATGATGGTCGACGCCGCGCCCAACGCCAGCCGCCTGCGCAGTAAGTACCGCATAGTGCCAAAAACCTCGGCATGAATCCGCTGATTCTGGACATCGTCCGACAGCAGCACCCGCACGGCGTCCGACGAAAGAATCGTGATGCCTTGGGACGCAGCCCAAGTCGATTTGCCGGAGCCCGGCAAGCCGACCAGCACCCATACCGTCATTAGTACGTGTATTTCTCGGTGGCCAGCACGCGCAGCGCAATCTGCTGCCGTAGGGCAATCGAGTTTACCGGCTCGTACTTGGTCAAGCGCTTCAGGAAGGTGAGTCCGGTCCGCAACGTGTCGCCTTCGCCGCACGCCGCCAGCACCGTCTTGCCGATGCCCTCCATGGCCTGCATGCGATCCCGCAGGAACACTTGCGACATCGCCGAGGCCACTTCGCCGCGGCCCAGCATCGCGAGCTTGCGCGCGCGCAAATACGTACACTCCATGGCGAAGGCCGACATCGCCAGGTCCGCGATGCCTGCCATCACTTCCTGCTGCTGGTCCAGATTGGTGGTGAAGCGCTGATAGGCGGCGCCCAATACCAGGAGCGTGGTTTTCTTCGCATTGGCCACCAGCGCCGTCTCCGCGGCCCATTCGGACGTATCGTCGTTCAAGGCCGGGCCAGCCATCAACTCGCCCATCAGCTTCTGCACCGCGGCCACCAGCGGCAACTGCCCGCGTTGCGCGCGCTTCAGCAACGTGCCCGTGCCCAGCATGCGGTTGATCTCGTTGGTGCCTTCCCAAATGCGGTTGATGCGCGAATCGCGATAGTGCTTCTCCACCGCGTACTCCGCGGAGAAGCCATTGCCGCCGTGGATCTGCACGCCCTCATCGACGATGAAGTCGAGCGCCTCGCTGGCGAATACCTTCACAAAGCTGCACTCGGCCGCGAACTCTTCCACGGCCTTCAGATAGGTGGGCCAGGCGTTCTCCTGCCGCGGCGTCCAGCCTTCCAGATGCGCCTCAATCATGCCGGCCATGCGGTAGCTGATGCTCTCCGTGGCGAACGTGAGGATGGCCATCTCCGCCAGCTTCTGCCGGATCATGCCGAACTCGCCAATCGACTTCCCAAACGCCTTCCGGTCATTCGCGTACTTCGCGCACAACCCCAGCACGTACTTCGACGCGCCCACGGCGAACGGGCCAAGCTTCAGCCGGCCCAGGTTCAGCACGTTGAAGGCGATAATGTGGCCGCGGCCAATTTCGCCCAGTACGTTCTCCACCGGCACATGGACGTTGTCGAGGAAGATCGCCGTCGTCGAGCCGCCCTTCACGCCCATCTTCTTCTCTTCGTGGCCCGGCTTCACGCCCGCATAAGCGCGCTCCACCAGGAAGGCGGTGAACTTATCCTTGGCGCCGTCGATCTTGGCGAACACGGTGTAGAAATCGGCTTCGCCGCCGTTGGAGATCCACATCTTGGTGCCGTTCAGCACGTAGTGGCGGCCATCGGCGGAGAGGACGGCCGTCGTCTTCGCGGCCAGCGAGTCGCTGCCGGCTTCGGGCTCGGTGAGCGCGTAAGCGCCAATCAGTTCGCCCTTCGCCAGACGAGTGAGATACTTCTCTCGTTGCGCGGGCGTCCCGTAGAGCAGGATCGGCAACGTGCCAATGCCCGCGTGCGCCCCGTGCCAATTGGCGTAGCTGCCATCCTTGGCCAACCCCTCGGCGACGATCATGGACGACACCATGTCCATCTCCATCCCGCCGTACTCCTCGGGCACCGTCACCGCCGTCAGCCCCAGTTCAGCGGACTTCTTCACGATGCGCACGGCCACGCCGGGCTCGTGCCGCAGGATCGCTTCCAGATTCGGCTCCACTTCCTGGCGGAAGAAGTCGTCCGTGGTGCGGGCAATGGCCTTGTGGTCTTCGGTGAAGTCCTCGGGCGAATACAGTTGTTCGGGAGAAGCGGCGTTCAGCAGGAACGCGCCTCCGATGGTCTTGGGTACAACGGTCTGCGGCAAGGCGCTAGGAATGGCGGCCATGGATATGGTCCTTTCGTCGGGGAAGTCCAGTTTTGAAAATACCACTTCAGTGCCACCGCATCCAGTCAATCCGCGGAGCCGCGAGAGATCGCCATCGGCTACTACAATCAAGAGGAGTCACGTGCTCGTGTCCCATTGCGAGCGCGGGACGCGACTCGGGCTGAACGGGAACAATATGAAGAGGGAATTGACAGCTAAACCCAACGACGAGTTGCGGCCCGAATACGATCTCGCCCAGTTGAAGGGCGGCGTGCGCGGCAAATTACTATCGCCAAGCCATTGGTGGGACCAACTTGGTGCTGATTGAGCCTGACCTGGCCGATTTATTCCCGGACGGCGAATCGGTGAATCGGGCGCTGCGCGTCGTGGCCCAAGCCGCCCAAGCCGCGACCGCCGCGAAGCGTCGCCGCAAAGCCTGAACCGGCTTCCACCTGGCTACTGGGTTTGCCGACGCAGCCAGTCAATCCGCGGCTGACGGCTTTTCGGACTGTCGAGGGAAAAGCTGCGCGCGTCCTCAAGCTCCGTGCGAATCATCGCGGCCGTCTCTTCCACGGCACGGATGATGGCCGCATCGCGCTTACCGAACGTCATCCATGCGATCTCCTCCTTGCCCGGATCATACTCCCACAGGCCGATCAGGCGCCCGCCCCGCACGATGGCGTGGCAACTGAGGTCGGTTAAGCCGCCCGAGAGCATCTCGCGCGCGACGTCCAGGTCGGCGGGGTCGATAAAGTCGTTCACGTTGCGGCGCAGCAGAAACAGGGCGTCCAGGCTGCTGAGCAATACGACTTTCGTGTCGCGCTTCGCGGCTGCTGGCGCGCCGGGCAGCATCCAGCGCTCGGCATCAAAGGCCTGCAGGCCCAGCGGAGCCACGGCTGCCTGCGCCTTCTTCACGCCGAGTCCGCTGAACCATTGGAACTCGGCCAACGTCGCGGGACCCGTCCAGCCGAAGTACAAGCGCGCCAGGTCCGTAAAGGCGTCCTCCGCCGGACGCTTGGGCAGCGGCAAGTTCCACAACGTATAGCGATAGCGCTGATTGTCGAGCCGGCCGTTCGCCGGCACACGCCGCAGCACGCCCGCGATCTGCAAGCGGCCAAGCGCCACCGGCAACGTCGAGTTCAAGCCTTTCTTCTTGCCGGCCTCGCCCAGGCTCCGGACGCGGTCGCCGCAGCGTTCGGTAATCGCGGCCGGGTCCAGCGGACCCTCCCGCAAAGCGTCGCACACCGCGGTCTCCAGGCGCTCCACTTCGCGCACCGTGACGCCTAGCTTCATGGCCGTCGCCATTTCGCCGTCGCCCGCCGCCCGCGCACACTCGAGCGCCAAGGCGAAGTGCGCGGCCGGCACCACATAAGTACACCCACGCGCCGCCGGCAATTCATGAACTTCGAGGCCGGCCACCGCGCGGTCGATGACGCTGGGCAGGATGCCGCAGCGAGCGTACAAGGACAGATAAGGCCCCACGCCACCCACCGACCTCGCCCACCCGGACGTAGCCAAAATCCCCGCCGCAGACTCCTTCGCCAAAGAGTCATCCAACCCCTGCCGACGCCAATACCAATCACGCAGTTCCATTCGAGTGCTAACGTAGCACAGCGGAAGCTGTTACCCTAGAAGTTCGGGGCGTAGCGCAGCCTGGTAGCGCATCTGCTTTGGGAGCAGAGGGTCGTGAGTTCGAATCCCACCGCCCCGACCAATACATTCAATCTGTTGCGGGCATCTTCAGGATGCCCATTTCTTCGCTGTAGATATTTTTGTAGACACCTCGACCGTTTGCGGTCTTCAGGCCGTTCCGCCATGGCGGGATCGCGCGTGGTTTGCCGCCCTTCCCCACTACTTCTACTTCACGCTGGTTGGTTTCGAAGGGCAGCCTCTCAAGGGAGAGAGCTTCCGAGACCCGGAGCCCCGTCGTAAGCAGTACGTCGATCAGGGCCCGCAGCCGAAGGTTTATGAAGGTGGTCGGCGGGATTGCAGAGTAGATCTGGCTCACTTCCTCGTTCGTCAGGTACTGGACGTGGGGCCGGGGGCGCTTCGGCAGTAGAATCTCCGCCGGGTTCAGCGCTTCCACTTTGAGCACCGTGCGGCAAAACTTCAGAAACCCCTTCAGCGTCATGAGCACGCCGTACTGGCGGTTGATGCCGGTGTTGGCCTCAACCATGGCGCTGCGCAGGCTTACCACCGACATGCGGTCGAATCGGGAAAGATCCAGGCCGCCGAAATGCCGCACGACCCACGAGTTCATGCAGTCTTTGTACTTTACGAGGCTTTCTTTGGAGTAGCCACCCTCTGCCCGCGCCCAGGACTGGAACAGCGTTGTTGCGTCTTCAATGGTCATCGTTGTTTCTACTTACTGCTCGGATAGTCACATTAGCAGACGTGCAGAAACTTCCAAGGCGGGAAAGGATGGGGATAAGAAAAGCCCCGCCACCTTCGGCAGGGCTCTCACTTGCTCAATTAGGATCGGCCAACACGGTGACGATGCCTATCTACCCGTAGTAGCAGTCCTCCAAATACTCTGCGGTTACAAAGCGGACGAGTTGCCCGAGCTCGTTAAAGATGAAGAACACGGGTGGGACTTTAGTGTATTTCTCATACGGAGCAAAATTGTTTCCGCTTGGCGACTCAGGCGCATATTTTGAGTACATGCGCTCATAAACGGACTTCCGATGTGCCTCGTCGTAGCCGTAGACTGAATCGCCGTCGTCCGTCGTGCCGATCAAGACCAATTCTCTGAACGTCTCAGGGGAAACCGCGTCGATTGCACTGGTTTCACCACAACGATTGATCGAGCGGTTGGAGTAAGGTGATGTGGGCCTACTTCCGTCTGTCCATGTTAAACGGGGAACGCTGTTGTTCCCTAATACTTTGGATGCTAATCGATACTGAATTGAGGATCCATCGACGGTCGGCATGCTGAATATGGTTGGTGTGGCAAGCAAATCACCATAAAGATTACGGCCATCAACGGTCTGATACCAACTGCTTTGCTTTTCCATACAGAACCGATTAACCGGGTCCTCAGGAGAATAGATTAAATGCACCGCTTGATGTTGCAACAACCAAGGGCAGTGACTCGGCGTTAACCGACAGCTGCAAGCTTGACTGCCCGCGCAAGTCTTTCAGGATAATCGACGGATCGTACTCAAGCGTTATTCCCTCATTCGCCTTTGGAGCTTGTGCGTACGTTTCATCTGGAGGTTCAGCAAGAGCAATAAACATTGATCCTTTGCGTAGAAAGTACTCCTTGCCGACTATTGCCGATAAACCACTATGCACACTCGTAAGAAGCAATACTTCGTAGTTCTTATACTGACCAGTGGTCACCGTCCCTAGCTTGTACAATGCATCGCTTCCGTTCTCAAAATCTTCAATAGTCTTGTAGGCCCAGACCTGCTGGTTAGGTAGGTACTGTGGTAATTGCCAGGCAACTGTTCCGTCGGTAGGCAGTGTCATGGGATCAACGAATGATTTGCAAGATGTCGCGAGATACCACAGGTCGGGCTGCCTAGCAGGCATCGGCTCATCGATCTTTTTATCATCGAAACGGTATTGGGCGTAAGGGTCTGCGCCGGAGTGAGAGGAAGCAGGCTGAGATATCTTTGAGCCGGTGGACCTGACTTCTGTGTCACGTGCTTCGTATCCGGCCAGAAACCAGTACACACCAAGAAAAAGCAACGCCCCAGATGTTGCAAAGTAAAGGACCGTTTTCAATTTCTCTAGATGTTGAGAGCTTGGATAGTGCATCTGACGAGGTTATAAGCCTTAAATATTACGTCCCCAGCATGCCCGATTGTACCGGTTCCTGCAAGATCGAGAACAGTCCAAGGAGGCAAGCGCGAGGAGCAACCACGGGCGTGACATTCAGTCTCGGGCAAGGCGTAGACACCCAGCTTCAGAAACAGATGCGGACAAGACGGACATGGAAGGGCAACCGGCCGAAAAATGAATCGGCGTCCGAGGTTGCGTCCAAATCCCGCATGTCCGACGTAGATAATTCTGTAGACGGAAAAGCACCAGATGCCCACAGGAGCCACCAGACTTCAACAGGAGCATCCGCAACCCATTGGAGAAAAAAGGCCCTGGAAAGGGGCAAATTCGGAGAAAACCGGAATGTGCTTTGGGAGCAGAGGGTCGTGAGTTCGAATCCCACCGCCCCGACCATTCCAAAACAAACTCATTTCCTCTCGGCCTCAATGCTGGGCGTGTGTTTGACGTGCCTGTTCGGAGTCTTGATTGGAACCGAGCCGTAGCGCACCATGCCAACGGGCTTCAGGAGCGGAACGTATGTGATAGAGACTTGGATGGAGCCAGCCGACCGATTCGGCGGCTGCACAAGCAGATGGGGGTTGGTTGCGGGGGCATGATTTGAACATGCGACCTTTGGGTTATGAGCCCAAACATAGAATTGCCCTGGGTTGCCCTCAATTGCCCTCCGTGCCCCGAAGTTGTTGATCTCATTGCCCTGCGTTGCCCTGGAGTGCCCTCAGTTTGGTGACAGTTTTGGTGACATCGGGCGTCGGGTTGCCCTAGTTTACCCATGGAATTGGTGACAATTTTGGTGACATCAATTTGCGAGTCATTTGCCAAAAGCATGCACAAGCTAGCCTGTATCATGCTCTGATTATGCGCGATGCTGATGTGGACAGTCAATGCCCGTTAAAAGCGCTCGATCCTGTGCTGAAGCGCGTCGTCGGGCCATTGAACGGCGAAAGTCTATTTGGCTTCTGCCGGAACGAGCTCCCCAGCCGAGTGATGGGCTGGACATCCCCCTGCTGAGTACCTCCCATGCAGTAAGGTAAGCGCTAGCTCTCGACTTGATATCGATCCGTCACTCGACACGATAGTGGTGTATCGATGCCCTACTATCTGGGGGCGTATCTTCCCGCGAGACGGGTCATAGTTGAATTTGTCCGACACCCAAAGCGACAAATTCTCAAGGAGTGATCATGAATATCTCCCATCCGACAGCGATCTCAGATTCCGCAATGGCAGATCTGGTCGTTACTCAGCATCGATACTTCAGAGGCAATTTCACGAAGTCGGTCGATTTCAGAATTGCTCAGCTCTCAAAGCTTAGATCCATGGTCGAAGGCAACGAGAAACTGCTTCAAGAGGCGATTCACGCTGACTACGGGAAGCAAGAGTTCGACACCTTCCTAACGGAGTTTTACTTCGTCTACGAAGAGATCGCAACGGCCATCGCAGGGGTGCAAGAGTGGTCAAAGACCAAGCCGGTGACCACCAATATGCTGAACGCCCCGGCAAAGAGCTACATCATCGCAGAGCCTCTCGGAGTCAGTCTCGTGATTGGTCCGTGGAATTATCCATATCAGTTGACAATGGGCCCGGTTGTGGCGGCGATGGCGGCGGGGTGCACGATCATCCTGAAACCGAGTGAACTCACTCCACATTGCAGTGGGTTGTTGGCAAAGCTGATTCGACAGCATTTCTCGCCAGAGTATTTTGCCGTGGTGGAGGGCGGTATACCAGAAACTACTGAATTACTCGCCCAGAAATTTGACATGATTTTCTTCACCGGCAGCGTAGCGGTCGGCAAAATCGTCTATCAGGCAGCCGCAAAGAATCTGACCCCGGTAGTACTCGAACTCGGCGGTAAGAGCCCGGTGATCATCGCACCAGACTGCGATCTGAACGAAACGGCGCGCCGGCTCGTCTGGGCAAAGTTCTTGAACGCAGGCCAAACGTGCATCGCTCCCGATTATGTACTCGTTCACGAGAGTATCGAGGCTCCGTTCCTCGAATGCCTGGCCAAAGAAATCACTGCCATGGACTACAGCTTGCAGAATGGCAACTACATCCATATCGTCAACGAACGCAACACTTCGCGGATCATTGGCCTTATCGACCCGAGCAAAGTGTTTCTCGGTGGCGGCCATGATGTCGGCAATCGATTCATTCAGCCTACGATCCTGACAAACGTTCAATGGACGGACAAGATCATGCAAGAAGAGATCTTTGGTCCCCTTCTTCCGATTCTGGCTTACCAGCACCTGGATGATGCGATCAGCCAAATCAAAGACAGGGCAAAGCCCTTGGCGCTCTATCTGTTTACTCGGGACGAACCGACCAAAGAAAAAGTCCTCAGCGAAGTGTCGTTTGGGGGCGGCTGCGTTAACGACGCCGTGATGCACGTCGCAAATGGCGACCTGCCCTTTGGCGGAGTTGGTGAAAGCGGAATTGGTAACTACCACGGTATCGCGGGGTTCAGGGCTTTTTCACATTACAAGAGCATTCTCGAAAAAGAGCTCGTGCCGGATCAGGACGTGAAGTACTCGCCGCATACGAGCGAGAAGTTGACCATGCTTAAGTCGATTACCGCGGTCGGGCAGCCATGGGAACTGAAATGAGAGTCGCTTCCCTTTGCCTGATCTTGCATTCTCTGCTGCTCGGCCAGAGTCGCCAAGCCGAACTGGAGCAGCAGCGCCGGAAGCACGCTGACCAGCTCTCTCCAGAGATTACATCTAAGGCTGAAGACTTGGTGCGGCGCATTGATGGCAAGTTTCTGGCTCGCATCAACTATGGGTACAACGGCCTCGGCGTCAAGGCTGGAGGGCTGGTGAACGGCGGCGGATTCGCTATTGGTCCGCAATACCTGCGGGACGATTTCCGCAACGGGGCCATCGGTATTTATGCGGCGGCTCAGGTGTCGACGAGGAGCTACGAGAAGGCCGAAGCAGCACTGTATTTCCCAAAGCTCTTCGACGGCCGAGTCGCCTTCGATTTACGGGGCGGATATCGAAACTATGCCAGTCTTCCCTATTACGGGCCGGGGCCGGATTCTCCGAAGACTCGCGCGAACTACCGTCTGGAAGACACCGCCTTCGATGGCACGGTTACCTTGTCGCCTTTGCGATTTGTCAAACTCGGTACCGCCGCGGGATTGTTCAATACCAATGTGGGCCCGGGTAAAGACAATCGTTTCGTCTCTGCGGAACGTGTCTTCACGCCATCGCAAAGCCCCGGCATCGACCAGCAGACCAATTTCTACCGCTATGGAGGCTTTGGTCAGTTCGACTATCGTGACGATTCTTTTGGTCCACGATCTGGAGGGAACTACGTCGTTCAGTACAACCGCTATGACGACCGCCGAAGGGACAAGTACAACTTCAATGCAATCGACGTCGACCTGCAGCAATACGTCAGCTTGTTCAATAAGAGTCGCGTGCTGGCCTTGCGCGCTCACAGCCGACTGACGGACCGCGCCGCCGGGCAGAACGTCCCGTTCTACCTGCAGCCGGTGCTGGGCGGCTCGGACGATTTGCGAGGCTTCCGTCCGTTTCGATTCACCGGCAACAACAGCTTCGTCATGAATGGCGAATACCGGTGGGCGATCTTTTCCGGTCTGGATGGAGCCCTATTCGTGGATGCCGGAAAGGTGTTTGATCGCCGAGGGCAGTTGAACTTCAGAGACCTCGAAGCAAGCACAGGTTTTGGGCTTCGGTTCAATGCGCGAAACCAGACATTCGTGCGGGTGGATGTCGGGTTCAGTCATGAAGGCTTTCAGGTGTGGTTCAAGTTTGGCGACATATTCGCACAACGCCCGCTCGGAACGTCCAGTTCGCAACCCATTTTCTAGAAAGGTTAGCCACCATGAGATTCCTTACCCTACTCTGTTTGACCGTTTGCGGCCTGTGCGCGCAGAAATTCCACCTGGACGACCCGCTGGAGAATGAACTGAAGCCAATCCCCGTGGCCGACGCGTCCAAGCGGAAGCTGAGCGACTACTACGACGCCGTAAGCCACTCGCTCGCGACGCCGGGCGATATAGAGCGCAGACAAGCGGCGCAAGGAGTGAATACGCTCGGAGAGCCAATGCAGGGTGCCTGGTGGACCAAGCGCCACTACTACCATCCGATGTCTCTCGACGAGCTAGTAGCCGGACCGGGCAACACCCACGCCCCTTCCATGCAGGGCCAATGGACGGTGATTGGGGCCAAGAGTGAGGGCATCACGCCTGGCTTCGTCATGATCGATTCGAAGAAAGAGATGTACTACATCAAATTCGACCCGCTGACGAATCCGGAAATGGCCACCGGCGCGGACCATGTCGCCATCCGCCTCGTTCATGCTCTTGGGTACCACGTACCAGAGAACTATCTGGTTGAATTTTCGCCTTCACTTCTTGCCCTGGGCAATGACGTTTTGATCGCCGACCGGCTGGGCCGGCAGCATAAGATGAACAGCCGCGATTTAGGCGAGATGCTGCGGATGGCGCCGAAGACAAAAGAAGGCAAGTACCGCGCTACCGCCAGCCGGGCAATTCCGGGCAAAGGCATTGGTCCATACCGCTATTTCGGAGTCCGCAGCGATGATCCAAACGACTATGTTCCCCATGAACATCGGCGGGACCTGCGCGGACTCGCCGTGGTATCGGCTTGGATCGACCATGATGATTCGCGAGCCATCAATACGTATGACTCGCTGATCGACGGGTCGATCCGTCACTACATACTGGACCTGGGTTCCTCGCTCGGAAGCGGCACGCAAAAGGCGAACAGTCCACGCTCCGGCGGCGAATACTTATTCGGGTGGAAGCAATCGGCAGGACAGTTGTTTTCGTTAGGATTTGCCGTCCCCTCCTGGGCACGCGCGGACTATCCGAAATTGCCATCCATTGGACTGTTCGAATCGAAAACGTTCGATCCCGAGAAATGGGTGCCGGAGTATCCGAACCCGGCATTCCTGAATCGCCTTCCCGACGACGAGTTTTGGGCAGCGAAGCAGATCGTCTCCTTTAGCGATGAAGAGATTGAAGCCATCGTTCGTTCTGCCCGCTACTCGGACCGCGAAGCGGAGCGGTGGCTGATCCGTTGCCTGGTCGAGCGCCGCGACAAGATCGGGCGGTCCTACTTTGCCAAGGTACTGCCGATTGACCAGTTCACGTATCGCGATGGCGATGTGAAGTTCGTCGATCTCGCGGAAAAGGCAGGATACGGCGCTGTCGGACCGTTCCATCTCCAATGGCTGTCGCCACAAAATTCCTATCGCACCGCAGTCATCACAACGCCATCCCGGCCTCGGCAGAGTGTGGAAGTCACGGTCCGGCTGTCGGGCCAACCTACCGTAGTTGGCGTCGAGCGCACCTGGTAACCGCTATGAATCCCACCAATCTTGTTATTTCCAAGACCTCAAAGTCCGAACTCCCTCGTGGCCAGCAGCTATCGAAATCTGCGATTGCGCGAATGCGGCCATATGGAGTGGAGGAAGGCGTTCTTAAGGGCGCCGATATCTACTGCCGGGGCTCGCGGCAAGCGGATTTCTACGTCGTGCTCCGCGGTGAGTTGCAGACGTTTGAGCAGAAGCAGAATGGAATAAGCGTTACGGTGGAGCGTTACACAGAGGGACACTTCACGGGCGAACTTGACCTTCTGAATAAGCGCGGAACACTGCTTAGTTGCAGAGCGGTCCGGGACAGTCTCCTTTTGAGAATTGAGCGCGCTGCGCTGCAACGGCTCCTGCATGACGAACCGGAGCTTTGTGAAGTGATCACGCAGCAATGGCTCTGGCGACGACAGGATCGGATCGACGCTTCGCACAGCGGAGTGGTCGCCATCGGTCTCAGCGGCCAAGCGGAGTCGGTCCGACTGCGACAGTTCCTGGTACGCAACGGATACCCGCATCGCTTTGTCGATTCCGGCGAGAGCGTGGAAGCTGCGCTCCTTCTCGAAGCCCTGAACCTGAGTGAACACCAATTGCCTGCGCTATTTCTTCCAGACAAGCGCATACTGCTCAACCCGACGAATACCGAACTGGCCAACGAACTGGGTCTCGGCGACAGCGTGGAATGCGATCAGCTGTTTGACGTGGCCATTGTAGGTGCGGGTCCAGGTGGGCTGGCAGCGGCACTGCTGGCGTCGTCCAGCGGGCTACGGACGGTCGTCATTGAAGGCAATGCCCCCGGAGGACAGGCCGCAACGAGTTCCAGGATTGAAAACTACCTTGGATTCCCCGCTGGACTCTCGGGTCAAGAACTGGCTCAGCGAGCCGAGCTTCAGGTGCAACGGTTTGGTGCCCGGATGTTGATCTCGCGCCAAGTCCTGGAACTTAGCCGTTCCGGCGCATCCCATTGCCTTCGAATGAGCGATGGCGAGTCGATATCGGCAACTGCGGTGATCCTGGCTTGCGGTGCGAGGTACCGCCGCTTGGACGTTCCGCTGCACGAGATCATGGAAACGTCCCGTGTCTATTACACGGCTACGGCGTTCGAAGCAGCACAGTGCGGAGGCCACACAGTGGTGGTGACAGGGGGGGGGAACTCCGCCGGACAAGCTGCGACTCATCTTGCTCGGACTGCCGCGCACGTCCACATAGTCGTCCGCGGCACAAATCTGGGCGTGTCCATGGCCGACTACCTGGTCCGCCGCATCGACGCCAATCCCAAAATTACCGTTCATACGAATTCATCGATCCTTTCCGTGGTGCCCAAAGAGAGCCGATATCTGATGGAGATCTCCGGAGCCCAGATCTGTTTCGACAGCATCTTTGTTCTCATCGGCGCGGACCCCAATACCGAATGGCTGCCGAAGGACGTCGAGGTAGACCGGAAAGGCTATCTGGTGACAGGCCGCGGCGAATGGCAGGATTCCTCTCCGTACGCGACCAGTGACGAAGGCGTTTACGCCATCGGAGACGTGCGATCCGGTTCCATGAAAAGGGTAGCCGCAGCCGTCGGCGAGGGTTCCGTGGTGGTGGCGGACGTGCAGCGCTTCTTGGAGAGCAACTCCAAAGTGGCGGCGAACGGCGCTACTTTCTGAGGTCGGCAAATTGGGGGCAAAAGTCTAAAGTGGCAGTAAAGGAACTTTCTCATGCAAGATCAACTGATTCAAACGACACCGCTTCACATTGAGAAGCAGTCCGCGTCCATCTGGCGGGTAATCCTCAATGACCCGCCGTTCAATCTCATCGGCCCACAGATGATCGCCGCGCTGCAGTCAGCCGTAGGCGAAATGGAGGCGTCGCCGCAACTCAAAGTTGTGATCTTTGAAAGCGCGGTTCCCGATTTCTTCATTGCCCATGTCGACCTGCTCCAGGTCGGCGTTGGCAACACAGAGGCAGGTCCCACCGGTATGCTCCCCTGGCCCGACGCGTTGCGGCGTCTGGAAACAGCGTCGTTTGTCACGATCGGGGTACTGCGTGGACGAGCGCGCGGAGTAGGCAGCGAATTTTTACAGGCTTTGGATATGCGCTTTGCCAGCATTGAGAAGGGGCTGCTCGCGCAGATCGAAGTCGGCTGTGGCATCATTCCGGGCGGAGGGGGGCTGGAGCGTCTGCCGAGGATGTTGGGCCGAGCACGAGCGATTGAGGCGATCTGCGGCGCCGATGAGTTCGATGCCGTCACCGCGGAACGCTATGGCTGGATCAACCGGGCACTGCCAGACGCGGAGCTCGATGGCTTTGTGAGCAAGCTGGCTCACCGCATTTCGACATTCGACGGCGCGGCGATCGCCGCGGCGAAGCAGGTGATCACAGAACGCGTCGGGCTGGCTTCCCGACAGGAGCTGGAGGGTACTTACAGCCGGTTCCTCGAAACTCTCACCTGGCCAGCAACCCAACGACGCTTGGGCAGTATGGTGGAGCATGGTTTGCAGCGGGATGCCGAGTTTGAACGGGATCTGCCCTCGCGCATGATTGGCCTCTAAGCTAGACCTCCATGATGCCGCGCTTCATCGCAACGATCACCGCATGGGTGCGGTCGTTCGCATGCAATTTGGACAAGATGTTCTTCATGTGTCCCTTCACGGTGTCCTCGGAAATCCCAAGGTTATCGGCAATAATTTTGTTGGAACATCCGGCGGCGACGGTTTGCAGCACTTCCAGTTCTCTCTTGGAGAGTGACTCGAAGCCCATGTATTCCGCCATCCCCAGTGCAATCTCATTCGGGATTCGCTTGATCCCTTTGGCGACAGTGCGAATCGTGTCGATGAGATCGGTGCGCAACATGCTCTTGAGCAGATACCCGACTGCGCCCGCCTTTAGCGCTCCGGCTGCCTGGACGTCCCCGGAGTACGTTGTCAGGACGATGATTTTGGCCTCAGGAAACTCGGCTCGGATCGCCCGGATCGATTCAATGCCGTTCATGCCCGGCATCTGGAGATCCATCAACGTTACGTCCGGCCGGTGTTCGCGATACGCGGCGAGCGCCTCGTGGCCGTCCTTTGCCTCGGCAACTAACTCCATATCCTCCTGCCGCGAGATCGCATGAGCAACCCCATCTCTCATCAGAGGGTGATCGTCAACGGACAAAATGCGAATCAACTTTGACATATGCAGCACCCTCATTCCCAGTGTTCATTTCGATTTCTTTCTGAGCCTAACATCTGCGGCCGCATATTGCCCCACACGAAAGGGTTGTCTGTGGCCCACACTGCGGGAGCGCGGAAGTGGACGCCAAAGATGAGACGCTCGGGGATAAGGGAGAATCAGGGAAACATGAAAGTGGTCGTGCTTTTGGGCGCATCTGGGATGGTGGGCTCCTTAGCCCTGCGCCAATTGATCGCCGAAGAGAACGTCCAGCGTGTTATCGCGCCTACGCGTACGCCCCTGCGTGCGAATCCGAAGGTGGTAAACCCGGTGCTGCCGAATCTGCTGGTGCTCCTGGAAATGGACATCTGGACTTCCGTTGACGCCGTCATCTGCACTCTCGGAACCACCCGCCAAAAGGCAGGCTCCGACGAAGCGTTTCGGCGCATTGATCGAGATCTCCCCCTTGCGCTCGCCAGAAAGGCTCGTGAGATGGGAGTTCCAGCCTTCGGTTATGTGTCCTCGCTGGGGGCCGATCCGAAGTCGCTATTCCTCTATTCGCGCACCAAAGGGGAAGTGGAGCAGGCGCTCTCCGGGATGAACTTCCCATCACTTACGATCATCCGCCCCAGCCTCATCAGTGGAGACCGCCAGCAAAGCCGTTTTATGGAACGTGCAGCCACCGGTTTCCTCAATGTACTGTCGCCACTGCTTCCAGCAAGCGTCCGTCCGAACCGGGCGGATATCATTGCCTCGGCTCTCGTTGATCGCGCGGTGAATCCTCGAGCCGGCCAGACGGCGATCCGTTCTAAAGATCTAGGCCCCGAGAATTCCCCGCTTCAAGGCGATTAGCACTGCGTGGGTCCGGTCGTTCGCGCCGAGTTTTGAGAGAATGCCCCGCATATGGCCCTTCACTGTGTCTTCCGTGATGTGGAGGTCCTCCGCCACGGCTTTGTTTGAAAGTCCTTCCGCCACCGAACGAAGAACTTCCACTTCACGGGCTGATAGCGATTCCGACGAAATGAATTCGGCAATGCTGGATGCGATCTCCGCCGGAACGTGACGCTTCCCGCTGGCAACGGCGCGAATCGCATCAATCAAACCATTGCGCAGAGTACTCTTCAGCAGGTAGCCAGCCGCGCCTGCCTTCAGCGACTGCGCCGCATTCACGTCGCCCGCATACGTTGTCAACATGATTACCTTGGCTTGAGGATGAAACTCACGAATCGCCCCCACAGCTTCGATGCCGTTCATGTGGGGCATTCGCAGGTCCATCAACACCACATCGGGCCGATGCTTCCGGTAGGCCTCCACGGCTTCGCGTCCATCATTCGCCTCGGCAATCAATTCCATGTCAGGCTGCTTCCGCAGCAGGTGTGAAATCCCGTCGCGAATGAACTCGTGGTCGTCTACGCAAAGAATACGGATTTTTCGAGCAATGTCGCTCATGGTCATTTTGCCTCTTCGTCGATGGAATCTCTTACTTCGCCGGGAACGGCCAGGCGGTGAAGAAAATGAAGCACGCACCTCAGCTTCCCTGCCGGTCGCAAATACACTTTTGCTGCGGGGATGCGCACATACAGCGCAGTTCCTAACGGCTTCGCGCTTCGCAGTTCCAGCGTGGCGCCGATGGATTTGGCCCTTTCCCGCATCCCGATCAGGCCAAAGTGTCCAAACTTGCCACCCGCCTCCAATACTTGATCGGGTATGCCGATGCCATTGTCCCGGCAGATCATCTCGAACCGCGCCGGATCAAAACGCAACTCCACTTCGATCTTTGACGCTTGCGCATGAGCGAAGGCGTTGGCCAGCGCTTCTCGCGCAATCCGGCAAAGCTCATCCTGAGCCACGGGCTGGAGCTCCACTTGCCGCCCTACAGCAATCACTTTTAGATCGACTGCCTTGTTCCATCGCAACTGTTGGCCGACGGCGGCAATCGACTCCGCAAACGTCGCGTCGCCAGAAGTTTGTCGCCGCAACTGCTGAACGCGGTCCCGCCCCTCCGCAATCACCAGATCCGCTCGTCCGAGCGCTTCGGTCAACTCGATCCGCGCCGGAGCCCCCTCCGGCAAACTCTCTGTCGCCACGTGAAAACGGAGCATCAAGCCTTGGATGGCCTGCAACAGGGTATCGTGCAATTCTCGCGCAATCCGTACCCGCTCATTGGCACGCGCTTCAAGCTGTCTGCGGATAGCGGCGGCAACGGTCCGCAATCGGATCGTATAGAGCAGCCAAAGCATGGCGGCGACGACCAGCCCGCAGAGCGCACGGAACCACTTGGTTTCGTAGAAGGCAGGCAGGACGTCAATCCGCGGGATGCTAACAATGTCGCTGACGACGCCGTCGCTATTGGCAGCTCGTACCTCAAACCCGTACCCTCCCGGATTCAGATCGGTGTAGATTGCGGATGTTCTGGTATCGGGCTGACTCCATTCGGATTCGACACCGTTGAGCCGATACTGGTAGGTCAAGCGTTCCGGTTGGGCCAGGCTCACGGCCCCGAATCGTATCTCGGCCTTGTGCATGCGGGCCGGCAACTGCACAGGTGCAGTTAAGGGGAGTACGGCTTCATCGGCCTTCATCTCCAGCACCCGGACGATGGGTTGTATCGCGTTCTTCTCAACCCGATTCGGGTCCGTCCAAAAAACGCCACCGGAAGTGGCAAACCAAAGCAAACCGTTTCCATCACGAGCGGCCGTTGGCCTCCGCACCAGTTGCTCCGGCAAGCCAAACACCCCGTCCCGATGATCGAAGGATTGCGTTTTCACCCGATGGGTGCGATCCGCCAAAGCCTTTCGCAATTCTCCGGCTGGCAACCGGATCACCCCAGAAGCGGCGTTTGCCCAAAGATCGCCGTTTGAAGCGCCCACCAGCCCGGAGATGCCTCGCAGTATGCCGTGCTCGGCCGCCTCAATCCGCTGGAAGCCTGTGCCAGTAAATGTAACCAAACCGCTCGATCCCGCTGCCCAAATGCGCCCGGCTTCCTCCGTGATGACCAACGTAATCCCTAGGCGAACTCCGTCCTTGGCCGAATAGGTTCGATTCTCTGTTCCCTTCCGGACGCCGATGCGATCACCCGTATACCCCGCCCATAAACGGCCCTCGGAGTCAGACAGAACTGCCAGCGCCGTTTCTACTCCGGCCAGCGGTGCGGGCGGAAGCTTCTCCCAATTGTTTGCTGCCCACTTCAAAATCGGGCTCCGGTTGAACGTCGCATAGAGAGTGCCATCTGCGGCTTCCGCGATCGACATCAGCGGCGACTGGGCAATCGACTCGACCAGGGGGATCTTGGTAAACTTCCCAGCCTTAAGATGCCAAAGCGCATCGCCGTCATTGACCCACATAGCTCCATCCCTTGATGGGGCGAGGGTTAGGGTGTAACGGCGGCCGCCGTGAGCTTGGATGCCCTTCCCTGACAGGGACAACAACGGACTCTCTCTTGTACCGAGCCATATGGCACCGTTGTCTGCCGCCGAGACGACGGGCGACATGTTGTTTCGCACCTCTAAGAGTGGAACAAACCGGGAAGAGCGAAACCGGTCAAGCCCCGCACTCGTGCCGGTCCAAATGTTGTTCTCGCGGTCAAGTAGGACTGCCCGCACCACGCCACCAGACAAGTTGGTTCCGGGGTCCAGCCATTCCATTTTGGAGCCGGCCACCATGCGCGCAACTCCCTTTGCCGTGCCAACCCATGTCGCGCTTCCCGCGGACCCCAAGGCAAATGTTTCGCTGGCGACGAAGACCGGCTTTCCGTTGGGCTTGCAGCCTTCATTAAGGCAAAGCGGACGAACCCCGAGCTCCATCTCGCTCAGCCAAACGGTTCCATCGTCGGTCTGAGTCATGGCCGAAGGCCACACCACGCGCTCGCGCGTTTTCTCAAAGTGGTTCTTGCCCGGAGGCAAAAGGAAGATCGAGTCATCCGAAGCAAGAACCAATTCGCCGGATCGTTTCACCAGGACGTCGTGGACAGCCTTTTGCCTGTGGACCCCCATCTCCGCCCCGTCTACAAACCTCCAGCGGTCGCCTTCGAGTCGGATCAACCTGTTCCCCGCTACGGCCCAAGCCTGCTTGTTGGTGGAGACGACAATCCGGTGTACGGCACCAGTGGGAACTCCTTCCGCAGCGCCCCACACCCGCACCTGCCCCCCGTAGATTCGCGCAATGCCGCCAAAAAGAAAGCCAACCCAGATACTGCCGTCGGGGTCGGCCAGCAGACTCCGCACTGATAGCGACGGGAACGCGGCCTGACCTTCGGCTGGCTGGAATGCGGTGAAGTGAAGACCGTCGAAAGTGAAGAGTCCGCCGAGCGTGCCGATCCATAGACGTCCGTCAAGCGACTGCGCTAGCGCATTGACCCCGGTGGGGGCGCCATCCCGGCTGGACCAAGCGGTGTGGTGCAACTGAGCGAGGGTTACCCCCGCTTCCACGGTCGAAGCGCCCAAGGCGGTTGTGAGCACCACAGCTACCATCCGGCCATAGTGTTTTAAGATTTGCAGATGATCTCCCTGAATCGCGCCCATTAAGAAGAAGGGCCTTCTCAAATATGGGTCAGGCAAGAACAAATTACATGCCTCCAAAGTGTTGCCTCTCCGCCAACACTTTGGAGGGATGCGCGATTTCGCAGAACAGTTAGGCTGGAATTGTGTGGAAAAAAATCGGGCGAAATTCGTCGAGTTCTATGAATCTGGGGCTGCTGCTATTTCGAGGCGCCTTGGCAATGCTGCTCTTTCTCGGTGGGCAGGCGCAGTTGCTTTATGCCCCACACCCAATTGCTTTCGCCGTTCTTACTTTGCTGGCGGTGCTGATCGCCATGGGTGGCATCACTTTTCTTGCCGCGCTCGTTTCGTGCTTCCAGATTGCGTATGTTCAGCTCCTGGTTTCGAGCGAAGAACCTTTATTGGCTGCGCTCACCATCGTTCTCTGTCTTGCGCTGGTCCTGACCGGGGCGGGCGAGTATTCTGTTGACGGGCAGTTCGCCAGTCAGCGCCGATCCGTTATCCCGTCTGCCTGACCAGTTCCAGAGGCGGTCCATCATGCCGCGCCAGCCCCCGATCGTCGATGTTCTTCGGTACGCGCGGCTGCCGGGGATCTTCAATGTGATCTGCGTTCCGTTTGCGGGGCTGCTTTCCAAGCTGAACTCGGCACCCACGGCAGTTGCCCGTTCTCTCATTCCGATCAAACCCCAGTGCCCCGATCGGCCGCCAGTTCGGATCACCTCCGGATCTATGCCTGTGCCGTTGTCGGAACACGTGAGCTTGAACGCGTTGCGATCGTAGACCAGCGTCACGTCAATTCGCGTCGCCTGCGCATGATGAGCCGAGTTACGGATGGCCTCCCTGGCAATGCGGCAAAGTTCATCTTGAACCAGCGAATGGAGCGGAATGCTCACTCCTTCCGTTGCCAAATGGAACTGTTTGGCTGTGTTCTCACCCAACTCCTCTACGATCTCGGTGAGCCGTTCGCTTAGGTCCACCGTCGCATTCGCATCGGATCGCAATGATTGCACGTGTTTTCGCGCTTCCTCAATTGCGCCCTCGGCGCGGATCAGGACCGCGGCGAGCGAAGCCTTTGCGGGTTCGCGATCTGACATGTCTTCCACCGCAAAGTGAAATCGAAGCATGAGCGCCTGAATGGTTTGGAGGAGTGTGTCGTGCAATTCCCGTGCAATGTGCAGGCGCTCCTGCACTCGCTCTTCCATCATGGTCTGCATGTGCCCCGTGATGTATCGCAGCCTGGCTATGTACAGCAAGTAGAGTAAGCCGGCGAGGGCCAACGAACAAGTCAGATAAAACCACGAAGAATGATAGAAAGCAGGCTGGATGGTAAAGCGAAGCAGCGCAGGCTGACTCCAAACTCCGTTGCCGTTGCTCGCGGAGACTTCAAACGTATAGTCGCCGGGGGGGAGTCGACCGTAGCTGACCGAGCGGGTCGTCGCGTTGTTGAATCGAGCGACCGGGTCGTCATTCAGCTTGTATCGGTACTGGACACGTTCCGGCGAAGTCATCTCCACCGCTGAGTAAGAAATCTCCAGCTCCCGGAGCTCGGAGTACTTCGTCGTCAGTGAGCTTGCCCCTTGCGGTACGTTGTTGAGTTGAACCTCTTCAATGCTGATGGCCGGAGCAGCGTTGTTCTGTGAGCGCGCTCCGGGATCTAAATAAAAGATGTTCCCCGCCGTGGCGAACCAAAGCCGTCCGGAACTATCCGCGATCGCCGACGGCAGGGGCCGGAGCTGCGAGGGCACCCCTCTCAGCCCGTATCGGGCATCGAAGACTTCAAAGGTTCGCAGTTCACCGCTATTCTCAATCTCGGCAAGGCCTGGAGCCTCCACACGCACTACGCCCGCCCCCCCGTTCAACCACAAGACGCCTTGCTTGTCCTGCACGATTCCGGAAACACCCCGCAGCGCAGTTTCGGGGTTGACGGAGACTTTACGGAAGACGCCGTTGATCCGAACGGCCACTCCGTCCGTTCCTCCTACCCACAAATGGCCATTGTTCTCGTAGAACGTCAGCAGATTGCCAATACGAGCGTGGGGTGCCAAGCTGATATCGCGTTGCACCTGCCCGGCCAATTCCACGATGGCATTGTTCGTATACCCCAACCAGATAGAATCCGACGAAGGGTTGGAATACAACGTGAAGGGCGTCTCCTTCTTCTCGCTGTGGCTGGTCGGAACGGCACGCCATTCGCCGTCAAAGCGCCAGAGACCGCGCCCATAAAACGCGACCAGCAAATTGCCCGCCTTGTCACAAACCAGGCTCTGCGCCACCGAATTTCCAACTTCAGCGGGCGGTGGAACTCGCTCCGCGTTTCCGTCCGTGTAATGGAAAAGCGCGTGCGACCAGAAGTCGTACAACCACACGCCTCCCCGCCGGTCGTTACCAATGGCGCTCACCCCATGCTTTCGCGTCTCGGAAACCAAGGTGGAATTCTTCACCCGCTGCAAAGGTTCGCCGAGCGCCCCGATCCAGACCGTGCCATCCTCAGTGGCGGCAATCGCCGGAAAGGACTGAACGGGCTTTTGGGACAAAGGGTGAAATAGTGAAGGCCGAAAACGATCCAAGCCGCCGCTGGTTCCTACCCAGATGTTGCCCTCGTCGTCTTTGAGAACGGCCCGAGTCTCCTGCGAAGTAAGGCCGTCCGCCTTTAGAAATCTCTGCGGGGGCAACAGCGATTTAGAGGCGCGAAGCACGCCCTTGTAGTCCTGCGCCAACCAGATAGAGTCGTCTGGTTCCGTAAGAATGGCGGCCACGCCCTTCAACGGAATCTCTGGCCGGTCGGGATACTCTTTTAAGGGGCGCGCGCTTCGCCAGGCATCCGAGACCCATAGCTCCCCTTTGCTCAGTTCGAAGAATTGGCTGACGCTAAACGTCGTCGCCTGATACTCGCGAAACGCGCTCGCCCCCGCCGGGAGATAGTAGACATGTTTGTGTTCAGACGCCCACACCGTGCCTTTGCGGTCGAGGAAGCCAGCCAGAATTCCGTCCGACGCCAACCCATGATTGGTGCCGAAGTTGTCCCAGCTTTGTCCGTTAAACTTCCACAGACGTCCTCCGGCAACGCTCCAAACACTGCCATCTGCAAAGGACATCAGTTGTTCGGTGGAATCGTATATCAGACCTTCGGCGGGCCCAAAGTGTTTAATCCCATCTTTCGTCAGGTAGGAAATGCCCCCAACGCGGTACCCGATCCAGAGGCCTCCCTTGCGGTCCGCCACCAAGGCGGAGATGTCGTTCGAGACGAGCCGCTGTTGTTTCGGATGGAACGGATAGGATGAGAATCTGAATCCGTCGAAGCGATGGAGCCCAAGAGTCGTCCCCAACCAAAGGTATCGATCGCTGGTCTGCGCAAGAGCCCCGATTCCGCTTGGAGCCCCATCGCGTGCCGTCCAACTGAGATGACTAAATCCGCTCAGCGAATCGAGTAGTGGCGCTGGGTCCGCCGCCCGTGCGATCGACACCAGCATGCAGACCCAAAGACAAGTCGGGAGGAGGCTAGGCATGATTTAGGGTAACGAGTTTAGGTCATGCAATTGCCGCCACGGTCGAAGACTGGGCTTTCAACGCCCGGAAGCCCACCGCGCAAAAGAGTAGCAAAACCGCTCCCTGTGCAAGTTGAAATGGAAGTTCTGTCTGGGTCGGTGCCAAGGCGTGCAGCGGCGGGACTTTGAGAAACAGCTGAACCACCAGGACAAACACATTGAGATAAAGGGCCAGAATGGTCGTGACTACGTAGGTCCTCCGCCAGTCGGCCTTTCCTCGCGCGCGGACGGCCAGCGCTAGCACTGCCAAAGAAACAAGGCCCAAAATGTGGGCGGGGGTGATGTGGTCGGCCGGAAAAAGAAACCCGGTAGCGCTGGTGGCGATCGTCGAGTAGAGATACAGATTGGTCCAAACGCTGCGAATGCGAGAAAGCAGCAAGTCCCGGACAAAAACGAAGCCAGCTCCGATTCCTATTAGGCTGAGGACGACGTGGAAAAGCGTGAATGCAGTAAGCATGTTTGATCTCCTTTGATTTGTAGTCTGAATGAATTTGTTGTCCAGCACACCGCGAAATGGGAGCGGCAATTACCAACCCGAAAGGGTGGTTTAGCGCCTCCAGCCGCCCAGCGAACGATACAACCGCACCACAGACCGCAACTCCTCGCGTTTGGTCTGCGCCAACCCGAGTTCGCCATAGAAAAGGTCTCGTTCGGCGTCGAGCACCTGGAGATAGCTCGACACATAGCCGCTGCATAGCAGTTTGGATAGCCGGTTAGCTTCGCGAAGGGTCCGCATTAGGTCTTCCTGTTCCGTTCGTTGTTCCCGAGTCTTAGTCACGGTGATCAGGGTATATCAGACTTGGTTGTCTTGTGCCCTTTCCGCGCTCCCCATCGGCCAGTTCGGTTGGTTTTGCTTTCGACTACGGACCATCGCCGATACTAGTCAGTTGGAAGCGCGGCTTATCGTACTTCTCGTAGAGCGCGATCGAAGTGTCCGCGAACCTCACAGCACTCTTCTCCAGGGGCTGATCGGATTGATTCTGCGCTTCCTTGAGCAAACGAATACTAGCCCGCTGGCGAGGCAGCATTAGGGGGCAGAGTAGCAGCAGAAGATCGCTGGCTGGGTCGACAGCGTTAAGAAATTGTTCGCTTCAGCCTGACCACGACACATCATCAACACTCCTCAATGCGCGGCTCGATTCGGCCCAGCAGGTTTAAGCTTGGGTTGATCGTTTAGGTATTGCTCGGCCCTTACCCCAGCCTCGTCCACGTCTCGCTGATCGACGATGCGATAGCGGTCAAACATCGCGTCGGTTTCGTGGCCGATAATTCTGCGAATGGTGGCACGCGGGATGCCGGCCCGATCCATATTTCGGACCGCACTGCGTCTGAGGTCATGAAAGTGGAGCCCCTTCACCTCGGCCATTTTGCAGGCCGTCGCCCACGCCTTACGGAAGTCAACTATCTTCTCGCCCTCGCGGTGAAAGACGAGTTTGCAGTTCGGGAATGATTCGTTGCGAAGCTTGAACGCTTCAACCAGGGCATCTTTCATTTCGCCGTAGATCGGGAGTACCCGGGCAACTTTTGCTTTTGTCTGGCCTCGCTCAAGCCAAACCTGGGACGCCGGGAAATCAACTTGCTCCCACTTAAGCTTGAGGAGTTCTCCGAGGCGGCAACCGACGTGATAGCCAGTCACAAAGAGCGGAAACAGGTAGGCGGGAAGTGTCTGCTTTAGCGAAACATATTGATGATGCTCCAGAAATCCGGTGCGGACATTGTCCTCATCGAGCATGCGAAATTTGGGAACGCGAGGAAGCTCCTCGTTATCGACGGCGAGCTTGAACGCAGCGCGGAGGTGCTCCATTTCGCGATTGATCGCAGCGTCAGCTGCATCTTGTTGGCGGCGCTGACGAACGTACGCATCAACCTGACGCCGACCGAAATCAAGAGCTTTGATCGGCCCAAGCAAGGGGATCAAGTGAAGACGCATTCTGGACTCTAACTGCTTCTTGCTTGCGCGTCCGCGTAGTTCATAGTCCGAAAGAAGGCCATTCAAAAGGTCTACGACTCTGAGCCGTTTCGATCCTGGGTCCGGTAACTGGTTCAGCTCAACTTCAGCCATCTTTTGGCGCAATACTTCTTCGGCCCGCTTCTTGTTGCGAGTCTTCGTGCTTTCAAATACCGGGTAGCGGTCGACGTAGTACTTCATCCACCACATGCGCCCCCTTCGCCAGAGCCCGCCGCTCCCATAGTCACGCTTTTCCATCAAATACTTTCCTCCTTACGCTCGGTTGCGTTTGATCCAAGCATCCAGATCAGTCCGGTCGAACATGACCCGCCCATCGCCTCGAATCGACGCGAGTTTCCTTCGCTGAACGAGATGCCTAATGGACTTTTCGGTCCGTCCGAGGTAGCGGGCTGCGTCGGCTACGGTGAGAAGCCGGGGCATGATCGCGGATGATTGTGGCTGGTTGTGGAACGCGCCTGTAAGGAGTTCCTCAGATTCATGTGTTCTCACTGGCATTTGGTTGACCTCCTAAAGTCGGGGTGTAGGTTTAGCCGTTGACGGCGGATAGAAAGGGGATACCGAACAGCCGAGACCATGCGGCAAGGCAGAATTGTTGGGCAGCCGGAATATGGGTGTTTCTTGTCCACGCCGCGTTTGAAACGCCGACGATGAGCGTCGGCTTGCCGAAGGCGGAATGAAGGATGGGCCATACGAGAAGTTGTTCGTAGCAGATGAGGACGGCGAGATTGTGCGGACCGATTTGCAAGGTTCCGGTTCCGGTCAGATTCAGGGGGACGCCGTCCGCCGGGCCGAACGGTTTCCACATCCCTATCGGAATAGGGATACGTTGGCTAAAGGGTTCTTGTTTGGAAGCGCCAATAACGACAACTCCGTTTCGAAACTCCAGCGAGTTTGCGATTGGTAGACCGGCTCCGACTAGGGCGGTTCGGTGTGTGGCCTCAAGATGCTCCATCGTGGGTGTCCAAAACGCCTCCGTTGCCTCCGTCCATCGACGAACCGCGCCTTCAGGGAGAATCAAGAGACGCGATTGGGCAGAGTGAATGGCGATTCGAGCCTCCTCTTCTTTTTGGAAGAAATCAGGCGAATCCTTCGTGTTCAAAGCCTGAATGCCGGCGGGCGAAGGGATCGGGCCATTGATGAGGTTTGCGGCTAGCGCCACGGCTACCACGCTCTTCGGCCAAACCGGCAGGGTCGCGGGGACAAGCGCCGTCGCGGCCAAACCGATCAGCCCAGTTCCGGGAAACAGAATACCGGCAGACACGAGAGGCGATGCCCAGCAGACCAATCCAATAGGAGGGACGGCCGACAAGATTAACGCGGCGGGGCATCGCCAAATTCGTTGAGCGGGGTCAGCGCTCCATAGGATCGCCCATGGGAGCGATAGGATTGACGACGCCAATACCCAGATGAACCAGGCTTGCAACGAGCTGGAAGGTTCGAACACTTTCGAAACCGCGATAATGGACACAGTTGCGGCGAGGAAGTACACGAGAGCCACTGTGGTCGCGTTCAATCGAGTGGTCTGGCGGAAGATGATCCACGGAATAGCAATGCTGAACCCCAAGAGGAGCATTGGCCCGCGCCACGCAATTGCGCCGATTAGCCCGGCGGCACCGACGCTGATTAGCCATGAAGTAGCCATAGTGGGCGAAGCCTCCGGCGTATCTGACTGGTCTGTATTGGACCCATGTACCGAGAGTCGTAACTCCCGGCGTTATACGTTGATGCAACCCAAACAGTGCCAGGGCTGACTCCATACAGTCCGGTCGGCCACGCCTTAAGCGGCCTGCCGCTCGCGTCGTACTGAACGGGATAGGTTTTGGGGAGTAAATTGCCATTGACGCTGATGCCTTCTGGGCTGACGATCACGAGATCTCCGGGGCGTGCCACGATGGGCTTCAGCAGAGGGACGGCGCCATCCGGGCAAGCAAATCCTGGGGTGCGATAGCTTCGCGATGCGGATTCGGAGGCGAACGGCTCCACGGGACAGAACTCAATCAGTTCGGCCCTGACGTCGCTCGTTGTTGCATACAGGCCCAGCGGAAGGCTGTAGCTCGTGTTGATGCGAATGCCGAAAGTCATCGCGACGGCGGACAGGATTGATAGCGTGAATAGCGCCGCGCCAGTGGCTACGGTGACTCTCTTATGACGGCCAAACGGAAGCATCGGCTTCGACCTCCTCGACGCCACTTACGGGCGCTGCCGCAGCACCTTCCCGCTGGGGTGCGTTATCCGCCGGTGCCTCCTTCGTCGTCCGAGGCTTTGCGATCAGGTAAACACTGCGCGCGATGATCTCGTAGACTGTGCGCGGGCTTCCGTCCTTCGGCGTGAACTTACGCGTTTGAAGCGTACCCTCGACGAAGATGTTCTCGCCCTTCTCGTACGTGACGGCGATATCGGCGAGGTCGCCATAGAAGACAAGGTTGTGCCAGTTCGTGTGTTCCTGGGCTTGGTTGTTGCGGTCGGTGTAGCGGTAGCCTTCGGCCATGCGGACGTTGGCGACTGGTGTGCCCGAAGGCATGTAGCGAACTTGCGGCTTGTCGGCGAGGTAGCCCGCCAACTCGATGCGGTTCTTTTGCATGTCAGTCTTTCCTTTCTTCGTGAAGATCCAAGTCGAGCTGCTCAATGAAGCCGGGCTTTGTTGGCACTGAGCCATTCAACTCGGCAAGGAAGGCAGCTTCCATTGGGGATTGTGGGACGAACTCCGCGCGGCTGATGACGTTGCGGGTTCGATCCGGTGGCAGTTGCGGCTCGATGCCGGTCTCGCCGATGGCAAGGAACTTGGTCGGCGGAGGAATCTCGGCACGATGCTTCAAAACAGGGTCGGTGAAGTAGAGGATCTGGGTTCCGTAAATGGGGTGGTGGCCGCTGACGAAAATCAACATGTCACCGGGTGCCGTGATCCTCTCGTTGGAGCCCTCCCCGCTCTTCTTCGGCGGTCTCAGGCGCATCACTTCATCGGGCGTCACCAGCGGACGCTCAACTTGATCGACCGTCGCACTCATATGGTTGGCGATTGGCGCCAAGCGGGACCCGGAGAAGTTGAAAGTAGCCTTCTGGATCGTCTTGGTGCCTGTCATCTTCGAAAGCAGTTCCGCCGTGTCGAACTGGTTCGGCGCATAGGCAACCCGGACGTGGCAGTTGGAAACGATGCTCTCGTTCGGCCCGTATTCATCAACGATCTGCCGGATGTCCTGCGTAATAATGTACGCCTTCAGACCGTAGCCAGCCATGTACGAGAGCGCGTCGGCAAAGATCTCCATGCGCTTTAGCGATGGGAATTCGTCAACCATGAACAGGAGCCGGTGGCGATTACGCTTCTGCGCCGCGCCTTGGAAATCCATCCGCTCTGTGAGCCGGTTGACGATCATCGTAAAGATGAGTCGGATCAGCGGGCGGAGCCGGATTTTGTCGGACGGAGGCACGACAAGGTAGAGCGAAACAGGCCGGGTGTGATTGACCAGATCGTCAATGGTGAAGTCGCTCGCGGCGGTGTTCTTGGCAACTAGCGGATCGCTGTAGAGGGTGAGTGCGGTCTTGGCTGTGGACAGGACGCCGGAGAAGTCCTTGTCCTCCTTGTCGAGCATCTCGCGCACTTTTTCTCGAACCACAGGATGAGTGGTGGTTCGCTCCCCATCTGCGGTCATCCACTGATGGCTTCGCTGTGGATCGTGGGGGAAGTTCTCTAGCTCGCTCAAAGTATCGCGGAAACTCTGTCCGGGCCTAGTGAAGGTGGCGGCAAGGTCCCCCAGACTGGCTTCGCGTCCTGCGGCTGCGGCCGCGTAGCAAACATGTAGGATCATGCCCGTGGTGATGGACGCTGCGGCGTCCTGCCAGTAGCGTTCCATCGGGCTGTCTTCGCCAGTGCGGACGATCATATCTGCCACGTTCTGGGCGTCGGATACGTCGCGTGGGGTGCCGATTCTCACCTCCGCGAGTGGATTGAAGCGGGAGCCATTCGCCACCTCGACAGGTGAGAACTTGAAGCAGAGATGGCCGGCTTTTGCCCGGAAACCAGCGGTACGCGCCCAGTTTTCGCCTTTGATGTCGTAGACTACGGCGGATTCTGACCAGGCGAGTAGCGTGGGAATGACCAAGCCGATGCCCTTGCCGCTTCGTGTAGGGGCGAATGCGAGAACGTGTTCGGGACCATTGTGGCGGAGATAGTGGAGGTGTCTCGTGGCAGGATCGAGCCACCCACCCACGTAAACGCCCTGATTGGAATCGACCAAGCCGGTCTCCCGGATATCGGTCGCGCTTGCCCAGCGAGCGGAGCCGTGCAGGTCTTCATTATTTGCGGATAGACGACGAGCGCGACGCAGATTGAGGCCATAAACGACTAGCACCGTGACGGCGGAACCAATCACGACGATCAAGGCTCCAGCGAGCAGCGGCTGCTTCACTTGAAGGCTAGTCGTGTTGCTGTGTTGGAAGAGCCAGAATGCCCAAGCCGTCGGCTGGTAGAGCGCATGGCCGGACTGGACGAGAAGGGGGGAACCAAGCGCTGCTTGATAGCGAAATTGATACGCGACGAATTGGGTTGCGGCCACGTTCACGCCAAGTAGCAAAGCAAGGCCGGTGAGCATTGCTGACCAGTTGTATCCTCCGACGAAGCCGGGGTCTGCGGGCGTTCTATAAACCTTGGGCTCGCGCGGCATTGGGTTTCTCTCAGCGCTCGATCGCTCGGGATCGTTGCCGTTCCTGATTCGGCTTAAGTTGCGCAACCTGATTGGAATAGGCGATCAACACGTTCTGGGCGGGAGTGGCCGCACCGGGAAGTAGATGCTTCTCATGCGCAACTGCGCTCTTCGCGCTCACCTTCTGAAGGACATGATGTTCGGTTTCGGCCAGGACCTCGCCACGATACTTTCCCGAATCGGTGTCAGCTTGATACGTCTTCACTTTCTCACCCATCACCTTGCGGGCAGTCTCCTCGGCGGCAGCGAAGGACTCTTTGATGGCCTGCTCACTTGGTGGACGACGCCCATCGACTTCGCCGTCCAAGATCTTCTCCGCTTCGATCTTTGCGACACCTTTTGACGCTACTGGTTCGCGATGCTCGGTCGCGGTTTCCTTCTCGGTGATCGTCACCGCCCCAGCGCTGCGCTCAAACGCGGCGACGTGCTCAGAAGTTTCGGTTCGCAATTGCTTGCCGCGCTCCAGGTCGAGAAGGTAATCCGCTGCACGATGGGCGTCTTTGGCGGCGCGGAAGATTTCGTTCTTGTCTTCGCTGAGCGCTTTGATCCAAGACTTAACGTAAGCCGCGTGCTGTTCAGGGTTGTGTGGGATGCCGCGCTCGGCTGCAAGGAAAACGCTGGCGAGTTCGGCTCGTAACTCTTCTTTCGCATAGTTGGGATCGCCGAAGCGGTAGCTCTCGTTTAGCGTCTGCCGGTTGAGACGGTCCGGATGGCCGCTCCAATGGGCCAGTTCGTGCAGCGCCGTGCCGTAGTAATCCGCCGCGCTCTTAAATGCAGCATCTGGGGGAAGGTGTATGCGGTCGGCGGACCTGCTATAAAAAGCTCGGTCGTTCTGATCGTGGATGATTTTCGCCCCGGAGTTTTGAAGGATAGATTCGCCAGTTTCCGCGACTTCCCATGCCGCACGCTCTTTGGGGACATAGGGCGCGATCCCGTCAATTTGTTTGGCGTTAAAAACCGAGAAGACTTTTCGAAGCGGTCCACGATAGTCGCCGTTGGCGGCATCAGGCTTCGACTTTTCCTCAGAGCTTTGGCCATTCTTGGCATCCTCACCGAATTGCCAGAACTCGATTTGGGTTCCCTTCTCTCCTGCCCGAACCTGCAACCCATTCGCTGCTGCCTGCTTATAGGTAAGCCATCGAGGGTCATCGAAGCCCTTGCGGGTTCCTACGGCCATCAAGTGAAGGGCGTTGCCACCGCGATAGTTTTTCTCAGTGGTCGGATTGAAAGGAAGCTGCAGCGATCCCGGTTCCCATGGCTTCTGCCAGGGTGCCGTCCCTTTCTCCAGCATTTCGACGATCTGGTCGGTTACTTCTTTACGAAAGTCCCGCTTAGCCGGAACTTCATCGGAGGTGGGTTCGTTGGCCATTCGTCACATCCTTTCGTCGAAGTCGGTTTCTGGTTGCTCTTCTTCAAAGCCAGACTCAGCGAGCGGCTCATTGCCGTTGTCGAGGCCTTGTTCGGGCTCTGGATCGATGACGGTTTGATTTATGTCTTCTTCCATTAGCATATCTAGCCTGTGCAAGCTAGCCTGACAAAAGTATGGCCCTAGCTTCCCCACTTGTCAAGAGCGAAGAGTCGTTGGTTCGCTAGCAAGGATGTTCTGGCTCAGAACAGCTCGGCCGGCAATGTCACGCTGAGAGACATGTTCGCCGGGCCAGGCGGCTCGAACTTGGGCACCCGCGAGAAACAACCGGCTCTCAACCCGGGCAATCGAAAAATGACGTTCGCCGGCGAACACGAAAAGATCATGGACGCGGGCTAGGCTGAATAAGGTCTAGCAGTCGATGTATCGATGCCTGCCGTCGCTAAGT
>JAIEMJ010000009.1 GCA_019752335.1 Bryobacteraceae bacterium
AAGTCGAACGCCGGTGGGGAGCGGCCGCTGGCCATTTTTTTGATCCGCTGGAAAGTTGATTTTTTCACAGACCGTTACGGTCGGGGTTCGTTAGGAGGTCCAAGGGCGCGCACATTTCTGACGCGCGGCTAATGCAGCTTGAGTTCGCGCCCTTCCCAAAGGAGCGTCGCGCTTTTGAGGCTCTTCATTTTGCCGCGATAGGGAAAATAGATTAGCCCTTTGGTGGGACCCAGCGTGGGGCCCTCGGGCAAGGCGGCTTCCTCCACTGCCTCGGCGTCGGTCTTGGCCGGCTCTTTCTCCGGGGTAGTTTGCGGCAACGGCCGGGGCTGGGGCTGAGGCGCGCCAGGAAAGCGGGGTTGCGTACGAGGCGCGCCGAGGACGACGGGTCCGGCTTGGCCTTGTAGGCGCGGACCCTGATTCCAGTCCTCATACTTGAGGCTATTCGCGACCATGCCCGGCGTCTCGGTAGCGAGCAATTCCTTCTTGCCGTTGACGCGCAACTGAAACTGGCTGGCCGAAAGCCGGATGGGCGACGCCCGATCCGGCAGCACTTCCACCTCCACCACCAGATGGTTGGGCGTGAAGTAAGTAGTGCCGGCATGCGGCACGGTGTGGCCGCACAACTCCGCCTTCCAATCCAGGGCGACGAAGAACAGAAGCGGAAGCATACACCCTCAAGATAGCCTAAGAGGATGAGGCTTTTCCTAATTGGCATTGCGTTGCCGCTGCTCGCCGCCGACCCCCTGGCCACCAGGGTGGATCGCGTTTTGGAAGGGCATCGTGCGCAGTGGGGCATCGCGGTGCAGAAGCTGTCGGACGGGCAGATCCTGTACCAGCGCTGCGCTGATTGTTTCTTCACGCCGGCTTCCGTGACGAAGCTCTTTTCCACTTCGTTCGCGCTGGCGCGGCTGGGCGGCGACACTCGTTTTTCCACGCGGGTCCTGGCGGCGTCGGCGCCCGTGAATGGCGTCGTGAACGGCCACCTGACGCTGCTGGGCGGCGGCGACCCGACGCTCACCAGCCGGGGCTATCCCTATGGCTCCCCGGAGCGTCCAGCCTTAGCGGCGCTAGAGGCGTTGGCCGATCAACTGGTGAGCGCGGGCGTCACCCGCATTGAGGGCGACATCCTGGGCGACGATACGCTGTGGGCGTGGGAGCCGGTGCCGGATGGTTGGAGCCACGACGACCTCACCTGGGACTTTGGTGCGCCGCGCTCGGCGCTGATGGTGAACGAAGGTGAGCTGCAGGTGACGCTGCTGCCGGGCGCGCGTCCGGGAGACTTGGCGCGGGTGAGCTTGCAGCCGAATGTCGAATACTTCACGCTCGATAACCGCGTGAATACGGTGGCTTCGGGGCAGCGGCAAATTCGCGTGATCCGCATGCCGGGCGCCCGGCAGCTGCAGATTACGGGGCATATGGCGCTGTCCGACGCGGGCTGGTCCGGCAATCTAGCGCAAGATGATCCCGCGCGGTACGCGGCGATCGCTTTTCAGCAAGTCTTGCAGGATCGCGGGATCACGGTGGAAGGCGTGGCGCGGGCGCGCCATCGCGCGGTGGGCGAAGCGCTGACGCCGCGGCCGCCAGTGACGTTGGCGGAGCGGTCCTCGCCGCCGCTGAGCGAGATCGTCACGGTGATCAACAAGGTGAGCCACAATCTGCTGGCCGAGATGATGCTGCACGCCGCGGGCGGTGTGGATGGCTTGCGGGCGTATCTGGCGGGGATGGGCATCCCGGGACGCGAGGCGCGGTTTGAGGACGGCAGTGGACTATCGCGGTTAACGGCCGTCACGCCGTTATCGATGGTGCGGCTGCTCGCGCAGAAGCAGACGATGGAGAGCTTTGTGGAGAGCTTGCCGCACGGCGTGGTGGATGGGTCCTTGAAGAATCGCTTTGGCCGCGATGAACGCGGCAAACGCATTCGCGCGAAGACGGGCGGCATGACGGCGGTGAAGACGCTGGCTGGCTACATTGACTCACCGACGCACGGCCGGCTCGCTTTCGCGATCTTCATCAACGACGACCACGGCAGCCCGGACTCGATTCGCCGCATGGACCAGATCGCGTTGCTGTTTACCGAGTAACTACTTTTTGAGCCCGCCGAACACTTCTTTCAACAGCGAAGTTACTTGCGCGGCGGGATTCGTGCGAATTTTCTTTTCTTCTTCGCCGAGGGTGAAAAAGAGCCCGTCGAGCGCCTTGCCGATGACATACTGATCGAGATCGAAGCTATCCGCCTTCAGGAAGGGCAGCATTTTGAGGCGGCTGGCGAAGGCCTGATATTGACTGGTGACGCCCACCTCGGACATGGCCTTCTGTACCACGGGCCGGAAGAGATCCGTCAGTTTCGCGGAGGTTTTGCCGCGGAAGAATTCGGTGGCGGCGGTGTCGGATCCGGTGAGAATCTGACGGGCGTCGTCGAAAGTCATCTCCTTGATGGCTCCGGTGAAGATGTCCTTGGCGAAGGGCGCGGCTTGTTCGGCGGCGCGGTTCATGGAGAGGACAAAGTCGTCGAGTAACTTACCCATACCCGCGCCGCGCAGGCCCCGTTCGATGGTCTTGAGTTGGGGAGGCAAGAGGATCTTCACCAACTCGTTGCGGAAGTAGCCGTCGGGTTTGCCGAGGAAGCGGACAGCATTTTCGATGCCTACGCTGAGGGCTTCCTTCAGGCCCAAGCTCGTCTTGTCGCCGTTCTTCGGCTTGCCAAAGCCGCGAAAGATTTTGTCGAGCTGCGGGGAAAAAGCCACGAAGAGCCGCCGGGTGAGCATGCGCCTATTTTACGCCGGGGCGGCGGAATGGGAGGCGGGCGACGCGCTGCCCGGTGCAGGCGGCGATGCAGACTTGGCCGGAGCCCAGCGCTATCGCCAGTTCGGCGGTGAAATGCTTGTGGAGGTCAGCTCCGGCGGCGAAGGGCGAAAAGGCGGGCAGGATGGTGGTGTGCTCCGTCCAGGTGAAGACGGGGAGGCGGCGGCGAGCGCCGGCAGCGTCGCGGGGCGTGAGGACGGGATGAAAGTGACCGAGGACTAAGTGCTCGTCGTTGACGGGCGGTAAGCGGTCGCCGTGGGCGGCGAGTAAGCCAGGCGCGCGCCACTCGGTGACGAGCGGATAGCCGAAGTCGCGCGTTAGTCCGCGGTCGTGGTTGCCGCGAACCAGGACTAGGTTGGCGCGGGCCGCCATCCGCGTGAAGACATCTACAATCAGACGTCGCTCCTCCGCGGAAGGATAGGGCGCGTGGACGACATCGCCGAGAAAGACTAACTCGCGCGGTTGTAACTCGTCGAGTAAGTGAGTGAGTCGAGCGGCTATGTCTTTATCAGCGACTGGGCCTAGCTCGCCGCGCCGCCGCTGCGCCCAGCCGTAGCCCAGGTGCGCGTCGGCGATGAGTAAGGTGCGCGGGTCCGGCAACCACAGCGCGCCGCTTGCGTGGGCCCAGCGTCCAGGGCCAATTTCAAGTAGGCTGCTCATGGTTGGTAGAGGGCCTCCAGCAGAGCGTCGAGCGCTTGGTCCGGGTCTTGCGCGAGTAACACCTCGCGGTTGAAGCTGGCGAAGAGCGGGATGGCGAAGGGCGAGGGCTTGGGCAAATCAAAGGTTTCCCAGGGGGCTGCGTAAATTCGCGCCGCTTCGTCGGCCGCCGCGCCGGCGTCTAACTCGTCTTCCAACGTTTCGCGAATGGCTTCGCGCAAGAGGGGATGTTCGGGCTCGTGTTCGCGAAAGGTTTGGTAGAGTGAGTTGCCACTCCAGGAAGCGGCGCGTTTGCCGGTAATTCCCTTTAGGGTTTTGCGCGCGAGTAACTGCCCGGTTTCGGCGATGGGACGGAATTTCCGGCCCAGGGTTTCCGTAGCCGCGAGGGCCGTTTCGAGGTCCTGCCGGAAATTCACCGGCGAGAAGCTTTCGCGCAGGGTTTCCGGAGTGGGCGGGTACCTGGCGTCGACGGAGAGCAAGAAGCTGTGGTCATCGAAATTGGCGACGACGCTGCCGCCACGTTCGCCAAAGCTCGCGCCGAGGCGATGGCCCGTTACCCAGGCCAGGGAGCGGTTCACGCCTCGGCCCGCCACCACGTGAAAGAGCAACAGCAGGGCGCGGCCTTGCCGCAAGCGCTCGAGGTGCACCGGCGAATCCACCGGGACGGCCGAGGCGGCTTTCTGGCGATCCACGTACACGGCCAGCCGCTGGGCGAGTGCCTTTGGTACGCGAAAGGTCTTGGCGAGGTAGGCGGCGACGTTCGGCGCCTCGCGCAGACCGCGCCGCAGGCGGAGTTCTTCGCTGGCCAGGCCCGCGGTGAGCGACATGCGGCCGCCCATCCAGCGCGGCGTCTTCACCCTTTCGCCCTGTGCCGCTTCGACGATAGCGGTGTTCTGATGCAGCCGCTTCACCCGGACGGACTTGCCGCCCATCACAAAGGCTTCGCCGGGCTGGAGCGAAGTGAGGAAGCTTTCCTCGACGCTGCCGAGGCGGCGATTTCCGCGCTCCATCACTTGCACGTGGTACTCGTCCGAAATGGTGCCGATATTCAGGTAGTAGCTCTGCGCGACTTTGCGCGAGGCGACTTTCATTTTACCCGCGTGTAAGTGAATCTTTCCGTAAGAGCCGTAAGGGCCAAGCACTTTTCCGCCGCCGGCAAGATACTCGATGACGGAATCGAAATCGGCGCGGGTGAGCTGCTGATAGGGGCCCGCCCGACAGACTAAGTGGTAAGCCTCATCCAAATCGTACTCGCGTTCGACACTCATGCCGAGTAAGACCTGAGCCAGGACATCGAGCGGCGCCTGCGCCGGTTTCAACTGATCGAGGCGCCCGGCGCGCGCGGCTTCCCGCAGGGCGACGCATTGCAGTAAGTCCGGCAGGCTGAGCGCGACTAACTCGCCTTGGGCGACTCCGTCGACGCGATGGCCGGCGCGGCCCAAACGCTGGACGGCGCGCGAAACGCCGCGCGGCGCGCCGATGAGCAGGACTTGGTCGACGGCGGCGAAGTCGACGCCGAGCTCGAGCGACGAAGAGCAGACCACAGCTTTCATTGCGCCGGTGCTCAAGCCGGCTTCGATGGCGAGTCGCTCTTCCCGGTCCACCGAGGCGTGATGCACTTGGATCTGCTCGTCAAATTCGGGCAGCAGTATCTTGAGGGCCAAGCCCAGCCGCTCCGCGGCGGAGCGGGTCGATGTGAAGACCAGCGAGCAGTTCGCTTTGCGGACTAACTCGGCCGCTACGCTGGCAATGCGATAGGGGTTGAAGCCCGCGACGGGCAAGGCAACATCGGTTGGAATATCGGCTAACTGGAGGCGATGTGTTTTGGCCAGCGGCACCGACGCGACATGACAGGGTCGCGCGCCGCAGAGAAGTTGTGCGACGGCTTCGATGGGCGCAGCGGTGGCGGACAGTCCGATGCGCTGCATCGGCCGCTGCGCTTGCTGCTCCAGGCGCTCCAAGCTCAAGGCCAAGAGCGAGCCACGCTTCGACTCCGCGAAGGCGTGAATCTCGTCGACGATGACGACGAAAGGCCGCAGCCCGCCGCGCCAGGCGCTTTGGCTGAGTAAGGAACTCAGGCTTTCGGGCGTCGTGAGGAGTAAGTGCGGACGGTGGCGCTGCATGCGCGCCCGGTCCCGCTGGCTGGTGTCGCCCGTGCGGACTTCCAGGCGCACTTGCCGGGCCGGTGGAAGGCCATCGTTGAGGGCGGCCAACGGTGGCGCCAGGTTGCGTTCGATATCGCGGCTCAGGCTGCGCAAAGGCGAAATGTAGAGGGCGCAAACCGCGTTCGGCAATTTGTCAGTGGCGGCCAGTTGCGAAAGCGCGGACAGGAACGCGGCCAGCGTTTTTCCAGAACCGGTCGGCGCGAGAATGAGCGTGTGTTCCCCGGCCAGGGTATGCGGCAACGCGGCTTTTTGAATCGCGGAGTAGCCGGCTGGAAAACGGGCGGAGAACCAAGTGGCGAGCGTGGCGTGGAGCTTCATCCGAGGGTCGCCGTGTAGAGAGCTTGCACCGCGGCGAGCGTGTCGGCGTCCGCCGGAGACTTATCCTGCCGCCAACGCAGAATGCGCGGAAAGCGTAGCGCGAAGCCGCTTTTGTGGCGGGGTGACTTCTGGATGCCGTCGAAGGCCACTTCCAGCACCACCTCGGGGCGGACTAACATCACGCGCCCATACTTCTCCTGGGTAAGGCCACGCAGGACGCGCGTCAGTTCGCGGATTTCGTCGTCAGTCAGACCGGAGTACGCCTTGCCGACGTTCAGGAAGCGGTCACCGTCGCGCACGGCGAAGGTATAGTCGGAGAGCATCGTCGCGCGGCGTCCATGGCCTTGTTCGGCGGCGGTGACAACGACGTCCAGGGTGCCGAAAGCCTTCTTCACCTTCAACCAGTAGTTGCCGCGCTTGCCTGGCTCATAGATTGTGCCGCGGCGTTTGAGTAAGAGGCCCTCGTTGCCGCGCTTACGGGCGGCGTTGAACTCTTCTTCTAACGAAGGAAGCTCGGCCAGCGGGCGCCGCGCGGAGAGCCGGGCGCCATCCGGCAGGTGTTGCGCGAGTAAGTGCAGCCGTTCTTCCAGCGTCAGCCCGGCGGTGGATTGCCCAGCGAGGTGGAGTAAGTCATAGGCCATGAAAATGATGGGGACTTCCGTGAGCAGCTCCGCGGGTACTGTTTTGCGTTGTAAGCGTTGTTGTAGGACGGTAAAGTTGAGCGCTTTGCCGTCGCGCCAGGCGAGTAACTCCCCGTCGATGGCGATGGGTACGGGCAGGCCGGCAAAGATAGTGACGATTTCCGGAAAAGCGGCAGTGACTTCTTCCATTCCGCGTGAGTAGATCTTGACTTGGCCGTCGCCCGCGTGGACCTGGCTGCGAATGCCGTCGTATTTGTCCTCCACCCACCAATCGGCAGCGTCGCCTAACTCCGGGGCCTGTTCGATGGGTTTGGCGAGCATGAACTCCATGGGGTGAAAGATCTTTGCCTCCACCAGATGTAACTCGCGCCGGTAGGCGGCGCGCGCGATATCGCCGAGTTGGCCGGCTTTGTGGCTGGCTTCGCGTAAGGCCGCCGCAGTGTGTCCGGTGGCGGCGGCGATGGCCTCCTCCACCAGGCGCTCCTGCAGACCAATGCGTAAGTTGCCGGTGATGCCCTTCACGAAGTATTTCAGGCTCAGCGGCGAGTAACGCAGGAAGACTTCGGCTAAACGCGCGACGCGATCCGCAGTGCGTTTGCGGCCGAAAACGCCAAGGTATTCTTCTTCGGCTTGCTGAAGCGTCAACGGCAAATTGCGGGTCGCCCCTTGGAGCAGTAGGCCGATAGTTTCGCCGGTATCGCCCACTTCGCGGTAACAAAGCCGGACCGTTTCAAGGTCCCAGCCGGTCACCTCGATCAAGGCCTCTCGTAGCGCGGCGTGGCCCAAGGACATCTTGGCCCCGCCGGGCAAGGGTTGGCCGCAGAGAAAGCGCGTCGCGCGAACCAGATCCGTCTCGTTCTGCTTCGTCAGATATTCGCCCAGTAGGCTGATCTTGCGATTCCGGCTCGGCGTGGCGGCCACCCTTTCGCAGACCAGGGCGAGTTCGTCGAAGCTCATGCGCCGGCGTCCTCCTCGCGCGACATCTGGGCCGTGGCGGCTTGGGCATGGTAGCCGCGTCCGCGCAGGATGTGGGCGAAGGGCTCGGCATAGCCATGCACGATGTCAATCTGGCTGGCGCCGCTGGCGGCCACCAGGTCCAGCAATTCGGTGAAACTGGCATGGTCAGAGTAGGGAATCAGCTCATGGGCGTTTGCTCGGGTGCGGGCGTTGGCCAGGGCCGCCCAGCCCGAGACGTACGCTACGCGGACCTCGCCGCGCGCCTCCAGGTAGTCGCGCATGCCGGGGACGACGACCAGCGCCCGGCTAGGGTCAGTTTGGGCGGAGTAGGGCTCCACGCCCGGGAAGGAGTAGCCCTCGGCTTCATAGGCGGGAAGGAATTTGTGCATGGCGCCATGGACGGAGGTGGGGATGCCAGCCGTCGCCAGGACATGGGCGATTTCCTGTCCACGTCCGAGGGGGTAGCCGAGGAAAACGGGCGTCGCGCCCTCGGCCAGGGTCTCCTGGGCGAAGGAGAGAATGCGGTGGCGGGCTTCGGTGTGGCTGAGGAAGTGATAGATGGGAAGTCCGAAGGTGGATTCGATGATGAGGCGGTCGCATTCTATAGAAATAGTTTTAACGCCGCAAATTGGCTGGTTTAGCTTGAGATCGCCTGTATAAACAAGACGATAGCCATCTTTTTCAACGCAAAGTTGGGCTGCGCCAATGATGTGGCCGGCGGGCCAGGCGGTGAGCTTGGCTCCATTCCACTCGATAGGAATGCCAAAAGCCAGCGGAATCAGTTTTTGATCTACAGAAGTAGTTATTGGCCAGCGAATTCGGTAGAGTTCCAGGGTGCGGCTGGTGGCCCAGACTTGCTGAGGACGGCCGCTGGCGTGGTCGGCGTGGGCGTGCGAGAACCAGGCGTGGGCGACGGGCTGTCGGGGGTCCAGCCACAGGTCGATTTCGAGGATGTGGATACCGGCCGCCGTAAAGCGGACGGTAAGTGGAGGCACTTTCATTTTTTGGTCGCGGTAAATTGAGTCTTGGCCGGTCGTATGCGCATCTCAGAATGTGAGTGACGCCTGTAGCCAATTCCCAACGCCGCTGGATGCCTTTCGCGCTGCGGATGGCCGCCTTCTACCATTTGACTTTGTTCGTGTTCATTTGGACGATCCCCAGTCTGCTCTCTAGTTCGGATGCCTCTCCAGCGCTGCTCGCTGCGGATTTTTGGCGGGCGCACGCGATTGGCACCTCCTTCGGCCTGGGTGTCGGGATGGTCCTGGCTTCCTTCAATCCGGTGCGGCAGTGGGCGGTGATTGCCACGGCGGCGTCCATGTGCTTGATGATGCTGCTGATTTCCGGACTGACGGCCGTGCGGCAGCCGCAATTGCTGCTGCCTTGGTGGCATCTTTTGTTTGGTTATGCGATCTGGCTGGTGCCCTTTGGCCTGATCCTGCATGACGCCTGGGAAGAGTTCATCGGCCGCCAGCGGGTGGCTTGTCCGGAGATCCAGAGGATCGCGATGCGGTCTCGCACAAGTTTGGGTGTGTCGTTAGATGAACTCTCGCGGCTGTCGCCCGTGATGGTGATCTTCCTGCGCCATATGGGTTGCCCATTCTGCCGGGAAGCTTTGGCTGACTTGGCGGCGGTGCGTGGGCAAATTGAGCGCGACGGTACGCGGCTCCTGCTGGTACACATGGGGAGCGAGGAAGAACTGGTGGATCGCCTGGCGCCGGGCCTGAGCGACGTTCCGCGTTTGCCCGATCCGAATCAGGGGGTCTATCGTGCCTTCGGCCTGCGCCGGGGACGTCTGCTGGACGTGTTCGGGCCAATGGTGTGGTTCCGCTTTATCGAGTCGGCGTTGTTGCGCCGTCGGGGATTTGGCGTGCAGAACGACATCTTCCAGATGCCGGGTGTTTTCATGGTTTACCACGGGCAGGTGATCCGCAGCTTCCGGCACCAGAAGATTTCTGACCGGCCAGACTACCGGTCCCTGGCGGATGAGGGTTCGCAACCGGAGTTTCAGGGCAGCTAGGTGTGAAGATCGGCGTCGCGGCGATTCTGCAGGAAAGCAACACGTTCTCGCCCGTGCGGACGCGCTACGCTGACTTTTCTCCCGTCTTTGGTAACGAAGCTTATCTGCGGCATGCCGGCAAGCTGACCGAGATGGGCGGCTTCATCAATGTCCTCGAAAACGCTGCTGTCCCGATTGCGCCGATTTGCGCGGCCTGGGCGATTACCGCGAATCGTCTGGTGCGCGCGGACTTTCGCCGACTGGGCAAGGAGTTTGAGGCGCAACTCCGCCAAGCGGCTCCCGATGCTCTGTTACTCGCCATGCACGGCGCACAGACGGCCGAAGGCGAGGACGATGTCGAAGGCCACTTACTGACGCGGGCTCGCCAGGTAATGGGCCCCGACGCGCCCATTGTGGTCACTCTCGACTTACACGCCAACGTGACGGAGCGGATGGTTGCTTTGGCAAACGCCATTGTTGGATATCACACTTACCCGCATATCGACATGTTTGAGACCGGCCAGAAAGCGGCGGGGATGTTACTGCGTATGCTGGCTGGCGAATTGCGGCCGGCCATGGCGATGCGGAAATTGCCGTTAATCGTGCCTGCCGAAAATGCGCAGACTTACCGCGGTCCCATGCACGAGTTAGTTCAGGACGCCGAAGCACTCGAAGCGCGAGGCGAAGCGGAAGCAATTTCGATTTTTCCGGTGCAGCCTTGGCTGGATATCGCGGAGATGGGCTGCGCCGTGGTGAGCGTGACGAATGGACGTCCCGCCGTGGCGCGGCGCCAAGCCGACTCCTTCGCCAAACGTCTTTGGCGCACCAGACGGCAGTACGACATTACCTTAACCCCGGTACCCGAGGCGATTCACGCGGCGTTGAGCATCGCGGGGCCCACCGTGCTCGCGGAAAGCTCCGATAGCACGGGTTCCGGGTCTCCCGGCGATAGCACCGGCGTGCTGAAGCACCTGGTGGAAGCGCCGCTCACTGGCCCAGCGGCAATATTCTTGGTGGATCCCGCCGCCGTCGCGAAGGCGATTACGGCCGGCATCGGTGCGACGGTGACGATGAAGGTGGGCGGCGCCTTCGATAAGCAGAATTCGCGGCCGGTGAAAGTGACCGGCGTCGTGAAGCTGATTTCCGATGGCCGCTGGACGGCGCGGGCACGGGGCTACAACACGGGCATCACGACGTGTATGGGCCGCGCCGTCGTACTCGAGGTGGGGCTGATACTGATTCTGCTGGCCGAGAAACCAGCCATGACGGTGGACCCCGAGTTATTCCGCAGCCACGGCATAGATCCTACTTACTGCCAGATTGTCGTGGTGAAGTCGCCGAACGGATTCCGCGCGGAGTATGAACCCATCGCCAAGCAGATCTTTCTCGTCGATACGCCAGGCGTGAGTACCGCTAACTTACAACAATTGCCGTTTAATCGGATCGCGCGGCCGATTTATCCCTTGGATCCGGACACGCGTTTCTGAGCCGTCTTTTTCCTGGCGACTGGTTTTCGTGCCGGAGATTCCGCGCAGGCATTTACCGTAATCCACTTACGCGGATTTACCGCGACGCCGCCGACAAATAATCCCCAGTGTAAGTGTGGACCCGTGGCAAAGCCGGTACTGCCCACGTAGCCTACGATGTCCCCGGCCTGTACGGTGGCGCCTTCGGTGGCGGCGATTTTCGAAAGGTGAAGGTACATCGAGGTGAAGCCTTGGCCATGGTCCACGCCGACAGTGCCGCCGGTGTAATTCCACATATGGGCAATCTTGACGACGCCCGCTGCGGTGGCCTTAACGGGCGTGCCGCTGGGGGACCGCAGGTCCAGCCCGCGATGGAAATTGCCGCTGGGCTTGCCGTGGTAGTAGCGCTGGACGCCGTAGGGCGAGTTCATGCATTCGGGAGTGGGCGCGCGCAGGGGCTCGGTCCAAAGGCGCTCTTCGCCAGTGTGGTTGAGGAAGGTCTGGATGCTTTCTACCTCGCCGGGTGCCGGTTTCAATGAGGTCATGGCCGAGGTGGTGGCGATGTTTTGGATGGGGAACCTGGCGTCGCGGACTTCGATGGTTTGCGTGAAGAGGACCTTGCCGTCCGCGCTGGTGATCTTGAGTGGATACTGGCCCGGCGCGAGGGTGGCGGGGACGGGGACGAGTCCGGCGAGTCCGGTGGGGTGAGCAAAGAGGCGTAGTTTCTTGTCGGCGAAGGCGGCGTAGGTTTCGCCGGCGGGATTGCCCGTCACGCGCAAGGTATCGCCTTGCTCCACGGAATTGGGCACTTGAAACGTAGGGTCAATCGCGAGGACGAACAGGATCGAGAGCAACACCCGTTAGTTTGGCATAATCGTGGCGATGGTATCACTACTACTTCTCGTGGCCGGCGCGCTGACGGCGGACGACGCCTTGCTGGAGGGTTTTCGCAGAACGACCGTGGCGAGCGTCGCCGACGCGGTGGATCAAATCACCGGCCAACGCGGTTTTCTCTCGCACGACATGCGGCCGCGCATTATCGGCCCCAATATTCCCGATCGCTTCGTGGGCCGCGCCACCACCGCGCTGCTGCGCGCGACGACCAAGGAGAAGGCTTCGGCGCAACTGAGCGCGAAGCATTCGGTGGAGATGATCGACAACGCCGCGCCTGGCTCGGTCGGGATCATCGTGGTGGAGAATAGCCTCGACGTCGCGGGGATGGGCGGCCTGATGGCGACCGCGGCGAGCGCGCGCGGTATGGCCGGCATCCTGATCGACGGCGGCCTGCGGGATCTGGCCGAGATCCGCGCGCTCGGCTTGCCCGTCTTCTCGCGTAGTGTGGTGCCGTCGTCGAGTGTCAGCCGTTGGGCCAGCGTCGCGCGAGATATTCCGGTAACCTGCGCCGGCGTGGTAATCATGCCGGGCGACGTGATCGTGGCGGGCGAGGACGGCGTGGTCCGTGTGCCGGCGGCGCGCGCGGCGGAGGTGCTGAAGCGCGCGCAGGAGATCGATATTCGCGAAGGCAGCATGGTGCCGGAGATCAAGAAGAACCGGTCGTTAGGGAAGACGGTGGAGCAGTTCAAGCGGATTTAACCACTCAGACCGCGTCGGTGATTTTTTGCAGGTGTTCAACGTGCTACGTGGCCGTCCAGCGGAACGCCGAGCCTGCCGCGGACCCGTTCCACCAATGCGCGGCGCGTTGCCCTCACCGTGGCGTTGGCCTCCAGCGCAGCCTGCAAGGTTTGCACCTGTGCCACATCCGGATGACCGGACAGGAAGGGCGGCGACGGGTTGTACTCCATCTGGAGTTGGATGAGCCGGGCTTCTGCCTCACCTCGTAGCTCGGCCGCGAGTTGTAGGGCGAAGTCGATGCCTGCGGTCACGCCTCCGCCGGTAATCCGGTTCCGGTCGACGACGATTCTGTCCGCGCACGCGATGGCTCCGAGCGCCGGAAGGAATTCGAGCGACGCCCAATGGGTAGTTGCCCGGTAACCTCGCAGCAATCCCGCCGCACCCAACACCAGCGCGCCGGTGCAAACGCTCGCGACGAAACGCGCCCCTTGCGCTTGACGGCGCAAAAAGGCCAGCACTTCGAGGTCTTCCATCAAGGCCGCCACGCCCGGGCCACCTGGCACCATGAGTAAATCCATTTGCGTCGCCTGAGCAAACGTCCCGGTCGGCAGCAACGTGAGACCCCGATCACTGAGAATGGGCTCTACCGTTTTCCACGACAGATGAACTCTGGAATTCGAGAGACGGCTGAGCACTTCGTAGGGCCCGGTCAGGTCCAATTGAGTCAGGCCGGGGAAGACCAATAGACCGATCTGCAGTGGGTACTCGTTCGGCATGATGGAGAGACTAACCCAAGCGGCCAATCATCGCGGCAAGCCTCGTTCGTCGTAGAGTTCCTGATCGAAATCACGGGTGAGCCATTCCCGCGAAGCATGGGTGGCGCAGCGGCGCCCAACTTCCATCAGCTCTTCCGGCATGCCCACGCGGAACTTCTGCCAATGCAGTCCGTCGAGCCGATGTTCCAGCGTGGCTGCCACCGGGCCGGTAGTCGATACCCGATCATTCTTGCTGTTGAGGGCCATATTCTGCCTTTTTCCAAGCTAGCAGAAATCGTAGTGCCGTGAGGCGCGGCTACCGGACCGAGCGCTTTCGTAGCTGCATCTCAATGGGGCCCGTGCCAATGAAGTTTCCCTTCAGCGTGAGGTCGACCCCGGCGAGCCTATAGTCGCCTTCGAAGATCCGCTTGCCTTTGCCGAGCCAACGCTCGAAGACCACGACCCTGCGCGAAGCCGGATCGACTTCGAAGTGATGCCGTTCCAGCTTCCCCGACGGCATTTTGAAGGCGGCCCAGAAGGCGCGGTTGTATTCGAAATAGATGGTGCGCGGAAGCCCGGCACCGGCCGACTCCGGGATCACGACGCCCACGTCCCAAGTCCCATCGATCGGCGTGGGCCTGCGGTTGTTGTAGTTGGCGACCCAATAGGTGATTCCGCTGGCGAGCACCAGCATGGCCACGCGCACCGCCCATTCGGCGGCGGATCGTGCCCGGTGGTTGGCCGGGGCCCCCGAGGCGCTTGGCTTAGGGAAGAGGAGCGCACGCAGTGCGGATGCATGACGGGCGATCACCCCGCAAACCGCGATCAGAAGAACCATGGCGGTGATGGTGGCGCCGAGGTCGACCCCGTAGCAGAGATCGACGGCGACGATGTTGACGAGCATCGGGGCGAGGATGCAGGCGCCGAGTAGCGCGGTTCGCTGAAACGTCAGCAGCAAGGCTCCCATGATCTGCGTCAACGCGATGCAATTGCCGTATACGGCCGAGTAGCCAAAGAAATACCACGTAAGCCAGAAGCCACTTACCTGACCCATGGGCTTGTCGAGCTCGGAATCGAGAATCGTGAACTGAGATCCATTGATTTTCGCGAATCCGTACGTCATCAAGACAAACGCGGTGGCAAAACGAACGAAACGGTAGCCCATGGCGTTATTGCGGTTCCAGCGAATTGGCCATTGCGGCGGCTTGGGAAGGGTCCCGGCCCGTCAGGGTAAAGAGTTGGCCTCCTTCGGTCCATTGCAGGGTGAAGGCTTGGCCGGCTGGCGTCGGCTTGTAGCGGACGAGCGTACCCGTTCCATTAAGAAGGGGGATGATGCTGACATCGAGTGTCGACTCATCGAAGGGCAGAAACAGTGAGGGCGCCACGGGAAGCTGTTCGCGAAGCGCACGCGCATCGGCGGGCGAGAGCCCGATCAGGCGGAGTGAGAACTCGGTGTACTCACTAAGATTCACTCCCGCCGGTAGTTCCAGCGCGGGAGGATTCTGCTGAATCAGAAAGACGCACGCGTCCCACGGGCCAATCAGACGCGGACAGTGCCCGTAGTGAGTGAGGACGGCGGGTCCGCGCCAGCGGATCGCGACGGTGCCGCCGTCGAGCGCGGCGGGGAAAGCAATAGGCGGGGCGCGGCGCGCCGTTAGCGCGGCCTCGATCCTGGCGCGATCGATGGTGCGTTCCACCGCAGGGTAGTGTTCCACCCGGAAACTCGGCTCATAGGCGCTAAGCTGCGGCGAGCGGAGGATGCGGACGCGATAGCCGGCCTGCGCGCTGGCTTCCCCGGCGTTGGCGGCGTGGCTCGCTCTCACTTGCTTGGCCGGGAACAGCGGGAAAACGTTCGGCAGCATGAGTTCCATGGGTAGTTGCCCAGCCGGGTAGCGCAACGGGACTACTTTGCGGATCTCGAAGAGGGACAGCGCTTGCTCCGCAATCAGCACGGAGGCGAGGCTGGCGAACGCCGCGACGGGCCAGTACCAGATACGGCGATGAGGACGGGCCGGCTGCGCGGCGTGGACGCGGGTGAGGGCGGCCTCAATGTTGAGCCCTTGCGGCTCATCGTCCAGCAGTTGCAAGAGGCGGTCAGGCGGTTCCATAGCGTTGGCGGTACTCCTTTTCAAAAGATTTTTCGGCGCGGGCTAGCATCGTGCCGATGCTGGATTCCTTGAGGTGAAGGGCGACCGCGATCTCCTGGTAGGTCCAGCCTGCAAGCCGGGCCACCAGCAGTTGCGCATCGCGCGGGTGTAGCGCCGCCAGCGTACCGCGGACGCGGGCCCGTTGATGCTGGCGCTCCGGATCGTGCGCGCTGCCGGCGGCCGGCGCCACCGCCGCCTCCCGTTCGCGCCGCCGCCGATCAGCCCGCAGCCGGTCGATCGCCGCGTTCAAGGTGGACCGCCGCAGCCAGGCTACGGGGTTCGGCGGTGGACGCTGGGCGTGGAGCAGCCGCACAAAAACATCAGAAGCGATTTCCTCTGCCGCCGAGGGATCGCCCGTGACACGGATGGCGATGCGGACCAGCGCGGGATAGTGAGCCCGGAACAGATCGTCAAACGAAGCGTCGGCGCATTCCGTTGCGGCAGTGGTCCGCGAAAGGAGCATTGGCGAGGGCGTCACACGAGAATGACGGCGCCGGGAGGCGTTTTGTGACAGCCGCTTCAAGAACGGCGCAAAACGTTGAGCGGATCCGTGCCTGCCGCCCGGCGGGCCGGCCAGTAACAGGCTAGGGCCGCCACCAGCAGAAGCACAAAGGCCGCTCCGGTGAGGGCGGCCGGGTCCACTGGCGTTACCCCGAAAAGAAAACGGGCAAAGAGGCGCTGGGCGGCCAGCGTGCTGGCGGTACCCAAGAGGAGTCCGGAGACCGCCAGGATCATGCCTCCGCGCAGGATTAGACCGATGATGTTGCGCTGGTCCGCGCCGAGCGCCATGCGGACGCCGATCTCCGGCAGCCGCTCCACCACTACGTTGTGCATCAAGCCGCCAATGCCCACTGCGGCCAACAGGAGGGCCAAGCCCGCCAGCAGCGTCAGTAGCCACAGATGGAAGCGTTGTGAGGCGGTGTCTTCCTCGATACGGCTCACGAGCGGCTTCACGCTGGGCACGGGTAGCGCGGAATCGATACGCGACACAGCATCCTGCACCGTCTTCTGGATGGCCGCCGCCGATGCCCGCGTCTTAATGAGCAACTGCGGCCGCAGCCGAAAGCTTTGGTAGTCTCCCGGGATCAGCGCTGGCTGATGGCCGTAGGCCATGTAGATGGTGGGTGACGCCCCGAAGCGGCGGGTGCTCCGGTGGTCGGCGACGACGCCGACGATCCGCCTGGGCAGCTCTTGCGGGTCGCCCTGCAAGGTCAATGTCTGTCCGATCGGATTTTGCCCGCCCAGAAAACACTGGACGAAAGCCTGGTTCACCATCGCGACCCACGGCGTACCCGCCCGGTCCTGTCCGCCGATCGCTCGACCGCTGGGTACCGGAATGCCCAGCGTCTCAAAGTAGCCGGAGGTCACACAGGCCAGGCCCGCGTGGTGATCCGGCGAGGGAGCGATGCCGGCGATACGGAATGGCTTCCCCGGAATGGGGGTTGGGACCATGGGTAAGGCCGATCCCAGCGCCGCGCTCTGCACGTTCGGCTCCTCGCGCAGCGACGCGAGCAAACGGTCAATAAACCGCGGCACGGTGGGTTGCACTTCACGCATGCCGATATCGCGCTTCGGTGCTTGGCGTGCATAGCGAGGCCCGTAAAGGTCCAGTTCCACGGTCACTACCGGGTCCGGCTGAAAGCCCAGGGTCAACGCTCGGGCCCGCAACGTGGCGTGGATCATCAGGCCCGCGGACGTTAGCAGGACCATCGTCAGCGCAAATTCGCCCACTACCAGGGCTTTCCGTAACGGCGACCGGGAGACAGTTCCGTGTTCGCCGTCCTTGAGACTCTCCGTTAGATTGATGCGCGAACCCATCCAGGCGGGAGCGAGCGCCGTCAGTACCGCCGCGATCACGGCGATGGCGGCGCTAAAGGCGAGCACGGGCCAGGAGAGTCCGGTGCGGCCCGCCTCCGGCATGCCCACTGGGAAGAAGTCCGCGAAGAAGAGAAACAGCCGGATTCCGGCCCAAGCCACGGGCAGGCTCAGCAACGCGCCGGGGATGGCGATGGCAAAGCCATCGGCGAGTAGCTCGCGCCGCAGCCGCCCGCGCGCCGCTCCCAGTGCCGCCCGCAAGGCGAGTTCCCGCCGGCGGGTGGCGGCGCGGGCCAGGAGCAGATTCGTCACATTGGCGCACGCGATGAGCAGCACGAACACCACGGCCGCCGTCATGGGGACCACGATAAAGCGCCACTGGCTGTTCACAGCGTCGCGCATCGGCTCGGCGAAGGTTGTCCAGCCCCGGTTTGACCGCGGATAGGTTTCGGCGAGTTGCGCCGCGATCAGCTTCAGTTCAGCGTTCGCTTGCGGCAGCGTAACGCCCTGACGCAAGCGGCCCGCCGCGCCCAGCCAACGGATCTTGCGCTCGATCCAGTCCGAACTCGGCGCCAGATTGATCGGGCCCCAGACATCGACGTCCTTCGACAGCCAACCGGCGTCAAAGGCTGGCGGCACCACGCCGATGATGGTCTCCACCGCGCCGTCCAGGACGATCTTGCGCCCAATGATGTCCGGTCTGCCGCCGAACCGCTGATGCCAATAGCGCTCGCTAATGAGCGCCGTCGTTTCGCCGGCCAGGGCATCTTCCTCCGTGAAAAAGCGCCCCAAGCGCGGCCGGACTCCCAGCATCGGGAAGAAGGCGGAACTCACCGATTGGTGCCCCACTCGTTCGGGGTAGATGCCGTCGCTGGTTAGGGTGAACCGCTCCGGGCTGGTGAACAGCGCAAGCTGCGCGAACGACCGCGCGCGGGCGCGCCAATCGAGAAAGTCGGCCGAGTAGTTCAGGCCGGCGCCGTCGCCTCGCAAGGGGCGGGTCCAGATCATCACGAGACTCTTTGGGTCCGCAAAGGGAAGGTCCGCGAACACGGTGGATTGCAGCACACTGAAGATCGCCGTGTTCGCGCCGATTCCCACGGCCAAGGAAAGAATGGCCACGGCCGTCAGCCCTGGTTGCGCGCGCAAGCGTCGAAAGGCGTGGCGCAGGTCGCTGGCCGCCGTCGCGGACGCCTCTTGTAATGCGCCCAGGCTCAGGTCCGCCAGGGTGTGTCCCCATAGACCGAGGCGAGCCACACCCGCCGCGCGGCGATCCTGTTCGAGAAAGACAGCCGTCATCTCGGAGCCGTATTCATCGCGAAACTCCGCCGGAAAGAGCCGCAGTAGCAGTTGATAGATGCGGCGCATGCGCTACCCTCTCGCCAAGGAAGCCTTGGCCTGCCGCACCGCGGACTCCAGCCGGTCGAGCTCAGCGCGCGCCACTCGACGTCCAAAGCGGGTGATGCGGTAGTAACGGCGGCGTTCGTCGTCTAAAGCCGGGCGCGCGCTGATCTCCTCGATCAGGCCCTGGCTGAGCAGCCGCTTGATGTTGGTGTAGAGCGTGGCCGGCCCCAGCGAGAAGGCCCCGCCCGTCCGCTCCGCCACGTCTTGCAGGATGGCGTAACCATGCCGGTCGCGATCACCGAGCGAAATCAGGATGTGAAAAGCCGCGGGCGGGAGTGGCAGGAGTTCACTGGGATCTGTCATATATCACTGGTGAATATATCACATAGTGATATATAGTTGCGATTCGGGCCTCGATCTCGCACCTGGTCTCTGGGCCCCCCCCATTGGTAGATGCCCCCAATTCGAGTGGTGATCACTTCTTCGGGGGCTCGCGCCAGCGGCTGACTTCGGGTCTGAGGAGGGCTTCCAGGGCGGTGAAGGGTAGAAAGACTTCGAAGTGCCCTTCGGCTTGATAATGCTCTTGGTCCCAGCCGAACAAAATCCCCTGGGACGTCAAGAGGAAGTTGGGAGTAGTCTGGAAGGAGTGTTCGTCCTCTGGGCCAAATTGCCGGAGGTAGTCGAGACGGATCAGCCGGTTCAACTCGTTATCGCTATCTGGGCGGAAAATGTCGTCCAGCCTTAGGCGCCGGCCGCGCACCACATCGTAGGTCTGGTACGCAACACCTATGAAATCCTTGGTGCCGTCGTAGTAGCTCTGGATGGACACCGCAAGACTGAGGAGCCGAGCGCTGTTCCAAGCAATCTGAGGCACGCAAGAAAGTTGCCGGTGAGGGTCGGGGTCAACACAAAGCTCATTGTGATCCCGATCAAGAGCGACTTGCAGGGGGCCGGATGTCGCCACGAGGATGCGATCGGTGGACGGCGCGCTGGGGCCTGTACGCAATTTGGCCATAGCCAGGTGAGGCGCGGCAGCGGGGCGGAGGAGGACGGGGAGCGCTTTCCCCGTAGCGGAATTCATCCAGGTGCCGCGGAAGACGCCGTCGGCAGTCTGGCGGCCGGCCAAGCAGTTCTGCTCCGCTTCGTAGTAGGCCTCACAGAGTCGGTAAGGCTCCTTGCCCGCGTAGAGCACTTGCAAGGAAATCGGGTGGCCGATGCGGTCGTAAGAAAAAAAGACGGCGCCGTTGAGGACGTCCATCGTGATGGGGTAGGGGCCGAGCGTGCCGCGAAGGTGACGGTAGCCGGGGAGAAAGCGGCTTTGGGCTCCGAGTGCGGGGAGCAGGATCAGCGCCAGAAGCAGGAGGGGGAGAGGGGGCACGGCTTCAGGTTAGCGCGGATTGCTGAAATCAGAGTCGTTAATCAGGTCCCGGTCATTCCGGAGATCGGGGGCACAGACGCTCGGACCCCGATCTCGGGCACGATTTGCCGTAAGATACTGTTGACCAATCGGTTAGGGAGAGCCGGGCGAGCGCGCGGAAGGGTGCCCATCCCTCTCACCCCCCGGCATCTTTGACCATCTCCTTCGGCGACCGGCACCAGGAAACAACCTGCCGACCGCAAAACCATGAAAAAGCTACCGCCGTGCTTCAGGGTTTTACCAGAGGCTCCGAGATCCTGAAATGCTGGACCGGCCGGAGGCCGGTCCTACCGGAGCCGCTAGGCGGTTTCGATGGCTTCTTCGAGCAGTTGCTTGCGGTAAAGCTGGGCGTAGGCGCCTTGGTGGGCTAGTAGCTCGGCGTGGGTGCCTTGTTCGGCGATGCGGCCGGCTTCGAGGACGACGATCTGGTGGGCGTCCTTCACGGTGGAGACGCGGTGAGAGATGAGGATGGCGGTGCGGCCTGCGGTCTCTTGGGCCAGGGCATGGAGGATGCGGTCCTCGGTGACGGTGTCGACGCTTGAGAGGGCGTCGTCGAGGATGAGGATGCGGGGTTGGCGGAGGAGGGCGCGGGCGATGGCGGTGCGCTGCTTTTGGCCGCCGGAGAGCGAGATGCCGCGCTCGCCGACGAGGGTCTGGTAGCCGAGCGGGAAGCCGGCGATGTCGATGGCGAGTCCGGCGGCGGTGGCCGCGGCTTCGATGCGCGCCTGGCTGGCCTCGCGATCCCCGAAGGCGATGTTGTCCGCGAGCGTGGTGCTGAAGAGGAAAGTCTCTTGCGGCACCAGGCCGATGGCTTCGCGGAGGGCGGCGGGGTCGAGTTCGCGCAGGTCGATGCCGTCGAGCAGGACGGTGCCGGAACTGGGGTCGCGTAGGCGGGGGATCAGACTGACTAGCGTGGTTTTGCCGCAACCGGTGGGTCCGACAATGGCGAGCGTCTGGCCGGCGGGGATGCGTAGCGAGATGCCGTCGACCGCGGGGCGGCCGTTGTATTCCAGGCGCACGTCGCGGAATTCGATTTCGCCCCGCAGCGGCTGTGGCAAGGGCCTGGCGCCCGTCGTGGGGGCGGCGATGGTAGGCACCTCGTCCAAAATCTCCTTCAAGCGCTTCAGCGACGCAGTGCCGCGCTGGGTGAGATTGGTCACCCAGCCGAAGGCGATCAGCGGCCAGACGAGCATGTTCATGTAGCCCTGGAACATGACGAACTCGCCAAAGGTGAGTTTGCCGGCCAGGACGCGCACGCCACCGAAGCCGAGCACGATCAGAAATGTGAGGCTCACCAGCGCGCCGAGCAGCGGATAGAAGATGCCGGTGTCGCGCACCAGCTTCAGGTTGCGGGCAATGTAGTCGCGGTTCAGGCTTTCGAACCGGCGTAGCTCGGCCTCTTCCTGCACGTAGGCGCGGATGACGCGGACGCCGGACAGATTCTCCTGCACGCGGCTTGAAATGGAGGAGAACATGCTTTGGATGGCTTCAAAGCGGCGGTGAATCTTCTGTCCGAAGTGGACCACAGCGTAGCTGATGAGCGGTGCGGGCAGCAGCGCGGCGAGCGTGAGGCGCCAATCCGTGGAGGCCATGACGGCGACGGCCAGGACGAAGGTGAAGACGGTTTCGCACCAGTACATGACGCCGGGGCCTTGCATCATGCGGACGGCGTTGAGGTCGCTGGTGAGGCGGGTCATGATGTCGCCGGTGCGGAGGCGGCCGTGGAAGTCGGCGGAGAGGGAGAGGAGCTTGGCGAAGAGGTCGTTGCGGAGGTCGAACTCGATGTCGCGCGAGACGCCGATGAGCAGGATGCGCATCCAGTATTGGAAGAAGCCTTTGACCGCGCTCACCACGACAATGGCGCCGGCGAGCCACCAGACGGCTTCAAGCGAGAAGCCGTGGGTGATGCGGTCAATCCCCTGGCGCAGCATCAGCGGCCAGGCGGCGCCGGCGAGGCTCTTGGCGATGAGGGCGCCGAATCCTAACGCCAGGGCGCGCCGGTGACGGGCGAAGTAGGGAAGGGAAGTGAGCCAGGCCTCGCGCATTTGGTTTAGAGTCCCACGAAGTCGGCCAGGGTTTTGGCGGACTCGAAGAAGAACATCTTCTGCGCCTGCCGGCTGCGCCACCAATCGCCGGGGCGAAAGGCCCGGTCAACCGCGGCGATCGGAATGATCTCCATCTGGGGATCGGTGCGCCGGAAGGTGCGGGCGGCGCGGGCGGTGTGGTAGTTCGACGTCACCAGCAGTAGCCGGCGCACGCCGCGGGCTCGGAGTTGGGGCAGCAGCATCCGCGCTTCGTCCGTGGTGGATTCGGCGGTGTTGGGCAGGCCCACAAAGATTTCGCGCGGCGCGCCGCGGTCGGTGGCGAAGTGGATGGCGAGTTCGTCCTCGGTGTAGCCATAGGCGCCGTGCGGGCCACTGACGTAGACGAGCGGCACGTAGCCGGCGCGGGCGAGATCCGCGCCTTTGAGAATGCGTTTGCCGAAGGAGTCGCCGGCGAGGACGAGGGCGGCGTCGGCCTTTTGCGGCGGTTGGTCATTCACGAGGAGATCAGCCGAAGCGGCCAGCAGCCAGGGCGAAACCAGGTAAAGCAGGAAGATGAGGAGGAGGGCGGCGATAAGGCCGAGATACCGGCGCGGCACGCTACTGTTCGTCGCGGGGATCCAGGCGGCCCACCGACTTCAGGCGATGGTACAGCCGTTCGATCTCTTCTTCTTCACCGGGCGAGAGCAGCGGGTAAGTCGGCTTGGCCGCTTTTTTCTTCTTCGCGTCCTGCGTCGCGGCCACGGGCTCCGGTTCCGTGAGGGCGCCCTCGTGGCGCCAGTAGTCACGATGCGGTACGCCATCGATTAACGCGCCATGGGCGTGAAAGCGAATCTCCCGCAAGAGCATCGCGGAACTGTCGAGGTCGCCGGCGAAGATGATGGTTTGGCGTTCCCCGTCCTGCAGCAGCAAGTCAACGACGAGGGGGGCGAACCAGCCCGAGTGATTCACTTGCCGCAATTGATGCCAGGGCATCCGTTGGCGGCCGACGAGCAGATATTTGGGATGGACTTCGATCAGCGGGCGGTAAAAAAGAAGGAAGAGAATCGCAGAGGACAGGAAGAAGAGGAAAGCAGCTACCGCTACCGGTAGAAAGCGCATCGCAACGTAAGTCGACCCGAGCCCCAGGGCTACCGCGGCCCAGGCGGCACGGAGATAGGTTCGCGATGGAAGGTAGCGAGACATCTCAACTTTAACTCTACACCTTCAGACTACCCTTCGGGATGCCGGGGAGTCAATGTTGCTGGCCGGAAGTTTGCACTTCGCGGGTACTGAGCCACCCATGGGCCCGGGCCGCGTAGTGGAGTCCGCTGAAAACGGTGGCGACAGCGACCAGGGACACGGAGAGCGGCTCTAATGGCGGACCCAAGCGGCCCAGAATCGAGACGGCAGCGAAAATCTGGATCACCGTGCTCCACTTGCCCCAAATCGTCGGCGGAAAGGTGAGCCGTTTGCCGCTGAAGCGGAAATAGGCCGCGCCGAGTACCAAAAACAAGTCGCGGCCAAAGACGAGCGCGACAATCGACCAGGGGACGGCTTGGGCCATACCCAAGGCGATAAAGACGCTCACTTGCAGGATTTTGTCGGCGGCGGGGTCCAGCACCATGCCCAGCCTGGACTCGGCGCCAAAGCGGCGGGCGACCGCTCCGTCGAACAGGTCCGTGATGCCGGCGCAGAAGCACCAGAAGAAGGCCCAGGAGTATTCGTGGTTCAGGATGTAGAGGACCACCAGCGGAGTGAGCGCGATCCGCAGCAGCGTGAGGAGATTCGGCAGCCAGAACAAGGCTTTAGGCCAGGGCCCGGGCGGCCAGGACGGGGACAGCGGTTTCGGCTTCGGCGGCGGGCTGGGGCGCTTCGACGATGTCGTAGAGGCTCGCGTCGGACATGATCTTGGCGACCAGCGCCACATGCATGGCGTGGCCGGCGCGTTCGGCGATCACGTGCCCGAGGAGCGGACGGCCGATCAGGGCGAGGTCGCCGATGAGGTCGAGCGCCTTGTGGCGGCAGGGTTCGTCGGGGAAACGGAGGCCGTCCGGATTGCGGACGCCGTCGGGCGCGAAGCACACCGCGGAATCGAGCGTCGCGCCGCGGATGAGCCCCATGTCGCGCATTTGCTGCAGTTCCTGCTCAAAGCCGAAGGTTCGGGCGGGGGCGATGTCGCGCGCGTAGGCGTCGGGCGTCACCCGCATCTCGAGAGACTGGCGCCCCACGTGCGGATGCGGGAAGTAGACATGACACGAGAGCGCGAAATGGTCAGCCGGTTCAATCCGGATGCACTTCCCGGCGCCTTCCACCTGCACCGGCTTGCGAATGCGCAAATACCGTCGGCGTTTGCGTAGCGTTTTGCTTCCGGCCTGGCGAATCAGGCTGACGAACGGGGCGCCGCTGCCATCCAGGATCGGCACTTCGAGATTGTCAATTTCGATGTAGGCGTTGTCGATGCCCATACTGTAGAAGACGCTCAGCAAGTGCTCCGTGGTGGAGATCAGCACGCCTTGCCGCATCAGGCTGGTGGCGTAACTGACGCGCTGGACGTATTGCCAACTGGCGGGGATTTCGAAGCGGTCGAGATCGGTGCGGGTGAAGATGATGCCCGTGCCGGCCGGCGCCGGAAGAATGCGAATAGAGACCGGCACGCCGCTATGTAGCCCGACGCCTTTGGCCTCCACCATGCGCTGGATGGTGGTTTCAAAAATAGGGGCGTCGAAAGCGGGGTTCGTCGAGGTCATTCGCCGGAGCAGTAGCTTCTCAGGCACTACGCTACCAATTTTCATAGGCAATGGCAAGTGGCCTCTTTTCAATTGTTTGGAATTCGAAAAGTGTGGCAATCTCGCAACAGATTGATCGGTCAAGTGTTGCGTTTCGGACATGTTTCAAGGTCCATGACTATAATGTGGAAGCCGCCATGCCCGCCAGACTCTTCCTGATCGATTCGTTCAACTTTATCTTCCGGGCCTATTTCGCGCGGGCCCGCTCGTCGGCGCCGCCGATGCGGACCGCCGCGGGGATTCCCACGGAAGCCGTTTACATCTTCCACAACATGGTGCGGCGTTTGATTAACGAGTACCATCCGGAGTACTTGGCGGCGGTGTTCGAAAGCGAGGGTCCGACCTTGCGGGAGCAGGAGTTTGCCGCGTACAAGGCGAATCGCGACGCCACGCCGCCGGACTTGTTGGCGCAGATCCCCTGGGTGCGGCAAACGCTCACCGCGATGGGCGTGCCGGTGATCGAAAGCGACGGCTACGAAGCCGACGATGTGATTGGCACGCTCGCTCGCATGGCGCAAATGGACGTCGTGATCGTCTCAAGCGATAAGGACATGCTGCAACTGGTCGACGAGCGCGTCCGGGTGCTGAATCCGATGAAGGACGACATCCTCTACGATGCGGCGAGTGTGCAGGCCTACATGGGGGTGCTGCCGACGCAGGTGCGGGACCTGTTGGCCTTGAAGGGCGACGCGGTCGACAACATTCCAGGCGCTCCGGGCATCGGCGACAAGGGCGCCAAGGATCTGATCCTTCGTTTTGGTTCGCTCGAAGCGGCGCTCGAACGCGCGGCCGAGGTGGAGAAGAAGACTTATCGCGAAAGCCTGCAGAATCATCGCGAGCAGATCCTGCTGAGCCAGCGACTAGCGACGATTGAGAAGCACATTCCGCTGGCCATCGAGATCGAGCAACTGGTGAGCCGGCCGGGCAATCCGGACGAACTGCGCGAGATCTACCGGCAACTGGAGTTCTTCAGTCTGCTGGCGCAGTTGGGGCCGGGGGAGTCGGCCACGCCGGCGGCGCCTGAGGATTTCGCCGTGTTGCTGACGGCGGAAGAGGGCCGGGAATGGCTGCGGGCGCTGCCGCCCGCGAGCGCCGTGGGCGTAGTGCAAGAAGCCGGCACAGCGGCCGTATGTGGCGAGGCGGGAGTGGCGCGTTCCTTTCCGGCGGAGGCGCTGGATGCGTTGGGTGAGCGTCCGCTGATCGTCCATAACTGGAAGGCGTCGCCGGTGGGGGAGATTGCGCGGGTCCACGACGTGATGCTCTCTGGCTTCCTGCTGCTCGCCGACCCCGGCGACGTCGACCTGGCCGCGCTGAGCGAACGCTATCTGTTGCGCAAGCTGGGCGGATCGTATGAGGCGCGCGCGGCTGCGCTCTTCGAACTGGGTCCGAAACTGGACGCCTTGCTGGGCGCGGTGCCCACGTTGGCTTCGCTGTACGAAACCTTGGACCGTCCGATTCTGCCAATCCTGGCGGCCATGGAGCGCGACGGCATCACCGTCGACCGGGCCATGCTGGCCGGCCTTTCGTCGCGCATGGACGAGGTGCTGTCCGGCTTAGGCGCCGAAATTCACGCGCTGGCCGGCCGCGACTTCAACATCAACTCGCCGCAACAATTGGGCAAGGTTTTGTTTGAAGAGCTGCAACTGCCGGCGCCGTTCAAAACCGGCAAGGGCAAGGTGATTTCCACCGCCGCCGACGTGCTGGAAGGCTTGGCCCCGGAGCACCGCATCGCCCAACTGGTGCTCGATTACCGGCAGGTGTCGAAGCTGAAGGGCACTTACGTGGACGCGCTGCCCGCTTTGCTCGATCTTGAGTCGCGCGTACATACGACGTTCAATCCCACGGGAGCCGCCACGGGACGGCTCTCGTCCAACAATCCGAATTTGCAGAATATTCCGGTCCGCACGGAACTGGGGCGCGAGATTCGCGCGGCCTTCGTGCCGCGGCCCGGTTGGGTGCTGGTAAAGGTGGATTACTCGCAGATTGAGTTGCGGTTGCTGGCCCATTTTTCGGGCGACGCCGTCCTGACGGACTCCTTCGTGCGCGGCGAGGACATCCACACGCGCACCGCCGCCGAGGTGTTCGGCGTGCCGCCGCTGCTGGTGACGCCGGAGTTGCGCCGCAACGCCAAGGCCGTCAACTTCGGCATCGTCTACGGGCAGACGGCTTTCGGCCTGGCGTCGGCGCTGGGGATTCCGCGCGGCGAAGCGGACACGTACATCAAGAGCTACTTCGCCCGCTACGCGGGGGTGAAGCGTTACATTGAGCGGACGATCGCCGAGGTCCGCAAGACGGGCTACGCGGAGACGCTCTTCGGGCGGCGGCGGCCGATTCCGGATATGGCGAGCAAGAATCCGAATGCCCGGGGCTTCGCCGAGCGCACGGCGGTGAATACGCCGCTGCAGGGCACGGCGGCTGACCTGATCAAGCGCGCGATGATCGTGCTTGACGGGGAACTGCGGGCCGGGAAGTGGGAGTCGCGGTTGCTGTTGCAGGTACACGACGAACTGGTGCTGGAGTCGCCGGCGGAGGAGGCGCCGCGGCTGGCGCGGCTAGTCAAGCAGTCGATGGAGGGGGTACACCGGTTGAATGTGCCGCTAGTCGCGGACGCCAGTTTGGGTCCGAATTGGCGGGACGCGAAGACTTAGCCGCGGGTCGCCAGGAAATTCAGATAGACCGAAATCAGCACGACCGCGATCACCGAAGCGCCGGCGCCCTTTAATAGCCGGATCCGCTTTTCGTCGCTCAACTTGCCGCCCGACACCAGGTAGATCATCGTGACGACGTGCAGCGCGAGCAGGAACTTGATGCCGAACCACATGTGGTAGCCCTTGGGGACGCCTGTGCCGAGGCGGCTGATGAAGTTGTTGATCCCGGTGGTGAGCAAGAGGATAATGCCGATCACGGCCGTTTGGCGAGGGAGGGCCGGCGAAGTCGTGCCGCCGCTGAAGAGGACGGCGAGCGCCCCGCCTGCGAGCAGCATGGCCATCACAATATGGACACCCAAAATGAGCGAGGAGGATAAAGTCATGTTCTTCAGTTTTACACTGAAGCATGACCCCCGGCGCATCGCTCCGACATGATTTTTTCCCGCTCGGCCCTTTTGAGTGCAATTGCTCGATTCTGAGCCGCGATGGACGCGCCATCGTCATTGACCCCGGCGATGAGTTCGACCAGATTCTGTCGCGCCTAGCCGGGCTCACCGTGGAGCGTATTTTGCTCACCCATGCGCACATTGACCACGTCGGCGCCGTCGCCGCGCTCAAGCGGCACTTCGGCGTCGCCGTCGCGATGCACCCCGAGGACCGGTCGAACCTCGAAATGCTTCCCGTGCAGGCGCAGTGGACCCGGATGCCGGTGCCCGAGTCCTTCACCGTGGAGCACGATCTTGCCTCGAACGAGATTCTCGATTGCCTTGGCCAGCCCATGCACGTGCTCTTTACACCGGGCCATTCTCCCGGTAGCGTCAGTTTCTACCTGCCGGAGGAGCGCAAGGTGATCTCCGGGGATGCGCTGTTTCGTGGCTCGATCGGCCGGACTGACCTGCCCGGTGGCGACCACGAACTGCTGATCCGGTCGATCAAGCGGAAGCTTCTGACCCTGCCGGCAGAGACCGAGGTCTTTCCGGGTCATGGTGAGCCGACGACAATTGGCGTGGAGAGCCAAAAGAATCCATTTTTGTCGGGCCGGGCCTAGGACGGCTACCGGACCCTAAGGCGAAGTGTAAATTTTCGGGATGGCGGCCTGGGAAGAACGGGGGAGGGCGCCCAGTTTGGGCTGGGTTGTCTAACCGATTTATTATCATGTGCTTATGGAATATAGGAGCCTTGTCTATAGGCCTTCCGTACCGAGGGGATAGAACTAGTACTAATGAATTATTGAACCGCCGGATCTATTCGTTCCCTAGTCCTCCGCCGATAAGATTCAAAGTACTGCTATGGAACTCGTGGCTGGCCTGGATACCCAAATTTTCGTGATCTTTCTTGGCGTCGTGGTGGCGTTGGGCTGTACGCTCGTCGCGTTCCTGGTCGACTACCTGAAAGGAAAAAACGAACGCTTGCGCGAGCAAGTGCTTGAGATGACCGTCCGTCAGGAAGAGCGCGCGCGCCATCCGCAGGCGGCGCTGGAGTCGGCGGCGGTGATTACGGCGATCACGCAGGTGGGTAAAACGCTGGAGTCGGTGATTCGCGAGTCGATGCACTCGCAGGCGCGGTCTGCGCCGGCGCAGGACTCCGGTAGCCAAGCCCAAGCGGAGCCAAACACGGCTCATCGCAATCAGGCAGAGTCCATGAACGCTCCCGCAGCCGAACCGCCGCCCGTGTATCAGGCGCGTCCCTTGGCTCCTTGGACAACCGAGGTGCCCATCTCCAGTCCGCTGGCGGATGCCGAGGTTCCCCTGGAGTCTACGCTGGCTTCGGCTGGCGCCGTCACTCTGGCGGCAGAAATCACGCCGGCGGCAGAGATATTGAAGGCCGAACCCGACTGGCGGCAAGCCAGTTGGCATGCCGAGCCGGTCGCCGAACAGGCCCCGGAGCCCTTGTTGTCCGAGGAGCCCTTGTTGTCCCAGGAGCCAGTCGCGTCCGAGGAGACAGTGGTAACCGAGGAACCAGTCCGTGAAGCGCTCCGTAGCCTGTTCGATTCCCCTGCCAGCCTCGCCAAGGCGGCCCAACTGGAAATGCAACGTCATTTGGACGAACCCGTTCCGGAGCTCGCGCCGGAAGCGGTCGCCGGGGCCGAGACGGCCGGGGTAGAGACGAATGGAGTGGAGACGAATGGACACGAAGGAGAGCCGGTGGTGCGCATTCGGGTCTTGAATCAGCCTGCTACGCCCGCGGCCGAAGAGATCGAGGAACCGGTGGCCGAGCACTTAGCCGAACCCCAGGCGGAACCGGTCTTTGAAGAGACCCCGGTAGCTGAAGCGGAAGAGTTGCTTCCGGTCACTGCGCCCGTCGATTTCCTCACCGCCGACTTGGGCGAGACGACAGCGCCCGCTCCGCATGAGTCGTTTGATAGCCTGATGGCGGCGGTTCACGAAGAGGCCCCGATGGTCGAGGTGCCTGAAGAGCCCGTAGCGTCAGAGGAGCCCGGTGTGCTGGCGCTCCCAAGCGGCATGAATGACCGCGCCACACTCGACTTCTTGAAGCGCGACAAGTCGAGCTTCACGGGTCTGATTGTCTCAATTGGCATCAACGACTATGCCCGCCTCCAGGAGGCCTCCGGCCGTCCGGCGGCTGAGGAGTTGGCCAAGAGTGTGCAGCAGTTGGTGAAGTCGCTGATCACCGCGCCCAACGGGAGCGAGTTCTTTGGCTGCCGTTCGGCGGATGATGAATTTGTCCTCGTCTTCGCGGGCGAGAGCGGCTCGGCCGCGCAGCGGCGGTTGAATGGCCTCTCCGAGCGCCTCTGGGACTTCCAGTTACGTTCGTTAGGCAATTTCTCCGTGATGTTCAGTTGGGGCGCCACCGAAGCCAACGGCGAGGTTTTTGAAGATGCCGTCGAAGCAGCCAGCGAGCGCATGCGCGAAACCCGGCAGAATCGTCGCACCGTTTCGATGGACAAGACGCGCCTCAAGAAGGTCGGCTAGCGCTGGCCAAAATCCACCCGGCTTGCACAAGGCCTGTGGATTTTGCTAAAGTAAAATCTGTTCGAACCCTCAGATTTGGGAGATCCCTAAGCAGAGAGAGCAATCTCAGAAGCCCAACGGATCGTTTGGACCAGTCAATATATGGCAAATAAACCAGGTAAGAAGTATACTGCTGCGGCTAAACAGGTAGAAGCGCGCCTTTACGGCCTCGCCGAAGCCGTGCCGCTCGTGCAGAAGATCAAATTCACCAAGTTCAATGAAACCGTCGAAGTGCATATGCGCCTCGGCGTCGATCCCAAGCAAGCCGATCAGATGGTGCGTGGCACGATCGTGCTGCCGCATGGTCTCGGCAAAGCGGTGCGGGTTTTGGTAATCGCCTCCGGCGACAAAATCAAAGCCGCCGAGGACGCCGGCGCTGATTTCTTCGGCGGCGACGAGATGATCGAGAAGATCCTCAAGGAAAACTGGCTCGACTACGACGTGATCGTCGCCACCCCGGACATGATGCGCGGTATGGCTCGTCTCGGTAAACTGCTCGGTCCGCGTGGCCTGATGCCGAACCCCAAGACGGGCACGGTGACGCCGGATGTCGCGACCGCGGTCCGCGAAGCGAAGGCGGGCAAAGTGGAGTTCCGCGTTGACAAGACGGGCGTCATTCATGCTCCGGTGGGTAAGACTGCCTTCGGTACTCCGCAGTTACTCGAGAATGCGGAAGTGCTCATTAATGCGGTAGTGCGGGCCAAGCCTGCCGCCGCCAAAGGAAAGTATGTGCGATCGATCACCCTGTGCTCCACCATGGGCCCGGGTGTCGCCCTCGATCCGGCGCCTTTCGCGCTTGCCGTTAAGGCGTAACTGCCTGGCGATCGTAACTGGCCAGCGATAAGGAGCAACCATGAAAGATAAAAATCAAAAAAAGCGGGAACTGGATGCGTTGCGCGCCGATCTAGAGGCGACTCGCAATCTGTTTGTCACTAGTTTTAACAAGCTCACCGTCGCGCAGGACTATGCTCTGCGCAAGGCGATCAAGGAAGTCGGCGGCGACTATCAGGTCGTCAAGAATACGATTGCCGAGAAGGCCAGCGAGGGCCTGGATCATGCGCCCGCCCTCAAGGGTTTGGTGGGTATGAACTCGGTCGCCTGGACGCAGGGCGATGTCGTGGCCTTGGCCAAGACGCTCACGAAGTATGCGAAGGACAATCCGGCCTTTACGTTTAAGGCTGGCGTGGTGGAGGGCCGGGTCATTGACATTAAAGCGGTCAATGAGCTCGCCAATCTCCCCTCGAAGGAAGAAATCTACTCCAAGTTGCTGTGGCTGATCAATGCCCCGGCGCAGCGTTTGGTTACGGTCACCAACGCGGTGGGACGCAATTTGGCGGTAGTGGTTGACCAGGGTGTCAAAGAGAACAAGTTTCAAGCCTAGGCCCGGCTTTGCCGGATCGAAGCAATAAGTTTACGAAGGAAGGTATAGGGAAATGGCGGACATCAACGCGATTGCGGAAAATATTCAGGGCTTGACGCTTTTGGAGGCCTCTCAGCTCGTTAAGTTGCTCGAAGAGAAGTTGGGCGTGTCGGCGGCGGCTGCCGTGGCGGCGGCTCCGGCGGGCGGCGGCGGAGCGGCGGCGGCTCCGGCGGTGGAAGAGAAGACCGAGTTTACGGTTATCCTCACCGGCGCGGGCGCCAACAAGATCAATGTCATCAAGGTGGTGCGTGAAGTCACCAGCCTGGGTCTCAAGGAAGCCAAGGACCTGGTCGATGGCGCTCCCAAGCCCATTAAGGAAGGCGTCAGCAAGGAAGAAGCGGCCACCATCCAGAAGAAGTTCGTCGACGCCGGCGCCACTGTCGAAGTCAAGTAGCTTCTGCCCATCTTGGATGGCGGGCCAGTCAAATTGCTTCTCCCGGAGCCTTCCGGGGACGGCAAGGCGGCTGGCCCGCCTTCTGCTGTTTGTGAGGAATTCCAGGGTGCGTGTTTGACGTGCCTGTGATTCTTCTGTTAACCTTCAGTTGATAATGGCGCGGTGTGTCCCCTTTCTGGGGGCGTCCGGTTTGTCTGCTTCCTTGCCGTCAGTTTGCGAAACGAATCCACATCTACGACTTCTCTCCCCTGGGCCGATGGGCTTTTCGGCCAGCGGGAAACGAGCGATTGCTTCCGGGTTGGGGCAACTCCGCTTATTTGGGTTTGTTTTGTTCTCACTCGCAGGTAAGCACTCGAGCGGGCCGTCTCCGGCGCGCGCCAAAACGTTTGGAAACTCGTCCGCGCGCCTGATGGCGCGGGCGGCTGATGCTGACAAAGTGAAGTGAGGAGCAAGAAAAATGCCTGAGTCGCCAACACCGGTTTTACGGGAGCGAGTCGATTTTTCGAAGATTCATACGACGGTTCCTATCCCGAACCTGATCGAAGTCCAGAAGCGATCGTACGAGCGGTTCCTTCAAATGGACCTCTTGCCCGACGAACGTGACGACATTGGACTGCAGAGCGTTTTCCGCTCCGTCTTTCCCATCACGGACTTCCGTGGCCTCAGCGAACTCGCCTTTGTCGATTATTCCATCGGCAATTGGGAGTGCAAATGCGGCTCCCTCAAGGGTCTCAATCACCTGCGGACGGTCTGCCGTCAGTGCGGCGCTACCATTCGCACCAACCCGTTCCACGCGGGCGACGTGCTTTGCGAAGCCTGCGGCACCTTCAATAAGAATATTGTCACCTTCTGTAATCGCTGCGGCGACCCGGTCGGCCTCCAACTGAAGTACGACGTCCCCGAGTGCGAAGAGCGCGGCATGACTTACGCCGCCCCGCTCAAGGTAACCATCCGGCTCACCGTATTCGACAAAGACGAAGCCGGCGCCAAGACCGTGCGCGACATCAAGGAGCAGGAAGTCTTCTTCGGCGAAATTCCGTTGATGACCGAGAACGGCACCTTCATCATCAATGGCACCGAGCGCGTCATTGTCAGCCAGTTACACCGTTCGCCCGGTGTGTTCTTCGAACGCGTCGCGGCCCAGGGCTACTATCTCGGCAAGATCATTCCTTATCGCGGCAGTTGGGTGGAGTTCGAGTACGACAACAAGAACCTGCTGCATGTCCGCATTGACCGCAAGCGCAAGTTTTACGGCACGGTCTTCCTCCGCGCGTTGGGCCTGAAGACCGACGAGCAGATCATTAAGGCCTTCTACGGGCAGACGCTCAGTAAGATTACGATCAAGGATCAGACGAAAATCTTCTGGGAAGTGGGCACCGGCCTCAAGGGCATGAAGCTCTCCTACGCCATTGCCAAGGGCGGCACGACGATTGTGCCGCAGGGCCGCAAGGTGACTGAGTCGCTCTTCCGCGAACTGGGCAAGAACAAGATTGACCAGGTGGAAGTCGCCGTCAACGATCTCGAAGGCGCGTATTTCGCCGCCGACGTCATCGATATGGAGACCGGCGAAGTCCTCGCCGACGCCAACCACGAAGCTTCAACGGCCGCTTTGCAGCGCGTGATGGAAGCCGGCATCAAGAATTTCGAAATCTTCTTCCCCGAGCGCGACGACGCCGGCATGGTGATCGCCATGACCTTGAAGAAGGATCCCGTTAAGGCGCAAAACGACGCGCTGCTCGAGATCTACCGCAAGCTCCGTCCGGGCGACCCGCCCACCGTCGACACCGCCACCCAGCTTTTCCATGGCATGTTCTTCGACGACCGGAAGTATGACTTCTCCCGCGTCGGCCGCATGAAGTTCAACATCAAGATCCACGAGCAGGCCGAATACGCGCCGGAAGCGTGGAAGGCCGCGCACGAAGGCAAGAATCCGCTCGACCGCCGCGTGCTCGACGAGCAGGACTTCACCGACACCATCGGCTACCTGCTCAAGCTCCGCAAGGGCGTCGGCGCCGTCGATGACATCGATCACCTCGGCAACCGCCGCGTCCGCGCGGTGGGCGAATTGCTCGAAAATCAGTTCCGCATCGGCCTCGTCCGCATGGAACGCGCCATCAAGGAAAAGATGTCGGTCTACCAGGAACTGTCGACGGCCATGCCGCACGACCTGGTGAACGCCAAGCCCGTCATGGCCGCCATCCGCGAATTCTTCGGCTCTTCGCAGCTTTCGCAGTTCATGGACCAGACGAATCCGCTCTCCGAAATCACGCACAAGCGGCGTCTTTCGGCCCTTGGACCGGGCGGTCTCTCCCGCGAACGCGCCGGCTTCGAAGTCCGCGACGTCCATCCGACGCACTACGGCCGCATCTGCCCGATTGAGACGCCGGAAGGCCCGAACATCGGCCTCATCTCGTCGCTTTCGTGCTTCGCCCGGATCAACGAGTACGGCTTTATTGAGTCGCCTTACCGCAAGGTCGACCATGGCATGATCGTCGATCAGATCAAGGTCCTGAACCCCGGCGATACGGCCACCAAAGTCGGCGACATCATGTTGCGCGGCGATATCGATTCGGCGAATACCAAGCTCTCCAAGGGCAAGCAAGCCGCTGAATGGGAGCCCTATTGCGATTACCTCTCCGCTTGGGAAGAGGACAAGTACACCATCGCCCAGGCTAACGTCCCGGTGAACGCCGACGGCCGCATTGACGCCGAACTCATCAACGCCCGCCGGCAGGGCAACTTCGTGCTGATCAAGTCGGACGAAGTGCAGTACATGGACGTGAGCCCCAAGCAATTGGTCTCCGTCGCCGCCAGTCTGATCCCGTTCCTTGAGAACGACGACGCTAACCGCGCGCTCATGGGATCGAACATGCAACGCCAAGCCGTCCCGCTCCTCCGCGCGGACTCGCCCTTCGTCGGCACCGGCATGGAAAAGGTCACCGCGCGTGACTCAGGCGCCGTCGTCATCTGCCGCCGCACGGGCATTGTCGACTCGGTGGACTCCGAACGCATCATCGTCCGCGTCGAAGGCGCTTCGCAAGAAGGGCAAATGTCGCGCGAAGTGGGCGCCGATATCTATCAGCTCACCAAGTTCAAGCGCTCCAACCAGAATACCTGCATCAACCAAAAGCCGATCGTGGCGGTGGGGCAGCGCATCAAGAAGGGCGGCGTGCTCGCCGATGGCCCCTGTACTGACCTGGGCGAACTCGCCCTGGGCCGCAACGTCCTCGTGGCCTTCATGCCCTGGCGCGGCTATAACTTCGAAGACGCCATCGTGGTTTCCGAGAAGTTGGTGAAAGAAGACTACTACACTTCGATCCACATCGAAGAGTTTGAAATCGAGGCCCGCGACACCAAGCTGGGTCCGGAAGAGATCACGCGCGACATCCCGAACATCGCCGAAGGCTTCCTCCGGAACCTCGACGAATCGGGCATCATCCGCACCGGCGCCTCGGTAAAGCCCGGCGACATTCTCGTCGGCAAAGTCACGCCGAAGGGCGAAACGCAGTTGACCCCGGAAGAGAAGCTCCTCCGCGCGATCTTCGGCGAAAAGGCCGGCGACGTCAAAGACGCCTCGCTCTATTGCCCGCCCGGTATCGAAGGCATCGTCGTCGACGCCAAGGTCTTCTCCCGCAAGGGCGCTGACCTGGATGAGCGCTCGAAGCAGATTCTCGAATCGCAGGTGGAGCGGCTCCACCGCAACCTTGAGGACGAAAAGCGCATCCTAGGTGACGAGCGCGCAAAACGGCTCGCCAACCACCTCGAAGGCAAGAAGGTTCTTGCCGACTTGCATGACGAGAAGACCAACCGCAAGCTGATCTCGAAAGACGCCGACATCACGCGCGACTTCCTCGACAAATCGAAGGCGCGCGACCTGAAGCGCATCAAGATCGCCAACCGCGATCCCCGCTTGAACGAAGTGATCGACGAAATCGAAGAGATGACTTCGCGCCAGATCACGGTGCTCGAAAAGATCACCGAAGACAAGATCGCCAAGCTCCGTAAGGGCGACGAACTGCCGCCCGGCGTCATCAAGCTGGTGAAGTGCTACATCGCCATGAAGCGCAAGCTTTCGGTGGGCGATAAAATGGCCGGCCGCCACGGTAACAAGGGTGTTATTGCCCGCATCGTTCCCGAAGAGGACATGCCCACGCTGCCCGACGGCACCCCCGTCGAGATCGTGCTCAACCCGCTCGGCGTTCCTTCGCGTATGAACGTCGGCCAGATTCTCGAAACTCACTTGGGCTGGGCAGCCAAGGCGCTCGGCGTCAAGTTTGCCACGCCTGTCTTCGACGGCGCCACCGAACACGACATCAAGGCCATGCTCGCCAAAGCCGGCTTGCCCGGTTCGGGCAAGATGCGCCTGCGCGACGGCATGACCGGGAACGAATTCGAACAGCCCGTCACCGTCGGCTACATCTACATGCTGAAGTTGTCCCACTTGGTGGACGACAAGATCCACGCCCGGTCCATCGGACCGTATTCGTTGATCACGCAGCAGCCGCTGGGCGGCAAAGCCCAATTCGGTGGCCAACGCTTCGGCGAAATGGAAGTCTGGGCGCTCGAAGCTTACGGCGCCGCCTATATTCTGCAGGAACTGCTCACCGCCAAATCCGACGACGTTTACGGACGCGCCAAGATTTACGAAGCCATCGTGAAGGGCGAAGCCGCCGCCGAACCCGGCGTGCCGGAATCCTTCAACGTGCTCATTCGTGAGTTGCAGTCGCTCTGCCTGGACGTTGAACTCATGAAGAAACCCAAGGAATCCGTGGATACGGCCTTGGCTGCCGACTAATTCGAGACCGAGGAGGAGAACCCATGTACCGATCATCACCGTACGACCGCGCAAATTTGATTGCCGACTTCGACTCAATCCGAATCTCGCTCGCCAGCCCCGAGAAGATCCGTTCCTGGAGCCACGGCGAAGTCACCAAGCCCGAAACCATCAACTACCGGACCTTCAAGCCGGAACGCGATGGCCTCTTCTGCGCCCGCATCTTCGGACCCATCGCCGACTGGGAGTGCCTCTGCGGCAAGTACAAGCGCATGAAGCACCGCGGCGTGATCTGCGACAAGTGCGGCGTCGAAGTCACTCTCTCCCGCGTGCGCCGCGAGCGCCTCGGCCACATTGAGCTGGCCAGCCCTTGCTCGCACGTCTGGTTCTTCAAGGGCCTGCCCTCGCGCATCGGCTACCTGCTCGACATCACCCTGCGTGAGCTCGAGCGAGTCCTCTACTTTGAAGCCTACGTCATCGTTGATCCGGGCGAAGTGGCTGAGCTTTCGATTGCCGAAGTCATCACCGACGAACGCAAGCGCCAGCTCGAAACGGAGTTCCCCGGTAAGTTCGTCGCCATGATGGGCGCCGAAGGTATCAAGGAATTGCTCAAGAAGGTGGACGTTGAATCGCTCTCGGTGGAAATCCGCGAGAAGATGAAGACGGAAACCAGCGCTCAGAAGAAGCTCAAGTTCGCCAAGCGCCTGCGCGTTACGGAGTCCTTCCGCAAGTCCGGCAACAAGCCGGAGTGGATGATTCTGGACGTGCTGCCCGTCATTCCGCCGGAACTGCGTCCGCTGGTGCCGCTCGATGGCGGTCGCTTTGCTACCTCCGATCTCAACGACCTCTACCGCCGCGTCATCAACCGCAACAACCGCTTGAAGAAGCTGATGGAGTTGCACGCGCCGGACGTGATCGTCCGCAACGAAAAGCGCATGCTGCAGGAAGCCGTCGACGCCTTGTTCGACAATGGCCGCCGGGGCCGCGTCCTGCGTGGCGCGAACAACCGCCCGCTCAAGTCGCTCTCCGATACCCTCAAGGGCAAGCAGGGCCGCTTCCGTCAGAACCTGCTCGGTAAGCGCGTCGACTACTCGGGCCGTTCGGTCATCGTCGTCGGCCCCGAACTCAAGCTGCACCAGTGCGGCCTGCCCAAGAAGATGGCGCTCGAGCTCTTCAAGCCCTTCATCTACCATCGCCTGGAACAGCGTGGCCACTGCACCACCATTAAGCAAGCCAAGGAACTGGTGGAGCAGCAGGATCCCGTTGTTTGGGACATCCTCGAAGAGGTAATCCGCGACCATCCGGTGCTGCTCAACCGCGCGCCGACGCTTCATCGCCTCGGCATTCAGGCCTTTGAGCCCGTCCTGGTCGAAGGCAAAGCTATCAAGGTCCATCCGCTCGTCTGCACGGCCTTCAACGCCGACTTCGACGGTGACCAGATGGCCATCCACATTCCGCTCTCGCCCGAAGCGCAGATCGAAGCCTCCACTTTGATGCTCGCTTCGAACAACATCCTGTCTCCCGCGCACGGCGCGCCTATCACCGTGCCCACCCAGGACATGGTGCTTGGCCTCTATTATCTGACCAAGTCGCGCCCCGGCACCAAGGGTGAGGGCCGCACCTTCGCCTCGATGGAAGACGTCCTTATCGCGCTTGAAATGGGCGAGGTGGAAACCCTCAGCCCCATCAAGTTGCGTTACACCGGCCGCGTGCTCGATCTCGTCAAGGCCTACGACACGCAGAACCTGCTGCACTCCGAACCCATCGAGTACGTGAAGCAGTACATGGACACCACCGTCGGCCGCGTCATCCTGAATGACGTGCTGCCTGGCGAAATGCCCTTCATCAACGGCCTGCTCAAGAAGAAGGGCCTCTCGCAGATGGTGCAGTATTGCTACCTGAAGCACGGCCTGCAGATCACGGTGGCCATGCTCGATCGCGTGAAGGAGCTTGGCTTCACCTACGCGACGCGCGCTGGTATCTCCATCGGCATCGATGACATGGTCGTCCCGGCTTCCAAGAAGAAGCTCGTCGGCGACGCCGAAAAGCAAGTCATCGAAGTCCAGAATCAGTATCAGGAAGGCGCCATCACCCAGGGTGAGCGCTACAACAAGATCATCGAAATCTGGTCCAAGGTTACCGAAAAGGTCTCCGAGGAGATGTTTAAGGTGATGGAAGAGGACGACCGTACGGGCCGGAACCTCAACCCCATTTACATCATGGCGGACTCCGGCGCCCGCGGTTCGAAGCAACAGATTCGCCAGCTCTCCGGTATGCGCGGCCTGATGGCCAAGCCCTCCGGCGAGATCATCGAAACGCCGATTACGGCCAACTTCCGCGAAGGCCTCAACGTGCTGCAGTACTTCATCTCGACGCACGGCGCCCGCAAGGGCTTGGCCGATACGGCGCTCAAGACGGCGGACTCCGGCTACCTCACGCGCCGCCTCTGCGACGTCGCCCAGGACGTCATCATCTCCGAACTCGATTGCGGCACCGGCGACGGCATCCACGTCGAACCCATCATCGAATCGGGCGAAATCATTGAGCCCTTGCGCGACCGCATCGTCGGCCGCGTGGCGCTCGAAGACCAGCGCGACTTCGAAGGCAAGGTCATCGTGGCCGCCAACGAAGAGATTGACGAAGACAAAGCGGGCGCGATCCAAGGCGCCGGTATTGAGCGCGTCAAGATTCGCTCCGTGCTCACCTGCGAATCTCGGCGCGGCGTTTGCCAGCTTTGCTACGGCCGCAACCTCGCTTCCGGCCGCATGGTCGAGCGCGGCGAAGCCGTCGGTATCATCTCCGCTCAGTCCATCGGTGAGCCTGGCACCCAGCTCACCATGCGTACCTTCCACGTCGGTGGCACGGCGACCGGTTCGGCTGAACAGTCGAAGCAGGACGCCAAGACCAACGGTAAGGTGAAGTACCTCGGCATCAACACGGTGCGCAACGCCAAGGGCGAAATCATCTCGATGAACCGCTCCGGTATCGTGGCCGTGCTCGACGATAAGGGCCGCGAAAAAGAGCGCTACCCCGTGGTTTACGGCGCCCGCATCCTGCTCGACGACGGTGCTCCGGTGAAGGAAAACCAGGATCTCCTCGAGTGGGATCCCTATACGTTCTCGATTCTCTCGGAAATCTCGGGCGTGGTCCACTTCAAGGACATGATTGACGGCATCACGATGAAGGAGCAGGTGGACGAAGTCACCGGCCTTTCGCAGTCCGTGGTCGTCGATTCTCCCGACGAGAAGAAGATCCCGATCATGATCATCCGCCCGGTGGGCGGCGGCAAGGCCGACGAAAAGCGTTACCTGATGCCGACCCACGCGCACTTGATGGTTCGCCATGAAGAGACCATCCACGCGGGTGACGTGCTCGCGAAGATTCCGCGCGCCACCACCAAGACCAAGGACATCACGGGCGGTCTCCCGCGCGTGGTCGAATTGTTCGAGGCCCGCAAGCCGCGTGACCCGGCCGTGATCGCCGAAGTCAGCGGCATCATCAAGTACGGCGAAGTGGCCAAGGGGCTCCGCAAGATCTCCATCACCGCCGACGACGGCACCGTCAAGGAATACTCCATTCCGCGCGGCGTCCACATCAACGCGCAAGACAACGAGCGCGTCGAAGTGGGTGACCCGTTGCAGGACGGCCCCATGAACCCGCACGACATTCTGGCCGTCCTTGGCGAGAAGGAACTGCAGAAGTACATGGTGAACGAAGTCCAGGAAGTCTACCGGCTCCAGGGCGTCAACATCAACGACAAGCACCTCGAAGTCATCGTCCGCCAGATGATGCGCTGGGTGAAGATCGACAAGATCGGCGACTCCGAATTCCTCCCCGAGGAAGTGGTGGATCGCTTTAAGTTCAAGGAAGAGAATACCCGCGTGATCGACGCGGGCGGCCAGCCGGCCGAAGGCCGTGCGGTGTTGCTCGGCATCACCAAGGCCTCTCTCTCCACGGACTCGTTCATCTCCGCCGCCTCCTTCCAGGAAACCACCCGCGTCCTCACCGAAGCCGCCATCAACGGCAAGGTCGATTACCTGCGTGGCCTCAAGGAGAACGTCATCATGGGCCGTCTCATCCCGGCCGGTACGGGCTTAGCCTACTACCGCCGCGTGAAGATCGCCGGTGAGGACATCGTCGAGGAGGAGCCGCTCCAGGAGCCCGATCCGCTCATGGAAGGCATCCCCGGCTACGACGAGGAAGCCCGCACGCTATACACGGGCGGCCTCAGCGAAGACACCAGCGCCCCCGGCGCCTCCGAGGATCTGGCCGAAGTCGAGTAGGACAGACCTCCCGGTCTGTCTCCACCAACCTAAAGTCAAAAAGCGCGGGCCCCATGGCCCGCGCTTTTGCTTATGCAGAGGTTATGATCCGCCGCGGCGAAAAGATCGCGTCTGGCTGAGGAATTTGACGTTTCCGCGCATAGTTCACGAAAGAGCTGTGGACTCTTTAGTCGAACATCAAGGCGAAGGCTACTCAATCCGGAGTCCCAGCACATCACTGCCTGAGACCGTACCCCTCGAAACCGACGTTCCGAGCGCCTTGGAAATCACGACGGCCACGTAGTCACCTTCGTTAAGTGACTGCACCGAGAATGAGCCAGTTTCATCGACCCATGTCTCTGCAACCGCATTGCCATTCACTGCCACGACCTTCAGCCACGCGGGGCCGAAAGGCTTGCCGCGATAGAACAGTTGGCCTTTGGTCTCTGGAACACCGGTTTCTGTCCAACGGATCAGAGGAAGGTCAAAGCGCATCGCAATCGTGAGGAAATGCGCGCTCCGGTTCAGCACCAAGTCCGGAACGGATCGGAAGGTCCCGAGAAGAGCTTGGCGAACTTCAATTTGATATCTTCCGGGAGGGACGCGCGCGCTCATCATGAGACCGCGAGCATGGGCCGGCAAAAACGATCCTCGTGAGCGAGATAAACGCGCTTTGAATCTACCTCAATGAGCTTTGCCACCGGCGTTTCGGGAATGCTGGTTGGCGGAAGCATGATCCTGAAGTGGACCTTCGACAACTTTCTGTCTTCTTGCCATGCCCCGCAAGAAGCGGCCAAGATCATAGCTAGGCCAAGCCGGCAAAAAGCTGGGGTATACAATCGCAGTGAGCCTCCCGCCTGCTCACATTCTGCCATACGTGGCGAGGCACAAGTGGGCTCACGACGGACTGTGACCTTGAGCCGCAAAGCAAAAAAGCGCAGCTCCGCGGCGGCTGTTTTCCTTTGCTCAGCAGCTTTCTTCCAGGCCATGGACCCGTCCCGGCTATCGCAAAACAGACCTCCTTTCGCAGGGTGAAAAGCTGCCCAGCGTAATGTCGTTCTTGGGATCCAGGATGGGGCCAACCTGGGTGCGGCTCGTCTGGCGGCCACGAGGATCAAGCAATGCTGGTATCCGATGCCGTATTGTGATACGGTACCAACATGATCAGCGAAGAACAGCAAAAGGTGACGGTGATGTTGCCAAAGCGGTTGGTGGAGGAGGCCACCCGCAGCGTTGGGCTCGGCATTACCCCCACGATTCGCAAGGGGTTGGAAGCGATTGTGGCTACGGAAGCGTTGAAGCGGCTGCGGCTGCGGCGCGGCAAAATCCGGTTCTCTCTCAATGTTGACGAGATGAGGCGGGACCGGGCTTGATCTGCGCCGACACCAACTGCTGGATCGCCTATCTGTCAGGCGAAGAGGGCCAGGACGTCGGCATTCTCGACCACGCCGTGGTCCATGGGGCCGTTCTGATGGCGCCCGTGGTGCTTTCCGAGTTGCTGAGCGATCCGAAGCTGGAGAGCCAAGATGCGGCGGACCTCTGTGCGATCGGACTCCTCGAGATCACACCGGGTTATTGGGAACGCGCGGGCAAGTTGCGGGCGCAACTGCTCAAACAGCGCGTGAAGGCCCGTCTCGCCGATACACTCATCGCCCAGATCTGCATCGACCACGACGTTCCCTTCATCACGCGCGACAAGGACTTCCGGCATTTCGCCTCGCATGGATTGCGCTTGCTGTAGCATCCCCGGCCCCGCGATTGCCGTCGCACCGCCGGCGCAGCCGCCTTCCAACTGCCCGATTCGCGGCGTCCGGCATGGATCCTCACTCACAACGAGCTCAAGCCTTGCCCCCGAAGGCCACCGCTGCCGCCGCTACAATCAGCGCGAACGCGATCCCCGTCCGCCACGTCGGTAACTCGCCCAGGTAGCCGTAGGCGAAAATCAGGAAGACCGTGATGGTGATCACCTCCTGCAGAATCTTCAACTGCGACGCCGTCATCGTCGCGTGCCCCCAACGGTTGGCCGGCACCATCAGGCAGTATTCGAAGAACGCGATCCCCCAACTGGCCAGCACCGCCTGCCACAACGGCGCCTCGCGGAACTTCAGGTGGCCATACCAGGCGAAGGTCATAAAGGTATTTGAGGCAATCAACAGCAGTACGGTGAGCATATAAAGATTGTCGCTGCCATTTTGCGGGAAGAAAATGACGGTGAGCACCGTCATAGCGGGCGTTATACTAGAAGGCGAAAGCGGAGAAATTCTGATGCACCCCTACGCAAAGTTCGGCATCCTGATCCTGATCATCGTGTCCACCTTGGGCTGGCTGGCCCTGGAGGGCGTGAGCGAAACCAAGACCTACTACAAGACCATCGAGGAGATGGCCGCCATGGGTACCGACGCCCAGGTGAAGCGTCTGCGCGTCGGCGGCGACGTCGAGGTGATTGAACGCAATGGCCAGCAGGTGAAATTCCGCATGATTCAGAAAGAAAACGGGAAGAATCTCACGCTCAATGTCGTCTACAACGGCAAGGATCCGCTGCCGGATACCTTCCGCATCGGAGCGCAGTGTCTGGCCGATGGCAAGATGGGCGCCAACGGCGTCTTCCAAGCCAGCCGGATTCAGGCCAAGTGTGCTTCGAAGTATGAAGCGAAGCCCGGCGCGAAACCCGGCGGCAACAGCAGCTACGCAAAGCCGGCCACTACTTAAGAAGGAACCTACCCCCAGCCATGGAAAATATCGGCGGACTGTGCCTGATTCTCGCCTTCTGTTTGGGCGTCTATTCGATTTTCGCGTCCGTGGTGGGCGCCTGGAAGCAGAAACCCTTTCTGCTGGTGAGCGGACAACGCGCCGTCTATAGTGTTTGGGCGCTGGTGACCACCGCTTCGGCCTTGCTGGTGTACGCCATCATGACCGACGACTTCCGGATTCAATACGTCTGGGCACACTCGAACAAGGCGATGGCCACCATCTACAAGTTCACCGCCTGGTGGGGCGGCCAGGAAGGGTCGCTGCTCTTCTGGAGCTTCATTCTTTCCACGTACACGGCCGTCGTGGTCTTTACGACCCGCAAGAAACACGAATACCGGGCGATGATGCCTTGGATCACTTCGGTGCTGATGTTCACTCTCGTCTTCTTCTTGATGCTGGTGGCCTTCGTCGAGCATCCGTTCCGCATCCTGGCCATTGGCCGCGCGGCGACGCCGATGGATGACGGCCGCGGCCTCGATCCCTTGCTGCAGTATTGGACCATGGTGATTCATCCGCCGTTCCTTTACCTGGGCTATGTCGGCTTCGTGGTGCCCTTTGCCTTCGCCATGGGCTCGCTGATTACGAAGCAGCCGGGCGACGGATGGATCCACACGACCCGCCGTTGGGCGCTGATCACCTGGGCCTTCCAATCGACCGGCATTCTGCTCGGCGCAGGCTGGGCCTACGCGGTGCTCGGTTGGGGTGGCTACTGGGGTTGGGACCCCGTGGAGAACGCCTCGCTGCTGCCCTGGATCACCTCCACCTCTTTCCTGCACTCCGTGATGATGCAGGAGAAGAAGGGCATGATGAAGGTATGGAACATGGTGCTCGTCGCCGCCACGTTCTTTCTATGCATTCTCGGCACTTTCCTCACGCGCTCCGGCGTGGTGAGTTCGGTGCATGCCTTTGCGCAGTCCTCCCTGGGCAACTACTTCGTCGTTTTCCTCGCCGTCGGCATCGGCGCCACGACGTGGCTGATTCTGAACCGGCTGCCTTACCTGAAGAGCGAGACGCAACTGGAGAGCGTCGTCTCGCGCGAGTCCAGCTTCCTGTTCAACAACCTGATCCTGCTCGCGAGCTGCTTCGCGATCCTGTGGGGCACGCTGTTCCCGGTGATCTCCGAAGCGGTCACCGGCGAGAAGATCACGGTGGATGCGCCTTACTTTAACCGCGTGAATATTCCCATCGGCCTCTTTCTGCTTTTCCTCACCGGCGTGGGACCGCTGGTCGCCTGGCGCCGCAGTTCGGCTGACGCCCTGAAACGCGCCTTCCTCATGCCCACCGTGGGCGCGGCGATCTTCATGTCGGTCCTGGTGGCACTGGGCATTCATCACGTCTATGCCGTGATCTCGTTCGGCCTTTGCTTCTTCGTTACCGCGACCATCGGCTCGGAGTTCTGGAAGGGATCGAAGTCGATTGCCGCCAAGGACCAGGTGAACCTCCTGCGCGGCGCCTTCGAATTAACTCATCGCAACACGCGCCGTTATGGCGGCTACATCGTCCACATGGGCATTGTCATCATGTTCATCGGCTTCACCGGCGCGGCTTTCAATCTGGATCGGACGGTGGAGGCCAAGGTCGGCTCTACGTTTAAGCTCGGCCGTTACGACCTGAAGGTCGCCGATATGAAGGGCGGCGAGAACGAGAACTACGTCTGGAACCACGCCTTGATTGAAGTGCGCTCCGGCGGCTCTTACATTACCACCCTGAAGCCCGAGTTACGCAAATATGCGGTGAGTGGCTCGCAGACTTCGAACGTTGCGATTCGCCGGGCGCTGAACGAGGACTTGTATTTGAACTTCGCCGGCATGACGGCGGACTCCAAGGTAATTCTCCAGAGTTACGTCTTCCCGCTCGTCTCCTGGATCTGGGTGGGCTACTGGGTGTTGCTCATCGGTACGCTGATTTGTCTGGTGCCGAGTAAGATCAAGTTACAGTACGCGAAAATGGAGGTAGTCGGCATTGCGCGTCAAGCTCAACCGGTGGAAAACTAGCCTCGCGATTCTCTTTGTCGCGACGCTTTGCGTGGCGCAGAGCCCGACGGCGTTTATCACCACCGATATTCGCCGCGCGGGCGATAAGCTCGCGTGTCTGTGCGGCGCGTGTAAGAACACCGTCGGCACCTGCCAGATGCTGGGCTGCCACTACGCTGCGCCCGCGCGCGAGAAGATTGCCGAACTGCAGAAGGCCGGGCTCGACGACGAGAAGGTCGCCGCTTTCTTCGTCAAACGCGAAGGCCTGAAGGCCTTTGCCGTGCCGCCCGCCGAAGGCTTTAACGCCATGAGCTGGATCATGCCTCCCGTAGCGATTCTCCTGGGCTTGGGCGGTATCGCCTGGTGGATTCGACGTTCGCGCAAACCGGTGCTGGTGGACGAATTGCCGGCCGGCTCCGCGGATCGGGTCCGCGCTGAACTAGATCAGGAAATGGCGAAATTCGATTAAATGACCGTAGTTGTCCTCTCCCTCTTCCTCGTCATCGGGGTAGTTACTTATACGATGTGGGTCCGGGAAGGAGATTTACCTTTACCTGCCCCCGAAAACCCCTTCCGGCATCTCGAAGAAATTAAGACGCGCATTTACGAAAATCTGCGCGACTTACAATTCGAGTATCGCCTCGGTAAGTTATCCGACGCCGACTACCAAAGCTCGAAGTTAGCTGTGCAGAAAGAGCTCGGCCAAGTACTCGGTGAGATTGATGCCGTGAAACAAAAACTTGCCGCCGAGGGCAAGACAGTAGCAACCAGCGTGCCCGGCCGCAAGAAGCCGCAAACGCACACCTGCCCCCACTGCGGAGCCACCTTCAAGGAAGCTTTGAAGTTCTGCGGCGAATGCGGAAAGGCGATGTCCGCATGAGTCTCGCATTGCTGCTCGCTCTGCTCTCCATCGACGGGACGGTGATCAATAAGACCACGGGCCAACCCGTGGCCGGGGCCACGGTGAGCCTGGTAAAGGCCAGCGCCCAAGGGATGCAGCCCGCCGGCAGCGCCACGACGGGCACGGACGGCAAGTTCTCACTCGAAGGCTCAGCCGAAGGGATCGCCCTTCTCCAGACGACGTTCGAAAACGTCAATTACAACAAACTCCTTGAACCGGGCGCTTCTACCACGGGCATTGAAATCCCCGTGTTTTCGACGAGTAAGAAAGTGCAAGCCGCCACCGTGGCGCAGCACATGATTCTGATTGAGCCGGTGCCCGGCGAACTGCGTGTGCGCGAAACGCTGATTTACGACAATCCCACGCAGACCACGCTGGCTGACCCCGCCAACGGGAGCATTCGCTTCTTCCTGCCGCCGATGTCGAAGGGCCAAGCCAAAATCGATGCCTCCAGCGGTTCGCGCGGCATGCCACTGAAGCGCGCCGCGAAGCCCACTGGCGAAGCCAACATCTACACCGTCGACTTCCCGCTGAAGCCTGGCGAAACCCGCTTCGACATCTCCTGGACTTCGCCCTTCGCCCCGCCCGGCGACCTCAATACGCGCATTCTTCACCAGGGGCAAACCCGCGTCATCGCCCCGCGTGGCGTCACCCTCAAGAGCGATGCGCTCACCTTCCTGACCAACGAGCCCCGCACCATGGCCTCCGTTTTCACGGCGAAGAACGGCCCCGTAAGCATCTCCATTGAAGGCGCCGGCACCCTGGCCAACACCGCCCCGCCGAGCGAAGAAGAGGACCAGGGTCCGCCGATCGACACCATTTTCCCGAAGCTCTATGACCGCATTTATTGGGTGGTGGGGCTGGTGTCGGCGATCTTCGGCTTGGCGTTCTATCTACTCTACCGGCAGGCGCCGGCCACTCCGCGCAAGGCCACCAAATGACTGCGCTCCAAGCGCAGGGGGTCTGGAAGTACTACGGCGACTTCGCCGCTCTCCAGCAAGTTGGGTTTGCGTTTGCCGCGGGTAGCTGCGTCGCTCTGCTGGGCCGCAACGGCGCCGGCAAAACGACTCTGCTCCGCATTCTGGCGGGACTCTCGCAAGCCTCTGAGGGCGGCGTTGAGATCCTCGGCGGTAACCCGCGCCAAGCCGCCGTGCGCTCCCGCATCGGCATCATCGGCCACGGAATCGGCGTCTACGACGAACTCTCCGCCGAAGAGAATCTGCTCACTTTCGCCCGGCTTTACGGGGTATCCGACGCCGCCCAGGCGGTTGACCACTGGCTCGAACGCACTGACCTCGCCCGGGTCCGCCGCGGCATGGCGCGCGAGTTCTCCCGCGGCATGCGCCAGCGCCTGGCCATCGCCCGGGCCTTCATCCATCGCCCGCGCTTCCTCATCCTCGACGAGCCCTTCACGTCGCTCGACGACCGCGCCATCGCCCTGCTGCAAGGCCTGTTGCGCGATGCCTTAGCCGATGGCGCCACCGTCGTGCTTTCGACGCACCAGCTCAAGGAAGCCCTAGAGCTCGCCTCCCATGTGCTGCTGCTCAATCGCGGCAAACTGGCCTTCACCGGTGAGCGCACGGCGGAGATGCTGGCCAATCCGGGTTGGGTCTACCAACACTACGGTGAGGCCGCATGACGTACCTGAATCAAGTATTCGCCATGGCGGGTAAAGATCTGCGCAGCGAACTGCGGACCAAGGAAGCGTTGAACGCCTCGCTCTCTTTCGCCGTGGTGATCCTGCTGCTGTTCAGCTTTGTGGTGGACCCCGATTCCGAAATGCTCGAGCAGATGTCGGGCGGCCTCCTGTGGATGGTGTTCGCCTTCTCGGGTACGCTGATCCTGAACCGCGGCTTCGCCCGCGAACTCCCCAACGACTGTCTGGACGCGCTGATCGCCTCGCCCATTCCGGGTTCGGCCTTATTTCTCGGCAAGGCGATGGCCAACTTCGTGCTGATCGCGATCATCGAAGCGATCTGCTTTCCGGTCTTTGGCATCCTCTATAACCTCACGTGGACCACGCAATTGCCGGTGCTGATGGGCGTGAGCGCCTTGGCTACTTGGGCCATGGCCACGCTCGGGACGATGTTTGGGGCGCTTACCGTGAACATGCAGTTGCGCGAGTTGATGCTGCCCATGCTGATTTACCCGATGCTGATTCCCGCCCTGATGGCGGCGATGCAACTCACCACGCTGCTGATCGCCGGCCAACCGATTGACGCCGAGCACATCATTTGGCTTCGCGTCCTGGTGGCGTTTGATATCATCTTCACTGCGTTGGCCGCGGTGCTGGTGGAAACGGTTCTGGTAGGTTAACTATGCGCGACAAAATCATTTTCGGCGCCGGTATCTTCGCCGCGCTCTACTTCATTCGCAACCTTTACGTGATCCTGCTGCAACTGCCGGACGAAGCCATGCAGGGCGCGGTGTACCGGATCTTCTTCTTCCACCTGCCGCCTTATTTCGCGGCGGTCTTCTGCTTCCTCGGCGCGGCCATTGCGAGCGGGATGTATTTGAAGACGAAGCGCTGGCATTATGACGTCTTCGCGGTGTCCGCCACCGAAGTCGGCTTGGCGCTGGCGGCGATCAACCTGGTTACCGGCATGATTTGGGGCCGGCAACAGTGGGGCATCTGGTGGACCTGGGACGCGCGCCTCACCTCGGCGCTGATCACCTGGCTGATCTATCTGGGCTACCTGATGCTGCGGGAAGGCATCAAGGACCCGTCGGAGCGCGCCAAGAATTCCGCGGTGCTCTCGATTTTTGCCTTCTTCGCCGTCTACTTCACTTACAAGGCCAACGAATGGTATCGCACGCAGCACCCCGGCCCGGTGCTCACCATCCGCACCGGTAAGAACACGATCGACCCGGCCATGCAGGCGATGCTCTTTCATAACCTATTCGCATTTCTGTTACTCACGGTGGTCCTGGTGGCCGTCCGGATGAGACTCGAAGATAGTCAGCGCGCCGTCGAATCACTTCGCCGCCGCGCCCACGCCGTCGCTTAGGAATATATAATGGACCAACGTAATTTCGAATACATGTTCTATGGCCTCGCTGCCGCGTGGACCATTCTTTGTCTCTACAGCCTCTTGCTCACCAGCCGGGGCCGTAAGATCCAAGCCGAAATTGAACACTTGAAGCGTATGCTCGAGGCTAGCCCGAAGAAGTAAGGAACTATCGCCCATGAATCGCCGATCCCTGATGAAACTGTTGGCCGCTGTGCCGGCCATTCCCGCCGCCGTGGAAGCGCAGGTGGCCAAAGCCACCCGCGCCACGCCGTCGCCCAAGATCAAAGACATTCAAGTGATCGCCACCGCGCCACAAGGTCTGCGACTGGTGGCCGTGAAGGTGATCACCGATCAGGACGGCCTCTACGGCTGGGGCTGCGGCACTTACACGCAACGTGCCGACTTAGTGGTGATGGCGGTGGAAAAATACCTGAAGCCGTTGTTAGTTGGGAAGCCGGCGGACCGCATCGACGATACCTGGCAGATGTGTTACAACTCCTCGTACTGGCGTAACTCCGGCGTGCTCAATAATGCCATTTCCGGCGTCGATCAGGCCCTGTGGGATATCAAGGGCCGGCAAGCGGGCATGCCGGTTTACCAGTTACTCGGTGGCAAGTGCCGCGAGGCCGCGGATTGCTACGGGCACGCGGGCGGCGTGGAGATTCCCGAGATTATCGATAGTGTCCGTAAGTTTATGGACCAAGGCTTCCGCCACGTCCGCATTCAGTTCGGCTTGCCCGGCCAAGCGGCCTACGGTTCGGGCCGCGCGGGGGCGAATCCGGCGTTGCCGAAGGGGACCTTGCACCGGGCGCCGGTCTTCAACCCGAACGACTACTGCCGGCGCGCCCCGAAGATCTTCGAAGCCGCGCGCAAGGAACTCGGCGACGAGGTGCAGTTGCTCCACGACGTCCACGAGCGCATTACGCCCACGCAGGCCATTCAACTCGCCAAGGACCTGGAGCCGTTCCGCCTGTTCTTCCTCGAAGATCCGCTGTCGCCCGAAGACAACGCTTACTACAAGCACATCCGGCAGCAATGTTCGACGCCGATCGCCATGGGCGAACTCTTTAACTCGCCGCACGAATGGATCCCGCTGGTGCAGGACCGCCTTATCGACTACATCCGGGTCCACGTCAGCCAAATGGGCGGCGTCACGCCGTGCCGCAAGATGGCCGCCATGTGCGAGACCTTCAACGTCCGCACGGCCTGGCACGGCCCCGGCGACGTCAGCCCGATGGGCCACGCGGCGAACCTGGCGCTCGACCTCGCCTGCTACAACTTCGGCGTGCAGGAGTGGAGCGGCTTCAGCGAACGCGTGCAGGAGGTCTTCTCCGGCGTCCCGACGCTGAAGGACGGCTACGCTTACGCCAATGAAGCCCCCGGCTGGGGCATCGAGGTGAACGAGACGGCCGCGAAGAAGTATCCGTTCGGCTACGGCGAGCAAGGCGAGCGGAAGAACCTGAACGGCGGCTGGGGCGAAGTCCGCAAGCCGGATGGGACGCTGATTAAGCAGTAGGTCGACTAAGTCGTCTTTCGTGACTTGAAGACGGGCTGGCGGCGAATGTCCGTCCAATATTCAACGCGGACATCCTCATCAATGTCGGTTCTAACGTTGGTTGCATACAGCGCGTCGGCGCCATCGCGGCGTGGGCCTGATATCCAATATTCGTCGCCGGAATTCACTTCGTAATAGTTCGACTTGAAGCCAGCACCTTTCCGGCTCCGAAATTCAAGTTCTCCGTAGTAAAGCGTAGCTCCAGTCTTGGAGAACGTAACGCGGCCAATCCTCGCAGGCCCCGTGAGCCGGCCAGCCTTCGATTCGATGTACATGATTCTTGAACGCATAACGGTACAATAACGGCTTAAATGATCTCTAGGGGGATTGCTCCAGTCCGGCTCACTCTATCCCGGACCGCACGCAGCCGGTCGCGTAACTCGCCGGGCAACGGGGATTGCTGATCCCGCAGAGCTTCCGCTAATGCGTCCTGCTCATGCAGGTATCGATCCACTTCGTTTTGGTGCTCCAGATAAAACGTTACTGCGCCATACACCTTCACGAGCGAACCAATCGTAGGGAAGGAGCGCAGGATACTCTCTGGCGCGGCTCCATTCTGAAACGCTGTGACGACGCTGTCTAGGGACACGCGGGAATTGGCAAGGTAATAGCCGCCATCACGAAATTCCACGTAGTCTTGCATGACAAACCCATCTTACTCGAACTAGCCTGTCAGCGGACCTGGACCCTACCAGGGATCCAGGGTACACTTCGTCCGGAACTGGCGAACCATGCGGCGCTCTTCTTCGCTCGGCTCCGCTGCGTACGCTAGGTTCAACTGCTCGGTAATGCGCGAACGCAGGAATGCCATAAGGGCTTGCGAAATCACTCTCTTCATCGCGACTTTAGAAGTTCAGCTTCGTGCCCAGCATGATCTGGCGCGCGCCGCTGGCGACGTCGGCGCCGATGCGGCCGAAGAGGTTGTTGGTGATGGTGGCCGTGGGACCGTTGAACGACGGCGTGTTCGTCAGGTTGCTGACGTCGGCGCGGATCTCGAGCTTGAAGCGCTCGGTGATGGCGACCTTCTTCGCGAAGCTGGCGTCGAAGTTGATGAACATCGGGCCACGCACCGAGTTGCGGCCGGTGTTGCCGAGTTCGCCCGCTACCGGGGCGGTGTACTTGGCGCGCTCGGTGGGGTTGAAGAACCAGTTGAAGCCATTCTCATCGCGGACCGCGCCCATGGTACGGTCGCAGCCGGAGCAATTGGCGAAAGACTGCACGACGCTGTTAAAGGTGTTGGTGCCGGAGTAGACCGTGAAGGGACGGCCACTCGTCCAGCGGAACAGCCCGGAGACTTGCCAGCCGCCGATCAGGCGGTCCAGCCACGGCCCGGAGTTGCCGCCGAAGCGCTGGCCCTTGCCGAAGGGGATCTCGTAGACGAAGTTCGAGAAAAGCGAATGGCGCCGGTCAAAGTCCGAGAGGGCGTAGTTCAAGCGGCGGTTGTTGATGTCGAAGGGCGTGCTGCCAGCGGACTGGGCGTTGCCGGTGCTGGCGAGGGTGAACGTGGGGTCGAAGCTGCGCGTGTCGAGCGACTTCGACAGGATGTAGTTGGCGGTCACCGTGGCGCCGCGCGCGAAGCGTCGCGTGAAGGTGGTCTGCAGCGAGTGGAACGTGGAGAAGTCGTTCGAGTCGATCACGTTCAGGCCGCCCTGGAACTGCGGGTAAGGCGTCAGGAAGAAGGGACCCAGGCCGGAAGCGTTGGGCAGATTGGTGCCAGACTGGGGTTGCGACGCGATGGTGTTGGCCAAGCTGCCGACGTTGCCTAGCGGGAAGACGGTCGCGTAGATGCGTCGCGCGAAGGCCGCGCCGGTTTCGGCGGCGCCGCGCCGGCTATCGGCGCGGAAGATGTTGTCGAACAAGGGGCTCTCGCCACCGGCTTGCACGGTGCGGAAGGCATCGAGGAAGCCGTTGTTGCGCAGGTAGGCCTGATTCGCGTTGTAGCCGCCCAGCAGATTATGGGCGCGGCGGCCGATGTAGTTGACCTCAATCACCGTACCCTTGGACACTTCGCGTTGCACGCCGAAGCTCCACATATTGGTTTGCGGGGTTTCGAAACTGGGGTCGACGACGGTGTTGTTGTTCGCGCTGAACGGAATCGGCGTGCGCAGTTCATTCGGCGTGCGCGTGGTCGAGAGCTCGGGCAGACCCCGCAGACGGCCACCGCCGGCGCCGTAGGCGATGTTGGTGATCCCCAGCGTGCTGCCAGGCATGTTGGGCAGAATGAAGCTCGAAATCAGGAAGGTCGGCACGCGGTCATAAGCCAGGCGGTAGTTGGCGCGGATACTCGTCTTGCCGTCGCCGAAGGGATCCCAGGCGACGCCGACCGAGGGGCCGAAGTTATTCCAGTCGCTCTTCCAGAGTTGGCCGGGCTGCCAGGTGAGGTCGTTGCGCGGCGCCGCGCCGGCCACCGGGACGAAGTTCGGCACGAGGATTGGCGAGTTCGGGTTGCCGGATTTAGGCGCTTGCCGTGCGTCGAGGCGCAGGCCGTAGTCGATGGTGAGGTTCTTGCGGACTCGCCACGTGTCCTGGAAGTAGAAGTCGTACTCGTAATAGCGGGCGTCGAAGTTGAAAGTGCCTTTACGGAAGCTGTTGCCATCGGCGACGAAGCCTTGCCGCGCCTGGCCTACGCGGCCGAGCAGCGTGTTGATCATGGTTTCGAGCGCGGGACGGTCAAAGGCCTGGTTGATGGCGGCGGGTAGACCGAAGGCGTTTGGATCGACGACGTTCACGTTGCGGTCGAAATTGACGACCAGGCCAGAGTTCTGTCCGCCGATGCTGGAACGCACATCGAGGTGCTGCGTCAGGCGGAAGTTGATTCCCGCTTTAAAGGCGTGCTTTCCTTTGAACCAGCTCAGATTATCGACAAACTGGAGCGTATTCAACTTGCGGGTGTTGTTGAAGGTATAGGCAATCGGAATTGTATAGCCGGATTCGAAGGTCGGCTTATTCAGATCCTGCACGGGATTCGGGAAATCGAAGTTGAACTCGCTCCAGCCGGAGACGAACTCGTTGGTGACGTTGGTGGTTAAGTTACTACGCCAGTTGATGGCGTAGTTCCGCGGCAAGCGCAGCGTATCCGTGAGGCAGGGCGCGCCGGGGACGCGCGGCAAGCCGCCATTCACGCCGTCGCAGTAAGTGTTCTGAAAGCCATAGTAGACGCGGCCGAAGACCGTGTTCTTCGTGTTGATCAGATGATCTACCTTCAGCGTCAGGTCGCGCTGCTTTTCGGTTTCGGTGGGGCGGAAGACGAAGCCCGCTGTATTGAGGCCATCCCCGGCGTCAAAGCGATTGGGCAGGGGCGTCTGGTCAATCAGCGCTTTCACGGTGGGATCGAGACCGGCGCGAAGGGGATCGCTCTGGATGATGTTATAGCTGGTGACGGGCACCAGCGGCGCCCCGGTCGCACTGACGCTGGCGCCGTTGACGCCCGCCGGCTGGTTGCGTCCGCCAGGCACGAAGCGGAAGTTGCCGGCGCGGGCCTCGGCGGTCAGCACCGTGGCTTGCTGGGTGACGTTGCGAATGGCGCGCAGTTCCTGCCAGTTGGCGAAGTAGAAGGTGCGATTCTTCTTGATCGGGCCGCCGACGCTGCCGCCGAAGATATTTTGAACGAACTGCTCCTTGCCGATGCGGTTGAAGTTGTTCTGCCAGGGGTTCGCGTTCAAGCGAGGCGTGCGATAGAACCAGAAGGCGTTGCCGTGGAGTTCGTTGCCGCCGGAGCGAGTCACCAGCGCCACTTGGCCGCCGCTGTTCCGGCCGCTCTCGGCCGAGGCATTGGAGGTAACGATCTTCATTTCGGCCACCGAATCCGGGTTCACGCGAATCGGATTATTGCCGACGCCACCGCCGGCGCTTACCTCGTTCATATCGATGCCGTCGAGCGTGAAGTTCCAGGCGCGATCGCGCGCGCCATTCATATGGCCACCGCTACCGTTGGGGCCGGTGTTCATGCCGGGCACGACGTTCAGGATGCTGGTGGGGTCGCGCCGGCGCGTCGCGACGATGGGCATCTCTTTCATCGTGCGCTCATTGATTACGGGACCGAGGTTGCCGCTCTGGCTGGTTTGCACGAGTTCCGCGGCGGAGCTGACTTCGACGGACTCCGCGACCGCGCCGAGGACCATCGTGACGTTGATCGTCATCGGCGAACCCACCGTGAGCTGGTTCGAGCGCGTGACAAACTTCTTGAAGCCCGGCGACTCCACTTCGAGCGTGTAGAGGCCGATTTGCACGGACTCAAATTGATACGTGCCCGCCGCCGAGGTTTGGCTTTCGAACGTCAAGCCGGTGGATTCGTTGAGGAGCTTTACCTTGGCTGCGACGACGGCCGAACCCGTGGGGTCCTGCACGGTGCCGACCACGCGCGAGGTGGTGCCTTGGCCGAAAAGGAGCGAGAGCGAGAGTGACAGAAGCGTGACAAAGCGCATTCAAATAGTTTAACAATCGCCACGGCTTCAGGTTTACGAAAATTGGGCTAAAATCGCCGACGTAATGGCCTGCGTACCGATTACCTGCCCATAGTCAACGGCTTCCACGGCGCGTTCGATCCGGCGGGCGGCGGCGCGCGTGGCTTCGGTGTTGAACCAATCGAGCATCATCGCGGCGGACAGGATCATCGCCACGGGGTTCGCCAAGCCTTTTCCCGCGATATCCGGCGCGGTGCCGTGGGAAGGCTGAAAGACCGCCCACTTGTCGCCAATGTCGGCGGACGGCGCGTAGCCCATGCCGCCAATGAGGCCGGCGGCCAGGTCGCTGAGAATATCGCCGAACATGTTTTCCGTCACCACCACGTCGTAAGTGTGCGGCCGCGTGATGAGGTAGAGGGCCATGGCGTCGACGTAGACGCATTCGGTGGCGACGTCGGGATAAGTGGCGGCTACTTCGAGAAAAATACGCCGGAAATAGGCCATCGACGGCAGTACGTTGGCCTTATCGACGAGGGTAACTTTCTTGCGCCGCTGGCGCGCGTGCGCAAAGGCACGGTGAAACAGGCGCTCGCTGCGGACCCGCGACACGTGCATGATATCTTCGACGAACGGGGGATCGGTGGCGGGCGGGTTACCGCGCGAGTAGAACAGGCCTTCGGTGTTCTCGCGGATGAGCAGCAGGTCAATCTCGCCGGGGCCATAACCCTTGAGCGGCGAAAGCGACTCGCGCATCAGCCGGATCGGGCGCAGGCCGAGATAGAGGTCGAGCCTCTCGCGAATGTCGATCTGCGGCGTCATCTCCGTGCCGTTGGGCCAGCGGACGTGCGGCAGGCCCATGGCGCCAAGCAGGATCGCGTCGTAGGCCTGGGCGCGGGCGAGCGTGGCGGCGGGGAGCGGGTCGCCGCTGGCGAGATATTCGTTCGCGCCCACGCTGAGCTCGTCAAATTCCAGCGCGAACCCGTCGGCGGCCGCGGCCAGTACCTTACGGGCCTCCGTCATTACTTCCACGCCAATGCCATCGCCCGGCAGAACCGCGATTCGATAATTCATTCGTCCCCGAGTGTAACAAAACAGGGTTACCCTAACGGATGATGCGGATTTTTCTCTTACCCATTCTGGCGGCCAGCCTGGCCGCGCAACCGGCGCCGCCCGTGAAGCCCGAAACGAAGCCGGTGACGCGAGACCAGGAGATCACCGTGGGGGGCCGCACGCTGCGGTATAAGTCCACCACGGGAATGATGCGCCTGAAGAATGAGGCTGGCGAAATGGATGCCGACTTGTTCTACGTGGCGTACACGATGGAAGGCGCCAACCGGCCGCTCACCATCTGCTTCAACGGCGGCCCCGGCGCGGGCTCGCTGTGGCTGCACCTGGGCGCGATCGGCCCGATGCGCGCCATGATGAACGACGACGGTTCGCTGCCGCCCGCGCCCTATAAAATGTCGCCTAACGAAGGCACTTGGCTCGACAAGAGCGACCTCGTGTTTGTCGATCCCGTCGGCACGGGCTTCTCCCGGGCACGCTCGGCGGACGTCGCTCGGAAGTACTTTGGCGTGCGCGGCGATATTGAGTCCATCGGCACGTTCGTCCGGCACTATCTGAACCAGAACAAGCGTTGGCAGTCGCCGCTCTTTGTGGCGGGCGAAAGCTACGGCACGACGCGCGCCGCGGGGCTTTCGCAATATCTGGTGGACCACGGCATCGCCTTGAACGGCGTAATGCTGATTTCGACGATCATGAATTTCCAGACGGTGCGTTTTCAGCGCGGCAACGATGTCGCTTACGCGACTCACTTACCCACTTACACGGCCATCGCGTGGTATCACAAGAAATTGCCGGCGGACTTACAAAAAGACTTACGCAAGGCCATCGACGAAAGCCGTAAGTTCGCCTCCGGCGACTATCAGTTACTCCTCTATAAAGGCGACACCTTGACCGCCGAAGAGCGCAAGCGGGGAATCGATCAACTTACCCGGCTGACTGGCTTGAGCCGGGACTTTTTGGAGCGTAGCGAACTGCGCATCGAAATTCAGCGTTTCACCAAGGAGTTACTGCGGGATAAAGGTCTGACGGTCGGGCGGCTGGATGGACGCCTGACGGGCCAGGAAGGTTCGCCGACGGCGGAAACGCCTACGTTCGATCCTTCGATGAGCGCGATCCGTCCGCCCTATACGGCGATCATGAATCAGTACGCGCGCGAGCAACTGGGCTGGGAAGAGGAGAAGGAGTACTTCGCCCTGGGCGGCGGCATCACCGCTCCGTGGGACTGGGGCATCACCCAGAACGGCGGGCAAGGTTACGCCGACACCAGCGAGAATCTGCGAGCGGCGCTCGAACGCAATCCCCACATGAAGATCCTCGTCGCGAGCGGCTACTACGATCTCGCGACGCCCTTCCACGCCGTCGAGTACACGGTCTCCCATATGGGCCTGCCGGCCGCGATGCGCCAGAATCTCCGCTGGACCCACTACGAGGCGGGGCACATGATGTACATCCACGTGCCTTCGCTCAAGAAGCTGAAAGCCGACGTAGATCAGTTCTACGACGACGCCCGCAAGTAAGTACCGCCACGTCGCGGCATTCGGAACGGCTGGCCACGGGCCGATGATGCGTTCGCATCAAGATGTTATTCTGTAAATATGCGAACGACGCTGGATCTGCCGGATGAGATTTATCAACGCGTGAAGATTACCGCGATTGAGCGTGGAGAGACGATGAAGGGCTTCGTCGAACGGGCGGTGCGCAATGAACTCGCGCAGCGGCAGGATCGCGATCCCGTGAAGCCGGCGAAGCGGCGGCCATTTCCCGTGCTGCATTTGAAGGACCGAACGCCGATCGACATCACCAACGAACAAACCGAGGAGGCCATTCTTGGCGGCTTCTCTCGTTGATGTCAACGTGTGGATGGCGCTCTATGTGGATAGTCACGTTCATCATCGCCTTTGCCATGAGTGGTACGCGACAGTTGGTCCTCGCGAGGCCGCTTTCTGCCGCATTACCCAAATGGGCTTTCTGCGGCACCTCACCACTCCCGCCATCATGCACGGCAAGCCGCTGTCGCAGCGGGCCGCGTGGCAAGCCTATGAATCGATCCTGGCGCTCCCGGAGACCGTGTTCTTACGCGAACCGGAGGCTCTCTTTGACCAAACCTGGAAGGGGCTTACGAGTTCGCCTTTACCCAGCAACAAGCACTGGACCGATGCCTACCTCACCACTTTTGCGCGTCTGCACCACCTGACTCTGGTCACCCTTGACCGCACGTTAGCGAAGTCAGATCCAAAGCACTTATGGCTAAGCCCCGGAGTTTGACTTCACCGGGCTCCGTACAGTGTGAATGTGATCCAGAATCTGGCCGGCGCTGCAGGATCGGAAGCGGGCAGCGGATGTCTCGGAGGGACGTGGAGCGGCTGAGGCTCAGCGTTTTGCCCGAATGTCTTGTAACTTGTCCGCCATTTGTTTCATGCGGACTGGCTCGGTGGTCGCGAGGTTCTTTGTCTCGCCCAGATCACGGCTGAGGTCATACAACTGCGGTTGCGGATCGTTGCCGGTCTCCGTATTGGTGTTCGCGGCGATCCGCGGTCCAGAGCCTGGCTCGATGTACTTCCAAAGGCCATCCCGCAGCGAGAGTCCGCCAGACTGCTCCACCAGGAACTGGCGGCCCTGCTTCCGCTCGCCCAGGAGCGCCGGCAAGACATCTTCGCTATCCGGAGCCTCCTGCGCCGCCAGTTTGGCGCCGGTGAGCGTGGCCAGCGACCGGACGAGGTCCATCTGCGAGACGAGCGCCTCGGAGACGCCCGGCTTCACGCGATCCGGCCAGTGGACGATGAACGGTACGCGGGTGCCGCCTTCGAACTTCGAGCCCTTCCCGCCGCGGAGCGGGCCGTTGGGCCGGTGCGCGCCCAGTTTGGCGACGGAGTCATCCTGATAGCCGTCGTCCACCACGCCGCCGTTGTCGCTGGATACCAGAATGAGCGTGTTTTTGAGCACGCCAGCCTGGGTGAGCGCTTCGGTGATTTGCCCGACGCACCAGTCGAGTTCGGCGATGGCGTTGCCGCGGGGGCCCATCGCGGTAGCGGCGGCGAAACGCGGGTTGGGTACGCGCGGGACGTGGATGTCGTGCGAGGCGAAGTAGAGGAAGAAGGGCTGGCGGGCCGCGTGGCGCTCCACGAAGGAGACGGCGCGGGCGGTAAGCGTGTCGGCCATGGATTCGTCGTTCCAGAGCGCCGCCCGGCCGCCGCGCATGTACCCGATCCGGCTGATGCCGTTCACGATGGTCATGTCGTGGCCGTGGCTGGGCTTGATCTTGAGAAACTCCGGATTTGATTTACCGGTGGGCGCGTCATCCACCGGACCCTCGTAGCTCACCTGAATCGGATCCTTCGGATCGAGGCCGGCGACGCGGCGGTTCTCGACATAGACGCACGGTACGCGATCGCCGGTGGCGGGGATGATGAAGCACTCGTCGAAGCCGATGTCGAGGGGGCCAGGTCCGATGTCCGAATTCCAGTCGAGCTTGCCGCTGCCCAGGCCGAGGTGCCACTTGCCGACGACGCCGGTGCGGTAGCCGCTCTGCTTGAGGACAGAGGGCAGCGTCGCGCGCCCAGGGCGGATCAGCGCCGGGGCGTCGCCGGGCAGAATGCGCGCGGCGGGGACGCGAAAGGCATACTCGCCGGTGATGAGCGAATAGCGGGATGGCGTGCAGGTGGCGGCCGTGGTGTGGGCGTCGGTGAAGCGGAGGCCGCCTTTGGCGAGGCGGTCCAGGTGCGGCGTCTTCACGCGTTCGGCGCCGTAGCTGCCGAGGTCGCCGTAGCCGAGGTCGTCGGCGTAGATGAGGACGATGTTAGGCCGCGCCGTCGTCGCCGCGGTCGCTGCGGTGAACGCCGCGCCTAAGAATTCTCTCCGGTTCATATCGTTTGTACTGTAGCAGCTACAGAATCCACAAGCCCATCATCCGCACGACATCGAGCGTCAACCGCGCGGCGACCACCAGGATCAGGAGCCCGGCGGCTTCGCGCGGCGGCCACTCCTTGGTGAGAAGCTTCCACGCGAGTAGGGCGAAACCCACGATCACCACGAAGGCGACGGCCGCCAGCAGCAGGAGCAAGAGGAACGAGGGCCGCTCGCCGAGCCAGCCGAGCGCGACTAAACGGGAGGGTCCGGGAACGGCGAACGCGCCAATTGCCGCGGCGCCCCCGGCGAGCCATCGATTGTCCATGCTTCTATCGTAGACTTTTACCAAATGGCTCTCATCGGCTTTGTCGCCAACTTCGACGACCTCTCGACGGACCGTGGCTACCAGTTCCGTTTTCGCTGCGACAAGTGCGGCAATGGCTTCATGACGCAGTTCAAGCCATCTACGCTCGGCATGGCCCAATCGCTGCTGAACGTCGCCGGCAGCTTTCTGGGCGGCATGGGCAACCTGGGCAACGCCGCCTACGAGGTGCAACGCGCCGTGGGTGGCAAGGTGCACGACGCGGCCCTCGCCGAGGCTTCCGAGGAGGCGCGTCCGGCTTTTCGCCAGTGCACGCGCTGCGGCAAATGGGTTTGCGCCGAGGTCTGCTGGAATGCCAAGGCGAACCAATGCGAGGACTGCGCGCCGGACTTCCACGAGCAACTCGCCGCCAACCAGGCCCAAGCCAAAGCCGACGCCGCGCGCGAGCAACTCCAGGCCGGGGCGCGCCAAGTGAACTACGTGGAGGGCGTCGACCTCAGCGCCGATGCGTACGTCGCGGCTCCTTCGGCCGCCACCAACCTACAGCCGAAGAAGCTCACCTGCGCCGGCTGCGGCGCGACGCTGAAGGAAGGCGCCAAGTTTTGCGGCGAATGCGGGCAGGCCGTCGCCCCGGCCGGGCCGAAGGCTTGCGGCAAATGCGGCACCCTCACCGAGAGTAAGTTCTGCCCGGAGTGCGGCACGAAGATTTAATGCCTTAAGAAAATCGGCAAACGTGCCCTTAACGAACCCCGACCGTCAGGGAGGGGATGTTGGGCCTGCGGGTATGTCCTACACGGCATCTGATTTTATTGGGCTTTTCGACCGACGGGCTCGTGAGGCTATCCCCTTCCTTACGGTCGGGGTTCGTTAAACCGGTCAAGGCGTTTAGCTCGTGACTAACTCGCGCGCCGGCGCGGCGAGCGAGAGCGCTAACTCAGCCGACTTCCGCAGGTCGGTCTTGCCGGTTCCCAATTGCGGAATCGCTTCCACGGCGAAAAACTGATTCGGCTTGGGGATCCACAGGGCGGGGAGGCCCGCCGCGTTGAGGTGCTCCACCATTGCGGCGCCGGTGAGCGTCGGGTTGGTGTGCAACACCACCAGGCGCTCGCCGCGTTGAGCGTCCGGCACGCCGGTGACGAGGCAAGTAGCTTCGCCGAGGAACTCCTGCAGACACTCCTCCACCTTCAGGTGCGGCACCATCTCACCGCCGATCTTGGAGAAGCGCGAGAGACGGCCGGTGATGAAGAGGAAGCCGTCCTCGTCGAGCCGGGCCATGTCGCCGGTGTTGTAGTAGCCGTCGAGGAGCGCTTTCTGCGTACGGTCCGGCTGCTTCAAGTAGCCGCGCATGCGGCTGGGACCTTGCACCAGAAGCATGCCTTCGGCGCCGAAGGCGACCGGTTCCAGCGTGGCGGGGTCGACAAAGCGCAGACTCACGCCCGGCAGCGGACGGCCGACGCTGCCGGCCTTGAAGCCGGCCTGGTTCGGCTGCAATTTGTCGGGCGAGACGAAGTCCGGCCCGTTCACGCTGATCACCGGGGCCATCTCGGTACAGCCATAGCCTTCGTGCATGCGGATGCCGAACTTCTCTTCGAACTCCTGGGCGACGGCCGGGCGCAGTTTCTCGGCGCCTACCAGGACGTAGCGGATCTTCGCGAATTGCTCCGCCGTACACTTGCGGGTGTAGGTGGCCGCGAAGGTAGGCGTCGAGAGCAGGAACGTCGCGCCGTACTTCTGGCTCAGTTCGCCGATGGTCTTCGCGTCGGATGGGTTCGTGTGGAACACTACCGGGAAGCGATTCAACAAAGGGAACCACAGGTTGTAGCCGTAGCCGAACGAATGGAAGAAGGGCAGGATGCCGAGCATCACATCGCTGGGGCCGACGGGGTAGACCTGCGCTACCGCGTCGAGGTTCGAGAGCAGGTTGCCATGCGTCAATTCGACGCCCTTGGGCTCGCCGGTACTGCCGCTCGAAAAGATGATCGCGGCGACGTCGTCCGTCTGGCCTTTAGCCAGCCAGCGGAGCGGCAGCAGGCGCGCCTGCGCGAAGGCGATCAGCTTGGCGAGCTTGGTGAAGGAGGGCAGCAAGTCCTCCAGGTAAACGATGCCGGGCATCGGCTCGATCTTCTGGCGAATGACGAAGAGCTTCGAACTCAGAATCGTGCGGATGCCGCATTGCTCAATCGCCAAAGCCATGCTGGCCGGGCCAGCGGTGAAGTTCAGATTGACGGCCGTCCGGCCGCTGAGGGTGACGGCGATGTTGGCCAGCGCCGTGCCGACGGAGTTCGGCAGTAGCAGCCCGACCATCGCTTGACCTTCGGCTTGCTGGTCGAGCCAGCGGCGCAGCAACTGGGCGCCGATCAGGGTTTCGCCGAAGGTCATCTCCTTGCCGGAGGAGTCGGCGATGCCGCGCGCCTTCCACTGGCCGCGCGCCACCGTAGCAAAACGACGGCCGATCGTGCCTTCCCGGCGCTCCATGGCACACTGCGTCGCCACTTCCATGATCTTGGCGCGCAAGGCTTCCGGCGATACCGGGCCGTAGACGGGTTCGCCCACCATCACCGTGACGCGGGGCCGGAACCAGCGTTCCCAACTGGCGCCGAGCTTCCCTCCCTTCATGCTGAGCGGATGGCCCCACATGCCTTCAATCCACACCGGGATGATGGGCGCTTGGGTGCCGTTCTTGGCTTCGGCGATCTTCTCGAAGCCGCGCTTAAAGGGCAGCAGGTGGCCAGTGCGCGTGATCTGGCCTTCGGGGAAGATGCCGACCAAGTCACCGGCCTCGACGTGGGCGCGGCATTGGGCCAGGGTGCTGACGGCGTCGCGGGGCTTGCCCAAGTCAATCGGGACGGCGCGCAGCAGCGTGAAGAAGGGCTTCAGCGCGGGCATGTCGAAGATCGTCTTCCACATGATCCAGCGCACCAGGCGCGGCGTAGCGGCGCCGATCAGCATGGCGTCGGCGTAGGAGACGTGGTTGCCCACCACCACGCCGCCGCCCTTGCTGGGCAGGTGCTGCGCGCCCTTCACCTCCAGGCGAAAGACGATGTGCAGCAGCGTGTAGCAGGCGAAGCGCAGACTCGGCGCGAGCAGATGGCGGAAGAGGATGTAGACGGAGACCACGATGGTAAAGATGCCGCCGGCGAAGAAGATATGCTCGCCGCTCCAGTGCAAACGGTCATGCAGGAGGTAGAGCACGCCCGACGCCAGGATCACGCCCACCATGTTGATGAAGTTGTTGGTGGCCAGAATCCGGCCCCGCTCGGCGAGCGGGGCTTCGTCCTGCAGATAGGTGTTGAGCGGGACGATGAAGAGTCCGCCGAAGAAGCCCATCAGGGTCAACCAGACAAAGGCCCACGTCTCGGTGGTAACGGTGCCCAGGGCGCAGCCGGAGAGGCCCATGGCGAGGCCCGCCGGAGCGACGAAGCCCAGCTCGATGTTCTCGCCGGAAAGGCGTCCGCTGACGAGGGAGCCGAGGCCGATGCCGATGGCGAGCGCGGCGACCAGCAGGCCGATCTGGCTTTCGGTGCCGTGCAGGGTGTGGTTCACGTAGACGACCAGCGTCAATTGGACGAGTCCGCCGATGAACCAGAAGAGGGTGATGCCGGCGACGGTGAGGGCCATCGGACGGTCCTTCGCCAGCAGGCCGCAGCCGCGCCAAATCTCGGTGAAGGGATTCCAGTGGAACGGCTCCTTCGACGGCGACGCCTTCACCTGGGGAATACCCAGGCTGCACAACGAGCCGATGACGGCCAGCGACAGCAGAAAGGCGCTCATCTTCCATTGCTCGTGCTTCCAATGCTCAAAGAGCAACGTGCCGAAGCCGCCGCCGATCACAATGGCGACGAAGGTGGTGAGCTCCAGCAAACCGTTGGCCCGCGCGAGGTCACGCTCGGGGAGAATTTCGGGGAGGATGCCGTACTTGGCCGGGCTGAAGAAATTGGCCTGAGCGGCGAGCAGGAACAGGACGCCCAGCAGCATCGGCATGCTGGTCGCCTCCAGGGCGAACCAGGCGAAAAGCATCGTGAGAATCTCGAAGGACTTCGTGATCACCAGGACGCGCGACTTCGAGAAACGGTCAGCCAGTTGGCCGGCCCAGCCCGCCATCAGCAGAAACGGCAACACGAAGACGGCGCCCGTCAACGTCAGATACTGCGAGCCCGCCTCGGCGTTGCCCACCGTGTAGGCGACCGCCGCGACGGAGACGATCATCTTGAAGACGTTGTCGTTGAAGGCGCCGAGAAACTGCGTCCAGAGGAAGCTTTGGAAGCCGCGGTCGCGCAAAAGAGTGCCATAACTGGAGTGCGTCATATACCTCTCTATCGGCAATTGGGTAGCCAACCCCGCGTCGGCTGGTAAGTGATTCTAAAGAATCGCCTTCCCTAACGTCAAGCGTGAGTACTGGATCGCCTACAAATACAAGAAACGATCAGGATATGATCATTCTATGTCCACTGCGATTCGGCCGGGCGACCGGCACTTCCTGGCGGCGGTCGCCGCGCTGGCCTACGCGAATCCCTTCTCCACCGAGCGCGAGGACCTCGAACGCGCCGCCCTGGGCGGCGAGTTCCTCCCCGGCGACCCCATCTGGAGCGTCTCCGTGGCGGATCCAGCGCGGCCCCGTCCGAACATATGGCGCGTGCAGGAGAAGCTGGGGCCGGTGCTCGATGCGGTCCGCGCGCGGTTACTCACCCTGGACGACGCGGCCGACTGGCCCATCTACGAGGAGTGTGTCCATTCTTTCCTCTATCAGCGTTACTACGAGAGCTTCGTCCAGGCGAATGGCAACTGGAGCTTCTACCGCAAGTTCGCCGCGGACTGGGACCACTACCTGCGCCTACCCGGCAAACGCTACCCCAGTGACCTGACCGTGGAGCACTTCTTCGCCTGTTGCTGGCAGTTGTATCGCGCTTTCCACCGCATCTTCGACCACATCATCGGCTCGTCGCGCCCGGCGGCCCGGCTGCGGGGCAGCATCTGGGAATCCATCTTCACCTGCGACCTGCGGCGTTACCGCCGCGTGCTCTGGCGCCGCATGGGCGACTTTCCCACGCTGATCACCGGCCCCTCCGGCACCGGCAAAGAACTGGTGGCGCGGGCGATCGCCGGCGCGCGCTACTTGCCGTTCCTGCCGGGCAAACTGGCCTTCGACGCGCCGCCGGCGGAGAGCTTCTTCGCCGTCAACCTGGCGGCGCTGTCACCGGCGTTGATTGAGAGCGAATTGTTCGGGCACAAGCGGGGCTCGTTTACGGGGGCGGCGGCGGACCGTGCGGGATGGCTGGAGGCGTGTCCGCGCCAAGGGTCAGTCTTTCTGGACGAACTCGGCGAGATGGAGATGCCGATTCAGGTGAAGCTGTTGCGTGTGCTGGAGACGCGCGAATATGCGGCCGTGGGCGACGTGGTCACGAAGCGCTTCGAAGGCAAGCTCATCGCGGCCACCAACCGCGACCTCGCCACCGAGATCGCCGCCGGGCGCTTTCGCGAGGACCTCTACTATCGTCTCTGCGCCGATCTAATCACGACGCCGTCGCTGGCCTCGCAGATCGACGACGCTCCGGCGGCTTTTCCGGAACTGCTGTTCTACATGACGCGGCGCACGGTGGGCGACGAAGCCGACGAGGTCTTCCCGGCCGTCCGCGACTGGATCGCCACGCACCTGCCCGCAAGCTATCGTTGGCCGGGCAACTATCGCGAACTGGAGCAATGCGTCCGCAACGTGCTCATCCGGCAGACGTATCGTCCGCTGAGCACCGCCGGCGACTCCTTCGCCGATCGTCTCCAAAAAGGCGAACTAACCGCCGAGGAGGTGCTGGTGTACTACACGGAACTCGTCTACCGGCAGTGCGGCTCCTACGTCGAGACGGCGCGCCGTCTCGACGTCGACCGCCGGACCGTAAAAGCGCGACTCAAAGGCTTACTTGGCGGTCTTGTCGCCGCCGCGGAAGACCAGGAGTAACATCAGCGCGATGCCGCCGGCGCCGGCGGCGGAGGTGAGCCAGAAGCCCATCCAGTTGCGTTGCTCCACGCCGTTCACGGTCGTCGTGAAGAGGTCCACTGCGGTGCCCGAGAGGAAGGAGCCCAGGAACATGCCGAAGCCGTAGGTGACCAGCGTGAGCAGGCCCTGCGCGGTGTTGCGTAGCGCGGGTGGCGCGGTGGCGTCCGTGTAGAGGGAGCCCGTGAAGAAGAAAAACGTGAAGCAGATGCCGTGCAACAGAATCGCCGCGTAGAACATCCACACGCCGCCTTCCGCGTTGCCGAAGGCGAGCAGGACATAGCGCAAGGCCCAGGCCGCCAGCCCAATCAGCAGGACATTTTTCACGCTGATGCGCGCGAAGACCCATGGCATGGCCAGGGTCATCAGCACTTCGGAGACTTGACCGAGCGACATCTTCCCCGCCGCATTGGCGACGCCCACCGCGTTCAAGTAAGTATTCGTGAAGGAGAAGTAAAAGGTGAGCGGGATGCAAGCCAGCACCGAAGCAATCAGAAAGACCGAGTACGCGCGGTCCTTCAACAGCACCAACGCGTCCAGGCCCAGCAGTGTGCGCCAGGTGGTAACGCCTTGCGCCCCGCCCGGCGGCGTGTGCGGCAGGATCAGGCAATAGGCGCCCATCAGCAGCGAGCAGACGCTCGCGATGCGGAACGGCGTCGGGGCGGCCTCAATCTTCAGGTAACTGACGATGACGGAGATGAGAATCCAGCCCAGCGGCGCGAAGATGCGGATGGGCGGAAACTGCCGCTGCGCGTCCGTCATCTGCCGCATGGCCAGCGAATTCGTCAGCGGGATGGCGGGGAAGAAGATCAGGCAATAAAGCAGCATCAGGCTATACACCGCGCTAAAGCTGGTCGCCTCGGGAATGGCCCACAATACGGCGGCGCCGGCGAAGAACAGCGCCGAGAGCACGCGTTCCGTGGCGAAGAAGCGGTCCGCGACCAGGCCGACAATCAGCGGCGAAATCATTGAAGCCAGGGCTGTGGTGCCGAAGACGGCGCCGGCTTGCGTGCCCGTGAATTTCAGCGTCGCGGTGAGGTAGGTATTGACCGTCATGTACCAGGAGCCCCAAATGAGGTACGTGAGAAACATCATCCCAGCTAGGCGCGCGCTAACGGAAAACGGCATAGCTGTCAGTGTAACGAACTCGTACAGTCTATTTTTTCACGAAGATTTAATCCGACTGTGACACAGGCTTACTAGCCTGGAAGTTCTACTTCCCCCCCTTTGGAGTCACCATGTTCCTGAAGCTTCCGCTAAGCGCCCTACTCGCCTGCGCTGTGCTGAGTGCGCAAATTGCCGTCGTAAATAATGCGAGTTTTCGCGCCGATCAGCCGGTCGCGGCCGGCTCCTGGGCAGCGGCCTTTGGCGCCTTCACCGGCGCCACCACCGCCACGGCGACCACTTTCCCGCTTGGCACCACGTTAGGCGGCGCACGCGTCACCGTCGGCGGCCTTGACGCCCCGCTCTACGATGTCCGCGCGACGCAGATTACGTTTCTGATTCCCGGCGCGGTGGAGCCGGGCGTACGTCCCATTCAAGTCATTCTTTGCTCCACCACCATCTCGGGCACGGTACGCATCATCGCGAACGCGCCGGGCCTCTTCGTGAAAGACGCGCAACTGCCTCCGCGCGGCGCGGTGCTGAATCAGGATGGGGTGAATGAGAACTCCGCCAATGCGCCGGCCCGCCGGGGCGAGGTGGTGTCGCTCTTCGGGACGGGCCAAGGGGCATTGTCCCGGGCCGTGGTCGATGGCGCTGTTCCGGGCGCCACGCCCTCCCTGGCTTCATCAACGGCCGTACCTCAGGTCTTTATCGGTGGCGTCGAAGCGCGGGTGCTCTTTAGCGGCTTAAATCCCGGCGCGCCCGGACTGTGGCAGGTGAACGCCGTCGTGCCAGAAAACTCCTTCATTCGTGGCCGGGTGCCGGTGCGCATTTTCTTGAATGGCGTGGATTCTAACGAGGTATCGATCTTTGTACAGCCGTAAAGTTATTTGGCTTTCCTTCCTGGTCCCGGCCTGCCTGCTCGCGCAGGCGACGAACGGTTCCGTAGCCGGTAGCGTTTTCGATAGTGCGTCGGGCCGCCCGATCGCCGGAGTCTCGATTGCGATTAACGGCCAATCGAGCGATCGCAACGTCACTGACCCCGATGGTAAGTTCAGCCTGAGCCTCAGTCCAGGTACCTACACCCTTCGCTTCTCCGCCGCCAATTTCTCGTCCGTGGACGTCACTGATGTCGTGGTGCGAGCCGGGGAAATTACAGAAGCGAGCACCCTCCTAGCGAATAAGTCTACTGTCACTAGCGTCGATGTCGTGGAGAAGATCGGCGCCGTGGCTTCGACGTCGGACGCGATGCTCCAGGAGCGTAAGCTGGCGGCTACGGTAAGCGACGGCATTAGCCGCGAGGAACTTTCGGGCGGCACGTCCTCAGACGCGGCGGGCGCCCTGCAGAAGGTGACGGGCGTTAGTGTCGTCGGCGCGGGTTACGTTTATGTGCGTGGCCTGGGCGAACGCTACAGCTCCACCCAGCTCAACGGCGCGGCGATTCCCACCACCGAACCTGAAAAGCGCGTCGTGCCGCTGGATATGTTTCCGGCCGGCATGATCGAGAGCATCAAGATCGATAAGACATACTCGCCCGACCTGCCCGCCGAATTCTCTGGTGGCTTGGTGCAATTGAAGACCATTGAATTTCCGGCGCAGAAGATGTTCGCTCTCACTACGAAGACCGGTTTCAATACGGTAACCACGGGGAATGACTTTCTCACTTACCCTGGCGGTGCCCGCGACTTCTTCGGCTTTGGCGGCGGCGGCCGCGCCCTGCCGGACGCCGTGCCGGCGAACGCGCGGGTGATCCCAGGTCAGTTTACGCCGTCGCAGATCCAGGGCATCGGCCGCTCCTTCTCGAATACCTGGGAGTCCACCAACTCGACGGCGCGCCCGGCGCTCGATTGGTCCGCCGTCGGCGGTGGGACGTTTGGCCGTTTCGGCATTGTGGGCGCGCTGAGCTTTTCGAACAAGCCGCAATTGCAAAGCGAACTGCAACGCTACATCCGCCAAGGTGCCGGCGCCCCGATTATCTTTACCAACTATCCGGATTTTCGCGAGTACGCCGAAAACGCAAGGCTGGGCGCGGTATTCAATACGGCGATCCGGTTAACCCCCAACCAGAAGATTATCTTCCGCAACACCTTCACCCACGACGCCGAGAAGAGCGCGCGCCAATTCGCCGGTTACGACGGCGGCGTCGACTCGGACTTGCAAGCCCAGCGGCTGCGCTACATTCAGCGCTCGCTGTTTTCCACCGGCATAGAGGGCGATCACTCGTTGCCAAAGTTTGGGAATAGTCTGATCCATTGGCAATTTACTTACTCGAACTCCCGGCGCAATGAGCCGGACTTGCGCGAAATCATCCGTGGCCGTCTGCCGGACGGCCGCTACATCTTCAGCGCCAATGGCTCTTCGGGCTTGCGCTTCTTCTCCAATCTGGATGACCGCATCTACGAGCCGCAGGGCGACTACAGTATTCCCTTCTATCGCGGTAAAATCTCCGGACTGTTTAAGGTGGGTGGCCGGGTGACGGTACGCCGTCGCGACTTTAGCGCCCGTCGCTTTCTCTTTACCCCGCAGCAGCTTTCGACGCTGGACCTCTTCGCCCCCGGCAACACGCTCTTTGGCCCGAACAACATTCGTCCTAACGGCTTTACCCTCACGGAATTCACGCGCGCGACTGACACCTACGCGGCGGAACTGAACATCTACGCGGGCTACGCCATGGTGGACTTGAACGTCGGTCCGCGTTGGCGCCTCGTCGGCGGCTTGCGCGTGGAAGACGCGGAACAAAACGTAGTCACCTTCGATAACCGTGTACCCAACGCGCGGCCGGTAAATGCGGGCCTCAAGAACCGTGACCCCGCCCCCGCCATCAACGCAATTTACGCCATCAGCGCCAAGCAGAACTTCCGGCTCTCGTATAGCCGGACGCTCTCCCGGCCGGATTTCCGCGAATTGTCGCCCTTCGACTTCAATAACATTCTGGGTGGCTTCGTCGTCTCCGGCAACCCAAATCTCAAGCGTGCCATCGTCAATAACTATGACGCGCGCTGGGAATGGTTTCCCGCCGGAGGAAATCAGCTCATCGCCGCCAGCGTTTTCGCCAAACGCTTCACGAATCCGATTGAACAGACCATTATTCCTTCGAACGACTTGCGCCAGACTTTCGTCAACGCGCAGGGCGCGCGCAACGTCGGTTTCGAACTGGAGTTTCGCCGCTCCTTGGCGACTTTTTCCAAACGGCTGAAGGAGTTCTCGGTCTCCTCGAATTTCACTTTCGTCGATTCCAATATTCAGATCAAGCCCGAAGACGCCACGATTGTCACCTCGCAATCCCGTCCCCTGTTAGGACAGAGCCGTTACATTGTGAACGGACAACTGCAATGGCAGCGGCCGAAATGGAGCAGCGACGGAAGGTTTTTCGCGAACCGGGTTTCCCGCCGCGTTTCCGACGTCGGTACCTTTCAGGTGCCGGATATCTACCAGGAAGGCAATGTGTTTCTGGACGCGGTCTACCAATACGCGTTTGACGAACGGCGGAAATGGGTGCTGCGCTTCGAAGCGGAAAACCTTGCCAATAATGACTATCGCTGGACCCAAGGACAGTTCATCCAGCGCGACTATCGCCTCGGCCGTACGTTTCAAATTGGCCTGACTTATTCGATCTTTTAGCTACTCAGGAGAAAACTAATGCGTTTATGTTTCTGTTTCGCCGCGAGTTTACTCGCCGCGACGGTTGGTTTGGCGCAAGACGCCCCCAAGTCCTTGGACAAAGCGGCCGCCGCTTACAACGGACCGCGCAGTAAGGTATCGATGTTTATCTGGAGCGACAAATATGTCTATCGCCCAGGGGAATCGCTTACGCTGCGCTGGACGGTCCGTACGAACGGGGATCTTTATCCGTATACCGTGTTTGCCTACCGCCAGAATAATCAAACCGGCGTGCAAACCTTCTTGCCGGCCGGCACGCCGGCGGTGACCGATGCGGCGGGTAATAGCGCGACGCAAGGCTTTCAGCCCACCGCGCTCGCTGACGCTAGCAAGGCCGTCGTCATCGGCAGTGGCGGCCTCTATCCAGCCGTCACCATTCCGGATGAGCCCGGGATGCACACGGTGGTCGTGGAACTGCGGGACTACGCGGCGGGCCGCGTACTGAAGTCCGCGTACATGAAGATTGGCGTAGTGCGCAACGCCGTCACCATCTCGGGTGAGATCACGTCGAACCGCACGCTCACCAACGACACGCTGTGGACGCTCAGCGGCATCGTCTTCGTGAAAAACAACGCCACCCTCACCATTGAGCCAGGCACCTTCGTCTTCGGGCAGCCCGGCAGTACGCCTTCCTCGGCGCTCATTGTCACGCAGAACGGCAAGATCAACGCGAGTGGCACGCGCTCCCGTCCCATCATCATGACCAGCGCGCTCCCCTTCGGCGAACGCCAGCGCGGTAACTGGGGCGGGTTGGTGATGCTCGGCAAAGCCCCCATCAATGTCGGCAGCAATATTTCCAGCGGCATCTGCCCGGCCACGGGTTGCAACAACGCGGCGGGAACGTTTTACATCGAAGGCCTGGTCGGCAACGCCGATACGCTCTACGGCGGCACGGATCCGAACCATAGCTGCGGCGAACTGCGCTATGTACGCGTGGAGTACGCCGGCGCCATCCTCTCGCCCAACAACGAACTCAACTCCTTTACTTGGGGCGGTTGCGGCAAAGGTACGGTTTCCGAGCACCTGCAGGCGATCTACGGGCTGGACGACTCCTTTGAATGGTTCGGCGGCAACAACGACGCCAAGTGGCTCGTCGGTGGCCTCGGCGCGGACGACTATGTCGACTACCAGTTGGGCTATACGGGCCGCATCCAGTTTGGCTTGATGTACCAAAGCCCGGACTCGCGCGGCAACCGCGGCATCGAAGGCGACAACAGCGAGTACAACCAGGCCGCGACGCCCTTCTCAAATCCCACGATCTACAACGTGACCTTCTACGGGAGCGGCAATCCCGGTTTTGACGAAGCTAATTCTCCCGGCATCTTCCTTCGCCGTGGTTCCCGGGGCAGCTTCAACAATATTCTGGTCTCGAACTTCTTCAGCAGTTGTATCGATATCAGCGACGCCGCCACGCAGGCCCAGGCTGACCAGGGCAATATCAACATGAATGGCATTCTCTGCTTCAACAACAACCGCGGCGCCAACGGGGCGAATACGATCGCCGGCCAAAATCCGGCCGCCTTCAATGCCACTTTTGCCAGCGTCGCGAACCGCAACTTCTCCACGGCCGATCCCCTGGTCTCGCGGCCGTTCACTTACAGCGATCCGGACTTCGCGGGCCTCTTCGCCAGTCCGATCTTCCGCGCCGGTTGGGTACAGCCGCCGGACGACGGCTTCTTCGACCAAACCGCGAATTTCCTGGGCGGTATCGGCGACGACGACTGGACCGTGGAATGGACCAGTTGGCTCGTTGAGGAAGACATCCGGCCGTAGTACTCCAAATCGGGCAGAGATTGCCGCCGGCACCTACTCGGGTTCCAGGCGGCAACCCTGCCCGATCTTGCCGTTAAACGGCACGAAAGACATCGTTTTCGACAGTAAGAGCAGCCGCGCCTTCATCGTCAGGTTGCCCTTGCCGTCCCAGGAGATCGCCGCGTTCAGCTTGGTGGCGGCGCCAGGTGGTTCCATCGTGCCTTCCCAGCGGCGACTCTTTTCGCTCCAGACGAAGTCCCGTAGCATTTGCTTGCCACAGACATCCTGGGGTTTCTTCTCTTTGCCGGGCGGAGCGCCTGCGGCGAAGCCGCAGAAGCCGGCGCCGCAGGCTTGAATGCGAATCACGAAGCCTTCCTCGCGGTTTCGCCATAGGCCAGCCGGAATCGATGGATCAGCAAGTAGAGTGGCGGCGGTAATCAGGATCCAGAGGCTTCTCACAAAAAACGATCTCCAATCTTTAGGGATTCAGTTGTTGCCGCAGTTGTCCGGTGGCGTTGAGGAGATCAATCCTGGCCGACTGCTGGCCAAAACCCGCCTGTAGCAGAGAGCGCGTGCCGCGCACGAAGCGGCTTTGCGCGTCCGCGACGTCCAGCCCTAAAGCGAGGCCCACTTCGGCGCGCGCCCTCACCTGCTGAAGTTGCTGTGTACTGAGTTCGAGTTCGGCCTCGGCGGCAGTTACCTGCGCTTCCGCTGACACCAGGCGCCCTAGCGCGACGCGGACCTGGCGCCGGATTTCCCGTTGCAATTCCTCCAGGCGAATGCGCTCTTCCCGGAGCGTGATGGCCGCCTGGGCCTCGCGCTCTCCGCGCCGGCCGAAGTCGTAGAGCGTCACTTTGAGCCCGGCGGTTCCATTGCGCGTCCAGGCGGTATCGGCGGGCGATAGTCCGTTGCGGCCGATATCAAACGAGCCCGTGATCGTGGGCAGCCTCTCCCACGCAACCGCCTTGGCTCTTTCCGAGGCTACGCGTACGGCCTCTTCCCGTACCCGCAGGTCCCACCTTTGGGCGTGGGCTGTCGCCAGGGCTTCGTCAAAAGTGAGTTGCGAGGGCATGGCTAAGGGAGGCAGGGGAAGCAACTCCACTTTGGCGTCACCTTCGACGTTGATCGCCTTAAAGAGTGCCGCGCGCGCTTCGAGTTCGGTCTGTTGTTGCGCCAGCATGGCGCTGTAGTCGGCGGCCTCCTGAGACTTCGCCCGCGTCAAGTCTACCCGCGTTACCGTGCCAGCCGCCAGGCGGGCCTCGGCCGCCTGGCGCAGACTCTTCGCCAATTCCCAACTTGAGGCCGCCGCGCGGACCTCGGCCTGGGCCTGCAAACAAGCCAAGTAGAGCGATGCGATGTTTTGGGCCGCGGAGTCCAGTGCCACATCACGCTCCCGTTCCGCGCGCCTAACGTCCATGCGCGACGCTTGCCACGCTTTCCATTGGCCAGGATTGAGCAACGTCGCGCTCACCGTGGGACGTCCGTCAAAGTTGGTGAACGCTGGATTCAGCGCCAAGGGCAGCCCTTGTCCGTTGCCCCCGAAGCCCTGGGCGGCGAGGTTCTGCTTGCGCTCACCTCCACTCACCGTGGCCTCTACCAAGGGCAGCAGCGCGGCTCGGCTAGCCTGCGCAACGGACCTGGCGCGCGCCACCCCCTCGGCGGCCAACGCGGTGTCCGCACGCTGCCCTGGCCGCAGACCCAGTTGGATCGCCTCCGGTAGGCTCAGTTGGACTGGTGCCTGCGCATAGGCGCCCACGGCTAAGGCCAACGCCATGTAACCGCGCGCTCTCATCGGCTCACTCCTTCGCCCATCACGGCTGTGACGCGCAGGCCAGGAATCAGCGCCGGCGCATCGCCCTCTAAATCGAGTACCACTTCGAGAATCTTCGTATCGATCCGCTCCTTTGGGTCGTCCGTGCGGATGTTCTTGCGCCCGATTCGCTGGCCTATTTCAGCGACGCGCGCAGGGAAGCGGCGGGTTGGAAAAGCGGGTGCGGTGACGTACGCGGCGTCGCCCGTATGGACCCGGGCAATGTCCCGCTCGTCGATGTCGATGCGCGCGCGCCGTTGGGAGAGGTTGCCCAACAACAGCAGCGGCTCACCGCCCGGCAGGTAGTATTCGCCTGGCCGGTATTTGATTTGCAGCACCGTGCCGGCGGACGCGGCGCGGATGGTACGCAGTCGCAACGCCGACTGTCGTTCGCCGTACTTCTTCTCCGCCTGCCGCAACCGCGCCTCCTGGACTGCGACATCCTCCCTCCGCGCTCCGCGAGCCAGGGCGGCATAGCGCGCGGTGGCCGCTTCGGCGGAGGCCCGGTCCTGCTCGGCTTGGCGGCGGGCGCGGTCATACTCGTCCCGCGTGACGAGTTCCCTGGTGACCAGGCCTTCCAAACGGCGCAGGACCTCGGTGGATTGCATGGCCTTGGCCTGCGACGCCCGCTGGTCCGCTTCCGAGGCGGCGACCGTCTCCTCGCGCTCCCCCGCCCCCACGCGGACCATCTCCCGGCGTGCGCTCTCGATCTCCTCGTGCGCGGATTCAACCGCCGCCAACTCCACGCTGGACTCGAGTTCCACCAGCGGCTCTCCGCCTCGGACCTGTTGCCCTTCGGAAACCAGGATGCGCGCAATCAACCCCGCGCCGGGGCCGGCGACCTTGGTCTCGCGCGACTGTGGTTCAATCACCCCCAGTCCGGAGATCGCCTGTGCCGCTGCCGAGGCCCCCGATTCCTCGGGGCCCTCCGGTAGCACGCGCATGCTGTGCCGCCGGGCTTCGGCCGTCGGCGCTAGCAAGTTGCCCTGGCTGAGGAGTTGCCTGCCGATGACCCAAGCGCAGGCGGCCAGAATCAATACCGAGAATAGGCGAGCGAACGTCATAGGGGCTCCTCACTCACCAGCAGGCGGCCGTCTTCCATTTGCAGGACCCGGTCGGCCAGGTGAAAAATACGGTTATCGTGGGTGACGGTAAGTACCGTCTTGCCTTCCGTTTTGGCGAGTTCCCGCAGTACGGCCATCACGGCGGTGCCGTTCGCGGCGTCCAGCGACGCCGTCGGCTCGTCGGCCAGGATCAGTTGCGGATCGCCGGCCAGGGCGCGCGCGACGGCCACGCGTTGGCGCTCGCCGATAGAAAGGTCTGGCGGACGCTTGTGCTCCTTGCCGCCCAGCTTCACCCGCCGCAGGATTTCGCGCGCGCGTTCGCGCGCCCGCCGCCGGGGCGTACCGCGCAATTCCAGCATCACCGTCACGTTCTCCTCGGCCGTCAGGCACGCCAGGAGATTGTGGCCCTGAAAGATAAAGCCCACCGTCGAGAGACGATAGTCCTCCAGTTCGCGCTCGGTCATCGTCGAGAGGTCGTTTCCCAGCACGCTCACGCTGCCCGTGGTGGGCCGTAAGACGCCGCCGAGGATCGACAGCAGGGTCGTCTTGCCGCAGCCGGATGGCCCCGCGAGCATCGAGAACTCTCCGCTTTCCAGACGGAGGCTCACTTCGCTCAGGGCAGGGAACTCCTGCCCGCCGGTCCGGTAGACTTTCGTGACCTCACTCACCTCGGCCAGCGCGCCACTCATCGGAACACCATCCCTGGCTCCACTCGCCAAAGCCGCAGCAGCGAGATGAGCGACGCCACGCAGCACATCCCGGTCATCAAGGCGAATGTCGCCCCAATCATCCATGGCTGAATCAGGATCAGCATCTTGCCGGAACTCATCACGCTGGCCAGCGCCGAGATGACGCCCAAGCCGATCGTCGAGCCCAGTACCCCGTAGGCCACGGCTTGAGCCAGGAGCAGCAACCCGAGATCCAGGCTGCGCGCGCCCACGGCCTTCAGCGTCCCGAACTCCCGCAGGTTGTCTGACACGGCGGAGAAAATCGAAAGGCTAACGATGATGAAGCCAATCAAGACCCCAAAGGCGGCCAGGGCGCTAAAGATGATGCCGATCGGGGTGACCCGGAATAGGTTGTTCATCATCATGGCGTCTAGCTCGGCCGTGGTGAGCACCGTGGCATCCGGCACGCGCCCGGCCAGTTGCCGCGCTACCGCGCCGATGTCCGCGCCGGGCTTCACCTTGATCAGGCCGAAGTTGGTTTGGTCGGGCGAAATCTTGCCCAATTCCCGGGCGTAGTCGTAGTCCGCGAATGCGAAGGAAGCCCCGATGCCGGTCAGGCCGTAGGTAAAGCCCGCCACCGTCGTCAGATGCTCGTTGATCTCGCGGCGGGAGCCCAGGTTGACATTGCCGAACTCTTCCCGCTGCGAGTCCTCAATGATCACGGTGTCTGCTTGCGCCAGGGCACGCCGGTCACCGGCAACCAGGTTCCAGGGGCCGCCCAGATACTCCGGGCCAACCGTCCCCACGATCTGCAGCGGCTCCGCTCCGCCGTTCGGCAGCTTGATGTTGCCGCCCACCAGCACCATCGGCATCGCCAACGCCACGTCCGGCATGCCGCGGGCTGTCAGCACCGCCGCCAGCGAAATCGTTTTGCCGCCGTTTAGTACTTGGGTCCCTTTCGGCACAATCCAGATGTCGGTGTTGGCGTGCCGCTCGAGCATGGCGAACTTATCCATGAGCCCCAGCAACGTGCCGATGGCTTGATTGGCGAGGATGGTCGCAAAAACGACGCCGAGCAAGGTCGCCATCAGACGCAGCCGGTTGAACGTCATCAGGTGCCAGCCCACGCGCGCCATGGTCAAGAACCGCACGGGCCAGGCGGGGCGGCGGATTGGGAGGCTGAGCGCTGTTCGCATGACCCGATTATCACGATCGTTTGACTTTATGGTCAATCTCAAAAGTTATAAGTATTCTCAAGATTTGACTCTGTGGTCAAACTTCAATACCCTCAAAGGTATGGCGACCGCACGTTTCCAGAATCTCGCGCCCGAGCGCCGCCAACGAATCCTGCGCGCTGCCATGGCCGAGTTTGCTACGGCAGGTTTTGACAAGGGCAGGCTGGAGACCATAGCCAAGGCCGCTGGCGTCACGAAAGGCCTTCTTTACTACTACTTCGAAGACCGTGAGGACGTGCTGGCCACCCTCTACACCGAGGTCGTCGAGAAACTGGCGCCCGTAGTCGGACCCCAGCCTGCGGCGCCTAGCCCTCAGCAATTCTGGGACTGGGTGGAGGGCATCTACCGAAACGTCCTAAGTGTCCTTCAGGACGAACCGGTGGTGTTGTCCTTCATGGTGCGCATTCTCACGGCCGTTACGAGCGGGACGGTTCCGCCCGGTTTCGCGCCGCATATGGAAGGCACCCGGAACACCGTTGCCGCTCTGGTCAAGCTTGGCTGCCAGTGCGGGGCCATCCGCCATGACCTTCCTGAATCGCTCCTCCTGGGTGCGGTGATGAGTCTGATGACGGCGAGCGACCGTTGGATTGTCGAGCAAGCCCAGACCGGTCAAATAACCACGGAAACGCCGGATTGTGTCCTCCGGCTTTATCGTTCCGCGTTCGGCGTCCTGAGCCCGGTGGAGCCGCCGGCGGAGTCACCATCAATCTCGTCTCTCGCTTCCTCCGGATTCCGCCGATAATCTTGAGATGGGACGAGTCACGCTCGCACTCGCGTTCTGCCTCGCCTGCCTCTCCTCGAGTGCGCAGGAGATCCGTTTTCGTCGTTACCTGGCTGAAGACGGACTCGCCAATCTCGCCGTGCAGCGCCTGTTTCAGGATATCCAGGGCTACCTCTGGATCGGCACGCAGAACGGCCTCTATCGCTTTGATGGGGGAGAGTTTCGCCATTACGCGGTCTTCGCCGGCGACTATGTCGAAGGCATCTTTCAAACGTCTGACCGCACCATTTGGGCCGCGGGCGCCCGCTGGCTCGGGCGCGTGCGGGGTGACGCTCTCGAACCCTTTGCGCTGCCTCCCGGCGCCCGGATTTCTGGGGGACAAGCATTGGCCGAGGTGGGGGGCCGCCTGCTCGTTGGCACCGACCTTGGTGTCTGGCAGGTCGACTTAACTACAGGCGCCGGCACTTGGTACTGGCAGGGCGCGGCTGGCGGCGTACTGGCGGAAGGTAACTCCGTCTGGTTCGGTTGCGGCCGCCAGATCTGCGCCGCGCAGGACGGGCGCGTCCGCACCTATGCCACTCCGGCTGGTGGACCCTGGCTCGCCTTCGCGCGCGACGATGGCGGGCGCCTCTGGTCGCGCGGCACCCAGTCACTGGCCGTGCTGGAACCGCCTTCGTCTGACTTCCGCCTCTTTGAAACGCCCGCTTTTTCCGTCGCGCGTACGCAGCTTCCCTTGCTCAAGTTGGACCGCCGAGGCCGCCTCCTGATCCCGCTCCGCGCGGGACTGGGCCTCTGCGCAGGTTTCGACTGCCGCCTGATCGAGAAGCGTCAAGGCATCGCGCCTTCCGTCCGCGACGCGTTGATGGACCGCGAAGGATCCCTCTGGCTAGGCCACTCCGGCCAGGGCGTGGCGCGCGCCCTGGGCTTCGAAGAGTGGTCCTCCTACACCGCAGCTTCCGGCCTCGAGTCCAATACCGTTTGGCGTATTGTGCGGGAGAATAGCCAGACTCTGTGGGTGGGCTCCGAGGACGGCCTCTTCCGCGGCACGCGGGCCCGCTCCAATCTTCCCTGGCGCTTCGAAGCCCTTCCCCAGTTGGCGGGCATTCCCGTCCGTGGGCTGGCGATCGACACCGAACGCCAGCTTTGGATCGGCTCCACTACCGGTGAGTTCTTCCGGCTGCCTCTCGACGGACCCCGCGTCGCGCAGCCGATGACCTTGCCCATCGGCCCGGGCCAGAAGTTGCGCGTGAACAAAATCGTCGTTGCCCGCGACGGCGCGGTCTGGGTGCTTACCGGCTTGGGCATCTTTTCGCGGCCACGGGGCGGCGTTTTTGCGGCCGTGCCAGGGCCTCCGCGCGACCTCCCAGCTGTCTATAACCTCCGCGAAGAGCCCAACGGCGAGCGTTGGATCGCCGGAGCCGCCGGGCTCCTGCACTTCGACGGCCAACGTTGGGAACTCCTCACCACACGCGATGGCCTGAAGCAGAACTTCACGGCGGGACTCACGTTGGATTCGAGCGGCGCCATCTGGGTGGGCTACCATGGACCTGCCGGCGTCACCCGGCTCACGCGCTTCGCCAACGGCCGCCGCGAAGCGAAGCACTTTGGCACGGCCGACGGCCTGGTGTCGCCGCTTTCCTACTCGCTTGAGACCGATGCCGAGGGCCGGATTTGGAATGGCACCGACGCCGGCATCTCCGTTTATCAGGATGGCCGCTGGAGCCGCACTTTCCGCCGCGCTGACGGCCTGCTCTGGGACGATTGCAACAGCGAGGCCTTGCTGGCCGAACCGGACGGCTCCATGTGGATTGGCACCAGCGGCGGCCTGGCGCAATACACCCCGCTTCCCGCCTCGCCCGTCTGGCTGGAGCCACGGCTCGAGATCGCCCAACTGAGTCTCGAAGGGCGGACTTACTCGCCGGCGGACCGGCCGCGCGTGGCGATGTCGCGGGCGGCTCTATCGCTTTCTTTGGCTTCGTTGCTCTACCGCCACACCGACGTCGAGATCCGCTACCGGCTGCGGCGGGAGGACGGTTGGGATCCGGAGCCCGCCTGGACGGTGCGCCCGGGCGGCTATGTTTCGCAACTCAACTTTCTGGCCGGGCAGCCCGGCGAACAGGTCTTCGAGGCCCAGGCCCGGCTGCGTCAAGCGCCGTGGCCGGAAGCCGTTACCCGCTTCCGCTTCACCGTCCTTAGGCCTTGGTGGATGACCTACTGGGCCATCGCCGGCGCGCTGGTCGCGCTCGCCCTGCTCCTCTACGCGGGACTGCGGTATCGTTTGGCACAGGAGGCGGCCCAGCGGTTGGCCCTAGAGAAAGCCGTCGCCGAACGTACCCATGAACTGGTGGAGGCCAAAGCGCGCGCCGAGCAGGCCAGCAAGCTCAAAAGCGAATTCCTCGCTGGCATGAGCCACGAAATCCGCACGCCGCTCAGCGGCGTCCTCTCGCTTACTGACCTGGTGCTCGCCACGTCGCTCACCGGCGATCAACGCGAGAGCCTCGATAGCGTGCGGTTGAGCGGCCGCTCGCTGATGGCCCTCCTGAATGACCTGCTCGACCTCTCGAAGATCGAAGCTGGCAAGCTCGAAGTCACTGTGGGCCACGTCCCGGTACGCAATTGCGTCCAGACCGCGCTCAATATCTTTCGCGCGCAAGCCATCGCCAAAGGGCTCACACTGGCCAGCGACGTGGACGCTGCCGTGCCCTACCTCGTCCAGACGGACGAACTGCGCCTCTGTCAGATCCTCAATAACCTCTTAGCCAATGCCTTGAAGTTTACTGAAGCGGGCTCGATTTTGATTACCGTCAACCGCGCCGAAGGAACTGACCGCTTGCACTTCGCCGTCCGCGACACCGGCATCGGCATTCCCGCCGACAAGCAGCAGACGATTTTTGAGGCCTTCCGTCAGGTGGATAGCGGCACTACCCGCAAGTACGGCGGCACTGGCCTGGGCCTCTCCATCTGCCGGAAGCTCACTGTCCTGCTCGGCGGCGACCTCTGCGTCGAAAGCGCCCCGGGCCGCGGCAGCACGTTCCACTTTTCGATTCACGCGCCCGAGGCCGGTGGCCAGCCAGCGAGCCTCGATCCCCGCGAGTCGCCCGTTCCCGTGACACTGGCGCCGCCGGCCGTACCGCTTCGCGTGCTGGTGGTGGACGATAACAAAGTGAACCAACTCGTCGCCCGCAAGCTGATCGAAAAGCTCGGCCACCTGCCGGAGACGGCTGGTGACGGACTCGTGGCCCTCGAACGGATCGCGCAAAGCTCCTATGACCTCGTGCTGATGGACGTCGAGATGCCCCAGATGGATGGCCTCGAAACCACGCAGCGCATCCGCCTACGCGAGGCTGCTGAGGACCAGGGAAAACGCCTTCCCGTTGTGGCCATGACGGCGCGGGTGATGGCTGGCGATCGCGAAGAGTGCCTCTCCGCCGGCATGGACGACTACCTCGAGAAGCCCATCGACGTCGACCGCCTGGGCCGCATCCTGCGCTCGTTGAGCGACGGCGCGTCGCGGCTATCCCCCGTGGCCAGACCTTAAGCGGATCGCCGCCTCTACGATCCCACTCGCGATGCATCTCGCCGGCGGCTCGTTCAGCTAACTCCTAGTCCGCGACTCCATCTTCGTGCGATGGCCAAATTCCCGCCGCGTCGGGCTTACGCTTGTAGCGTTCCACTCCCACGCCCACCGGGCCCTGCTTCGTCCGCTCCAGCACCTTCGTCATCTCCGGCGGACCCATGCGCTCCAAGCTCTTCAACACGCCCACATTGTGCTCCAACTGCTCCACCGTCTCCACGCCCGAAACCAGCGTATCGATGGATTGGCTCCAGGAGAAACGCAGGCACTCCGTGATCGTGGCGATCTTGGCCGTGCCGATCGCGCCCATCGCGTTCGACTTCATCCCAATCCGGCCCCAGCCCTTCTTGCCGACTTCAGGCAATACGTTCTTGACGAAGCTCAGATAGTGCGGGTCCACCAAATTCACCGGGTGCTGCACCGTCTCCCAACCATCGAACGAGCGTAGCAGGCGCAGGTGAACTTCGGGGTCAGCGTGGCCGGTGAAGCCGATATGGCGGACCTTCCCCTGCTTCTTCGCCAGTACAAAGGCTTCGAGCGAACCGCCGGGGCCCAAAATCTTGTCCACCTCGGCTTGCGTCACCACCTCGTGGCACTGCCACAGGTCCAGGTAATCGGTCTTCATGCGGCGCAGCGTGTTTTCGAGCTGCTCCATGGCGGACGTCTTGTCGCGCTTCTCGGCCTTGGACATGAGCAGGATCTTCGCCCGCCGGCCTTCGCCGAGTGCCTTGCCGTACACCTCGTCCGAGCGCCCGTCGTGGTACTTGGCGGCGCTATCGAAGAAGTTCACGCCGAGGTCCATCGCGCGGTGGATGATGCGGATGCTCTCCGCCTCGTCCTTGCGCCAATACATGTGGGCGCCGCCGAGCGTGAAGCGTGAGACATTCAGGCCCGTGCGCCCCAGCTTCGCCATCGGCATCGGACCTTCCGCGAAGGCCGCGAAGCTGGCGCCCAGGGCGAGCGGGGTGGTTTGAAGAAATTGCCTGCGTTGCATGCCTAGCAGTTTATCGCGGAAGCTACTGACCGAGGACGCGGCGGCGGACGCGGTCCCAGAGCGAGAGTTCTTCGGGTTCCACGGTGTCCGGCATTTCGAGCGGTGGCAGGTCTTCGGGCGCGGTGGGCAAGCGCGGCCGCTCGACGCGGGCCTGATCCCGGAACTTCACCTTGTTGCCTTCGAAGATATAACGGCGCCGCCAGAAGACACCGTCGCTGTCTTCGAGGACCAGGTTGAAGACGGGCGCGCCTTGCGCCGGATCCATGACGCGGATGGGCAAATAGCCCGTAAGCTCTTTCTCCCAATGTGCGGTCTCGTAGCGATGGCGGCGCGTGTTGAAGACGAGCACGCGGAAACTATCAAACTGGTAGGGCTTCGCCCGCTGGCTCATGGTGGTCCACAGAAAGCTTTGCTTCCGGCCTTTCTCGCTATCCACCACTTCGCCCAGCGCAAAGTACGACGTAATGCGATTGCGGTTGGCGTACTGCGCCACTTCATCCGGCAGGGCCATGGTTAAATTGCTCGACAGTACCCAGCCGATGCCGCCGCTCTTGGTGCGCACCAGGGTCCAGTCGTCGTACTTGGGGCCCACGTCCAGCGGCTGCACTTTGTTCAGGAGGACGGCGTTTTTCACGCCGCCGCGGCTGGGCTTCTTGGTTTCTGGCTCGGCCGGGTCCGCACGCGAGAGGTCCTTCCAGTCGGCCGGCAAGGCCGGAGCCCGGGGCGCCGGGGGCGGCGGCAACTTGGGTTCGTCGCTCTCCGCGGCCTTCTTCTTCGTCCGCTTGCGCGCCGCCGTTTTGGCCGGCTCCAGCGGACCCTGATACGGCGTCCGCAACGCCACCCGGTGGCCGAGTACCTCCACCTGCTCCTCCGCCGGCACCTTGTCAAAGCTGGGCGACTGCCGGTTCGGACTCGTGTGGACATTCATCACGTCGTAGGCCTTGGCGTGCCCCATGGGCACCGTATCCCGGAAGTCCTTGGCAATCTGCTTCAGCGCGTCCATATCCTGGGAGCGCACGAGAGACCGGCCATCGAGCCAGCCCTCCTTGCCGCTCACCGTCCGGACCTGCGCAAAGCGGCGTTTCCACTGCACAATATCCAGCGCTTCGCCAAAGACAGCGGTCTCTACCACCTCAGAGCGCGGAGTTAAGTCCTTGCGCAGTTCGAGGCGCTTCTCGCCGGCGAAGGCGTGGGCAATGACGCGCTTCGGCGGCGGACCGTCAGGTCCGCAACCGGTGAGAAGGAAAAGGGCGAAAACGACACGCGAAACGGACATGGATTCTCTCGGGGGTGACTCTTCTCAATGTAACAGGCCGCGCCGCCAGTGGCGCGTAAACTCTGCCCGGGCGCTTTGGGCTATCGGGCAGGACGAAACCAACCGGGGACTCGTTGATTCTATTCACTTTTCCTGCTGGCGGTGACTGGCGGACGACGGAACGGGCTTGCCGGGCTCATACTTATCTTGGCACGGGGGAACAAACAAAGAACAATCTGGCGGGTAGCAAAGAAGGCGCTAAGGTGATTGGTTACAGGTCTTTGAGGCGTCGCGCAAATTGGTGTGACGCTGAGCCCGGGTGAAGGCTCGAATCCGCGTGACTCCAAATTCAGTTTGTCAGGGTCCTGGGCTACGGGCAGGGCGAGGTCTTCCGAGGCGGCGATCTGCCAGCGCTGGGGATCCAGCGTCCGCAACCGCTCAAGTGCTGGTCGGGAAACAAGCTCCGAGGTATCGCTTGCCAGCAAAGTAAGAACGGCCAGCGGGGCTTTTTTACTGAAGGCAATCCGTCTCTAACCGAATACTCATCATCGGAGGCCAAAGCGGCGACGAGCGTATCCGGCACGAACGGGTGAAAAACGTGCCGGCGAGCTACTACCGGATTCAGGACTACCGGACGCTGAGCATCCAGGAGCGGGGCCGCCGGACGCCGTATCAGTTTTTCACGAATCCCTTCATTGAGCGCGTGTTTCGCGATTTTTCGAGCGTGAAGATGTATCTGACGCGGGATCATCTGCGTCCCCGATCTGCCTGATCTGGAACGGATCAGGGGCGCAAGATTCCGGTGCGGACGCCGCCGATTTCGAGACCGAAGCGCGACGCCACCGCGCCGGTGTTCGACCGGCGGGCGTTTACCTGGTAGAGTCCGGGGAAGCCGGGGGCTTGGCCCGAGTAAAGCACCTCGACCTCAACGTCGTTGTGCGTGACGCGCGGCAAGAGCCGGGTGCGCTGATTCTCGTCGACGGCGCCGAGTCCGGTGGCCCACAGCGTGAAGGTGTCGCGGTCAAAGGTGACGGCGAAGATGCCGGGGGTGACGGGCATCACGCGCAACGGCAGGGCCGGGCTATTGGCGATACCGGCGCGCACGGTAAGCTCCGGCGCGTCCGGCAGGGTGTCCGGCAGCCGGACGTTCACCTGGCGCGGCGAAGCGTAGAGCAAAGGCAGCGGCACGCCGTTGAGCAACACGCTGGTACCGGCCAGACGGATGTGGTCCGATTCGGCGGCGACGCTGGAACCCGACGTGAGGCCCGTGCCGAAGAGCGTCACCAGTGACCCGGGCGAAACCGCGCCGGCGAAGTTAAACTGGGCGGCTTCAGCCACGGCCGCGATCACGGGCGCCGGGCCCGTGCCGCGGGGCGCCGTGTCGGCTTCGCTAAGGCCGGTGATCCACTCCAGACCCTGGCGCAGCATACGTTGCACGCGGGCGTCCTCAAAGACGCTGCCGAAGTGGCCCAGCGCCGTGTAGAAGACGCGGCCGCGCCCGTAGGAACGCACCCAGGCCAGGGCGAAGTCGTTGTCGGTGCGATTGACGCCGTTGGCCTTCAGGTCCACGCTGCGCGTGTCGAGCGTCATCAGTACGCGGACGCGAGCCCGGTCAAAGGCGCGATGCTGGTAGATCTCGTCCACCAGGCTGAACGACGGCGGGAGCCCGCGCATCACGGTGTGGTCCGGCTCCTCCACGTCGAGCGTGACGCGCTGCGTCCAGGGATGGCCGTCGAAGTAGCCGCCCAGCATCTCGCCGTATTCGGGCCAGCTATAGAGCGTGTCGGAGGCGCTATGCGTCGCGCCGAAGCCGCCGCCGTTGCGCACGTAGTCGAGCAGGTCGCGCTTCTGGGCGTCGGAGAGAGCGAGTTCGCCGGAGGTGAAGAAGAAGACGGCATCGAACTCGCGCAGTCGGCTGGCGGTGATGAGGGCGAGGTCTTCGGAAGCGGTGATCTGCCAGCGCTGGGGATCGAGCGTGCGCAACAATTCGCGCGCGTTGGCAATGCTGTCGTGACGGAAGCCGGCGGTGTGCGAGAAGTAGAGGACACGCTTGGGTTGAGCGCTTGCGCCGGCCGCGAGTAGCAAGAGTGAGGCTAGCAGTCGCGTCATGCCTTGAGTGTAGGCTCATTCCGCGGCCTTCGCGATGCAAGCCGATAGGAGCGGGAGTGCAGACCGTCCCCCTTCAGCCTTCCTTCCGATCGGGCATATATGATCACGGGTCTAGTGGGGGTCGAGAAGAATCCTCCTGGGTTACCTGATATTTTTTCCAGCGACCGCCTTTTCGATAGATAACGTTGGCAATGTCCTGGAACACAACAAATACTGCCGCGCCAACTAGCTCTCCACCAACTTTGCGGTCCGAGGGATTGTTTCCAAGAGCCGCTTTCGCCTCCTGTGGGCCTAGGACGGTCCACAATTCAAAAAGCCCACGTGTTCCAAGCTCTCCCCCTTGCAGCAATCTACGGGTTCGAGGATCGACGAGGTCTTCCCAAACAACTTCACGTTTGCCCCCCGAACAATACACCAAGCCACGCTGCCCAGCTTCAGTAATCACCATAACTAAGGTCTCCATCGTTCCCCGGCCAGAGAAATCTGCGCGAAAATAGTAGGGATTAGCTAGAAAGTTGGGCTTGAGTATCGGTTGTGTCTCTAAACAGCGCAGCACAGACCGTGGCCGAAATGGTTCCGAACGCCACTGTCCGAACATGAGAGGCGCAACCGACAAGACGACGAACAGCGTTTGTTTCAGCACTCAAGTTATCTCCAATTAACTCCATTCAAAATTTTCTGAAAATGAACGTGGTTGTCGTGGCCAGGAATAAAAGAATATCCTCGCTCTGCGCCGAATCTAGTGGCTGGAAAGTGCCGGGAACCAGGCCAAGTAGGCTGGCACCGAATCCCCTGCCGAATCCCGTGATTCTGGCAGTCGCGAAAACTCTCATGAAACTGTAGTCGAAGCCTTCGCGGACATTCCCGGCTGGGAGTTCCGGCGATAAGGCGTCACCGCTATGATCCGGAGCCAGCCACAGAGGATCTCGACATCGGTCGTCGTACCCCGCGCGCGAAGCCTAAGTTGCCCGCCTGCAGCTCGCTCGATCAATATTGAAACCTGATTCTCAGTCGACCAACCACTCAGTGTGATTTGCTCAACACCCAATGCCTGGAGGTCCATTGTCACAGCATTGTTATCTTGGAGCCTCCATTTCGCAGGGGGGCTTGCCGGGTAGTCTCGCAACTGGACTACCATCGTCACCGTAGGTCCTTCGTGTTCGAGCAATAATGTGCTTAAAGTGATGTTTTCCAGAGATGGCTCTTGCTGAAACATTTCAATTGCTCTTGGGTTCTCGATCACGCTACTCCACATGGTTTTCCTCTAATTCTCGCCTGGATTTTTTGTACGGATATTGGGGTTTGGTGTCGGGCATTCACGCCGTGTCGTTTTTGCTGGCTTTGTGATTATTTTGAATTGGGTCGGTGACGAGATGCGGACACCATTAACCAACCCCTCCGCCCTCGATGCTTAATGCCTTCGAAGAGGCGCACGTAAAGGATACTGCCCAGCGGAATCGCAAGAATCGCTGCAACCCATGAGGCTTCCGCCGATCCTGTCCAGCGCCAAACCGCCCGGTGCACGCCATTTGGCAGGGCCACATAGAACACAGCGAACAGAAGGAGGGCAATCATTTCTTGATTGGCACTCCGCATGAAGGCTGGAAACAGGGCTGGAACGGAAGGCTGCAAAGTGCCCGCCACCGGATCGGGGGGAGCGGAACGGAACGATGGTTCATTTTGGAACGGGATAGTTTTCAATTTGAAACACTTCACCACCTCGAGCCTCCCGCAATCCATTTTAACCACGTACGCCGACTTTGGTTCGCAGCGTCCCTCTACCTTCCGGTGCGCAAACCGCATGACTTTCGTCCGGGACAACTCTACGCCATCACCCAGCGCGGCAATGGCGGCCAGTGGATTCATCTTGATCAGGACTGGAGTGAAAGCGCGTGCTCTTTCTCCCACCCGGCCACCGCTTCGAGACCTGCTCGAATTTTCAGCGCGTCCCGCGCGGCCGAGGTCATCCAGGCTGACACACTAACACCGTCCTGGGCGGCAGCGGCCAGGATGCTCTCATATACGGCGGGATCAACGGTGATCGCCAGTTTTGGTGAAGGATTCCCACGCGGCATAAAAGTATCCTTCCACAATGGGATAGCTTCCGCGAATCAATCGGACGGCGCACCCGCCAGGACAAAGCCCAGCGGAAGGCCGCCATCCTGGCCACTTACCATTCCGGCTCCCGGTGGAATCGGCCGCTAGGGTGGTGTAGCCTGAGTCCACCAGGCTGAGTTGGCGCAACCTCGTGTGTCTCCCTGCGCCTTCGTGAAAACCTTCTCCGCCCGCCAATCGACCCGCCGAAATTCGCCAAGTGCCCGGCACTTCGGCACTGCTTCGGGACTGCGGCTCTACTGTCGCTGCACTAATTCGCTGGACGTCTGACCAATGCCTTGCCGACGAGGACCACGCCCAGGGCGCAGGCGGCTTGGATGGCGTAGTCGCCGAGGGCGCCAGGGTGGAAGCGCTCCGCGACCCAGGGGTCGGTGAGAATCATCTCGGCGCCGACTTTTCCCAAGATCGCGGCGCCGAAGATGACGATGAGGGGGAAGCGCTCCATCAGCCCGGAGAGCCAGTTGCTGGCGAAGACGACGAAGGGAATCGACAGGGCGAGGCCGAAGACGACGAGTTCGAAATGGCCCTTCGAAGCGCCGGCGATGGCGAGGATGTTGTCGAGCGACATGGTGACGTCGGCGACCAGGATGAGCCACATGGCCTGCCACAGCGTGGAAGCTTCCTGGCCGCCTCCGTGCTGCTCGCCATCGTCCTTCAGGAGCTTGATCGCGATCCACAGAATGAGCAGGCCGCCGCCCAGCTTCAGCAGTGGAATGTTCAGCATGCGCGTGGCGAAAAAAGTGAGCGCGATGCGCAGGAGGACGGCGCCGCCGGCGCCGACGAGGATGCCGACGCGGCGGTCCCGCGGCGTGAGTTGGCGCACGGCGAGCGCGATGAGGACGGCGTTGTCGCCGGCGAGCAAAACATCGATGAAGACGATATTGAGCGCGGCCATCAGAAAGTCAGTCGTGAGCCATTCGGTCATGATGGGGAGACTTTAGTTTACGACGCGTGGCGGTGCGAGGGTTACAATGATCGCATGTTGACGATGATTACCTTACTCTTGGCCATGGCCGACGAAACTGGCTTTCGGCCGCTATTCGATGGCAAGTCGTTGAAAGGCTGGCAACTGGTGGGCGGCCACGGACAGGGTTATCTGGTGGAAGACGGCTCCATCGTTTGTCCCGCCGACGGCGGCGGCAACCTGCTGACGGACCGGGAATACGGCGACTTCATTCTGCGTCTGGAGTACAAGCTATCGCCGGGCGGCAACAACGGCGTGGGCATCCGCACGCCGTTGACCGGGGACGCCGCTTACGTGGGCATGGAGATTCAGGTGCTGGACGATCAGCATGCGATGTACAAGGGCAAGATCAAGCCGGAGCAGCACACGGCCTCCATCTACGACGTTTTTCCGGCCCGCACCGGCTTTCAGAAGCCGGCCGGCGAATGGAACGAAGAGGAGATTCACGTGGAGGGGCGTCGCGTGAAGATCACGCTGAACGGCGTGGTGACGATCGACGCGAACCTGGACAACGTGAAGGAAGCGGCCGTCCTGAAGAAGCATCCGGGCTTGCTGCGCACGAGTGGCTATCTGGGCTTTCTGGGCCACAACACGCGGGTGGAGTACCGCAATATCCGGCTGCGCGAGTTGGTGACCCGATGAAGTGGGCCGCGTGGTTCGGCCTTGCGCAGATGTTGGCAGCCGCTGATTGGAAAGCGGCGCTGGCGAAGAGCAAGATCACGCCGGAGGGCCCGATATGGATGTCGGGCTACGCGGCGCGGACGCACGCGTCGGACGGAGTACTGCAGGAGTTGTGGGCGAAGGCGCTGGCGCTGGAGGATCCGAAGGGAAACAAAGTCGTTTTTATTACGAGCGACTTGATTGGATTCCCGCGCCGCATCACGGACGGGATCGCGGCGCAGGCGGCCAAGAAGTACGGCCTGGAGCGGGCGCAGATCGTCTTTAACTCCTCGCATACGCACAGCGGACCGGTGGTGCGGCCGAATCTCGAAACGATGTACGATTTGCCCCCGGAAGAGTGGGCCAAGATTGATCGCTACGGCGCGAAGCTTTCGTCGACCGTGCTCGACTTGATCGGCGCTTCGCTGGGGCAACTTACGGCCGCGCGAATTACTTACCACGAGGGGAAAGCTACGTTCGCCATCAATCGGCGGCTGGTGAATCCCAACGGCCCGATTGACCATACGGTGCCGGTGCTGCGAGTAAGTGCCTTGAACGGGAAGTTACTCGGGGCGATGTTTGGTTATTCCTGCCACAATACGACGCTGACGGGCGAATTCTACCAGATCGCCGGCGACTATGCCGGCTACGCGCAGGAGGAATTTGAGCGGGCGCATCCGGGTTCAGTGGGGATGTTTCTGATGTTGGCGGGCGGGGACCAGAATCCCAGTCCGCGTTCGAAAGTCGAGTTGGCGGTGCAGCACGGCAAGTCGCTGGCGGCGGCGACGGAGGAGGCGATCACGAAACCTGGGGTGCCGATTGCGGGCAATTTGCGCACGGCTTTTCACTTAGTCGATTTACCGCTGGCGCACCATACACGAGAGGATTTCGAAAAGGATCTGCACGACCCGAATAAGTACAAGGTCCGCCGCGCGAAGGTGATGCTGGCCGCTTATGACCGTCACTTGCCGGTGCGTAAAGTAGCGTACCCGGTGCAAGCGATCCGGCTGGGGAAGACCGTAACTTATGTGCCGTTGGGGGGCGAGTTAGTGGTGGATTATGCGTTGCAAACCAAGGCGGCGTTTCCGAAGGAGCGCATCGTGGTGGCCGGTTATTCGAACGATGTGATGTGTTACATCTCGAACAAACGGATTTTGCAGGAAGGCGGCTATGAGGCGGTGGACAGCATGATGTATTACGGGATGCCGGGTCCTTTCGCGCCGGAGGTGGAAGAGATCCTGACGGCCAATATCCGCCGCGTGCTGGGCGACGTCGGACTGAAGCCGTAAGTATGTACGGCGGGATCGAAGCGGGGGGTACGAAGTTTGTTTGCGCGGTGGGGACGGGTCCGGGGGACTTACTGCTGAGTGGACCGATCCCCACTACGACGCCGCGCGAGACGATGAAGCAGGTAATGGCGTTCTTCGCGCCACACCGTCCGCGCGCGGTGGGCATTGGCTCCTTTGGCCCGGTGAATCTCGCGGCGGGCCGCATCGCACGGACGACGCCGAAGGTGGCTTGGCGCGGCTACGCGTTGCGCCGCGCGGTGGAGCAGGCGCTGGGCGTCCCCGTGGTGCTGGATACGGACGTGAATGCCGCCGCCTGGGGAGAGCATATCTTCGGCGGGGCGCCGGATCCTTTTCTCTACGTCACGGCCGGCACCGGCATCGGCGGCGGGGGCGTGGTGAATGGGCAGTTACTGCACGGCAAGTTACATCCGGAGATGGGGCATTTGCTTCTGCGGCGAGCCGCGGGCGACACCTTCCCGGGACTTTGCCCCGCGCACCAGGATTGCCTGGAAGGCATGGCCAGCGGGCTGGCGGTGGCGGCGCGGCGCAAAACCGGCGAGCAACACTTCGTGGCCGAGTATCTCGCCCTCGGTCTGCTTTCGTTGAGTTACGCGTACTCGCCGTTGCGGATCATCCTGGGCGGCGGCGTGATGAAGACGCCTGGGCTTCGGGCGCAAGTGAGGAACCGCATGCGCGAATTGAATGCGGGTTATGCGCCGTTACCGGCGATAACGGGTCCGCGGCTGGGCGACTGCTCCGGCGTGCTGGGAGCGCTGGCGTTAGCGCACCTCCTTGCGGGGAACGGGTGATTTGTTGCGGTCGGGAGCGGCCACCGCGTAAGCTTCCGAATGGAAGCGAAATCCGGACAGCCCATCGCGTGAGCGATGGGGCAACGTACAACAGAATATAGCTGTTTTACTGGTATTTCTGCAGTAAAGCGTTGAAGGCGCCCCGCCGCTGACGCGGCGGGCTCTCCGGTTTTCGGGGCCCCGGCAGGTGAACGAGCCGCTTACTAATCGTGCTCGGCTGGACGCAAAGCATGCGGCCGGAGCGCTAGACCAACTTTGTCTTCTTGATCGGCAGTTCCCGGATGCGCTTGCCGGTGGCGGCGAAGATGGCGTTGGCGATGGCGGGGGCGATCGGCGGTACGCCGGGTTCGCCGACTCCGGAATGCGGCGCATCGCTCTGCACGATATGCACATTGGTCAGCATCGGCGCTTCGTTGATGCGGGCCACTGGGTAATTGTGGAAGTTCGACTGCTGGATACGGCCGTCGCCGGCGGTGATCTCGCCCATCAAAGCTAAGCTCGCGCCAAAGACGGCCGCGCCTTCGAATTGTGACTTGACGCGGTCCGGGTGGATGATCTGGCCGGCGTCGATCGCGAGGTCAACGCGGGGAATATGGATGCCGCCCTTGTCGTCGATCTCCACTTCCACCACGGCGGCGACGTAGGTGAGGAAGCTGCGGTGGGCGGCGATACCGAGGGCGCGGCCCTTGGTGGGCTTCTTGTTCGCCCAGCCGGACTTGTCAGCGGCGAGCTGAATCACGCGCTTCAAGCGGCCCGTGTCGAAGGGGAACTTCTCGATCGGTTGGCCGTTGTTCCAGAACTTGGTGCCTTCGGCGGCGAAGTCGATTTTGCGGTCGGCGCCGATGGTTTCGAGGAGGTACTCGACGCGGTCGCGCCCGGCTTGGTGGGCGAGTTCGTCGATGAAGGAGTGGACGCCGAAGGCGTGGTAGATGTTGGCCACGGCGCGCATCCAGCCGATGCGGAAGTGATTCTTGGCCGGGCCATTCTCGGCGCGCTGGTTGGGAATCGCCCAGGGCGTATCGACGAGACCCATGCCGAGTTCGACGTCGAAGCCGTATTCGGACGTCTGGTCGAAGGTGGAAGAGATGGACGGGAAGACCGAGCGGTGCAGCCAGGCGGTGGGCTTGCCCGCTTCGTCGACCGATGCCCTCATATACATGGCGGCGACGGTATGGTAGAAGTCGAAACGGATATCGTCTTCGCGGCTCCAGACGACCTTCACCGGCTTGCCGAGCTTCTTCGAAAGCAGGGCCGCTTCGGCGACATAGTCGGGCTTGCTCTTGCGGCCGAAGCCGCCGCCCAGCAAGGTGACGTGGCAGATGACGTCTTCCTTCTTGATGCCGAGCGCGGCGGAGACGGTTTCCTGCACGGCTTGCGGATTCTGGGTGGGGCACCAGCAGGTGAGCTTGCCGTCCTTGAAGTCGGCGACGGCGACAGGGGGCTCCATCGGCGCGTGAGACAGCATGGGGACGTAGTACTCGGCCTCCACGGTCTTCGCGGCCTTGGCGAAGGCGGCGTCGACGTTGCCGAGGTTGCGCACCATCTTTTGGGGCACGCGAGCGGTTTCCTGCAGGCTCTTCTTGAAAGCGGCGGAATCGAAAGTCGCGTTGGGGCCGCTCTCCCATTCCACCTTGAGCTTCTTGCGGCCTTGCATGGCGGCCCAGGTGGAATTGGCGATGACGGCGACGCCGCCCAAGGCCTGGAAGCCGTGCGGGGGCTTGAAGCCATCAATGACGGCCGTGCCTTCCACGCCCTTCACCTGCTTGGCGGCGGCATCGTCGAAGCTCTTGAGCTTGCCGCCGTAAACGGGCGAGCGTTCAATGGAGGCGTAGACCATGCCGGGGACGCGAGCGTCCATGCCGAAGGTGCCCTTGCCGGCGACGATGTCGTTCTGGTCAATGATGGCGACGTCCTTGCCAACGTAGCGGTACTTCGAGGCGGGCTTGTAGGTGAGTTCCTCCTTCTTGGGCACCGGCTGCTTGGCGGCCAGCGCGGCGAGTTCGCCGAAGCCGAGCTTCTTGCCGGACTTCGTGTGCACCACCTCGTGATTGCGGGCTTCTACCTCGTTGGCCGGAACGCCGAGCTTGGCGGCGGCGGCGCGTTCCAGCATCAGGCGAGCCGAAGCGCCGCTTTCCTTGATGATGTCGACAAAGTCACGGATGGAGCAGGAGCCGTCGGTGTTCTGCGAGCCGTACTTGGTGTCCCCGAGAGCCTGCTCAATCTTGACGCGCTTCCAGTCGGCTTCGAGTTCGTCGGCGAGCACCATGGGCAAGGCGGTGCGGATGCCCGTGCCCATCTCGGAGCGATGGGCGATGATGCTCACCAGGCCGGTGGGAGCGATGGCGACGAAGACGTTGGGCATCCAGGGCGCGGGAGCCTGGGCGGCTTTGGCGAGGGGTCCGGCGCCGAGGATGAAGGTGCCGGCGGAGAACATCTGGCCGAGGAAGCCACGACGGGAATGACGAGTAACCTGAATCATGCTTTTACTCCCGCCGCCACTTTGATGGCGGTACGAATGCGCTGGTAGGTGCCACAGCGGCAGATGTTGCCTTGCATGGCCTGGTCAATCTGTTGGTCAGTCGGTTTGGGGGTCGCTTTGAGGAGGGCGCAGGCCTGCATGATCTGTCCGCTCTGGCAGTAGCCGCACTGGGCGACGTTGCATTGTTTCCAGGCCTGTTGAACCGGATGATTCGCCTGCGGGCTGAGTCCTTCGATGGTGGTGACGGCTTTGCCGGCGGCCTCGCTCATGGGCGTGGTGCAGCTGCGGGCGGCCTCGCCGTTGAGATGGACGGTGCAGGCGCCGCAGAGGCCCATGCCGCAGCCGAATTTGGTGCCGGTCATGCTGAGTTCGTCGCGGAGGAACCACAGCAGGGGCATGGCGGGGTCGCCGTTGAAATTGCGGCTTTTGCCGTTTACCTTGAGCTTGAGCATCAAGCACTCCTTGGCGTGAAATTCTACTGCCTGTTCCGGTAGGGTATCAAGAAAAAGAGCCGGGTGGGAGGAGTGAAAAAATGAGTGGCCTTCTGAGGAGCGGCTGTTATACTCAGGGTAGAGTTTCCCGCGTGCCCAATCATCTCTTTTCCTCGGTACAGATCGCCCAGTACGCCGGTTACGGGTCATCTTCGGTTTGTTCTTGGGAGGCCGCGTGAAGCGTTCCGGCTCTGACGATACTTTGCGCTGTTCGTTCTGCCACAAGAGCCAGGACGTCGTCGGCAAGCTGATTTCTTCCCCGTCGGACTATCCCCGCGCTTACATCTGCGACGAGTGCATCAACGTCTGCAATTCGATCCTGGAAGACGACAAGGCGGAGCATCAGCAGGTAGGCCCCAACAAGCTGCCCAAGCCGCTCGAGTTGAAGGAATACCTCGACCAGTTCGTCATCGGGCAGGAAGAGACCAAGAAGAAGCTCGCCGTCGCTGTTTACAACCACTACAAGCGCATCCAGATGAACAAGACGCGCGGCAACGACGTGGAAGTGGCCAAGAGCAACATCATGCTGATCGGCCCGACGGGCACCGGCAAGACGCTGCTGGCGCAGACGCTGGCCCGCATCCTGGACGTGCCGTTCGCCATCGTCGACGCGACTACGCTCACTGAGGCCGGCTATGTCGGCGAGGACGTGGAGAATATCATTCTGCGTCTGTTGCAGAACGCGGATTGGGACGTGACGCGCGCGCAGCAGGGCATCATCTACATCGACGAAATCGACAAGATCGGCCGCAAGGACGAGAACCCTTCGATCACGCGTGACGTCTCGGGCGAAGGCGTGCAGCAGGCACTCCTCAAGATCCTGGAAGGTACCGTCGCCAACGTGCCGCCGCAGGGAGGCCGCAAGCACCCGCACCAGGAATTCACCGCGGTGGACACCTCCAATATTCTGTTCATTTGCGGCGGAGCGTTCGTGGGCCTGGAGCGGATCATTTCGCGCCGCGCGGGCAAGCGGCAGATCGGTTACGGCAACACGGAAGAGGCGAATGAGGGGACGCGCAAGTCAGTGAGCCCGAAGCGGGACATTGACCTCTTGAAGGACGTCCAGCCGATGGACTTGATCAAGAGCGGCTTCATCCCGGAATTCATTGGCCGCCTGCCGGTGATCGCGGTCCTCGAAGACCTTTCGAAGGACGCGCTGGTGCAGATTCTGACGAAGCCGAAGAACGCGTTGATCAAGCAATACCAGAAGCTCTTCGAGTTCGAGAACGTGAAACTGCGCTTCACCGACGATGCCCTGGAAGCGGTGGCGCAGATGGCGCTGGAACGCAAAGTGGGCGCGCGCGGCCTGCGCATGATCCTTGAAGAGATGATGCTGGATCTCATGTACTACGTGCCTTCGTACAAGAAGGTGCGGGAGTTCGTGGTGACGAAGGAAATGGTCACGGCGCAGAAGATCAGCATGGCGCTGCTCGAAAAGGCTGGCTAGCGCCGGTCCGCGAAAAACGCTTGCAGTAGGCGTTGGCACTCCGCGCCGAGAACGCCTTCCACTACCTCCACCCGATGGTTCAGTAGCTCGCTATCGGCGAGCTGGAATTTACTCCTTACCCCTCCGAAGCGCAGGTCGCGCGCGCCGAACACGAGGCGGGCGATACGCGCGTGGACAATGGCGCCGGCGCACATGACGCACGGCTCTAGGGTCGCGTAGAGGGTGCAGCCGCCGAGTCGATAGTTGTTGAGGCGTTGGCAGGCGTCGCGCAGCGCGGCGATTTCGGCGTGGGCGGTGGGGTCACAGCCGGTGATGGGGGCATTGCCGCCGCGGCCGATGACGAGTCCGCTGGGGTCAACGATGAGGGCGCCGACGGGGACTTCACCACGCTCGCGGGCGAGCTCCGCGCAGGCGAGCGCTTGGCGCATGTAGGCGTCGTCAGCCAGCACTTAGAAGAGCGGGCTGAAGCGATCCAGCGTCACACCCAGGAACGCGACGCACATTTCGTCCTCGGTGCCTTCGCCCCAGGTGACGCGTTTGGGCGGATTGCTGGGGTTGCGGGGGTTGTTGGCCGAGTTGTCGTACTTACAGGAGAGGCGCACGGTGCTACCGGCGGGTACGGCCATGGGCTTGGTGTAAGTGTACGGACCCTGCCAATTGAAATCCCATTGGTCGATGAGGACCATGGGTGTGGTGGATCCCGCGCGAATCATCTCCATCTTGATCTCCCGCCCCAGGAGGTGCATGTGCGGGAAGACGTTGATGACGTGGTTGTCGAGCAGGAACGGAACGACGAAGTTGGTGGATTCGGTGTGCTCCGCCGCGCCAGGCGGGATGTTGAGCCGTTGCTGGACGACGGGCAGGAAGAACATCGGCTTCTCGACCTTGGTCTTCGAAAAATAGATGCCGACGCGGGTCTGGTCTGGGTCGCGCGAAACATTCGTGTAGTAGTGAACCTGCATCACGATGCGCGCGTTCTTGCTAAGCGGGATGCCGACGCCGTCGGGCAACAAGTGTGCGCGGGTTCCCGGGGCCCAACCGCCGAGCGTGTAGCTGAGCGCGGAGGCGAGGTTGCCGAGGTCGGCGAGGCTGAGGTTGCCCGCGATGGGCGTGCCCGGTCCGCCGAGGCAGTTGTAGCCTGGGCCTTCGTCGGCCTTGTCGAGTTCCTCAGCCTTACCGGTGGAATCGAGATAAAGAATCACATGATGGACGGACTGGCGATTGCCCGGCACGACGTCGATGGCGCTGACGTACTTGTCGGCGTCGAGGCCCGTGGGCAGCACAAAGCAGCGGTAGGTGTCGCGGCCGCGCACGGGAGTGAAGGACTCCGCCATGCGGACGGTAAGGTCGGGTTCGCCAAGGCTCCACTCGCCCTTTTCGGGGGGCGCGGCGGGCATGTTCGCTTCGTCGCCGAGCGGCGTGCCGCCGTCGATCCAGGCGAGCAGGTCGCGCTTCTCCTGGTCAGTGAGGGCGAAGCTGTCGCGGAACTCACCGTGCCCGGCCACCGGCTTCCAGGGCGGCATAATGCCGGCGCTGACGACGCGCTTGATGTCCTCCGCCCAGGTAACGGCGTCGTCGTAGGTGCTGAGGGCGAACGGCGCAATGTCGTTTGGGCGATGGCATTGCTGACACTTCTCCTGAACGATCCGCGACACTTCCCTGGCGTAGGTGACCTGGCCAGCCAGCGGCAAGGCGGCAAAAAAGCTGAAGAGACAAAGATTTCGAAGCGTCAATTTTAGGCGCACCTCTCGTCTCATTCTAAACCCTATCTGGACACTGCGGAGGGCTGACGGGGTCACCCGTCAGCCCCGGATACCCAGAGGCCTAGGAGTTGCTGGGCGTTAGTGCTTCCTGCCGAACATGGGCGGTCTTTCCCGCCACCACGTAGATACGTTCGTGAAGGCGATCCCCGTGACTGCGCAGTTCGACGTCATGTTGGCCTTCCCGCAGCCAAGAAGAGTTCAGGCCGCGCACCGTTCCGGCGAAGGCACCGTCCAGATAAACCTGGGCGTCCTTGTCGGTGTTGTCGAACTTGAGCTGTCCTTCGTGCCGGTGCGTGGGCGGCACATAGACGCTTCCGTAGTAGGGGCCGGGCGCCCATCCGGGGCCATATCCCCAGGCACTGTAGGCTGGCCGAACGAAGACCCCGGTCCGGAAGACGACCGCGGCGGGAGAGGGTACCGCCGCCACGGTCAGTGCGCCTGCCATCAGCAGGTTGGTTATTAAGCGTTTCATGGTTTCACTCCTTTTGAGCCGGTTGATTGCCGCTCACGGGAAAAGACGGTTGCCCGTCCCAATTGGTGTCTCGCCTCGGCGGGGGAGTGGTAAGGACCGCGACAGGGGAGCCATACTGCTAGCTCCGCTGGGGCTGTCCACTTCCAGCCGTCCGGCCGACGTTCGGCAGAAAGTAGGCCAGCAACCCGAGCGTGGGCAGATAGGCGCAGAGGCGGTAGACGTTCTCGATGCTGGTGCGGTCCGCCAGACCGCCGAGCAACGCGGCGCCGATGCCGCCCAGCCCGAAGGCGAAGCCAAAGAAGAGGCCGGAGATCAGCCCGACCCGTCCCGGCAGCAACTCCTGCGCATACACCAGAATCGCCGAGAACGCCGAAGCCAGAATCAGCCCGATCGGGACCACCAGCAGCCCGGTCCAGAAGAGATTCGCGTGCGGGAGGGCCAAAGTGAAAGGCAGCACGCCGAGGATCGATCCCCAGATCACATACTTGCGGCCGATACGGTCACCCACGGGTCCGCCGATGAAGGTGCCCGCGGCCACCGCGCCCAGGAAGACGAACAAATGGATCTGCGCGCTCTGGACCGAGACGCCGAACTTGTGAATCAGGTAGAAAGTGAAATAGCTCCCCAGGCTGGCCATGTAGAAATACTTCGAGAAGATCAGCACGATCAGAATTGCCAATGCTCCCGCGATCCCGCCGCGCGAGAGCACCGGCACGTTCAGCAGACGCACCTTGGCTTGGGCCCTCGCCGTCAGATGATCGCGGTACCAACGGCCGATCCACGTAAGAATCCCGATGCCCAGCAGGGACACGCCGGAGAACCAGGCGATGCTGCCCCGGCCCCGCGGCACCACAATGAACGCGGCTAGCAAAGGCCCCAGCGACGACCCGAAGTTGCCACCCACCTGAAACAAGGACTGCGCCATGCCGTGCTGCCCTCCGGAAGCCAGGCGCGCCACCCGCGAGGACTCCGGATGAAAGATCGCCGAACCGAGGCCCACCAAGCCCGAGGCCAGCAACAGCAGCGGATAGCTGCCGGCGGAGGAGAGCAGTAGGAGCCCAGCAAGCGTGAAGGTCATGCCCACGGGGAGCGAGAACGGCAGCGGCCGGCGATCCGTATAGTGGCCGACTACCGGCTGGAGCAGGGAAGCGGTGAGTTGATAGGTCAACGAGATCAGCCCGAGCTGAGTGAAGTCGAGGTGGAAGGAGGCCTTCAGAATGGGATAGATGGCGGGAATCAGCGATTGGACGACGTCGTTCAACAGGTGGCAGAAGCTGATCGCGCCTAAAACGGAGAAGACGGCTCGCTCCGGCGGATGGATCGAAGTGGCGGGCATGCGTCCTTCCAGTGTAGGCTTTCGCCGACTGCGTTACCATGAAAGGGTTATGGCGAACACCGCAGTTTCCGCACCGCCCGTGGCCCCCAGCGCGCCCTTTCAGAAGGTCGCGACGGCCGTGGTCCTGGCTTGGCTGGTTCCCGGCGCGGGACATTTTTTCCTGAAGCGCAACATCCGGGGCGCGATCCTTTCGGGCAGCGTCGTGGTCCTCTTCGCCTTTGGCTTGTTGATGCGTGGCGCGATGTTCGAGTGGCTCTGGAGTTCGACGGACATGCTCACCACGCTGATTTATTGCGGCGGCTACATTGCCAACAACGCCGCGGGAATTCCTTACTACCTGGCGACATGGATGGGCTACAGCCAGCCCGATGTCGCAGGCCATGTGCATGACTACGGGACGAAGTTCCTGGCCGGCGCCGGACTGCTGAATGTCCTGGCGATGGTGGACGCCTACGAAATCGCCGCAGGGGAAAAGGACTAGCATGAATCTCTCGCTTTCGCACTTCGAAGCCTCGTTATTGTTCGCCCTGGCCACGAGCCTGGTGTTCGGTGTGGTGACCAAGAAGACCGACAAGGAGCGCATTCGCTACGGTCTGCAAACCTTTGGCTACTTCATGTTGGCCCTGTTCGGACTCGCTTGGGTCATGAAGCTTGGCCACGGCTAGGCGTCGACCGGCGACGAAACCAACCGGGGACTCGTTGATTCTATTCACTTTCTCGTTTCGCCGAGCGGGCGGCACCTTACTAGACTAGTGGGCTGCTGAAAACGCTGGACCGGCCCAGGCCGCTTGGTTCTGATTGTGTGCTCTTTCGGCTAAATGGCGAAACCAACCGGGGAGTTGTTGATTCTATTGACGTTTCCCCACAGCTGAGGCCGGCCTGGCTGGCGGCGGTTGAGAGCGATACCCTATTTTGGCACGCAGGAACGCGGAATCGACGGCCCGGCGGATGGAAAATATAGGCTAAGTTGCTTTATTTCCGCGCTTTGCAGGGTCGATGAAATTGCTGTCACCGCGGCCAGCCACGGGCTCTATCCCAACAATTGGTGCAGGCGGCTGCCGGGCTTGACGATGGTTTCGGTGCGTTCGGGACCGGTGGAGATGCCGCCGATTTCGACTTCCGTGCGCTCCTCGAGAAAACGCAGGTAGGCTTGCGCTTCGGGCGGAAGCTGCTCGAGGACGCTGATGCCGCGGGTGGAGGTCTTCCAGCCGGGGAGCTTCGTGTAGATGGGCTCGATGCTGTCCATGCCGGTGCGGGTGGCGGGCATGTCGGTGACTTCCACTCCGTTCACGCGATAGCCGGTGCAGACGGGGATCTCGGGCAGGCCATCGAGGACGTCGAGCTTGGTGACGATCAGCGAGTCGATGCCGTTGACGGCGGCGGTGTAGCGGGCGAGCGGGACGTCGAACCAGCCGCAGCGGCGGGGACGGCCGGTGACCGAGCCGAACTCCTTGCCGACTTGCCGGATCTGCTCGCCGAGGGGACCGTGGTCCTCGCTGGGGAAGGGGCCGGCGCCGACGCGGGTGATGTAGGCCTTCGACACGCCGATGATGCCGGTGATTTTGGTGGGCGGGACGCCGGTGCCGGAGCAGGCGCCGCCGGCGGTCGCGTTGGACGAGGTGACAAACGGATAAGTGCCGTGGTCCACGTCGAGCATGGCGCCCTGGGCGCCTTCGAAAAGAACGCGCTTGCCGGCGCGAATGGCGCGGTTCAAAAGCGAGGCCGTGTCGGTGACGAGCGGCGCGAGCTTGCCAGCGAGCTCTTCGTACTGCTGGCGGATGGCGGCAAAGTCGATGGTCTCGTGTACGTCGAAGGCCTTGGCCAGGGTCATCTTGTCGGCGGCGAGGTTGTTGTAGTGGGCTTCGAAGCCGGCCGGGTCAATCAGGTCGGCCATGCGGATGCCGCGGCGGCCGATCTTGTCTTCGTAGCAGGGTCCGATGCCGCGCGACGTAGTACCGATGGCTTCGCGGTCGGTGCGGCCTTCGCCCACCTTCTCCACCATGCGGTGGAAGGGGAAGATGACGTGCGCGCGATTGGAGATGGCCAATTGCTCGCGCACATTCACGCCCACCTTCTCGAGCGTGGCCATTTCTTCCACCAGGGCCAACGGGTCAACGACGACGCCGTTGCCGATGACGGCGGTGACGCCCGGGCGCAGGATGCCGCTGGGGATCAGCTTCAGAATGTATTTTGTGGGTCCGATATAGACGGTGTGGCCGGCGTTGTGTCCGCCCTGGTACCGCGCGACGATGTCGAAACGGTCAGAAAAGAGATCAACGATCTTTCCTTTTCCTTCGTCTCCCCACTGCGCGCCTAAAACGATGATATTGCTCATTTGGTTCATGGGGACACTAGTACCCCCAGCCAGCCATTGTAACGTAGCCGCCTATGTTACCCTGAGGGTTCCGGGCGCGGATGTCGAAAATCGGCGCGCGGAAAGATCCCCGTATGGTTTTTTCCGAACTTTACTTACAGCTTGGCGAGAGCCAACTCATCCCCTTGCTCCGCACGATCTCGCTCGGCAAGCTGAAGACCTTTCAGATGTTTGACCGCTTGAAGACGCGGCTGCACCTGACGAAACTGAACAACGAGTCGCTCAAGAAGATTGCGCCGAAGGTGTGGCAGCGGCTGGGCAATCAGGAAGAGGCGCTGGGCCAGGACTTGGCGCAGTCGATTCTGGTGTCGAATTTGGACATGATCAAGGCGGTGCTCGACTTCCTGGGTGTGCCGCACGAAGATGGCTTCTTCGCCAAGGATCTCGACGCGAAGCAGTACCTGACGGGCGACTGGCAGCAGAAGGTCTACGCGGAGTTTCGCGGCAAGTACCCCGACGCGTTACTTGCCTTCTATGTGAATCATCTGGCCTTTGAGCTGTTGGAGCCGGCGGTATTCGTACCGATGCCGCCCGCCTAAGCCATGAATCTGGCTGACCTTACCCAGGCGACGCTCGCGCGCGTCGCCGCCGCTAAGACGCTGGAAGCCCTGGAGGCCGTGCGCGTCGACGTCCTGGGCCGGAGAGGGACGCTGGCCGGCTTGAGCAAGGACTTCGGCAAGCTGACGCCCGAGGAACGGGCCGCTCTCGGCAAGGATCTGAACGCCGCGAAGCAGACACTCGAAACGGCTTGCGACGAACGCAAGGCGGGCTTTGAAGCGGCGGCGCTCGCCGTGAAGCTCGACGCCGAATGGCTCGATCTCACCATTCCCCCCAGCGGCCAACGTCCAGGAAGCCTGCATCCGCTCACGCAGATTCAGCGCGAGATTGAGCAGTTGTTCACGTCGCTCGGTTTTGCCGTGCTGGACGGGCCCGAGGTCGAGAGCGAGTTCAACAACTTCGACGCGCTGAACATTCCGGCCGACCATCCGGCGCGCGACATGCAGGACACCTTCTGGCTCGAGGGTGGCTTCTGCCTGCGCACGCACACCTCGCCCGTGCAGGTGCGCGGCATGAAACTCTTGAAGCCGCCATTCCGGATGATCGCGCCCGGCCGCGTCTTCCGCAACGAAGAGGTGGACGCGAGCCACGAGCATACCTTCTATCAACTCGAAGGCATGATGGTGGACAAGGACGTCTCCGTGGCGAACCTGATCTACTTCATGAAGACGCTGCTTTCGGGCATCTTCGGCCGCGAAGTGACGGTGCGTCTGCGCCCGGGCTACTTCCCGTTCGTCGAGCCTGGCTTCGAGCTCGATATCCAATGCCTGCTCTGCGGCGGCGCCGGGTGCGCGGTGTGCAAGCAAAGCGGCTGGGTGGAGCTACTGCCCTGCGGACTGGTGCATCCGAACGTGCTGCGGCTGGGCGGGATCGATCCGGAGCAGTGGAACGGCTTCGCCTTCGGCCTGGGTATGACGCGCTTAGTGATGATGCGCTACGGCATTGAGGACATCCGCCAATTGCAGGGGGGCGATCTGCGCTTTTTGAAGCAGTTCTAAGCCATGAGATTCTCCTACAACTGGATTCAAGAGTTAGTGCCGTCGCTGAAGGCGACACCCGAAGAGACCATGCGGCAGATCACCCTGCGCACGGCTGAGGCGGAAGGGCTGGAGCCCGTGGGCCAGCATTTCTGGAAGGTGGTGTCGGCGAAAGTGGTGGACGTGCAGCCGATCGAAGGCTCGCACAATCAGCGCGTCGTCGTGAAGAGTGCGCAGTACGGCACGCGCACCGTCGTTTGCGGCGCGCCCAATGTGCGTCCCGGCATGGTGGCCGTCTATTGTCCAACGGGCGTCGAGATTGACGGCAAGCGGCTCACCAAGGCGACCATCTCCGGCGTCGAAAGCGACGGGATGTTGGCCAGCGGCAAGGAACTGGGCATCAACCGCGACCACGAGGGGATCGTGGAAGTGGGCGGCGGCATCGGCTGCACGCCGGACTTCATCATCGAGATCGACAACAAGAGCCTCACCCACCGGCCGGACCTGTGGGGCCACTATGGCATGGCGAGGGAAGTGTCGGCGATCTTCGGGCTCGACTTGAAGGACCCCGTGAAGCTGCGCCCGTTCCCCGAGGAATTGGCCTGCATCGACGTCGCCATTCGCGACTTCACCCTGTGCCCGCGCTACAGCGCGCTGATCTTTGAGAATGTGCGCGTGGGCCCGTCGCCGTTGTGGTTTCAGTATCGCCTCGAAAGCCTGGGGCTGAACCCGATTAACAACATCGTCGATGTGACGAACTACATCATGGCGGAACTGGCGCAGCCGATGCACGCCTTCGACGCCGACAAGCTGCAAGGCGGCATCCGCGTGCGCAACGCGCACGAGAGCGAGCAGATCGCCGCGTTGAACGGCGAGATCTATTCGCTTGATTCGGCGACGCTGGTGATCACGGACGATACTGGCCCCATCGCCATCGCCGGTGTGATTGGCGGCGCCGACAGCGCCATCAGTGCCGGCACGACGCGCATCGTGCTCGAAAGCGCGAACTTCCAGGCGGCCAGCGTACGCAAGACGTCGACGCGGCTGAAGCTGCGGACGGATGCTTCGATGCGCTTTGAGAAAAGCCAGGATCCGGCCAATACGGTTCGCGCGCTGGCCCGCGCGGTGGCCCTGCTGCAACAGGTTTGTCCGGGGATTCGCGTGAAGGGCGGGCTCTCGGACGTCCACGCCGAGTTGCGCCATCCGGCGCCGATCCGCCTGCCGCTCGACTGGCTGGGGCGCAAGCTGGGCAACGCGATCAGCGCCGCCACGGCGACGAAGATCCTCACCCGTCTGCAGTTCGGCGTGAGCGAGATCGACGAAAACGAACTCGAAGTCCGTGTGCCGAGTTGGCGCGCGACCAAGGACATCTCGCTCAAGGAGATCTGGTGGAAGAGATCGGCCGCATGATCGGCTACGACAACTTCACGCCCGTGGCGCCGCTGGTGGCCGCCGCGCCGCCGCCGGGCAACGCGAGCCGCGCGTTTCAGCACACGCTGCGTACGGTGTGTTCGCAGCAGGGCTACACCGAGGTCTACAACTATTCGTTTGTGAATGCGGAGCAGGCGGCGAAGTTTGGCCTGTCGCCGGAGTCCCACGTGCGGGTGCTGAATCCGATTGCGTCGGACCAGGGCTTGTTGCGGCGCAGTCTGCTGCCGGGCATTCATCGCAACATTGTCGAGAATGCGAAGCACACGGCGGCCTTCCGCCTCTTCGAGATCGGCTACGAGATTCATCCGGTGAAGGGCCACGCGCCCTTGGAGATTCCGCAGTTAGTGGCGGCGGTCTATTCGAAGAGCGATGGCGAAGGCAATTTGCAGGAGCTCAAACGCCTGCTGGCTTGTCTGAATTCCGCGCTCACCGTTCGTCCCACGACGGCCTTGCCCTACGAGCATCCAGGACGCGCCGCCGAAGTCATGCTCGGTGAGACCTCCGTCGGACGGCTGTTCGAACTGCACCCATCCCTGGTGAAGGGCCGCGCCGCGATCGCCGACCTGAACCTGGACCTGCTGAAGCTGGAGCAGAAGCAGTACCGGCCGGTGCGCAAGTATCCGTCTTCGGACTTTGACCTTTCGGTGGTCGCCGGGCCGCGCGTGCTGGTGGCGAGCGTCGCGGCGCTATTGACGGGGCCACTCGTCGAGCGTACGGAGTTCCTGATGCTGCATCCGCTAGGCGACGGGCGCAACTCACTCAGCTACCGCATTACCCTGGCCGCGCCGGACCGCACGCTCTCCACCGGCGAGATCGCCGAGGCGCGCGAAGGGCTGATCGCCCGTTTGCGCGAAGCGGGGCTAGAGCTGCGTTAGTCTAAGTGTCATGTGGCGTTTCATCGCTCTCGGGATTGGCTTTGTTTCGTTTTCCGCGGCCCAGGACCTCTACCCCAAGCATTACTTGAATTTCGGACCGGGCATCGGCCTGCCGCGCGGCGAGATCAACGCCTACTTTAAGACGAAGCCCGCCTTGACCGCCAACTACGGCTATCGCTTCCAGCGCTACTTTCAGGCCGACGCCGGCTACGACGTCGTCTTCGGCGCGGCAGATGTCCGCGACTTCCTCACGACCCAACTCGGCAGCCTGCGCATTCGCGACTATCAGCATTTCGTCACCTTCGGCGGGCGCGGCGTGGTGCCGCTGGCCAAGGGCCGCGTGCTGTTTTCGGCGGGCGGCGGGGGCGTCTTTATGCGCTACCAAGAGAGCGTCCAGCAGCCGAGTAACTTTATTCGCTTCGCCTGCCCGCAGTGTACGGCGCGGACGGGCTGGGGCAATTATGCTTTGGCGAGCCTGCGCTTTTCGACGCGCTGGCAGCGGGTCTGGTTCGGCGTGACGACGAAGGTGATTCGCGGACGGACGGAGGGCGATCCGTTTGGCGGTTTGCCGACGTCGCGGACGAAGGACAACTGGGTGAACACCTTTGCCGAGGTCGGTTTCGCTTTTTAGCAAATCTTAATAGTAAATTTTCGCGACCTGTAGTACCAAAGCGTGTTGTATTTCCAGTACGCGCTGCTATACTCTGCGCATAAGGGGAATTCATAGCATGATCCGGGGATTGTTGCTGGCTGTACCTCTCTCGGTCTCATTGGGCTTGGCCCAAGACCTTCCCGCGCCTGATTCCACTATGGATCCCGGCGTAAACTGTTCCTTCCGCGTCAACCCAGACGAGTTTGTCGACGCCGCGGCCAAAGCGCGCGCGATGAACTATGAGCGGGTGATGAAGTTCTCGCGCGCCGCCCGGAGTGACTCGCCGGGAGCGACGCTGGCGCCCGCCGAAGTGCCCGTGCGGAACTTCGTGGACGAAGAGATCTTCGCCGCGTTGCGCAAGTCCGGCGTGCGGTCCGCGCGGCTGAGCAATGACTACGAGTTCGTCCGCCGCATTTACCTGGACCTCACCGGCCGCATTCCCACGCCCACGCAAATTCGCGAGTTTGTGGCCAGCCAAGAGCCCGGCAAACGAGCCGAACTGATTGACCGTCTGCTCTATTCGCCCGAATTCGCTGACCGCTGGGTGCTCTGGTTCGGCGACCTGGTGGGCAACGTCAGCACGAATACGTTCTTCTCGCTGCGCGCCGAGGGGCGCAACGCTTACTACAACTGGATGCTGGACTCCTTCGCGAAGACGATGTCGGTGAAGGATCTGGCCTGGAATTCGGTGGTGGGCAAGGGCAACAACTTCGACGTGGGCCCGGCGAATTACCTGCTGCGGAGCTCGACGCCCGGTGGTCCGATTCAGGATACCTTTGACACGGCCGCCTACCGCGCGGCGCGCGACTTCCTGGGCATGGGGCACTACGACTGCGTGTTGTGCCATAACGGCCGCGGGCATCTCGACAGCTTGTCGTTATGGGGCCGCAACGCGACGCGCGCCGAAGCACAGCGCATGGCTGCGTTCTTTTCGCGCCAGCGGAACGTCGCCGTCACCAACGACCGGGATGATCCGCGCATCAACAGCCGCATGGTGACCGACGTCGCCACCGGCCAGTATGACCTCAATACCAACTACGGGAATCGTCCCTTCCGCGTCCCGGCCGGCACCACGCGCAGCCTGACGCCGGAGTACCGCACCGGCGAAGCGCCGAAGGGCGCTGATTGGCGGGGCGAATTCGCCGAGTTCATGATCAATGATCCAATGTTCGCGCGCAACTTCGCGAACCGGATCTGGAAGCAGCTCTTCAACCAGGGGCTCGTCGAGCCGGTGGATCAACTCGATCCCTACCGCCTCGATCCGGCGAACCCGCCGCCGGCGCCCTGGAGCCTACAGGCGTCGAATCCGATTTTGCTGGAGCGTCTGGCGAATGAGCTGGGCGCCAAGGACTACAGCTTGCGGGAGTTCATCCGGCTGCTGGTGAATTCATCGGCGTATCAGTTGAGCGCCGAATACGATGACCCCTGGAAGCTGGAGTACCAACCGCTCTTCGCGCGGCACTATCCGCGGCGCCTGGAAGGGGAAGAGGTCCACGACGCGATTCAACTCGCGACGGGGGTGCTGTCGGCTTATCGCGTCGCTGGCTTTGCCGACCCCATCAATTGGGCGCTGAAGTTGCCCGATCCGTTGGAGGCCGGCGGCACCACGCTGATGAATACCTTTTACCGCGGCAATCGCGATAACTCCGCGCGGCAGCAGTCGGGTTCCATCCAGCAGCAATTAGGCCTGATGAACGACACCTTCGTCACCAACCGCATCAAACTGACGGCTTCGCCCGTGCTGCGGAAGATCGCCACCAACGCCGTCGCCAAGGACTTGGTGGAGGAACTGTACCTGACGTTCCTCTCGCGGCCGCCGACGAGTCGCGAGAGTTTGAAGGCGATTGACCTCTTCAGCAAGGCCACCACCACGGCCGCCAAGAACGCCGTCCTGGAGGACTTGGCGTGGGCCATGGTGAACAAGCTCGACTTCATCTTTAGTTACTAGGGCGCCCTACCAGGAGAAAACGATGCCGCAAATCGACCCCAACCAAATCGCGCGCACGCAGTTCTGGCGCCGTCCGCAGCTTGACCGCCGGCTCTTCTTTCAGCACCTCGGCACCGCCGTGGGCGGCTACATGCTGATGCCGTCGCGGCCGCTCGAAACCGTCGCCCGCGCGGCCGCCGCGCCGATCAACAAGGCCAAGAACGTCATCTTTGTGATGATGCGCGGCGCGCCCAGCCACGTCGACACCTTCGACTTGAAGCAAGGCCCCTGGCTGCCGAACTCCTACAACCCCACCAGCTACGACGGCGTCGCTTTTCCGCAAGGGCTCTTCCCCACGCTCGCGGGCCAGATGGACCGCATCGCGCTGCTGCGCTCGGTAAAGCCTTGGGTGGTGGTGCATCAACTCGGGCAGGATTGGGTGGAGATCGGCCGCAACCCGATCAGCGGCTTGTCGCGCATTGCGCCACACATCGGCTCGGTGGTTTCGCTCGAACTGGGTGACCGTCAAAAGCCCCTGCCGGCCTTTATCAACTTGAACGCCAGCAACGGACCGAGCTCGGGTTATCTATCGCCCATGCACGCGCCGTTCTACGTTTCTCCCAACGGGGGCGGCTTGCCCAACACGCGTCACCCGGACGCGCAGGCGGCCTTCGACCGCCGCTTCGCCCTCTTGCAGGACCTCGACACCGAGATCCGCGCGGCGTCGACGCTGAATCCGGCTGGCGAGGAGATGGAGCAGTTCAACACGGCGGCGCGCAAGCTGATGTACAACCCGGACGTGGACAAGATCTTCAACTTCGCCGCGGACGAGCGCGTACGTTATGGCAATTCGGGCTTCGGCAACGCCTGCATCACAGCGCGCAACCTGCTGCGGTCTGGCATGGGGACGCGCTTCGTGCAGATCAACGTCGGCAGTTGGGATCACCACGTGAATATTTACACGGGTCCGCTGAATCCGGCCAACGCGGGGTCACTGGGGCGCCAGTTCGACGCGGGGCTGGGCACGCTGATTCAGGATCTTGCCAACGACGGACTGCTCGATAGCACGCTGGTGCTGGCGATGGGCGAGTTCGGCCGTACGGTGGGTCCGCTGAATCTGACGGCCGGGCGCGACCACTGGGCGCAGCAGAGCGTGCTGGTGGCGGGCGCGGGCGTGCGCGGCAAGCGGGCGATCGGCGAAACCGACAACATCGGCCGCGGCATTCTCGACTACGGCTGGAAGAACGACCGGCCCATCCGCACCGAAGACATCGAGGCGACGATTTACTCGGCCTTAGGCATCAACTGGCTCACCATCCGCCGCGACGATCCCTTCGGCCGCGGCTTTGAGTACGTGCCGGAGGCCAACGCCGGCAGCTACGAGCCGGTCCACGAACTCTGGAGCTAGAACGAGCTCTTGGCGCGGCGCTCGGCGTGGCTGAGCCCGGCCGCCGCGGCATCGCAGCCCCTTTCTTGGCGCTCTCGCGCATTTCTTCGAGCTTGGCATATCCTTTTTGCCCCCTCGCGGTAAGTAAGAAGTGAGACCGTGAGCGACACCGAGTTCCAAATCGTCTTTGAGGCCCACCAGGATGCCGTTTTCGGCTTTGCTTGGCGCATGACCGGCTCGCCCGCCATGGCTGAGGACGTGGCGCAGGAGACTTTCTTGGCCCTACTGAAGTCGCCGGGGAGTTACTCCGCGGCGCGGGGCAGTCTGCGCTCCTGGCTGTTGGGCGTGGCGCGGAACCTGATTCTGAAGCGCTGGCGCGCGGACGGCCGCTGGACGCAATTGGATGAGGACTACACCCTGGCGGAGCCGGCGGCGCCGGATTGGCAGATGCAAGATCGCGTGGCCCATGCGGTGAGGTCGTTGTCGCCATTGCAGCGCGAAGTCGTGATTCTCGTGGAGTACGAGGGCATGACTTTGGAAGAGACCGCCCGGGCCGTGGATACGGAAGTCGGCACGGTAAAGGCCCGCTTGCACCGGGCGCGGACCAACCTGCGAACGCTGCTGGAACCTCTGCGAAGTATCCCTAGGAGTGCGAACCCATGAACGATGACGAACTGCGTTCGATGCTGAAGACCTGGCAGGCGCCCGCGGCGCCGGCGGAACTCCGCTGCCGGGTGTTTGCTCCGCCACGACTCTCCTGGCGTTGGCTATTTTCCGGCGAGATTCGCGTCCCGATTCCGTTGGCCGTGGCCTTTGCGGCGGTGCTTCTGTTCATCGCTTACCGTGTGGCGCAGCCGCCGTCGGCGAGCCTGTCCGATTTTCGACAAGTACAGCAATTTCAACCAAGGGTGGTGAAGAGTAGTTATGAAAACGATTAGTCTGATTCTGTGCGGCGTGTTCACGTGCGGGGCCCAGTCCGGAGCGAAGTTAGCGACCGGGGAAGTCTCCAGCCACGGCATATTTGTGCGCTTCGAGACCCGGCTGGAGCCGGACTCCCCGCCGATTCGACGCTTCGGTGGCGGCGTTTTGACCGAGAACGAAGTGATCAAACGGCATCTTGGTAACTTCGACAATCACACTTATTTCGGATACGACCTGACGATGGAAGCGCTGCCCGATGGCCGCGCCAGGCTACGATTTGCGGGGTTGACGATGACTCCGGCCAAAATGAGTGAGATCTTTAAAAACACGCCGCAGTGGACCGCGCTGCCACTGCCGGCGGCGCCAGCGATGCTGGACGTGAGAGTGGGCGAGACGGTGGCGCTCGACCTGTTCGTCAATCCTTCGACCGGGCAAAAGGTGACCGAGTATCTCACGATCGCGAGCAGCGCGCGGACGGAAGCGCGCGTGGAGGGTACGGCGCGTGACTTTGCCGCGGAAGACGTCGACATTGCCATCAGTTCGCCGAAGGTGAGCATTGACGGCAAGCCCGCCTTTTCCTGGCGGGGCGCTATCGCGGGCCAGGCAGTCTGGCTGGATTTGCCCGCGCACGGGCGCTTTGTCTTCTCGCTGCTGCCGAGGCCGGATCTGGGTATGCAAAAGCTCGGAGAGATTCGAGGCAGCCTGATGACTTGGCGTTCCGGCGGGCATGATTATTCGCTTACGGCCAGCAAGCCGATTGCCCCGGGTTCGCGAGCCTACCATCTGTTCGTGTTTCCGATCCCGCGGGCAGTAACGGAGTTCACGATGTGGGCCGGCCCGAAGCCGGACGATCCGATTCGCCACCGGTAGAAGGGCCGGAGCCTCCGGCAGCGCTTCGTCCTTTCGTGTGCCGCGGTCTAAGAGTTCGGTGCGTCGCGTGATAGACTTTCGCGATGACACGGATACTTCTGTTAGTTGCCTTCGCCCTGGTTGCCTGGGCGCAGATCGAACAAGCGAATCTGACGGGGGTAGTGAACGACCAAACGGGCGCCGTGGTGCCCGGTGCGACGGTGCTGCTGGAGAATCGTGCCACGCGCGAGAAGGCGGAGACGCAGACCAATGGTTCGGGGGGCTACCGGCTGCCGTTTCTCAAGGCCGGTGAGTATGATCTGACGGTGACGAAGTCCGGCTTCGATGCGGCGAAGGTGACGGGGATCCGGCTCACTGTAGGCCTGACGGCGACGGTGAATCTAGCCTTGCGCAGCGGCACGGTGCAGCAGGAAGTGACGGTGACGGCGGCGGCGGTGCAACTGGAGCAACAGTCGTCGACGCTGGGGAATGTGGTGGGGGCCAAGCAGATGGTGGAATTGCCACTGTTGGGGCGCAATCCCTATAACCTGGTGCTCCTGGCGCCGGGCGTGCTGCCCCGCGGCAGCGCGGGCTCCGGGCCGATTGTGAACGGCGGGCGATCCAACACCAGCGCCATTCTTTTGGATGGCGCGGAGACCCGCAACAGCACCACCAACGACATCGCCTATACACCGCCGCTCGAGACGGTGCAGGAGTTCAAGGTGCTGACGAACTCCTTTTCGAGCGAGTTCGGGCGGTCGGGCGGGGGCGTGTTGACGGTGGCCACGCGCTCGGGCACCAATCAGGTGCATGGCGCGGCCTATGAATTCCTCCGCAACGACAAGCTGAACGCCAACGCCTGGGCGAGTAACAGAGCGGGGCTCGCGAGAAATCCGTTCCGCCGGAATGAGTACGGCTTTGCGTTAGGTGGGCCGGTGTTCATTCCGAAGGTTTACGATGGGCGGAACCGGACTTTCTTCTTTACGAATTTCGAATGGATTCCGCAACGGGCGCCGGACAATATCCTGGCTACGGTGCCCACGGCCGCGGAGCGGGCGGGCGACTTTTCGCGCACGGTGACTTCGGGCGGCGCGCTCATCCGGATCTTCGATCCGCTGACGACGGTGCCCGATGGCGCCAATTTCACGCGCGCCCAGTTTCCGGGCAACCAGATCCCGGCCAGCCGGATCGATCCGATTTCGCGGCGGGTGATGGAGTTCTACCCGGCGGCCAATCGCGATACGGTGGTGCAGAATTTCGTACAGAATAACTCGCGCGCCAACGATACCAGCCGGCAGTTTTACCGCTTCGATCAGTCCGTCGGGTTGCGCCACCGGTTGTTTCTCACGCTGGGCACGCAAAAGAATCAACAGTTCACGCCCGGCATCAACGAGGCGTTTCCGGGGGAAGGGGTGAATGGCGAGCAGGGCAAGATCAAGAGTACTTCGTTGTCGACGGTGGTTACCGACACGGTCACCTTTACGCCGGCGCTCATCGGACAGTTCCGCTTGAGCGCCACGCGGCGCAACCTGCAAACGGAACTGCGGAGCGCGGGGTTCGACTTTACGAAACTCGGGTTTCCGGCGTCGCTCAAGAATCGGGCGAAGACTTTGATCTTTCCGCGTTTTGGACCGGCGGATATCGCGCCGCTGGGCGCTGACCGGGCCTCCTTCTTTACGGATGCGGAAGGCAATTACGAAGGGCAGGCGCATGTCACCTGGCTGCGCGGGGGCCATTCGATCAAGTCCGGCACGGATTATCTGTTCCAGTACTTCAATATCTTCCGGCCGGAGCGTCCTTCGGGTAGCTATGACTTTGGCCGGGCCTTCACGCAAGGGCCGAATCCGGCCACTTCGAGCGCGACGGCGGGGCATGGCGCGGCGACGTTCCTGTTGGGCGCGCCCACCGGCGGGACGTTCAGCGACGATCCTTCGCTAGCGACGTCGCAGCGTTACTACTCGTTCTATCTGCAGGATGACTGGAAAGCCATGCGCAATCTGACCATCAATCTCGGCTTGCGCTGGGAGTATCAGGCGCCCTGGACTGACCGTTTCGACCAACTGGGCTACTTCGACCCCGACTTCACCGATCCCTTAACCAAGCAGAAGGGCCTGCTGCGCTTCACCGGACGCGACGGCAATCCCCGGCACCAGACGGCGCCGGACCGGAATAATTTCGCGCCGCGCGTCGGTCTGGCGTGGCAGGTGCGGCCGAAGATGGTGATTCGCGCCGGCTACGGGATGTTCTACTTTCCGGGCAGCGGCGGCATTGGCTCCGGCGCGAGCGACCTGGGGAGCGGCTTTCTCACCCAGACGCCGGTGTTCTTAGGGCCTCCCCCGGCGGCGCCGAATACGCCTCCTGTAGGCGCGAGCCTGGGGCGGGCCTTTGAAGCTGGCTTCTTCGATGCGCCGTCCACCAGTGTCGGCTCGAGCATCGCTACGGCGTTCCGGCCGTGGGTGACGCCGTACAACCACCAGTGGAATTTCAACATTCAGCGGGCGCTGACCTCCACGCTCCTGGTGGAGGTGGCTTACGTGGGCAACCGTGGGCAACGCATCTGGATCAATCGCAGCCGCAGCGCGGTGGATACGCAATACCTGGCGCTGGGTCCGGGCCTTGATACCCTGGTGGATAACCCCTATTTCGGCATCATTCCCACGGGCGCGTTGAGCGTGCGGCAGGTACGGCGCTCGCAACTTTTGCAACCCTTCAGCCACTATACCGGCGTCACGCGCTTCCGCGACCCCGTCGGCGACTCGATCTACCACGGCTTCACCATGCGGCTCGACAAGCAATTCAGCCACGGCTTCAGCTTCCAGGCGGCGTTCACGGCGGGCAAGCAGATCGACAATGTGCAGGAGCGATTTGGCGGCCGTTCGACGTTTCTCGATCCGAACAACCTCGGACTCTCCCGGTCGACGGGGGAGGAGGACCGCCCGCAACATTTCGTCACCAACTACATCTACGAAATGCCGTTTGGCCCGGGTCAAAAATGGCTGAAGAAGGGCATCGGCAGCCACATTCTGGGGCGGTGGCAACTGAGCGGGATCACAACGTTCAGCCGGGGCTTGCCGATGATTATCACCGGGCCGAACAACACGCGCCTGCCGGGTGTCGGGGCGCAGGCCGTGCGGTTGCGGGATCCGGTGCTGCCCGATAGCCAGCGGACGCTTGATCGCTACTTCGACACGTCGGCTTTCCTACCCGCGCCTACTTACTCGCTGGGGAACGACTCACGCACCCAACCGAAGCTGCGGATTCCTGGGATCAATACCTTCGATCTGAACCTGAGCCGGTCGCAGCGGATCGGGGAGCGGGTGAATCTGCAGTTCCGCGCCGAGTGGTTCAATGCCTTCAACAAGCCGCAGTTCGGCGCGCCGAACGGCAATGTCACCGCGACCAACTTCGGCCAGATCACGGCGGCCTCGGGCTCACGGGTGATCCAGATGGGCATGCGGATGAGCTTCTAAACGGTCAGGGGCGAACGGGGGCCTGTGCCACGGCCCGCTGCGCGAGTTGGTTGAGCGTCATGACGTCGGTCCAGGGAAGATTCACGAGCGTGACGATCTTCGGGTCGTCCCACCGCCGGGGACCGGTGATGACCTCGGGCGGATGGGTGGGTTCACGCCTGGTGAGCACGCGATAGAAGAGAAGCGCATTCAGGTAGGAGCCCACGGCGGTGGGGTGCGAGCGGTCCGGCTGGTAGAGCCGGAGGGAGGGCGCTTCGAGGCGGAGCATGGTCCACGCCAGTCCCGCGGGTACGATGGTGGCGTTGAGCTTGAGGGCGAGCCGCGTGAAGGCGTCATCGAGGCGCCACTGCTGTTCAGGATAGCCGTCACGTGCCCAGGTGGCGTAGAGCAGGGTCTTGGCGCCGGTCTTGGCGATCTCGGCGTGGAACCTCTCGGCGTAATCGAAGTAGGCGGCCGGATCGTTGATCTCCGGGGTCCCTCCTGCGGGGACCAGCTTGCCTAAAGTGGAGTGCTCCTGCAGGACGACGTAATCCCACCCACCCCGTTGCACGGCTTCCAGCGCCTTCTTGTTTTCCCAGTGCCACTGCAAGGACTTCCCGCCGCTCAGGGATACTTCCGTCTGGATGCGCGGGCCTGATTTCTCGCTCTCGGCAATTTGCTCGAGCAGATACGGGAGGTTGTTGTAGTAGGTGTAGCTGTTGCCAATGAAGAGGACGCGTAGAGGCTTGGCCGGAGGGGCCGATTGGCCAAGGAGTGCAAGCCCGAGAGCCAGGTGGAGGAAGAAAGTTCGCCGGATCATGAACTTATTGTAGGGCGCGATGAAGACTATCGTGGTTCGAAGCCTTGAGGTATCTTCGTGGAGCCGCGCGATTGCGGGTTTCGCCCATCTACTCACATGCACCTCGGGAAAGTGACTGGCAATGGGTTGCCGGCACTGGGTTGCCGCATTGCGGGTCACGTGGGCTCATGTCAGTTTGACCCTTTTGTTCAGGTCAGACCGCCTCCAGTAAGGCGGACTTTAGTCCGCACGGAGCTTTAGCTCCGTCCCGCAGGATGCTGATGAAGCCGGTGGCTGGGAATGTGCGGAGCTGAAGCTCCGCGCGGACTAAAGTCCGCCTTACTGGAAGGCAAGTCAAAGCTGATAAAGAGCCGCCTGCAACCGCCGCGCGAGTTCACGGCCGACCGGCACCCACGGCGTCCGGCAAGCTGCATTGCCCCCCTTGCGCCCGGCTTTTGCCTGACATATGATCATTAGCGCAAAAAGGGGATCTTATGCGTCTGTACCTGCTTTCCGCCTCACTCCTCCTGAGTGCCGCTCTGGCATTCGGGCAAACGTTTTATGGCACCGTCGTGGGCGCCGTCTCCGACTCTTCCGGCTCGGCCATGCCGCAAGCCACCGTCGTCCTGATCAATGCGGGCCGCGCCGACCGGCGCACCACCCAGACTGATGCCGACGGCAACTACCAGTTCGTCAATCTGGCGCCCGGCCAATACCGCGTCGAGATCGAGAAGACCGGGTTTCGCCGGTTGGTCCGCGAGAACGTCCTGGTCGAAGTGCAGAGTACCGCTCGGATTGACGCCGCCATGCAGGTGGGCGACGTGAGCCAGGTGCTCGAAGTGACGGCGCAGACGCCGTTGCTGCAGACGGAGAACGCTTCACTCGGCCAGGTGGTGGAAGCGCGCAAGGTGCTCGAGATGCCGCTGAATGGCCGCAATGTCTTCAGCCTGGTGGCGCTGGCGCCGGGCGTCGTGCCTGGCGGGCAGAGCAGCCAGACGCCGACGGGCGCCAACCCATTCGCCTGGGCTAATTTCCAGATCGGCGGCGGACAGGCCAACCAGAGTGCTTCTTACATTGACGGCGCGCCGAACAACTCGAGCTACGTGAACCATACGATGTTGGTGCCCACGCAGGACGCCGTTCAGGAGTTCAAGGTACAGACGAACAACCTGGGGCCGGAGTTTGGCCGGTTGGCGGGCGGCGTGATCAACCTGACGACGAAGTCCGGGACGAATAGCTTCCACGGCAGCGCCTACGAGTTCTTCCGCAATCGTTCTTTGAACGCGAATACCTTCTTCAATAACCGCGCGGGCGTCGGCCGTCCCGCATTTTCGCAGAATCAGTTTGGCTTGAGCGGCGGGGGGCCGGTGATCAAGGACAAGACGTTCTTCTTCGGCTCCTATGAGGGCTTCCGCTTGCGGCAAGGCCAGAGTTACGTCTTCTCCGTCCCGACTGACTTGCAGCGCGGCGGCAACTTCTCTGACTTCCGCAACGCCGCCGGGAATACGATCCCCGTCTACGATCCGCTCACCACTTGCGGACGCCTCGGCAATGCCGCTTGCGCCACGAATGCCGCGGGAGCCGAAGTGATCTCCCGCGTACCGTTCCCCAACAACACGATCCCCGATAGCCGGATTGACCGTGCCGCGCGGCAGATGACGGGCCTGTGGGGCCGGGCGAATTCGCCGGGCTTGCCCAACACCGCCGTGAACAACTTCACGGCGAACGCGAGCGTCGGCGGCGATCAGAACCAGTACAACTTCCGCGTCGATCACAACTTCTCGGAGCGGCAACGCGCCTTCGTGCGCTACACGTACTGGCGCAATCTTAATCTGCCGATTGACCCCTACAACACCAAGACCTGCGTCGACCGCTGCACCGAGGATATGAACACCAACCAAGCGGTGATCGGCGACAACTTCACGCTCTCCCCGAGCATGTTTCTCGATCTGCGCCTGAGCTTCAGCCGCTTCCACTACGACCGTTTCGCGACCACCGCCGGCTTCGATCTGACGCAACTTGGTTGGCCCTCCGCCTTGAACAATCAGGTGGCGGTGCGCGTGCAGCCCATTCCGATTGTGACGGGCTATAACGGCGTCTTCGGTACGAACGGCACGGGCAGCACGATCGTCGCGCGCAACGACGTTTACTCGATCAGCCCCAACCTGACGAAGATTCTGGGCAAGCACACGCTGAAGTTCGGCGCTGAATGGCGGCGCAACACGCATAACTACTATCAGCAGAACAATCCTTCGGGCTCCTTCAATTTCGACGCGCTGATGACGTCGGTGAATCCGCTGGCCGCGGCGGGCACGGGCAACGGCTTCGCTTCCTTCCTGCTCGGCATGGGCAGCGGCGGCGGCTTGACGCACAATAACTTCGTCGCTGGCCAGATGATCTATCGCGCTTACTACGTGGGTGACCAGCATCAGGTGACGTCGCGGCTCACCCTGAATTACGGGCTGCGCTTCGAGCAGATGGGCCCCTGGAGCGAACGCTTTGACCGGCTGGTGGTGTTGCTGCCCACCGTCGCCAACGAACTGAGCGGCCGCGGCGGCCTGAACTTCACCGGTCGCCTGGGACTGGTGAACTCTCCCGACAGCCCCAGCCGCAACAATGCCAAGCTCGGCAACGTCTTCTCGCCGCGCTTGGGCCTCGCTTACCGGCTGAATAACAAGACGGTGATTCGCACGGGCTGGGGACTGTTCTTCCTGCCCAACGACGTCGCTTTCAACTCGGCGCCGAATATCGACATTTCGAACGCCTACACCACGCCCTATGTGGGCACGCTCGACGGCAGCATCACGCCGGCGGATCGCTTGTCGAATCCTTTCCCGAATGGCATCATCCAGGCTCCCGGACGCAGCCCCAATATTCAGCGGCTGTTCTACGGGCAGGGCGTCAGCGCGCCCGTCTTCAATGATCCGCGCGCCAACACCCAGCAATGGAACTTCGACGTGCAGCGCGAACTGGCCGGAGGCATGGCGCTGGATGTCGCTTACGCCGGCTCCAAGGGCACGCACTTGCCGGGGCCGAATCAGGCGCTGAACCAACTGCCGGAGAGCTTCCTGTCGCAAGGCGCCGCCTTGCAGCAGCAAGTGCCGAATCCGTTCTTTGGCCAGGTGCAGCTGGGCGTCCTGGCGCAACCCAATGTCGCCCGCGCGCAGTTGCAGCGGCCCTATCCGCAGTACACGGGCTTCAACATCGTTTCTCCGATGAATCGCAATTCGATTTACCACGCGTTGCAGGTGAAGCTCGAAAAGCGTTTTGCGAAGGGCGCGTCGATTCTGGGCTCCTACACTTACTCGAAATTGATCAGCGATACGGACACCCTCACGGCCTGGCTTGAGCCTGGCGGCGGACTCGCCGTGCAGAACTGGTACAACCTGCGCGCTGAGCGCTCCGTCGCCCTTTACGACGTGCCGCAGCGCGCTGTCGTGAGCTTCATCTATGACCTGCCTTTCGGCAAGGGCCAGAAGTTCCTCAATTCCACCAATGGCGCCGTCAGCCGCGTGGTGGGCGGCTGGGGCGTGAACGGAGTTACTACCTTCCAGAGCGGCAATCCCCTGAACCTGACGATGGCCGTGAATACGACCAATTCGCAAGGCGGCGGGCAGCGTCCGAACTCGACGGGCACCACCGCGAACCTCACGGGCGCCGCGCAGGACCGGTTGTCGCGGTGGTTCGACACCTCGGCCTTCACACCGACGCCCGCCTTCCAGTTTGGCAATGTGGCGCGGTCGCTTTCGCGGGTGCGGTCGCACGGCATCGCCAACTACGACTTCACCGTCTTCAAGAACACGGCGATCACCGAACGCGTCGGCCTGCAGTTCCGCGCGGAAATCTTCAACCTGTTTAACCGCGTGCAGTTCAACTATCCCGGCACCGCGATGGGCAATCCGCAGTTCGGGGTGGTGAGCGGCCAATACAACAATCCGCGCTTGGTGCAGTTGGCCTTGCGTCTGATATTCTGAGCGCTTGTATCGCTGGTTTGCTTACGGACTCTGTGTGGCCCTCCTGGCCGTGCCGGGTCCGTTTGCGTTTCGGACGTCGACCTTGCCGTTCGTACACCGGCCGTCGCCAACGCCGCAGAAGTACCTGCCGGAAACGATGGGCGGTGGCGTCGCTTTGCTCGACTATAACCTCGACGGGCGGCTCGACATCTTCCTGGTAAACGGCGGGCAAATGAGCGCCGGCCCCAACCGGGCTGACCTTCGTCGCCGGGAACCGGCCTATTGGAATCGCTTGTACCGCCAGGAGCCCAACGGCGCCTTTACCGACGTCACCGCCGCCGCCGGTCTCAGTTCGTCGCCCAACTTCTACGGCATGGGCGCCGCCACCGGCGACATCGACAACGACGGCGACCCTGACCTCTACGTCACCGGCTACGGCGGCGCCTGCCTGTATCGCAACCGCGGCAACGGCACGTTCGAACTCACCACCGAAGCCCAGGCTCCTGGCTGGAGCGTGTCGGCCGCCTTGCTCGACTATGACCTCGACGGCCACCTCGACCTCTTCGTCGCCCGTTATCTCGATTGGGACCTCAGCCGCAATATCCTCTGCGGCACGCCCTTCAACGCCTACTGCCGCCCCGACAAGTTTCCGGGCATCAGCAATCTGCTCTTCCACAACGACGGCCACGGCCACTTCCGCGACGTCACGGCGGACTCCGGCATCGGCGCGGCCATCGGCAAAGGCATGGGCGTCGCCGTCAACGACTATGATCAGGACGGCTACCCGGATATCTTCGTCGCCAACGACGGCATGGAGCAGTTCCTCTTTCACAACGAGCGCAACGGCAAATTCCGCGAGTGTGCCCTCGAAGCCGGTGTCGCCCTCTCCGACGACGCCCGCACCTACGCCGGCATGGGCGCCGCCTTCGCGGACTTCGATAACGACGGCCGCCCCGATCTGGCCGTCACCAATCTGGCGCTTGAGAAATATGCCCTCTATCGCAACGAAGGTGGCCACTTTGCCTACGTCAGCCTGACGAGTGGCTTGGCCGCGCTGACGGCGCGCAGCAGTGGCTGGGGCGTGGGTCTGCACGACTTTGACAACAACGGCTGGAAGGATCTTTTCGCCGCGCAGAGCCACGTGCTCGACAACGTCGAGAAGATCCAGCCGGGCCTGCGCTACCGCGAGCCGCCCGCGCTCTACTTGAACGACGGCGGCCGTTTCCGCGCGGCCAATTTGCCGCTCGCCGCGCTGGCTGGCCGCGGCGCCGCCTTCGGTGACTTGGATAACGACGGCACGCTCGATGCCGTTGTCGCTGTGCTCGGCGGCGCGCCCTTGGTCTTGCGCGGCCAGGCCTCGCAGCCCGGGATCACGCTCGAATTGAACGGCAAGCACGCCAACAGTGACGGCGCGGGAGCGATTGTCCAGGCAGGCGGCCAGACCGTTTACGCGACCACGTCGGGCAGCTATCTCTCCGCCAATGACCGGCGCGTGCATCTGGCGGGCTCGCCTGCCGAGGTCACCATCACCTGGCCCGGCGGCCATCGCCAGGTGGAGAAGCTACCCAGTACGGGGCTCGTGCGCATTATGGAGAAGCCATGATTCTGCTGGTGCTCATCCTCGCACAAACCGTTTCGCCCGAACTGGCGCAGCACGTCAACGCGGGCCTCGCCGCGAAGGCCGCCGGCGACCTCGACCTCGCGATTCGCGAATTCCGTAAGGTGGTGGAACTCGCGCCGGAGTTGCCCGCGGCGCACGTCAACCTGGGCGCGGTTTACTTCGCGAAGCAGGACTACGGGAGCGCCATCGCTCCCCTGCGCCAAGCCCTCGCGCTCAATCCGGAGTTGCCCGGCGCGCACCAGATGCTGGGCACCGCGCTACTCGCGCGGGGCGCCGCCGCTGGCGCGATTCCGCATCTCGAAAAGGCCCAAGCCACAGACCTGCTGGGCATTGCTTACCTCGAAGCCGGGCGTCCGCGTGAGGCGGTGGATAAGCTGGAGGCCGCGCTGTTGGCGCGCCCCGCCGATCCGGACTTGCTCTACTACCTCAGCCAGGCCCACAGCCGCCTGGCTCAGCAGCTCTTTGAGAATCTGCGCGCTAATCCGGCGGGCGCGGCACGCACGCAGCAGATGCTCGGCGAAGCCGCCGCGGCGGCCGGACAAAGTGAGGCTGCGGCACAGCACTTTCGCGCGGCGCTGGCCGCGCGGCCCGGACTGCGCGGTGTCCAGTTGGCGATCGGCGAATTGCAATTAGCCAACGCCAACTACGCGGCGGCCGAAGCTGCTTTTCGCGCCGAAGCCAGCTTGGCGCCGGCCAGCGCCATCGCCGCTTACAAGCTCGGCTTCGTCCTCGCTCAGTTGGGCCAGTCCGTCGCCGCGGTGAAGGAGCTTAAGCGGGCTTACGAACTCGCCCCGGAGATGCCGGAGACGTCGCTGGAGTTAGGCAAGGCGCTCGCTGCCGCGGGCGAGAGCGCCGCTGCCGAGAACGCTCTGCTGCGCGTGCTGCAACTGGAGCCGAAGTCCAAGCTCGCCGAGACCGCCTACGGTCAACTGAATCAGGTCTACCGCAAGCTCAACCGTCCCGCCGACGCGGACCGGGCGCTTAAGTCGCTGCAGGAGCTACGTCGCCCAGCGGCGATTCCGCCGCGCTAGGATGAGCCATGAGCTTACCGCCGCAGGATCGGCCATACAGGTCGCCCCCCGAGCTTTACACTACTCCGCGAGCGCTTCGCTCGGCGAGACGCGGGATGCGCGATAGCTCGGCACCAGGCAAGCGGTGAGGGTAGCGGCGGTCATCACCAGGGCGACCCCACCCAGGGTGAGCCCGTGGAAAGAAGGCACCTGGTAAAGCAGCGTTTGCATGAGGCGACCGGAAAGCCACGCGCCGATCGTTCCCAGCGTCGTGCCCCAGAGAAGCAGGTAGAAAGCCACGCGGAGAAACTGGTGGCGAATCTGACCGGGCTGGGCGCCCAGCGCCATCCGGACGGCGATCTCGCGACGGCGTTGCGTCACGGCATAGCTGAGGACGCCGTAGGTGCCAATGGCGGTGAGCAACAGGGCGATCGCTGAAAAGAGTGCGGCTAGTAGGGTGGGCGAACGACGGGTCAGCAGGCTGTCTTCAATGCGTGTTTGCATGGGGCGAAGGTCGGTGACCGGTAGGTCGGCGTCCAACGCGCGGACGGCGCGCTGCATGGCCAGGGCTAGCGACTCGGGGGAAATGCGCGCGCGAGCGACCAAGTAGAAGTCGGACTGGGGAAAGAAGCGGTAGGGGAAATAGACCGCGCCCTGAGGCGTGTCATCGGTTAGTCCCACCTGTTTCACACGGCTGACGACTCCGACCACCGTGAACGCCTGGTCCGGCGTGGATTCGGTGGAACCGGAAAAGAGCTGTTGGCCAACTGGGTCGCTGGAGGGCCAGTAGCGTTGGGCAAAGTCCTCGTCAATCACACATAGGCGTTGGTCACCGTCCCGGGCGGTAAAGTAGCGCCCCGACTTAAGGGTGAGGCCAATGGCGCCGAAGTAGTCACCGCTTACCGAGTAGTAGTAGTGGCCCCGGACGGATTCACCGGGACGAAGCCGGTAGCCTTTGGCCGTGACGGCGGTCATGTTCGATTTGCCGCTGAAGGGTAGATTGTGGACGATACCGGCGGCGCCGACACCGGGCAGTTCCACCAGCCTGCGGCCGAGGCGCTCGACAATCTGGAGGCGCTGGGGACTCGAGCCTGGGTACTTCGCCCACGGCAGCGAGAGTTGTCCCGTCAGCACTTGTTCCGGCCGGAACCCGGGAGCGACGGCGGTCGCGTTTCTTAAGCTTTGCCCTAGCAATCCGGCCCCGGCCAGCAGGACAAAGGCGAGAGTCATTTGCGAAACAATGAAGGCGTGGCGCAGGCCCTGCGCCGCTGCACTCGCCGTGCCACCCCGGCTTTCCGCATGCAAGGAAGCCCGCAGAGTGAACCAGATGATGGGAAAGGCGAGCGCTACGCCGACCAGCACCGCGCCGGCCAGGGCCACCAGAGCAACGCGCCCGTCGAAAGCCATTCCAGCCGCGAGGGGCAATTGGTCTGCCCCTAGCGCGACCAGGAGTCGAATGCCCGCGGCACCGACGGCGCAGCCCAGCAGGCCGCCCGCTAGCGTTAGGAGTGTCGTTTCCACCAGCACCTCCGTCGCCACGTGGCGGCGGCTTGCCCCGAGCGCCTGCCGCACGGCGAGTTCCTTGGTGCGTCCACTAGCGCGAACCAACAGCAGGTTCACCAGGTTGACGACGCCGATCAACAGCAGCAGCCCCACGCCAGCCTGCAGCAGGAGCAGGATGGGCCGGATGCCAGCCACATGGTCGTCATGCAGCGATGCCACCACCGAACGGAAGCCGGCCTCGGCCATCATCTTGGCTTGCGGGTTATCCGCTTCGACGACCGCGTTATGCGCATCGATCTGGGATTGGGCCTGTGCCCGAGTCGCTCCGGGGCGAAGGCGAGCCACCATGGTGATGGAGTTGCCGCTGTGCCGCCGTAAGTGTCCGCGGGCCGAGGGCACGGAGGCGTAAGGGAAGTAGAGCTGCGCGGCAGAGGAGAGAAAAGTGAAGGTTTTGGGCAGCACCCCCACGATCTTGTAGGCGAGCCCATCGACGCGGATGGGGCGACCGACTACCTGCGGATCCGCCTGGTAATGCCTTTGCCAATGGGCATAGGTCAGCAGCACGACGTGGTCAGTCTGGAACGTGGTTTCGGCTTCGGTGAAGGTACGGCCCATCAGCGGGGCCACGCCGACAGTGGCGAAGAACTCGGGCGAAACCAAGGCGCTCTCGAAGCGTTCCGTGGCTCCGGGTTCGCCAATCAGCATGCTTTCCGGCCGGTATATCGAAAGCGACGAGAAGGCAGGAATCTGGCCGCGACGCTCGTAATAATTCGTGAGCGAGGCTCCGTCCCGGTCGACACCGGCCCGGGGATAGGTGTTGTAGAGGGTAACGAGGCGGTGGGCTTCCGGGAATGGCAGGGGGCGAAGCAAAGCCGCGTCGATGACGGCGAAGATGGCCAGGTTGGCGCCTAGGCAAATCGCCAGGGTGGCGAGCGCTGTGGACGTAAAGCCGGGCGACTTCCGCAGCAGCCGGATGGCATAGCTCGCTTGCCGCCTCAGTTCGTCGAAAGTCTGCCAGCCGCTGGCTTCGCGGCACTCCTCTTGCACGGTGTTCGCTCCGCCGAACTCCAGGCGAGCGCGCCGGGCGGCCTCGGCGGGCGGCACGCCTTGGTCCAAGAGATCCTGCGTGTACTTGTCAAGATGAAAACGGAGCTCCTCGCTCATCTCGGCTTCGAATTTCTGGCGTTGGAACAGGCGGTGGAACCCCATCGGCTAAACCTCCTCAGGCTTGGTGTTCAGGGCCGCGGCGATGGCGGCTGACATCCGGTTCCACCCGGCGGTCCGTTCGCGCAACCGCTTGCGGCCGGCCGCGGTAAGCGTGTAGTACTTGGCGCGGCGGTTGTTCTCGCTGGAAGCCCATTCGGCGCTGATCAGTTTCTGATGCTCCAGGCGATACAGAGCCGGGTAAAGCGAGCCTTGGGGAATGGCGAGCGCTTCGGCGGAGATCTGCTTGAGCCGCAGCAACACGCCGTAGCCGTGGAGTGGCTTCAGCGAGACCGCCTTCAGAATCAGCATGTCGAGGGTGCCGGGAAGAAGGTCAGTCGTTTTGCGCATCGCTCTCCTAGTTTAGCAAGGGGAATGCGTGCACCATCCGCGCCGTCGAAGCCAACCGCGCCCCACCTGGGATCATTCGTCGTGACGGCCAGAGATGAGCCTAGGGAGGTGGGACTTGGCCTTTTTGCGGAGCATCGGGGCCTTGCGGGTCTTGCGCTCGGTCTCGCCGGACTTCTTTTCGGCTTCTCTTTCTCGTTCTTGTCTTCGGTGGTGAGGAGAGCGTCGCGCTCTTTCTTCAGCGTGACGGCGCGCTCGATCTCTATTTCGGCACCGGCGACCCGCAGATGACGCGCTTAGAGCCGAACCGGCTCTTCCACAATGAAGGCAACGGGACCTTCACTGACCAGACGCGCACCCTGGGCCTGGCGCGGCCGGGCAATAAGGGAGTATCGCTTGTAGACATTGATAATGATGGCGACCTCGACCTAAACGCCCAGCTAGGCGGGCATTATCCGGGTGACCACGGAACTTAAGCGGGAATCAGAATCATTGGCTACAGATCGACTTACAGGGTACGCAGAGTAATCGTTTTGCGGTGGGAGCGCAGGTGACGGTGCGGAGCGGAAACTGGCTGGCTTACCGGGAGTGAAGGGGAGTGAGGGTTTTGGGTCGACGGATCCGTATCTGGTGCATTTGGGCTTAGGGGCGCGGACGGTGGTGGATTCTTTGGAGATCCGGTGGCCGAGGGGGTGGCGGCGGGAAGCGAGCGGGTGTTGGAGGGTAAGTAGATTGGGAGCGGCAAAAAAGAAAGGACGGCCTCGAGAGGCCGTCCTTTTGCGAAGCGTACCGGTTCTTACTAGAAGATGTACTTCAGTAGGAACCGGCCGGCGAAGCCGGGGTTGAAGAGGTCGGCCTGCTTGAACAGGGGCGAAAGCGCCAATCCCTTGGCGTTGTCCGGTGTCTTGGCGATGAGGGCATTGTAGTCGTAGCCCTTGGCGAGGTCCGTATTGCTCAGGTCGATTTCGGCACTGGCAATTCCGCGGTTCAGCTCGGTCCACAGGTGGCGAGCCGTCTTCTGATTGAAGAGGTTGTTGGCGTTGAATTCAACCCGTAACTTACGCGTTTCGCCCATCTTAAACTCCTGGGCGATCACGAGGTTCGTATAGGTTAAAAAGGGCGTGCGGCCAAGGTCGCCACGGCCATTGACAAACGGCTGCGTACCGTTGATCGTATTCACTAGCGTGGTGAGCGGTGTGCCGGAGGCGGCATAGAAGAACGCGCCCACGTCCGTAGCCGTCTTGGTGTTCCAGTTGATGGTCTTCGAACCATACAACTTGATGGCGTGCGGACGATCCGTGGACAAGCGGCCCTGCGGATTGAGGCCGCCCTTGGAATCCCAAAGCAACTCGTCGATATCCCAGGCGCGGCCGGCGTTGCCGCCCGGGCGGGAGTTCTGTCCAAAGGCTTCCTGCGCGGCGCCGTACAGGCCACCGCCATCGGCGCCGGTGCGGATTTCGTCGGAATTCGCCAAGCCAGCGTAGTTGCCGTACAGGCGGCTGTAGACGTAGCTGGCAGAGCCGAACCAAGAGCCATAACGCTTCGTGAGCTGGAACTCGGCCGCGTCATACTTGCGGATCGCCTTGGGCGTGGCAAAGGGCTTGGTGAGTCCCGAGGAAGGGGTGATCAGCGCGCCGCCCTCGCCAGGATTGGCATAGTAGTACACTTCGTCGCCGTTGACGAGCACGCCCAGATCCTCGATGGTGCGGATCAGGCTGTTGTGTACGTAGGAAGCGCGCAGCACCATCTGCGACCCGAGACGGAATTCGGTGCCGAGGTTGATGTTGTCGCTGCCCATGGGCTTGATCTTGGGGTCGATGGTGTCAAAGCCGGTAACACGGCGGTTGCGGAAGGCAGCCGGGTTGGCCGGATTCCATAGCGGCGCGCCCGGCCGGTTGGTGCTGCTGAGAGAGAATACGTCCGTCGTGTCGAGGCCGTAGTAACGCACCCGCCAGTAGTCGCCACCGAAGGTGCCGCGGGCGAGTTCGTACTTGACCCAATCGTAGTAACGGCCCCAGCTGCCATATACCTTCAGGCGGCCGTCGCCGAAGACGTCGAACGACGCGCCGAGGCGCGGGGCGAACTTCTGGCCCCAATTGAAGTGAAAGGCCGTGTCCTGGATATTGCGCTGGAAGGAAGGCACTGTCTCGCTTTCGAAACGGAAGCCAAGGTTCAGGGTAAGGCGCGGGATGATGCGCCAGTTGTCCTGGAAGTAAAAATTGCCCAGGTTGGCGCCGGTGGTGCCGCCCGTGCCGAACTCGTGATACTCGTAATAGCCATACTTGCCGCGGGCATTGCGCGGGGTGCCGGGAACGCTGGAGTTGAAGGCGCGGTCCCAGAAGATGTTGATATAGCCGCCGGTGGGGTAGCCGGTCAACACACGGTTGACGATCTTCTGTGTACCGACGCCGGCCTTGAAGTCGTGCGTGCCGAGGAAGCGGAAGAACTTGCCGAAGTCGCCCTGGACGTAAGTGCGGGCGGCGACGTCGTAAAAGGATCCCAAGATGCGGGGCACGTTATTGAAGTTCGTCGGGGCCCGGAGAGCGGCAGGAATCTCGGAAGCGAATGACAAATTCGCGCTGGGCGCGGCGGAGGTGCTGTAGTTCACCGGGGTCGGGGATGGCAGGCCGGTATCTTTGTAGTTATCCCAGAAGCGCCCCGCCTTGATGGCGAAGAGCGTGGTGGGATTGGCCATCCACGTGAGGTCGATACCGTAGTTGGTCTGCGGCGCGAAGTAGCCAATGGTCTTGTTCACCTGTGCCGCGGCGAGCGAGCCCGTGTTGAAGTTGGGGCCCTCGCCGTTGTAACCCGGCAACCGGCCGGTGCTGGACGTGGGTGTCCAAAGGAAAAAGGCATTGCCGCGCAGGTTCTTCGTTAAGTCGAAGGAGACTTTTTCGAACATCAGGTTGTTCAGTGACTTCTGGTCGATGGAACCGGAGTCAACGCCATTGCCAAATTTGTAGTCATTCGTACGGCGGCCGAAGCGCGGGGAGGCGGCGCTAAAGAAATATACCCGGTTCTTGATGAGGTAGCCGCCCAGCGTATAGCCGAATTCGTTGATGTTGTTCTTCTGTTTCACGTCCTGGTGATACTTGGTGGTGAGCTGATCGGTGGGGCTGAGCAGTAGACGCTTAACAGGGGCCGCATTCAGGCTGTTACCCGAAAGGTAATAGTGAACATCGCCGTGGAAGGCGTTACCGCCGGACTTCGAGATCGCGCTGATGACGCCGCCCATAGCGCCGCCGAACTCTGCCGAAATGCCGCCCGTCTTGATCTGCACTTCCTGCAGAATTTCAAACGCGGCGTCCTGCCGGCTCTGGCCATTGATCAAACTGGTGGTGGAGATGCCGTCAATGGTGAAGTTGTTCTCAGCGCCGCTGGCGCCGTTCACCTGAATGCCACCTTCGATGGCGCCCGAATTGACGGACGTCGAAAGGACCGCCAAATTCTGGAAGCTGCGGGCCTTCGGCAACCGGTCGAACTCCTCGGCCGTAATGTTGTTGGCCATGGTGGTGTTCGTCGTGTCGATGAGCGGCGCGGCGTCGGTGATCTGCACGGTCTGCTCCGCGCTAGCGACGGTCATGGCTGCGTTCACGCGTAGCGTCTTGCCGAGCAAAAGATTCACTTCGGGAATCTCCTGGGTGGCAAAGCCTTTCACTTCGAAACGGACGACGTAACGGCCCGGATCGAGATTACGCACCACATATTGGCCGCTGGCGTCGGTTTTCGTTTCTACGATCCGCGCCGTGGCCTTGTTGGTGACTTTTACGTTGACATTGGGCAATACCGCGCCACTGGGGTCGGTCGCCGTTCCGGTGAGTTCGCCAAATCGCTCTTGCGCCGAAAGCGCGGTGCTAAGACAGAGAATGGCGGGAAGCAAAAAGAGGGCTTTTCGTAAGCCTTGTAAAGCAGACATTCTGAGAGAACCTCCTGAAGAATTCAGGTGGCTAAAGGAAACCTTCCGGGAGACAGGAAAAACAAGCCATGGTTAAGCCTACCTTCCAACATCGATCCTTAGATCGGTCCCTCTAACCCCAGCCCTAGCGTTGGTCCCGCTGGGCATAACTATACGGTTACAGTACCATAACTTTTGTGAAATATTACAAAATTAATATATGTACATCCCAGCGTGCCCCCTTTTGCGGTGCCTTGGCCCCCGAAATCAGTCGGATGGCCCCGTCACACGAGGATCTGGGGTGGCAAACGAAGGGCGGCGAGGACGTGGGTAAGGAGGGAAATGACGACGGTGTCGCTGCCGTGTTCGATTGACGTGCCGGTAATCAGTCCGACGGGGCGGCAGCGGAGTCCGGCGGTGACGACCAGGGCGCCGGAGTTGCCGGGGCGCAGGAAGAGGGGGTCTTGCGTGCGGACTAACAGGCTGTCGGCGAACTCGACTTCGCCCAGGTTGCCCGGCAAGCCAGCCTGCTGCAGGTCAACCCGGAAGCTGCCGCGCTGGACGACGATGGCGAAGCGATCCTGTCCGCCGGCGTGGATCTTGACGGGCGTGCGGCGAGGCGGGCAGAGAGGCTCGTGAAAAGGGCGCCAGCCGGGGGGCCAGGTGGGGCGGAAACCGGGAGGAGCAGCGACGCGGCAGGCAGCGGCGTCGCCGCGATTGCCGCGAGGCTTGAGTTCGGCGAAGATCACGGTCCGGCTGACGAGTCCGCTGGTAGTGTAGACCCCGGTGAGCGTATCCAAGTAAGCGCCATTGGCGGCGAGGACATGGTTCGCGGAAACAAGCCAGAGGCCGTCGGCACTGGTGGTAAAGGCGCCGATTTTGCCTGGCGGCCGGTCGCCCTGGCCGTCGCGGACCCAGATGGGAGCGCCGATGGCGCTAGCCAAGGTCACCGTCGGCGGCCGAGCAGCAGGACTTACAGCTACCGTCGGACAAAGGCTGGGAGGCCAGGAAGCGTCCGGTGCGGGCGAAGCTCGCGATACGGCGCAGAAACTGGGCGCGCTCCGTCAGGGGCGCCACCTCAAAGGCGGAGAGGCCATGGGGCGCGACTGGCTGCTCAGCGTGGTCCGCGGGACTGGCGGCGAAGGTGACGCCGGGCTGGCCCAGGAGCGCGGTGGAGAGCGCGAACTCGTCGAGCGAATGGGCGACGGCGCCGGGCGGTCGCGACGGGGCGTCGTAGATGTGGAGGGTGGCCAGCTTACAGCCAACGCCGGCAAATTCGGTGCCCTTGAATTCAGTGAAGGCGGAGGCGGCCCAGTGGCGCTGGCCCTCGTCGTCGCGGATTTCGAGCTGGTCGAGGGAGCCGGGCAGTTCGTACTCGAAGACGGTGAGTCCGCAGACGGTGGGGGAGGGGTGCAGGAGCAACTCGGGGTGGGTAATTTCTGCCTTGCCAAGGCCAAGGTAGTGAATCCGCCGCGGGCGGGGCAAGCTGAGACGCGCGCGGATGCGGGGGTCGTCGTCGCGCGGCCAGTCCCTCAGCCGGATGGTGGGATTTAGGGCGGGGTTAAGGGAATTCTCCGGGGTGCGGGGGGAGGGCGAAAGGCCATGGAGGGTGGCCCGGAGACCGGACGGCAGACGATCCTCGCGCAGCCAATGGCCAAAGCGATAGTGATGTTCCCGGTCCATGTTCAGGGCATAGGCGCGAAACTCATCCTCCGGACTCTGCACCAGCGAAATCAGGCCGTGAAACAAGACATAAAAGCGGTGGTCAGGTGGGGGAGGAGGAACGGGGACCTCGACAAAGAGCTCGTTCCGGTGGCGCAGGCGGACATTCGACTTGGACATAATTGCGGTTGGCAATAGTGATGACGTAACCCGGATGAACTTTCCTTTTTCATGGATGACCGTAAAGCTGGAAAGGCGCCCAGTAGTAGGGATGGGGCTGCGAGGCGATGCTGGCCACGGTGGCCTCGCGGAGCGCGACGGCAGGAGAGGCGCCCTGGCGAAGGGCGAGGTAGAAGCCGCGCATCACCTGCGACGTAGCCGAGGAATCGACATTCCAGCGTGAGGCCAAAACCTGCCCGGCACCGGCGTCGAGGAAGGCTTGCACGAGGCTCTCTACGTTGACGGCGCCCCGATCCTCGCCGGTGCCCGAGGAGCAGGCGGCCAGCGTGGCGAGCCGCAAAGTGCGTAGGTCCAACTCGGCGATTTCGTTGGCGGTGATGAGCCGGGTTCCCAGCAGGGGTTCGCCGGCGAGAACGAGGGCGCCGTTACCGCCGTTGGCGACGCCGTGGCCCGCGAAGTGAAAGAGGCGATGGTGGGCGAGTTCCTGTTGCAATGCAGCTACGTTGGCGCCGTCGCCGGAGAGATAGAGATGATGCGGGAAGAGTTCGCGGAGGCGTTCGGCTTCGCCGCGCGCGGCGGCGAGGATGGGAAAGCGCGCACGGTCGTGGGGGGCAACGGCGGGTTCGGCGACGACGAGCGCGGGCTGCCAGTCCGGGTTGGGCGGGCTGACGGCGGGCGAGCCCCAGCCAATGGTCTGGATGAGGGCGACGCGCGAGAGCAGGGCGCGGCCCTGGGCATCGAGCAACGCGCCCCAGGGCAGCACGGCGAGAGGGCCGTCGGGATCGATCACCAGCGTGCGGACGTTCGCCAGGCGCTCTTCGAAGGGCCCCAGGATGAGGCGGTAGAGTTCGCGGGCGCTCTCCTGCACGGCGGGTAGAGGCGAGTCCGGGTTGGCGGCCAGGGCCGCGAAACGTTGGCTGCGGTTGACGAGGTCTGGAATCGCCAGACGCGTGACGGCAATGCCTTGGGCATCGGACCACCAGACGGCGGGTCCGGCGGGGAGCAGGGCAATGGCGAGCCGGGCTTCGCCGGCCGGGGTCGACAGACTAATGGCTTGGCCGGGATTGGGCAGCGTGCGAAAGGTCTGCCACGTACGCAGCGAGGCCTCGGCGCCCACGGTGGCGAGTTCGGCGTCAACCAGTTGCCGCCAGGCCGGGGCGACCGTGAGTGTGGTGGCATAGCGCTGACGCCGGCCCTTTAGCGCCTGGACGGTGGCGACGCTCTCGTCGACGACGGCGCGAAAATGGCGGAGGGCCTCGGTACGCTGGCCCTGGCTCCATAGCGCACGGCCGAGGACGGGCAAGAGATTCATGCGTTCGTAGAGGTCGAGTTGGCGATACGGGAACTCCGCGCCCTGCGTGACCTTGGCGAGGCGGCTCAGGGCGAGCCTGGCTTGCCCGGCGGCTACCTCGCGGGAGGCGGCTTCTACTTCGCTGGTGACCCGGCCGGGGCGTTGCACGGAGGGATTCAGGCGGAAGAAATCGGAACGGATGGCGTCGCGCAGCCATTGGTTCGGATGGCCGTCCATGGCGGCCATGGCCTCTTCGAAGAGCAGGGTGGCCAAGCGGGTATAACCGAAGGATTCGGCCATCAGTCCGAGCGGGCTATAGAAATTCGTGGAGAACGGCGCCGGTAGTGTGCTGCGCCAATAGCTGGTAAAGCCGCGCTGGCCGCGAGCCCAGCTTTCCGCCGGCGCGGTGAAGCCGCGCGAGGGTTCCACTAACATACTGAGGCCGCGCAGTTCGAGGTCCAGGTAGCTGCTGGCCTGGCTGCGGGCGGCGAGGTCTTCGCGCTCCAGTTGCACGTCGATCACCTGCTGGGTGGCCTTGCAGGCCATCGCCTCCTGGGCGGCGCGCAGCGCGGCCCAAGGGTACGCTCTGGCGGTGGCAAGCTTCAGGGCCAAGCTGGCCGGGACGAGGCATTCGCCCGCTCGATTCGAGCGCCGCAGACCGAGGCTCGCATGGAGGGCGGCGAGCGCCTGTCCAGCTGCGTTGCCGTTAGCCGCATAGAGTCCGCTGGCGGCGAGGCCGCTCTCGGCGGCCGCGGAGTAATCGCCGCGCACGGTCGCGTCCACGGCGCGGGCGAGGGCCTGGTCGGCGGCGGCTTGCGGGGCGGCGCGGAGGAGGTCAGCGAGGGTGGCATCCCGCCGTTGCGTGCGCAGAAAAGCGGCGAGCCGGTCGAGGTCCGCGGCGAATTCGGCGCGGCGGGGCAACCAGTCCGTCAGCGCGATTTGGAGCAGCAGTTCGGCGGAGCCGGGCACGTCCCGCGATGGCTGACGCCGTTCGGCGACTTCGGCGATGCGCTCCTGGCGAGCGCGGAATTCGTTTTCCACGCGCTGAACGTTCCCGGCGAAAACGCTTTGTAAGGCCGGGTCAGCCGCCGCCTTTTTCCAGGCCGCGAGCGCCGCGTGCGGGGCGGGCAGTTGCTCGCTCACTTGGGCCAGGTCCGCGTAGCCCAGGGCCGGGAAGCCCGGAAGCTCCGCGGCTGCGAGGAGCACGTCGGCGGCGGTAGCCCAATCGAGCGCCCGGTTCTCGGCGCCGGCGCGGATTCCTAGCGCGACGCCGTGGGCCATCTGCAGGCCGGCGTCGGCGGGCTCCAGCAGCGCGGCGAGCCGGCAAAGGCGGATCGCCTCGCTGGCGCCACCGCGCAGCGACGCCAGACGTCCGCGCAGGTAAAGCGAGCGCGGGGTAGGTCCTAAACGCCTTTCCGCCGCCTCAATCGAAGTAGCGAGCCGGGCCAGGGCTTCGGCGCGTTCGGCTAAGGTGAGGGGCGGGGTGCCTGGCTCGTAGCCAGGCCAATACAGGGAGTGCGGCGCCGGGATGGCGCGCAGGGCGGATTCCGCCCGTGCGAGTTGCAGATGGGGCCAGCGCCACCAGAGTCCGGCGGCGCTCGTCGCGAGGAGCAGCGGGAAGGAAATCCACCAGATGCGCCGCATCCGCTATTTCGGTTTCGCTTCCGCTTGCGCGAGGAAGGAGCGTACTTCGCGAATCCAGGCTTCGTCCGTCTCCACCTGGAGCAAGGCGCGCCAGTCGTGGATGGCTTGCTGCGTCTGGCCTTGACGGTAGTAGGCGAGCGCGCGGTTGAAGAGCGCGGAGCGATCTTGCGGTCGGGCCGCCAGCACTTCGGTGAAGGCTTCCACAGCCTGGCGGAAGCCGGCCTCCGAAACGGCTTCCGCCCGTGCGGCATACGCCGCGCCCAGAATGTTCACCACGTCCAGGTTATGCGGGGCTAACCTGCGCGCTTCCTCGAGCGTCCGCACCGCGGCGCCGGTTTGATGGGTGAGCAATTCGCTCCAGGCCTGCAATCGTAAGAACTCCGGGTTGTGCTCGCCCGCGGCCGCCTGACGAGCCAACGCGGCCTGCGCGCGCAGCAGGGCCGCCGGCGGATTGGCTTCGGCGCCCCGCTGCAGATCCACCCGTCCGTAACTGGCGCCGGGCAGGCGAAAGTCAAAAGGGCGCGAGGCCGCCGAGGACTCGGCCAGCAAGTCCGAAACACTCTCCGCGGGAAACGCGAAATACCAGGTGGCCGCGGAGATCAGCAAAAGCGCCGCCGCTGAGACGGCCCACCGTTGCTGGTTCCGGCCCAGACGCCGGGATTGCCGCCCGGCAGGGCGTGCGAGATGGTTGACGACCACGGCCCGCTCGGCGATGGTCAGGTCGCGTGTGAGATCCTGCCGCGCCTGTCGCAGGGCGCTGGCGCAACTATCGCAGCCCGCAAGGTGAGTGAGCGCGGCGGCCGCTTGGTCCAATGGGAGCAAGTCCTCCACCAGGGCGGCGATTTCGAAGGAAGTAAGACAACCCGGTCTGGTTTCCGAACTCATCTGTTATCAAGGACGCGCGGACGGTCCTAAACCCTTTCCATCTTCGTCACTCAGCCGATTCCGCAGGGCCGCCGTCAGGCGAAACAGCAGGCTTTCCACGCCTTTGACGGTCAGGTCCAGGGCCGGCAGGGCGGCGATCTCTTTCGAAGTAAACCCTTGGCGGTAATAGAGCCAAAAGGTGTTGCGGTCCCGGACGGCTGTCTCCGGCGGGCACAGGTCCGAGAGCATCACATCGAGGCGCTCAAAGAGCAGCCGGCGATGAAGTTCGTTCTCGGCCGGACGGGACAGGGCGAGGTCTTGCTCCAGCGCGGCGAGCGAAACGGTTTTCCGTGCGTCGAGGGTGGGGTTCCGCAGGCGGCGTAGATAGTCGATGGTGGTAGAGTGCGAGACGGCGCGCACCAAGCCATAGACACTGTTCGGGTGATCGGATCGCACGCTGCGCAGCACCCGGTAATTCTGGGCGCAGAGCTTCAGATAAACTTCCTGTACCAGGTCTTCAATGTCCGCGCGATCAGGAATGCCGCTCGCCGACGCCGTGCGTACGACAGTGGCGACGATCAACTCGTGAAACTGGGCAAGAAAACCCTCCCAAGCCTCACTTTTTCCCGCTTGGGAGGATTTTCCCGCTTGGGAGGACGCCAAAAGCTTGATGAACTCTTCCGGTGGCAGAAGTCCACACTATATCACTGGCGGCTAGCCGTACTAGCCTCGTAGCGCAGGATGGCGCATAGAGATGCGGGAGGGTCCACCGAGAATACTTCGCCGCCGTGGCGGAAGGTCTCCACCGCGGCGAGATTCCAAAGATCATGCACCGCATCCGGTACCGTTTCGGGAGCGGTTTCCGGCACGCAGAGAAGATGAATGCGGCCGGATTGCGCCGCTTCCAGAATCTCCTCCGGCGCGCAACTGGTGAGCTTGCGGTTGCGACGTTCCTGGAAGCGGCGCAAGGCCTCCTGCCCTTCGCGGCGGCGGCGATGCAGCGCGCAATCGCGCGCCGCTTGCGCGATTTCACGCAGGGAAAGAGCGCTGGAACCGTGCGGAATCTGCTCGGCAAAGAGGTGGCCATGCCGGGCTGCGCGCCGAAATGCAGCCAGCTCATCTTCCAGCCCCACCAGCAACAGCAGGCGATGTCCGAACTCCGGGTAAAGGCCCTCTTCGACGCGCGCGAAAAAGTGATGCAGATGGAGGTCCAGATCCTCGCTTTCATGTCCGGTACCAAAGCCCGGTCCGGTTCCGCTAAAGTTGCGGGCGTGGGGATCCGTGTGGACGGGACGCCGGAACTCGTCGAGCGACGCGGGAACACCGAAAGGCAGGTTGAGGGCAACGCATTCGCCGTGCTGATAGCGCAGCCAACGGATGTGATTCCGCCCCAGTCCAAGGACGAAAAAGTCTTGCGGGGCTTGCACTTCGAGTAAAAAGGGCAGTAAGAGACACGCAGCGCCCGCGTAGATGCGCGGTTCGTGGACGGGCGCGTCATAGGTTTCGACGAAGTCCAGGCCAGCGAAGATGGCCAAGCCGGAGCCCCCCCGCGAGGGGCCATGTTCCAGCACCGCCTTCTCCACCTTGCCCCGCATGGGGTCGCCGGCGTGCGCCGGCAAAGCGTGAAAGAGGCCCTGCAAGGTAATCAAGCGATCCCCCTCCGGCGCGCCGGGACGCAGGGCAGGGAGCAGGACGGTGAGGCAGTCGCCGCGATGGCGGGCCAAGTGTTCCAGGACTTCAGCGTCCAGGTGGGGCGGGTGCGAGGGCATCAGGGAGGGTGTCATCAGTGGATCTCCACTGCCTCCTCTTTGCACGGCGAGGGCCGTTTAACGGACGTGAAAGACGTAGAGAGAATTGCCCAGGGCCATCGCTACGTATTGCTTGCCCTCGCTCAGGTAGCTCATGGGGTTGGAGCGCACCAGTCCGCCGCCTTGGAAGCGCCAGAGCAACTTGCCGGTGGCGGCGTTGAGCGCGAAGATCTGGCCTTCGTTGGTGGCGCCGAAGACGAGGTTGCCGGCGGTGGAGAGCACGCCGGCGTAGGGAGGCGTGAACAGCCGATGCTCCCAGGCGACCTCGCCGGTGGTGGGCTTCAGCGCGCGGATGGCGCCCCACTCTTCTTCCCCGGGAATGCTGCGAAAGCCGCCGCCGTTGTACTGTTCGCCGGCCTTGAAGTCGGCTTTGCCAAAGAAATACACGCTGCCGGCTTCGCGCGCGGCCACGTAGAGCAACCCGGTTTTGGGGCTAAAGGACGGGCTGTACCAATTGTTGGCGCCGGCCACCGACGGCCAGACGCGCGTGCCGGCCACGGTGGGCGACGTGCCGGCGACGCGGATGGGGCGTCCGCTGTCGTCGAGGCCCGTGGCCCAGGTCTGCTTGGCGTAGGGTCTGCCCATCAGGAACTGCCCCGTGGTGCGGTCCAACACGTAGGAGAAAGCGTTCCGGTTGGGGAAGAGAACTAACTTACGCTTCTGCCCACGAATTTCGGCGTCGATCAAGACGGGGACTTCGGTGGCGTCCCAATCGTGGACGTCGTGTGGCGTGAATTGGAAATACCATTTCAACTTACCGGTATCGACGTCCAACGCAAGTAAGCAATCTGAATACAAATTGTCGCCGGCGCGGACCTCGCCATTCCAGTCCGGCCCTGGATTTCCCGTGCCCCAATACAGTAAGTTCGTTTCCGGGTCATAAGCGCCGGTTACCCAAGTGGCGGCGGAGCCGTTTTTGTAACTCTCGCCGGCCCACGTTTTAGCTTCGGGATCACCGGCAGCGGGCACCGTCCAGAAGCGCCAGGCTAACTTGCCGGTCTTGGCGTCGTAAGCATCCAGGAAGCCACGAATGCCGTACTCGCCGCCCGCGATGCCCACCACGATCTTGTCCTTCACCGCTAACGGCGCGACGGTGATGGAGAGGCCGGCGCGATAGTCGGCCACGGTGGTGTCCCAGCGCACGGCGCCCGTTTTGGCATCGAGCGCGACCAGGTGGGCATCGATCGTGCCGACATAGACTAAGTCGCCCAGCACGGCGACGCCGCGGTTCACCTGGCCGCAGCAGACGCGGATGTCGTCGGCCATGGGACGGCGGTACTTCCAGAGCGGACGGCCGGTTTTGGTGTCGAGCGCGGTAACGTGGCTCGGCGCTTCCGAGATATACATCACGCCGTCGACGACGATCGGTGTGGTTTCGAACTTCTGCAAAGAATTCGATTGATACACCCAGGCGGGCTGTAACTGGCTGGCGTTGGTGTCGTTAATCTGCTGGAGCGGCGAAAAGCGATGTCCGGCGAAGTTGCCGGAGTAAGTGAGCCAATTGCCGGGCTCCTTTTCGGCGTTCAAGAGCCGCTCGTGAGTAACTTGGGCGAGGAGCGGCAAACCAACGAAGAAAGCAATAACCAATTTCATTGCGCACCTCGCTCGGCGGACAAGTAGGCGACTAAGTCAGTGAGTTCCTGTTCGTTCAAGCGATCCCGGTAGGGCGGCATCGTGGTGCGCCGTTCGCTGACGAGTTTGGCAATCTCTTCTTTCCACAAAGAGTGAAATGCGCCGGCCGCGTCGCGTAACTGGATTGACCAGCTATCTTCGTTGAGCCGCGTCCCGCGTACCGTGCGGCCGTCGCGCGTGGTGACCTGCACCATGCGGAAGCTCTCGTGGACTTCGGAGGCGGGGTCGGCGATTTTGGCGCGTAAGTGGGCCGCGCCCCGACGGGCGCCGATACCGGTCAGCGAAGGCCCAGCCCGGCCGCCCTCATTGCCCAGGGCATGGCATTGCAGGCAGCCCGCTTTGCCGCGCAGTACGCGCTCACCGTTGCGCGTGTCGCCGGCCACGGGCGCGGCCGAAACCGAACCCAGGCTCCGGACGAAGGCCGCCGTTTGCCAGATTTCGCGCGCATCCATCAGCGACCCCGGCATCTCGGTGTCGGGCAGGCCGTAGCGAATGATCCGGTACAGCGAGCGATCGTCCGCCGCGCGCGGCAGCACCGGGACGGCCAGGTTGGCGCCTTTGCCGCCGCTGCCTTCCGGCCCATGGCAACCCGCGCAGCGGCCCTGGTAAAGCTGTTTGCCGTCGGCCAAGTCGGCGCTGGTGGTGTGGGGGTTCCGGGCGGGAAGGTCGAGCACGGGCGGGGGTGTTTGGAAAAGGAGCAGCGTAGCGAGCCAGAACATGGGGCGATTCTCTCCGCCCAGAATTATATAGGAGATTCAATCGTCACTGGGCCGCCCGCGCAACTTCTTCGTGGACGACTTTACCGACTTCGCTTCCAGCCGCCGGACCTTCGAGCCCAACGTGGGCCGGCTCGCGCGCCGCTGCTTTGGCACGATGCCCGCTTGCGCCACCAACTCGTCCAGCCGCGCGCGCGCCTCGGCGCGGTTCGCTTCCTGCGTCCGATGCTCGCGCGCGGTGATGATCAGCACGCCCTCCTGCGTCAGCCGATTGCCGGCGAGCGCCAGCAGCCGTGTGCGCGTGGGTTCTGGCAGGGACGGGGACTGGCGCACGTCGAAGCGTAGTTCAACGGCTGTCGAGACTTTGTTCACGTTTTGGCCACCAGGCCCAGAGGCACGGACGAAGCTGAGCGTCAATTCGGAGTCCGGGATGCGCAGGGCCATCGGGTGACGCGCGCCTACCGCCGCCGCCAGACGTCCAACCGCGAGGCGACGCCCACTACCTGGCCGACGATATCGGCTTCGTTTTCGGCAAAGAGTCGCGGGGGCGTCTTGCCGCCGGGGGCGAACTGCATGATCAACCGGCCTTCCACCAAACTGCACCAGCCGGCGGCGAAACCTTGCCGGTGTTCGACGAAGTAAATCGGCCGTTCGTGCTCGTCGCGCCAGCCGTCGGCGGCGATCTTGCGCTTGTTTTCGTCGATCAGCAGGATTGCGCCCGGCGGGAGGAAGGGGTACATCGACCAATCGTCACTGCCCATCACGGCGTAGCGCTGGCCCTTCAGGTCGGTGGCGCCCAGCAGCATCAGCGGCAGACGGCCCCAACGCTGGATGAGCCTGGTGATGTAAGTGGTCCGGCGAAAATCGACGCTGGGGTCAAGGCTCAACGGTACGGGGACCTCGACGCTGCTATCGAGCCGGACGCGCATCGGATGCGTGGCGGGGACGTCGAGCGCGGCGAGGGAGTCGGCGGCCATTTGGTGCAAGGGGACACCGTACCACGCGAGGACGTCGGTAAGGTCGAGCCGGTAGATGGTGCACAGGCTGTAGAGGCGGTAGATGCTCGGGACCGTGCCCTTGTTCTCGATATCCGCCAAGCGGCTAAGGGCGATCACGAACTCGTCGCTCTTTTGGCGTTCGGCGATGCGCTGGCTCGCTTCCTCCACGTCGCGGTAGCGCAGGTTTAAGCGCTCCCGCGTCCGTTTCAGCTTTTGCCCAGCGTCTTCCATGCTATATTCGTGCCAACGGGACGACCCAAAGTTGGCTTCGACTACTGCTAAGCGCCTTCTAGGACCATCGTTCAAGCCATCTCCAACCCAATAATCTATTGACCAAACGGGAGTGTCTTTATTCAGTATATAAAGCTGGGGAACTGAGGGCAAGTCCTGCTTTTTCTTTTCGTTCCATTTTCGGAACAGAGGATATCGTTTCAATATTTTTAACCATGAGTGAAGCGCATTTCAAATGCCGCGTGATCGTTGGAGTTTCCGGCGCCAGCGGCTCCATTTACGGCTGGCGGCTCCTCGAGAAGCTACGCGCGCGCGGAGATGTAGAAATTCACCTCATTTTGACGCGGGCGGGTGAACGCACCGCCTTTCTCGAGATGGGAAAACTCGGCGCCGACTTTCGCGCTTTAGCCCACTATGCATATCCACTAGAGGATATTGGAAGCCGCTTGGCGAGTGGATCGTACCTCACACAAGGTATGGTGATCGCCCCCTGCTCGGTGAACAGCATGTCCGCCATCGCTACCGGAAACACCAGCAATCTGCTGACGCGCTCCGCCGACGTCATGCTGAAGGAGCGGCGGCGGCTGATCCTCATGGTGCGCGAGATGCCGTTTCATCTCGGGCATCTGCGCACGATGACGTCGCTGGCCGAGATGGGCGCGATCCTCGCGCCGCCCGTGCCGGGCTTTTATCAGAAGCCGGAGACCGTGCTGGATCTGGTGGACCACTGCGTCGACCGCGTGCTGGATCTGCTGGGCCTGCCCGCGCCGGATGCCAAACGATGGGATCCTCAAACAAAGCCATGAAAAAGAAAAATGTAGTCGCTTTCCAAGGTGAACGCGGCGCCTTCTCCGAGCTTGCGGCCGTGCAACTGCTGGGCGCCGGCCTCGAATTTCTCCCGTGTGAACGCTTTGAGCAGATGTTCCGCGCCTTGCAGGACGGCGCGGCCAACGCCGCCGTGGTGCCGATTGAGAATACGCTGCACGGATCGGTCCACGAGAATTACGATCACCTGCTGAACTTCGACCATCGCATTGTGGCCGAAACCAGTGTCCGCATCGTCCACAACCTGATCGTGCCGCCGGGGACGAAGTTCTCGGCCCTGAAGCAGGTCTACTCGCACCCGGTGGCGTTGAACCAATGCCTGCGGTTCTTCGCGGCGCATCCGAAGCTCGAGAAGAAGACCTTCTACGACACCGCGGGCAGCGTGAAGATGATGATGGCGGAGCGCCCGCCCGGCGCGGCGGCGATCGCCTCCAGCCTGGCGGCGGCGAACTACGGTGGCGAGATTCTGAAGGCGTCGATTGAGGACGACCGCAAGAACTACACGCGTTTCTTCCTCCTGCGCCGGCCGGACTTCCCCTTGCCCAAGCGCTCCGCCGCGAGCAAAGTCTCGCTCGTCTTCACGACGCGCAATTCACCCGGTTCGCTCTTCCGGGCGCTGGCGGCCTTGGCGTTGCGGGATATTTCGCTGGTGAAGATTGAGTCCCGCCCGATGCGCGGGCGGCCCTGGGAGTATCTCTTCTACCTCGACTTCCTGGGCCACGTCGACGACCCGAACGTGAAGCACGCCCTGGCGCATCTGGGCGAAGTCTCGGACCTGATCCGCGTCCTGGGCTGTTACCCCGCCGCCGGGGGCGAGAGTTAAGTGCGCCCGGACTTCTCCGGCACCTTCACCCTGAATCGCGGCTTGAGCGAATTCGCCTTCCTGAAGCCGCCGCGGATGCGCGTCGACTCGATCGTCCACGCCGAGCCGTCGCTTACCGTCACGACTCTGCAGATCGACACCAACGGCGCGAATACGACGGTGCGGAAGTTCACCACGGACGAGACTCCGGTAACGATCGAGGTCCTCGGCAAGGCACGCCAGTTGAAGGCGCGCTGGGAGGCGAGCGAACTGGTCGTCGAGACGTCCTGGGAGCACAGCGGGCACCCGCGCATTCTTACTGATCGCTGGCGTTTGTCGCCCAATGGGAAGCAACTGGTGGTGACCCGCCACCAGGAAATGAACGGGGGACCCGTGCGGCAAAAGTTCGTCCTGGAGCGGGAAAACTCCGGCGAGTAAAGCCGATATCCCGATTCCTGGAGTTCGATTCACAAAACTGTAGGAATCTCGGGATAGCGCCTTGGCTAAGCCATTAAAAACAGGGAATCTCTCGGTTGGCACTCCAGTTGCACTAAGGAATCGCGACGGGAAAATAGACCGTCTGAAAGTGAATAAATTTTCACTAGAGTGCTCGCCGTGATTCCCCCCCGAGCCCTAGTAGAAAAGTCATCAATTTATGGAGACCCGAATGAATCGTCTGACAGTGCGTGTTTTGCTCGCTTTGTCGTTAGCTCTGAGCCTACCCGCTCAAACCATCACCGCGTCCATCACCGGCAGTGTGAGTGATCCCTCCGGCGCAGCCATTCCTGGTGGCGCAGTGATTGCCACCAACACGGAAACCAACGTCCGCACCAACACCACCGTGAACAATGAAGGGATTTACACCTTTCCCTTCTTGCGCGTCGGCAAGTATACCGTTACGGTGGAAGCCAAAGGCTTCAAGAAGTCTGTCGTGGGCCCGTTTGGCGTCGAAGCCAATCAGATCGCCCGCATTGATGTGAAGCTCGAACTGGGTGATATCACGCAGACCGTTGAAGTGGCTGACGTCGGCCCCATCCTCCAGACCGAGACCCAGGCCACGGGTGATACGCTTTCGTCGACGAAACTCACCAGCATCCCGCTGAACGGCCGTAACTTCGCCTCCCTCACCCTGCTGATCCCCGGTGCGGTGTCTACCTCGCCCGGCGCGATGAATACCGCCGCCCGCTTCCAGGGTTCCGGCTCTCGTCCGCAGGTCAACGGCAATCGCGAGCAGACCAACAACTTCATTTTGGACGGCGTGGACATCAACCAGTCGGTGGACAATCAGATCGGCTACCAGCCCAACGTGGATGCCCTCGAAGAAGTGAAGGTCGTTACTGGCAACGCCGGCGCTGAGTTCGGCAATGTTGGCGGCGCCAGCGTCGTCATGTCGATCAAGAGTGGCACCAACGAATATCACGGCAACCTCTTTGAGTTTCTCCGCAACGAGAAACTGGACGCGACTGGCTTCTTCAATAATCGCAACCGCGTCCGCAAGCAGGCCCTTCGTCAAAACATCTTCGGTGGTACTTTTGGTGGCGCCATCAAGAAGAACCGTACGTTCTTCTTTGTCGACTATGAGCAAACCGAACGCCGCATCGCGGGCCCAGCAACAGCCAGCGTAGCCCCCGCCGCTTGGCGCACTGGCGATTTAAGCCAAATCCTCTTGGCCAATGCCAGCCAGCTGATTCGGGATCCGCTCAGCGGTCCGAGTGTCGCCACGCGCACGCCTTTCCCCAATAACCAAGTCCCCGTGGCGCGCTTCAGCGCGACCGCCCGCGCGTTGTTCGGCAACCCTGCCCTCTACCCTTTGCCCAATAACGTTGGTACCGGCCCCTTGGGCATTGGTGGCAACTACATCGGCGCCACGCGTAACTACCTCTCGAACAAACAAGGCGACCTGAAGCTCGACCATCGTTTATCGGACAAGGACAATCTAACCTTCCGGTTCTCGAAGGGGATGTATGAGACGTTCGGTTCGCAAGCGGCTTTGCCGGTAAACATGACTTCCGGCAACGACGGACCTACCTGGTCGGCGGTTACCAGTTGGACACGCACCTGGAACTCGCAACTTGTCTCCGACAACCGTTTCTCTTATAGCCTCGTCGGTATCGACGATAAGGTGATCGACTGGTCCGGCCAGTTGGGAGCCGATGGAAATTCGAAGTTTGGCATTCCCGGTGGCCAGTTTATTGCGGGCCTCTCCAGTTTCAACCTGGGTAGCGGCCTTTCCGGTGTCGGTTCCGCTGCGACGATCGCCAACACCCGTGACAATAAGTTCCAATATCAGTCGAACAACACCTACCAGACTGGTACCCACTTGATCAAGGCTGGCGTCAACCTGCTCCGAATGCGGCAGAATCGTTACTACGCCGGCAACAACGGAGCGCTGGGCTCCTTCAGTTACAGCGCGGCCTATACTGGCGTCGATACGGGCGACTTCCTGCTCGACACTCTATCGAGCAAAGGTCGTGGCGCGGTGAGTGGTCCTTGGGGCCATCGCGGCTGGCGCAATATCATTTTTGCGCAAGATAGCTGGAAGATCCGCCGTAACGTGACCTTCAACTACGGTTTGAGCTGGGAGTACACCTCTCCCATCTACGAGGTGGCTGATCGCCAGGTGAACATTAACACTTTTACCGGAGAGCTGATCTATCCGGGTGGTAAATTCGGCCGCGCGCTCTACAACGCCTACAAGAAGCAGTTCAACCCGAATCTCGGCTTGGCCTGGAGCGTCAACTCGAAAACGGTCGTCCGGGCCGCGTATCGCCTTTCCAACTTCCTGGAGGGCACTGGCGCCAATCTGCGTCTGACCTTGAATCCGCCTTTCTTCACCGAATCGAACATTGCCTACGACGCGTCGGCGCCTGGACGTATCTCCACTGGCTTCACCGACGTGATTGCTCGCGGTGACTTGACCAGCCAGCGCAGCAGTCCCACCGCCGCTCCCTTCTATCAGGGCCGCGCCTGGGACTTGAACCTCCGTCCGCAGATGACCAACCAGTTCAACTTCGCCATCGAACGTCAGATCGATAGCAGCACGAACGTCAATATCGCCTATGTCGGCCAGCGCGGTACGCACCTAGTAATTCCGCACGAAGGCAACAACCCCGTGCGCGGCACCGGTCCTTACGCGGATGCTCAGGGTCGCGTACTCTGGGCACCGATTGACGACCGCCGTCCGTTGGCTAAGGTATTGCCGAATGTCGGCAATATCGCCCTCACCGAGTCCAGTGGTACCAGTTGGTACAATGCGCTCCAGGTGAGCGGTCGCCGCCGCATGACGGGCGGCATCGAGATGCTGTTCCAATACACTTACTCGAAGACAAACACCGACGGCCTCGGCTACTACGGTTGTGGCGGTGTCAGCGCGGAAGGTGCGTACTGGCAGGATGCCTACAACCGGCGTGCTAACTATGGCCCTGCTTGCTTTGACGTGCGCCATAACTTCACCACCGCTGGTGTCTGGAACGTGCCTTATGGCAAGGGCCAAAAGTTCGGCGCCAGTTCGAACAAGGTGGTCGACGCCGTCCTGGGTGGCTGGAACGTCAGCTACAACCTCGCCAAGCGTGGCGGTTTCCCGGTCTCGCTCCGGGCTGGTGCGCACAATGTCAACTCGGGACGAGCCCCGCGCGGCAATGTCCGTCCGAACTACTATCGTCCCATGGCTGAGCCTTCCGTGCGTACCGTGGATCGTTGGTTCGGCGACGTCTCCGCATCCACCTTCTGCGCCTCTGGCGTGGATAACGGAACTTGCGCTTACGGCGTTCCCGCCGGCGGCGAGTTGGGCAGCGCTGGCGTAGGCACTGAGCGTGCGCCCGGCTTCTTCAATCTCGACACGTCTTTCGGTAAGACCTTTAACGTCACCGAAAAGCACCGGCTCCAATTCCGGGCCGAAATGTTCAACATCCTGAACTATGTGGCTTGGGGAAATCCGGGGCAGGACATTACCGCGCCGGCCTCCTTTGGCACAATCACCAGCCAGATCGGTGCTCCCCGCAACATCCAGTTTGCGTTGAAGTATCAGTTCTAGACCAACCCTGTAATCCCAACCAAAAGCCCCACCCGTCCAACCGGACTGGTGGGGCTTTCGCTTTTCCCTAACCAACCCAAAAAAGAAAATACCCCGGATACTCACCCATGGCAGGGAAGAGCATCCGGGGTATGGTTTTTACGATCCGTTACCGGAACTCAAGCTTGCGCCTGAATTCGTCTCGCGTGAGGTGGCCGGTCCACAGGAAATGCGGCCCCGGCACTGGACGAGACCTGAACGTTAGAGGGTCAACTTCAACAGTCGACCACCTCACGCATAGGTTGATTGGAACGTTTACTATCAGTACTCATTCTTTTTGAACCACCTCCTTCCTCAGTGATGATTCGATCCTAAATCCGATCCCGGAGAAAGTCAACAGCCTTCGCCGACAATTTATGGCTAAACTCAAAGGGTGAGTCCGCAACCCGCGCCTGCGACTTCAACGGCCCCCGTGTCCCCGCACGCGGTGGAACTGGAAATCCTCACCACTTCCGCCGGCCGGCGCTCGCTTTCCGGCTTTTTCCTCTGCGGCGTCCTGCTCTCGTTTCTCGGCATGATTCTCCCGGCGTGGGGCTATCATCTGCTCAGCCAGTTTCAGATCGTGGGCTACTATTTCCTCGCGCTGGGCGCCGGACAACTGCTGGCCGGGCGGATTTCGCGGCCGGTCCTGAACCGGTTGAGCATCCAGTCGATTTTGATTCTGGGCAGCTTCGGCGCCGCCGCGGGACTCACGCTGTTGGGGCTCTACCCGCCCCCCAGCGTCATGTGGTGGCGCATCGGCGGACTTATCGTCATCGGCGCCTCCGCCGGGCTTCTCTCCACCACCGTCTTCCACGCCATCACTCCCGTTTACCGGCAGGACCCGGCCGGCACCCTCAACCTTTCGGGCATGCTCTACGGCGCCGGCTGCCTGTTCTGCTCCTTGCTGGTGGCCGCCACCTACTACGTCTACACGCCGGGCAGTATCCTCTACTGGATCGCGGCCATCGCGCTGCTGCTGGGCTACTACTTCCGGCGCGGCAAGTTCCCTCAGACTCCCGCCGTCGACGCCCTGCGCGCCCACGAGCGCCGCTCGCTCAAGAGCGTCGCGCGCGACTTTCAGTCGCCGGGCGCCGTGCTCTTCGGGCTGCTGCTCTTCTTCCAATTCGGCAATGAAGGCGCGCTCGCCGGCTGGCTGCCGCTGTTGCTGGTGCAGCGCCTGGGCGTGAGCCCCTCCACCGCCTTGTGGATCCTGGCCGAATACTGGTTCTTCCTGGTGGTGGGCCGGGGCGTGGCGCAAGCGCTGCTCCGCCGCGTCAGCCATCCCCGGCTGCTGCTGGGTAGCGTGCTGGCGGCCACCGTCGGCTGCCTGATCCTCGCCACCACCGTCAACGTCTTTGGCGCGGTGATGGCCGTCTTCTTCGTGGGCAGCGGCTTCGCCATGATCTACCCGCTGGTCACCGAAAAGATCGGCAGCCGCTTTCAGTACTACCATCCGGGCTTCTACAACGGCATCTTTTCGTTCGCCAACGCCGGCGCCATCCTGGCGCCTTTCTCCGTGGGCTATCTGACGGACTGGCTGGGGATCAGCGCGGTGATGCTGCTGCCGCTGCTGGGCACCATCATGGTCTTTCTGCTGTTGGCGCTGATCTCCTTGGAGTCGCGCCTGACGCGCGTCTCATGACCTGCCGCCTGGGTTGCGGCGCCTGCTGCATCGCGCCGTCGATCTCCTCGCCGATCCCCGGTATGCCGGCCGGGAAGCCAGCCGGCGTACGCTGCGTACAACTCACGGCCGGCAATCTCTGTCAACTTTTCGGCGATCCGGCGCGTCCGCTGGTCTGCCAGAGCCTGCAACCCACGGCCACCATGTGCGGCGATTCGGCGACGGAAGCAATGGTGTGGCTCACCCAGCTTGAGGCAGCCACCCGCCCCGGCATATGATCTAGAGAGTGCGCAAAAAATTTGGAACCATCGGCTGGATGGATCTTACCGTGGAGGACGCCGGCGCTGTCCGCGACTTCTACGCCGCCATCATTGGCTGGGAACCGCAAGAGATCAGCATGGGCGACTACGCGGACTACTGCATGGCCCCGCCCCGGCAACAGGGCACCGATAACCCGCCCGTGGCGGGAATCTGCCACCGGCGTGGCGCCAACGCCGGTCTTCCGCCGGTCTGGCTGGTCTATCTCATGGTGCCCGACATCGCCGCCAGCTTGCTGGAAGTGCTCGAGCGCGGCGGCAAGGTCCTATCGCAGACGCGCAGTTCCAGCGGCGGCCACTACGCCATCATCCAGGACCCCGCGGGAGCCATCTGCGCTCTTTATCAGGAAAACTAGTCCGCCTTCCAGGACGTCGCTGACACCACATCATTCGCTTCCACGGTCAGCGTGACGACCGTCAGAGCCGGCGTCTCCGGCAACGGTAAAGCGGGCGGGCGCCAGATGTAGAGGCGCCGGCCGCTCATCCCGAATTCGATGCGGCTCGGTTCGCCCAGCAAATCGCGGGCCTCGTGGACGTCCTGCCCGAGCAAGGCCGGTAAGGCCGCGTCCAGAATCCTTGCCCGCTGCCGCTCGCGCAGTCCTTCGCGCATCCAGCCATATACCGCCACTCCGTAGAGAAGCGCGAAAATGGAAAAGATGCTGGCAATCTCGAGCACGCTCCTTAGATGATCTCTCCTGACGAAGAGCGCACGGAAATTCGCGTCCTGGCGGCAGTGGATGCCGCCTTCGCCGAAGCGCGCCGGCTCGACGGCGCAGGCCTCGCCTGTCACGCCGGCTGCGACGAGTGCTGCCGCCGCCCCTTTGCCATCACGCTCCAGGATGCCCGGCGTTTGCGGCAGGGCTTCGCTTTGGCCTTACCCAGCGTGCAGGCCGATATCGCCGAAAGGGCTCGCCACGCCCGCCAGCGCCTCGCCGGCGACTTTCCGGGCGACCTCGACACCGGCACCCTGACGGAGTCCGCTGAATGGCGCGAATGGTTCTTCTCCCGCCACACCGGACTGCCGTGCCCGGTGCTCGACCTCGCCAACGGCCAATGCCGGCTCTACGCCCACCGCCCCGTCGCCTGCCGGCTCGCGGGGCCACTCATCCAGATCGGCGCCACCCGCACTGACCCCTGCCACCTCTGCTACCCAAACTCGACCCCCTCCGTCGTCCGGGTGGAAATGCCTGAATTCGAGCAAGCGTCGCCAGATGGCGAAACCATCATCGCGCTGCTCGATTTCAGGCTCTGAGTTTGCCGCTAGTCGTAGTATTCGAGGCCCAGGTGCGTGATGAGGTCCTCGCCGCGCATCCAGCGTAGCGTGTTCTTCAACTTCATCAATTGGATGAAGACGTCATGCTCCGGGTAAAGGCCCGGCGCGGTCATCGGCGCCTTGAAGTAAAAGCTGAGCCACTCCTGCACGCCCTTCAGGCCTGCGCGATGGGCGAGGTCCAGGAACAACACCAGGTCGAGCACGAGTGGGGCGGCCAGGATGGAGTCGCGGCACAGGAAGTCGATCTTGATCTGCATCGGGTAGCCGAGCCAGCCAAAGATGTCGATGTTGTCCCAGCCCTCTTTCTCGTCGCCGCGCGGCGGATAGTAGTTGATCTTCACCGAATGGAAGAGGTCCTTGTAGAGCTCCGGGTAGAGGCCGGGCTGCAGGATCTGATCCAGCACGCTCAGCTTGGTCTCTTCCTTCGACTTGAAGGAGCCCGGATCCTCCAGCACTTCGCCATCGCGATTGCCCAGAATATTGGTGGAGAACCACCCATTGCAGCCCAGCATGCGCGCCTTCAGGCCGGGGGCGAGCAGCGTCTTCATGTAGGTTTGGCCGGTCTTGAAGTCCTTGCCGCAGACGGGCAGGCTCCGGTCCTTGGTGAGGGTCAACAGCGCGGGGATGTCGTGCGTCAGGTTCGGCGCGCCGTTGGCGAACGGCACCCCGGACTTCAACGCCGCGTAGGCGTAGATCTGGCTGGGGGCGATGTCCGGATCATTCTTCAGCAAGCCCTGCTCGAACGACGCGAGCGTCTGATGCACCTTGGCCGGCCGGTGGAAGACTTCCGTGGAGCCGCACCAGATCATCACCAAACGGTCGCAACCGTTCTCCTTACGGAACTTCTTCATGTCGTCCATCAGCGCCTCGGCCTTATCGGCCAACGTGCCCTTGGTCTTCACATTTGGGCCGTCAATGCGCTTGACGTAGTTCTTGTCGAAGACGGCCTTCATCGGCATGATCTTCTTGAGGTTGGGTTTCACCTTGCGCAGCAGTTCGGCGTTGAGCACGCGCGCATTCACCGCGGCTTCGTAGGCGTTGTCCTCGAAGATGTCCCAACCGCCGAAGACGAGTTGATTCAGCCCCGCCAGCGGCACGAAGTCCTTAATCTTGGGCACCCGATTGTCCGTGCGCTTGCCCAGCCGGACCGTGCCGAGTTGGGTGAGTGAGCCGACCGGCTCGCCGAGGCCTTTCTTTACCGCTTCCACACCCGCCATGAACGTGGTGGCGACGGCGCCAAGTCCGGGCGTCAGAATTCCGAGTTTGCCCTTAGCCGGGGCGATTTTGATCGACATACCCCGAGCTTAGAGAGCGGCCAGGCAAAGGGTCAATGCGGCCGCGCCGGAAACCCGCGAAAGCGGGGAAACCAGGTATGCAATTTCATTTTGATAAAATCATTCTGCATGTTACACCGGACCCTGGCTTTGCCGCTTCATCGCGCCGCCCAACGCGGAGAAGCGGTGCTGGTGCAGGGTCCGCGCGGCAGCGGCAAGACGGCGCTGCTCCGCCGCGAGTTTCCTGGACACGTCTACATAACGCTGGAAGACGCCAAAACACGCACCCGGGCCCGCACCGAGCCGTCGCGCTTTCTGGGCTCCTTGCGCGGCCCAGCCATCATTGACGACCTGCACCGCGCCCCCGAACTCCTGACGAAACTACAAGACCAGCAGGGCCCGTGGATCTTTGCCTCTTCACGGCGTCTGGCCTGGCCCGCGACTCTCGAACTCCACCGTCCCACGCGAGCCGAGCTCCAGCGCCGTCCGCCCTTGCCACTCGCCATGCTGGGCCGCTTCTCGCCGGCCGTGTCACCCACGGGAGCGTATACCCCCTGGCCCGCCACGAACGACTACCTCGCGCGCGACGTCCGTGACCTCGTGCAGGTGCAAGATGCAGACCGCTTCGAAGCCTTCGTCAACGCGGCGCAGGCGCGCAGCGGCGAATTGCTTGACCAGCAGGAGCTAGCCCGCGCCTGCTCACTCAGCCATCGCACGGTGGTGCGCTGGCTGGCCGTGCTCGATGCGTGCTTCCGAACGTTGTTGCTACCGCCCGCATCGCTCGACTTGGGCCGCCGCGTCGTGCGGCGTCCGCGCTTGCATTTTCTCGACTCGCCCGTCTTCGCCAGCGAAGTCGTGAGTGAGATCTATCGCAATGCCGTCCATGCGGGTGAGCGGCCGGACTTACGCCATTGGAGCGACTCGAACGGCTTCGCGCTGCCCCTCATCATCGAAAGTGAGACCCTGCCGCCCGTGCCGGTAGGTTGGGCCGAAAGCCCCTCCGAGCTAACGCGGCTGAAGCGTTGGATGGCTCTCGCCCAAGTGAGTGACGGGGCCCTCATCGGCCGCACTCGCACTCTGCCCGGCATGGGGGGCATTGCTCGTTACGGGCTCTCTGACCTGTAGCTTCGCCGTCTTCTTCCGCCGGAACAGGCGCTTGATCTCCGGCGCAAACTCGCGGGCTACATTCGACACCCAGCCCAGCGAAACCTGCTCCACCATGCCGGGCAACAGTTCGCTACGCCAAGTGCGGCCAGGAATCCAGGAAGCGGCAATCATCTCGCTGCCGAATTGCCCAGCCAGGTGCGAGACATGCAGCACCGGCCTGCCGTCGCGGTTGTAGGTGAGAAAGCTATAGACGAAGGAGTGCTTTAGCCGGGCCCACTTTGAACCGCAATCGCGGCAGCTAATGTAGCGCGGGTCGTGCCCGAGCATCGCGCTACCCGCGTGCTCGATCGAGCTCGAAATCGCGTAGCGGGCAAAACGTGAGCCCACGCGGCGGCCGTAGCCGTCCCAGCCTTGGCCCCACGCCGCCGGATTGTTCGCGCTATGTTCTGGAATCGACGGAATAATCGAACGCACGTAGACGCGGGGATTCGAGAAGTTGGAGTTGAGCCACAATTGCTTGCGCTCCCGGGCCGACAGCGGCCGGTACTCCACGTCACCGGGCACCAACGCCCCCAGGCCTAAGTTGACACTGGTGGGCTTGAATTCCTGTTGCTCCGCGGCCTGCGCCAGGAGGAGACTCATAAAAATACTGCTGATCATTACTTCTTGCGGCGAAAGGCTCGCTTTAACTCCGGTCCGAACTCGCGCAAGACGTTAAAAAGAGAACCAATGGACATCTGCTGAATCGCGCCCTGATACCCCTCCACATACCACTTCTGGTTCGGCAGCCAAGTGGACGAAAGCGCTTCCGAGCCGAAGGCTCCGGCGAGGCGGGAAACGTAGAAGACGCGGTTCCCTTGCCGATTGTAAGAGACTACCTGATAGGCCAAGGCATGGCCGAAGCGAGGGAAAAACCCTTCGCACCGGCACCGGATATAGCGCGGATCGTGCCCGAGCGCGTAGGCGGTGGAGTGCTCGATGCCGCTCGAAATCGCAAACTTGCCAAAGCGCGACGCCAAACGCTGCCCGTAGCCGCCAGCCGTTTGATTCCATTGGGCTGGACGGTCCTGCACTTGGTCCACCAGGGACGAACTGAAAGCTCTCATGTAGGAGCCGGTATTCTTGAATTCGTCATTGACGAACATGCGCCAGCGCTGCTCGCCCGTCATCGGCTGATACGGAACGTCTTTAGGCAGAATGCCGCCCATGCCATAATTGATATTCGCGGGGTCGTAGGCCTTAGCCGGCGCCGGGGCTTGCGCCAGGGCTGCTGAGGTTAAGGAAAGAAACATGAAGAAAAGCTTCATCTTTCTCTTGGATGTCTCCTGCCGCGTAAAGTACGCAAGAAATTCGCAAAAAAGCTACCAGCCCTTTTGCTGTCGTAGCGTCGTGATGTGCGCCAAGTGGTGTTTCCCATGCCACGAGTACAGCTCCAATTGGCGAGCGAGGGAATTTTCCCCACTCTCCGGATGCCGAAAGACTCGTGAATAAGCCTCCTCCGGCAACGACTTCCACAATTGCACCCAGCGCAAATGCAGCGCCTGCAGCAGCGCCAGCGACGGCTCAATCGGACCCAGCTTGGCGTCGCTCAACTCGGCCCAAGCCACTTCGTCATAGGCCTTAATCATGGGCGACTCCTCCGTCAGCGCCCACCGCGTGCGGATGTAGGCGTTCACATGGCTGTCCGGCAGGTGATGGACTACCTGGCGTACCGTCCAGCCGCCTTCGCGATAAGGAGTGTCGAACTGGGCGTCGCCGAGGCCGTTGGTGGCGGCACGCAGTTGGGCGGGCAGGTTGGCCAGGTCGCGGATGAGCGCTTGGCGGCGTTCGGGCGAACGGTCCGCGGAGTCAGCAAATTGTCCGATCGGGTAACGAGGATCCATAGTCTCAGGTTGGCATAAGCTGGAGGGGTGAAAATTGTTCGGGTCGATGCGCACTTGCTGAGTTTCCCGCTGCCGGAGCCAGTCGAACTGGCCTACCACGGCGGCCACCGCCGCATCGTGAAGCGCGACGCGTTGCTCATTCGCGTGGAATGCGCCAGCGGTTTGGTGGGCTACGCGCCGGGGTCCGCCACGGAGGCCGTCCGCGACGTGATCGCCAACCAGATCGTGCCTTTTCTGCTCGGCCAAACGCTCGTGGATCCGGACGCCTTGCGGATCCGCTTTGTGAGTCCCAGCCCCTTGGCGGCGAAGGCCTACGCGATGGTGGAGGTCGCGCTCCTGGACGCGCTGGGCAAGCATCGTGGCTTGCCGGTGTCGGAACTGCTGGGTGGGCGCGTGCGGGATCACATCCGGCTGTACGCGAGCGCGGGCATGTACCAGTCGCCCGAGAGCTACGCCGAGGAGGCCGCCGGCATTCAGGCGTTGGGCTTCACGGCCTACAAGATGCGTCCGGGGCTGGGGCCCGAAGCCGACGTCCGCGCCGTGGAACTCATGCGTCGCGCCACCGGCCCCAGCTTTGACCTCATGGTGGACGCCCACACCTGGTGGCGCATGGGCGACCACAGCTATACGGAACAGACCGTACACGACGTCGCGCGGCAGATGGCGGCCTACGAAATCGCCTGGCTCGAAGAGCCGCTGCTGCCGGATCACCACGCCGCCTATGCCCGCTTGCGGGCCGCGGGTCTGGTTCCCATTGCCAGCGGCGAGCACGAGCCCGACGAGGCCGGCTTCACCGACCTGATCGCGCAAGGCGGCGTCGACTACGTGCAACTCGATCTGCTCTGCCAAGGCGGGTACCCGGCGGCGCGCCGTCTGTTTACCGAAGTCGCGCGGCACGGCCTCCGCTTCGCTTTCCATAGCTGGGGGACGGACCTGGAGATCGTCACCGCTGCCCAGTTGGGCGTCTGCTGGCCCGAAGATGTCGTGGAGTGGCTGGAGTACCCCGTCTATACCACGCCCACCACGAAGAGCATGTATGGCTTCGATCTGGCCCGCGAGATTCTGCGCACCCCGCTCGACATCGAAAATGGCGAACTGATGCTGAATCGCGCGCCCGGCTTAGGCGTCGAAGTGGATGAGAGTGTCATCACCCGGTATCCCTGGATTCCCGGCCCTTGGAGCTACTTCACGCTGCATTCCCCGGCGGAGACCTTCGCCGTGGTGGGTGACCATAGCGTGAAGTTCGCATGATCTGGCCCGCCTTGGCGACTACCAGTGCCGCGGCGTTGGCGGCCTGGGCGGTGCGCTCTCCCCGGTCGTCCTTGCTGGGGCCCGTGGTCTGGCAAGGCCCCCAGACCAAACGCCAAATCGCCCTCACCTTCGACGACGGCCCCAGCGAAAGCACGCCCGCTCTGCTCGACCTGCTCGACTCCCATGCCGCCAAGGCGACCTTCTTCGTCTGCGGCGCCAACGTGCGCCGGCTGCCGGGCGTCGCTCGTGAGATCGCCGCGCGCGGCCACGAATTGGCGAATCACACCATGACGCATCAGCCGCTCTACCTGAAGTCCCACGCCGCGATCCAGCGCGAGGTGGTGGACGCGCAGAGCGAGATCGCTGGCGTTACCGGCGCCCCACCGAAGCTCTTCCGGCCGCCCTTCGGTTGCCGTTGGCCAGGCCTGGCCGGAGTCCTGCGTCAGGCGGACTTGCGGCTGGTCATGTGGAGCGCGATCGGTTGCGACTGGCGCCTGCCGGCCAGTGGCGTGGCCGCGCGTCTCCAGGCCGCGGCGCGCCCGGGGGCCATTTTTTGCCTCCACGATGGCCGCGAATTAACCCTTCAGCCCGAGATTGCCGCCACAATCGGCGCGGTTCGCGTTATCATGCCCAGATTGGGGCAAGACGGCTTTCGTTTCCCCACCGTTAGCGAATTCATATGCCCGACCCCATCATCGAACGTGTTATCCAGGTAATCGTCAAGACCCAGCACATGGAGGCCGACACCGTAAAACCGGAGAGCACCTTCGAGGAGTTGAAAATCGACTCCCTGGATGGCTTGCAGATCCTCTTCGCCCTCGAAGAGGAATTCAACGTCAACATCCCGGACGACGCCGCCAAGCAACTGCGTAGCGTGGCCGACATTGCCACCGGCATTCGCGCGCTTCTCGCCGAGACGCCGGCCGCCTCGGCCTAACCGATGCAGCGGGTTGCGATCACCGGGCTGGGCATCGTCTCCGCGCTGGGCTCCACGCGCGACGCCTTCTGGGCCGCGCTCGCGGCCGGCGTGGGGGGCATTCGCCCCATTGCGTCCGTGGACTGTTCACCCCTCAAAATGAAGCATGGCGCCGAAGTGGCCGGCTTTGATCCGCTCCGGCATTTCGACGCCAAGGATCTGGATGTGCTGGATCCTTTCGCGCAGTACGCGCTGGCCGCCGCCGCCGAAGCCATCGCCGATGCCGGCGTCGAACTCACTGCGGCGCTGAAACAGCGCACGGCCATCGTCACCGGCTGTGGCTTGGGCGGAAAAATTACCGAAGACCAGGGCTTTCGCGACCTCTACGCCGAAGGCAAACCGCGCTTTCACCCCATGACCATTCCGCGCGCGATGACCAGCGCGGGCGCCAGCCACATCTCCATGCGCTTTGGCTTTACCGGGCCGGCGCTCACGGTGTCCACCGCCTGCTCGTCGGCGAACCATGCCTTGGGCCAAGCCCTCTGGATGGTGCGGAGCGGCGCGGCGGAGATGGCCATTGCCGGTGGCAGCGAAGCGCCGTTTTCCCTTGGCGTGCTGAAGGCCTGGGAGGCGATGCGCGTCGTAGCGCCGGACACCTGCCGTCCCTTCTCCAAGGACCGGCAGGGCCTGATCCTGGGCGCCGGCGCCGGGATGCTCATCCTGGAGCCTTGGGAGCGCGCCCAAGCCCGTGGCGCCCGCATCTACGCCGAGCTAGCCGGCTGTGGCATGACGGCCGACGCCCACCACCTCACCATGCCCTCGGCGTCAGGCGCCGCCCGCGCCATGTCGCTGGCGATGGCCGATGGCGGTCTGGCGCCCGAAGAGATTGGCTACATCAATGCCCACGGCACCGGGACCCCGGCCAACGACGCGACGGAGACGCGCGCCATCCGCGAAGTCTTCGCCGCGCCGCCGCCGGTAAGTTCCACCAAGTCCATGCACGGGCACGCCATGGGCGCCGCGGGCGCCCTCGAAGCCGCCGCCACCGCCTTGGCGCTGTACCACGGCATCCTCCCACCGACCGCGAACTACACGACTCCCGATCCGGGCTGCGATTTGGACGTCCTGCCCAACGTCGCCCGCCCGTCCCGCGCCGGCGCGGCGCTATCGAATTCGTTCGCCTTTGGCGGCTTGAACGCCGTGCTCGCCTTCCGCGCGGCTTCCTAAGTCGGCCGGGGCGTAAATGGGGACCCAAGACAAGAACCGCCTCTTAACGAACCGCGCGTGCCAACCAGCCCCGAACGTAGTGAGGGGGTCACTAAGAACCAATGCCTTAACGCTGTGGTTCGTTGAGAGTCCCGGTGGCCGCTGCGGGGGCCACAAGTAGTGGTGAAAACGTACACGACACGCCAGGGCATGACCCGCCCACCAGCCCCGAGCGCAGCGAGGGGGTCCTTCGGAAGCGCCGAAAGGAGTGAGGGGTCATCAGAATCCATGGTTTACGGAGTGGCCTACGGCGAGTAAGTGGCCCGTTCCTGGTCGTGGCCTCGCAAAGCCGGGCCGCGGCAATTACCGAAATTGACTGCCTCGCGCGTCCGCGCAGAATTTACACTTTTGAAGCGCGAACTCACTTGCCAATACAATCGTACCTGGCGAATAACTACGCCTTACTGCCTTTCGTTGCTCACCGTAACCGGCCTACTCTTTGCACAAGCGCAGTTCCGTAAGGTCGACCCCACACTTACTTTCGAACACGTCATTGCCATTGTTCCCATGCTGGGCACGGCCCCAGTTTTCTGACTTAGCCGGCATTACCGGCTTCACCGCTGACTCAGCGACGATGGACGTTATGCCTTCGTCGAATTCATCGCCGGGGATCGCAAATCTCTCGACCCCATCGTAAACTCCGCCAATCGCCTGGCCCGCAAAGAAGATAATTCGAAAGACTAGGTCTACGAAGACTTCAAGCGCTACAAAAAGAACTTCAAACCCGAACGCTTCGGCGTCGCTACCCCGTAGTCATCTCTCCTGACATCCCGGCGCTGATGGCTCGTCCGCCCTATGCGCAAATCACAACCTGACGAACCCCGACCGTAAGGGAGGGGATGCTTCTTTCCGTTCCGCGCCCAACCAACTCAAGAAAGGGACCCACACCCATGCGCACCCGTATTGCTGTACTCTTCTTCGTCGTCGCTTTAGCCATGGCGAACTACTTACCCTTCACCGTCAACACCCTACTGGATCAACAACGGCGGCGCCACTTTCCAGTGGCAGGCTTGGAATGTCTATCCCATCTCCCAAACCAATTCCCCGGACAGCACCAGCGACTACGAAATCGGCAACACGCTTCCTGCTACCTGTTACGCAAATCCGATAGGCACCGTTTGGGACATGTACCATCATTTCCTCCGCGCCACTTCCGACTATAACTTCGACAACGGTTCTGCTTACGACGTCGTCTACGAAAGCAAGCGCTGCGGCATCTACACGTCTTCGAATAACTTCGGCGCGCCTACGCTCATCACGCCCAACGCGAACAGTAACCTCCAAACCGCGATGAACTGGAATACTCTGCTGCAACCCACGAGTAGTTCGACACCGAACGGTAACTCGGCCTCGGTCGGTTACGATAGCTTCGGGCGGGTGATCCGGCAGACCAACGGCGAACCGCTGGATACCGGCGGGCGGCGCCGACTATCAGGCTTACTACACTTACAACGTTCGCGATCAGCTCACGCAAGTGCAGATAACACGCCTCGACCAGGTCGGCGGCACTTACACCCAAACCCGCACCTTCGTCTACGACCTTACCACCGGCTGGATGACCTCCGCGACCAATCCAGAGAACGGCACCACGACTTACAATTACGACATCTACGGCCGGCTCAACTATAAGCAGGACGCTAAGGGTCAGCGGCTGGAGTACCTCTACGACGTCAACAACCGCATCACGAAGATGACTCCCAAGGACTCTTCTGGCACCGTCGTCACCTGCGACATCGTCGAGTACTTCTATGACCTCACCATCAACACCTATGGCCGCCTCAGCGCGACGCAATGGGGCAGTAAAGAACTCGATGCTGGCAGTAGCCCGCTGTGCGCCAAGGGCCTCCATCGCGAGGAGTACACGTACACCAATGGCGGCCGGGTCACTAGCAAGACCTTCAAGCTGACGCGCAAGTTCTCGGACATCAACAACGAAGAGCGCACCGCGCAGATGGCCATCGCTTACGACTACACCACGGGCCAGTTTCCCAATCAGTTTGCCAGGTTCACGCTGAACAAAGTCACTTACCCGACTACTTATACGCAGTCTGGGCCGCAAGTGATAGCGATTCCCGGCGCGATCTATCAGTACACCTACGACAGCACCGGCCGCCCCACGGGCGAAACTCGGGACGGCAGCGCCGTCGTCGATCAGGTGACGTATAATACTTTTGGATCCATGACTCAGATGCGTCAACTCGTCGGTGGCGGCAGCAAAACCGAAACCCGCGCCTACGACTCCTTCCAGCGCCTCACCTCGATGACCACGCTGGACGGCGCGCCGCTATCACTTACACTTACTCGCAAACCGCCAACGACGGTAAGCTCGTCTCGCAAACCACCAGCGGCGAGACCGTGAGTTACACTTACGATTCACTCGGCCGCCTGACCCAAGCCGCCACCGCCGGCGCGGGCGGTTGGGGGATGAGCTGGATCTATGATGGCTGGGGGAACAGACTGAACCAAACCGCCGTTAAGGGCTCCGTGCCGACGATGGTCACGCTGACTGACCCGGCCACGAATCGCATCCAGTCGCACACTTACGATGCCAACGGCAATACGATCTCGACGCCCCAGCAGGGCACGATGACTTACGACGTCCAGAACCGCCTCAAGACCGTAGCCTCGGATACTTACGGCTACGATCCCGGCAATAAGCGCATCTGGAAGAACGACGAATACACCTTCTGGGGCGCAAACGGCGAACGCATCGGCAGCTACTCGGCGGTGAAGCTGATCGATACGAACGGCGGCACGCCGGTACATACTTTGGTCTTTCAGAAGATCCAGACAGACGAATACTTCGGCGGCCGCCGCCTGACGTCGCAGGACCGGCTGGGGTCGGTGGGTTCGTATTATCCGTATGGCGAGTCGCGGTCGGGGACGGTGTCGAATGCCGATTCGTTTGCTACTTACTACCGGGATTCTACGGGTCTGGATTATGCTGACCAACGGTACTACATTCCTGGGGCGGGGCGCTTTGCTTCTTCAGACCCGTATCAAGCAAGTGCGAGTGCAAGTGATCCGGGATCATGGAATCGCTATACCTCCGCCGGTGGCGAGCCCATCGGTCGGCTTGACTCGGCAGGATTGTCCTGGTTGCCAGCTGGTGGCTTGGTCACAAGCGGTTGCATTGGCTGCGCGAGTGCTTTCGGAACGCTCACGTCCGGTGGTGGTGGCGGTGGTTTCGTAAGTTCTGGTAGCACTCCTACCTGGGTTTGGCATGAAGAAAACGAAGTCCTATGGGGGCTTGATCGCCTTGGTTATGGACAACCGGTCGACATCTGGCAAAACACGTTAGACTCGCTCTTGATCGTTGCCAATAACATTTACATTGCCGGAGTGAGTGAGGAATGCATGAAAGAACTCAGCAAACTGGGCAACAGCGGCACCTCGAACAAACCTATAACGATGTCCGCTATCTCTACTGCGGCTTTGAGCGCACAATTCAGGAGCGGCGCCTTACCAGACGTAGCAGTGGACTTTGCCGATCCTCAGGTTCACGCTTTGACAATAAACCTTGGCGAGCCTTTTATCTTTTGGCGGCCTGGCCAGCTCGGTCAATCATCCACGCAGTCAAACTGGCTGGCTAACAACGTTCTACATGAGTTGTTGCATACGTTGGGATATAGCGATGCATATATTCAGGAGACACTTCTGGGAAAGGATAAAGTTGATGCAAGAAATACAAATAACATCACCCAGCACCTCGGGGAGCATTGTTTCAAATGATAGACGAATGGGAGGAGTAAGGGCCCTGCTGGGCGTAGTTGCGCTACTTCTTCCGGTAGCGATGTCTGGACAGGTTCCGAGTTCAAGGAACTGCCGAGTCGAGCTGCAAGTAATGGACTATTACGGTGTGCCGCAAGACTATAAGTTGCTCTCGATAAAAGACGAAAGCGGTGTTGAACATCGAGAACGCTTCAATGGTCTGAGCGGCTATCTTCCTTGCCGGTATAGGACTTATCGATTCGAAGTATCACGAACCGACATAGATCACGTGTTGGGGAAGATTCAAGGGACCGTCACTGTCGACTTCGCTGAGACTCGAAAGACCGTTATGGTGAATCCCAATGTGAGGCTGCACGGGAAAGGCGCGGGAGAGTTGTCGATGGCGCTGCCAGCGAACCACGTCTGGAGGGGTCGGCTAGTCGGTAAGAAGGAAGGAGAGCAACTCTGGATACATATACGGTCTGTCGTAGGGTCGATCCACGAAGAGGCGTTTGTCGATCACAGTGATGAGTTTCGGATCTATAGTGGCTTCATTGCGGGTAGGTATCTGTTCTATGTGATGAATGCGAGAGGCGAAGTAGTCTATCAGGCCGTGCTCGACATAACAAGATTCGCACCAAAGACGCCGCTGTCAATCGATCTTGGGGAGGCACGGCCGTCTACGATTAGAGTGGAATGACGGGGGGGAAAGCGGGTCAGTCTGGTATGACACCACGTAGCCCGCAAAAGAGTTTGCGGGCCGGGAGGTAAAGTGGCGGAAGTGCCGGTCAGTGCGCCGGGATAAACCGGCATATGGTAGGGGATGAAAGAGCCCTACAGGAAAGGAATAGCGAAC
>JAIEMJ010000019.1 GCA_019752335.1 Bryobacteraceae bacterium
GCCGTATGCGGTAGTGCCGCTCGTACGGATCTGTGCGGGGGGCGATCAGCGATGATCGTCCCTACCGCGACCTTGGCGAAAAGACAGGAATTGTAGCCGGACGTGGTACGGAAGATGATCGAGAAGGCGAGCGGGGGCAGGTGCGCCGTGAGGCACAGAAGGCCGGCGAGGATTTGGGCTGGTCTACTGGCGGGAGGAGGCGGCGTCTTCGCGGCTGGCACCAGTTTTTGGTGAGTTTTTGGTGCAGGCCATTTCATGAAAAAAGGCCCACCCCACAAAAGGGTAAAAACGATCGCGCAAGCGGGGGCATTCGGCCGGGCGGCCGTGGGGCGGGCGACAAGTTTTCTGGGTGACTTAGGAGAGCTTGAGCGGTAGGCGACGGAGCAAGAGCGGGTGAGGGTGAACCCTCACCAGGTACCCGCGACCTACCCCGCCCGACTCCCCGCTGACTGGGCTACTTCCGGACGCCGCCACCCCCGAACGCGATTATACGGACCGCACCACCGCAGCGTCGCGGCTTCGTTCCGCTCGCGCTCCTCCACCGGGCCATCGACGAACTCCGCCCAGGCCTCCGCCGCAAAATCGGGCCGTCCGAAAATCTCGCGCCACTCCGTTAGGCATAATCTGGATTAGACGCAGTTCGATGTTTATGTAGCTTCGCCGACGGGCGAATCAAGCTCCGGCACACAGCCGGACTGCATGCTGAGCGCGTCCCAGCGCTGACCATCGGTGAGCCGGCCCTGGCGCACCAGATACTCGCCCAACGGAATGTCCCGGGGCTTGATTTGTAGCGACCGCCGGACCTGGTCGCGGGTGACGTATCCTAAGTCGACCAGAATCTCGCCGAGCGGCCGTTTCGGTTGCGTCAATGCGGTCCGCGAAGGAAAGGCGTGGGCAGTTTTCACCCAACGCAAGGGCTCCCGGCGCCACTTCGCGCGCGCGAACTGATAGATCGCGCGCACGGTACACAGCAGATTGATCACGTTGCCCCACACGAAGCGCACTGGCACGCCCAGCGCGAACCACGGCCCGTAGATCCGCGCCGAATAGGCCATGCGCATCAGCAAACGGTGGGCCTGCAGCGCCAGGCCGGCGGCGATGAGGGGCTGGCTGCCGAACGGCATCGCCTGCACGGGTTCGCGCCAGCCCAGCAGGCCGGCCAGGAAGAAGACGTTGCAGAGGGCCGTTAGCGGATTGCCCAGCAGGCCCTTGCGGTCCCGCCACCACCAGTAGCGCCGCACCCAGTTGCCGCGCCAGCCGTTCGCCTCCCAGCCCTGTAGGGCGATGCCGGTCACCCAGCGGGTGCGCTGCTTCACGGCCGGCCAGAAGTCGCGCGGGAAGTACTCGCGCGTGGCCATGAGTTGGCCGCGCTCCCAACGCACCGGCAGCATGCGCTGACGCCCGCCCAAGTCCTGCACGCGACGGCCGAGCTCATAGTCCTCCGTTAAAGACCCCGGCTGGAAGATCTGATTCTGGCCCGTTTGCGCCAGCCGTTCCACCATGGCGCGCGTCAGGCCGGTGCCGACGCCGCAGGAGGGCAGAAAGCCGCCTAGATACGTGCGCGCCTGCAGGTCCTTGGCCTGGCTCTCGGCGAACTCGTCGCAGTAGACGCCATGCGTCAGATTCAGCCAGGGCGTGGGCAAGGCGATCACAGGCACCTGCACCATCTCGGCGTCCTGCATCTCGGCGGCGAGCCAGCGTAGTTCGCTGGGATGGATCATGTCTTCGGCGTCATGTACGGCGACGATATCGAAAGCCGTGCCGCGGGTCTCCTCGTGCAGCATCAGATGCTGCATGGCCCAGTTGAGGCAGTCGGCTTTGTTGGTCGGGCCGTCGTGCGGGCAAAGCGCCAGGTGGACGCGGGGGTGCCGGGCTTGCACGGCCTCGACGGTCCTCACGGTGGCCAGATCATTCGGATAAGCTCCGACGAAGAAGTCGAAGTACGGATAGTCCACGGCGGACAGATTGTGTTCCAGCATCCGCGCGATGACGCCGGACTCCTGCCAGCAAGGCACCAGGATCGCGATGCGGGGCAGCGGATCCAGGCGCAGGAGGGCAGCCCGGGTGGAACGCCGTGCGCGGCCGGTCAGCCACCGGTGCAAGACGGCGAGATCCAGAACGAGGTCGTCGAGGCCATTGGCGGCGATCCACACTCCCAGAATGAAAAGGGCCCAACCAGCCAGGTAGTCAAACGAATGCACCCGTCGAATAGTGGGTTTCGCGGGCGATTATTCTCATTTATTTTTGAGAAAAGAGGCGACTGTAGATTATCGCAACGCTTTGGCCGCCTCGAAGTCGACGGCGAAGTCGGCGAGCACGGCTTCGCCGTCCAGCCCGATTTCGTCCAGGAGCGGCAGACAGTCTTGAGGCTCACCTGGCTCGGCGATGCCATAGCCGAGCCGCACCGCGCAGGAGTTCGCCACCGCGACGAACTCGCTTAACTCACCCGCCACCGGCGTATGGTGGTCGCGCACGGCCTGCTGCAAGGCCAGCGGTAGATTCCAACGGCTGAGCGCTTCGGCCGAAAGACAAGCGTGGTCGGTTTCCAGAATGTAAAGCTCTGCCTCCAGGATGGAGCAGCCCTGCTGCTGGGCGTATGCGGCGATGTCCAGGTGGTCCGCCGGCGACGCCATTACGATCAGCAACTTGCCCAGGTCATGCAGGAGGCCGGCCAGAAAGGCGCCCTCCGGAAAGGCCACCTCTTTGCGTTGGGCGATGCCGTCGCAGAGAATTGCCGTAGCCAGCGAGTGCGCGTTGAAGCGCTCCAGGCTCCAGCCCGAGGGCGTGTTGATGCGCCGCCACATGTTCGCCACCGACAGCGTCAGCACCAGGTTGCGCAGCTTGTTCAGGCCCAGGATTGAGATGGCATTCGAAATCGCCATGACCTCGGCGCGGCGCGCGTAAGCCGCTGAGTTCACTAGCCTAAGCACGTTCCCGGTAAGGACCGTATCCTGTTCAATCAACCGCCCCAGTTGGCGATAGCTAAAGCTTTCGTCACCCAAAGAGGCCAATAGCTGATTGAGGACCGGCGAGAACGGCGGCAACTCGTGCAAACGAGCCAGGATCGCCTCTTGCCGTGCGGGCAGCGCGGGGGCTTCGGTAAGGAAACTCATGGTAACTCTGCATATCGGCCGCCGAAAGCCCGATAATAGAAAGGAACGAATGTCCGATCTGCCCTCGCCTACTTCCCGCGTGTTGCCTGAATCCGGGCCAGCCATCGCGGTTCGCCGTCTGTTCAAGACCTACGGCGAAAAGCACGCCGTGAACGGGCTAGACCTTACGGTGCCTCGCGGCTGCTTCTACGGCTTCCTGGGGCCTAACGGGGCGGGCAAAACGACGACGATTCGCATGCTGATGGGGCTGATCCCGGCCACTTCCGGCGAAATCGAGATTCTCGGCTACCAGATGTCGCGCCAGTCGCTCGACATCCGCCGCCTGCTGGGACTGGTGCCCGACGACACGCTCCTCTTTGACCATCTCACGGGCGGCGAGTTCATCGAGTTCGCCGGCCGCCTCTACGGCCTTCCGCGCGGCGAGGCCCATGAGCGTAGCCTGGAGTTGCTCGCCCTCTTCGAACTCGACGGCAACGCCCGCAAGCTGATCGCCGAGTATTCGAAGGGGATGCGCAAGCGCTGCGCCATGGCCGCCGCGCTGATTCACCGGCCGCAACTCTTCCTGATGGACGAGCCGTTCGAGGGCGTCGATGCGGTGGGGGCGCGCCTGATGAAAAACATCCTCATTGAGCAGGTGAAGCGCGGGGCCACCATCTTTCTCACCAGTCACGTGCTCGATGTCGTCGAGCGGCTGTGCGACCGCGTAGCGATCATTCACGAAGGGCAACTCGTCGTGGAGGGCTCGATGGAAGAGCTCCGGCAGGGACGCGAAACGCTCGAAGAGCTCTTCGTCCGCACGGTGGGCGGCGCCCCCACCACGGAAAAGCTCGAATGGCTAGCCTGACCATGGCGCCGTTGCGCGCGGTGCTCTGGGCGCAGTTTCGCATTCTGCGCAACTTTTATCCGCGCACTGGCCGTGTAGCTTCGGTCCTCACGGCTATCCTTACTCTGTTCTGGTACGGCTTGTGGACCGCGCTCGCCGTTTTCATCGCCACCGTGCTCCGGCATCCCGAACAGATGCACTCGCCCAGCATCCATATGCCCAGCCTCTTCTCGAACGGGCTCCTCCTGGTGTTCGCCTACTGGCAACTGGTGCCGCTGATCCTGGTGTCGAGCGGCATGTCGCTCGACCTGCGTAAGCTGGTGGTTTATCCGATCTCCCGCGGGCAGCTCTTTTGGCTGGAGGTGTTGCTGCGCGTCACCACCAGCTTCGAGATGCTGATTGTGCTGGCGGGAGTTGCCGCGGGTTTGCTGTCCCAGCCCAGGCCATTCCTTGGCGCGGCCAGCGCGCTGGCCGCTTTCATTTTGCTCAACCTGCTGATGGGCGTCGCCGTGAAGGACCTGCTGACGCGTCTGCTCGCCCAACGCGGCTGGCGGGAAGTCGTCGTGCTGCTTTTCGTCTCGTTGGCCGCGCTGCCGCAGTATATCGGCGCCTTCGGCATGCCGGTGTGGGTCAAGTCACTCCTGCAGGCCGCGCCGCCGCTCTGGCTGCCCTGGTCCGCGACGGGGTCGATTCTGTTGGCCGAAGACCTCCCGCTGCAACCGCTCGTCATCCTGTTCGGATGGCTCGTTGCGACTTATGTCTTCGCGCGCTGGCAGTTCGCCCGCAGTTTGGCGTTTGATCGCGAAGAGAAGAAAGCGGCCGAGCAGACCGGCCCGCGTTCCGGGTTAATCGAATACTTCTACCTCCTCCCCGGACGCTTCCTGAGCGATCCGCTCGGTGCGTTGCTCGAGAAGGAGTTACGATTCCTCAGCCGCGCGCCACGCTTCCGTCTGGTGTTTCTGATGGGCTTCTCCTTCGGGCTGATGATCTGGCTGCCCATCGCCCTCGGCGGGCTGGGGCCGGCCTCCAACCGCGCCGGCTTCCTCGCCAACAACTTCCTGACGGTGATCTGCATCTACGCGTTGACGCTGCTGGCCGAGGTCGCTTTCTGGAACCATCTGGGCTTCGACCGCGCGGCGGCACAGATGTACTTCCTGGCGCCCATCCCCTATCGCGCGGTCATCATCGCTAAGAACCTGGCCGGCTTCTCGTTCCTGGTGCTGGAGCTCTTCGCGGTGTTTATTGTGATGCTGGGACTACGCTTGCCGTTGACGCCCGGACAATTCTTCGAGGCCCTCGCGGTGACGCTCGTTCTCGGACTTTTTCTCGCCTCGGTCGGCAACGCCGGATCGACGATGTACCCGCGCCCGATTGACCCGAGCCAGAGTTGGCGCTCCAGTTCCGCCGGCCGCTTTCACACCTTGCTGATCATCTTCTACCCGCTGGCCTCGGCGCCCATCGTCATCGCCTACGGCGCGCGCTATGTCCTCAAGAACAAGCACCTGACGCTGGCCGGGTTCAACTTCAGCCCGGCCACGCTGGCCTTCTACGCGGTGCTGCTGCTGGGCGTCGCGGTCGGTTACGCCATTTACCAGGCGGTGCTCGACTTCGCGTCCACGCGCGCCGAACGAGACCGGGAAAAGATAATTGCCTCACTCTCGGCTTCCTCGGGCCCGGTGGCGTCCTAAACTGAAGAAGTCCGTGAAGATCTCCGCCGCTATCATCACCTTAAACGAGGAGCGCAACATTGCGCGCGCCATGGAGAGCCTGCGTTGCTGTGAAGAGATTGTCGTTGTCGACAGCGGCTCGACGGATCGTACCTGCGACATCGCCAGCAACCTGGGCGCCCGCGTGGTGGAGCACGGTTTTGAGGGCTATGCCGCGCAAAAGAACTTTGCCGCCTCGGTCTGCGAACACGATTGGGTGCTTTCGCTCGATGCCGACGAGGCCCTCTCCGAGTCGCTCGAGGCGGAGATCTGGCAGCTCAAGAAGACTTCGCCGCAATGCGTGGGCTACACGATGCCGCGCCTGGCCCAGTATCTCGGCCGCTGGATCCTGCACTCCGGCTGGTACCCGGACCGCAAGGTGCGCCTCTACCATCGCCAACACGCGAGTTGGCACGGCGACTATGTCCATGAGAGCGTCAAGGTGGAGGGCGCCGTCGGCCGCCTGGACGGCAACCTGCTGCATTTCACCTGCGACTCGCTCTCGGAGCATCTGCGTACCATGGACCGCTACACGACGCTGGCCGCCGAGCAACTGATCGAGGCCAAGGGTTCCGTCGGCTACCGTCACTTGGTCGGCGATCCGCTGTGGACTTTCTTCAAGACTTACGTCCTCCAGCGAGGGTTCCTCGATGGCCCCGAAGGTCTGGCCATTGCCTACATGGCCGCGCACTACACGTTTTTGAAGTATGCTAAGGCGCGGTTCATGAGTCCGCCCAGGTAAGTCCCCATGCGCATTCTCCACGTCGATACGGGCCGCGAGTTACGCGGAGGCCAAATCCAGGCGATGCTGCTGGTCCGCGGACTGCTGGCCGCCGGCCACGATTGCCGCTTATACGCGCCGCCCGAGTCGCCGCTGCACCAGCAGGATCTGCCCACCGCTCCGCTCTCTTCGCTGCGCCGGCACGCCCACGGCGCGGACCTGCTCCACGCCCACGACTCTCGTGCCCACTCCTACTGCCTCTTCCTGGGCGCGCGCGTTGTCGTCGCCCGCCGGGTGGCCTTTGGCCGGCGGCCGAATTTCCTCTCGCGCTGGAAGTATGGCCGCGTGGATCGCTTCCTGGCCGTCTCGGAGTACGTCCGGCAATTGCTGATCCAGGAAGGCATCGCGGGAGAGCGCATTGCCGTGGTGCCGGACGGCACACCGCTGCTGCCTGAGTCCTCCCACGCTCCGGGGCGCATCATCACCCTGGCCTCGGCTGACCCGCGCAAGGGCGGCGCGCTGATGCGCGAAACCGCGGCGCTGCTGGGCCGCGGCGTCCACTTCTCCACTGACCTCACCCAGGACCTCGCCACCGCCAGCCTGTTCCTCTACGCCACCGACATGGAGGGCCTCGGCTCGGCCGCCTTGCTGGCCCAATCGGCCGGCGTCCCCGTGGTCGCCAGCCGGGTGGGTGGGCTGCCCGAAGCCGTTGCCGACGGTGTCACTGGCCTGCTGGTCGATCAATCGGCCGCTGCCTTCGCGCAAGCCGTCGACGCCCTGCTAGCGGACCCCGATCGCCTGGCCCGCATGGGCCAGGCCGGCCGCGAACGGGTGAAAGCCCACTTCAGCATCGACCGCCTGATCGCGCGTACACTCGAAGAGTACGAAATTGCCCTTGCATGATCCAACCTGAAGTCCTTCTCGCCGCATTGGCTGGCCTACTCCTGGGCAGCTTCCTGAACGTCTGCATCTTCCGCTGGCCGCGGGACCTGTCGGTGGTCCGGCCGCGCTCCATGTGCCCGGAATGCGAGCAGCCGATCGCTTGGTACGACAATATCCCCGTCCTGAGCTACCTGCTGCTGAAGGGCCGCTGCCGCAATTGTCAGGTGAGCATTTCCTGGCGCTACCCGCTGGTGGAGTCGCTTACGGCCGTCGCTTTCGCCTCCGCGGTATGGCAACATGGCCTCACGTTGCCCGCGCTCAAACTCGCGGTTTACAGCTTTCTGATCCTCGGCTGCATCTTCGCGGACTTCGCGGACCGCATTCTGCCGGACGAATTCACGCTCGGCGGCATCGTCATCGCCCTGGGATTCGCCGTCTTTGTCTGGTTGCCTCAGGGCCTGCCGAGCCTCTTTGTCCCGTTCGGCTGGCCGGAGCCCGTACGCTCGGTCGTCGAAGCGTTGTTCGGCGGAGGTTTTCCGTCACTCTCCATCTACTTGGTTGGCGAACTCTATTACAAGCTGCGCAAGAAAGAGGGGCTCGGACTGGGCGACGTCAAAATGATCGGCATGATGGGCGCCTTCTACGGCCTGCCACCCACGATGCTCGCCATTCTGGTTGGTTCGTTTGGCGGCTCCTTAATCAGCCTCGCCTTCCTCTATTTCGCGAAGAAGGACTCCGGCAGCTACGAGCTTCCCTTCGGCTCTTTCCTGGGGATCGCTTCCTTACTGGTAATTCATCTCGAGCGATTCACGCCGCAGGGCTAAATCACTGTACACTGTGAGAGTTACGATGCAACAGTTGTTTAGAGTCCTCGATCCGGGGACTGAAGATTGGGTGCTCGCTCGTCAGATCGATCCCTCCCGGCTGCCCGCTCACGTGGCCATCATCATGGATGGCAATGGCCGTTGGGCGAAAAGGAGGTTGCTGCCACGCGTCGCTGGCCATAAGGCCGGTATTGACTCTGTGCGTTCGGTGATGGAGACCGCGGCGCGCCTGAATCTGGAAGCCCTTACCCTCTACGCTTTCTCCACCGAAAACTGGAAGCGGCCGAAGTCCGAAATCGATACCCTCTTCCGGCTGCTGCGATTCTTTCTGCGCCAGGAACTCGCCACCATGATGGAGCACAACATCCAGTTGAACGCCATCGGCCGGATTGAGGATCTGCCCGAAGCGGCGCGCGATGAACTCCACCGCGTAATCGGCGCTACGTCCGGCAACACGGGTCTGAAGGTAAATCTCGCCCTCAATTACAGCGGCCGCTCCGACATCGTCGACGGCGTCAACCGTCTGATTGAAGAGGCCCGCGCACAAGGCCAGTTGGGTGCGCTCGAAATCTCGGAGAGCGTCCTGGACGGCGCCCTTTCCACCGCCGGCTTGCCCGATCCCGACCTCCTCATTCGCACTTCGGGCGAGATGCGCATCAGCAACTTCCTGCTCTGGCAGATCGCCTATGCCGAGATTTACGTCACCAACACCTACTGGCCGGACTTCCGCTGCGGCGACCTTCTCCGCGCCATCCTCGACTACCAGAAGCGCGACCGACGCTTCGGGGGCCTCTCCGCGCTCGAACGCGTCCAAACGGAAGACCGGGCGCTTGAAGCTGAAGCCATCCCCGCCCGCTAACCACCGATGACCCGCATCCTGACGGCCTTGGTTCTGATTCCGGCCGTCCTGGGCATCATGTTTGCCGCACCCCCGTGGTTGGCCTTTCTGGCCCTGTTCGCCGTGGCCTGCCTCTGCTACGCCGAGTATGCCGCGCTGGTGGAGGCTATGGGACTGCCCTCGTTTGCCCTCATCGGGTACGTCTGCGGCTTCATCCTGCTGGCCGCGCCGGCCGGCGGCGGCTTAACGCTGACGCTGCTGGGGTTACTCGGCATGGCCCTGGCCTTGCGCGGCGCGGACCTCACCAAGGCCCTGGCTTCGTCCGGCGCCTTCATTCTCGGTATCGTCTACATCTTTGGCGCTTGGCGCATGGCGCTCGATCTCGGCCAAATCAGTCCGCATTGGCTGTTGCTGGCCTGCGCCATCAATTGGGTGGGCGACACGGCCGCCATGGTTACCGGCCGCGCCATCGGCAAGCACAAGCTGGCTCCGGTGGTTTCGCCCGGCAAGACCTGGGAAGGCGCCATCGCCTCGGTGCTCGCCAGCATGCTCTTCGGCGTCGGCTACATTCTGTGGGCCATCCCCAGTTTCCCGTGGTCGAAGACCTTGCTGATCGCCGCGGTCGGCAATGTCGCCGGCCAGTTCGGCGACTTAGCCGAGTCCGCGCTCAAGCGCGGCGCGGGGGTGAAGGACTCAGGCACCATGCTCCCGGGCCACGGCGGCTGGCTCGACCGTGTCGACTCGACCCTCTTCGCCATGCCCGTCGTGCGCCTCCTGCTTCTGCCTTGGCTCTAACTGGCCACGCCATTCCGACGTCCTCCGTCGTTACCCGGATCGCTCAAGCCACTGGTGGTATTGATCCGGGGATTGACCCGAGGATCAGCTAAACTGAAGGGGTGACCCCCCGCCAGCAAGGACCCTCCCGTTGAAAGTCGGATTTGTCAGCCTCGGCTGCCCTAAGAACCTCGTCGATACCGAAGTGATGATGGGCCATCTGGCCTCGCGCGGCCACGAACTTACCACCCAGCCCGAGGACGCCGAGGTGATCGTCGTCAACACCTGCTCGTTTATTGACCCGGCCAAGGAAGAGTCCGTCAACACCATCCTGGAGATGGCTAAGTACAAGGAGACCGGGCGCGCGAAGAAGCTGATCGTCGCCGGCTGCCTCGTCGAACGCTTTCGCGGCGACCTCCGCGTGCAGATGCCCGAGATCGACGCCGTCGTCGGCACCAACGAAATCGAGAAGATCGTCGACGTTTGCGAGACCGGACTCAATCACGGCGGACCCGTCACGCCCTACCTCTACCACGACCTTTCGCCGCGCGTCCTCTCCACCGGCCGCCACTCGGCTTACATCAAGATCGCCGAAGGCTGTGACCATCCCTGTAGCTTTTGCGTGATCCCTCAGTACCGGGGCGCTTTTCGGTCGCGCCGCTTTGAATCCGTCGTCCATGAGGCGACCGAGTTGTTCGCCCGCGGCATCCGCGAGATCAACCTGATCGGGCAGGACACCACCAGCTACGGCGAGGACCTGCAATTGAAGAACGGCCTGGCGGCGTTGCTGGCCCGTTTGGCCCAGATTGAAACCGCGCACCAGAAGTGGGTCCGCTTCCTGTATTGCTACCCCAACCGCGTCACGCAGCAATTGCTCGATACCATCGCCGAACACGCCGATATCGCGAAGTACATCGATATGCCTCTGCAGCACGCGTCGGCCAATGTGCTGAAGCGCATGAAGCGCGGCGCGCATGGCGATTACTTCCTGAAGCTGATTGAGCGCATCCGCGCCACCATTCCGGGCGTCGGCATCCGGTCCAGCTTCATCGTCGGCTTCCCGGGAGAGACCGCCGCCGACTTCGACGAACTCTGCGGCTTTCTGAAGGCCGCTAAGCTGGACCGCGTGGGCGTCTTTAAGTACTCCGACGAAGATACCAGCAAGTCCTTCGAGCTTGACCAGAAGGTGGACGGCCGCACGATTCACAATCGCCGCCAACGCCTGATGGCCGTGCAACGCAAGATCTCCGCCGCGACCAACCGTCGGCTGGTGGGCCAGGAGTTCACCCTGCTGGTGGAAGGCCCCTCCGCCGAGACCGACTTGCTCTGGGAAGGCCGCTTGCAAACCCAAGCGCCCGAGATCGACGGCGTCTGCTACATCAACGACTTTGGCCCCTCCGGCGAAGCGCCCATGCCGGGCCAGTTCCGCCGTTTCCGCGTCACCGAGGCGACCGACTATGACCTGGTGGGTGAGTTGCTGGACGTCGGCGTGAAGACCGCGCCTCCGCCCGCCAATCCCTTTCCGATTCTCAATCTCAGTACGTCCCGTCCTACCGCGCAACACATCTAATGCTCTATGGCCGTCCGTTGGAAATGCCCCATCTGTAAGAAAGACACCGAGCCGCTCTCCAAGTGGTTCCCCTTCTGTAGCGACCGCTGCCGCGTGCTCGATCTCGCCAATTGGGCCGACGAGAAGTACGTCATCTCCCGCCCCGCTTCCTCCGAGGAGTTGCGCCCGCGTCCGGCGCGTGAGGAAGACGCGGACGACTTGTGAAGCCCTTCGCCACGTTGATCGCTACCGCGGGCGGGGCAGGGTACTGGCCTTGGGGACCCGGCACCGCCGGCTCGCTCGTCGGCGTCGGGATCGCCTGGCTGCTGGCGCGCCAATTCGAATTCACCACTGGCTGGCCGATGCTGCCCCTCACGATCCTGGCCACCTGGCCCGGCGTGTGGGCTTCCACGGTTGCCGCGGGCGAGCGCAAGGATCCGCAGTTTATCGTCGTGGACGAAGTGCTCGGCGTGTGGCTCACCCTGGCCGGCGCCACGGTGTGGAGTTGGCAGGCTTGCGCCCTCGGGTTCGTCCTCTTCCGTATCTTTGATATCGTGAAGCCGTGGCCCGTTCGCCGATTTGAAGCGCTGCCGCGCGGCTGGGGGATCGTCGCTGACGACCTCATGGCCGGCGTGTATGGCGCGATCCTTTTATTCTGGGCCGGTTGGTTTCATCTCTATTCATAAAGCTCATGGCACTCCCTAACGAAAATCCGCATCTTCCCCGCATTGACCAAGTGACGCCGACGGCCGCCATTCCCGGCGGCGAGTTCCTCATCCGCGGCAAGGATCTGCAAGGCTCGCTACTGCGCCCGGACATTCGCTTCGGCGAGGTGCAGGCGCCGGTGATTGTCGGCTCCGACACCATGGTGATTGCGCGCGTCCCCGAGGGGGCCAGTATCGGCGAACTCAACGTCGGCGGCTCGCCGTGGACTTGCGACATCGGCATTCAAATCGCCGACAGCCTCCACCCCGTCAGTAGCCCCGCCATCGACACGCTCGGCAACATCTACGCCACCTTCTCCGGCGCCCGCGGCCAGAAGACGCCCGTCGCGGTCTACAAGGTAGACCTCAACTACAGCGTCCGCCCCTTCATCACCGATCTGATGAACGCCACGGGACTCGCCTTCGGCGCCGATGGCGCGCTCTACATCTCCAGTCGCTATGAGGGCATCATTTACCAGGCCAACGGCACCGGTGACCTCTCGGTCTATTGCGAAGGCATGGGCACCGCCACCGGACTCGCTTTTGACCGTCGCGGCAACCTCTTCGTCGGCGACCGGTCCGGCACCATCTTCAAGATCAGCCCGGACCGGCAGATCTACGTCTTTGCCACGCTCGAGCCCTCGGTCGCCGCCTACCATCTGGCGTTCGACGAAGATGGCAACCTCTACGTGAGTGGCCCCACTACCTCCAGCTTCGACACCATCCAGCGCATCTCGCCCGCCGGCGAGGTGAGCGTCTTCTACCGCGGCCTGGGCCGTCCGCAAGGCTTGGCCTTCGATGCCGACGGCAACCTTTACTGCTGCGCCAGCCTGCGTGGCCGCCGCGGCGTAGTGCGCATTACACCGGCCGGCGAAGCGGAACTCTTCCTGTCCGGCCCCAATATCGTGGGCCTCGCCTTCTCTCCCTCGCGCGCCATGATCGTCGCGACGAACAACGCCATCTTCCGCGTCGATACCGGCATCAAAGGGCGCCCGCTGCCATGAACGCCGAAATCATCGCCGTCGGCAGCGAGATGCTGACGCCCCAGCGGATCGATACCAACTCGCTTTACCTGACCGATCAACTGAACGCCTACGGCGTCGAAGTGGTCTACAAGTGCGTCGTCGGCGACGACCGGGCACTGCTGACTGACTCGATTCGTCTCGCGGTCAACCGCTCCGCCATCGTCATTCTGAGCGGGGGGCTCGGCCCCACCGAGGACGACCTCACCCGCGACGCGGTCGCCGCCGCGCTGGGCGTAGGGCAGACTTATCATCCCGATGTCTTTGCCGGCATCGAAGGGATGTTCGCCCGTCTGGGCCGCAAGGTCGCCGAAAACAACAAGCGGCAAGCCATGTTGATCGATGGCGCCGAGTGGCTCGAGAATACGCGCGGCACCGCGCCCGGCCAATGGATTCGCACCGCGAATGGCGTCGTGATTCTGCTGCCCGGCCCGCCTAAGGAACTCACCACCATGTACGAGCGCACGGTGCGCGAACGCCTGGTGGCCTTGCTGCCGAAGCAGGCCCTGCGGACCCGTTGGTACCGCGTCGCCGGGATGGGCGAGAGCGACCTGGACCAACTCATCGCCCCCGTCTACACGCGCTACACGAATCCCGTGACCACGGTGCTCGCCAAGGCCGGCGACATCGAAGTCCACCTGCGCGCCCGGCTTGACACGGCCGAAGCGGCGGAGGCGTTGGTGAACGAAGTCGGCGTCCAGGTAGAAGCCCTGCTGGGTGACCGTATCTACTCCCACAACGGCGACCCGCTCGAGAAAACCGTTGGCTTGATGCTCGCTGCGCGCGGCGCCACCGTCGCCGTCGCCGAAAGCTGCACCGGCGGACTCCTGGGCACGCGCCTCTCCGATACGCCCGGCGCTTCGGCCTGGTTCCGCGGCGGCTACATCGTCTACACGCTGGCCCTGAAACAGGCCCTAGCCGGCGACGCCGATGGCGCGGCCATTGCCGCCGCGGGCGTCGTCAGTGAGACCACCGCGACGGTGCTGGCCAAGGCCGCCGCCGCCCGTTCGGGCGCCACCTATGGCGTCAGCATTACCGGGGTCGCCGGGCCGGATGGCGGTACCGGAGAGAATCCGGTGGGAACCGTCTGGATTGCCGTTGCGTCGAACCAAAGTGTCACCGCGCGCCGCTACCGCTTTCCTGGCGACCGGGGCCGCGTTCGTACCCTGGCCGCGCAATCGGCCCTGGACCTGCTTCGCCGTCATCTCCTCAGCGAGAAAGGATAGCCCCAAAATGCGTTTACTCTGCCTACTCCTCGCCTGCGGACTCTGGCTATCGGCCCAGCCGAAGCTCACCGTGAATCAATTGCTGGGCATGGTCCGCTCGTCGCTCAAATTGAAGCACCCCGACAAACAAGTCGGCGAGTATTTGCGGAAGATTCAACTTACCGAAAAACTCGACGACCGCACGATTGAAACCCTGCTGGGCGAAGGCATCGGACCCAAGACCGCCGAAGCCCTGAAGTTACTTCGCGACGCCACCGAGAATCTCGAAAAGCCCCAGGTGCTGCCGCCCAAGCCGGCCGCTCCGGTCATCCCCGCGCCCCCGTTGTCGGAGGTGAATCGCGTCATCGATAAGTCCCGCGAATATGCCCTGGCCTACGACAAGGGGCTGCCCAATTTTATCTGCGTCCAGGTCACCCGCCGCTTCATCGATCCTGCGGGACTCGAGTTGTGGAATAAGCTGGATACGATTACCGCGAAGCTGAGCTACTTCGATCATCAGGAGCAGAAGCAGGTGATGTTCGTGAATAACAAGTACACGGATATCGACTATGCGAAGCTCGGCGGCGGCGCCACTTCGACGGGCGAATTCGGGAGCCTGATGCGCGAGATCTTCGAGCCCGCCAGCGAAGCGATGTTCGGTTGGGAACGCTGGGCCACGCTGCGTGGCCGCCTGCATTACGTCATCAACTACCGCGTCCTCCAAAGCCGTTCAAAGTGGAGCATTAGCCACGCCGCCAGTGGCCAGCAGATCATCCCGGCCTACCACGGTTTGGTTTACGTCGATAAAGACTACCTATCGGTTTCTCGCATCGTTATGGAAGCCGAGGACATCCCCGTCGATTTTCCCGTGCAAATGGCCAAGACGCAGTTGGACTACGACTTCACCGAAATCGGCGGACAGCCCTTCCTTTTGCCTTTGCGCAGTGAGCTACGCATGCGCGACGGCAAGGTTCTCGTAAAGAACGAGGCGGAGTTTCGCACTTACCGGAAATTCGGCACGGAAAGCTCCATCACCTTCGACGTGAACGAGCCTATCCCGGAAGAGAAGCTGAAAGAAACGCCGCCTGCGCCCGTCAAAAAGCCTTAGTCACCGGTTCCCCCAGGTGCTTACGGATAAAGCCGTAGGCATAGTCGCCGTGGATGCGGTGGGGCCCGTCGAAGTAAGTAATCTCGGCTAATTCGGGCACCCCGGCCTGGGCGTAATAGCGTTTGGCCTTGGCGAACTCGTAAGCGACCCACTCGTCGATGCCCACTCCGTCGGAGTGTCCGCGTTCAACCAGAAACGGCCGGGGCGCAATCAGCGCCGCCATCTCCGCATGGCCAAAGCGCGGACCCAGGTTCCAATCGAACGCCTCGTACTCCTTGGTGAACATGAAGCTGAAGCTATCCTCGATACTCGTCAGCTTCCAGAGCCACTCGTTGAAATTCCCGGAGCAAACTACGACTCTGTAACGTGGCTCCAGCGGCGGCACGCGCAGCGCGGTGACACCGCCGTAGCTGAGTCCGTAGTAGCCGATGCGTTGCGCGTCGACGAACGGTAGCGTCTCCAGCCAGTTGAGTGCCTGGCGGTGCTGCGCGCGGATAAAACTAAACAGCGAGAGCCCCAGCGGATTCGCCTTGCGCTGTAAGTTGCGAAAGCGCTCGCCGAGAATATAGGGATTCTGCGGCGAATAGACAATATAACCTTGCTCGACTAACTTACGCGCGAATTCGTCATAAACCACGCGCGTCTTCTCGGGCAGAATCGTATCTTCGGGCCGGCCTTCCAAGCCATGTTGCGTCACCACCAAGGCGCGCTTCTCGCCCGGCTTCAGACCGGCCGGCAGGAGTAAGTGGCCGTACGCTTCCACCGGACCACTTACTGGTAAACGCACCTCGTAGCCGGTGTAAGTCTTCTCTTGATACCGCAGCCGCGTCTCGGCGCGGACCGGCGCCAGCGCATCCGGGAACTCGCCAAACACCCCCGCCAAGGCTTGCCGCGCTTGCTCGCGCGCTTGGCCGGCGAACCATGCCGGACGCTGCCAGGTGGTCTCGCGGATCAGGCGCTGCGTGTAGTCGATCCACTGGCGGATCAGCGGAGGCTGGCTCGCGGGTATGACGATGGCCACCCCGGGGATGACCGTATTCAAGGTCAGCTTGCGCGGAGCGATCATTGCCGCCAGCCGGTCCCGGCTGAAGTACTCCGCCCATTGCCAAACGTTGTACTGCACCGGCAGGCGGCTCAGGTCGGACAAGTCGAGGTCCAGGTTAGCGATCGCGCATTCGTCGATCCTTGGGTCGAGCGCGCAGGCCAACAAAGCCACCAGCGAATTGTGCCCGCCCAGGGCCACGAGCCGGAGCGGACGCTTCGGCGACCTGAGGGCCAGGTTGTCCACTGCCGCCAGCACCGTCTGCACTTCGTAGCCCAGCGGATGCCGGCCCATCGGGTAGGCCATGCGATAGAGAAACTCGCGCGGCGGTTGCTCGGTCTGTTTCCCCAGGCGGGGCTGGTTTGCCACCGCCGGGCTGTTCTCCAGTAGCCCGGTGAGCAAGGTAGCGCATCCCGGTTTCCCTTGCAAGTCCGCGCTGAGCGCGACCTGATAGCAGGCGGGCGTACCCTGGGCCTCGATCCATCGGCCAGTGGCCACCACACCGTCCACCACCGGCCACTGCACGCCGTCGCCGTGCGGAATGAAGCCCGCGGGCGGCACGCGCTCGTCAATCGCACCGATCAACTCGCGCAGCTTCTCGCGGCTGGGCGGCTTTCCGTCCCGGCGCGCGGGCGCGCTCCGCAAGCGTGCGTCGGCGTAGGAGTGCAGGCCGTCCAGCATGCGTGCGGCGGGGTCGGGCACGGGCTGCAGCAGCGCGGTGCCGGGCAGGGCTTGTCCAAGGAAGAGCAGCAGAGTGAACATGGCTTCAGCCATCATAAGTCGCTGCGGTATGATGCGGAACATGCGCAGACGATCTTTCCTGGTGGCTTCTCCGATGGCCCTGGCGATGCAGACCCAACCGCGTGGCGGTGTGATTGGCACGGGAGGGCGGGGAACCCTGCTCACCAGCGAGTTCAAGGAGATCGGCGCCAACGTCGCCGCCATCTGCGACGTCTACGAGCCGAACCTGCAGCGCGGCCTGCAAGCGGCGTCGACGGGCGCCTCGCCCTATCGCGATTACCGCAAGCTCCTCGAAGACAAGTCACTCCAGTTCGTCGTCGTCGCGACCCCGGACCATTGGCATGCCCGCATGATGATCGACGCCGTGGACGCCGGCAAGGACGTCTACGTCGAAAAGCCCCTGGCCCATACGATTGAAGAAGGCGAGAAGATGATCGCCGCCGTGAAGCGCACCAAGCGCGTCGTGCAAGTGGGCATGCAGCGCCGCAGCGCGCCGTTGTTTTTGGAGGCCAAGCAGCTCTTTGATCAGTCTCCGCAGGGGCCCGTGAACCTCGTGTTGAGCTACTGGCTGAATCACGCCGCGTCGCCTCCCGAGAAGCCGCTCGCCGGCCCGCTCGATTGGAAGCAGTGGCTGGGCTCGTCGCCCGCCCGCGACGTGGATCCGCATCGCTTCTTCAACTGGTATTACTACTGGGATTACTCGGGCGGCCTGATGGTGGGCCAAGCCGCCCACATCATCGACCTGATGCTGTGGTTCATGAATTCCGACGCGCCCAAGGCCGTCACCGCCACCGGCGCCGCGCCCAATCTGGCCAAGGTGGAGATCCCTGAGACGACCTCGATTTCGCTCGAATTCGGTAGCTTTCTCGCCACTTTCGCCGTGGGCTACCACGCCATGCGCTACAGCGGCTTTCTCGATCAGCTCACCCAGTTCCACGGCCACAAGGCGCGCTTCGACATGGGGCGCGAGCACTACGCCGTCTACCCCGAGGATCCGCAGGCGCTCGACCTGAAGGCGTCGGCCGGCAAGCGCGATCCGAAGAGCTTCAACGCCGCCGTGCGGCATCACATTCGCAACTTCCTCGATTGCGTCGCCTCCCGCCGCGAGCCCAACGCCCCCGTAGCCGTCGCGCAGCGCACCAACATCGCCCTGGTGATGGCCATGGACAGCCTCCGCAAGGGCCAGCGGATCGTCAGGGCTTGAAGAAGAGCCGAGTACCTTCGCGGCTGCGATTGCCCCTTGCCGCGACGCGCACCTCCGGGTTCTCGCCATGAATGCGACTCTCCGGCAGCGTGTAGTTCACCTGATAGAGGCCTCTGAAGCGCGGCGCCAGGCCCGCGTAGTAGAGCCCCGGCAGCGGCTCGCCATTCACCAGCACTTCGAATTCCGAGAGGTTCAGCAGGTAGTTGATGTCCGGCCGTGACCCCGCCGCGCCCGCCACCACCGGCCCCAGCCCGGTGCCATAAAAGACAATCGTCTCGCCCGGCCGCGCCGGAGCTTCGGCGGTGATCAGCGAGCCGTCGGCGCGGGTGGCGAGCAGCCAGTTCTGCGGCGTGGCAAACAGCTCCGGAGCCTGCTCCTGCAACCGGATCTGCAGCCGCGGACCCGCCGCGCCATTGCGGAAGAGCTGGAAGAAGAACGTGCCCGCGCGCAGATTCTGCGGTACGACGACGTTAATCTGCGTGGGCGAGGCGAACAGCACGTCGCCCACGCCCTCGCCGATGCGCACCTCGACGTCGCTGGCCGTGGGGAAGGTGAGATTCGCGCCGTAGATGGTGAGGATCGAGTTGGGCGAGGCGCGATCCCCCGTTTGGGAGGCAGCGTTGACGATGGTGTCTTCGCGGTACACCGGGGCCGAGGACGGCAGTTGGAGCAGCCAAAGCAGGCAAACAGTCTTCACAAAGAATAGTGGCTTTTCGGGGCCATTATTCTCAGAAATTTTTGCTTAGCGGCCGTTTTTGAAGTCGTTTTCGGCTTGTTCGAGGGTTTGCAGCACTTGGCGAGCCCGGTCATTGGCCCGCTCGCGGACGCCGGTCACCTCTTGCTGCGCGGCTTTGAGCTGGTCCGCAAGATGCAAACAAGCCAACACCGCGGCGCGGCTCGGATCCGACGTGCCGGTTTGCGAGGCGATCGAGGTCATTAGGTCGTCCACCATCGCGGCCAACTCTTCGATTTCGCCGGTGTCGCCGCTGGCCCGCAGGTTGTAGTGCTGGCCAAAGATCGTCACGCGGACCGATTGTTTGCTGATAGGTTGCATACCTGCCTCAACCATTCGCCGCCAGGGCGTCAATCTGCCCCAGGACCTTTTCGATGCGTTCGCGCACCTGCTGCCGTTCAATCTTCAAGCGGCCCACGGCGTCGTTCAATCGGCTCACCTCGGACTTCGAAAGCTCCACCTGCTCGGCCCACTTGCGAGCCGCGGCCTGGGCCTCGTCGGCTTGGCGTTGGGCGGCTTGGGCCTCGGCGCGAGCCTTCTCCACTTCGACGGGCGAAACGCCTTGCGAGAGGGCGGCCTTCGCCTCGGTGGCGACCGCTTCGGAGACGGCCAACGAAGCACGGGTCTCCGCCAGTTCCTTGATCACTTGGGTCTTTTCGTCGATGGCCAGCTTCTTGTCACGCAAAGCCATGTCCTGCTCTTGGAGCAAGACGGCCTTCTCTTTTTCCAGTCGCTGCCGCTCTTGTTTGAGCACGGCAACCAGATCCAGCAAGCGCCCAATGCGGCGTTCCAATTGGCTGAGGTAAGGGAATTCGTCACCCTGCGATGAGGGTGGGGCTGTAGAGGATGACGCGGTGGAAGCCATCCTCTACAATCTACAGGATCGGTCGCCGTGAAGCGAGCAGAAAATCTAAAGTGCTGCTTTCGCTTTGGTCACTAAAGCGCGGAAACCGCTCTCGTCGTGGAAGGCGATGTCGGCCAGCACCTTGCGGTTGAGTTCAATACCGGCCTTCTTCAAACCGCCAATGAACTTGCTGTACGAAATCTCCGCGGCCCGGCAGGCGGCGTTGATACGGACGATCCACATGGCGCGGAAGTCACGCTTCTTCAAGCGGCGGCCGACGTAGCCGTACTTCAGGGCCTTTTCGACGGCCTCCTGGGCAGCGCGGTTCAGCTTGCTCTTGGTGAGGAAGTAGCCTTTGGCGAGGCGAAGGGTTTTATGCCGGTAATCCCGGCGTTTAGTACTGCGTTTTACACGAGGCACGTTTGTTCTCCTTTAAGTAACCCTCTGCGGGAGAGGGGATCGAGGCGGCTCGGGCACGTGCGAAAGGGCACCGTCCACACTCGAAATGAGTCTAGTTAGTTGGGAAGCATCAGCTTGAGCGCATACTCGTTGGTCTTGTCGACCACCGCGCCTTGCGCCAAACGCCGCTTCCGGCCAGGGGACTTCGAGGTGAGGATATGGCGCGCGTGCGAGTGTCGGCGCACGAATTTGCCGGATCCGGTCTTCTTGAAGCGCTTGGCCGCGCCCTTGTGGGTCTTAAGCTTGGGCATGGTGTTTGTCCTTCAATGTTTGCTAACGCCTTGATTCTCTTTGCTTTGCCTCTCCCGGGGATCGGCGCGCAAAAAGAGCGCATTACGCAACAGCCTTTAGTTTACCAAATCCCCCAACATCTGACAAACTGTACGGAATGCCGGAGTTGCCCGACATTACCGTCTACCTCGACGCGCTCCGCCGCCGCATCCTGGGCGCGAAGCTCGAGTCAGTCAAGCTCACCAGTCCGTTTCTCCTCCGCTCGATCGACCCGCCCCTCTCGGCGGCCCTCGGCCAACCGGTGAAGGCGCTCGCAAGAGTCGGCAAGCGTATCGCCATCGGCGTCGAACCGGACGTCTGGCTGGTCCTCCACCTAATGATCGCCGGACGCCTGCATTGGAACAGCAAGAAGCCCGCGCAAGCCACCTTTACCTTCAGCACCGGCGCCCTGACGCTCACTGAGGCTGGCACCCAACATCGCGCCTCCCTCCATCTCACCCGCCGCCTGGAGGACTTCAACCCCGGCGGCCTCGAAGTCCTGGACGCAACCCTCGCGCAGTTCTCCGCCGCGCTCACCCAGGAGAACCACACGCTGAAGCGCACCCTCACTGACCCGCGCATCTTAAGCGGCATCGGCAACGCCTATTCGGACGAGATTCTCTGGCTCGCGCAGCTTTCGCCCATCGCGCAAACCCAGAAGCTCTCCCCCGCGGAAATCGAGCGGCTCTACCACGCCACCCGGCAATGCCTCACCGAATGGATTGGCCGTTTACGCGCCGAAACCGGCGACGGCTTTCCCGCCAAAGTCACCGCCTTTCGGCCTGAAATGGCGATGCACGGGAAGTACCGCTCGCCGTGTCCCCGCTGCGGTGAACCCGTCCAGCGCATCCGCTACGCCGCCAACGAAACCAACTACTGCGTCCGCTGCCAAACCGGCGGTAAACTCCTCGCCGACCGCGGCCTCTCCCGCCTCCTGGGCAAAGATTGGCCCCGCACGCTCGAGGAACTCGAAGCGCTCAAGCGTCCGCCCGGTGCAGGGCAAAAAAATCATTGAATTTTTGAGGAAAACTGCTAATATATTCACTCAATGAGTACATTAACGTTTACTCAACTCATCCACCAGGGCCGCGCCGGCGACGCCAGCGCACTTAGCCGCGCCTACGACCTCGTCGCCATTCCCCTCCGCCGCACCGCCGCCCGCCTCCTGGACCGCGAACGCCGTGGCCACACCCTGCAACCCACCGCGCTCGTCAACGAGTTTTATCTGCGTCTGCTTCGCATGGAGTGCCACATCCAGAATCGCGAGCATTTCCTCGGTTTGGCCGCACGCTCCATGCGCCATTTTTTGATTGACTGCGGCCGGGTGAAGGCCGTCCGCCTCCGCCACGAACCGGACGTGCTCGCCGCGCATCCCCTGGTTACCAAACCGCTCACCGCGGAAGAGTTGGCCGCCCGCCACGCGTGGGAAGCACTGCAACGACAGGAGCCCCTGGCCGCAGAGACCTATTGGCTGCTAACGGTGGAGCGCATGACTGCCAAAGAAGTTGTGGCGATCCAACAACGGCCCGCCTGGCGCGTGAACCAGGACGCTGCCTTCGCCCGCGATTGGATGCATGCCAAGCTCCGCTAGCCCGGCCCCTCCAGCGCCCCCGCCAGCCGGTTCGCCCAAGCTCTGACCTCACCGGGCCGGTCCTCCGGCTTTGGCTGCAGCGCCTTCGCCAGCAACCCACTCACCTCGCCGGTCCCAGGCACCCCGCCCAGCCGCTCCCCCAGCCGTTCGGCGCTCACCACCAGACCCGTATCCGCCAGCTTCTTCCCGGTCAACAGCTCGAACACCACCACGGCGAAGGAGTACAAGTCGCTTCCCGCCGAGTAGTGCCCCGTCAATCGCTCCGGCGCCAGATACTCGATCGTCCCTGTGAGGACCTTGGTCACCGCTGGCTCCTCCTGCGAACCCAATAGCCCGCTCGTGCCGAAATCAATCAGCACCGGTGTGCCGTCCTGGCGCAACAGGATATTCTCCGGCTTCACATCGCGATGCACGATGCCCGCTTCGTGGATCGCCGTCAGCGCGTCGCCGAGCGCCCGTACCACGGTCGCCGCGCGCCTAGGCGGCCAAGGCTCGCCGGTCAGCGCTTCCCGCAGCGTGCGGCCCGCGATCAGCGGCGTCACCAGGCAAAGCTCTCCGGTCGGCTGAATCCAGGAGTCCAGCAAGGTGATCACGCCCGGATGGCTCACCGCGCGCAGCGCGGTCAACTCCTGCGCAAAGCGCGCCCGCACCCACGCCCCGTCGCCGCTGCGCTGCTCCATCACCTTCACCGCCACCGGCCGCCGTTCCCGCTCATCGAACGCCGCGTACACCTCCGAGAACCCACCGGGCGAGAGCCGGCGATCCAACCGGTAGCGCCCGGCCAACACTTGGCCCGTCCAGTCGCTCGCGCCACTCGCTGGCGCACCATTGCGCCAGCGCCGCAGCAGGAACCAGCTCTTCCGCCAGCGATACTCGAGCCACGCCCGCCAACGATAGGCCCCGGCCGCCAGCACCGGCAGCAGCATCCACCACCATGATCCAAGCGGCAGCGGACCCACCCGGAACCCCTGCCGCCATACGCCCGCTAACCCCATCTGCCGCACCTCCAGCACATACCGCCCGTTCGCCAGATCCGGCACCTCCGCCAGTCCGCCCCGCGCCACCCGCCAATCGGCAAACAGCGGCAACACCCGGTACCGGAATGGCTCCGGCCATTCGCCCGCGTCGGGCAGCTTCGCGAACTCCACCGTCCACCGCCGCGGCGGGTCCAGCACCTCGGGCAGCCCCTGTGTCACCAGCGGGACACCCGGCCGCGTCGCGAACCAATCGCCGGACGGCTGCACGTGGACGATGCGGTTCGTCCCGGCAATCCACACCGACCCATCGCGATCCTCAAAAAAACCATACTGCATGCACTCATCGCCTGTATCGACGAACAGCCAATCCTCCGCCAACTGCGCCTTCCCGTCGCTCACATAAACGCCCCGGCGCGTCCCGCGCCACACCCACCCGCGCCGGTCGGTTTTCAGGAAATGCGTATCCTCCGGGCCATAGCCCTGCTCCACCGCGTAACGCGTCTCCTTCCCGTCCTTCACCCGCGAGAAGTAACGCTTACGCCGATTCGCCACCCAGATGTCGCCGTCTTTGCCGAAGGAAAACGAGCGCACTTCGGCAATCGGGGGCTCGATCTCCCGATGCCGCCAGGTTCCGTCGCTGCGCAATTGCACCAGCCCCGCGACATCGCCCAGCCACAACCGCCCTTGCGCATCGGTCGCCATGTCCACGGCGTGGATCTCCTGCAACGGATGCCCCTCCACCACTTGCTCCACGTTCTTCACGTACCCGATATCCTTCACGCCCGGCAGGCGCACCGGCTCCAAGCGGTCGCCCTCCAGCCGGAACAGCCCCTTCTTGTTGCCCGCCCATACTTGTCCGTCCGGGCCGCGGCCCAGCACCCGAAAATCGTCCTGAATCAGTCGATGCTCCGATGGCGGCAACCGCCGCATCAGACGGCCCTCAGCGGTCAGCCGCACCACGCCGTAGTCCCGCACCGACGCCAGCATCTCACCCCCGGGCAGTGGCAGCACGTAGGCGTACCGCCGGCTTTCCTCCGACAACGGGCTCCATCGCCGCGAAAGCTCGTCGAGCCGGAAGAGACGCCCCTCCGTCACGGCGATCAGCTCGCCTCGGGCGTTCCGGAAGACCTGCACCGGGGTCGCGCCGAACTCCGCGTCGTTCCACTGCTCCCATCCCTCTGGCACCACTTCGCGCAACTGATTCTCCCTGAGCACCGCGAGCCAGAGATGCCCTCGCCGGTCCACCAGACTTGCCCCAGCCGTGACCACGAACTCGACCCCGTCCGGCCACCCCTTCACCTTCGTCCGGTACCATACCCACACCTGCCCGTTCGTTCCCCGGGCTGCTCCGTTAATTAGGTAGATCCCTGAGATCTCTTCCACCACGCGGCCGTCCCGCAATGCCTGGGCGACGCGCTGCCTGTTGCCATTCCGAATCCAAACCCGTCCCTCCCCGTCGGGCACCGCCCACTCCGCCGGCGGTAAGCCCTCCACGGCTCGCAGCACCATATGCTCCGGCCGTAGCCGATACACCGCGTGCCCACAGGCCAGCCAGAGCTCCCCCTGCGGCGACGCATTTATCCCGCACTCCCAAGGCAACCGAACCTCCCGGACGCGGCTCCCTACCCTGGCCCCCGCCTCCACCCGCCGCAGCCTCCTCGCTGGCACATCCTGCACAAACAGATACCGCCCTATCGCCGGGCCAATCTTGGCCGGATCCCGCGACACCAACACCCAGGCGCCATCCGCCCCCCGCCGCACCAACCCCTCTTCCTCGCTCCCTGCCCACAACACCCCATCGCTGGTGAAATGGACTGCATCGGCCCGCCGGAATGGATACCCTTCCACGGCACGATACCGGAAGCCGTCGTAGCGGTAGAGGCCGTTACGCCCCCCCAGATACATTCCATCCGCCCCTTCAGCGATGCCTGAGATGTCAAAGTCCGGCTTCGGATGCTCCACCACCCGGCCCGGGGCAGCCAGCGCAGGGAGAGCGAGAATCAGTAGCCAAAGTCGCATATGAGCTTCTGTCCAGTATGCGACTGTTGGGGCCTTTTGGTTCGAAAGATCTTCCGCAAGAAGTTCAGCACCCCGGCTCCAAAGCCCCCGATCCTCGCGAACGCCTTGGGGCGTCATGAGGCTCGACGAAACCATCCCAATTGCGGCGCATCGGCAAGCCCGGAACGAAGTGACGGGTCCCATTAGAATCCATAGTTTGCGGCGTGATTCATGGAGAGCAAGGGGCTCGTTCTCAGCGGCGGCCACCCGGCGGTGCCGGGTTCCTTCGAAACTACTCCAACGCCCCCCAGTCCAGCCGGGAACGATAGTGACCGGGTCCTTCCCGCCGAAATCTGGTTCCTCGCAGGAGCTGTCGACAGGGGCGAAACGCTGATCTCGCCCATTTCGCCATCAATGAGGCTAACCTGGGAACGACGATGCCCCTCCGCGGAACCTGCGTCACACGGCGTGCTGGGGAACTGAACATCGTGGCCAGCACCATAGTGTGGCACCGCCATGGTGCTGGCCCTTCAACGCCCGCGCCTCCACCTTTGACCCATCTGCAGACGTGCGCGCGCGCCGCGGGCCGGGTCGCCGGCCATTTGCGGTTGCCGGAAGATTGCTCAACGATGCGGCCAACGGGTTCCTCTCTTCGTCCGGCGACTTCGAGCCGCTCGCGCTGGCCTCGGCGGTGAGCGCGGCGAAGCACAGGACATCGCTTTCCTGATTCGCCTCCTCGGACTGCGCGACGCCGATGCCGTCATGATCGCCCCCGACCGCACTCCCTACCCGAAGTCGCCCGCCGCGCCACGGACGCCCGCTCCTTCGAATTCGAACTCGCTGATTTCCTCCACGAATTCGCCCTCCGCGGCGACGCCGCCATGCTCGCCGACCCCCCAGCCCTCCTCGCGCACCAAGATCCCCACGGCGCCATCTGGGATGCCTACCTGGCCGCCGTCGCCGTAGCCCTCGCCGCCCGGCTCAGCCAATCCGCTCCCCCCTGGACCCGCCTTCCCAACCGCACCCTACGCGAACCCTGTTTCGCCAGCCCCGGCCGCCACATGCGGGCGTTGCTCCTGGTCGAAAGCCCCGCCCCTTTCCGCGAACGCAACCTCTTCGTCTCCGCCAACGCCCTCTCGGTCGCCTAAGTCTTACAGCTTCTGGCTTTTTCTTCCAAGAAACAAAGCCTCGCCCCGCATTACTCAGTAACGATGTCCATCACCGCCCGCTTGCTCGCGCTTCTATTCATCGCCAGCTACCTTGATGCCCAGACTTATACCGTCACCACCGCGGCAGGCGCCGGTGCCGTCGGCCTGGATCTCGGAGGCTTCACCGGCGACGGCGGACCCGCCAACCAAGCGCGACTGAACGGGCCCCTGGGCGTGACCCAGGACCTCCTCGACAGCAACTATTACATCGCCGATAGCCGCAACAACCGGTATCGCATCGTCCGGCACGGCACGATTAGCACCCTCAGCACGCAGCCCGTCAGCATCCAAAATCCGGGCCCTCTCGCCGTCACCGTGGACCGGTTTCTAGTCGTCCCCTCCCCCGCACTGAACGTGATCTTTGGCATCAGCGCCGACTCGGGACAGGTGTCCATCTTTGCCGGTCAACCCATCCCCAGCCTCACTCTAAACGGAAGTGCCATCCCTACCTCCCTCACCATCGACAACCCCAGTTCACCGTACCTGCGAGGCGAATTCTTGTACTTCGGAGAAAGACGCGGCATCATCCGCGTCAGTTTAGTCTCTCTCACGGCGGAAGTGTTTGTCGGCAACGGCGGACGCTTTCCCTTTCCCTCTGACTTCTATGTCTTCGGCATCGGAGGCGACCTGGCGGGCAACCTCTATTTCACCCGCCCCAGTGCCCCTTCGCGCAAAGTAGTCAAGATGAGCCCTCAAGGAGAGTTCTCCTACCCCGGGGAGGGACTCACCGGTCCCGATGGACGCCCCCTCTGGAGCGAACCCTCGGGCGTCAGCCAGGATTTCCTGGGTAACGTCTTCATTGTCGACAGCAGCCGCGCTCAGATCTTCCGGATTAGCGCCGCCAACCAAATCGATTTGATCGCCGGCAATGGCTTGCAGGGTTTCTCCGGCGACGGCGGCCCGGCCACCCAAGCCCAATTTCGTGTTCCAGTTTCGATTTCGTGCGGCCTGCTTGGCACGCCCTGCTATGTCGCCGACACGTTCAATCACCGTATCCGGAAGCTCGAAATGGTAGTGCCTCCGCCGGCCCTCAACGTCGGCGGCATTGCCAACGGCGCTAGCTACGCGGGCGGGGCGGTAGCCCCAGGCGAGATTGTCGCCCTCTTCGGCGCCAACCTCGCCCCCAGCATCTCGCTCGCTCGGCTCGACCAAGGCCGCCTCGCCACTGAGAACAATGGCGTCCGGGTGCTCTTCGACGGCATACCCGCCCCGATCGTCTGGGTGAACCTGGCGCAGATTAGCGTCGTCGTGCCCTATAGCGTGGCCGGCCGCACCACCACCAACGTAGTCGTTGAAGTTAACGGTCGTGCCTCGCCGCCGCTGTCGGTCCCCGTCACCGCGGTCGCACCTGCCCTCTTCACCGTCAGCGCCACCGGCCGCGGACCCGGCTCTATCCTGAACCAGGACAACACCCTCAACACCGCGACCAACCCCGCCCTACGCGGTGGCGTCGTGGTCCTCTACGGCACCGGCGAAGGCCAAACCAACCCCGCCGGTGTCGACGGCAAGCTCACAGTCGCGCCGCTGCCTCGCCCGGTCCTCCCCGTCACTGCCACCATCGGCGGACTCCCCGCCGAAGTCCTCTACGCCGGCGGCACCCCTGGTCAAGTCGCCGGCCTGTGGCAGGTCAACGTCCAAGTGCCCTCCGCGCTAGCCCCGGGGGCGCACCCGGTAGTCGTGCGCGTGGGCGGGGTGGCGAGTCAGGATGGGGTCACGGTGGCGGTGCGGTGAGATTTACTCGCCCCAGCCGGCGCGAGACATCGTGGGGTATCCTCTATCGTCAGATCTTCGACCCTCAGTCGGCGCAAGAGCAACCTGAGAATCCTGCAACTCCCAATGGAGGGTGAGAATCTTCTTCCAATAGAACACCCAAGCTAATAGCCCGGCGAACAGAAACAAAACACCAAGGTTTGGAACGAAGGCCAACAGATTAAAGCAACACATGGTCAGCCCGAGGCGACGCCCGTCCCAGTCCACGGGACGAACTCTGCGGTTCGCGAACTCGGGCAGTTGCCGAACGGAATGCGCAACAGCGATCACAATCACGAAATGCCAGACCAGACTAAACACGGGAACCAAACATAACCACACCTTCCATGGCTTCAGAGCTCGATACGCGGGCAAGATTCCATCCAGGAGACACCACAACAAATGTAGATAAAAGATCATCGTCACCGGACCAATGCTAAGACCGATGAAGAAGCCGACGGAGTATAGTGCCGGAAGAAACTCGTAGAACACGATTTGTCAAACCACCTTCGTCCGAACTCGTTGGACATTGACGGACTGCGGCGACGGATTCATATACGCCTGTCGCAGACCCGAGCGAGGATCCTTCTCGTACCATCTCGTGGGAAAGATGCGGCGGTTCTTCCATTTCCAATAGTGAACGAGCTGGAGCGGAATGCCGGACTCCTGCTCAAACAGAACTAGTTGAAGCTCGTTGTCACGTCGAAAGAAACCTGTTTTAAGATAGTTGTAGCTTAATAAGTCTTCTTGACTCGTAGAAGCGTTCTTACCTTTGGTTGCTCGTTTACCCAATGTATTGGCGATCGTTCTGATATGCTCCGGATTTTGCTCACCGAAAAGTTGGATGGCCCGGCAGTTCCCAATAAAATTATTCCACGTCGCGGGATAGTGAGCCTGTAGCTGATCCAATCCTTGCAGAATGGGCCAAAGAGTCAACCCATATCCGGGCATAAGCGGCATAGCTCGGTCAATCGATTCTAACCGTCCCAAGCAATAGAACTCGTCAATAATGAAGAGAACTCTGTGTTCCGGCAATAAACGAATTTGCTCCATTTTGTGCGTGGCAGCGATGATCATGAGCGCAATAAATTTACTGAGTGGGCCAGCCAAACTGCTTCCTGTAAGACAGACATAAATAGTCGTAGGACGAAGCTTTAGATCGCCGAGTGAAAAATCTTGCCGAACTAGCGTCTTAGCCATACTATGGCGGTCCAAAAAGCTCGTTTGTTCATCCAGAAAGCCAAGCACACTACTCCTGGTTTCGGGGGCTAACCCGATCAAGCGTTCCGCGACTCTGGAAATATTACCGGCTAGGTGTGGACTCTGCGTCATTCCGAGAATAAGGGCATCGAAAGCGTCATCGTATGGTTTCGCTTGGGTTTCAGGCCATTCCTCGAATTCTTCCTCGAGGCAAGCCAACATTTCGGTGTCGCCCTGAGTGACCAATTTTCGAACGTAAATCAGGTTGGCTTTCTCAGGTTCCTCAATCAGGACGTGCGCCATCACTGCCGTCAAGAAATTACGTGCATGCGTCATGAAGAACGCACTATCGCCCGTTGTCATAGGGATCATCGCGGTAGCTAGATCATTCACTTTTCCCCAGACGTCGGGATCCGTCGGGTCCAGTTCGCCGAGCGGGTTCCAACTTGCCTTTTGCCTGTCGTGCCCCACCACAATGTCTTCAGGATCGATGATAAAGACATCCTGCCCCAAGTATTCCGTGACTCTCTGCGAGCCGTGTCCGCGTCGGGCCGCCGTGATCTGCGCCAGTTCTCCCTTTGGATCGACTACCAGCACGGATCCAGGGTAGGTAAGAAGGTTAGGAATCACTGCCGCACTCCCTTTACCGGAACGAGCTCCCGCAATCGTTAGCATGTGCTTCTCGTCCTTCGGCCCGACTTGCACGCGAGGCGCCAAGCCCAGAATCGAGTGCTCCGCTACACTCCGTCCCATGAAGATACCCCCCGGTGCTCTCCCGAATCCAGTCGCCAGATCGAAAAGGGGCAGAAATTCTCCCTGCCCCTGTTGATGAAAGGGGAGAATCGCCCCGTAACCCCGGGGGAAGAGCCGAAACCCACGTGATCTTCGAAGAGCATGGTCCCAGATCAGCAACGCGATCAGGACGACGGCGGCACAATACTGGTACCACCGAGGAACCCACTCCGCGGGTTTATGGAATACAAGAACGACTACCAACACGAGGGTGAGGTACTGTGCACTCCTCTGCAGAATTGCAAACCATCGGCTGCCGATTCGGCGAATTGCTTGGCCCCAATCTAGCTTCTCGGCTGGATCGACCTGCCAGAGGACCTGGGTCGCGAACAAAAAAGCACCTAATATCGAAAAGTACTTCAGCCAAGGCCACCAGTCGGTCTCATCGTCCATTAACTGTTTCAGGCACCAGGAACCGGCAGCGGCGAGAAGCAGTTGGATCGCGAGTTGAATCGATAGCTTTAAAGTCGTGCTCATGCTGCTTCACTCCTTCACTTGGGGCGAAGCTATCTTCTTCACTGGAGCCGTAGGCCTGGCCGGTACAGGCTGGGCCACCGGCAACGCAGGTAGGCCTGATCGTTGGCGAACGGCATTCTGAACCTTCACCGGAATCTTACTCTTCGCGGCAGCAATCACCCAGGATGGGTCCTTTGGATTAATCGTAAAGTTCTCGTGCGTTTGGACGATCTCTACAATCTGCTCATCGAGCACGCCGGCTTTCAGCATATCGACCAGGACCTCGGTCGTCAGTGGCGCCACTGACGCTTTCGGCGCCACCGTCGCTTTCGGGACCTCGTCTTTTTCCACCGGCGGAGCTTTCGGGAACTTGTGGACTTGCTCGTTCAAGGCCTCCGCGGCTTTTTTTACGGCGGTCTGAGCGGCCTCACCCAATACAGACTCCTCAAAACCAGATCCAAACACCATGTCTTGGTCTTTGCTAGTTGGAATGGACAATCCTTTGCGTTGGGATTCACCATCTCCTTCAGCCGCAAACAGAATCGTAGCCGTCGTAGTATCCACAACCTGAACGGAGAGGGACAGTATCGCCTTCGTGACCTTGTAACCCAAATACTTACGCTCTTCCCTACCCAGCCTGGTGATCGAACCCATGATCACCGCCTGGACGCCGACAATCCTACCGAGCTTTGCTGCCGTTGAGGAGTCGAACCGGGCCGCATTGCTCATGATCTGTTCCGTCATGATTTTGTCAAGGCGGGTGCGCTCAGAAACCGAGTACTTCTGTCCCTTCGTTAACGCCACCGCCAATTGATCCGCGAGGCCTTTTCCGAGGTCCTGATTGACACCCAAGAGCGCATCCGCCTTTGACTTGACGGTTCCGAAATCTAATGGCATCACGGCGACGCGAGGTAGATCCTGCGCTGTGGCGAGGTGGGCTAAAAACAATGTGTTCAGTAATAAAACTTGCTTCATGGCAACCTACTTCTCTGGATGTTTAGGAACTTCTCTAACGTTTCGATGGCGCGCTCCGCCGTGTCGAGTGCTTGCACTGCCGCCGGCGCACGTCCAGCGGTAACGGACTTTGCCGCGACGTTCAGCGACTGTTTCATCAGGATGTCCGCAGCCGCCATATCTGGACTTAGCCCTCCAAACTTTTCCATCGCCGCCCGGTTACTTTCGAGGATCGGTTCGATGACTTGAGCCCGACGGAGCAGCGAATTGAGCCGACTCGCAACTCCGTCGGGGACCTCCGACAGCTGAGGGGGCCTTGAGGGCTCCAAAGGTTTGAAGGTCTCAAGTGCGCTGATCGCGTCTTCGGCTTCACGCAGATAGTTGCGAGCTTCGGAAATACTGCTGCGCCGAATCGCTCCTCTCGCGTTCGCGATAGACACTAGCGCTGTTCGATACCAATCTTCGGATCGCACCTCGTGTCTTCTGGCCTCTGCAAGTTGCAAGCGCTTTTCGATGTCCGCCATCAATTGCTCAACATCCTGAACTGCCGCCGTGTTGTCCCGTGGTGGCGGTGTGATTACTTCAATGGGAGGAATAGGCGGGCGAGGGGTAATTGTGTCTACAGGCGGCGGTACAGGAACCGGCGGCGGTACAGGGACAGGCGGTACTACAGGAACCGGAGGCGGTACAGGAACAGGATTCGGTCCCCCGTCAAGGAACCAGCCAGCCATGGCTGCGCACAACCAACACATGAAAAACAGACCGATCAGAAACAGCCAAAGAGGCAACCTCGGCTGCGGAGGAAAGCTGTTGGGCCCCGCCGAATTCTGAGGTGCAATCGGAGACTCCTGCGAATTCGGAAGTTCTGCAACCCCAGGGTCGGAGACTTGAATCGGGCCACTCCAAACCTTCGGCGGCGAACACCAGGGACATCCCTTGCCGTAACCCCAATGAGCGGCATTACTTGGACATTGTACCATCTTAAGAGAAAGGTTCCGCAAGTGCTCTCGCCATTCCGTTGACGTCGGTCGGTCATCCGGCGGGCCGATAAAAGCGCGGCGAAATAGCTGAACCGTTTCATCCGCAAAGTGTCCCAAGTGCGTTCCGTTGGGGGGGGTCAATCCGCTGGTTGGGTCCAAAAAGAAGGCGCGCCCGGCAACGCGTTCTCTCAGATTACTCGGCAAGGTCGTCGACTTTCCTCCCGACGGATGCCGCCCATTATCCAGCAGCAGATAAAGGACCACCGCGAGGGCAAAGCGGTCCTGCGCCGAATCCACCAGTGCCCCGGTAACGTTTTTATGAAACTCTGGCGCCAAGAAGTCTGGCGTCACGCCAGTCGCCGGGTATACCGTCCCGCGAGCGCGGATGCAAAAACCATCACAATCAATCAAACAGACGAATCCGCCCGCTCGGTAAGCGAGAACATTTTGTGGTTTAAAGTCGACCACCAGATGTCCCGCCTGATTCACATACTCCGTTACGGCGGCCAAATTCGCCGCCAGATAGAGACGGACACGATCAGACTGGCTCAGGCCATTTCTTTGACGCGATCCTGAGTTGTTCCAGGCATGCAGTTCGGTCGTACCGGCTTTATCCAGCAGGCGCATACTGAAGCCAACGAAATCACCGTCGGGACTGAACAGCAACTCCTGCGGCCAGGCGATCTGGACGAAGTCGGTGCCATCACTCTGCCTTTGCGATTGAAGTGCCGGTGCGTTCTCGATCATCGCCCGAATTTTCTCGTGCTTCTTCGCATCAGGTTTGAGAAAGATCTTCAACACATAATCTGGACGAGTTGCATCGCGAAAGATATGTCCCTCACCACCCTGATCACTGATGAGGGCGCCGACGCTGGTCTGGTTTCGCCCCATTGCGCCCTCGACAATCAGTTGCTTCCCGACGGCCGGCGCACTCATTTGGATCCATCCTCGTCGCTTGTGACGGGCGGTAGCGCGGGCTGGCTGAGCGAGTTGGCGCGATATTGCCAATCCTGCGCCTCGGCTTTGCGACCCTGCTTCCCAAAATCAGCGCTGAGCTTGCGAGCGCTTTCGCTGAGTGCCCTTATTTCTTCCGTTAACCGAGAAGCGCGCGCATCCACCTCATCGCCCTGTAGGATTGGCTTTTGAAGGGCACGCTGGAACAAATCAATGCTGCGGTCTTTAAGCTGAGACGGCCATTGCGGCATGGTCAACCGCACGACCACAAGGCAGGTGAGCGCCAATAGGGCTACGACGCCCTGGATGATACGGCGGAGTACCACGTCGATTTCCCCGTGGACGGGTGGCTGTTTATCTTGGGCAATCCCGGGGACCTCAATATCCGGGGCCACTTTGCCCAGTGGCCTCGCCCACAGCAGAGTCTTGTCGTCGGAGACGGCTTGCTGGGCTGTATCGCGGTCTAGCAAGCGAAACAGCGCGGAGACACCCTCCTCGATGGGATTTTCTTCCAGAAACTCCGCCACCGGCGCCGTAAAACCCGAGTTGATGGTTCGTCTATCAAAAGCTAGTGGCGTCACACCATCGGTCATCAGGAGAATGTAGTCGAACGGACCTAAAGGGGTCCGCACCAGTGAGTCGCGCCAATTGTCATCGGTCAGAAAGTAAGTCTCATTTACATATTCGCTGGGTGTTCCCAATGAGATTTCTGCACCTGGACCGGCGGCACGGGCGGCGATCACTCCTCCATCACCCACGTGAAAGACGGTGCCGCGCACTCCGTTCGTCAGCACGCCCACCACGGTGGTGGACAGTGCGGCGATCGGAACACGGAGCCGCTTCGCCTCGGCCGCCAGGCAATCGTGAGCCGCGACGAGCGCCTCATCGGTGAAGGCGATGAGGTCAAGGTCAGTAAGTTCCGGCTCAGCAACATGTGCCAACTGCGAAGAAATCCTTTGCATCAGCGTACGGGCCGCCAACGCCGCACCAATCGCTCCGTGAACTGCGCTGCCGGCGCCATCGCAGACAACAGCTACTAGCCAATCGCCCTCTGTCGTGGCCGCAGCTGCGTCGTCGCAACCTGAGGCGCTTGCCCGGTGGGACGGACCCGTCACCGACGCTGCCCCGACTTTCCAGTGGTCCGACTCGAATCCTTGGGCAGACTCGCCCCCATAGGCGAAACGCTTCCGCCTCGATAACTGCTCTGTGGGTTCGCCCATGGCGTCTAAACCTCCAGGTCCACCATGTCCCCCGGCGCTTGCACTTGGAGTTTATCGCCCGGCCCGCTCATACTGACGGCGGTTAGGGTCTTACCGAGCCAATGGAAAAATCGCCGGAAATCAGCATCCGCTCCGAGAGAATAAACTTTCATGTCCTTCCGGGCGAATCGACGGAGAGCGGTCCCATCGGCATCCGGCGGGATTGCAATCGGCCAGACATCCGCCCGCTTCGCCTCACATGCACGTCGAGATTCGTCCGCCGCAGCCTCCCAATTCTCATCGTTTGGACCGCCGTCCGAAAGAAGAAAGATCCACGGGCGTGTATACGTGATTCCCGCTTTATCAAGCTCTTTACGAAATTCCTCCACAGCATGGTGGGCCAATTTCATCGCCTCCCCCATCGCTGTCATCCCCCCTGCTTCCAGCATGGGAGCCTGGAACTCATCGGCGGACATCCAGTAACCGCCCAGGTAGTCGGCCTCGCTTCCGAAACCAACCACGAGAATAGCAACCCGTTGGCGAAGTGTCTCAGTAGACTTTACAATCTGCTCAAATTCCTTTAGTGCATCATTCAACCGATCAATTCGGCCGTATTCCGCCATGGACGCCGATGTGTCGAGAACTAAAACACATGGGGAGCGTTGGGCGTGATTGTTTTGGATATCAGCTTCAATTTCTCGTCGAGAAGGTTTCATTTAGCTCACTCCTGAATTTTTGCGAACAGACTCGCTGGACAAACACTGGACCGACGCCTAACAAGAGCATCGCGCCGTCTAAATTGTCTTCGAAGGCGCTTTCACTCTCACAGCCTTGTTCACCGACACTGAAGCGCCCTTCGCGGCCTTGGCTCTCACTTTTTGGGCACGGAGACGTTTGGCCGATGCCGCTGGGGTTTGCGCTTTCGGCTGTGTGGGGCTGGAAACAGCTGGGGCACTCGCCGGTCGGGAGAGAGTCTTCGGCGAGGGATTTTTTACCGCAACGTTGAACCCCCTGGTCGCAGCAGTGGGCTTTGGGGGTGTCGCAGCAGCGGGGGGCGTCGACGGCTTGCCCGCACCGCGGAAAGTGGTCGCCAAGGGTTTCGTTGCGGCTCGTTTGAACGCACCGGTAGCGGCAGTGGGCTTTTGGCGTGTCGGAACGCTCGGTGCCGTCGTCGGTTTCGCCGCAGCGTGGAAAGTAGTCGCCAAGGGTTTCGTTCCAGCTTGATTAAACGCCCCAGTTGCCGTGGTCGGCTTCTTCGGTTTCGAAATGGCGGTTTGCTTGGACTGTGCCGCCAATGCGCTGATGTTGGCGCTGGCAATGGATGTCCCCAAACCGGGCGGATTCATGTGCAACGCCGGCTTAGGTTGAGCTTTGCTCCGCAGTTGCGACAGCTTCTCGGCCGGGGCGAGCTTTTTCCCCAGCGGTGGTTGGTTGGCCATGGTAACTCTCTTTCGATCAAATGCGGTCGCACGAAACCACATCCGAATTTACTCACTACCAAAGAGAGCGATTGAGGTCCAAGGTTTTAAGAAAAAAGTCCAGCGTTTTTCAAACATCTGACTTAGCCCAATACAATAGGGACGCTCTCGTCGCGGTACCGGTTCTTCAGCATAGGCCCGCCGGAGCTTGCTAGCTGCGCGGTTCAGCGATCAGCCTAGCCGTCAGAGGACGGGCGACCCTTGGCGAGAGACAGATCTGTGCCAACTTGTTCCTTTTGCCTTTTGGATTCGCGATAAGTCTCCACAGCATAAAACGACAACACGATTGCCAGAATCCACCAAGTACTGTACCCTAGGAGGTAACTCCAAACGGACACGGAATACGGTGGAAGGGGGTTCGGCAGCAGACCGTCCGTCTGAAAACGAGTAAGCGTCTCTCCTGTAGGCATTGCGTAATACGAGGAGTATTCTCCCTCGACGCCTAGTACGTAGCCTTCGTCATTCAAGTACAGGCCAGCCCCGAAATACTGGATGCGCGTCTTGTACCCCAGGAACAGCTGTTTACCCTCCTTGTCCTTGAGAGAAATATCAACAATCTTATGGATTGTCTCTTCATGACCGTACGCAAACTTGCCGGCGGTGGCTTTGCCACAGGCAGCGACTAGCACTAAGGCGGCACAAATCAATATTCGCATCGACAACCTCACTTTCCGAATCGAGCATTTCAGCCCCTTCCCCGCCCATCGTCCGTCTCGTCCAACCGGGTTGAGGATCTGGGATATCCAAGTCGTTCTCCATTGCCATCTTTCTCAGGATATTGGCAGGTCGAACATTCTGGCGCCAGACCAGCCCGTCCGGTAGAAGACTCTGCCGGTTTCTGGGACGGGGAGTATCTGGACAATCGGACCGTAATCATCACGAGAAGGCGGTACTTCTCCCGCTGGGGCTCCATCCGAGATTCGCCAAGCTCTAAGCAGACCACTCTCGTAACCAGCCATGACAAATTCGCCAGACAGCGCCAACGCCGTCACCGCGACTGAGTAGTGTTGACTGCCATGGCTAGCTTCCGTAGCGTCGTAATGCATCGTACGGATCAGCCGGTTATCTTGCGCCAAGGAATAGATATGCACGGCGCCCGAGCTAGTTCCGACGCCCAAGAGTCTCAAGCTATCATTACCCGCCAAACATCGAATAACGGTTTCAGAAGTTCGCTCCGGGTCGGCGGAAGACACAACGCGCCAAACTGCCATCAAGGACAAATCGGGAACTGCCCACACACGGAGCCAACCCTCCGATGAACCCGTGACGAAACAGCCCGTCCGGGGCATCGCCACGCCGAAGGTATTCGTTTCGTGTTCCCCGCTGTTTGCCGTTCTACGATCAAAGAACTTTCCGTTGACGACAATAGGCCCCCCGAGGTAGTCATGCGAACGCAAATCCAAACAAACCAGTTGGCTCCGTGACCATTCTCCCGTTGGCATCCCATGAAGAACGAGACTTCTGGGGTCGAAGACCGCCATCTCCTGGCATTTCAAGCGTCGAAGTCGCCAGTCCCAGAGCACGCCCAGGCGAAAACGTTCATGAATGACAATCGGATCATTTATCGCTAGCCCCTCCGACAAACTGACCTCTTGAAGCATGGGTTCGCCGCTATGGTCCGTGGCCACCAAGACCCGGTCAGGATCGTGAAGTACAATCATCGCCTCCGGCGTACCAACCGCCTTCGCCAAAACCAGCGAGCGAAGGGCGATTTTCCCGGTGTCAGCATGATACACGGCCAGACGCCTGACAAAGGAATCGCCGTCCTCGCAAGTCAACACTTTCCTCCCGCCGTCGATCAAAATCATGGCCTTGATGCGGCGCGCGTTTGCCAATCGATCGCCAAAGGAGAGCGACTCAACGCCCTCGCGGAAAAGGGCATTCCGAGACTTAGCCATCTGATCGCCCCTTTCTAGAGTGCCAAACCCAACATCGCCATCCAAGGTGAACGGTAAAGTAGACCAGGGGCCCAGGCAAAGCGAGACTGCCAAAAAAGATGGTCAGCCCCAAGAACAGCATCAGCGGTAGCAAGACCAGGTAGAGTGGTACCGCTACGAGCCCGACCAGGATCTTGAAAATCAATGGCGCATCCCACGGGGCCGGCGGAGAACCGCTCGCTTCCGGGGACGCCGACGCCATGAGAAACCAGACGGGAACGCAAACGATTGCCAACGCCAAGACGGTTAAGCCGTTGTACGGATGTTCGACATTCTTTCCAGCGGTCATTTCAACTGCGGAGTTGACCGCGACTCTTACGACATTGCGTAGTAATACGGTTCCCATTGCTACCGCCAGAACTGCCAAGAGCGATCCCCCGATTAAGTACGTCCAACTGCGTTCCGCCGAGGAGAAAAGAGTGAATCCTAAGGCTCCGGGAGCCACCACGAGCACGGTGCAGGCGGCGTGCAGCCAGAGCATGTCGCTCTTTGGCTCCAGCAGCCGGAGAAACGCCTGGCCAATCGGTAACACCCGTTCTGAGACCTTCTCTATCAACGCGCTGGATTCACGGCCCAAACTCACCAGGAATGCCAAGATTGACCGAGCGGCCCAGCGCAAGAATGGCCGCCACGTCCACCAACTGATCAAGAGTATAGCCAGCCAGTCTCGCGAGTCCTTCGGAAAGAATCCAAAGCGTTCGAAGGCGTAGGAGCCGGGCGACAAGAACATCCTTCCGATTGGCACCAGCACGGGACTCAACTCGTTCCAAACGTAATCCGCGTGCGGTTGGATCTCCCGCCACAATCGGTCTCGCTCCGGCTCAGTCTGTTTCCACCAACGCTCAAGGTCTTTGTGCCGGTTCGCCATCATTTCTTCGAGCGATTCCGAAGGAGGGGGTACTGCACTTACCGTGAGGGAGAATAGCGGAAGCATGCCCATCAGGATCAGAACTCGCCTGACGATGCGCTGAACGTTTGCAAACGGCTGGCCGCAGCCCAGCGGACTCCACATATAACGGAGAGCGTTTGGCGCCGCCAAAACTTCGAAAAAATCCTCGGATAGGCCTCTTTGAGAAATCCTCCCGAAAAGTTCCAAGAATTCTCTCCAGTGAACGCATTAATGAGGGGAGAACTATATCATGAAGAAACCTGGGTCCGATGGGGCGCCACCCCAATCCACGAAGGCGAAAGCAAGACCTGCTGAGAAGCTTGCGAACTTTAAAACGAACCCAAACTCAAAATGGCCGACGCCTGCTGCAGGTTTACGCGCAGGTTACGCCAGGCATCCTTGGGACTTAGAGATGCGGCACGGGCCCAAAGTGATCAAGGAGCCGTTGCAACGTACCCCGACCTCTGGTGCTAGAGCGACACAGGTCGACGTCGCGGTTCGCCGCCTTAGGGCCATCCGTAAGCTTTTGGACTCTGCCATCAAAGCAATATGCGATCCTCGACGCTGCCGCCAGCAATCAACGTCCGCCCTCTCGAAGGGGGCCAGTTGTAGACGGTTGAACGTTCCGCCACAATCGGTCCCGCTCCGTCTGGATCTGCCTTCCGCTCAATGTCTAACTGCCCGGTTTGCCTTCATTTCTTCGAGCGCTGCCGAAGATCTGGGATTTCGGTGTGTGGAACAAAGTTTCGAAAAAGGCTCTCCAGCAAGCGCATTAGCAGAATGAGGATGAAATCATGAAAAAGCCTGGATCCGATGGGGTGCCACCCGAACAGTCCACCAAAGTGAAATCAACACCTGCCGAGAAGCTTGAGAAACTCCGCACGAAGCCGAAGTTGCAACCGTCCCCGACCCCTATACAAAATGGCGAACCCGTTGTAAAGATCATCAACGGTCGGCAAGTGCAGTTTCAAACGTCTTCGACTATCGTCCAGGGACCGACGCCAAATTCTCGTACTACGGCTGAAGGAATAAAGGCAGACGCTGCCGTTCGCCGCCCATACCACCGGACTGGCCGCCAAGCAGGTCATCGGCAAGCGACAGCGTTGGGAGTCGCTCCAGAGGACCCAAGCAATGTTTATCCTCAGAATTCCATCCAAAACACTGGAACGAAGCGTTGGCTTGAGGACAACTCCGCCAAGGCAAGAAGAGCCGATCCGTCCATCACGGTTCAGACAGATTCCACATTGATCAATGACCTGGGTCGCCCGGGCTATGGCGCAAAAGTGCCGATCGCCGAGAGATTTACGCAGACCTATCGAAAAAACGGACAAATCACTGAGAAATCGGACGTCTACCTTGGAAATTTTTCCTCATCGGCCAGCCGCTACGTCGATGAGCAGCACTCAATTGGCAAGAAGCCCGACCCGAAGATACTAGAAGCATTGGAGAAGAAAGACCGTAACAACTTCAAGGCTCAAGGACACGGTACGGTAAAGGAAGCACTCGAATATGCGACGGCGATCCGAAATCGGTCTGTGCCGAACGGCGCGGCGAATGGCCCAGACAAAAAAGCTAAAGCCAAGGCCATTGCCAAAAAAATAAAGCGCTCTCCGGCGCCACGAGGGCCTGTTATCAAACCGCGGATCAAATAGTCTTTGCCATATCGGAGCCGTTCTTATGCAACGATACTACACAAAAGAGGCACAGGCCACAGGACCGATGGAACATAAAGAACTCGCGCGGCTCGTCTTGATCGGAACGGTTCGGCCGGAGACTTTGGTTTGGCGCGAAGGACTGTCTAGTTGGCAACCGCTCGGCACCCTGCCAGAATTCCAAGCGGCTGCTCCATCCCCGCCCCCGCTTCCCGCCTCAGCGCCTGGGTTGGTGGGTCCTCGACACTACCGGTACTCCGGTCGTTACCCCGTATTCCGAACGTGCGCCACTGCTATTTGTGGCATCATGGTCGCAGACTGCGTGGCCTGGCTCTACGCTTATGGGCAATTCCGAATTCCTTACATTTACATTTGCGCGATCCTACCATTCGTCTTTGGCGGGATCCTTGGAGCTCTGACTGTCGGAACTTATGTTTTTGCTAGAATTCGAAGCAAGTCGATAGTAAGAAAACTTACGTTCGCGTTTGTGATCAATACCTACTACTTTCACTGGGCTGCATGGGTATCGATGGTTCTCCAGCAGCGAGGTACTGATGTTCATGTTCTTGATGTAGCTCTTCAACCTGAGGCACTATGGGCCACCATTTTGGCAGCCAACGCGGCGGGTCCTTGGACCCTCTTTGGCACTCACTTTACTGGCGGCTGGGTGACCGCAGTCTGGGTACTGGAAGGCCTCATCATTGTCTGGCTGGCGCTGATGCTTCCACCGGTATTTTTCGGTGATCTTCCATTTTGCGAAGCTTGTAACGCTTGGTGCACGAAGCAAGCCAACGTCGCTCGGTTCTCGCACCAGGAGGAGCAAATAGTAGTTCGAGCTGTCGAGGACAAGGACTTCACCGGACTGGCTGCCTTGCCTCAAGTAGCTCTCTCCAAGGACGTAGGGGAGTGGTATCAATGCGATATTGAGCGATGCCTCAAATGTAACAACCTCAACACCCTCGATGTCCTCTATGTAGCGGCAGAACGTGACCAAAAAGGCAAGATCTCAACGACCACCAGAAAACTCGTCGAAAATCTACTTCTCACGAGTACTGAAGCGATGCACATCAAGATGCTTGGGCAGGTCAAAAGGCCAATCCCATAGTTTATAGCGCTCCAATCTGGCTGAGTCACGGGCGGCTCCACGCATTGTCTCAATGACCTACCGGCGCAGCTTCGCAAAGTACCGCTGCATCTCCACCATCCCCGACGACTCGCGGACGGGCAATTGGGCCGCCAACCGGAACGCAGGTTCGAGTTGCGCTAACGCGGTCACGTTATTCGCCTCTCGAACCCCGCGCTGGCGGATCGCTTTCAGTTCCGGACCGGCTTGCTTCCAAATCCTCACCCACTCGTCGATCATTTGCTGCTCGGTGATCTCCCACCTAACCGCGCCACCACGGAAACCGCTCCCGGACCCAACCCCGTTGCAACCGCAGCCGCTCCTGGATCGCCGACCACGCGGTCGCGTCAGACCGCAACTCCACATTCTCGCCCACAATCGCCACCGGACCCTCCACGTCCAAATACTTCTTTTGGACCTCCCACGCCTGCCACACGCCCATCGCCACCGCCATCACCAGATCATCGTCGATCTTCGTCGCGTAACTCACGTAGCCGCTCTCGCTGCGCTCCTTCTGCAGCATCGTCAGTTCCCGCACCAACTGCTCCCGCAGCGGACCCGGCGCAATCCTCAGCTTCTTCGTCCGCAACACGTAGTCGAGCCGGTCCAACAGTGCCGGCTTCGGCACCATCAGCCTTCCCTTCTCTTCCTTCGGCTGCAGACCCGACGTGAGCACCATGCCGGTCACCGGCGCCTCCGCGTCCCGCTGCAGTAACTCCAGCACCGGGCTGCCCACGCCCGCCGCGTCCACCGTCAACTTACATCGTCCCTGCAACCGCGGATGCCGTACCAACGCCTTCAATCTTTCGATCACCTCCAAATACGGCGTCCCCAACGGCGGACTCTCCAAATGCCGCAGCGCCAGACTGCACCGGAACAACGGCGCCCGCGTCGCCGGGTCAATCGTGTGCGTCGGTTCCACCATAAATTCCAGCACCGCGAAGGCCGACGGATTCTGTTCCAGCCCCAAGTCGGCGCTGCATTCATGGCCCGGCCGCGCTCCCTTCGGCGCCGCTTCCATCGCCGGCGGTACCGGTGACGTCAGGAAGTCCGGCAGACTATCATCCAAACACTGCCGCACCAGCTCTTCCGTGAACGTTGCCGTCGCCGGCTGCTGAAACTCGCACAAATACTCGCGGCCAAAACGCTCCGGCGAAAACGACCGCTTCGCCTCCTGAATCATCGCCGCCGGAATCCTCGGACAATCATACGCCGTCACCTTCAGCCGCTCCCAATGCTCGCCCTCCTGCGTCCACAGGCGATGGAAGAAGCCCACCGGCTGCGCGGGCGTCGACATCAGCCACAGCCATCCGCCGTGCTCCGCCGCGTTCAACATCGGAAATACCGCGTCCCAAATCTCTTCCGGTAAGTAAGCCGCTTCATCCACCACCAGTAACTCTGGCGAATATCCCCGAATCGTCTCCGGTTGATTCGGCAGCGCCAGAATCCGCGAACCATTCGGCAGCGTGATGCGCGCTTGCGAGTAAGTCGCCTGCTCTTTCAAGTCACGCAGCATGCGCCCCGCGATTCCCAGTAACTCCTCGCTCTGCCGCGAGGACGGCGCCACCACCAGCACCGTCGTTTTCGGCCGGTGCGCCGCAAAGTGCGCCGCCTTCAAGGCAATCATCGTCGACTTGCCCCACTTCCGGCAGCAATTCAACATGCCCCGCCGGATCTCCGGATTCAAAATCCTCCGCTGCGCCTCATCCAACCGCAATCACCTCGTGGTTGCGGACTTTAGTCCGCGCCGCGCAATTGCAACAAATGCAGGTACGCCCGCTGGTAGCACCGTGCATACGCCGCTTCGCGCTGCCGCAACGTCGTCAACAACTGGCCTCGGCTCTCCGCCTGCGTGAACGCCTGCAGCGGCCCCGCCGGACCCGGCAACGCCGTCAGCGACAACTGCTCATTGCCCGCCGCCTCCATACTCATCACCCGCCGCATCCGCCACTTCGCCATGGCCATCTCTTCCACACACAGAAACTCCACATCGTTCGCCGGCGCGAACTGCTCCAGCAGGGCGGCGAGCAACGCCCGAAACTGCTCCGCATCCTCGTTCTTCCACACCGTCAACCGCGCGGTTAACCCATGCTTCAGCGCATTCGAACGAATGCGGTCCTTGCCCATCGCCGTTACCGGGCCATGTGACTTCTGCCCGTTAATCCGGGCTGCGTCGATAGTGAGGGGGTCGTTCTCGGCGGTACTACGCCAGTCCAGCCGGGAACGATAGTGACCGGGTGGTTCTTGGCGGAGGTCGCTCCTAGTTTCATCCCCGTTGCCGCCCCGGCGGTGCGCGGTTCACGCCACTTCGAAATTCCTTAACTCCCACCCCTACCACTACTTAGCGAAATCCGCCGGCCTGTAACCTGCCGCTCACCTGCTACCCTCATCAGCAGAGGAATCTATGACCAACTACCTGGACTTCGACTACGACTCCATTCCCCCCGCCGACCTCGACCTCGACCTCCACTGGATCCAACTCCCCGTCGCCGCATGGGAAGCCAAGCAAGCCGCCCGACGCCGAGCCGCCCACCCCGATCACCAAATCATCCTCGTTCCGTCCCACCCGGACTACTCACCCACCGAACAGGAACTCTGGCCCCTCGTCAACCAAACCGTCCTCGCCTGCCTGGAACCCCACCCCGAACTCCGGCTCCAAATCAGCGCCGCCGTCTCCTCCGCCATCTCCCGTCATCGCGGCTGGCGCAACCCCTACCCCGTCAATCCCAAGGCCTTCGAAATTCCCGAACAAAAATAAAATATCGGAAAACAAACCCGGCGATCTCGTTGAAATCATTGATTGGGGCTGTAACTAGCGGACATTCGCCCAAACGAACCCATGGCAACCAGGCCTACGAAATTCACCTGGTAAAGCCGACAAGCCCCCGACCTCGAAACCTGGTCCATCTATCCCTGGAAAACCGCGACGTCCCCCCAGCCACGCACGAACTCGCCGACGCCTTGGGGGCGTCATGAGGCTCCACGAACCACCCCAAATTGCTGCGTGCAAACCAGCCCCGAACGCAGTGAGGGGGTCGTTCAGAATCAGCAGAACACGAGGCCACAACAACATTAACCTCGTCCGCCCCGCCGATTGGGCTAGTTCACTTCCGCAACCGGATTCTGTCGGCTCCTTCGGGTCGCCAGACCATCCTGGATCAATCGCAGGTCTCGTTCCGATAGCGTCATCGGTGCCCTCGACATCTGGTCGTAGTCTTCCGTTTTCCAGACTGCTTTCATTAAGCCTGTTTCAGAATGGCGGTCGATCCCTTGTAGCATGTGGACGATCTCATGGGCCAGAACGTGACCCAGCACCGGCGCGACCTGTTCTGGTGAGAACGTCTTCTTCACTCGGTCAACGAAGACCACGATGTGCTTGCCTTCGTAGACCTTGGATGTCGCCAGCACTCCGGGCTTACGCCCCTCGGGCGTCGCCAGCGAGCCGGAGAGGATCAGGCCACTTCCGGGAGCCGTACAGGCCTTGGTGCCGTTCTGCCATTCCAGCTTCACTCCGGCCTCACGCAGGATCTGGGTGGCCACGCCGCGGCTCTTAACGGCCTCCATCCCCTCAAGACCGGCCAGGGTGCCGCAAATTACGACGGCCTCGCTGCCGTCCCGGCCGTAGCCAGGAGTGCCAGACCAGGCCGTCGCGACGCACAGAGCTAACCAACTGAGGCGAACATTCCGGGAAATCATGAATTCGAGTATTCCCCGTAACTCGTTGATTTAGAACGGTCACTACCGGCATGCCCTTAATGGCCAACCGCAAGGCGACAGGCGTTTGGGGCTCTCACTGATTCCGAAGCACTTATGTGTCAACATGCGCCGGGCCATTTTGGCGGCTAACCGGATAGAATCAGGAGATGACGAGTTCGCCCGGCACTCCAGCGAAAGGGCCCGCCGAAGCGGGGCGCCTGGATTCCTGGAAGCAGATCGCGGCTTATCTCGACAAGAGCGAGCGCACCGTCCGGCGGTGGCAGGAGACTGAAGGGCTGCCCGTACATAAGCACCAACACCAGCAGCGGGGCTCGGTTTGGGCTTACCAGTCTGAGTTGGACGAGTGGCTGGCCCAACGGCGCATCAGTCCGGAGCCGTTGGTGGAGGAGCCCAGCGAGGAGCCGGCCGTTCCGCCGCGCCAGATTCCGTGGAAGCCGATGGCGGCTGTGGTGGGGTTGGCGGCCGCCGCCATCGCGGGATGGATATTCACCCATCGCCCGCCCGAGCCGCTGGCCGCTGCCGTGCCGTTTACGTCGATGCTGAGCGTCGAGTACGGCGCGACCTTCTCTCCCGACGGGCAGCAAGCCGCCTTCTTCTGGGGCGCCAAGGGCAAGAGTGGGATCTACGTGAAGTCGCTCCAGTCGGATGAAGCCAAGCCGTTGGTGGTGGGCCCATCCGAAGAGGGCTTCACCTACAGCCCGGCCTGGTCGCCGGACGGGAAGACGATCGCCTTTCTCCGGCGGACGCCCAACCAGGAGACCTGGCTCTGTCTCGTCTCACCCGCCGGCGGACCCGAGCGCAAGCTGCTTCGCCTCGCCACGACCTTCGCCGCCTTTTGGGCCGATCACCAACACCTCAGTTGGGGGCCGGACAGCCAATGGCTGCTGGCACCCATCGCCGCCAGCGCCAAGTCCCAGGCCATCCACCGCATCTCGGTGAACGGCGGCTCGGAACGCCTCACCGACGCCGCGGGGACCTCGGCGTTCAGCCCGGCACTATCGCCCGACGCCCGCAGCTTCGTCTTTCTGCGCCGCGCCGGCGACAGCATGACCACCTACGAACTGATGCGGCAGGAACTGATCGCCGATCGCCCACCCGAAGTGGTTTACCGGGGAAAGGGGTCCTCCGCCGGCGTAGCCTGGCTGCCCAACGGACAGGATTTGGTCTTCTGCACCCAGAATTCGCAAGCCGCCGCCGATCGCGAGACGTGGCTCTATCGCCTTCCCGCGCGCCCCGGGGCGACGCTGACGCCGCTGGGCATCAAGAACTGCAATACGGTCGCCGTGTCGATGGCTAGCGCCGCGCTGCTTTACGGCAGCGTGGCCAGCGAAACGACTACGCTGTGGCAGGCCAGCCTCAATGCGCTCGATTCGCCGGCTGAGTTTGCGCCCTCCAGCCGCTACGATGCGTTCCCCAGCTTCTCGCCCGACGGCCGCTCTCTCGCCTTCGTTTCGAACCGCAGCGGCGAACACGAAGTCTGGCTCGTTGGCGCCGACGGCAACGGTGCCCGGCGGGTGACGGAACACGCCCAAGCCCGAGGAGGACCTCACTGGTCGCCGGACGGTAGCCGTTTGGTGTTTGGGGCGCTCCTCGGTGCCGGCCCGGACTTGCCCCCGGGTTTGGCGACGGCGCCCATCGCCGGCGGGTCCGCCCAGGCCATTTCGCTCGGCGGGCAACTGGCCCACGAACCGGTTTGGTCGCGCGACGGAAAGAGGATCTACTATTCCTCCGGACTGCAAATCTGGCGCAGTACGGCCGACGGCCGGGATCGAGTGAAGCTGCTGGATGGATCACGCTACCAGGCGTTAGGAGAAAGTTCGGACGGCCGCATGCTGTACTACACCAAGCGGTCGCAGCACTATCTCCTCTGCCGCCTGCCCCTGGGCGGCGGTCCGGAGGAAATCGTGGCCGATGGTTTGTGGGTTGGCGCAGCGACTCTCACCAGTCAAGCGCTGTATTTCGTGCGCGGGAGCGACAAGAGCCTGTACCGGTTACCGTTCGATCGCCAGGCCGCTACCGGACTCGGACCGGAGCGGAAGCTCGGCGTTCTGCTGGGCGAGAACCAGCGCCCCGCCATCCAGTCCGGCATGGCCGGCCTGACGGTCTCTCCTGATGACACGCGGATCATCTGGTCCGTCCGCCGCGAACCGCAAATCGACCTCGCCCTCATCCGGGACATTCACTAAACGAGCTCAAACTGGTCCGCAAAATTCCGCTAAGCTAGACGGAACGATGAACCTCTCACCCGGTGACCGTCTTGGGCCCTATCAACTGACCGCCATTACCGGCGAAGGCGGCATGGGCACCGTGTGGCAGGCCCGCGACCCCCGGCTGGACCGTACCGTCGCCTTGAAGGTCTCGAAGTCCGACTTCACCGAACGCTTTGGGCGCGAAGCGCGTGCCGTGGCCGCGCTCAATCATCCGCACATCTGCCAGCTCTACGACATCGGCCCGAACTACCTGGTGATGGAGTTCGTCGATGGTGCCCCGCTGAAAGGTCCGCTGCCGGTGGAGAAGGCGGTGGAGTACGCGGGGCAGATTCTGGATGCGCTGGAAGCGGCGCACAAGAAGGGGATCACGCACCGGGACTTGAAGCCGGCCAACATCCTGGTCACCAAGCAGGGCATCAAGCTGCTGGACTTTGGGCTCGCCAAGCGCGCGGCCACGGTGGGTCCGCAGGATGCGACGTTGACGGCGATTACGGCCGAGGGCCAGATCGCCGGTACGTTGCAGTACATGTCTCCGGAGCAGTTGCAGGGCAAGGACGTCGATGCGCGGAGCGACCTGTTTTCCTTCGGCTGCGTGCTCTACGAAATGTTGTCTGGTAAGCGGGCCTTTACCGGCGAGAGCTCCGCCAGCGTCATCGCGGCGATCATGGAGCGCGAGCCGGCCCCGCTCGAATTGGGTGCGCCGCTGGCCCGGGTGTTGCGAACGTGTTTGGCCAAGGATCCCGAGCGGCGCTTCCAAACGGCGATCGACCTCAAGCGCGACCTTATCTGGGCTCTCGAAGAGCGTCCGGCCGCGCCTGTAGTGGCTGCGAAGTCCAAAGTCCCGCTGTGGGCGATCGGGCTCCCGGCTGGTCCTCGCGGGGGCACTGGGGTGGAGCCTTTCGCGGACGCCCCGTAAGAGCGTCACGCCGCCCAGCGCGATCACACGAATCACGCGCGACGGGCAGTCTTCTTCGCCGGCGCTGTCGCCGGACGGGAAGCTGCTCGCGTTCCATTCGCGTCGCGATGCCGGCAATCAGGACATCTATGTCCAGCAGTCCGGCAGTGTGCCGATTCGCCTGACGAACGATCCCGCCGCAGATCGAGACCCGGCATTTTCTTCCGATGGTACGAAGATCTACTTCTCCTCCGCCCGTACGCCTCCGGGCATCTACGAGGTACCCGCGTTAGGCGGCGATGCCCGGTTGGTGCTGCCGGACGCCCTGATGCCGCGGCCCTCCCCAAATGGCACGCATCTGGCCTATTTGGTGGGAGAGCAGTGGTACCTGGATACGATCCCTCCCGCCGCATCTCCCGGCAAGCCTCTCTGTCGGCACTACCGCGAATTCCATCCAACTGCCGGTCTGGTCGCCGGACGGCAAGAGACTGATGATTCGGAAGCAGGATTTCGAAATCCTCTCCCTCACCGGAACGCAACTCCAGACTGTTCCCCTGGTGGCCAATCTTACCCGGCGCCGTTTAACTCAGGGGGCGGTACTCACCGTCGTAAAGTGGCTGCCGGGCGATGAACTGCTGCTCGCCAGCGCGCATGGGGATGCACGAAACCTTTGGAGAATCCCCCTGAGCGAGGCGGCAGATGGAATCCCGACAGCCGTTACCGCGGGCAGCTTTGGCATCTATCGCACGGACGCTTCCCGCGAACGGATCGTCTTCGCGGCCAACAACGGGACGTTCTCTCTCTGGAGCCTGCCATGCGAGCTGAACACCGGTCGAGTGCTGGGGCCACCCAGAAAGCTGCTGCCCGGTGAAGTGGACGGCAGCCATCCCGACATCACCCCGGACGGTACCCAGTTGATCTACTGCTCGCGGCGCGACGGGACACAAGGCATCTGGAACCTGGACATGCGCACGGGCAAGGACCGGCTGGTGGCGGCGTTCGGCACCCTAGGCGACGCCTATTCCCATACCATCATCAGCCCCGACGGCCAGCAAGTGGCCGCCATGGCCCAGGATCCGAAATCAGACTGGCTGGTACTGATGCGGGCCGCCGGCGGCCCGTCCAAGCGAATCCACACTCCAGGCGCGCGTCTGCGCGGCTTTACGCCGGACGGCAAAGGGTTGCTGTTGTGGGTGATGGCCAAGTACGGGGAGCACGTGGCGCTGCTGGACTTGTCCACTGGCGTGCGCACTCGCATATTGAGCCGAGGCGACGAGGTCTTCCGCGAGCCCCGGCTGTCTACGGATGGCCAGTGGCTGGCCTTCGCCGACGCCGATGCCAAGCTCTACGTGGCGCCCTTCCTCGGCAGCCAACCGATGCCTCCCGCAACTTGGATCGAAGTGTCCAACGGGCAACGCAGCCGGCGTGGTCGCCGGACGGAAAGAGTCTGTACTACCGGCAGGGCCGGGGGAAGTATGTCAACAGCTTCATCAACGGCTTCAATGCGACGCTGATGCGTCAGCCGCTCGACGCCACCACCAAGCGGCCCGCCGGGGCGGCCACGGTTTTCCACCGCTTTGGGGACATGGCCTTCGGCGGTGGTATCGTCAATCCCATTGCCGTGGCGCGCGACCAGATCATCCTCACGCTGACGGAGCCCGCCTCCGATGTGTGGTCCATCGACATGCCGCCCCGGTAGGCTCTAATGCGACATCGCGTAGACCACCGCATTGATGCCCACCCGCATCGCGAGGCTGGCGGCGCGCTCTGGATAGCGGGGATCGTCCGCCATATGCCAGGCATCGCCCAGATCGTTGTTGAAGGCGATGGCCACGATCACGCGACCGTGGTCATCCCGAATCGCGCGCCAATGCGGCTCCACGCCATCGGCGCGATAGGCGGTCCCTCGATACATCAGCGTCCGGAAATTGGGGATCTGGACGCGCTCATGCACGTCGTAGAGCGTCCGGAAGATCGGGTCATCGTCCGCCAACTCCTCAATCGTCCGCCCGGGCAGAATCATCTCGATGCCGTCGCGAAAGCCCTCCCATTCGTCGGTCCCGAAGAAGCTGTCGCAGAAGAGGAAGCCGCCCCGCAGCAGGTAGTCGCGCAGCTTGGCCGCCTGCTGGGGGGTGAGGCTCCAGGCGCCCGGCAACGCGACGTGCAGATAGGGCCAGTGGTAGAGATCGTCGCCATCGTCGGGGTTGACGGGCTGCTCCACGGAGCGCACATCAATGCGCGTAAGGCGGCGGATGATGCTGGCGAACGTGCGGTCGCCTTTCGGATAGTCGACAGTCCAAGCGGTGCCGCCGTTGAGCCAGTTTCCGCCGCGTCCGAAACGCCCCACCCCGCGATAGCCGTTCGACGGATACATCAATCGTCCCAGCACCAACTCGCTCTTGGCCCGGTAATCGGGCGGGAGGCTGGCCGCCGTATCCACACCCTCCATCGGAAAGTACTCCCGAAATGGCTGCTGCCCCAGCAAGACGCCTACCATCAAGGCGCAGCCAGCCACCAACCACCGTACTCGTCTGGGCGACATCCCCCAAGCTTACCGTGAGGCGCGTCTCCGACGGTGCCCGCGGTCGAACCGGCCCCGCGGCAGCGAACCCTCAAAGGAACGGGCGCGCCAGACGAGATGGGGCACGGGCCACATGTTCCCCAGGACTTGCGTCCCGCGCTTACGCCGCGCGCCACCCGGCGTTGAGCTTGGAGTGCAGTTCGCGACGGAGCTTGGCGTGGTCCGGGTGGTCGACGATATTGGCGGTCTCTTGGGGGTCGGCCAAGTAGTCGTAGAGTTCGTAGGCGCGAAACGTTTTGGCGGCGTCCATCGCGCGCCAGTCCGTGTAGCGATACCGCTCCGTCCGGACCGTGTAGCCCATCACCGTGCCCACGCCCTCCACGTTGCGCGGAAACTGGCTGAAGGCGGCGGACTTCGTCTTGCGCGCCGGATTGTCGAGCATCGGAGCGAAGCTGGTGCCCTCCAGATCCTTGGGCGGCGTTACTCCCGTCAACGCCGTCAGCGTCGGGTAGAGGTCCACCAGTTCGGCCAGCGAATCGGTCTTCGTGCCGCGCTGCTTCTGCCCAGGGGCCGACACGATGAGCGACGTCCGCACCGCCTTCTCGAAGTTCGAATGCTTATGCCACAGGCCGTGGTTCCCCAGATGCCAGCCGACGTCGCCCGCCACGATAACGATGGTCTGCTCGCGCAATCCCGTCCTGTCCAAGGCGCGCAGCACCCGGCCCACCTGGGCATCGATATAGCTGATGCTGGCGTAGTAAGCGCGGACGATCTCCAGTGCTTTGGCCTCGGGAATCGGCCCCGTCTCCGGGATGTCCTGATAGCTTCGCAGGACTTGGTTTGAGTGCAACGCCAGCGGCGGTACTTTGGTCGGCGCGGGCGCGTAGTCCGGAATTTCGATCTTCTTGCGTGCGTAGAGGTCGTAGTAGCGCTTCGGCGCGACGAACGGCAGGTGCGGCTTTTGGAAGCCGATGGAGAGGAAGAAGGGCTGGTCCTTTAGGGTCTGCAGTGCCTGGATGGCGGTTTTGGCGGTGAGGCCGTCGGGCAGGGAATCGTCGGGGACGTCGCGGGCCTCCCAACTGGGGCCGAGTTCGGCGCGGCTGTAGCGAATCAGCGCGTTCTTCCAGCCGCGGGCTTCCAGGGCCGCCCAGAATTTGCGCTGGCGCTCGGCATTGGCGGGCGTGTTCCAGTCCGTCGCGCCGTTGGCGTTGGGCGGAAACCAGGCCGGGATTGACCAGGAGGGGACATCGTTGAGTCCGCTGTGGTACGTGCGCCCGAAGCTCGTCGTGACGTAGCCCGCCTGCTTAAAGCACTGCGGTAACGTGACGACGTCGGGCAGGTGCTTGCGGAAGTGCGTCTGCGAGTCAAAGATGCGCGTCGTATCCGGACGGCGCCCGGTGAGGTAAGAACTACGCGACTGGCTCGCGCTCGCGAACTGGCAATAGGCGCGATTGAATAACGTGCCTCGCGCCGCCAGCGCGTCCAGGTTCGGCGACTGCACCACCGGGTTGCCGTAGCAACCGAGGTCCGGACGCAGATCGGAGATCGTGATGAACAGCACGTTCAAGCGCGGGGAGGCGCTGCGAGCCAGAGCAGCCGCGAGCGAAGCGCCCAGCAGTTGGCGTCGATCCATACTGACTAGTTTAGTCTCCCGTCGCCCTGGCCAGCGCCGATAGCGACTCCTTGGCCGCCTTCTTATTGGGCAACAGCAGAATCGCCAGCGCGCCGATGGCCGAGAGCAGGAAGACGAACTTCAGCGCCATCGGATAGCCGCCCTGTTCTTGCATCTTCGATACGATCCACGGGAACCAGGTCTGGCCAATGGTGTCGGTGGGCAGAATGATGGCCATCACCCGCGCTAGCGAATTCACACCGAACTTCTCCGCCGCCATCAGCGGGATCAGCATGTAGTCCGCGCCCATGCCGAAGCCGAACAGGATCGCGAAGAAGTAGACAATCTGCGGGCTGGATGGCGTCACCGTGGTCACCAGCGGAATCGTGCCCGCCACGAGCAGGTACGTCACCGACATCACGACCTTCTTCGAAAAACGGTCCGCCAGGTAGCCCATCACAATGCGGCCAGCGATGGACGAGAACAGAATCAGCAGCAGGGTGTCGCTAAAGAGCGTGTCGAGCACCTTCGGATCCTTGAAGCCCTGATCCTGGAAGATGAACTTCATGTGCTGATTGATGGAGCCAATCGAGCCGATGGAGCAGGCGCTGCCCACGAGCAATAACCAAAAGGAGGGTTCGCGGATGATCTTCTCCCAACTGGCTGGCTGCTGCTTGGTCTCGGCGTGGGCCTCGTCCGCGCCGTCGGGGAACAGGCCGAGGTCGCCCGGCTTGTCCTTCACGAAGAACAGGGCGAGGGGCCAGATCAGCAGCAGGAGTCCGCCGATGATGAGCAGCGCGGCTTGAAACCCGAAGGCTTCGGTAAGGGGTTGGGCGATGTACTTGGAGGAGATGCCGCCGAAGACGCCGACGCCCAGATAAACCACGGCCATCGCCTTGCCGCGCTGGTTCTTAAACCAATTCGCCGTGAGCACCTGGTGCGCGATGGGTCCGGAGAAGATGTAGCCCACCATGTAGAGCACCCACAGTGCCTTGTAAATCAGCAGCGACGGTCCCATGGTGCCGAACCCCACAAACGCCAGCGCCGTACACGTGGAGCCGATCAGCAGCATTTGCCTCGGCTGAAAGCGATGCACCAGCAGCGGGCCTACCCACAGCGTCACCAAGGCGGCGATGGGGAAGCCCAGCGTAATCTCGGAACGCGACCAGCCGAAGGCCTTCGTGTAATAAGTGTAGAAGAACGGCATGCCGTAGTAGGGGATGCCCACCGCGAGTCCGAAGGTGAAGAAGGCGTAGATGGTGATCCACCAGCCGTGAAATAGAGGCTTCTCTTGCATAGCGAAGTCCATATTATGTCACGGGCGCGCCGGCTGCTTTTGCGATATGCTACCAACAAGCCCGGTGGTGAGTAGATTCTGATTTAGAGGTCTTGAAGCTCCATGAAACAACTATGTCTGGCCCTGCTGCTGGCGTTGACGCCAACGCTAGCCTCTGCCCAAGTGCTGTACGGCACCCTGGTGGGCAACGTGACGGACCAAAGCGGTTCGCCGATTCCTAACGCCAAGGTCGAGGCGCTGAATACGCTTACCGGCCAACTCAAGGCCGCCAACACGGACGACCGTGGCGCCTACTTCTTCAATGACCTGCAAACGGGCGCTTACGACGTGACCATTTCCGCGCCGGCCTTTGGCAAGATGCAGCAGAAGGCATTGCGCGTCAACGCGAATACCACGGTCCGCTTTGACGCCGCGATGAGCGTCGCCGGAGTGAACGAAAGCGTCACCGTGGCCGACAACGCCGCGGTCCTCAAGACCGACAAGGCCGACGTCAGTGCGCAGCTTTCGCGCCAGCAGGTTACCGACCTCCCGGTCGGTGCCGGGCGCAACTTCCAGAATCTCTACCGTACCGTCCCCGGCTTCTCGCCGCCTGCTGACGCCCACTCTGACGCCGGCAACCCCCAGCGCTCGCTCGTCTCAAACGTCAATGGCGTCTCCTATTCGAACAGCAACACGAAGCTCGATGGCGCCGTCATCAGCTATCCGTGGCTCCCGCACATCACCGCTTACATTCCGCCCGCCGAAGCGATTGAAACGGTCAACATCGTCACCAACGCCTACGACGCCGAGCAGGGCATGGCAGGCGGCGCCGTGGTCAACGTCCAGATCAGAGCGGCACCAACGACTTTCACGGCAGCGGCCATATCTTTCACACCAACAGCAAAATGAAAGCCCGCCCCTTCTTCTTCTTCGAAAATCGTCTACCCAAGAACATCCTCAACCAGTGGGGCGGTACCTTCGGCGGACCCATCAAAAAGAACAAGCTCTTCTTCTTCGCCAACTGGGAACGCACCACGCGCCGTCAATTCGCTTTCAACTTCCGTACCATCGCCACCGATGCCCTCAAGGGTGGCGACTACGGCGCCTCCGGCGTCACGATCTTTGATCCCTCTAGCGTGCCGGCGAGCGCCAATGGCGTCGGCCGTCTGCCGTTTCCGAACAACCGGATTCCCCTCAGCAGCTTTGACCCGGCCGCGCGCACCATGCTCGGTCTGCTGCCCGCGCCCAACCAACCCGGCACCATCAACAACAACTACCTCGCCACCGGTACCTACGCCTTCAATCGCGACAACGCCGACTTCAAGGTCAACTACAACGCTACCGACAAAGCCAGCATGTTCGTCCGCTACAGCTACTCGCCCAGCAATATCTTCGACCCGCCCAGCCTCGGCGCTGCCGGCGGCGACGCGCTCACCGGCGGCCAGCCCGGTACCGCCCCCGGCCTCATTCAGACGGCCTCCGTCGGCGGTACCTACACCCTCAGCTCCCGTCTTCTCTTCGACGGCAACGTCGGTTTCACCCGCCAACGCCTCGGCGCGCAGAACGTCGACATCGACAAGAACTTTGGCCTCGATGACCTCCGCATCCCCGGTACCAATGGCTCCGATCGTCTGCAGGGCGGCTATCCGCGCTTCAACATCGTCGGTTTCTCCGCGCTGGGTAACCCGAACGTTTCGAATCCCTTCCTTTTCCGCGACCACCAGTACACGGTGACGGCGAACCTGGGCTATGTGCGCGGTGCTCATTCCTTCCGCTTCGGTTACGACTATCAGTATCTGACCATCAATCATTTCCAGCCGCAGGCTGCTTTCGGTCCCCGTGGTGGCTTTAACTTCACCGGTGGACTGAGTGCCTTGAACGGTGGCGCGGCGCCGAACCTCTACAACAGCCTGGCCGACTTTAGTTTGGGCATCGCTCAGGCCCTCGGCAAGGACGTCCAATATCTCAATCCGGCCACCGTCCGCATGCCCTCGCACGGCTTCTACGCCCGCGACAACTGGCAGGTGAACCGCAAGCTCACCATCAACTACGGTATCCGTTACGAAATCTATCCCTTCGGCAAACGCGACCACACCGGCTTCGGCCGCTACGATGTCGCCACGGACCGTGTCATCGTCGGCGGCCTCGGCGGCAACCCCACCAACAGCGGTGTCGACGTTGGCAAAGGTCAGTGGGCGCCCCGCTTGGGTATCGCCTATCGCCTCGACGACAAGACCGTCATCCGCGCCGGTTTCGGCATCAGCATCGACCCCAATAACTTCCGCCAGATGCGCGACGCTTACCCGGCCACCATCTCGTCGCAGTTCACCGGCGCCACCACCTTTCAGTCGGCCGGAACTCTCCGCACGGGTATTCCCGTTGTCCAGGGCCCTGATCTGAGCTCACCCACTCTCATCCTGCCGCCCGCTCTCCAGACCACCACTTACCCCCTGAAGATCAACCGCGGCTACATCCGCAGCTACAACATCACCATCCAGCGCGAACTCGGGGCCGGGGTGAACATCCAGGCCGGCTATGTCACCACTAAGTCGATCCGGCAATTCAGCAACCTCAATCTCAACTGGGCGCCGCCCGGCACCGGCAACGCCGGCCGCCAACTCTTCGGCACCGTCGGCCGCATCGGGACCATCAACTTCTTCACGCCCTTCAAGGACTCGAACTACGACTCGCTGCAGACCACCGTCGTAAAGCGCTTCGCCAGCAGCGCCTCCAACCTCGGTCTCGCTTACACCTGGTCCAAAGCCATCAACTACGCCGACAACAGCGAGAGCGGCCTCACCTGGAACCAGGTCTCCATCCACGAACGCAACCGCGCCCTGGCCGGGTATGACCGTCCGCACAACATCGCCGTCTACGGCAACTACGAAGTCCCTTTCGGGAAAGGTCAGAAGTATCTCACTTCCGGTGTCGCCAGCAAGCTGATGGGCGGCTGGCAGTTGAATGGCATTTTCACCGCGGCCAGCGGCCAGCCTTTCACCGTGACTTCGAACGGTGCCTCGTTGAACGCCGTCGCGAACGCCCAGACCGCCGATCAGGTGAAGTCGACCGTCGACATGCCCAGAGGCGTCGGCCGCGGCGCCAGTTGGTTTGATCCCACAGCCTTTGCCCCCATCACGACGGTGCGCTATGGCTCCACCGGCCGTAACATCCTGCGCGCACCGGGCCGCGTCAACCTGGACGCGAGCCTTTTCCGGAACTTCAGAGTGATGGAGAAAGTCACCATGCAGTTCCGCTTCGAGGCCTTCAACGTCTCGAACACGCCGCAATTCAACCCCCCCGGTGCGGACGTCTCTAGCCCGACCCGCAACCCCGACGGCTCCATCCGCGCACTCAACAACTTCACCGAAGTCACCAGCGCCGTCAACGAGCGTCAACTCCGCTTCGCCTTCAAGTTCTTCTTCTAAGGGCTACTGCGAGCAGGAACTGTCCCCGCTGGTTGGTCTGTGACACCATCGGGGGTTAACCGGCCGAGAGTTGCACGACATCACCGCCGCCGCATTTGACCAAGTGGACCGGCGTGCGCCGCCTCTCGGCTGAGATTGAGCAGTCCGGCCAAACCGCTTCCCAGGATCTGAACAATCTCGCCTGGATCACCCTCTTCGATGGAACCGCGGCCACCGAGGGCTCGCGGATCGTCTAACGGGCGCTCGCCGACAACAAGCCCACGTTCGGTTTGCTGCATACGCTGGCTGCCATTCAAGCCGAACTGGGCAAGACGGGGGAGGCGCGAGGATTGATTCTGCAGGCGATGACGCTCGCCAACCTCGACGAGCCGAACTCGGAGTGCTGGTACGTCTTTGGGCGCATCGCGGAACAGCATGGTGTCCCCTCCGCCGCCAAGGCGATGTATGCGCGCGTGAAGGCCGAGGAGGCTACGGCGGATCCTGTTTCCACCGTCACCCTTAGCCGACGGCGCTTAGCGGCCATTGCCGAGGCGCGCTAACGGTCTCCTAACAGAAGTCCTTGATCCAGCCACATTCTTGTGTGAATCCTTAGCCATGACCAGCGCCACCGCCCGCGTGCGGCTTTCGCCAGCGGCATCTATGGTTCTCGAACGGCTCTCCACGCGAATGGGCAGGCCGAAGAGCAGTGTGTTGGAAGAGGCTCTGCGAGTGCTGGACGAGAAGACATTCGCTGTTGACGTCCAAGCGGGTTATCGCCGTTTGCAGGCTGATGAGGAGGCCTGGAAGGATTACTTGGCCGACACCGAAATCTGGGATCGGCTCGCGACCCCCGTCCTGAATTGCCCGGTTAAAGCTTTACAGCCGTCCGCGCAGGTTCTCCAGCGCGAAGCGCGCCAGTTGGCTGCGAGTCCGCACGTGGGCCTTGGCGTACAACTGTTGCAGGTTGGCTGTTACGATGCTTTCGCTCAGTTCCAGGCGCTTGTTCACCTGCTCCAGCAGGGACCGGATCTCCCGCAGCGTGTCGGCGGGATTCTCCGGTTCGCTCAGTTCTACCAGGATCGCGGCCAGCCGCCGGCCGGAGAGGGAGAGGATCTCTCCGTCAGTCCTCGGTCAAAAAGCCCAAAAGGAAGAGCGGAGTGCCGGTCAGTGCGCCGGGATAAGCCGGCGAGCCGGGGAACGAGTGATGGAAAGCCTTACGCGATTCATCAAGAGCAAGCTTAAGCTTCAGGTGAACCAACAGAAGAATGCGGTGGCACGGCCTTGGGCCAGGAAGTTTCTCGGATTTAGTTTCACGAGCGCAGGTGCACCCAAACGGCGGATCGCGCCGAAAGCGGTGGACCGGTTCAAGGAGCGGATACGGGAACTGACGAACCGGAACCGAGGGGTGAGCATCGAAAGAATGGCCGAGGAGCTTTCCCTCTATTTAAGGGGATGGATCGGCTATTTCGGCAAGTGTGAAACGCCATCGGTGTTGGCCGGTCTTGAGCAGTGGCTCCGGCGCAGACTCCGGTCTGCGATCTGGAAACAGTGGAAGCGAGGCCCGGCGCGGTTCGCCGAATTACGCCGATGGGATGTGAGAGCGGACTTGGCCGCGCAAACCGCGGCCAGCGCTCATGGTCCATGGAGGCTGGCGGACTCGCCCGCGCTCAGCATCGCATTGCCCAATGCTTACTTCGACTCGCTTGGGATTCCGCGATTGACTGTGAAGCCTATCGCTTAACCCGCCAAACCGCCGGATGCGGATCCGCATGTCCGGTGGTGTGGGAGGGGCGGAGCTGTGAGGCTTCCCCCTATCCCGATCCCCGGCACGATGATATCCTTTGTTCGTTGAGGTCACGTATCAGATTCACGCTCAGAATGGCTTGCCATTCCGAATTGCCGGTCTCTGGCCCCAAGAATTTATCACATCGACAACTCACCCGCTGACTCCATGGCTGGCATTGCTGCCACCTATTGGGGGAACGTTCGTGGGAGAATGGACCACGTTTGACGCAGTGACTAATTCGGCAGGTCAATTTCACGATAATCCTTTCGGTGGTTGCGGCAACAATACCCCAAACGCTGATACCTTTACCCAGCAAATTCGGGTGTGGTACGCGGGCGCGTGGTTTCAGATTAGGAACCAAGTTGTCGTCGTCACCGCCTACGGCAACGGTGGCGCTACGTTTTCCTCTACGGGCGGTTGGTTCTATTCTTTGCAGCCATGACTGAGGCAGACAAACCTAGAATGATGAGGGCCTACTTGCTCGAGGTAGGACAATATGGCTGTTTTGGCCGCTACCTGGGATCCTTCGGCGATTCAACGGCGAGAGTATTTCTGCCTATTCTCTCTGGAGTCACGCCGATGACGCATGATCTGGTCGTGAGAGTGTGCTTTGCTCTCCGTTGTTCGTTTTCGAGTTTGGAGCTGGTCGATCCGAGAGATAGGAACATCACCAGTACGTTGGACCTGTTAGATTGGCTGGACTCAGTCGTTCAGGATCCCGATGATCGAGCTCTCTTGGTGAAGGCGCGAATAAGGGCAGAAACAAGACTGGGCGAGTGGACGAAGGCCGAAAGAGAAAAGAACCTAACTGAGGCTCGAAAGAAACGCCGGTCCGGGATGGGCAATTCATAAGCAACTGAGGGCGCACTCACCTACGTCTACGACGGGCTTGGCCGCACCCTGCAAGTGCAGCAGCCCAACTCCGCCGGCAACGTCAGCTACGCCTACTCCGGCAACGAGCTCACCGTCACCGATCCCGCCGGCCGTTGGAAGCGCTACACCATGGACTCCTTCAATCACCTCCTGCAGGTAAACGAGCCCAACCCCGGCGGCGGCGCCGACTTCGTCACTACCTACCAGTACACGCTACTCGACCAGATCAAGCTCGTTACGATGCCGCGCGCCACCGGCCAAGGCACCGTCACCCAGACGCGCACCTTCGTCTACAGCGGCAAGCTACTTACCTCGTCCACGCAGCCCGAAACCGGCACCAAGCAGTATTTCTACAACGGCCAGCGGGTCGCCTATACGGTGGATGCCAAGGGCCAGCGCGTGGACTTTGCTTACGACGCCTTCGGCCGGCCCACCAGCGTCACCCCGAAGGACTCGGGCGGCAACCCCGTCGCCTGCGACATCTACAACTACCTCTACGATCTCTCGCCCAACACCTACGGCCGCCTGGCCGCCATTGAGTGGGGTAACTCCGACACCACCGTCTGCGCCAACGGCAAAACGCGCGAGGAATACACTTACTCCGCCATGGGCCGCATCGCCTCCAAAACCTCGAAGGTCTCGCGCCTGATCGGCGGCGTGGAAAGACGGCCGACATGACCGTGCAATATTCGTACAACAACTGGGGAGCCATCTCCCAGACCGTCTACCCCACCACTTACAACAGCGGGGGCACTGCCGTCCCTGGGTATCTTTACAACTACACCTACGACAGCATGGGCCGCCCGTCCGGCAGTACCTTCCAGATAAATGGGGCCGCAAATCCCCAGACGTTAGTCGACAATGTGTTGTACAATGCGATTGGTCAGCTCACTCAGATGCGTTGGTTCAACCTCAGTGGCGGAGGATCGCAGACCGAGACCCGGCAGTACAACGCCCTCGGCCAACTCACTCGCCTTACTGTGCCCGGCCAACTCGACCTCGAATATCGCTTTTCCGCCACCGCCAACGACGGCCGCGCTACTTCGCAGAAAAATTACATCTCCGGGGAAGAATTGGAGTACCAGTACGATAGTTTGGGCCGGTTAACTCGCGCCGAAACTACCGCTAACTCCGGCACCGCCCCGCAATGGGGACTGAGCTGGACCTATGACGGCTTCGGAAATCGTTTGCAGCAGAACGCAGTGAAGGGCACGGTCCCGACAGCGTCGTTGCTGGTCGATCCCACCAATAACCGTCTGCAGTCGCACACTTACGACGCCAACGGCAACACCACCAACGCGCCGGGACCGGGCGCCATGACTTACGACGTCCTCAACCGGCTGAAAACCGTGGCCACGGATACTTACTCCTACGCCCCCACGAATCAGCGCCTGTGGAAGAACAACGACTTCGTCCTCTGGGGCGCCGACGGCGCCCGCTTAGTCAGCGCCCAACTCGCCGTCATCGGCGGCGAGTTACGCTTCACTGAGTCGAGCTTCGACAGTTACTCCTACGGCCGCCGCCTCCAGGTCTCGGACCGCCTGGGGTCTGTCGGCAGTTACTATCCTTACGGCGAAGCGAAGTCGGGAACGGTGTCCAACGTCGACGGGTTCGCCACTTACTACCGCGACTCGACGGGCTTGGATTACGCGCAGAACCGGCACTACCAGTCAACGACGGGGCGGTTTACGACGACGGATCCGCTGTAAGCCAGCGCCAAGGCGTCGAATCCGGCGAGTTGGAATCGGTACGATTACGCGAGCGGCGATCCGGCCAATCGGCTTGACCCTGATGGCTTAGCAGTAACAAACACTCAGACGTTTTGTACAACGCCGACCAGAGGGGAGTCGAGTTACAGTTGCACTACCACACTCTCGGCGCAGTCGGGTCTCTTCTTTGGATATGCGTCCGGCGAAGACGAGAACGCGGTACGCGCGAACTCGCTTAGAGCCGCCAATAGCGCTGGCGGTTGGATGCTGACGCTAGAACTGCTGACGGATGCAGCGGCAACCATCGCCGCAGATGGCGGCATTTCCGAAGATTGCTGGAACAACGCACTCAGCCGCATCACAGGCGCTGACGCAAGAATCTCCCTCGAACGCGTTAGGAACCAAGCAGATCGAGCGGCCCGCACGGGGCCTAGGTATTTCTTTAACGGATTAACCGCTTCCGCTACAAATCAGGATCCATTTGAACGGTACGTTCATTCGCAGATGTTGAACCTGGCAACCTACGCTGTAGCCGCAGTCGGCTTTCCTGAGATCTGGTGGCGGCCAGGCTCAACCGTAAAGCCAAGTAGCTTAAAATGGCTTCTTGGCGCCCTCCTTCACGAATTGCTCCACAACGTTGGCTTCTCGGATAATGAACTTCAGGATAGCTTTGGCTTACCGAGATCCGACAATACAGATAATATCAGCGATTTCTTGCAACAAAACTGTTTCCCAGTAGCGCCACTAACGGGGCTCCGAGGAAGAACTTAAGGAGGATTGTAATGCGTACTTCTCTAATCCTAGTGTTTCATGCTGCCGTTGCGCTGTGCCAGTCAGCCAATTCTCTCTGCATGGTCTCCCTGCGGGTGGTAGACTCACAGGGCATGCCGGTCCCGCACACAGTTTGGTCGTTCCAGAACGAGGCCGGGCAGGAGTTTGCACTTCGTAGGTCTTACGGGCCGAATTCCTTGTTCGCTTTTCGCCTACAAAGTCCAAGTCGCGCGAATCGGGACAACAACCGCCATCGGGCGAATATCAAGCACTATGGTTGTTTCTTTTCCCGAGAACTGGCTCACTTTGGTCACCAGTCCGAACCTATTCTTCGTGGGGGACCGAGCCTATTCGGTATCGTCGGCGCTACCCTCCGGTTACGTGTGGCGAGGGCGAGTTACGCCGCCGCCAGGTGACAAATTGTGGTTACAGATCCGATCGTCTGTAAGTTCGCGGCTGGTAGAGGCCGAGGTCGACGAAGAAGGCACCTTCCGGATCTACAGCGGTCTCACAGAAGGGACGTACTTGGTGCACTTGGGGGATAAGTCTGGCCGACTGGTCCACGCCACTAGTCTGAAAATGCCAAACATTCTGCCCGAGTCTGTCTTGGAAATTGTGTTACCACCAGAGTCGCCCGTTCCAATTGTTGCGCGCTAACCTTAGGCGCGCCAAATGTCCTAAGTCGGACACCACCATGTGGACGAACGGCAGGGCCCCGGAGGAAGATAGCTGCTCTCCATCTGGCGCCGCAAATCCGCAGACGCTAGTTGACAATGTGTCGTATAATTCCATAGGTCAGCTTACTCAGATGCGTTGGTTCAACCTCAGCGGCGGCGGATCGCAGACCGAGACCCGGCAATACAACGCCCTCGGCCAACTCACTCGCCTTACCGTCCCCGGCCAACTCGACCTCGAATATTGCTTCTCCGCCACCGCCAACGACGGCCGCGCTACTTCGCAGAAGAACTATATTTCCGGGGAAGAACTGGAGTACCAGTACGATAGTTTGGGCCGGCTAACCAAGGCCGAAACTACCGCCAACTCCGGCGCCGCTCCGCAATGGGGACTGAGCTGGACCTATGACGGCTTCGGAAATCGCTTACAGCAGAACGCGGTGAAGGGCACCGTCCCCACGGCGTCCCTACTGGTGGACCCTACCAATAACCGCGTGCAGTCGCACACCTACGACGCCAACGGAAACACCACCAACGCGCCGGGACCGGGCGCCATGACTTACGACGTCCTCAACCGGCTGAAAACCGTGGCCACGGATACTTACTCCTACGCCCCCACGAATCAGCGCCTGTGGAAGAACAACGACTTCGTCCTCTGGGGCGCCGACGGCGCCCGCCTGGTGACGGCGCAACTAGCCGTGATCGGCGGCGAGTTACGCTTCACCCAGTCGAGCTTCGACAGTTACTCCCACGGCCGCCGCCTGCAGGTCGCGGACCGCCTCGGGTCAGTCGGCAGTTACTATCCCTACGGCGAAGCGAAGTCGGGGACAGTCTCCAACGCCGACGGGTTCGCCACTTACTACCGCGACTCGACGGGTCTGGATTACGCGCAAAACCGGCACTACCAGTCAACGACGGGGCGCTTTACGACGACGGATCCGCTGCAAGCTAGCGCGAAGGCGTCGAATCCGGCGAGTTGGAATCGGTATGATTACGCACTCAGCGATCCGGCGAATCGGTTCGATCCTCAGGGTCTTGAGAGTGATGGGAGCGCTCAGCCTAGTCAACTGCCACAACCTGCTTGTGTTCAATGGCCTGGGAGCCTGAACTTTTTCTGTTCCGTGGTGTTGAACTATGCGTTTGGAACATTTCAGGCCTCAAGCTTCACTGCCGACTTGAAGACCGCTGAGATGAACGTTGCGGCGATACTGAACTCTTTCGAATTCACTCAATCAATCGTTCAAGCCGCGGCGAATGCTATTAACCGTTCAGGGCTCTCTTCGAATTGCATGAACTATCTTTCCGGGACGGTTGTTTCGCGTGATCGTGCTTCGTTTACAGTCCGAGATACCCTGCCAGATGGCACCGTCGTAAATCGCCTTGATCCACTTGCAGTCATTGTTGGGTCAGCCGCTAGGGTGCGGTTTCGTGATGGGCTGAATGCAGCTAACCCGGCTATAGCGCAGCTGTTCAATAGATCCGATATTTATGTTCGGGCATATACATCGGGTCGACCGGTTGACGGCAACATCATCTATTGGCGACCTGGCGACCTGGGATTGTTTAGAGGAAGTTCCTGGGTGTTGGCTAACGTCTTGCACGAACTATTGCATGACATTACCGGACTGGGAGATTCAGATCTACAGGAAGCTTTCGGTTTAGAGCCTGACGTTAGTGATAACATTACCAGCCAATTGATGCAACGGTGCTTTCTACAATAAGGAGAATAGATGGGTAAGTTTCTACTATGTTTGATCTCATTAGCGGCGTCCGCTCTGGCGCAGTCGCACTCCGGCTGTTTGGTGGTCATTCGCGTGGTTAGCGTGTCTGGCGAACCGCAGCCTTACACGGTAACATCTTTCCGTAACCCTGACACGAATACCGACTACTCCAGCGGGTTCAATGGCCTTCAGGGTACGGTTCCATGTAGCGTTAGGCTTCACGATTTCGAAGTCGATAGGTCTGACGCAACCGCACGCACCCGTGGTTTACAAGCCATTCGTGGGCGGCTTGCCCCGAGCGTTCCCGAGGTACGGCGTACAGTGTCCACGGATCCCCAATGGTCGAACTCGCCCACTCTAGAGGTTACCGGGTCCAAGCCGCCCGCAGGTTATGTTTGGCACGGGAAGATTGTCATGGAGAAGTATGAGCCACTTTGGGTACAGTTCCGGTCGGCGATACCTTCGAACCTGGATCAGGCCAAAATAGAGGCCGAAATCGACAACGATGGGTCTTTCAGAGCTTACGGTCTGTTTTTTCAGGGACCCTATATCTTCTATGTCATGGATCGGCAGGGCCGTATTCGGTACTTGGCATCCGTGCGGAGCGAACGGAGCCTCCCGCAGGAGCCTCTTACAATCACAATTTCCGCGGACCCGGTTACCGTGGTCCAGCGATGAATGGAAGTCTAAGGAGAGTTTTGTGCGTTGCCTACTATTGATATCGTTTCTTGCTCTCACTGCCTTGGCTCAGGACTCGCCCACATTGTGCGCCGTTACCATCAGGGTCGTAGATCGGACCGGACTCCCGCAGCCCTACTCTGTGATCTCGTTCAAGAATGACCGCACGGGTATCGACTACGCCGCCAGCTTTACCGGTCTGAAAGGCCGCGTACCGTGTAGCCAGCAGGTACATAGCTATCAGCTCAATCGTGGTGATGTTCTGCCGCAATTTCTCCGAAGAACCCAAATTGACCGGACGATGATTCCGCGCGATCCCGAGAACTTTCGCACCGTGGACGTCAGTTCTGAACGGATTGTTGCACCGGATGGCTCAGTGTTTCTGGCTCCTGGAGGCGGTTTGCCGAGCGGGTACGTATGGAGAGGCCACATCGTAAATGGCCTGCCGGAACGGCTCTGGGTGCATATCAGGGCAGCAGTCTCATCCGTCGATGTTCGGGCAGAGATCGAGGCAGAGGTGGATGCGGACGGATCATTTCGTATGTATCGTCCGTGTCTTCCGGGGCCCAACGTCCTCTACGTCATGAACGAACAGGGAAGGGTTCGCTATCTCTCGGTACTTCAATGCGAAATTACACTTGAGCCGAAGCTTCTACAGATCGTCATGTTCCCCGAGCCGGCGCCGATCATCCTTCGTTGATGAAGTTGAAAGCAGTTCACTCAGATGCGTTGGTTCAACCTCAGTGGCGGCGGATCGCAGACCGAGACCCGGCAATACAACGCCTCCGGCCAACTCACCCGACTCACCGTCCCCGGCCAACTCGACTTCGAATATCGCTTTTCCGCCACGGCCAACGACGGCCGCGCTACTTCGCAAAAGGATTACATTTCCGGTGATGAACTGGAGTACCAGTACGATAGTTTGGGCCGGTTAACCCGCGCCGAAACTACCGCCAACTCCGGCACCGCTCCGCAATGGGGTCTCTCGTGGGTGTTTGACGGCTTCGGAAATCGTCTACAGCAAAACGCCGTCAAGGGTACCGTGCCTACCTCGTCGCTGCTGGTAGATCGCGCGAATAACCGCGTGCAGTCGCACTCTTACGACGCCAACGGCAATACGACGAACGCGCCGGGACCGGGCGCCATGACTTACGACGTCCTCAACCGGCTGAAGACCGTGGCCTCGGATACTTACTCCTACGCCCCCACGAATCAGCGCCTGTGGAAGAACAACGACTTCGTCCTCTGGGGCGCCGACGGTGCGCGCTTAGTCACCGCGCAACTCGCCGTCATCGGCGGCGAGTTACGTTTCACCCCATCCAGCTTCGATAGTTACTCCCACGGCCGCCGCCTCCAGGTCTCGGACCGCCTCGGGTCAGTGGGAAGTTACTATCCTTACGGCGAAGCGAAGTCGGGAACGGTGTCCAACGCCGACGGGTTCGCCACCTACTACCGCGACTCGACGGATCTGGATTACGCGCAAAACCGGCACTACCAGTCAACGACGGGGCGTTTTACCACGACGGATCCGCTGCAGGCGAGCGCCAAGCTGTCGAATCCGGCGAGTTGGAATCGGTACGATTGCGCGAGCGGCGATCCAGCGAACCGGTTCGATCCGGACGGACTCGCTGCGACCCCGAGTACTGTTTGTCGATGGGACTCGGCACTAGAGCTAAATCAATGCACCACTATCATTTATACAGATTACGGTCTCTACTTTGGATACTCGACCGGCGACACTGAGCAGATCGCTCGCAAGCGTTCGCAAACGGCTGCGGCCGGGACCATTAGCTGGGATGTGATGTCCAAAATACTGAATGATACAGCGAGCCAGGTCGGCGGCTCAGCAAGCCTTGGTGGTATGAGCGCGTCGTGTTTGAACTACCTCGGCAGAACAATTGGCAGGCTCTATCCTGGTTTCTTTTTTTCCTTGACAGAAACAATTCCTGAGGCGATAGGACGAAAAGTGCGCGAGAATATCCTCGGCGGACCGGGGGGAAGTCCGGCTGCGGTGAGTTTTGTGAATGGGTTTACGACCAACGCAGAAGGCGGCTTTGTACAGCGTTTGTTCCGAGATCCAACGATCTATGTACGCGCGTACGTCACTTCAAGTACGCCGGGCATCATTTACTGGCGGCCTGGAGACAACGGGATTGGTATATCTACATGGTGGTTGCACGCAAACATCATTCATGAGACATTTCATCTTTTGGGATTGAACGACAACCAACTCCAAAGAGCACTCGGGGTCGAAGAAGATGACTCTTACACGGACAATATTACCGAGGCAATTGCGATTAACTGCTATGGGGTAGGACCTTTACTATGAAACCACTCTATCTTCTTTTATTGTTGACTTCACTACTCGTTCCAATGCTGTCGGGGCAAGCAGCAAAGCTCTGTAACGTGTCATTCCGCGTATTGAACGTTGATGGTTCGCCGGCGCCGTACTCGGTGACGGCGTTTCGGAGTGAGACTCAAGAATTCGCAGATCGCTTTGTTGGACTGCGTGGTCTCGTTCCTTGCTCGGTGTTTCTCTATCGCTATCAACTCAAGCGCGCGACGGCCAACGCTCGACTTGCCGAGGTATCAAAACTCGAGGGAACGATCAGCGCCAATTCTCCGGAGAGCTGGTTGACCGTCTCTACAGATCCAGGTCTAGTGATTAGCCCTGACGAGTCGGGTTGGGGTTGGCCGACCCTCGGAAAACCCCCGGAGTTCGAGGTGTGGAAAGGCCGACTCACCCAAATGCCCGAAGGCGATCTGTGGATATACTTTCGTTCCGCGGTGCGTTCAGAATCGGCTCCTTCTGAGAGGGAAGCGCAGGTAGACGCCAACGGAGAGTTCCGCGTTTACCGGGCATTTTTCAAGGGGCCTTACATCCTGTACGTGATGACGAGAGATGGCCGGATCCTTCATTCTACTTCGATCGTCTTCGAGAATAACTGGCCCCGCGAGCCCCTCGAGATTGCTATTCCGGCGGATCGTCCCGCTCCGATTATTGTTCGGTAAATACCAGCGAAGGGGCTCACGCATTGCAAGTCACGGAAAGTTCGCGACCGGCACCAAGGACTCGGTGCCGGTCATTTCATGGAAACATCTGAAAAGACCTCTACGATCTCTCGCCCAATACCTACGGCCGCCTCGCCGCGGTGGAATGGGGCGACTCCGACACCACTGTCTGAGCCAACGGCAAAACGCGCGAGGAATATACTTACTCCGCCATGGGACGCATCGCCTCCAAAACCTCGAAGGTCTCGCGCCTCATCAGCGGCGTCGAAAAAACGGCCGACATGACCGTGCAGTATTCGTACAACAACTGGGGCGCCGTTTCCCAGGCGGTCTATCCCACTACCTACAACAGCGGGGGCACCGCCATCCCTGGGTATCTATACAACTACACCTACGACAGCATGGGCCGTCCGTCCGGAAGTACTTTTCAGGTGAACGGCGCCGCGAACCCACAGACGCTAGTTGACAATGTGGCGTATAATTCAATAGGGCAGCTCACTCAGATGCGTTGGTTCAACCTCAGCGGCGGCGGATCGCAGACCGAGACCCGGCAGTACAACGCCCTCGGCCAACTCACTCGCCTCACCGTCCCCGGCCAACTCGACCTCGAATATCGTTTCTCAGCCACCGCCAATGACGGTCGCGCTACCTCGCAGAAGAATTACATTTCCGGGGAAGAACTCGAGTACCAGTACGATAGTTTAGGCCGGCTAACCAAGGCCGAAACTACCGCCAACTCCGGAACCGCTCCGCAGTGGGGTCTCTCGTGGGTGTTTGACGGCTTCGGAAATCGTCTTCAGCAGAACGCCGTGAAAGGCACCGTCCCGACGGCGTCCTTGCTGGTGGACCCCACCAATAACCGCGTGCAGTCGCACACTTACGACGCCAACGGCAATACGACGAACGCGCCGGGACCGGGCGCCATGACTTACGACGTCCTCAATCGGCTGAAGACCGTGGCCTCGGATACTTACTCCTACGCCCCCACGAATCAGCGCCTGTGGAAGAACAACGACTTCGTCCTCTGGGGCGCCGACGGTGCGCGCTTAGTCACCGCGCAACTCGCCGTCATCGGCGGCGAGCTACGCTTCACCCAGTCGAGCTTCGACAGTTACTCGCACGGCCGCCGCCTGCAGGTCGCGGACCGCCTGGGGTCCGTCGGCAGTTACTATCCCTATGGAGAAGCGAAGTCGGGGACGGTGTCCAACGCCGATTCGTTTGCCACTTACTACCGCGATTCGACGGGTCTGGATTACGCGCAGCAAAGGTATCTGATGACGACCGTCGGCCGTTACATCACGCCGGACCCATACGGAGCAAGCGGCGTCCCAACAGCACCTGGGTCATTCAATCGATATCCCTACGCAGGTAACAATCCCACCAATCGCCTCGATCCTGGCGGTTTATATGATCTGTCGCCCGAAGAACTGGAAGATTATCTTCGCAATGGAGGTGTACTTTATAGCGTAACCACCGTTAGAACTCAAGTGCCCCTATGGTGGGAAACTCTCCCTTGGTTGACGGGAATCTTCTGGACGCCTCCCATCCCGAGCACGGGTTCTGCCGGGGTGGTCGGCGTATCGAGTGGAGTTTCGCTGTGGCCCGGATTCTTGGGCTTAAACCCCGATCCTCCTTCATTACCCCAACCTGATCGAAGCGGGACCATAGTTGTCGGCTCGGGCGCACCACCACCCCCACCTTGCCCGACAGTTCCGGACACAGTCTTTCCTACTACGATTGGACTTCAGTACGGGATGGGAGCCGAAGCCGGTGCAGTAGTTGCAGGTGGCTCAGCAGCTACCTCCATCACGGCACTTGCCTATAACATCGTGGGTAGTCAGCCGTTGTCTGGAGGAATTGCGTCTTCGGGACAAGTTGTTGGATATGTGGGATCCACTGTGATTGCCAACCCCACACAACCCACTCAGCCATTCGTTGTCGGCGCTTCGGCGGGAACTGGCTTGAGTATCGTAGTCTCTAACGCCCAGACACCCGCGCAATTCAACGGCCTCGGCCAGGCTCTGAACCTTAATCTTGGCCTCGGCATAAACTTTAGCGGCTCGATGGCATGGTCGCCGGACTTGTCGACATGGGGCTATACGGCAGGTATAGGGCCTGGCGGTGGTGCCTCGGTGTCTCTCACGACCGGCGATACGAGAACTGTAACCACGATTGGTGGATGTAAATAGTGAATCCATTCGAGAAGTTTGACCCATTAAATCAACCAGTATTGCAAGTTGTGGTTGGTTGTTACGGACTAATAGCTTGGTGGGCTGCAAGAGATACTAGGAGATTCTTCGAGAGAGTTCGACTCTCCATCGACGACCCATCGCCGGACCTTGTACGTTTTGTAAGGCTGAGTGCGCAGGTTACCGCATGGGGCTCCTTCGGAGCAATTGCTTGGCACTACGTTAGAGCTTTCCTGCTGTAGAAGTCTGCGGAGGAAAATGAAAATCCTGACTGGCAGTGCGTTGGGATGAAAACGAGTTCGGGTGGACCGGAGGGGAAGCCAGTTACGACAGCGGACTCGAAGTCCATAAGCATAGTCGGCCTGCCCCAAAGTGGTTCCAACCCGCTCCTCAGGCGCGAAACGTCGTGCGTCCACTTCGTCCCTGGCCCGGTGAGCTTACAGTAGCGGGAACCGCGCTACTGCTCCATCATGCCCGGTACGACAGCATGGGCCGTCCGTCCGGAAGTACTTTCCAGGTGAACGGCGCCGCAAATCCGCAGACGCTAGTTGACAATGTGTCGTATAATTCAATAGGGCAGCTCACTCAGATGCGTTGGTTCAACCTCAGCGGCGGCGGATCGCAGACCGAGACCCGGCAATACAACGCCCTCGGCCAACTCACTCGCCTTACCGTCCCCGGCCAACTCGACCTCGAATATTGCTTCTCCGCCACCGCCAACGACGGCCGCGCTACTTCGCAGAAGAACTATATTTCCGGGGAAGAACTGGAGTACCAGTACGATAGTTTGGGCCGGCTAACCAAGGCCGAAACTACCGCCAACTCGGGCTCCGTCCCGCAGTGGGGGCTGAGTTAAGTCGACGGCTTCGGAAATCGCCTACAGCAGAACGCCGTAAAGGGTACCGTCCCCACGGCGTCCTTGCTGGTGGCCCCCACCAACTGGGAAATTAGGCCCTGTTCGGATAGGCGCTCGCTCTGCGTCGGGTCAAAGGAACCCAAAAGCGCCAGAACCCAATGTCTCCGGACCCTAGATCTCCCTGGAGGCTGCCGCACGCAGTCCGGTCCAGGAAGGCATGGCGCCGAAGCCGGACAGGAACATTCAGCGATGATCGCCCCTATCGCTACCGTTCTCCTTCCTGAAGGCTCTTCTGTCCCCCACCATTTGCCGTTGGTTCCCGGCGCACCGACTGGCACGTTCACCCCTTTCACCCTGGTAACACGGCCCTCCGATTGCTCAGACAAATGAATGCCGCCAAAGCCACCCTCCAGCCTGAAACAAGCCTGGCGAGATCGGCTCACCGCCCTCAAAGACCTCCCGCAGTTTTGGCGCCTCCTTCGCGATGCCGCACCCACCACCGTGCGCGCCACCATCTCGCTGCGAATGCTGGGCGGCCTTGCGCCCCTGGGCATGCTTTACGCCGCCAAACAGATCATTGACCTTATCTCCACCAAGGGATCCCAGCCCGATCTCCCCTCGCTGTGGTTCTGGATCGGAGTCGAGTTCGCTCTGGCCGCCATCTCCCAGTTGATCGGCCGCGTCGTCGACTTCTGCGACGCCTTCATCGCCGATCGCTTCAGCCATAGCCTCGGCCTCAAGATCATGCGTCACGCAGCCACGCTTGATCTCAGCAGCTTTGAGGATTCCGCCTTTCACGACCGTCTGGAACGGGCGCGCGCCCAATCCACTGACCGTATCGGCATGCTCACCTCATCCGGTTGGCTGCTGCAACGCCTGGTTATGCTGATCTCGCTGGCCGCGGGGATTATCTTCTACTCGCCTTGGCTGTTCGCCGTCCTCATCATCTCCGTCGTCCCCACCTTTTTGGTCGAGAGTCACTTCGCTTTCCTCGGTTACACCCAGGCCACCGCCCAGACGACCTTGCGCCGCACTTTGGACTATTACCTCACTCTCGGAACCAGCCGGGAAGCGGCCAAAGAAGTGAAGGTTTTCGCGCTGGCTCCCCATCTAGAGACCAAATACTCCAAGCTGGCCGGCACTTTGATGCTGGAGAACCGACGCCTCGCTGCGCGGCGCCTTCGCTGGGGCGGTGCCTTCACCGTCCTGGCCACCGCGGGCTACTATGGCAGCTACGTTTACCTCGCGCGTGACGTCGCGCTCAATCACATGAGCCTCGGCACCTTTACCTTCGTGGCGGGCACCCTCGCCGGCGCCAACGGGCATCTGCAAACCATCTTTTCGCTTTTCTCCGACATCGCTGACCAAGCCCTCTTCCTCCGCGACCTCGCCCTGTTTTTCGAAGACACCCCCACCATCCGCGCTTCCACTGCTTCCCTGCTGCCACCCCGCCCCATCCGCAGCGGCATCATCTTCGAAAACGTCAGTTTCCACTACCCGGGCCAGGAGAAGCTCGTTCTCAACCAGCTCAACCTGCACTTCTCTCAAGGCGAACGCGTCGCCATCGTGGGCAAAAATGGCGAAGGCAAAACCACGATCGTCAAGCTCATCGCCCGTTTGTACGACCCCATCGCGGGCCGCATCCTCCTGGACGGGAAAGACCTCCGCGACTTCCACGTCGATGAACTGCGTAGCGAAATCGGCATCATCTTTCAGGACTTCATTCGCTACGACCTCTCCGTCCGCGAAAACATCGCCGTCGGCAGCATCGGCCGTCTCAGAGACGACGAGGCTCTTTGGGAAGCCACCCGGAAAAGCAACGCGCAGGAATTGATCGAGAAATTTCCCCAACAGCTGGATCAGATGCTCGGGGGCCGGTTCGAAGGAGGCTCCGATCTGTCCGGCGGCGAATGGCAGCGCCTCGCCCTTGCCCGCGCCTATCTCCGCGATGCCCAAATTCTCATCCTGGACGAACCCACCGCCGCCCTTGACCCCTTGGCCGAAGCCGAAGTCTTTCAAAAGTTCGCCGAACTCACCCATGAGAAACTCGCCATCTTCATCTCTCACCGCTTCTCCACCGTCCGCATGGCCGACCGCATTGTCCTCCTCGCCCAAGGCCAAATCGCCGAAGACGGTACTCATGACCAGCTCATCCAAGCCGGCGGCCCGTATTCATGCCTCTTCGAAGTCCAAGCAGCCAGTTACCGCTAGCCTGCATAAACTCCGCTACATGCCTCCGGCCTAGTTGGTTTCCCCGTCCAATCCTCGACGAATGTGGAACGGGGAGACCCAACCGACGAAAGGTTTCGCGCCCGCGGGTGCTGAGGCGGGAGAGTTCGGGAACTCCCTGCCATCCCCGTTCGCCGCTGGATGCATGGGGCTGGAGGGTACCTTCTCAGGGCTATTACCCCATCCAATGGGGGTTTTGGGCGGTACCGTCGTGCTTAGTGCCGGTTTTGAAGCTTTCGTAAATGCCGGTGAGCGCCGCGGTTTTGGTCCTGGCCATCAGGTCTGAGAGTTGAGATTTGTTTAAGGGCCGGAAGCTAAGCGCAGCCTCCAGAGCCTGATCGAGCCTTGACAGAGTGTCGCAGCCGGTAATGACCACCGAAGTGGGCAGGTTGAGCGCGTAGTGCAGCATTCCATCGGCGCGACGGACTTCAACTTCGGCAGGTCGCCGCCCGCGAGCGGCTTCATGCCCAACACGGCAATTCCCTGTTCCACGAGTTTGGGCAGCACCTGCTGCGCAAAGCTGCGAAAGTGCGCGTCCAGCACGTTCAGCGGCATTTGGCAGGCGTCGAAATGGAAGCCCTGCGCGCCGGCTACCTCCAACATGCGCAGGTGGACGGCGGGGTCCTTGTGCCCGGTGAACCCGATGTAGCGGATTTTACCGGCCTTCTTCGCCGCGGTAAGCGCCTCGAGCGGACCGTCCGGCGCAAAGAACCGGTCAGGGTCTTCCATGCGGATGTTCTCGTGATACTGCATCAGGTCGACATGGTCCGTCTGCAATCTTTGCAGAGATTGGTCAATTTGCTTCACCGTCGCTGCCTTGGTGCGCCCATCGAACTTGGTCATGAGGAACGCCTTGCCCCGATAACCGTCGCGCAGGGCGAGCCCCATCCGGCGTTCGCTCTCGCCGTCGTGGTAATCCCAACAGTTGTCGAGGAAGTTCACGCCACGGTCGAGCGCGGTGCGCACGATGCGAATGGCGTCATTGTGATCCTTAGGGATCCCAAGGTGATAGCCGCCTAATCCGATGGCGGAAACCTTTTCACCGGTTTTGCCGAGATCGCGCATGGGGATGGAGTGAGTCTGGGCTTGGGCGGCGGTTAAGCCTAAACCCGCAAGGCCATTGAGGGCGGTTCTTCTTTTCATGCTTTCCGACGAGCATGCGTAGGGCCACAATTCGAAGCGCCCCGGATTGCCGTGAGAAGCGTCACTAAACCCAACCCCAGGATGAGCACTTAAATAACTCCGGCTCCCACCTAGGCCCGAACGGGCCAGCGTACTCCCGGCGGCGGCGCGGTCGGCCGGGAGGGAGCGCTGACGACCATTTCGATATTTTCTTGCCCCTGATTTCATACACTTACCAGCCAAACCGGGATAACTTCTTGTTTCTGCCCGGTAAAGTGAAATCAGGAGAACCAGCTATGCCTGAAATCATCTACTGCCATCAATTCCGTACGGACACGCCGCCGTCTGCTTACTCGCCCAAACGAACCCATGGTAACCAAACCTACGAAATTCACCTGGTAAAGGCCGACAACCCCGCCTACATTCCCTCCGACCTCGAAACCTGGCCCATCTTCTACGAGGCCATTCTCGAGGTACTTATCAAGCACCCCGCCGCCCACGACGCCGCCATCGAAGCCATACGCGAAACCCGCAAAACCCTCCAAGGCCTCGAAAATCGCGACGTCCCCCCAGGCACCATGCCCTTGTAAGTCGGGCCCCCCGGCCCGACCACATTTTTAACTCGCCCCCCGGGCCCGACGCCTGTAAGTCGGGCCCCCCGGCCCGACAAAAACCAACGCACCGAAAGGAACCACATGTCATCCAAAAAACGAATCGAAGCCAATCGTCGCAATGCGCTACGCTCCACGGGTCCCAGGACCCCCGAAGGCAAAGCCCGCTCCGCGCAAAATGCCACCACGCACGGGCTCTCCAGCCTCAACCGCAACCCGCTCGCCGCAGCGTGTTTCCTGCAAATGGAAGACCAAGACCAGTATCTCGGCATGCTCAACCAATATTTGGCGACTTACTCACCCCAAGGCCAACACGAGCTCGACTTACTCACCGAAGCCGTCTTCGCCAAGTTCCGCCAGCAACGGCTCTGGGCCGCCGAAGCCGCACAACTCGAAGTCGCCGTCGCCAAAGACGAAAAAGACTTCCGCAAAACCCTCCCCAACGCCGACTCCCGCGCCCACCTCGCCAACGGCATCGCCAAATCCGAACAAATCCTAAAGCTCTACCTCCGCTACGACGCGCAACTCAATCGCATTTACCGCAATTGCCTCAAAGATCTCCGCGACTTACAAGCCCAACGCCATATTCCGGAGCCGGAAGAAGAACCCACCCCAATCGAACCCAAATCCGAAACCGAAGCGATACCAAACGAACCCAAACCCAGCCAACCCACCCCGGAAGAACAAGCCGCCGAAGCCAAGCGCCGCGCCTTCCAGCGCCACATCAACATCAACCTCGGCCGCCCCGCCGACTGGGAGCCGCCCACCTCGTAGCCGTCACGCGCCTACGCAGCAGTTTGAAGGTTAAGCGTAGAGGTGCTTCTGGAAGATGTAGTCGAGCACCAGGGGCGGAACGTCGGCGGGGCGCTCCCCCCGGGCCAGCGCCTCGCGGATCGCGGACGACGAACTGGCTAAGTGCAAAGTATCGAGTAAGTGGACCGTGGCGCCGGGTACCTCCGGCACGGAATATCCGGCGCGCGTGACGACAATAAACTCGGTCAGTAAGATCACTTCGCGCCAACGGTGCCACAGGTGAATTTCCGCGAAGGCATCGACCCCGATCAGAAAAAACAACTTCGCGGGCACCTGCTGGCGGACCTTCAACAGAGTCTCGATGGTGTAACTGCGCTCGGTGCCGGCTTCGAGTTCACTGACGGCAAAGCGCGGATCGCCGGCGCAGGCTAACTCCAACATCCGGACGCGGTCCGCGAAGCTCGCCCGCGGACCGGCTTGTTTGTGCGGAGGCCGATTGTTGGGGACGAACCAGACGTGGTCCAGTTGCAAACCGCGGATGGCTTCACGCGCCACGGCCAGGTGCGCGCTATGCACGGGATCGAAGGTGCCGCCGTAGAGCGCCAGCCGCAAGAATTACCGCTTTCGCCCTTGGCGCGCGGCTTCGGTGGCCAGTTCGTCGCAGCGGTTATTGTCGGGGTGGTCGGCGTGGCCTTTGGTCCACTTCCAAACCGTCTGGTGGCGCTGGTTTTGCTCATCCAGGGCTTCCCAGAGATCCTGATTCTTCACCGGCTTCTTGTCCTTGGTTTGCCAGCCGCGCGCTTTCCAGCCTTTAATCCAAGTGGTGATGCCGTTGCGCATATACTCGGAGTCCGTGGTGATCTCTACTTCGCAGGCTTCACGTAAGGCCTTCAAGCCCTCCACGGCCGCGCGCAGTTCCATGCGGTTATTCGTGGTTTCGGGCTCGTAGCCGGTTAACTCTTTTTTCTTCTCCCCAAAGCGCAGGATAGCGGCCCAGCCGCCGGGTCCGGGGTTGCCGATGCAGGCGCCGTCGGTGATGAGCTGGACTTTCTTCATCGTTTACGCGGCCACCAATTCCTGGGTAAAGAATTCGTCGACACGTTGAATTACGGCCTCCGGAGTCTTTTCCCCATAAATCGCGACGCGTAACTTCGTCCCGTTGCGCACGCCATGCGTGAAGTAAGTGGCGAATTGTTTCATCTTGCCGACAATGTCCAACGATTCCTGCTCCACCAGCATCCGGAAATACTGCCGCATAATCTGGTAGCGCATTTCTTCCGTCGGCTGGCTGTAAGTACCCGTCGCCAGATACTCGCCGATCTGCCGGAAGATCCAAGGGTTAGACGAGGCGGTGCGGCCGATCATCACGGCGTCGCAGCCGGTCTCCTGCACCATGCGGACGGCGTCCTCCGGCGTACGGATGTCGCCGTTGCCGATCACCGGCAAGCGCGTCGACGCCTTCAATTCCGCAATCCACGGCCAGTGCGCGACCCCGGCATAGCCTTGCTCGCGCGTTCGCGCGTGCATGGCGACGGCCGCCAAGCCATTGTCCTCGGCGATACGCCCCATTTCGCGATAGACCAACTCCCGGTCGTTCCAGCCGGCCCGGAATTTGCAGGTGAGCGGTACGTTGATGGCGGCGCGGACCTGACCGAGAATCTCTCCGACGAGCGGAAGATCGCGCAGCAGTCCGCTGCCGCCGTTGCAACTGACGACCTTCTTCACGGGGCAGCCGAAATTGATGTCCACGGCGTCAAAGCCCTGGTCCTCGCAGATGCGGGCAGCTTCGGCCATGATCCGAGGGTCCGAGCCGAAGAGCTGCGCGGCGATGGGGTGCTCGTCAGGCTGGAAGGAGAGGTAGCGCTGGGTCTTATGGACCTTCACGGTCCGCACGGACTTGACGATGCCGTGCGACGACGTGAACTCGGTCATCAGCAGTCCGCAGTAGCCCTGTTCGCGGATCAGGCGGCGGAAAACGGTGTCCGTGACGCCCGCCATGGGCGCCAGCACCGTGGCCGGCGAAACCGGCACGTCGCCGGACTTCGGGCTGGTCAGCCGGTAACTGGTAGGAAAGGCATTCATCTCGCTGATTTCATTCTACCAACTGGGTGGCCGATATCAGCCACACCACGGCCGAAATGAGCCTGCAACTTGTTCTCCGCCGGATGCATTTAACCTTTAGGGAAAGTTGACCATGAACAAGAACATCATCGCCGCCTTCGTTGCCGGAAGCCTCCTCGCGGGTGGGGGCGCCTATCTCGCCTTTTCGAACAGCAAGCCGGGCACGGTGGAGATCACTTCGAAGACCACCGAGCAGCCCCTGAGTTCAGAGCCCGCGGCCCCGGTGGCGGCTGAACCGCCGGCGCCGGTGCCCGTAGTGGTCGCGAAGCCAGAACCGAAGCCCGGCCCCGTTCCGGCGACGCCCGCGAAGCCCAAGCGGACGGTGCTGGCCAAGGTAACCTCGCCCGCCGAAGAGCCGATGCGCATCGACATGCCCTCTCCCGTTTCGCGGACCGTAGTAAACCCGGCGCCCGAACCCGTGAAGGTCTCCGAGCCGGTGAAACCGGTGGTCCATGGCGAATCGCGGCCGGAGCCCGTCGAGATCCGCAAGCCCGACCCGGTGGTCGAAGAGACGCGCCGCAAGCAGCGCGAACCCGCCCGGGTCACCATCCCGGCGGGTACCCAAATTGTCGTGCGGCTCCAAGAGACGCTCAACGCCGAGAAGGTGCAAACCGGCGACCCCTTCCACGCCACGCTCGACGCCCCGCTGGAAGTGAGCGGATTTGTCCTGGCTGAGCGGGGCGCGCATGCCGTGGGGCGGATTGTGGAGAGTGACCGCGCTGGCCGCGTCCGTGGCGTGTCGAAGCTGGCGCTCGAGCTGACCCAGATCACCACCTCAGACGGCCAGACGGTGAGCCTCCAGTCCGAAACGTTTAACCGCGAAGGGAACACCTCCCGTAAGTCCGACGCCGCGAAGATTGGCGCGGGCGCCGCCGTCGGCGCGGCCCTGGGCGCGATCTTTGGTGGTGGCAAGGGAGCGGCGATTGGTGGCGCGGCGGGGACGGGCGCTGGCGGCGGCACAGTCCTGATGACCCGCGGCAAGCCGGCTGTCATTGAAGTGGAAACCCGCATTCCGTTCCAGACGAAGAGCGAAGTCACCGTCATCGAACGGATTAAGTAAGCTCGTCGGCATCGAAGCCGGGCAGGCTCTTCTGCGTGCCGATCTCTTCCACGTCGCGCAGGCGGCGATTGACGGCGCGGGTGCGCACCTGAGCCTCATCGATGGCGACCGCGGCTTCTTCGATCTTCTTCTTCACTTTGTCGAGTGCTTGGCCGTAACGCGCGAACTCCGTTTTGGCTTCGCCCAATACCTTCCATACCTCACCGGAGCGTTGTTGAATGGCCAGAGTGCGAAAGCCCATTTGCAGGCTATTGAGGAGAGCCGCCAGGGTCATCGGCCCCGCCACGACGATGCGCTGCTCGGTTTGCAATTGTTCGGCCAGGCCAGGCCGCCGGAGCACTTCGGCGTAGAGACCTTCGGTGGGCAGAAACATGATGGCGAAGTCGGTGGTGGCCGGCGGCTCCACGTACTTCTCGCGAATGGTGCGCGCGTTCAGCTTGATGGCCATCTCAAGTTGCCGTCCCGCCGCTTCGATGGTCTCGGCCGCGCCCCCGTCCAACGCCTCGACGAGCCGCTGATAGGCGTCGGCGGGGAACTTGGCGTCGATCGGTAACCAAACCGGCGCATTGCCGTCGACGGCTTGGCCGGGCAGCTTGATGGCAAACTCAACCCGTTCCGCCGTGCCCCGCGTGGCGACATTGCGGGCGTATTGCTCCGGTGCGAGCACCTGTTCGAGCAAGGCGCCCAGTTGCACCTCGCCCCACGTACCGCGGGTGCGCACGTTGCTCAGCACTTTCTTGAGGTCGCCAACGCCAGTGGCCAGGCTTTGCATCTCGCCCAGCCCGCGGTGGACTTGCTCGAGCCGGTCCGAGACGGTCTTGAAGGAGTCGTTGAAGCGCCGGTCGAGATTCTCCTGCAGCTTTTCGTCGACGGTGGCGCGGATCTGCTCCAGTTGGCGCGCGCCGTCTTGCTGAACATCGCGCAGGCGGTCGTCCAGCAAGCCACGCATCGAGTCGGATTGGCGGCTAATCGCGGCCGACAACTCCTCGCGGACTTCGCGAGCCGCGGTCCGGCTTTCGTCCCGCAAGGAGCGGCTGAGAGCCTCCACCCAATCGGGCGTGGCCTTGGGATTTCCCGCCCGGCCGAGCCAAAGGCCCAGCAGCGCCGCCAGCAGGAGCACCAGCAGGATTCCGGCGGCGACGGTAATGATTTCCATGGCCCCTGACGGCGCGGCGTTAGCTCGCGACTTCGAGGATCAGTTCGCGCTCTTCGGGAGCCGATTGGGAAATGCGGAAGGCATCTTCCACCATCTCGGCGGCTTCCTCGACGTTAGCGTCGTTGGTGTAGTAGATGCGGCAGAGGATCGCGCCGGAGTCCATCTTCTGGCCGACCTTGGCTTCGAGAATGACACCCACGGCGTGGTCAATCGAGTCTTCCTTCGCGTCACGGCCGGCGCCGATCAGGGAGGAGGCCTTGCCGATCAATTCGGCGTCGATGGCGCTGATGTAGCCGCCGCGCGGCGACGTGATTTCGCGCGCGCCGGTCGCGTTCGGTAACAGTTCGAATTGATCCAGCACCGCCGGGTTGCCACCCTGGGCGGCGATCACCTGCTTCAGCTTGCGATAGCCGGAGCCGTCGAGCAGCTTGGCTTGCGCGAGTTCGCGCGCTTCGTCCAGCGTCTTGGTGATCTTGCCGACGAAGATCATGCGCGCGGCGAGTTCGAGCGAAAGGCGCGTCAGGTCCACGGGGCCCGCGTTCTGCAGCGTTTGCGACACTTCCATCACTTCGAGCGCATTGCCGACAGCGAAGCCGAGCGGCTGGTTCATGTCGGTGATGAGGGCCTGCACGCGGCGATCCAGACGGCGGCCGATGCCCACCATCATCTGGGCCAGCCGGCGCGCTTCCACCTGGCGCTTCATGAAAGCGCCCGTGCCCACCTTCACGTCGAGCACAATCGCGTCGAGACCGACGGCGATCTTCTTAGACATGATGGAACTGGCGATCAGCGGGATCGATTCCACGGTGGCCGTCGAATCACGCAGCGAGTAGAGTTTGCCATCAGCCGGAGTAATCTCGGGCGTCTGTCCGATAAATGCCAAGCCCGTCTCGCGCAGTTGCGCCTTGAACTCTTCAATGGAGAGATTGGTGCGGAAGCCTGGAATCGACTCGAGCTTGTCGAGCGTACCACCCGTATGGCCCAAGGCGCGTCCCGAGATCATCGGCACGATGACACCGGCCGCAGCCGCGATCGGCGCCGCGATCAGACTGGTCTTGTCGCCCACGCCGCCGGTCGAGTGCTTGTCTACTTTGGGGCCGGGGATATCCGAGAGGTCTACCGTCACACCGCTCGCGATCATCGCGTCCGTAAGGGCGCTCACTTCCCGGTCCGTCATGCCTGAGTGGAACACTGCCATCAGAAACGCCGAAACCTGGTAATCGGGGATGCTGCCGCCGGTATAGCCTTCAATCAGGTGGCGGATCTCTTCCACCGCCAGTTCTTCGCCATCCCGCTTCCGTTGAATAAGGTCCACTGTACGCATGTTAAACTCCCAGGGTATCACCCCGCCTTGGCGTTTGTAAAGCCTTCAAAATCAAGGATATTTTGCACTCTTCCCTTATGGATTGGCATTTGCTATGCTAGTTGTGGAATGACTCGCTCTGAAGCCCTGGAACGGTTCCAATCGCCTGACCTCCTCGGCCTCGGCTCCGAAGCTCATGCGCTCCGCCAGCGTCTGCACCCCGAGCCGGTTGTCAGCTATCAGATCGACCGTAACATCAACTACACCAACTTCTGTACCGAGTACTGTAGCTTCTGCAACTTTTACCGCCCCCCCCAAAGTGCTGAAGGATATGTCCTTTCGCACGAGGTGATCTTCCAGAAGATCCGCGAAACCATCGCCCTCGGCGGCACGGGCATCCTCATGCAGGGCGGTCTGCACCCGGACCTGAAGATCGAATGGTACGAGGATCTGCTGCGGGCGATGCGCGCCGAATTCGGCGATCAGATCTGGCTGCATTGCTTCTCCGCGCCCGAAATTACGAATATCGCCCAGGTGAGCGGAATTTCCCTCCGGGATACCTTACTCCGCCTACGCGACGCTGGCCTGCAGAGCGTCCCTGGTGGCGGTGCTGAAATTCTCGACAAAGACGTCCGCCATCGGATTAGCCGGCTGAAATGTACCGTCGACGATTGGGTGGACGTCCATCGCACGGCTCATCAGATCGGCTTGCAAACCACGGCCACCATGATGTTCGGCTGCGGCGAAACGCTCGAACAGCGCCTGAATCATTTCGACGTCGTGCGCAATTTGCAGGAAGAAACCGGTGGCTTCACCGCGTTTATCGCCTGGCCTTTCCAGCGTGACGATACCTCGCTGGGCCGCTTCATCAAACACGAAGCCACCGCGGTGGACTATCTGAAGACATTGGCCATTTCGCGTCTGTACCTCGACAACATTCCGCACGTGCAATCCAGTTGGCTCACCGTGGGACACAAGCTTTGCCAACTCGGGCTCAGCTTTGGCGCGAATGACGTCGGCAGTATTATGATTGAAGAGAACGTCGTGTCCCAGGCGGGAGCGCATTATCAATCCACCACCGAGCAATTGCGCACCCTGATTCGCGGCGCCGGCTACATTCCCAAGCAACGCGATACCCTCTATCGTACGTATTATTTACAGTAAACGAAATCCTATGATCAAGCTTTCCCTTCTGCTCGCCGTATCCCTCTCTCTTTTCGCCCAACAGGATTGGCAGGGTGATGTCAAAAAGACCTATCCGCTTACCCTGCCCGCGTTTCAAGGCACCAAGCCCGTGTTCAGCCAGGCGGCCAAGACGAATGACATGCCGCAAATCGAGATGTACTCCGTGACGACAGCGCTGGCCAACCTGAAGACTTCGGCCGACTTCTACCGGGCTAGCCTGGAACAGCAAGGCTTCAAGCAGGTGAAGGCGAACGTGACGGATCAGGTCGCCAAAATCGAGATGCTCAACGCGGGACGGAAGCTGACGGCGGTGGTGGTCTGCCAGAAGCAGAGCGCGAAAACTATGCTGCTGGGTGTCTCGGTGATGCCCCAAGGCACCCTGAAGCACTAACCTACTTCGGCGGATTGGCTCCGGCGGGCGCGGGCACTCCCCCACGGTTGCCACCGGCGGGCTTGAAAAACATGTCGAGAAGGCCCTTTTTCTTGGCTGCCGCCGCGGGAGTTGCCGCCGATGGGCCACTATGGCTGCTGTCGAGCATCGTGCGGGCCAGCGTCTGAAAGTGTTGCCCCAGTTCTGAATTCGGGTCCACCTGACGCCCGGCCGTCAGCGCCGCGTGGACACCGTGGTAGTCGTTGGGAAACGTCATCGTCACGGGCATGCCCAGCAGGTTTTCGATCTGCTCGGGCGAGATCACCTGATTGCGCTTCGTGCAGCGATTTAAGAGCACGCTCACCCGGTCACCGAGTTCGATGTTCTTGAGGAACATATACTTCTCGCGCGCGAGGTGCAGCGACGGAATCTCCGGCGTACAGACCAGGAAGATCTTCTTCGCCTCGAGCATGATCTCGAGCGAAAACTTCTCCATGTTGCCCGACAAGTCGACGCAGATCGACTTGTAGTTCCGGCGCGCAAAGTCGAGCAGGTGCCGGACGTGCGTACCCTCCAAGCGGAACGACGGGTTAATCCGGCCCGCGTGCAACACATCCAGGTTGCCGACGCTCGTCACGAGCTGGGGCCACAGATTCTCGTCCATGGCTAGCGAGTGCTCCGCGGCGTCGACGATGGAGTACTCGTTTTCGAGCTTCAGCATGAAACGGATCATGCCGCCGTTTAGGTCCAGATCCGTCAGTAAAGCCTTATTGTCTTGCAGGTGGCGGGACATCGCGATGGCTGCGTTCACCGCGATGGTGGAGGTGCCACTGCCAGCTTTTGAAGGAAGAAACGCGAACAGCAGGTCCGTGGAGTGCATCACCACGGGACGCTTGTCGAGGGCCTCGCGGAGCCGGGTGACGCTATCGGCGACCACCTGCAGGTTGAAGGGCAGCGAAAGGAATTCACGGATGCCGACGCGCATCACGTCGATCAGCACCTGCGGATCGGTGGTGCGGGAGACGGCGACGAACTGCACGCCCGGCGCGCTCTGCTCAAGTTCCTTCACCACTTCGAGAGCACGGTCAATCTGTTGCAGGCTGAGGAAAATCACCTGCGGGCCGTTGGTGCGGACGATGCGCAACAACTCATGCGCATGCGGATACTTGTCCACGGCCTTCAGCACCGCCACCTGGCCGAGATCGAGCAGATTCGCCTGCAGGCTCTCACTCAACTCTAGATCCGGGCAAATAATGATGCTGCGCAGCATCGGCGGCGTGCTCCTTCTTCCTCAGCCTAGGTGATTTCTAACCACCTGGCGGCGTCGTCTTCCGCCCGGTAACCCCGAACGAAATCTCCACTCCTTAGTACTATCGGCATGGAGTACGATTTCTTTATGGCTCATCGCCCGAACCCGACTAGCTTTGAAGTCACCTGCCCCTGCTGCCAGGCGACCCTCAAGATTGACCCCGAACTCCAAGCCGTGATCCATCATCAACCGCTTGCCAAGCCTGCCTCCCCCATGGAGGACCTCGCCGAGGCCGTCCAAAAGCTGAAGGGTGCCGCCGCCCGCCGGGAGGATGCATTCCAGAAGTCGCTCAGCGACGTCAAAAATCGCGAGAGTCTGCTCAATCGCAAGTTCGACGAATTGCTCAAGAGCGCCCAGGCCGATCCTGATACGGGTCCTCCCAAGCGTGATCTCGACTGGGACTAAGGTGAACGTTCCAGACGTAAGGGAGTACCAAGGACGTTCCGCGTGTCAGAATTCGACACTTTTCTGGTAACGCGTTTCCGCCCTGGGCATCCAACTGAGTATGCGCGCCTCAACGATGCTGAAAACGAAGATCTCTCACGAAATCAACAAATTTGCGGCTTCAAAACGGCCGATTTTCCGTATACTGGATCCAAGCCGTAACCTTGGACTGAACATGACCACTACTAAAATAGCGCGCAAGCAAGGGCTCGACCTCGCCCGCGTGCTGATCGCCGACGATCATCCCGCCTCCCGCCTCACGTTGCAGACTGTGCTCGAAGCTGGGGGCTATCAGGTGGACACCGCCGCCACTGCCGCCGAGGCCGTAGGAAAACTCGACACGGACGAATACGCCCTGGTGCTGACGGAAATGTCGATGGAGACGCCCAACTCCGGACTCAAGGTTTTGGCGCATGCCAGAATGATGGATTACAAGCCGGCGACGGCGGTGCTGAAGACCGATCTCAACGCGGACCGCCGCCAAACTACCGACTTTCTCGTTGCCCCCGAAAATCTTCCCGAATTCTTCGCCCAGGTCGCAGCTTTGATCAGCGACCGCGCGACGCGACTGGTAAATCGACAAGCCCGCCACGCCGTCGCCTCCAGTTAGTTCCGATGACCGTCTCAGAGTTCTTGCGCGCCGTCGGCGACGGGGATCTCCCCCGGGTCCGTGAAGGACTCTTTCTGGTCAATGAGCTCGGGCCCCACCCATTCTGGGGTGGCCGTCCCCAGGCTCTTCACGTCGCCATTGAGACTCGTCGCCTGGACGTCTTCCGATTGCTTTTGGAGGCGGGGGCCGACGTGAACGGGCGCAACGAAGAATACGCCGACTGGTCGCCCCTTATGCTCGCCGCGCAGCGTGGTGAGCATGAAATGCATGCCGAGCTACTCCGGCGCGGTGCCGTGGTCGGACTCGGCGAGGCCCTCCTGATGGGCAACGACGCTCGCGTCGCGGAGTGTCCGCTTCCCCCCAAGGGCGAGCCCTGGCTCAACCTGGCGCGTACGCCGAAGTCGATTGACCTCCTGGTGGCGAAAGGCGCGTCGCTCACCGCGGCTGACCGTTGGGGACAGACGCCGGTAACGGCCCTGAGCCAGTTGGGCGCCTCCGGTCTGCCACTGGTGCGCCGCCTGATTGACCACGGCGCCAGCGCGGGACCCGAAGTCTACGCCCGGCTCGGTGAACGAGCCGCCCTGGCTCAGATGGACTTGAACGACGACGTCTTCATCGCTGCCGTGGAATACCGCCACGCCGATCTGGTTGACTGGCTGCTCTCGCAGGGCGCTACCCCGAATGCCCGCGCCAGTGATCGCTCCCGGCAAACCGCCCTGCATGCTGCCGCCTGGAATGGCGATTTAGCGATGGCGCAACGCCTCATCTCGGCTGGCGCCGATCCGCGCGCGACGGACGAAGAACACCGTAGCACCCCGCAAGAATGGGCAGAGGTGGCCGAACGGGCGGCGAACCGCCCGGAATGCCGGGCGGTGGCCGCCTATCTCGCCGGACTTACTGGCCGATGATGTCGTAAGTCGTCGTTCCCGCGATGCGCACCTTCTCATAGGCTGCCGTCCAGACCTTGTGATACGGGTGCGACGTGTACGCCTTCAGGGTGTCCGCGCCGCCGTTCTCCATGGCGAGGCAGGCGCCATACTGGCGCACCACGCGGGTTACCGGCACGGTGGCCGTGGTGGTGGTGGCGTTGAACTGCTTGCGGGCCTCGGCATCCACGGTGAACTGCGCGAAGGGTCCACGCAGTTTGCCGGCCCACACCATTTTCACCATCGGCATCTTGCCCGGCATGGCGTCGGTCGCCGCGTAAAAAGCTTCCCAGTCCGCCGGTGTCGCGTCCGGCTTCGCGCTGAAAGCGAAACAGTGCATCATGTGTTTTTCGCCGGCCAGGAGCGAACCGCTCATCGAGGTGAGAGTAGCGAAGGCCAGGGCGAATGTGGAGAGAAGAAACTTGTTCATGGCCCCATTATAGTGGCTTTGGGGCAACTCGACCACAAGATGTTGCTATACTCCCAGCAAGGCCCCTACAGGGACCCCATTGACTTTCCCTTTTTCTTCGCCCACAATAGCGGGTATGGCGCTCACCCGTCGGCAAAAAGAAGTTCTCGAATACATCTCCAAATTTCTCCAGGACCACGGCTACTCCCCCAGCTATGAGGAGATCGCCCACGGCCTGGAACTGGCCTCGCTGGCGACGGTGCATAAGCATCTCCAGGCGCTCGAAATCAAAGGCTATCTGCGGCGCGGCTTCAATCAGAGCCGTTCCGTGGAGATCGCCGACAAGTACATTGACGAGCAGCGGCGCATGTTGAACATCGCGCCCGGACGAGCCGAATCGCTGGACACGCGCGGTATCAGCGTGCCGCTGCTGGGCCGCATCGCCGCCGGCGCACCCGTGGAGACGTACGCCTCGCAAGCGTCGCTTAACTTCAAGGACTTCTCCGGCGACGCCGATACCTATGCGCTCGAGGTACGCGGCGAGAGCATGATCGACGACCATATCTGCAACGGCGACTTCGTCCTGGTGTCGAAGACCGATCACGCCCGGGATGGTGAAATCGTCGTGGCCTTGGTGGACGGCTCCGAAACCACCCTCAAGCGCCTCTACCGCGAAGGCGAAGTCACCCGCCTGCAGCCGGCCAATTCTAGCATGGCCCCCATCCGCGTCCCGGCGGCCAGCGTTCAGGTGCAAGGCAAAGTGCTGGCTGTCCTCCGCAAATATTAGTATCCTGGAGTTTCGCGGATGTGGCGAAACTGGCAGACGCACCAGACTTAGGATCTGGCGGAGCAATCCATGGAGGTTCAAGTCCTCTCATCCGCACCACCCTCGCCCGGGTGAGCTAGTTCGCCCGGCATCGCCGGCTTCGTTGATGAAGCCGGCAATGGGGCAAAGCTTGCCACTTTTGCTTTATCTATTCCCTAAAAAAAGTGAGCGCGATTGACGCCGTCATATTGGCCATCGCCAAAGACAGCAGCGCTTAAGCTTGCGTCCGGATCCGCAGGGGCACGGATCCTTCCGGCCCAGTTTTTCGAGCAGTTCCTTCTCGCCATGCACCACGCGCATTCCGCGTTTCACATGCGTTTCGGAGGGGAATCCTTTGCGCCGCTTACTGCTCGGCGTGAAAGGACTGGTTGGTGGATATATTGTTGGGCATAACTAACTCCAGTCTCGTTCGAGTATACACTTCTAGATCGGAAGCACGTGGCGGCCGGGGCAGTCTGGGCAAGGTCCATTGGGAAACGTGTATTCGGCGCAGCAGCGTGGGCAGTAACTTCGGGTGCCGGCGGAAAACGTGGGCGCCGGAATGACGATTTTTTGCACTCGGAGCGACTGTTCGATCGCCAACCGAAGTTCCTGGTAGAACCAACGCCGCGTCTCTTCGGCGGCGGGGTCCTCGCCGGGTAGCCAGTAAGTCGTGCGACGGTATTCTCGCGCGCCCACCAACTGCGCGCCGAACGCCACGGGGTGAAAGTCGCTTAGGGCTTCTTGCGAGATTCCGGCGGCGGCGTGGACCGCCCCGATCGGATATAGCGCGAGACGGAGGAAATCCGCCCAGGAGGAAGCCGCGAGACGACGGTGCTTCCAGGCAATCGCCGCACTAAGGATCAGCGCAATGGCGCCGCACACGACGACTGCCGCCGTGAGGCCCGCCGTCATCGCGATGATCGGGAAACCAAGTAACAACAGGCCCTGCAACAACAGCCCCAGGCGGCGCAGCGGTTTCAATTTCGCCGCGACAGTGGCGCGTGCGCCGGTAGCTGCGTGGGCATCGCAAGCGTGGGTCAGCGTGCGGCGGATTTCTTCCTGCCGCGCCTGCGGGTTCAGCGACTTCAGTACGCCAAGCCACTGGCTCATTCTGTGGGCTTGCGGCGGCGATTGGCAGCGCAAGCGTACCGTGCCCAAAAGGAGGTAAGGTCCATCGGTGGCCAGCGGGCCAAGTCGGTCGAGAGCAAGGCGCAGCGGGGCCGGACGGCCGAGAACAAAATCGGTACTCGCGCTAACTACCCAATGTCCGTCGACCGCGAACGGCGGGAGATGGGTGACGTATTCATGCGCTGGCCAAAAGGGCATGCGAAAGAGCCAGCCCCACTTTCCCGACGCCGGATAGTCAAAAGGGCGGCGGAGCCTGAGTCCGCGAGCGGCGTCGAGCCAAAGAACCGACGGAGGATCGAGCCGCAGGAAGCCCTCCGCGAGCGAGAGTAGGAGAATGACGATGTAAAAGGAGAAAGCGTCGACTAGCACGACTTACGCGCTCGGCGTCTCTTCACTTTCAGTGGCCGGTGGCGCAGGTGATCTGCCCGTGAAGAGGCGCTTGATCGCGGCGCCAAAGCCCACTAACGCCAAGGCGACCAATTTCCAGCCAGCGATGAGGAATTTCGTAAGAGTCTTGAGGAGCCCGCCCTTGACGGCGGCTGCCGCGGCGCCGCCCAGCACCAACGCCGACAGACCGTACTCCGCGATTTTGTCGCCCGACCGGAAGGCGGAGTATTTGTCGTCGGGATTGTACTCAAACTTACCGATTAAACCGCTGTACTCCTTAACCGCTGTTTGCATTTGCTCGGGATCCGCTACCAGCACCGCACTCATAACGCCGCGCCGGCCGAGCAAACGCATGTTGTGATTCACCGTTTTTCCATCCTTTGAACTCGCCAGCGTAGCCCACACGAGATTGTTGGTGGCCTTGTCATAGTGCGGCTTTTCAAACCAACCTTCGAGTTTCAATAACGTCAACCCGGCTTCCTTGCGCCGCTCGTTCGAAGCCTCCTGGCCCTCCTGCAAAGACTTCAGCAACGCGGCTTCATCCAGCGTTTCCTTCTCGTCATCTTTCACATAACCAGACTCATCGAATTCAAACACCACAAACCAATTTGACTTCATATTGGCGATGGTTCCGTACTCGTTACCGCCCGGCAAATTCCCGGTAGCTTGCAGGAACAGCCGGGTGTTCTCCGCGTCAGCAAAAGCATAACCTTCCGGGACATCCACCATGGCAATTGCGCCCAACTTAGCCTTGATCGGCCCCTTTTGCCAAGCGATTTTCGGCTCAGGAGTCTTCGCCTCTTCTTTACTGGGTTCTTGCTTTTGTGACCAAACTAACACGGTCGAAAAGCAAATTAGCGTAAAGAACCGGCTCGCGTGTTTCATATCTGCGGAGATTATGACATCAATTGCCGCTGGCCTCAAGGTAAATTACACGCCAATGCGGCTCGTAGATAAGTGGAGCAGGCGCCTAGCCTCATCAATCGATCCGCATTGTCATTCAAGGCGCTCTTTGCTGTTTTCGCCCCGCCAACTCGCGCCGCTTTCCGCAGATCGAGGCACCAAGCCATGCCAACAGAGCCAGAGGCCCGATGGCACTCACTCATCGCTTAACTTCGCTCCGCTTCTTCAAAAGTTGCTTTATTCATGCGATCCCGCGACGAAAGCGTAAGCTTCTCCCGGCGTCGCGATCAACCGCGTATTGTTCCGACAGACGGGCGCCTTGATTGCGCGAGGAATACGGGTTTCGACCGATTGAGGTCCAGGACGCTCCGATCAAGGTTTATAATCAATTTATGGCCAGTCGCGTCGAAAAAATCGAGACGGAAGTCATGCAGCTATCGGTCGAAGAGTTGGATGCTTTCCGTCTATGGTTCACTGAGCACGACTTCGATGCCTGGGACCGGCAGATGGCGGCGGATTCCAAAGCGGGCAAGCTGGATCGTTTGGCGGATGAAGCCATGCGCGATTACGACGCTGGATTCACGACGGAGCTTTGACCCACCGCACGACTCCCGCCTTCTGGAGGCTTTACAATCAGCTTCCGGAGCCGATTCGGAAGACCGCGGATAAGGCTTTTCAGCTATTGAAGAACGATCCCTAGCATCCATCGCTGCACTTTAAGCGAGTGGGTAAGTATTTCACGGCACGTATTGACTTGGATTATCGAAGCGTGAGAGTTCCGCTCACTGAAGGTGTTCTCGGGTTCTGGATCGGGACGCATCATGAGTACGACATGATCCCACTGGGCACCCCAGGACCGGCAGTAATCGGTTCGAGTTGAGCTGGGAGACGTAACTCGTTCGCGACCGCGAACAGTTCGGCAATACCCGCCCTGTTCTTCAAACCTAGCGTCCGATGGCGCAAAGAAGCAGCCCTTTGCGCGCGGCTTCCCGTTGGGAGAAGATTCCTCCTTCCCCCCACCACCGTGGTAACTTCCTCCTATGATGCAACGCTACCTGCTCACCTGGATCCTCTGCGCCCTGGCGGCATCCGCCGCTGAGCCCGCCGTCGACTGGACCAAGGCGAAGGCCGAAGCGCTCCAGCATTTCCAGGCCATCGTGCGCATGAACACCAGCAATCCGCCTGGCAACGAGACGCAGGTGGTGAACTATATCAAAGCGCTCTTTGATCGCGAGGGCATTCCCTATGAGATCTTCGCCCTGGAGCCGAACCGCGCTAACCTCGTGGCGCGGCTGAAGGGGAATGGCAGTAAGAAGCCGATTCTGATCATGGGTCATACCGACACCGTAGGCGTCCAGCGCGAAAAGTGGCCCGTGGACCCCTTCGGCGCCGTGCGTCAGGATGGCTTCATCTGGGGCCGCGGCACCACCGACAACAAGGACTGCGTCGCCGCCGGCGTCATGTTGATGCTGCAGTTGAAGCGGCTGAAGGTGCCGCTCGACCGTGACGTCATCTTCGTGGCCGAAGCGAGCGAGGAGAGTTCTAGCGGTCCGGTGAACGTGGGCATTGAGTATCTGGTGAAGGAGCATTGGCCGGCGATTGAGGCCGAGTACGCGCTGGCCGAAGGCGGCTTTGTGCATTCGGAGAACGGCAAGGTGCGCTTCGTGGAGATCGCCGCCACCGAGAAAGTGCCGCGCCGCGCGAAGCTGGTCTCCACCGGGACCTCGGGCCATGGCTCGCGGCCTCGCCGCGACAACGCCGTGGTGCATCTGTCGACCGCCGTCAGCAAGATCGGTAACTGGGAGCCGCCCATGCGGCTGAACGACGTCACGCGGACCTTTTTTGAACGCCTCGGCACCATCAGCCCGCCCGAGGAGGCGGCGCGTTACAACGGGCTGGTAGATCCGCAGAAGTCCGCCGCGATTCAGCGCTACTTCGCCGAAAAGGATCTCGGCAAGTACTCCGTCCTGCGGACGTCCATTTCGCCCACCATGCTCACCGCGGGCTTTCGCGAGAACGTGATCCCCTCGCAGGCCGAAGCGATGTTGGACATCCGCGCGCTGCCGGACGAGGACATGACGGCCTTCTACGCGCAGATGGAGCGCGTGATCGGCGACCCCATGGTGAAGATCGTCCCCAGCCCGCCCGGCCGTCCGTCAGCGCCGCCGAGCCGGATCGATACCGAAATGTTCCGCGCCCTCGAAAAGACCCAACGCCGTATGTACCCCGGCGCGATCACGATTCCCGGCATGGTGACCGGCGCGACCGACCTGGCGCAACTGCGCGCCAAGGGAGTGCAGGCGTACGGCATTGGTCCGCAGTTTGACGAAGCGGAATTTGCCGAGCACGGCTGGCACAGCGACGTGGAACGGCTGAGTGAGGACTCGCTCTACGGCCTGGTGCAATTCCTCTGGTACACGGTAGTAGAAGTAGCGGCGAGCAAGTAGGAACACGAACAGGGCGGGGCCTGGCTCCAACTTGGAGAGGCACCGCCCGCTGGTTTTCTGGGACTCTAAGGGGAACGCTTAGCGCTTGCGCTGGCCGCGGACGACCTTCTTGACTTTCTTCTTCATGGAGCCGCGCGCCACGGTGGCCGGGCGGGGCTGCAACGGAGCCTTCTCTTCCGCCGCCTTACGCGCCTTGCGCTTGGCTACCTTGCGAACTGCTTTGTCTTCAATCGTCTTCGTATTCATTTAATCGCTTTCAATTCCTGCGTACTTCGCAACTAATTTCTTCAGGCCGGCGGTGGCAAAGCTGATGGTCAGCTTGGCATCCTCGCCGTCGCCTTCTACTCGCATGATGGTGCCCCGCCCATACTTGGGATGGACAACTTTACCACCATTCCGGAAACCCTTCTTCACCGGCGCACGCGCAGCCACTGGCCGAGCCACGGGCGGCGTTGCGGGAAAGCCCAGCCGCGCTTGCCCAGGCAAGGGCGGTGCCACCGGAGGCGGCGGCGCGACCGGTGCGGCCCGAATGGGCACGGGACCGGACGGCGGGCTAGGCCGGCTCGCAGGCTGTACGGAAGGCGCGGCCGGTTTCACCGGCATGCCCCGCTCCGCAAAGTACTGCGAGATGTTCTCTACTGAATTATATGTCTTTCCGGTGTACGTCGTCTTCTTCACTGACTCGCGGACCAAAACTTGTTCCGCGTCCAGGTTCACCTGGGACACCGGCGTATCGAGAAAAGTGCCGGGCCGGGCGCGTTCGAGCAACTCCGCCGGTACCTCGGTGAGGAAGCGCGACGGGATCGTCATCTCGGGCGCGCCGCCGCCGAAGCGCCGCCGGAAACGCGCGTAAGAGAGATGCAGGCGCTGCTCAGCGCGCGTCATGGCGACATAGCAGAGGCGGCGCTCCTCTTCCAGATTCTCCTCGGACTCGCGCGAGCGCGAGTGCGGAAAGAGTCCCTCCTCCATGCCCGCCACGTAGACCACGGGAAACTCGAGGCCCTTGGCGTTGTGCATGGTCATGAGCGTGATGGCGGAGGCCGAATCAAGCTCGTCGGTCTGAGCGACCAGCGCGGCGTGATCGAGGAACTCGGTGATATTCTCCCCGCGCTCCACGGCATCGGCTGCGGCGTTGACGAGTTCCTCGAGGTTGGCCAGGCGGCCTTCGCTGTCGGGCGAATTGCTCTCCTTCAACATGCGGTAATAACCGGTGCGCTCCAGGATGTTTTGCAGCATGCCGTCCAGCGGCAATTCGGTCTGGGCGCGCATTTCGTTGATCAGGCTGAGGAAGGCGCCCACTGCGGCGTCAGCGCGGGCGCCGAATTTCCTCTCGGCGCACATCTGTTCGAGAGCCGTCCACAGGCTGACGCCCTGCTCCAGCGCGACGGCCTCCACTTGTTCCAGCGTCGTCTTGCCGATGCCGCGCGCCGGCTGGTTGATGATGCGTAAGAGCGCCATCGAGTCATCGGGCGACGTGATCAGCTTCAGGTAACACAGCGCGTCCTTGATTTCGGCGCGCTGATAGAAGCTGGTGCCGCCCACCACTTTGTACTTGCGGCCATAGCGGCGCAAGGCCTCTTCCACCTGGCGCGACTGCGAATTCGTCCGGTAGAGCACGGCGATTTTGGCTTTGCTGTCGCGGTCAAACTCGCGCTCAATCGATTGCGCGATGTACATCGCCTCCTGCTCGCCGGTGGCCGCTTCGAAGAGCGAAATCTTCGCGCCTTCGGCGGCGGAGGTCCACAACGTCTTGCCCTTGCGCTGGAGGTTCTTCGCCACCACGGCCGAGGCCGCGGCCAGGATGTTGCGCGTGGAGCGGTAGTTCTGTTCCAGGCGAATCACCCGGGCGCGCGGATAGTCCTTCTCAAAGTCGAGGATGTTGCGGATGTCGGCGCCGCGCCAGCCGTAAATCGACTGGTCCTCGTCGCCTACCACGGCCAGGTTGCTGTGCGTGCGCGTTAGCAGCCGGATGAGGTCATACTGCGTGCGGTTGGTGTCCTGATACTCATCGATCATCAGGTACTGGAATTGGCGGTTGTAGCGCTCGCGCGTCTGGTCATCGTGCGCCAGCAGGCGGACGGCGAGCAGGAGCAGATCGTCAAAGTCGGCCGCGTTGCTTTCGATCAGGCTTCGCTCGTAGCGCTCGTAGATGGCGGCGAGCGTCTTGGCCTTGGGGTCGGCCGTCTTGAGCCAATCCGTGGGCGATTCGCCGTTGTTCTTCGCGTGCGAAATCTTCGAGAGCACCGCGCGGTACTGCATGAATTTCTCGTCGAGGTTCAGATGGCGGAAGGCCTGCTTGACGATGCCGAGTTGGTCATCGGCGTCGTAGATGGTGAAGTTGCGCGTGAAGTTGGGCCGCAGGGGCGCCAGGCGATCGCCGTCGCGGCGCAGCAGACGGACGCAGAAGGAGTGGAAGGTGGCCAGCACCGGCGCATGATGGTAGCTCTCAAAGCCGCCCAGGAGCTTCTGTACGCGTTCGCGCATTTCGCCGGCCGCTTTGTTGGTGAAGGTGACGGCGAGCACGGCGGGGCCGGGCACCTGATGCGCGGTGATCAGGTGGCAAATCCGGTGCGTGATCACCCGCGTTTTGCCCGAGCCGGCGCCAGCCAGAATCAGCAGCGGCCCGTCGACATGAGCGACGGCATTCTGCTGCTCGGGGTTCATTCCAGACAAGAAATCCACGCGGGTCGGGTGCTCCATGCAGTCGGGTAAGGGGGAAGTTCGGGGCTAGCCTTCCGAGTGTAGCAAACCGGTTTCGCGGGGCAAACTCGCTCCCCGCAAATGCGTGAGCCCATTCACCCTTCAGCGTGATTGCTGAATGGGTCTTCACCTGATATGGTTCAGAGATGTCGCCTCATTCACGGAAAAATCTCCCCCCGGCCGCCGACGCCGAATCCGCGCTAGAGCTTCTTTATCAGCATCATACATTACTGAACGAGTTGATCCAACGTCTGGAGACTTACCAGAATACGCAGGAAATCATCGCGCTTTCCCAGGCCATAGTACCCCCAGTACCTACCTTGAAAGAGCCTTGGCAAAACCTAAGGCAGCCAGTCCATCCGCGATAAACTGTACGGCCAGCGCCATCAACAGCATCCCCATGATGCGGCTAAGGATGTGGATCCCGGTCTCCCCCAACATCGTCCGCACGCGTTCTGCGGCGCCCAGGATGAGGTAGGCCGAGAGGGCGGTGAGCGCCAGGGCGAGCACTACCAGGGAGAACTTCGTGGGCGTGCGCGCGGTGCCGATCAGCACCATCACCGTCGAGATGGAGCCGGGCCCGGCCAGCATCGGCATGCCCAAGGGTACGATCCCGATGTCCTCCTTCTGACAGCCCTCGCTGGCTTCGCTGGCCGTTTCGTTGGTGGCGGGGCGGCGAGCCTGCACCATGTCGATGCCGATCAGCAGCAGGATGATGCCCCCGGCGATCTTGAAGGCGGGCAGCGTGATGCCGAGGATGTCGAAGACGAAGGTGCCGGCGAAGGCGAAGGCGGTCAGCAGCAGGAAGCAGGTCCACGAAGCGCGCTTGGCCATCAGGCGGCGGTGCGCGCTGGTCGAGTTCGCCGTCATGGCGAGGAAGGTCGGCACCAGGGCGAAAGGGTCGACGAGGAAGAAGATCGACGACAGCGTGACCAGGAAGAACTGGACGGCTTGCGAGACTTCGGCTGGCACTAGCTCCAGGTTAACGCGATCCGGGCATCTGGCCCGTCCAGGCCTTCACGCAATAGCCACCCACCTTCACCTGCGTCGCTACGCTGCCGCTCGCTTCGGCCGAGACATGCAGTTCGCCGGGCCGCGCGACGTCGGCGCCTTGTTCGATGACGATGCGCTCGCCGGAGGCCACCAGTTTGCGGCTCACCAGCCAGGCGATGGCGGAACCCGCGGCGGAGCCGGTAACTGGGTCCTCGCCGCGGGAGTTGAGTTTGCGCGCACGGAAACGGCCGCCGCGCTCGGTCTCTGGCGTCAGGAAGTAGAACCCGCGTGCCGGGTCGCCCGTGGCGAAGTAGTCGGCGATGGCTCGCCAATCGGGGCGCAAGGACTTGAGCGCCTCGGCGCGCGGCAGCAGCACCACCAGGTTGGGCCTTCCCGTGGAGACGTTCTGAATGGGATGGCGCGCATCGAGTTCACCCACCGGCAAGCCGATTAGCTTGGCGATCACGGCATGCTCATGCGTCTCCGCGAATTTGGGCTCGGGCTGCACCATCTCGCCGTACATGCCACTCGCGCCGACACGATACTCCACCGGCACCGGGCCGATGTTGAGGTCCAGCACCACCTTGGTCATGCCGCGGCGCCAAAGGCTCATTGCCGTGCCGAGCGTCGGATGGCCGGCGAAGTCATATTCGGTGACGGGCGTAAAGATGCGCGTGCGTACGCCCTTGGGCGAGGTGCCGAAGATAAAGGTGGTCTCCGAAAGGTTCGTTTCGCGGGCGATTTCGAGCATGCGCTCTTTATCGAGACCAGCGGCATTCGTAAACACCGCGAGCGGATTGCCGGTGAAGCGGCGCTTGGTGAAGACGTCCCAATACTCGAAGGCGTAGGGCCGGGCGGAGGTGGCGGCGGCGAGGAGGGCGGTGCGGCGAGTCATTCTTAGTTGTATCAGGCGCGGCCGGATAAATCCAAGGTTTGCAGGGCGGCCTCCTGGCGGGCGGTGAACTGGAGATCGGTCGCGCCGGTGGAGCTCTCGCGGAGCCAGTACCAGCCGGCGGCCCAGAAGGAGCTCAGCAGAGTGGACAAGATGGCGAACTTGAGCGGGGCGCGCCACATCAGGCTGGCGAGTTGCGCGCCACCCGCGGTAAACAGGGCGAAGCCGAGTAAGTGGCCGAGCATGACGGCCAAGCTGTCGTTGCGAAAGGGCGGCAGGCTGCAGGTGAAGGGCACCTTGCGGAAGTCGACGACGAGTAACTCAATCAGCATTGCGCTGGCGACGAGTAAGTAGGCCGAATAAGTAAGTCCGATCTGCATTCCCCAATTTAAGGAGAAGAGAAGGCCGGCTACGAAGATGAGCGGTGCGGCGGTGGCCAGGAGAATCCGGCGCGCGACGGCCGGGGCGCGATGATCGCGCGGATCGAGTAAGTAGGCGAAGATCCAGTTGGCGCGCCAGTAGGCGGGTAACTCAAAAGAGAAACGAATAGCCGCGACCAGCAGGTAGGTGAGGATCAGCGGTACCGAGAGCCAACCCAGGGCCGGCAGACCGTCGCGCGGTGGACGGCGACTGAGGGCGCCGAGGCCGGCCTCGGTGGCAAGCAACAGGCCGAGGCCCCACAGCGCGCCCACGACCAGCGTGTGCGTCTCACTGCGCAGCAGGACGCGCACCGAAAAGCCGGCGACGCCCTGCCATCCGAACGCGCGCCACCACCAACCGGGCGCGCCACGTGCCGTGATCGCGCCGCCCTCGCTCATCTCCGGAATGCGGCGATAGTAGCGATGATAGGCGAGCCACGACGCGCCTGACGCGAGGGTGATCGCCGCCGCGAGCCCCGCCCAGGCGCGCCAGGCGAGCGCGGCCAGGCCCACCGGGCCTGACCCTTGTAGCTGCTGATACAAGCCCACAAACCAGGCCGGTGGAAGCCATCCGAGCCAGCTTGCGGGCCGCGTGCGCAGCAACGCCGGCGCCACCGCATTTGAAACCAGCAACGCCAGCAGCGCGACCATCAGGCTGACCCGCAGCGGCACCGAGACCCGCGCGAACCAGGACTGCGGCAGCAGGGCGAGCGCCAGCGTCATCACGGCGAAACAGGCAAAGAACGTGAATAAGCTGGCCAGGATGACGACGAAGGCGTGCGTCAGCACGAACAGCGCGAAGCTACTGAAGCTCGCCCCCGGGACGCTCGCCATCACCACCAGCGGAAAGAGCAGCGTGGAGCCCAGGTTCACGTCGAGGGCAAAGAGCCCGGCGGCGGCCAGTGCGGCGGTGAGGCTCGCCAGGTAGATCTGGCGGTCGGCCACGGGAAGCGGCGCGAAGTTGAAGTAGTCCTGCCGCGAGGGCAGAATGCGGTCCCATTTGAAGACGGCCACCAGACCGGTAATGGCCATGGAGAAGACGACGAAGAAGTACTTGTCCGGCATCGAGACGGCGTAGACGTCCATGGGGCCCTGCTGGCGGAGCCAGGCGAGAAACGTCGAGTAACGATCGAGTAACGACAGTGCCGCGAAGACGCCCGGCACCGCCAGGAGCGCCAGCAACGCTCCGGCGCCGAACTCGAGTTGCTCGCTCTCCTGGCCGCTCTGGGTGAGTGCGCGCAGAAAGTGCCCGCACAGGCGTCCGAAGGGCCGCGCGAGCCAGCTACTTACTTTGGATTGCGCCCAGGATACGGCTGGCCATGCCATCGGCGTCCACCTGCTCCGTCAATTGAAAGAAGCTCTCTTCGAGCGCTAACTTACTCGCCAGAATCTCCGTCATGCTGCCACTCGCGACGAGTTGCCCCTGCCGCAAGACGACTAAGTGCGTACAAACCTTCTCCACCGTTTCGAGCACGGGCGAGCAGAAGAAGATGGCCTTGCCATTCTCCGCGAGTAAGTTCAAGACGCGCCGCATCACCAAGGCGCTGACGACGTCGAGGCCGGAGAAGGGCTCGTCGAGAATGAGTAAGTCGGGGTCGTCGAGTAGGGCGGCGATCAGCATGATGCGCTGCCGCATGCCTTTGGAGTAAGCGGCGATGGCGGTGTGCCGGTGGCGGAAAAGGCTGAGTTCCTCGAGCATCAGGGCGCTCTTCGCGTCGCGGACGGCGGCGGGAATGCCGCGGAGCGTGCCGACAAGGTCAAGATACTCCCAACCGGTGAGAAACGAATAAAGATGACTCTCTTCGGGCACGTAACCCACGCGGCGCTTGAAGCCGGCCAGATCCTCGTGGATGTTGCGTCCGCGGAAGAGAATTTCGCCGCTGGTGGGTTCCAGCAGTCCGGCGAGCATCTTCACGGTGGTACTTTTCCCCGCTCCATTGTGGCCCAGGTAACCGAGCACTTCGCCGGCGCGAATGGCAAAATTCATCCCGCTGACGGCGGGAAGCCCGGCATAGTTCTTGGTGAGGCTCTTCACCTCAATGATCGGGGCCATCGCGCTAAGGACACCGTGGCCGATGAGAAAGTTCCCCGAGCGTGAAGAAGTCCGGACCGCCCTACTTGGCTACGGACACTTCCAGAGTCGAAGAAATCTGCGGACGTAGAAATCCCAGTGGGAAGCTCTCGCCGGCGTAGTACGCCTTCCACTGATCGCGGAAGTGCGACGACATCGGCTGGCCGGATTGCCCGATGGTCAAGTTGTTCAGACTCTGATCCCAGTCCGACAGGTCCGCCACGAAGCGCATGGAGGGGGCAACACGCAGCGTGGTTTGCTTGACGGTCGTCGTGGAACCGCTCAATGGCACGGGACCGACGCGGAAGCCGTCAGCGACCAGGGAGAACGGGAAGGAGTTCGCCAGCGGCAGGCCGCCTAGCAGCGGGTGCCGTTGCGTGAACGTCAGGTAGCTGCCGTAGTCCCAACGGCTGACGTCCGCACCCTGGGTACGGCTTCCTTGGTCCACCGCCTCGGACAGCACGCGCAGGAGCAATTGGCCATAGTCGGCAAACCAGTCCTGGGGCCGTTCGCGCAGGAGCTTCTCCACCACGGCAGGCGCCAGTTTGCTCTCGTAGGCGGCACCCTGGCCGGGCGCGGCCCGGTCAGCGATGGCGCGGACCAATTGCTGGTAGATCAGGGTCACCAACAACGGCGCGGGCGTGCCTTTTTCCATCTGCCCGTTCCAGTTGCGCAAAACGGTAGCTGCGCCGGCGAGCTTCGGATTCTTCAGGCCGCGTGCCTGATAGGCCTCCAGCACTTGCTTCGCGAGGAAATGCGAGAAGGCTGAATAGACGTCCTTCTGCACGACGAGCATCTGGCTGGCGGTCCAATCCTTACGGGCGGTGAGCATCGCTTCAATCTGGCGCTGGCGATAGGGCGCGGTAAAACTTCCCGCCACCGGAAAAGGGTAGGAGTTGGGAAAGGGATTCTGATTCGCGGTGACGAGCATGCCGCTAGGCGGATCGAAGCTACTGGGCAGGGCATCAAAGGGGATGAAGCCCTCCCACTCCTGCGGGCCGCGACCATCCATGGGCACGTCGCCAGCGAACCGCTTGCGGAGGGGTAAGCGGCCGGTGGCCTGATAGCCGATGTGGCCATCGACATCGGCGTAGACGAAATTCTGCGCGGCGCCGGGATAGCGGGCGAGGGCGGCGCGGAAGGTGGGCCAGTCCTTGGCGCGGTTGAGGTCCGTAAAGATGAATGAGAAGTTGGCGGGGTCAGCGTGGGTCCAGCGGAGGGCGAGCGCTTGCACCTCGGGCTTGCCCTGCACCAGCGCCTGCCGCACGCGGACCGGGCCGTGGCGCGTGATCCATTGCTCCAGCACGACGGGCTGCCCGTCCTTCACAGCCACCACTTCTTTTTCGAGCCGGGCCTGTTCTACCTTGCCGTCGAATTCGTATTGGCCGTTGGCGAAGTTCATCCGCTCGACGTAGAAGTCCATCACGTCGAAATGCAGGTTCGTCACGCCCCAGGCGATGCGGTCATTGTGGCCGATGATCACCATCGGGATGCCTGGCAGCGTCACCCCAACGACGTTCAAGCCGGGCGCCTCCAGATGGACCTGATACCACGTGGCGGGAAACGTGAAGGCCAAATGCGGGTCACTCGCCAGCAGCGGCCGGCCGGACTTCGTCCACTTGCCGCTCACCACCCAGGCATTCGACCCCAACTGCGACTCGCCGCCGCTGCGCACCGGAAACAGCGCATTCACTTTGTCGGCGTCGCCTACTTGCAGCATGTCGGCCTTGTGAAGTTCGCTCTCGTCGGACGCGGAGAGGCTCTTGGCCATCTGCATGCCGATCACCAGCGAGTCCGTGATGGACCACGGCCGGGGATCGTACTTCAGCAGGCTGAACTCGACGGGCAGCGTCGTGCGATGGGTGCCAATGAAGGCGTTCACGCCGCGTGCATAGGCAGCCAGGACGGCGTATTCTTCCTGAGGCACAACGGCGGCCTGTGCGGCGGCGATGTGGCGCAGGCGCCAGCGGCGGGCCTCAAGGTCGCTTTCCAGACCCGCGCGTCCCACCACCTCGGCGACTTCGCCGGAGGCTTGGCGGCGGGCCATGTCCATTTGCCACAGGCGGTCCTGCGCCATGGCGTAGCCCTGGAGGTAAGCGGCGTCTTCGAGGGATGCGGCGCGAATGTGGGGCACGCCGAGGTTATCGCGCGCGATCCGGCCGGGTCCGCTGACCGCTAGCGCGACTTGGCCGGAGGTTTGCGGCAACAGCCGGTAGCCCCACCAATAGAGAATGCCCCCGGCGGCGAGCAGCGCCAGGACGATCAACACATTGATAAACTGAAGAATTCGATTCACGCGGGAACTTCAATTGTACCTTCCGCCCCCTCATGATCTATAAGCTACTGCTGTTCGTTATCGTCACCGCGGTGAATGGCTTCTTCGCCGCCGCCGAAGTGGCGTTGATTTCGACGCGGCGTTCGCGCCTGGAGTCGCTTGCGCGCGACGGCAATCTGGGAGCACAGGCCGCCCTGAAATTGCTGGCGAATCCGGAGCGGCTGCTCTCGGTGGTGCAAGTGGGGATCGGCATTTGCGCGCTCGCGCTGGGACAGTTCGAAGAACTGTTCACGCATCAGATTCAAAGCATCCTCCTGCCGCTGGCGCCCGCGGCCCTCACGCATTTTGTGCACGGTTTCAGCGTCTTCCTCTCGTTCTTATTGCTCACCTTGACGCTGGTGGTGGCGGGCGAAGTGGTTCCCAAGAACATTGGCTTCGCCCGGGCAGAAAAGCTGGCCGTGATCGCCGCGCCGATCCTGCTGATTATCTTCCGCGCCTCGGAGCCGTTCGTCATCATCGTGGAGCGCCTGGCCGCCGCGCTCAGCCGTTTGCTGGGGGCCAAGGGCCACGGACATTCGGGCGCGCACTCGGCCGAAGAGCTCAAATTCATTGTCGCCTCCAGCCACCAGGAGGGTTTTCTGCCCGCGTTCGAGCGGCAAGCGATTCAACGCCTGCTGGACCTCGACGACTACGTGGCGCGCGAGATCATGGTGCCGCGCCGCGATATCGTCTCCATCCCGCTCACGTCCTCGCTGGACCAGGTGCTGAAAGCGATGACCGAGAGCCACCATTCGCGCATCCCCGTCTACGATGGCAAGCCCGAGAACCTGATGGGCATCGTTCACTTTCGAGACCTGCTCGACGTTTGGCATCAACGCCGCATGGCGACCGAGAAGCGGCGCGCGGTGCCGCCGTTTCAACTCGTGCAGCATGTGCGCAAGGCGTTCGTGATCCCGGAGACGAAGCCGCTGAATCAGTTGGTGGACGAGTTCCGCCGTGGCCACGCGCACATGGCCTTCGTGGTGGACGAGTTCGGCACCATCGCCGGATTGCTGACGTTGGAAGACGTGCTGGAGCAGGTGTTCGGTGAGATTGAAGACGAACACGACGTCCCACGCGAGCCCATCGTTTGGGAGGCTTCCGTCGTGGAGCTCGAGGGGTCAACCCCCATTCGTGACCTTTCGGCGCTGCACGGCATCGAACTCCCCACCGACGGCGGCTTCGAGACCCTGGCGGGCTTCCTGCTCTTTCACTTCGGCTATATCCCGGGCGCCAACAGCCAGTTGGAGCAGGAGGGACTGCGCTTCACGATTCTCGAAATGGATCGCAACCGCATCAAGCTGGTCCGCATTGAGCGCCTCGACGCCGAGCCGGGCGTCATTTCCGCCCCATCCCTGGCGTGAAGGCTGCGACCGATCACCAGCCTCGTGAATCGAATGAATTATGAAACGGACCAAGCCCGATCTGGGCCTGAAAGACTCGGCGCGCAAAGCCGTCAGTGGCTTGCTGGGCGCCCTGCTGGCGGACGAGTACCTGCTCTACACGAAGACCCGCAATTTCCACTGGAACGTCACCGGCGGGCGCTTCCACGACTTGCATAAGTTTTTCGAGAGCCAATACGAAGAGATCGACGATAGCATCGACGAGATCGCCGAACGCATCCGCAGCCTGGGTGAAGTGTCGCCGGGCAGCTTGGCTGAGTTCCTGGCCGCGACGCGTCTCAAGGAGGCTCCCGGCAAGCTCTTGCCCGCCGACGAGATGATCGGCGCCTTGTTGGCCGACCATGAAAGCCTGATCCGCCAGTTACGCAAGGACATTGACCGCTGCGGCGACGAATTCAAGGATGTGGGCAACCAGGACTTCCTCACCGGCCTATTGGAGCAACACGAGAAACAGGCCTGGATGTTGCGCAGTTTCCTCGAATAGAGGCATGATGAGGGAATGATTCGTACCCTGATCGTTTTCGGTGCGCTGACGGCAATCGCCTTCGGCCAACCTGCTCCTAACCCTGATGCTAAGTCTCTGGCCGGCAATTTGCGCATGCGCCAGGCCCAAATCGCGGGCGTGCTCAAGCGTAGTATCGAAAAGATGCCGGAAGAGAACTTCTCGTACAAGCCCGTGGACACCGTGCGCTCCTTCGCGGAGTTGGCCTCGCACGTGGCCGAGTCGCAGTATGCCTTCTGCTCGGCCGCAATGGGCACCAAGTCTCCGGGCATCAAGGTGCCCGCCACCGGCACGAAGGCGGAGTTGGTCGCCGCCTACACGAAGGCGAGTGAGTATTGCGACGAAGCCTATAAGGGCGTGACGGATACTTCGGCGATGGAAGTGGTAAAGGTGTTCGGCGGCGACATGACTCGCGCCGGCGCGCTACAGTTCAATACGGCCCACCTGTTCGAGCACTACGGCAACATGGTGACCTACATGCGCATGAAGGGCATCGTGCCGCCTTCCAGCGAGCCGCGTAAGTAAAAGAGCGAAACATTCACATGTCACAATTGCTCGCGGGCCAAACGGCCTTGATTCTGGGCATCGCCAACAAATGGTCGATTGCCTATGCCATTGCGCAAGCCTTCAAACGGGAAGGCGCGCGGCTCATCCTCACGTACCAAAGCGAACGGCAGCAGAAGACCATTGAAGAGTTGGGCGCCGAACTCGGTGCGGACCGCATCATGGCCTGCGACGTCTCCGTCGACGCGGAACTCGAGAAGCTGGCGGCGGAACTGGCCGGTGAGCGCATCGACTCCGTGGTCCATTCGATCGCCTTCGCCGGGAAGGACGAGCTTTCGAAGCCATTCGTCGAAACGTCGCGCGCCGGCTTCAACCTCGCTCTCGACGTCAGCGCCTATTCGCTGGTCGCCGTCAGCCGGACCTTGGCGCCGCTGATGACCGAAGGCGGGGCCATCATGACGCTCACTTATCTGGGCTCGGTACGGGTGATTCCGAACTACAACGTGATGGGCGTGGCGAAAGCGGCGCTCGAGTCCTCGGTGCGGTACCTGGCGTCGAACCTGGGCGCGAGCAAGATCCGGGTGAACGCCATCTCGGCCGGCCCCATCAAGACGACCTCTGCGCGAGGCATTAAGGACTTCAGCAAGGTGCTGGACGGCGTGGCTTCGTTGGCGCCGCTCAAGCGCAATACCGATCCGCACGAAGTAGGCGACACGGCCGTTTTCCTCGCCAGCCACCTGGGCCGCGGCGTGACCGGCAACGTCATTTACGTCGACGCTGGGTTCCAGATCATGGGCCTCGATAGTCCCGCCTAGCCATTCCGTTAGAAGAGCAAACAGCCGCGCTTTCCGTCAATGGAGAGCGCGGCTGTTTGCGTTTGGGAAGCAACGAACTAAGGCCACTGAGAATGAGTAGTACTAGTTTTTAACAACTGTTCTCCGGCGTTCCATAGTACCCACCCCCATCGGTTCACCCTATCCCACACATAGTAGTCCTAGTACCCTAAGTAATTTTAAAAAGAGTAACTTCCGCCGGAAAATTGCGACAGTTTACACTCACCTTACTCTGGCGTGCGTCGAAGCTAAACGAGGCATTCGCGGATAGGAAATCAACGGGTTGGCGTTGATGCGCTTTTTTGAAAGCTTACCGGAAGCCTGCGCCACGCTTGGGGGAACTTTACATTCCCTCGACCTCCCTTAGGTACGGCTGAGCCCCGAACTGCTCATCTTCCCTAATTGAGGATTTTTCGCTGTCCGCTTACGCTGGCTAAACCTGAGAGGGAAAACCATGTCAATAAAACAACAAACAAAACGATACGGGCTGTTTCTGCTTCTGCCGACCCTTTTGCTTGCGCAAACGGGAACCGGCCTCAAGGGCGACTACTTCACTAACACTGCGCTTAGTGGAGTAGTCGCGCTTTCCAGGGTGGATCCAACAATTAATTTTGAGTGGGGCCAAAACTCCCCCGGAACGGGCATCGGGACCGATAAGTTCTCCGTGCGCTGGACCGGGCAAGTAGAAGCGCCAGTGACTGGCGCCTATACGTTCGCCACGGTCTCGGACGACGGCGTGCGGCTGTGGGTAGACGGGAAGTTAGTCGCGAGCCGTTGGAACGATCATGGTCCATCGCGCGACCAGAGTCCGCCGGTGACCTTAACCGCGGGCCGCAAGTACGACATTCAGATGGAGTACTACGAGAACACCGGCGGATCCACCATCCGGCTACGTTGGGCTTATCCGGGACAAGTGGAGCAAGTGATTCCGCAAGGGCGTTTGTATCCTACCGCCATTACGCTACAACCGGCGCCGCCGGTGGTGTCGCAACGCTGGCTGTCTGACTTGCCCTTCCTGAGCGCGACCAACGGCTGGGGGCCGGTGCAGCGCGACCGCTCGAACGGCGAGACGGGCGCCAACGACGGCAAGACGCTCCGCATTGACGGTAATGCTTACGGCCGCGGACTCGGCGTGCATGCGCGCTCCGAAATTCGCTTCGCGCTCGATGATCGCTTTGACATGTTCAAGACTGTGGTCGGCGTGGACGACGAAGTGGGCAACAACGGCTCCGTGGTCTTTGAAATCTACCTGGACGGCGTACGCAAGTTCCAGAGTCCCACCATGCGGGGCAACATGCCCGGCCTGGCAGTCGCCATTTCGACTGAAGACGCCAAGGAGATGCGGCTGGTGGTCACCGACGCCGGCGACGGCATCGGCTTTGACCATGCCGATTGGGCCGACGCGCGCTTCGAAGGCGTGGAACGCACGACATACCTGAGCGATCTGCGCTGGGTATCGGCCGTGAATGGCCGCGGCGAAGTGGAGCGCGACAATCCGGTGGCGGCGACGGCGGGCGGCAAAGCCCCGGAACGCCTGATGCTGCGCGGACAGAGCTACCGTAAGGGCCTGGGCATGTTCCCGGTGGCGGAGGTGAAGTACAACCTCGACAAGAAGTACGAACGCTTCAGCGCGGTGTTGGGCATTGACGACACGGCCGCCGGCCGGGGCTCGGCCATCTTCGAGGTGTGGAGCGGCACGACGATGCTGTTCAAGTCCGACAAGTTGACGGGCACTTCCGCGCCGCAGCACGTATCGCTGATGGTGCAGGATAAGACGGATCTGATTCTGAAGGTGACGGATGCCGGCGACGGCAACGCCTTCGACGTCGCCGACTGGGCCGACGCGCGCCTGCTGCCGATCAACAGCGATGCGCCGCCCACCGCGCCTCCCACCACCGCTCCAGCAACGCCGGCTGACCTGACGGCCACGCCCGGCAACGCTTTGGTGAACCTTTCCTGGAAGGCGGCGACCGGCGCCACCAGCTATAGCATCTTCCGCGGCACAGCCACCAATGCGCAAGCCGCGACGGCGATCGCCACGAACATCACCGGACTTACCTTCCAGAACACCGGCCTCACCAATGGCACGGCGTACTTCTACAAGGTGCGCGCGGTGAATCCGATTGGCAGCAGCAATCCTTCAAACGAAGCGACAGCGACGCCGACCGTGGTGATCGTACCGGCGCCTCCGGGAGCTCCCACGAACCTGACGGCGACGCCCGGCAACGCACGCGTTAGCCTGGCTTGGCAGGCGGTGACGGGGGCGACCTCTTATAACGTCTATCGCAGCACGACGACGAATGGCCAATCGAATACGCCGATCGCTTCCAATGTCGCGGGCACCACGTTCAACGACGTCGAGTTGGTGAACGGCACGTTGTACTTCTACAAGGTACGCGCGGTGAACGGGGCCGGCGCCGGCCAGCCTTCGAACGAAGCCAGCGCCCGTCCGGTGGCTCCGCCGCCTCCGCCGCCGACGGCCCCGACGGTACCGCCCACGAATCTGACGGCTACGGCCGGCGCCGGGCAGATCTCGCTCTCCTGGGCCGCCGCCACCGGCGCCACCAGCTACAGCATCTTCCGCGGCACGGCCACCAATGCGCAAGCGACGACGCCGATCGCGACGAACATCACCGTGCTGACGTTCAACAACACGGGCCTCACCAACGGCACGGCGTACTTCTATAAGGTGGTGGGCGTGAATGCGGGTGGCTCGGGTCCGGCTTCGGCCGAAGTGAGCGCGACGCCGCTGGGCGCGCCGGCAGCCCCGGTACTCGTCTCGGCGGTGGGGGCGGACGCGAGTGTCACCCTGACCTGGAGCGCGGCGCCGACGGCGGCCACCTATCGCGTCTACCGCGGTACGGCGGCGGGCCAGCAAGCGGCCGTGGCGGTGGGGACCAACCTCACGACGCTGACGTTCCAGAACACGGGCCTTACCAATGGCACCCCGTATTTCTTCCGCGTCACGGCAGTGAATGCCGGCGGCGAGAGTCCGCGCTCGAACGAACTCTCCGCGACGCCCAACTCGAACGCACCCACGCCGGACCCGGCCACCCTGTCGGCTTTCCGCCTCCTGCGCCAAGCCTCCTGGGGTCCTAAGCCTGGCGACATTGACCGGGTGAAGACCATGGGTCGCGACGCCTATCTGGCCGAGCAGTTCGCGATGGCGCCTTCGGCCTACCCGGATACGCTGTACGCCATGTCGGTGGAGGATGTGCAAGAGCACTTCATGCGCCTGAGCCTGACGGGCAATGACCAGCTACGCCAGCGCGTCGCTTTCGCGCTGTCGAAGATCTGGGCGGTGAACGCCGACGACGTCAATCGCGCCGATGCGACGGTGAACTACTATCGCATCTTCATGAACGACGCCTTTGGAAACTATCGCAAGCTGATGACGGACGTAACGCTCAATCCGGCCATGGGCCGCTTCCTGAACAACCTCAACAGCCGCAGCCAGGCCGTTACCAACGCGCCGGCCGTGGAAAACTTCGCTCGCGAAACGCTGCAGTTGTTCACCCTCGGCACCGTCGTGATGGATAACAACGGCAACCCGCAGCCCGGCTCGCCGTACACCATCGACGACATCCGCGCCTTGGCCCGTTTGTTCACCGGCTGGACCTCGGGCGATGGCAACCCCACCAACCCGGACCCCACCAACCGCGTGAATGACAACTTCCGCTTCCCCATGGAGCCCGTGGAGCGGTTCCACGACATCACCGCCAAAACGTTCCTCGGCCAGTCCTTCGCGCCGAACCGTGCGGCGCGGGTGGACCTCGATGCAGCCTTGGATGTGATCTTCAATCACCCCAACTTGCCGCCTTACGTGGCGAAGAGCCTCATCCAGCAATTGGTCACCTCGAACCCGAGCCCCGCCTACATCGGCGCGGTAAGCGCGGCCTTCATCAATAACGGCAGCGGCGTCCGTGGCGACCTGCAGGCCGTGGTGCGGGCTATCCTCACCCATCCGGAAGCGAACCTCGGTACGAACACCGCGGGCAAGCTGATGGAGCCGGTGTTGCTGGTGATCTCGCCCTTGCGCACGCTGAACGCCACCGTCTCGGACTTCCCCTTCATGTCCGACCTCTCCGAACAGATGGGCCAGAAGGTGCTGTATCCGCCGACGGTATTCAGCTACTTCTCGCCGTTCTACCAGATCATGGGCACCAACCTGTTGGCGCCTGAGTTCGAGATCCTCACGTCCGTCACGACGCTCTCGCGCACTAATTACATGGGCCGCGTGCTGAACGCGGACCTGAACGGCAGCACCACCATCGACTACGCCGCCTACACGAGCAAAGCGGCCAACGCCGCCGAACTGGTGGACTTCGTCGCCTTGCAGTTCATGGGAGGCAACATCTCCACCGAACACCGCAATGCGATCATCAGCGCGGTGAATGTGTCGCCGGCGGCCGACGTTACCGAACGCGTCCGCACGGCTCTCTACCTGGTGCTTACGTCCGCCCAGTATCAGGTGGACCGGTAAACGCTCAACTCCCCGGAGGCGCCGCTCTTCGCGGCGCCTCGCCAAGAAAACTAACAAGAAACCATAAGAAGGAAAATGAGATGAACCACAAGAATCGCCGTGACTTTCTGAAGAAAATCGCTTGTTTGGGCGCCGCGGGTGTTGGCTCGCAGGTAACTCGCTTGGGCGTGATGAATGCGCAAGCGCAATCGACGTCCAATTACAAGGCGCTGGTGTGCGTGTTCCTGTTTGGCGGCAACGACTCGAATAACATGATCGTGCCGCTCGATAGCGCCCGCTACGCGCAGTATCAAACCATGCGCACCGCGCTCGCGCTGCCGCAGAACGCCTTGCTGCCGGCGGCCGCCAGTTCCTACGGCTTCCATCCCAGCATGACCAACATCCAGCGGCTCTACACACAGAACCGGGCCGCGATGGTGCTCAATGTAGGCACGCTGGTGGGGCCTACCACCAAGACGTCCCTGCAGAACGGGGCGCAACGGCCCCGCAACCTGGGCTCGCACGATGACCAGACGCAGCAATGGCAGACGTCCGACCCGATGGGCGGCGTCAGCGGTTGGGGCGGACGCGTCAACGTGCGCATTCAAAACCAAAACACGGGCACCATCCCGCCCGGCATCGCGCTGAACGGAGGCAACAACGTCTTCCTCTCGGCCCCCGGCACCGTGCCGGCCAACTTCAGCAATAGCTCGTCGTTGGGCCTGTATGCCTTCGGCAACGGCAACGCCAGCACCGCGCGCCGCAACACCCTGCAGCGCGTGATTACCTTCGATAGCGGCATGCAACTGGTGGGCACGGCGAACGGCGTATTGGGCGCCTCCATTCGCACGGCGCAGGAGTTCAACGCCGCGCTCGCCTCGGCGCCCGCGCCGACGGTCGCGTTCCCGAACACCGGCTTGGCCAATCAACTCTCGCAAGCCCTGCGCCTGATCTCGGTGCGCGGCAGCCTGGGGATGAACCGGCAGATCTTCTTCGTGGGCGTCGGCGGTTACGACAACCACGAGAATCAGCTCGGTACACACGCCAACCTGCTGGCCACGGTGGATGGCGCCATCAACGCCTTCTTCGCCAACGTGGAGGCCTTGGGCCTGATGAACAACGTCACGCTCTTCACCGAGAGCGAGTTCAACCGCACCGGCAATGTGAACAGCCAAAACGGCTCTGACCATGCCTGGGGCGGCCACCATCTCGTCTTCGGCGGCGCGGTGAATCCCGGTGTCTACGGCACGTTCCCGACGCTGGTCCTGCGTGGGCCGGATGACTCGGGCGAACGCGGTAACTGGATTCCGACCACCGGACTCGACCAATACGCGGCGACATTCGGTAGTTGGTTCGGAGTTTCGGACGCTGACCTGCGTTTGATCTTCCCGAATCTGAGCCGGTTTACCCCGCAAAAGCTCGATTTCCTGCGAGCTACTTAGGTTAGTGGAGGAGTGCGGGTGGGCGGTTCTCGGCCGCCTGCCCGCATTCCACTAAACTGGTTGCAGATGACTCTTGCCGCCACTCCCAGTCAACTCGCTAAGTATGAGGTCGTCATCGGCCTGGAAGTCCACGTGCAGTTGGCCACCCAAACCAAGATTTTCTGTGGTTGCCCCACCAGCTTCGGCGCGCCGCCGAATACCAACGTCTGCCCCGTCTGCTTGGGCCTTCCCGGCGCCCTGCCGGTGATGAGTAAGCCCGCCGTCGAGATGGCGATTCTCGGCTCCCTGGCGCTCAATTGCCGAATCAATCCCACCTCGCGCATGGCGCGCAAGAACTACTTCTACCCGGACCTTCCCAAGGGCTACCAGATCTCCCAATACGAACTGCCCCTGGCCGAGCATGGCTTTGTCGACGTCATCACGGACAAAGGCGGCAAGCGCATCGGCGTCACGCGCGTCCACATGGAAGACGACGCCGGCAAAAGCACGCACGATGGCTTCAAGGACTCGGATCGTTTCACCTACGTCGACCTCAATCGTTCCGGCACGCCCCTGATCGAAATCGTCTCCGAGCCCGACATGCGTTCCGCTGATGAGGCCTATGAGTACATGACCTACGTCAAGCAGGCCATGGAGTTTCTGGAGGTAAGCTCCTGCGACATGGAGAAGGGCCACTTGCGCTGCGACGCCAATGTCAGCGTCCGCCTGTGGGGCGCGGAGAAGTTCGGCACCAAGGTCGAAATCAAGAATCTGAATTCTTTCCGCTTTTTAAAGCAGGCCATCGAATTCGAGATTTCCCGGCAGGTAGCGGTAATCGAGGGAGGCGGAACGATTATTCAGGAGACTCGCCTGTTCAATCCGGACCTGGGCGAAACCCTCAGCATGCGCTCCAAAGAAGCCGCGGCCGATTATCGCTATTTCCCCGAACCGGACTTAGTGCCGTTGCAGATTTCCGAAAGCTGGCGCGAGCGCTTGCGCGCCAGCATGCCGGAGTTGCCGGCGCACAAGCGGGCCCGCTACGCGAGCCAATTCGGGCTGAGTGAATATGACGCCGAAGTCCTCACTTCGAGCAAGGATATCGGCACTTACTACGAACAAGCCGTCGCCGCCGGAGGTGACCCGAAGCTCACCGCGAACTGGGTGATGGGAGACCTGATGGCCGCGTTAAAGGCCGAAGGCAAAGAGATCAACGCGAGTCCGATTGCGGCGGCGAATTTGGGGAACTTAGTGGCGCGGATCGTCTCCGGTGAGTTATCCGGGAAACTGGCCAAGGAGATTTTCCCGAAGATGTACGCCGAGGGCCTGCCGCCCGGCGAGATCATCGAGCGCGACGGCTTGAAGCAGATCTCCGACACCGGAGCCATCGAAAAGATCATCGACGAAGTGCTGGCCGCGAACCCCAAACAGGTGGAGCAATACAAGGGCGGCAAGACCACGGTGATCGGCTTCCTGGTGGGCCAGATCATGAAGGCGACCAAGGGGCAAGCGAATCCCGGCGTGGTGAATGACTTACTGAAGTCCAAGCTCGGGTAATAATGGAGGGCATGACCCTGTCCGTTCGCATCTGCATTCTCTCGCTCGCGGCTTACGCCCTGGCCGCGCAGGACCAAACCGCCGGGCAACGCGCTTACGATAGCCGCTGCGGCCGCTGCCATGGCGGCGATGGCCGCGGCAGCGACATGGCCCCCTCCATTTTCCGTGGCTTGGGTAGCCGGGACGACGCCCAGTTGGCCGTCCTGATTCGCGACGGCATCCCCGGCAAGATGCCCGGCAGCAAGGTGACCGGCGACGAACTCACCGCGCTGATGGCGCACGCCCGCTTGCTGCGCACGCGGGCCCGCCAACGTCCGGTGGTGCGCGAAACCGTGGAACTCACCGATGGCCGCAAGCTCGAAGGCGAGTTACTCGGGCAGGGCTTCACCGATAAGCAACTGCGCTCCAATGGCCAGGCGTATCTTCTGCGCCGCGCCACTGGCAACCAATACCGCGAGGTGACTTCGTCGGTGGACTGGCCCGGCTACAACGGCGACCCGCGCGGCAATCGCTATACGGAGATGACGCAGATCACCAAGGCCAACGTCGGCGGCCTGACGGTCAAATGGGTCTTCCCGATTCCCAACGGGGCGCGCCTGCAAGGCACGCCCGTGGTGGTGAAGGGCATGATGTTCGTCACCGACGTGAATCAGTGCTTCGCGCTCGACGCCGGCACTGGCAGGCAGATTTGGCATTGGCGGCGGCCGATCACGCCGGGCACGGTGGGCGCGAGTTCGAACCGAGGCGTCGCGGTGATTGGCGACCGCGTCTTTATCGCCACGGACCATGCGCACCTGGTCGCGCTGAATCGGCATACCGGTGAAGAGATCTGGGACGTGGAAACGGCGGACTACCGGCAGAATTACTTCGCGACCGGCGCGCCCTTGGCCGTCGGCAACCTGGTGCTCACCGGCGTCGGCGGTGGCGAACACGGTACCCGCGGCTTCGTCGCGGCGTACGACGCGCAGACCGGCAAGGAAGCCTGGCGCTTCTGGACGATCCCCGCCCGCGGCGAGCCCGGCTCCGAGACCTGGAAAGGCAAAGACATTGACCATGGCGGCGCCCCCACCTGGCTTACCGGGACCTACGATCCTGAACTCGACACGATCTATTGGCCCATCGGCAATCCGGCCAAAGAGTACGAAGGCAAGGATCGGGAAGGCGACAACCTTTACAGCGATTGCGTGGTCGCGCTGGATCCGAAAACCGGTAAGTTGAAATGGCATTTCCAATTTACGCCACACGACCTTTGGGACTGGGACGCCACCGAAACGCCGCTGCTAGTTAATGCGATGTGGGAAGGCAAACCGCGTAAGTTACTCCTGCACGGAAATCGCAACGGGTTTTTCTATGTGCTGGACCGCACCAATGGCAAGGTCTTGTTAGTGAAGCAATTCGTCAAGAAACTTACCTGGGCCACCGGCATGACGCCGGAAGGCCGCCCGATCAAGGCGCCCAATCAGGAACCGTCGGCCAAGGGAACTTACGTTTGCCCTTCGCAGGACGGCGCCTCGAATTTTTACTCGCCTTCTTACATTCCGTCCACGGGCCTTTTTTATTTCCAGGCCTTTGAAAAATGCAGCGTCTATACGACGCGCGACCAGGGCGACTGGGCCCCGGGGAAAGCCTACTTGGGCGGATCCCAACAGACGGCGCCCGGCATTGCCGAGCATTATCTGAAGGCGCTCGACATCCAGACCGGCAAGACCGTCTGGGAGTTGCCGCAACCGGGCCCCGCGCAAGGCTGGGGCGGCACGATCGCCACGGCGACGGGGCTGATCTTCTTCGGCGAAGAAAACGGCGCCATGATGGCCGCCGACGCCACCACGGGCAAGCCGCTGTGGCGCTTCGAGACGAACCAGAATTGGAAGTCCTCGCCGATGGCCTATATGTTCGACGGAAAGCAATTCATCGCCGGCATCGCGGGCGGGAACGTCTTGGCTTTCGGACTTCCAGACTAACTAACTATGCCTCTATCCCGCCGTAACTTCATCCATACCTCATTGGCCGCCGCGAGCGCCTTGCGTGCCGCGTCGGGTGACCTGACGCAACTCACGCTGCTCGCCGCCGCGGAGGCCTTGCGCACCAAACAAACGACCTCAGTCGAGCTAACGAAGGCTTGCCTGGACCGGATTGCCCTATACGACCGCGGCTTGAATTCCTTCATTACGGTGACGCCGGAAGTGGCCATGGAAGCCGCGCGGAAGGCTGACCAGGAACGCGCGGCGGGACGCGCTCGCGGTCCGTTGCACGGCGTGCCGATTGCGCTCAAAGACAACATCGACACGCAAGGCATCCGCACCACGGCGGCCAGCGCCTTGTTCGCGGATCGCGTGCCGGCGGAGGATGCCGAAGTCTGGCGCCGCTTACAGGCGGCGGGCGCGGTCTTGCTGGGCAAGCTCAATCTGCATGAGTTCGCCGCGGGAGGCACTACGGCGGTGACGTTCTTCGGGCCGGTGCGCAACCCCTACGCGGCGGAGCGCAATTGCGGCGGGTCGTCCGGAGGTTCAGCCGTGGCCATCGCGGCCGACTTCGCTTACGGCACGCTGGGCACCGATACCGGTGGTTCGATTCGCACACCAGCGTCGTTCTGCGGCGTGGTCGGCTTTAAGCCAACCCACGGCCGCGCCTCCATCCGCGGGATCATTCCGCTCGTATGGTCCTTGGATCATGTCGGCCCGCTCACGAAGACCGTCGCGGACGCGGCCGTCCTGCTGCAGGCCATCGCCGGCTACGACGAACTGGACATCGATTGCGTGGATCGTCCGGTGCTGGACTATACCAAAGCCATCGGCGCGCCGGTGCAGAGCTTCCGTTTGGGCGTCCCCCGCGCTAGTTTCTACGACAAGTTAGACCCCGAAGTGGCGGCGGCGGTCGATACGGCGCTCGGCGTCTTGAGTAAGTTGACGGCCGGCGCGAAGAACTGTGTCCTGCCCGCCGTCTCCTACGGCCCCAGCGCGGGCGGCGCGGAGACCGCCACGTATCACTTACCTTATTATCCGAAGTCGCAAGGCTCTTACATGCCTTCCACGCGCAAGAGCATGGGGCGGTCCGCGTCAATGCCGGCCACCACTTACGTGGAATCCATGCGTGCCGTGCGTTTATTGCGCCGTCAGGTGGTGAAGGTATTCGACACCGTCGACTTAGTGATTACGCCGACGACCAAATCAAAGCCGTATCTGATTTCGGAAGCGATCCAGCGCGTCGAAACGGATAAACCGATGCCACCCGCGTTGGCCAATACGTCGCAGTTTAATATCTTTGGCTTACCCACCATCTCGATTCCCTGCGGCAAATTCACCGACGGCATTCCCATCGGCTTGCAAATTACGGGCGCGCCGTGGGCCGAGGAAAAAGTATTGGCCTTGGCGCACGCCTACGAGCAGGCGACGGACTGGCACAAGCGCCGTCCTTCGCTCTTCGCGGAGCTGAAGCCCTACGAAGTGAAAACGTCACTGTAACTCCTGGAGAAATTCCTCATGCCTGTACCCCGCGAAATTCCGGCTGACCGTTTTGCCTTCGGCTGCCATCGCTTCGGCTTCGGCCCGGCCCCGAAGCTGCCCAATGGAGAAAGCGGCGGCGAGGTGGACATTGAGCGCCATGTGGTGCCGATGGTGCGAGCGGCGCTGGACCTCGGGATTCGCACCTTCGACTCCGCAGTGCTCTATCGCGCCACCCTGCAATTGGGCCGGGCGCTGGAGATCCTCGGCGTCCCACCCGGAGAGATCCGCTTTCAAACCAAGTGCCTGCGCTACCTCGGCCTAGCGACCGGTGGCGCGGTGGAACATCAGCCCGAAGCTCTCCTGCAGGGGATTCCCGCGCGTTACCACGGCCTGACGGACCGCTGGGACCCCTCTCCCGCCGGCATCGAGCAGCAAATCTGCCGCGAGCGCATTGAGTTCGGCGGCGGCAACCTCTATGGCGTAGCGCTGCACGATTCGCCCGATATGGAGAAGCAAGTCGGACTCAATTGGGAGACCGATGTCCGGCCCGCCGTGCGCTTTCTCGAAGGCACCAAGGCCAGCGGCTTTGTGGAGCGAATTGGGCTGGGCGTGAAAGTGCCCGCCTTCATCCATCGCTTTATCGCCGAAGAGCCAGGCTCTCTCGACTACGCCGGGCTGACCTTTTGCCCGGCTATCCTCGGCGACTTACTCGGCATCATCCAAGCAGCGCAGCGCGGGCCGAAGTTCGAGGTTACCTTGATGGGGATCAACTACGGACAAGCCTTCACGCTCACCGAAGATCCGGCCACGGCGCCACCGTTCCTGTATAACTACGAAATGGCTAACGACGCGGAACGCGCCCTGATGTCGCAATATTTCCGTATCTGCGGCTCCACGCCCTTGTTACACTTGGCGGCGGCGGTGGCCGGCCTGTTAGTCGTTCACTTTCCGGACGTGATGACGCAGGTAGTTACTTCCTCCATGACGCCCGCGCGGCTCTACGAAACCGTAAAGCTGATTCGCGAGGCCGAAGTGCCAGCGCCGGTGTGGCGCGAATTGAAAGAGGCCGGGTTAATCCCACGCGAATTCCCCACGACATAGCAAAAAAGGCCCTCCGCTCACGCGGCGGGCCTCTGTGGGTAAACCTACGAAAACTTACAGGCCTTTTTGGCCGAGGAAGCCGACTAAGTCGACAACACGGTTGGAGTAGCCCCACTCGTTGTCATACCAGGCGACGACCTTCGCGAGGTTGCCACCCAACACCTTCGTCAACTGGGCGTCGACGATGGAGCTGTTGGGGTTCTGCAACATGTCGCTCGAGACGACGGGATCTTCGGTGTATTGCAGAATGCCCTTGAGTTCGCCTTCGGCGGCGGCCTTCAGGGCGGCGTTGATCTCGACATCGGTGGCGGGCGTCTTCAGTTCGCACACCAGATCCACCACGGAGACGTTGGGCGTGGGCACGCGCATGGCGTAGCCGTCCAAGCGGCCCTTCAGTTCAGGCAGCACCAAGCCAATAGCCTTGGCGGCGCCGGTGGAGGTGGGGATCATGTTCAAGCCGGCGGCGCGGGCGCGGCGCAGGTCAGCGTGCGGCAGATCCAGCACGTGCTGATCGTTCGTGTAGCTGTGAATGGTGGTCATCGACCCCTTCACGATGCCCCACTTCTCGTGCAACACCTTGGCGACCGGGCCAAGGCAATTCGTCGTGCAGGAGGCGTTCGAAATGATATTGTGCTTGGCCGCGTCGTAGGCCTTGTCGTTCACGCCGAGAACGATGGTGAGGTCCTCGCCCTTGGCCGGCGCGGAGATGATCACCTTCTTCACCGTCCCATGCAGGTGCTTCTTGGCCTGCTCGGCGTCGGTGAAGCGGCCCGTGCTCTCGATCACCACTTGGACGCCAAGGCTGGACCAATCGATGGCGGCCGGATCCTTGGTTTCGAAGACCTTGATCTTCTTGCCGTTCACGGTAATCGAATCGGCGTCATGCGTGACGGGCAAGCCAAGCGGCCCGAGCACGGAATCGTACTTCAGCAAGTGCGACAACGTTAGATTGTCGGTGAGGTCGTTGACGGCGACGATCTCAATCGCCGGGTTATTAAGCGACGCGCGAAACACATTGCGGCCGATGCGGCCAAAGCCGTTGATGCCTACTTTTATTGCCATTTTTGTGGTTAAACACTCCTAGGGGACTTGGGGGGTCACCTTCCAGCCTAGCAGGTCAATCCGGTCACTTGCATGCGGCGGCGCCGGGCCGTCTAAAATGAAACCATGCCGATGTACGAATACCGTTGCCCTGAATGTGATCGCCGTTTCGAAAAGCTGCGCCGGATGTCGGAGGCGGAGCAGCCGGCGGAATGCCCGCAGTGCGCCTCCCGGACGGCCGAACGCCAGCTCTCCGGCTTCGCCGCCGTCAGCGTGGGCGGGAGCGCGGGCGGCGGCGCGGAGATGCAAATGGGCGGCGGCTGCGCCCGCCCCGGCTGCGGACCCGGCGGCTGCGGCGGCGCCTGGAAGAACTGAAGACACGATAGACTAAGTCACGGGACTAAGCTATAGAACCATGGAAGTCAACATCCACGAAGCCAAAACGCACCTGTCTCGTTTGCTAGAACAAGCGTTGGCTGGTGAAGACGTCGTGATCGCGAAATCCGGCCGGCCGCTTGCACGGCTGGTGCGGGTCCAAGGGCCACTGCCCGTATTGGGTGATGCACGCGGACAGGTGGTCTTCAAGCCTGGTTGGGATGACCCTTTAACTGATCAAGAAATCATCGACCTCTTCGGCAAGTAGCGTGAAGATCCTCCTCGACACCCACGCTTTTTTGTTCGCCATCGCCAATCCTGCCAAACTGCCGCCTCGGCTACGAAGCCTCTTGCAGGACCCGTTGATCGAACGCTGGGTAAGCGTCGTTAGTCATTGGGAGATTGCAACGAAAGTCAGCATCGGCAAGCTTGACATGCCATCGGAGACTTCTTTTTACGTCCGGCAGATTGCCAACCTCCAGGCGAAAACGCTGCCCGTCAACCTGCGGCACTCGCTGGGGATGCACGGGCTGCCGACGTATCACCGGAATCCTTTCGATCGCATGTTGATCAGTCAAGCCATGGTCGAAAACCTCACGTTGGCAAGCCGCGATCAGCACTTCCAGGACTACGCGGTCAAGTGCATTTGGGAGTAAACTAATGCCGGTACTGATGCCGCGTTAAGAAAATGCCTTCCGCGGCACTCATGGGTCCACCAAAGGGACGCAGGGTCTTCATCATAAAGATGTCTCCCGCGAAGCCGGTGTCCAAGGGCGGATGCTCGCCGCGCTCCACGCGCACCAGCAGTTCCAGAAAACCGGCGCCCGCCAGGTGCGACACCGGATAGCCCCCGCCGAAGCGCATGTTGAACTCGATCAGGAAGAGTTCGCCGCCGCGGTCAATCACGTCGACATCGCACGGCCCGATCACTTGGGCCAGTTCACCCAGGCGCAGGCCGTGGGCGATCAGATCGTCGCGGCGCACGGTGACGGCGAGTTCCGTTTCGCCGTTGCGTGAGAGCAGCTTCTTCCAGGCCGACACGCCGATCGGCCGACCTTCCAGGTCGCCGCAGAGCTCGATATTCACTTCCTCGCCTTCGATGAAATCCTGGTAGATGTAGTCGCGCTCGTCATGGCAGGCGGGAAACAGGTCATTCGCGTGGCGAATCACGGAGACTCCGACGCTAGCCGAGCCGAAACGCGGCTTGCGAATCAACGGCAGGCCAATGCGCTCCAGGGCGACTTGCGGATCGGCGGCGGTACGCGGCGCGGTGACGCCGTGTTGCGCCGTCCACTTCGCCGTCTCCAGTTTGTCGAAGCCCATCGTGGCGACATCGCGGCCAGGAAAAAAGCAGCGCACCCCGGCGGCGGTAAGTTCCTCGCGAATGGTGGAGAGCGCGGCGACATCGGGATCGGTAAAGCTCAAGATGGCGTTGATCTCGCGCTCCCGTACCACGCGGCGCACCGCGTCCAGATATTCGGGCGAGGCGATATCGGGCATCAGCGCCGTCTCATTGCAACTGGTGAAGCCCGGCGTGAATTTCGTGCTCCCACTGCCGGTGATGTGCGCGAGCGGATCGGCGTCGCGCAGATAGTCCGCGATGTAGCCGCGCTTGCCGATCGTCGAGAAGAGCCACTTCGTCCGCTTCATCGGCCCGCTCCCAGAAATTCGCCCAGCGCTGGGCGCACGCGCAGCAACTCGCCCGTATCCACGGCATACACCGGAGTGGGCGGCACAATGAACTGCGGCGCCAGGCTGACGGAGTAAGCGCCGACGTTGCCCACCACGGCGAGGTCGCCCGGCACGGGCGTCGCGGCCAGCGCGCCTAGTTGATCGATCTCCATGCACGTGCCGCCATACAGGGGGACCGCACCGGTTCCCGTCCGCTCCAGCAGCACGCAAGGCGGATGAATCGCGGATCGGAGGGGATTCACGTCGAACAAAGAGCCGTCGCAAATCGCGATGTCGCCAGTGGGCCGGCGCTTCACCGCCGTGATCGACGTGACATATTGCAGGCAACCGGCCAGCACGCCGATCCCCGGCTCCAGAATCAGCCGGGGCCCGCCCGCGCCTAGCACCCGCGCCGCGTGGCGGCCCAGCGTCTCCGTCCACTGCTCCGGCGGGTCAATCGGGTAAGGCAGCCGCGCGGCGACCTCGGGCGGCGGCACACTCGCCATCCCGCCACCGAGGTCATAGTATTCCGGCTCGATCTTCAGCGTCGCCGCCACTTCGCGCAAACGATCCAGGCGATCGCAGTAGCTCTGCGCGTCGCGCCGCGACGAATGATGCAAGTGCAGACCCGCGATGCTCACGGGCAACTGCCGCACCTCGTCGAAGTCACTCTCCACCAGGCCGAAGCGGCTGAGCGAGCCGTTGTGCAAAGTGGCGGCAATCCGCAACCCGACGCGCATCCTCGTTCCGAGTGAAGCGGCCAGCCGCAGTTCGTCGAGCGAATCTACATTGACGTCGATCCCTTGGCGCTGGCAATACGCGAAGTCTTCGCGAGTCTTGCCCGGACCATTGAACAAGAGCTGCCCGGACCCCGCGCCGAGCGATCCGGCCAAGGCCAGTTCATGCCGGGACACCACCTCCAGGCGAAAGCCCGCCGCCAGCACGGCGCGCAAGATGCCCGCCAGGTAGTTCGACTTCACCGAGTAAGTGGCCTCAACGTTCGGGTAGAAACGCATCAGGCCAGCCGTCAGGCCCCGCAGCGCATCCACCACGTAACGTGGGTCCAGCAAATAGAGTGGGGTTCCGTGTTGGCGGGCCAAGTCGCGAATTGTTTCGGGGCTAACCAGCAAGTCCAAGCGCAATCCTTTGTTTTGGGCCCATCCTGCTATTTTGCACTATCGCCCTGCCGGTCCAACAGAACCGCGGTACCATACTCAGTGGTGCTTTCGCCGCCCCCGCGGCAACAAGCCCTCCGCCCTTCTGACCCTGTGCAGCACTAGATACGCCGCGCGTCCAGACCGGCGGGTGTCGGTTCAACAGAGCAACGATGGCGACCGTTACGATTCCTTCCAAGTCCTTCTGGCCGGTGGCCCGGCCCCAGCCCCAGAATTCCGAGTTGCATGGCGATGTCCGCTGTGACCCTTATCACTGGCTGCGCCACAAGCACCGTCCAGAGGTAATCGACTATCTCGCGCAAGAAAATCGCTACATGGCCGCCGTGATGGAGCCTACCGAAGAGTTGCAGCACAAGCTCTATCGCGAAATGGTATCCCGCATCGAAGAGACCGATCAGACCGTGCCGGTGCGCCGCGGTGAATATCTCTACTACACCCGCACCGAACGCGGCAAGCAGTACACCATTTACTGCCGCCAGCCCGCCCTCGGCGGGGCTGAGGAGATTCTGCTCGACGGCAACCATCTGGCCGAGGGCGAAAAGTACTTCCGGATCGGCGTCTTTTCGCCTAGCCCCGATCACCGGTTGCTGGCCTATTCCATCGATACCGAAGGCGACGAAGTGTACACGGTGCGCGTGAAGGACCTGGCCACCGGCCAACTGCTGCCCGACACACTCACCGGCACTTACTACGACCTTGAATGGGCCAACGACAACCGCACGCTCTTCTTCAACCGCGTCGACGACGCCAAGCGGCCCCACCAACTGTGGCGCCATCGCCTGGGCGATGCTACGTCTACCCTGATCTTCACCGAGCCCGACGAGCGCTTTAACCTGGGCCTCTCGAAGACTCGCAGCCGCGCCTGGATGATCCTGACGGTTTCGAGCGCAACTTCATCGGAGGTCTGGCGCTGGCCAGCGGACTCGCCCGAGGCCCCACCGGTACTCTTTTACGCGCGACGCCCCAACATCGAGTACGACGTCACGCATCAAGGCGATCGCTTCTACATCCGCACCAATGACCAGGGCCGCAACTTCCGGCTGGTGGAAGTCCCGGTGGCGGATCCCGCCGTGGAGAATTGGCGCGAGATCCTGCCGCACCGTCCGGCGGTGTTGCTCGAAAGCGTCATCGCCTTCGCGGAACACCTCGTGCTCATTGAGCGCGAGGGCGGTCTGCGCCGCATTCGCCTGGGGCTCGATCACAACGTCGAGTTCCCGCACCCCGTCTATCACGTCTTCCCGCACAGCAACCCCGAATACCACGCGACCCACTTCCGCTTCGAATACACGTCGATGGTGACGCCGCCCACCGTCATCGACTATGACCTGGTCACGCATGAGCGCACCATACGCAAGACGATGGTGGTGCACGGCTACGACGCCGAGGCCTACGCCACGGAGCGAGTTTTGGTTCGCGCGGCGGACGGCGCGCAAGTGCCCGTCGCGCTGGTCTATCGCCGCGATTGCGCCAACGGCGCGCGCCCCACCATGCTCTACGGCTACGGCTCCTACGGCCTGAATACCGAGCCCGTCTTCAATGCCGAACGCCTCAGCCTGCTGGACCGTGGCTGGGTGTGGGCCATCGCGCAGATCCGCGGCGGCAGTGAATTGGGCACTCCCTGGCACGACGACGGCAAAATGATGCGCAAGCGCAACACGTTTACTGACTTTATCGCCTGCGCCGAACACCTGATCGCCGCCGGCTACACCGTCCCGGAGAAGCTCGCCATCATGGGCCGCAGCGCGGGCGGACTGCTCATGGGCGCAGTGCTGAACGAACGGCCGGACCTGTTCCAGGCCGCCATCGCCGGCGTGCCCTTCGTCGACGTGCTGAACACCATGCTTGACGCCTCCTTGCCGCTTACGGTCGGCGAGTATGAGGAGTGGGGCAACCCGAACGAGGCGGAGGCGTATCACTATATGAAGTCGTACTCGCCGTACGACAACGTCGCGCCGCAGGACTATCCGCATCTGCTCGTCCTGGCCGGCTTGAATGATCCGCGCGTCCAGTATTGGGAGCCTGCCAAGTGGGTGGCCAAGCTCCGCGCCACCAAGCTCGGCGACCGCGAGGTCCTGCTGAAGACCGAGATGGGCGCGGGCCACTTTGGACCCTCCGGCCGCTACGAACGCTTCAAGGAAACGGCCTTTGAATACGCCTTCCTCTTGCAGTACGTGCGTTAAACTACAGGGGGCCAACCTTTCGTGAATCACCCCGCTGAGGTGCAATACCTCTACTCCCTCGGTAACGAAGTAAAGTCCGTCAAGCTCGGGCTGGACCGCATGCGCCGGATGGCCGCCGCGCTCGATCATCCCGAACGCGCCTGCCGGTATGTACACGTCGCCGGCACCAACGGCAAGGGCTCCACGTGCGCCATGATCGAGAGCGCGCTGCGCCGGAAGGGGCTGAGTACCGGCCTGTACACGTCGCCGCATTTTGTCGACCCCACCGAGCGAATTCAGCTGAACGGCAAGCCGATTTCGGAAGCGCAGTTCTCCGACGTTTTCCACGAAATGCACCATGTCGCCGAAGCGCTGATCAAGCGCGGCGAGTTGGACATGCACCCCACTTACTTTGAGTCGCTGACGCTGATGGCCTTCCTGGTTTTCCGCCAGGCGCGGGTGAACACGGTGGTGCTCGAAACGGGCCTGGGCGGGCGCTTGGACGCGACCAATGTCGTCACGCCAGTGCTCTCGGTAATCACGGCGATCGATTTTGACCATATGCAGTGGCTCGGCGATACGATCGAGTTGATCGCGACGGAGAAGGCCGGCATCATCAAGCCAGGGGTCCCCGTCGTGGTGGCGCACCAGCGCCCGGAAGCCCGGCTCCCCATGGAACGCGCCGCGATCGAACATCAAGCGGCGCTGCTCGACGTGGACCAATGGCGGATGCAAGTGGATTCGCTCGACGCGCACGGCGGCACGTTCACGCTGACGCACCATGACGTAAAGCTGGAAGTCCACTGCCCGCTGGCCGGCGAGCACCAATTGCGCAACGCGGCCACCGCCGCGGTAAGCCTGCACCAACTCGGACTGACGCCGCAGGAGATCTTCGACGGCATCGGCCAGGCGCAATGGCCCGGCCGGCTGGAACGCATCCACCAGCGTCCGGACGTAATCCTCGACGGCGCGCACAACGCCGCGGGCGCCGTCGCGCTGGCGGCTTACATCCGCCACTTCCATCAAGGCCGTCGCGTCTGGATGATCTTTGGTGTGATGGCCGACAAGCAAGTGGACGAGATCGCCGAAGTGCTCTTTCCCCTCGCGCATGAGCTCATCCTCACCGCGCCGGATCAGGCCCGCGCCCTCGCCGCCGCCCAGATCGCGCAGCTACCCGCCGCGCGCCACGGCCGCGTCGTCCCCCGCGTCAGCGAAGCCCTCGCGGCAATCCGCCAAGCCGCGCCGGAGGATGTCGTGTTCATTACAGGCAGCCTCTACTTAGTCGGCGAAGCGCGCCCATTGCTCAAGAAAATGGGCCTCTTTGCATGAGTTACGAAAAGCTGCGTGCGTATTTTTGGATTGACCCGTTAATCTGTCTCGCCACCGTCTTGATGGGCACGCTAAGTTTAGTCGCTTCGCTCTTTGATCGCACGGGAAACAAGCAAATGGCCGTGGCTCGCGCCTGGGCCAGGATCCTGTGCCGCTTGGCGGGCGTCCAACTCAGAATCGTGGGACTCGAGAATATCCAGCCGGGTAGCAATTACATCATCACCGCGAATCACCTGAGTTACATGGATACGCCCGTTGTGCTCGGGCACTTACCCATCGATTTTCGCTTCATGGCCAAGAAAGGGCTCTTCAAGATTCCCTTCCTGGGCACCCACCTGGCGAGCGCTGGCCATTTGCCCGTCGTCAACGACAATCCCCGCGACGGCATCAAGGCCCTGAACGAAGGCGCCAAACTCATCGCCGCTCGACGTATTTCGGTGCTGATTTTTCCGGAGGGTGGCCGCGCGGCCAGCGGCGAGCTACAGGAGTTTCGCGACGGCGCTTTTTTTCTGGCCATCAAGAGCGGCGCCCCGGTATTGCCGGTGGCGATCTGCGGCACCTTCGAAATGCTCCCCTTCGGCTCCGGCTTCATGAAGCCCGGTCCAATCACGCTGCGCATCGGCAAACCCATAGAAACAGCGGGCCGCCACATCAAGGAGCGCACGGCCTTAAGCAGCCAAGTCCGGGCGGAAGTGGATCGCCTGACCCACCTCGGCCACCAGCCCTGAAGGCGAAGATGGTTGGCCAGTTCCGCACATTCGGTGGGTGGCTCGTCCTCAGCGGGACGGCCGAGGTTGATGTTGATCTGGCGCTGGAAGGCGCGGCGGGCGGCTTCGGCGGCCCAGAGTGCTTGACGGCGGAACTTGGCGTAGACGGCGTCGGTGAGTGGCGAGCAGGCTGGAGAGTCCGTGAGTGGTGGAGTGGGGATTCATGGGTAACTGCCTAAATGCACAATCACGGCCACTGGATCCTTGAGGATTCGCCGTGGTCAACAGTTCTCTCGTACGCCCCCTCGGCCCCAACCAAGCTGACCAACTCTGGAGCCGCTTCACGATTCACTACACGCCCAAATACACCAGCCTGGCTCAGTCAGGCCGGGATGGAAAGCCTTACACGCCTACTTGCGCACTGAAGCCAAAGCCTGGAACCGCTCGGTCTAGCCTAGAAGGTAATGGAATAGCCGGTATTGTCGGTGTGTGTGCCGCCGAGGATATTGAGACCAGTCGTGCTGATACTAAAGCTGAGATTAGCGGCGGCAGCACCGGTTTTGGTGATGGTCACATCGAAGAACCGGGAGGCTCCGGGCGCCAGGTCGACACCGGCCACCGAGGTAGCGCCGCTGATGGTATGCGCTGCGCCGACGCTAAAGCTGGAGGCGACATTGCGAAGCGTCGTGGCCCCGGAATTGATCACCGTTACGCGCAGCGTGCGCGTGTTGCCCGTACCGCTCAAGAGGAAATTGTGATCGGTCTTCGTAGCCGGGTTCAGAGTGAACGTGATCGCGACGTTCACGGGCCTGATCATGCGAACCGCCGAGATGCTGGCTGGCGTGGGGGCACCGCCGTCAAAGCTCACCAGGGACTGCACGGCGGCATTGGTTGAAGTAGTCGAGAAGCTCACTTGCGTGCCGCTGTCGTACCAGAAGCAGCCGGGCGTACCCGTGGCGATCCCCGCGGGCGTCACCGAGACGGTGACGGGGTTGCCGAAGACCGTCTGCTGCGTGAGGCAGAACTGATAGGCGGTGGCCGTATAGGCCGCCACAAACGACGAGGGGCTGCCCTGGTAATTCGTAACGTTGAGCGTGGGGACGCTCGCGCCCGTGGTCCAGGTGGGTTGCGAGTAGCGGGTGCCGGAGCGGTCCACGGGGCTCGGTGCGACGAGCGTATGATTCGAGCCGATGGCCCATTGCTGGGCCGCCGGCGAATTGATGACGTTGCCGTCGATTGTCAGCGGCACGCCTTGGATCGGAGTCGTCGTGATGGTGACGGTCTGCGTCGGCGGGGTGCCGCAGGTGGCCGTGATCACCGCGGGGCCAGACAGCGTAATGTTGGCCGGATTGCTGGTGGAAGTGGTGCTGACGCCGCCGATCTGAATCTGAAACTGCTGGAAGACCTGCCCGGTGGGCGGCGACGCCGTGAGTTGTAGTTGGGCGTTAGCGGCGAAAACGAGCGGACTCGTGCTCAATGCCTGTGCCAAAGGTCCAACGGCGATGCCGCAGCCCAAGGCGGTGACGGTGTAGCCGGCCACCTGGTAGTTCGCGGTATATGCCGCGGAGCCGCTGGCCGGAAGCGTCACGCTGGGTCCGGCGGGGGTCCAATTATTGAAGGAATAGTAGGTGCCCCCCGACACCAGGGCGGCGGGCGTGGCGGTAAGGGTTTGGCTGCTGCCCGCCGCTAAGCTGGTGGCGAAAGTGTTCAAACCCGTGCCTCCGCCAATGCCGACCGTAACCCCGATGGCAGCGGGATTGGTGCCCACGGTAACCGGAATCAACTGCGGGCTGCCGCAGACGGCGGTAATGGTGGCCGGCTGGATCAGCGTCAGGTTCGACGGATTCGTGGTGAGGTTCGTGGTCTGGCCGGCGACGAATTGCACCTGGAAGCTTTGGAAGACTTGTCCGGTGGGCGGCGCCGCCGTCAGGGTGAGTACCGTATTCGGGGGGAAGACCAACGGGTTCTGCAGCAGCGCCTGCGACAGCGGACCTACCTGAATACCGCAACCCGCGGCGGTAACGGTGTAGCCAATGGCCCGGTAATTCGCAACGTAAACGGTGGAGCCGCTGGCGGGCAGCGTGACGTTGGGGCCAGCGGGAGACCAGTTATCGAAGGCGTAATGCGTTCCATTCGAAATCACGATCGACGTGGTGGCGGTGAGCGTCTGGGTGGAGCCGGCGGGGAGGGTGGCCGAGAAGGTATTCAACCCGGTCGCGCCGGCGATGCCGACGGTGGCGCCGATGTTGGCCGGGTTCGTTTGGACGATGACACCCACCTGGGCGGTGGCGCCAAAGGTCGCCGTTACCACACGGCCAGCGGGCAGGGCGACGGTAAGCGGATTGGTGGCTCCGGTGGCGTCGCCACTCCAGCCCAGGAACTGCTGACCGGTGGACGGCGTCGCGGTGAGCACGACGGCGGAGCCGCAGGGGTAGAAGTTGTCCGTCGAGGGAGGGTTGGCCGCGACGGTGCCGCCGCCGGCAACGTTCACGAGCAGCCGGCATTGGCGGTCAAAATTCGCCGTGTAACTGCCGCCACCAGCCGGGGCGGTAATGGTGAGCGGGTTCGCGGAACTGGTGGTGGAGCCGGTCCAGTTGACGAAACGGAAACGCTGGCCCGGGTCGGTGTCGGGCTGGGGCGTCGGCGCCTGTAGGGTGTGGCTGGAGCCCACGGCCCAGGTAGTAAAGACTTGAGTCGACGTGTAGGCGGTGCCATCCACCTGGAAACTGAGGCCCGTGGGATTCGTGGTGACGGAGTACTGCGCCGGCCGGACAACGACCCGGTCAGACTTGCGCGTCATCGCCAGCACGGTGGGACCAATGCCCGTGGTGAGCGTCTTGGAGATGGGCGAACTTCCAGCCAAGACCCAGTTCTGCGTGACGCGGTTGGTCGCGGTATCGGCTGACAGGAAGGAATCGGAGTTCGGCGCGAGCAGGAAGCCAGGAGCCGACGACGCGGTGAAGGGGCCCGCTTTGGTGTTGAAGGAACTCGCGTCAATGAGGCTAATCGACGCACCGCTATTCGCTACCAGCGTGTCGCCCGCGGCACTGAGGCCAGCGCCTGCCGCGTTGATTAATCCGCCCAGGGTGATGGAGACCGTATCGGTTGCGGTATCGATGGCGCTGATGTTGCCGCTGCCGGTGTTGGTGGAGTAGAGGGTGTCGCCGGCCAGGTTCATGATGAGGCGCGAAGGCGTGGTGCCCACGGTGATGCCGCCCACAATGTTGCGCGTTGTGGTGTCGAGCACGCTGACGGTGCCCAGGCCGGAGTTCGCGATGTAGAGCTTGCGGCCGTCCGGGGTCAGCGCGAGGCCTCGGGGTTGGCTGTTCGGCAGCGTCGGGACCGTGGCCACGATCTGATACGTGCTCAGGTCCACCACGGTGATGGTGTTGCTGCCGGTGTTAGAGACATAAGCAAACGACTCTCCCACGGCGAGTCCAAAGGGATTCTGGCCGAGCGCCAGATTCGCGAGCGTCGTACTGGCGCCACGCTCCACGATCACCAGGGAGCGCAGGCTGGGAGAGACGAGATGCAAGAGGTCAGCGGTCGCGTTGTTGTAGCGCACGACTACCAGGTCACTGACACTGGCGCTGTTGAGGCTGGCCGGCAGCGTCAAGGCAGCCGGGTTGGCGGCGCCATTGCGGAACCAGACTGGATTCGTATCCCCTTGATGCGCGATGTAGAACGAGGGCTCTTCAAAAACCGTTGGGATGGAGGAAACACCTAAACAGCCACCAATGGTGGACATCGCCAGAAAGAACAACGGCAGGCCAACGGCCAGCCCCAGGTTCTTTATCCAGACCGGCAGTCGATCAAAGTGAGTAATTCTCATGAAAGGTAACCTTTAGCGAACCGTCTGGATGGAACGAACGACGACGTCCTGGCGCGCGGTGAAGACGCGCACTTGGCCGGGGGTGGTGGTTTCGCGCAGGGCAGGCATGGCGCTGAGGAAGAGCCGGGCCTCCACCAGGTCCGTGGCGCCCCGCGTGGCCGGCAGATTGCCCAGCACATAGTCGGGGACACGCAGGCTGGACGCGCCCGGGGACGAGACACACGAAAAGAGGGTGGAGCTGTTCGTCACCTGGTCATAAACGCCGCCGATGATCAGCGCGGAAACCGAGGGCTGCGCGTTCCAGGTAACGTTGAAACCGGCCGCGCGATCAATCACGCGCAACTGGTCAGCGTTGAAGCCGTCCAGTTGGGGGGAGTTGGCGAAACTGACGTTGAAGGCCCCGCCATCCGCGCCGCCGGTGCCGCGCAGCGAGGAAGCGCCTTGCCCAAAGAACAGGCTCAGCATACTGGGAAATCCGCTGGCCAGCACCGAGTTGTAGAGCCCAGGCTGCAATTGATCCAAAGGCTTCTCCGCTGTCAGCGAACTGATCGACAAGGCCCCCAAGTCCAAGGGCCGCCCTCGGGCAGACATGTCGATCCCGTTTTGCATGATGTTGCCCTTAACCGAGTAGTTGGTACAGGTGCCTGGCGGTGGCGCGGCTAGGAACGGATCGAAGGCAAACTGGCCGCCGGCTTCCTCCATGGCCCGGACGGCCGCTTTGTCGGCGGAGAAGTCGGCATCGATACCGGCGAACTCGCGGGCGCTGGTGGTGCCGCGATAGATGATGCCGTGTACGATTTTGCCGCCCCGGAGCAGCGCGGAGGAGATCGGATTGTGGCTGTCAGAACACGCGCCGCCGTCGTTCGTGATGGCGATCGTCACGGCGCTCGAGGCGGTGCCATTCACGCGGACATAGACCGGCACGAAGCATCCTAAGGGGGCGTCGTTGGGAATCGTGATGACATATTGGTCCAGCCCGGAAATCAAGGGCGCGCGACCGGCGTAGAGCCGTTGCGTCACGAGCCTGCCGCCCACAAAGATCTCGATGCTGTAAGGCAGGTCACCCACGGGAGGCGGCTGATTGTCCGGAGCCTGGATAGCGCCGGTACCCGTTAGCCACAGCGTGCCCACCTGGCCGGGCCGAATGGAACTGGCGCCGCTGTTCAGGGGCTGCGAAGCAGGCGTCAGGAAGTTCTGCAGAATGCCCCAACCGCGGCCCAGCCCGGTGGCGGTGAAGATGCCGGGCGAGTGGTCCACCACGCGGACCGGTACCCAATTCCCCGCGCGGCCGTTAAACGTAACTTGGAGTGAGACGAGGCCGGTCGGCGTATTCGACGGCAGAATGGCGTTAATCTGCCCTTCAAAAACGAAGAGCGGCAGCACCGAGAAGACGCGCGGCCCCTGGCGCACAATCACCGAAGTCCCGCCCAGTTCCGTAGGCAACGGGAAGCTGGAGACCTGGAGCGGCACGGCCGGACCTAGGCCGCGTCCGAAGATCGAAAAGATCGAGCCGCGCGCGATGCCGCCTCCCGGCAATTGGTTGTCCGTGAAACTCGCGGAATTGGCGACGCCACCGCGAAACACGAACGGCGCATTCTGCGCCACCATCGGCGCGGCAGCCAGAAACAACATGGCTACCTTTCGCAAGACGGGAAAAGTACGATTCATTCTACGGGAACCCCCAGGTAATCCTACTGACTCGTAATTGTATAACGATCACCCGGCCCCGGACGTGGTAACGTCGCAAGATGCCAAGCCCCACCCATTCTCCGTTGGTGCGCATCGAGCTCCCCACGCCGGCTGCGGCGTCACGTCATTACCGCCGTCCCACGGAACGCGGGTTCACCCGCGAGGAGCGGGATCGCACGACGGTCCTGTTTGGGGGATTGACCTGGAAACACGAAGCGCTGGTGCAAGCCGCTTTCACCAACTTGGGCTACCGTGCCGAATCCCTGCCGGATCCCGACGTCGCCGCCTTTCAGGCCGGCAAGGAGTATGGCAACAACGGCCAGTGCAACCCGACTTACTTCACCGTGGGTAACCTGGTGCGGCACCTCCAGTCATTGGAGGCGCGGGGGATGAGCCGCGCGGAAATCATCGAGACGCACGTTTTCCTGACCGCGGGCGCCTGCGGACCCTGCCGCTTCGGGATGTATGAATCCGAATACCGCCTGGCGCTGCGGAACTCTGGCTTCGAAGGCTTTCGCGTCTTGCTCTTTGACCTGGGCGAAGGCATGGAGCAGAGCGTTTCCACTCAAGGTTTGCTGATGAATCAGGAGTTCTTCCTGGGTATCCTGAACGCCCTGAATGCCGCCGACGTCCTAAACGAAATGGCGGCGCTCACCCGGCCCTTCGAGCGGCAGGCTGGCGCCACCGCCAACGCGCTGCGCGGCGCGGTGGATTTGGTCGCCAGCGCGATGAAAACCCAGCCGCGTTTCCGGATGCGGCCCGCCGCTTTCGAGGATCTGGGACGCCTGGCCAGCCAACTCCTTGGCCGGCGTCTGCCATCCGCGCTGGCGGGAGCGGGCCGACTTTTCGACGAGGTTCCCGTCGACCGCCTGCAAGTGAAGCCCGTGGTAAAGGTAATCGGCGAATTCTGGGCGCAAACCACCGAGGGCGACGGCAACTACCGCATGGTGTCGTTTCTGGAGCGCGAAGGCGCGCAGGTGCTGCTGGAGCCCATCGCGTCGCTGATCCTGTACATGATCCACCAGGCGGTGCAGCAGTGCCAGGATCGCCGCGGCCTGATGCCAGGTAGCCGCATGAAGGAATTCCGGCTGCGGATGGGCGAAGCGGTCTTTCGCTACGAATACCGCAAGATGCTGGCCGCCCTGGGCGGCGCCGGGCGCGACTTGCTCGACCAGCGCAAGCTACGCGAACTGGCCCGTGGCCACTACGACTCCCGCGCCGAAGGTGGCGAAGGCCATACCGAAATCGCCAAGAACATCTACTACGCGCGTCATCGTTTGGCGCACATGGTGCTCAGTTTGAAGCCCTTTGGCTGCATGCCGTCCACGCAGTCCGACGCGGTGCAGGCGGCGGTGGTCGCACAGGAGCAGGACATGGTTTATCTGGCCGTGGAGACTTCGGGCGAGGGCGAGATCAACGCCCATTCGCGGGTGCAGATGGCCCTCAGCGAGGCGCGGGCCAAGGCGCTGCGCGAGTTCGCCGGCGTCCTGCAACAAATAGGCTGGAGCCACGACGATCTGCGGCGCTACGCCGATGCGCACCCAGAACTCAGCCGGCAGCTTTACCGGATTCCGCCTGCGCCTGGCTTGGCCAGCATGGCGGCGCGCACCGCGATCCACATTGCCGAACGTGCCCGTCGTGAGCGCTGGACGCCGAAGGCCGTGGTCGCGGTGGCATGAGGATCGGGCTCGACATTGGCTCTACTACGGTGAAAGCCGTGGTGCAAAATCATCATGGCGAAACGGTCTGGAAGGACTATGCGCGCCACGATTCGCGCCAGGCCGAGAAGGCCCTCGAGTTTTTCGGCCGTTGGGAGGAAGAGATCCCCGGCTTCCGCCCGGCGGAAGCGCGCGTCTTCGCCACCGGCTCCGGCGGCGCCACCGTGGGTGAGCGCATCGGCGCCAAGTTCATCCAGGAGGTGCACGCCGTTTCGCTCGCCGTCGAGCGGCTCTATCCTCAATGCGGAACCGTGATCGAACTCGGCGGGCAGGACGCGAAGATCATCATCTTCCAGGAGGCCACCGGCGATGGCCCACGCCGCAAGCTGCCGTCGATGAACGACAAATGCGCCGGCGGCACCGGCGCCGTCATCGACAAGATCCGCGCCAAACTCGGTATCCCGGCCGGCGAACTCGCCACCTTGGGCTACGACGGGCTGAAACTGCACACTGTAGCTGGCAAGTGCGGCGTCTTCGCCGAAACCGACATCAATGGATTGCAAAAAAGCGGCATCCCGCCCGCGGAACTCATGGCTTCGCTCTATGAGGCGATCGTCATCCAAAACCTCACCGTGCTCACGCGCGGCAACACGCCCCGCCCGGACGTGCTCCTGCTCGGCGGGCCAAACACGTTCCTGCGCGGGCTGCGCGAGTGTTGGCGGGCCCATCTGTTGCGCCTGTGGCGTGAACGCGGCGTCACGTTGCCTGAGGGCGGCGCGGATCGCTGCATCATCACGCCCGACGGTAGTGAGTACTTCGCCGCCCTGGGCGCCCTGGAGGCCGGCTTGCAGGAAGCCGAATCCGTGGGGTGTTACCGCGGCAGCGCCGAACTGCGCGACTCCTTGCGCACGCGTGCCGCCGGCAAGTCCGGCGGCGGACTCTCCCGCGACGCCGCCGACCTCCATCGCTTTCGCGAGCGCTACCGTCCGCCGGTTTTCGCACCGGCCGTCTTCGCGCCCGGGCAGATCGTGGAAGGCTTCATCGGCATTGACGGCGGGTCCACCTCCTCGAAGGCCGTCCTGATCGGCCGCGATCCACAACGGCCCGTCCTGGCCAAGGCCTATCAGCTATCGCAGGGCAATCCCATCGAGGACACCCAGCAGGTGCTGGCCCGCCTGGCCGGCGAGGTGGCCCGCCAGGGAGCTACACTGCGCGTCTTGGGCGCCGGCGTCACCGGCTACGCCAAGGACCTGCTGCGCGACGTAGTCGGCGCCGACGCCGCGCTCGTCGAGACCGTGGCCCACACCCAGGCCGGCCTGCACTTCTTTCCGGACGTGGACGTCATCTGCGACGTCGGCGGCCAGGATATCAAGCTGATCATGCTGAAGAACGGCGCGGTGAAGGACTTCCGGCTCAACACCCAATGCTCGGCCGGCAACGGCTACTTCCTGCAGTCCACCGCCGAGGCGCTCGGCTACCGTGTCGAGCAACTTGCCGAAGTGGCCTTCCAGGCGCAAGCCATGCCCGAATTCGGCTACGGCTGCGCGGTCTTCATGCAAAGCGACATCGTCAATTTTCAACGCCAAGGCTGGACGCCGGAGGAGATTTTGGCCGGACTGTGCAACGTGCTGCCAAAGAACATCTGGCTCTATGTGGCCCAGATTCCGAATCTGGCGGCGCTCGGCAAGCGCTTCCTGCTGCAGGGTGGAACGCAGTACAATCTGGCGGCGGTGAAGGCGCAAGTGGACTTTATCGAGTCGCGCTTTCGGGGCACGGCGGCGCCGGAGGTGGTGGTGCATCCCTTCTGCGGCGAAGCCGGCGCGATTGGCGCGGCGCTCGAAGCGGGACGCCTGTTTGACCGGGGACGCCAGACGACGTTCACCGGCCTGGGCGCGGTGCGCGAGCTTCGCTACACCGCCACCACCTCCGAAGATACGCGCTGTTACTTCTGCCCGAACCACTGCCTGCGGACGTTCATCGATGTCGCTTCCACCGGCGCACCGGCCACGGCCAAGGCGCCCGCCAAGACCAAAGTGCCGCTGGCCGCCGGCGCGCAACGCCTCATCCTGGCCACCTGCGAGAAGGGCACCGTGGAAGACGTCGAGGCGATGCGCGAGATCAAGAGCGACGGCGACCAAAAGCGCCAGCGCTATCCGAATCTCGCCGAGCACGCCGCGCACGCCGCCTTCCGCGTGCCCGCCGTGCCGGTGGTGGCCGACCCGATTTCGCGTTGGGCGCTCACGCCCGCGCAGACGCGCCGTCAACCGCGGCAGGCGGCGCGCCAGTCTCTGCGGGTCGGCATGCCCCGCGTGCTCAATCTCTATTCACTCGCCCCACTCTTCAATGGCTACTTCGCCGCCCTGGGGATTCCGCCCGGAAATCTGGTGTGGTCGGACTTTACCAGCGAGGAACTCTATCGCAACGGCGCCAAGCGCGGCGCGGTGGACCCCTGTTTCCCGTCAAAGCTTGGGATCCCGCACGTACACAATCTCCTCGAAGTGCAGCACGCGCGGCGCCCTTTGAACGTGATCTTCTTCCCCATGATCGACTGTCTGCCCACGTTCCTACGTGGCGTGCAGGACTCGCGCGCCTGCCCCACCGTCACCGCGACGCCGGCCGGTGTGAAGGCCGCCTTCACCCGCGAGCAGGATCTCTTCGCCGCGCAGGGGATTCAGTTCCTCAATCCCTTGCTGGACCCCGGCTTGCCGGACTTGCTCGAGCGTCAGATGTTCGAGGCCTTCGCCGATCTGCTGGGCCTGAGCGCCGCGGAGCATCGCCGGGCGCTGGCCTGCGGGTGGGAAGCGCTCGCAGCGTTTGACGGGGATCTGCGCTCGCGCGCCAGCGCCATTCTCGCCACCCTGGAGCGCGAAGAGCGTCTTGGTGTCGTGTTGTTGGGGCGGCCGTACCACAACGATCCCGGCGTGAATCACGGCATCCTGGAGGAGTTCCAGAAGTTGGGCTACCCGATCCTCACCCAGGACGAGGCCACGCTGCAAAAAATCTTTGTTCCCGAGGAGTGGGCCGACGCTCGCGGCGTGGCGGACGTCTGGAAGAATTCGTACTCCGAAAACACCTCGCGCAAAGTGTGGGGCGCCAAGTTCGTCGCGCGCCATCCCAATCTCATCGCGGTAGAGCTATCGAATTTCAAATGCGGCCACGACGCGCCCATTTATTCGCTGGTCGAAGAGATCATCGAGTCAGCCGGCAAACCCTTCTTCTCGTTTCGCGATATTGATGAAAACCGGCCCGCCGGTGCGATCCGCATCCGCACCGAGACGATTCACTACTTCCTGACGCGCTACCAGGAGCGCCTCCGGAATCCGCGCACCGCTGAAGCGGCCCCGCTCGGTCTCTCCCTCAGGATCACGCTGAACGACCCGCCCCCGGCCATTCACGTCACACTCGACGCTTTGCTCAGTTCCCTGCGTCCGGCCCAGGCCAGCAGGGCCGCGCCTCCGGTGAGCGAGAGCAGGCCAAAGGTGCTATCCGCGGCCGACGGCGGGTCACGCAGTTGATCCAGCCAGATCCGGAACGGGCCGTAGAGGACGAAGAACCAGCCGAGGTAGAAAGGGGCTTGGCGCGGGCGGCGGTCCAGGAACCGCCAAAGTAGCACCAGGCCGGCGGTGAAGAGCATCTCGATCAACCCCAGATCGAAGCGGGGCCCACCGGGAAAGTCGACCGCGATGAACTGCACGCTGCGGCGGCCGATATGGTCGTGCGCGAGGAAGCAGCCGGTGCGCGCGATCGCCCAAGCCGTGGGAAAGACGTAGGCAGCGGCGTCCAGGTATCGCAGGATCGCGTCGCCCGGGAGCCGGTAGCGGCGGCCGCAGATCAGTACTGCGGCCAGGCCACACACCATCCCCCCGAAGGAGTAGATGCCCGCCGTCGGGTCGAGCAAGATCCAAGGGTTGCCGGCGAAGCGCTCCTGGTCAAAGATCAGGACATAGAGCACATGCGAGCCGAAGTAGCCCCACCAGACCATCTGAAAGGTAAGCCACCACGCGAGCGACGGCTCCATCTGACGGCTCGCGCGCCGCACCAGCAGCCAGCCCCCGGCGACTATCGCGACACCCACCAGGAAGCCAAACGCGTGGAAAGTCCGGCTGCCGAGAGTGATTTGCAGAGGTGGAAAGTAAGGAATCACGCCAGGAATGTAATGGTAACCCCAATCGAACCCGCACCATGTCGCCGCTACCCAGCCCAATATCCCACCCAACCCAGCGCCCCTCACGGGCCAGCCATCCCTCGCTTAACAAAACTTGAGATAACCCGCCTTCACCCGACGGCAAAATGAAAAGAGCGATGACCACTTCGGACGTGTTACGCCTTCTTCTGATCGACGATGATGCCGAACTCTGCTCTCTGCTGGGGAGTTTTCTGGCCCCGCACCCCGTCGAACTCACCGCTTCCCACAATGGGCGTGACGGGTTGCAACTGGCTCTGGACGGCCGCTTCGATCTGGTGATTCTGGACGTGATGTTGCCCGTGATCGATGGCCTGGAGGTGCTGCGGCAGTTGCGCAAGCGCAGCCGGGTGCCGGTGTTGATGCTCACGGCAAGAACGGAGTTGGCTGATCGCATGGCCGGTTTCCAGGAAGGGGCGGACGATTACTTGTCCAAGCCATTTCATCCGGAGGAACTGCTGGCCCGCTGCCAGGTGCTGGTGCGACGAGCCTCGGATGCCACGCACGACCGCCCCACCACCATCGAGATGGGCGGATTGCGGCTCGAAACCGCCTTACGCCAGGCTTACGTCACCGGCGATGCCGTCTCGCTTACCGGCATGGAATTTGACATTCTCGAGATCCTGGCTCGCGCCGCGGGCCGCATTGTCGGCCGGGACGAGATTTGGGCCGCCCTGCACCAGCGGGAACCCAGCCCCTTTGAGCGGGCGCTCGATACGCACATCAGCAACCTGCGCCGTAAACTGGGCGGGCGCGGTGCGGTAGCCATTCGGACCGTGCGGAGCGCCGGCTACCTGCTGGCGGTGACCGAGTGAAGTCGATTCGCGCCAAGATTCTGATCTGGTGCTTTTCAATTCTGGTGGGCTCACTGGTCGCGCTGGTGGGCGTCGCCTTCTGGCAGGCGCGTTCAAACAACGGCCCCACGCGGTTCATCCGGCAAGTGATGGTCACGCAAGCCGAACAGGCCCTCCGGTTGGCTGGGGAAGGCAAGCGGGAGGAACTGCGGGCCTATCTTGCTTCGCTCGACCGGCACTTGGGCGGGCAACATCGGGTGGTGGATGCCGCGGGACGGGACTACCTCACCGGCGCCAACCACTCCGAGATGTTGTCCGCCGCGCGCCAACCACCGTCGCGGCCGCCCATCCTACGCGGCGAGATTGTGATGGCGACGTCCATCCCGGGACAGCGGTCGATCTTTCTCGTGAGCCGGCCTCCACCGATGGAACTCCTGAGTCAGATTCCGTACTTCCTGCTGATCCTCAGTGCGATGGCCCTCTTCTGCTGGATTCTGGCCGTGGACATCGCCGGGCCACTGCGCAAGATCGCTGAGGGAGTGAGCCGCTTTGGCGCCGGAGATCTCGATACGCGCCTACAGGTGCAGCGGCGCGACGAGATTGGCCAACTGGGCCAGACCTTCGATCAGATGGCCGGGCGCATCCAGTCCCTGGTCGGCGCCGAGCGCCAATTGCTGCAGGATATCTCCCACGAATTGCGCTCACCCCTGGCCCGGTTAGGGGTCTCCATTCAGCTCGCTAAGCGGCCCGGCCAGCGCGGCGAGGCCTTCGAGCAGATGGAGCGCGAGGTGGGCCGCTTGGGTGAGTTGGTCGGCGATCTGGTGGCGATGACCCGCGCCGAGGGCGACACCAACTTGGTGCGGCGCGAATGGGTCCGCTTGGACGTGCTCCTGCAAGACATAGTCGAAACCTGCCAGTTGGAGGCGACCGTCAAGCGCAGCCGCCTGAGTTTGGCCGAACCCACTGAAGCCATTGAACTCGCCGGAAACGGGGAGTTGCTGTGGCGGGCCGTGGAAAACGTTACCCGCAACGCGATTCGCCACGGTCCGGCTGGCTCCGACATCGAAATCTCCTTGCGGCGGACGCCCGCCGGCGACGCCGAGGTCACCGTACGGGACTACGGCAGCGGGCTCGCCGAGGAAGATCTCACACGTATCTTCCTGCCCTTCTACCGGACTGACCCGTCACGCACCACCGATACGGGTGGCGTCGGCCTGGGACTCTCCATCGCCCAACGCGCCGTGAATCTTCATCACGGCAGAATCCTGGCGGAGAATGCCTCTCCCGGCCTTCGCGTGCGCATTACGCTGCCCGTGCAGACATACGCCGGCGCCCTCCAGGCCCGTTGAGATTTCTTTGGACCTGCGCCGGCCGATTCCTTTCATATTGGGGCTAGAGAGATAACTCTCCAGCTTCGATTGAGGCGTGAAAATGACCTGCCAGAAAATAGCGCTGGCCATGTTGGCCGTGGCGATTGTGAGCCCCGTGGGCGACGCCCGGCCCGGCGCCCCCCTCATCTTCTGCGCCACCTATCCGGAGGCAGCGGCCTGCCAAGGCGGGCGCGTAGCTGCCTGCACCGCGTGCCACACTTCGCTGCCGGTGCTCAACGCCTATGGCCGCTCGGTCTCACGAAACCTGCCCGAGGGCGTCCTTGAACAAGTGCTGGTGCGCGCCCTGGCCGCGGTGGAGCCGCTCGACTCTGACGGCGACGGGCTCTCGAATCTGATGGAGATTCGCCGGCGTTACGTTTCCGGGCGATCCGCTCTCGCTGTTCCGGCTGAAGGTGGGCGCGAAGTATCGCGAAGCCGATCCGTGGTTTACCTACAAGCGCATGTCCGTACCATCATGAAGACGGTGGCTCAGCAGCATGGCGGCGGCATGTTGCTGCCCGTGGCCAGTATGTCTACCGGTGGCTTTCTGTTTCCCGGCTCGGATCCGGGCCTGAGCGCCCGGTTAGCACCGGTGTCGGTGCAGGATCCGGCGACCTTTCCGGTGAGTCTGCATGGCTCCTTCGGCCTGCCGAACCCGGTGCCGGAGACGCTGCTCAGCCGGGCCCGCCAAGCCCGCCGGCGCGCGGACAGCCTCAGCGTCTTCGAACGCGATCATCTGGGCACGGACACTCTGCGCAAGTACATCGAACTGCAGGAGCGCTTCGCCGGTATCGAATGCGGCGGACTAATGCCCCAGTTATTGCTGCGCCAATTGCCCGGCCTAATAGCGGCCCCGGAAGTGGCGCGTATGCGCCAGTATCTGCCCTCCATCGATATTGATATCTTCGAAGCGCAGGCGGCGCTGGCCTTCCTACTCGTAAAGAATGGCCATAGTTCGGCGGTAGCCATTGGTCCGAATAATTCTCAAACCACGGAGCTGGTTGACGGGCAAAAAACTACCCAGATCTATCCGACGATGACCTTCGACTCGTCCCACACCGGCCACCGCGCGGGCCAAAGCGCCTCCTGGTCGCGCACCTTCCGTGTAGCCGATTCGCTGATTCGTTTACTCAAGGAAACCGAAGACCCGCGCTACAGTGGTAAGTCCATGTGGGCGAATAGTCTGGTCTACTTCGCCACCGATTTCGGGCGGGACAAGACGCGCCCCGCCGGGTCGCTGACGTTCGGAACTGGCCATGACCTTAATAACGGCACCATTCTGGTTTCGCCATTGCTGAAGGGCAACCGGGTATACGGTGGTGTAGATCCGGACACCCGCCAGACTTATGGTTTCGACCGCGCCACCGGCGCGCCCGTGCCAGGCAGCCACATGGACGAACAAGACGTCTTCGGTGCTATCTGCCAAGCCTTAGCCGTTCCCTTCGAAGGCCGCCGCAATGTCGATTGCATGATGAAATAGTTACCAACGGAGCGACTAAGTAAATAACAGCTTCGAGTTCTTTGTAACTCGAAGCTGACTTAGCGCCTGGCGATAAACTCCTCCCAGTATAAAAAGTATGTCAACTTCATCGCCGGATTAGTCTGAAGAAATGTCAAGACGTACGCCAATTCACCGTCGCGTGCGTCGGTCCAATTGACGCATGCTTTCCAGAAGTCTCCTTTTTTTACTTGGTTGCGCTGCCACTCTCAGCGCGCAAGAGACGGCTACGCTTTCCGGCCAAGTCGTCGACCCGAAAGGGGCCGCCGTTCCCGGCACGACGATTACCGTCAAGGACCTACGGCGCTCCTCTCTCAAGAGCGTGACGGCGAATGGCACGGGATTGTTCCAGTTCGATTCGCTTGACCCAGGTGACTACTCCCTGGCGGCGGAAAAAGCGGAATTCGCGGCCTTTCGTATCAACCTGATCACCTTGCAGGCGCGCGACCGCAAGAGTGTCCGTGTCGCCTTGCAACTGGCCAGCACCACCACCACCGTAACAGTCGAGGCCCAGCAGGAGGGCGTCTCCTCGGACGCTTCGGGCGGAGCCGTTCTGGAGCAGGATTTTCTGAAGCATCTGCCGCTCAATGGGCGCAATGTCTCCGGCCTGTTGCAGATGGCGCCCGGCGTAGTGAGTGGTAGTGGCCCCGGCGGTGGCGGGATCAACGTGAATGGTCTTCGCTCGAACACGAATTACTACATGCTAGACGGCGTCAGCGTCGCGGCCGGCACGCCGATCGGGGGCGGCGGTGTCGGTGGCCCTGGCGGCCCCGGAGGCGGTGGTCCACCGGCGGGCGCCGGCGCCGGTGGCGGAGGAGCGGACGCCATCCCGCTCGACTCGCTGCAGGAGGTGCGCATTCAGACCTCGGCCTTCGCGCCGGAGTTTGGCCGCACGCCCGGCGCCCAGATTTCCATGTCGAGCCGCGGCGGCGGCAATCAGCTACACGGTTCGGCGTATGAGTATTTTCGCAATCACCACTTGAATGCGAATGACTGGTTCGCCAATCGCGCCGGTCTGGCCCGGGGCCGCATGTCGCAGCACCAGTTCGGCGGTACTGTCGGCGGGCGCATCATCGCTAACCGTACGTTCTTCTTTCTTTCCGGCGAAATGCTGAAGCTTCGCGCGCCCGACACCATCGTGGCCAGCCTGCCAGACTTAACCACGCGCCGCTCCGCGCGCGCTAACTTGCGGCCCTACCTGAACGCGTTTCCCCTTCCCAACGGTCCACGGCAGGACGGCGGCGCCGCGCAATTCAACGCCGTCTACACGAATCCGCAAGACCGCGAGAGCTGGAACGGCCGCATCGACCACACCATCAACGCCAAAAATACCGGGTTCGTCCGCTATAGCTTTTCGCCGTTGGAAAGCACCCAACGCGGCTCCGGCTTCATTAGTCCGAATGCGCTGCTGGAGCAGCGCTCCCGCGCGCACAGCGGCACCGTTTCGCTGATTAGTTCTTTGAACGTTTACTCTACCAATGATCTTCGCGTGAACTACTCGCGCAACGCCTTTCGCGTAGTCGGCTACTCCGATACTTTTGGCGGCGCCGTGCCGCTCACCGATAGCCAGATCTTTCCGCGTGGAGTTACTTCCGCCGACGCCAGTTACAACCTGGCGATTCTGGGGCTTTCGAGTCTGCTGCATTCGCAGCGAACGCGCAGCCAGCAAACTCAGTTCAATATTGTTGACGGCTTGACGATTATTGCGGGAACCCACACTTACAAAATGGGGGTCGACTTCCGTACGTTAGATAGCACGAACTACAATCCAGCCTACTCCGTGAATGCGGTCTTTAGTGGTCTTTCGGGTCAAAGCCAATCCTTCCTGAGTGGAACCAGCGCGACGACCGTCGTGAGTTCCAGCCTGCCGGAAGTGTATCCTTCGACGCTGAATTTCTCTTACTATCTCCAGGACACCTGGCGCGTGGATCAATTCACCACCATCAGCTACGGCTTACGTTGGGACGTAAATCCGGCGCCAACCGCGCGCCAGGGCCCACGGCCGCTGGCGTTGTCCTCCAATCGCACGGACCGCGTAACCCAAACGGAGTCGCTCTATAACACCCGCTGGACCGACCTCGCGCCCCGCTTCGGGCTCTCTCACGTCATCAGCCGGCAACCGGGCAGGGAAGTGGTTTTCCGCGGCGGCATCGGGATCTTTCATGACCTCGGCTACGGCACCAGCTTGGCGGCGTTTAGCAGCGCTCCGTACGTCAATGCGCGAACCCTCACCGCCGCGGCTTACCCGCTTACCACCAGCGATCTGGCGCCGCCCGTGCTGCCCGCCACCAAGCCCTACAATCAGGTGGGCGCCGCCAACCGCAATCTGCAATCGCCTCGCGTCTGGCAATGGAATGCGACGATTGAACCCAATCTCGGCTTCGGCCAGTTATTCAGCGTGGGCTACGCCGGCACGCGTGGCACGCGCCTGTTGCGCACGGAAACCACGCCGTCGTTTTCGGAGGACTACGATCTGCTCCGCTTGGCGACCAACGGCGCCGATTCCGACTACCACAGCCTGCAAGCCCAGTTCCGCCGGCGGTTCGCCAGCCGTCTTCTGCTGCAGGCCAGCTACACCTGGTCCCACTCCATCGACACGGCTTCCGCCGATGCCGGCTTCGGCGGAGGTTTTGCCACGCTGTTCTCGAGCGAGCGAGGATCGAGCGACTATGACGTACGGCACAACTTCAACCTCTCGGGATCTTATGCCCTACCCGCCACCAAGTTTCTGTCCGCGCTCACCAAGGATTGGTGGACAGACTTTCTCTTCGCCACGCGCACGGGCATGCCCTTCGATGTCGTTGGCTTAAGTGCGGACTCCAGTAACCAAACGGCTACCACACCGTTACGCCGGGGCCTCTTCGCGCAAGTGCGCCCCAACTACAACGGGCAGGCGGTTTGGATTTCTGACGCATTGGCGCCCGGTGGCCGCCGCCTGAACCGGGATGCTTTCACGAGCCCCACTGGCTTCGGGCAGGGCAATCTGGGCCGCAACGCAATTCGCGGCTTTGGCCTTACCCAACTCGACCTCACCCTGCGCCGGGAAGTGCGGCTGGGCGAGAAGCGTTCGCTGCACATCACCGCGCAAGGCTTCAACATCTTCAACCAGACCAACTTCGCGAACCTCACCCGCAACGAGGGCGCCAACCTGACTAGCGCCAACTTCGGTATCGCCAATCGAACCCAGAACCAGGGCGTAGCGGGTGGGCTCGGCGCGGTATTCCGCACGGGTGGGCCACGCTCCGTGCAATTGGCCCTCCGCTTTCAGTTCTAACCCGGAAAACAAAAATGACCACTCGTGCTCTATCCATCTTCGTGGGCCTGGCTGCCCTTTTGGCACCCGAGGCCCGTCCCCAAGACGCACAGGACAAGGGGGCCCCGGCGCCCAGCGACGGCGTCCGCCGTTTCTCCGTCGGCGGCGTCCTCAGTTTTTCGGCTTTCTCGTTGATCAAAGACGCGACGGCCACCAGCGCGACCACCGATGCGACCACCAAGCCCAAAGGCTCGCGGTTCGGCGGCGGCATCCTGGCACAGGTCGCTTTTGCGGACCGCTTCGCCGCCGCCGGCCAAGTCCTGTTCCGCCGGGCCAGGTTCGAAACCAATAGCGAGATCAAGGTGTCGAATGGAACCACCAAGCAGCAGGACTTCTCCAGCGCCGACTTCGTGGAGCTTCCGTTCACGCTACGCCGCTACAGCCACTCGCATGCGGAGAGTGGCGCGCGTTGGTTCGCCGAAGGGGGCCTGGCGCTGCGGCACGTCCGCAACATTCGCAGTTCGCTGCAAACCACCGACACAACCAATAAAACCGTCTGCTGCGACGAGCGGCCCATTCCGGCACAGAACTCCTGGTCCACCGGCGCGACGTTCGGCCTCGGCTACCAACTCGTGGATCAATTCGGCTTGCGCCTGGTGCCCTATGCCCGTTACACGCGCTGGCTGCAGTCCGCGTTTGACCGGCAGTCCGTCCGCTCGGATCCCAACCAGCTCGAAGCGGGCGTGGCCATTACTTTCTGAGGCGAAACATGACGAAATTCCTCGTGGTGAATCTGATCCTAGCGGCCATCCTGCCGGCGCAAGAGCGGCGCGTATCGCCCGTCGCCGGACCCTCCTCACGGGGCGATGGCGGACCCGCCACCGCCGCACTGCTCGACGGGCCTCAAGCCGTCGCCGTCGATCGTAACGGCGATACCTACTTTACGGAGACCCAGGCCGGCGTGATTCGCCGCGTCCGGCAAAGCGACGGTATGGTGGAGCGCGTCGCCGGCACTGGAGTGAGACTCGATGGACCCGAAGGCCGCCAGGCCAGCGAGACGGATCTGATCACGCCTTCCGCGCTCCACGTTCATTCCGTCTCCGGCGAACTCTACATCGCTGACTCGAAGGCTTGCCGCATCCGGCGCATCCTAGCGGATAGCACCGTGCGAAATGTGGCCGGAACGGGCCGCTGCGCGGGCGGTGGAGGCGGCTTTCCTTTTCCCGGGGGCGTCAGTCGCGAGCGTTTGGCGCTCGACACCGATCTAGGCGCCGTGAGTAGCCTGACAACGGACAGCGACGGGCGTCTGCTTTTCGCGGAAGAGAACCTGCACCAGGTGCGGCGAATCGATGCGGATGGCTTCGTGCGCACTGTCGCCGGCACTGGCTCCGGTAGCTTCAGTGGCGACGGCGGCCTCGCCACCGATGCCTCGCTGAACAGTCCGACGGGCCTGGTCTTCGATAGCCGGAGCAATCTCTACATAGCTGACTCCCGCAACTGCCGCGTACGGCGTGTCGATTCCGGCGGCTACATCGATACCGTGGCGGGCACCAATACCTGCGCGGCACGCTCCACCAGCTTCAGTGGCGGCAGCACGCTGCGGACGGCGTTGGGCCGTTTGGCGGGCCTCGGCTACGACGCTTCCGCTCACGTGCTTTACGCCGCTTCGCCTCAGCAATCGCGCCTCTTGCGGATCGATCTGGATGGCGGCCGCGTCACCAGTGTGCTCGGCAACGGCACCGTCGGCGTGCCCGACTTTTCCCGTTTCGCCAATCAATTTGTCCTCAGCGAGCCGGGCGGCGTGGCCGTACGCGCCGATAGCTCCGTTCTGGTGACGGCCCCCACCGCGTATCAGATCTACCGGCTGAGCGAAGGCGAGGTGCGCGCCTTCGCGGGACGTTGGCCGGACGAGTCGACCCTGCTCCGGCCGGTTTCCACCTGCACGCACGCCGATGGATCCTTGTTGGTGCTTGACGCCGGCACGGAGCGCGTCCTGCGCCTCGATGCGCTTACTGGCCAGATGACCGTGTTCGCCGGTGCGCCTTCGCCCACCGGCTACACCTCCGGCGACGGCGGAGTGGCGACGCGGGCCCAGTTGGCCGACCCGCGCCGCCTGCTGTGCGCCGAGAGCGGCCTGGTGTACCTTAGCCACGGTTCCCAACTTCGCGTGATTGAGACTACCGGCGTGATCCGCTCACTACGTGCGAATCTGGGCGCGCCAACAGGCTTGGCGCTTGATCCCGACGGCCGCCTGATCTACGCCGACGCGGAGAATCATCGCGTGTACCGTTACGAAGCGGGCAGCCGCACCGATACCGTCTTAGCCGGCACCGGACGCGCGGGCTTCTCCGGCGACGGGGCCGCGGCCGTAAATGCCCAACTCGACTCTCCCGGAGACCTCAGCCTTGATGCCGCCGGCAACCTCCTCATCGCCGACCGCAACAACCGGCGAATCCGCCGTTTGCGCGCCAACGACGGCCGGATAGAAACCATCATCGGCTCGCAGCGTGAATTCAGCTTTATCGACCTCACTGGCGAACTGGCCAACGACGTTGGCCTCGACCCCATCCGGGGCCTGACGGCGACCCGCGACGGCACGATCTACGTCGCCGAGCCCTCGCGCCTGATCGCCGTAGATATCGGCGGCCGCGTCTCCGTCCTACTTGGCTATGCAGGCGAAGACGACGCCGGCGTCAAATCCTACCGCCTTCGCGCCGTCGGCGACTTGTCGGGCCTGGGGCCGGCGGGAGCCGGCGTCTTGGCGGCAGTGGGTAGCGAAGGAGTCGTGCTCCGAGTCGAGTGAGGCTGGCAGCCGCGAGGGGCACATCCTTAGCGACTCATGTAATTCGTACCAGACGCTGCGTCCTCGCCTTTTCCGGATACAGTTCAACAGGCGCGCACTGTGAATGGAAAGACTCTCCGTGGTGGGTATTGCGGGGGAGGTAGCCGCAGCTGTGGCGGACTTCTTTTGGTCAAAGGCGCAGAACGGGGGAAAAGAGGGTCAAGAATTTTTGGCCGGCCGTATAATAGCGGGGATGATGTTGTCTGGGGAAGTACTCGAGGAGATCTACGTCGAGTTGCATCGGTTGGCGTCCTCCTTCCTGCGCAATGAGCGTGCGCATCACACGCTGCAGCCTTCGGCCCTGATTAACGAGGCGTACCTGCGCCTGGTGGAACACAAGACTATGCCTGCGGTGGACCGGGCCCACTTCCTGCGGCAGGCCGCGCGGGCGATGCGGCATGTGCTGATCGACTATGCGCGGCAGAAGCGCGCCCGCAAGCGTGACCATTCGCTGCTGGAGCCCGCGCAGGACTACACGATCGCCAGCTTTGCCCCTGAGGACTATCTGACCATTGATGCCGCTGTGAAGCGCCTGGAAGAGTGGGACGCCCGGCAAGCCGAGATTGTGGAACTGCGCTTCTTCGGCGGGCTCTCCGCCCCGGAGATTGCCGAGGCGTTGGACATTTCGGAGAAAACCGTGAAGCGGGAGTGGGCCATGGCGCGGGCCTGGCTGCGGACCGAACTGGAGCGCCAAACGAATTGACCCCGCGGACCTGGCAGCGCGTGAAGCACCTGTTCTCGACGGCGGTGGACCTGCCGGCCGCACAGCGGGCGGAATTCATCCGACGCGAAACGGTGGATACCCCGGAACTGGCCGCCCAGGTCTTCCGGCTGTTGGCCTTGGATCCGGACGCGGAGGACGCCATTGACCGGATGGGCCTGCCCGGCGAGCTACTGGATGCGGCAGCGCGGCGGAACCGTCACTTTCCGGGGGAGCGCTTGGCGTCGCGCTATGAGATCCGTCGCTTTCTGGCGGCGGGAGGCAGCGGCGAGGTGTACGAGGCGGAGGATCTGGAGCGGGGCGAGCGCATCGCGATCAAGTCCTTGGCGCGGGAGATTCCGAAGGGCGATCAACTGGCGTGGTTGCGCCGGGAGGTGGGCGCGGCGCGGCGGGTGAGCCATCGCAATGTCGCCCGCGTGTACGATCTGGTGCAGAGCGACGAGACAGTGTTCCTCACCATGGAACTGCTGAGTGGCGAAACGCTGGCGGCGCGGCTGAAGCAGCAGGGGGCGATGAGTTGCCGGGAGGCGATGCCGCTGGTGCGGCAGATGGTGGCGGGGCTGGCCGCGGCCCACGCGGCCGGCGTGGTGCATCGCGACTTGAAGCCGGGCAACGTGATGATTGTGCCGCGGCCGGATGGCCCGCCGCGCGTGGTGCTAACGGACTTCGGCCTGGCGAGGCCGACGCCCGAAGATCCGCACGCGACGGTGCGCGCGTCGAGCCAGGCCATGGGCACGCCGGCCTACATGGCGCCGGAACAGGTGCTGGGGCGCGCGGTGACGCCGGCGGCAGACATCTATGCGCTGGGTGTGGTGTTGTACGAGATGTTGACCGGCATCACGCCCTTTGCCGAGGAATCGGCCTTGACGATGGCGGTGCGCAAGACGCAAGGGAAACCGCGCACTCCGGCCGTGTTTGCGCCAGGGTTGCGGCCCGGATGGGCGAGGGCGATCCTGCGCTGTTTGGAGCCGGACCCGCGGCGGCGCTTCCGGTCAGTCGGCGATCTGCTGGCGGCGCTCGAGGCCCGCAGCGTGGCAGGGCAGTCCTGGCGGTTGGCGAAGCGGTGGGGGGCGCGTGCAGTGCGGTGGTGGCGCCCGGGGCGTGTAGTGGCGGCGCTGGCCGTGGCGTTGGTCTTAGCCGTAGGCTGGGGCTGGTGGCGACCGGCGCCGACGGCCCGGGGTCGTCAGGTCTGGGAACAAGGGCTGGCCAGCTTGCAGGCCGGCTATCCGGTGCTGGCGGCCCAGTGGTTCGAAAAGGGTTTGGCGGAGGAAAGGCTCCCGGAACGGGCGGCGCTCGATTTGGCGTTAGCTTGGCATCGGGCTGGATTTCCGCAACGGGCTCAGTCGGCATTGCCGTCGCGGCGTTGGTGGGGCGATGCTCTGTATGGGCAAGCCGTGCGGGCGCAACTGGCGGGCCAAACCAAGGAGGCCTTGCAGTTGATCCGGCAACGGGCCGGGGAGCATCCGCGGGATGCCGAGGCGGTGGCCGATCTGGCGGATTGGGAGCCCTCCGGCGGAGCTTGGCGGCGGGTACTCCAACTGCGGCCGAATCATTTGGCGGCCCATCTGCGCCTCGCTGCAACGAGCCAGGATCCGTTGGAGGCGGAGCGGCACTATTTGGTGGCCGAGACCTTGGCCGGAGCGGGTGGCAACCAGGAGTTGGCGCGAGCCGTGGGAGGACAGCGGGGGTTGGCGCGGCTGCGGAGACAGCCCGGCCTTTTGGCGGCAGGCGTACTGGAGGCACTGCGGGCGGAGGTGACCAGCGGCGCCGGACCTTGCGAGCGGAAAATGGTGCTGCAGGAAGGCGACGCCGATGACTTTGCGTTGCCACCGGACGCCATGGGGCCGTTAAGCCCGCGGCTGGAAGCGATGCGAATCAAGAGCGGGGAGAGTTTCCGGCACTTCGATGAGCGGCGCGATAACCGGCCCTTCGCGGTCTCGTTTGCTTTGCCGCGGGTGCGAATCTGCGCGGCGCAACTAGTCCTTAAGGTGCGGCACAGCCGTGACTTGCCGAACGCATCGAACGATGCCGTGATGGTAGGATTGGCGCCGTTCGATCAGCACAAGCTGACGATACCGCTGTGGGCCAAGGATCCGATGAGCGAAAGTCAGGTAGTGGTCGTCGACTTGAGCCACGAACTATTTGGCGCCCTTCAACTCAGTTACCCAGCCAGCGAGACCGCCTGGCTCGATTTCTATCTAAGTGACGATACCGACCTTGATTACGCCAAACTTACTCTGGTTTATTAGCTTCCTGGCTGCAGAACCGGCCTGCCAGCCACGGGGCGCCACCTTTACCCTCAGCTTCGATGAAGCGCGCTGGGCCAAGGGTACGCTCGAGCGCTTACCTGGCGTCCGCGGACTGGCGATGCGCTTCGACGGCAAGAGCGATTATCTGGATCTTGGCGCCAAACCGGCGTACGATGTCGGCGAAGCGGACTTCACCCTGGAATTGTGGATGCGGACGACGAAACGTCAAGCCTCCAGCCTGATCGACAAGCGGGATTCTACGCCACGGGGCTACCAGATCTTTCTCTTGCGGGACACCATCGGCGTACAGGTGGCCAATGGCGGACATCGCGCCGTCGCGGCGCCGTCGGCTTATCCGGTGATCGACGGGAAATGGCATCACATCGTAGCCGTTTGCCGGCGGCTGCCGTTGCAGGCGCCCGCCATGTATATCGACGGGGAACTGCGCGTCCAGCCGGGCCGGAGCGCACCGCTCGAAAACCTGGATATTCCAGAGTCCCTGTGGATTGGCCGGCACCACGCCAATGTCGCGGTGCCGCGAGACGCCGTTTACTATGAGGGTGACCTGGACGAAGTGGTGCTTTACCGGCGAGCTTTACCGGCGCCGGAGATCCGGGACCGGTACCGGGCATTTACTGCGGCGCCTCGCCGGCTGTCGCCTTGCCGGTAAAAAGTCGCTGACCCGATATCCGATGCGGTTACGCCTTAGACCTTGACACGGCTCTTTGCTGCCCAAGCCGGGGGACTACCACTTGCTTGGGCGGCATTTTTTTTTCTTTCGTGCTCAGTTTGACCCGATTTGTGTTGGTTTCGCGCCTCTGGGTGAGTACAGGTGTCCGACGGCGCTGTCCAGCCGGCCACCTGCACTGCAAAGGAAACTATCTGTCGCTATGAAAAAACTCACATTGGCCTTGATTTTGGCTACGTCCACGCTCTCTCTCGTTACGGTCCCGCTGTCGGCCGGTACGATCGCCGTTTGGAACTTTTCCGGCGTTTGCTCGGATTGCCCCGGCAATGGCACGGGCGTGCTCTCAGTGAATCAGGATCTGCCCAATGGTCCCCTCACCTTCGGTTTCGCGTACTCTTCCGCGTGGATCTCCTACACCATGACGAATGCGACCGCCACTTTCGAGGGTCAGCCCGTCACCAATCCTTCCTTTAACCCGGGCTCTGGCTACCTCATCCTGAGCCAGGCGAACATTGCGTTTACCAGCTTTGGTGGCGCCGGTAACCCGATGCCGGCCGGCACGATCACGGACAGCGTGTTCTTCGCGCGCCTGGGCGATGGAACCTGGCAGACGGGCGCCAACTCATCAAACTCCGATTTCGGTGTGGCCCAATCGAGCACCTTTACCCAGGGTTCGGTGCCTTCCGGCGTGCCGGAGCCGTCGAGCTACGCGCTGATGGGCGGCGGTCTGGCGGTCTTGATCGGCCTGCGCCGTCGGCGTTAGGCCGGGCACGCGCGAGAGCCGGATTTGGCCGCCTTAGCGAGGCATGGCAACACTACAATAAAGAAGTGGTGCTGCGGCTATGCCTCATTTTTCTCGCTTCTCTGGGCGCGCTCGCCGCGCAGGAGGCGCTGTCCGCGAAGGGCTTTGAGCATTTCTATAGCCTGGAATACGATGCGGCGGTGGCCGAGTTCGAGAAAGAGGCGGCGGCGCGGCCCAACGAACCCGAGCCCTACAACCACCTAGCGCAGGCGTTGCTCTATCGCGAACTCTACCGGCTGGGGGCGCTTGAGAGCGAGCTGGTGACCGGGGCGAATCCGTTTTTGCGGCGGGCCAAGATGGAGCCGCGCCCCGAGGAGCTGGCGCGCTTCGACGACGCCATCGCCAAGGCCATGCGCTTCGCGCAGGTGCGCATCGACCAGAAGGCGACCGACATCCGCGGACTGTACGCCTTGGGCGTCGCCTACGGTTTGCGCGGCAATTGCGGCTTTCTGATTCGCAAGACCTACATGAGCGCCCTGCGCGACGCCACCAGTGCCCGGAAGCTCTGTAACCAGGTGGTGGAGATCGACCCTAGCCAATACGACGCTCGTATGGTGCAAGGCGCGCACGACTATATCGTGGGCAGCCTGCCTCTGTATATGCGCATGTTGGGCTTCCTGGGCGGCATCCGCGGCGACAAAGAGGGCGGCATTCGTACCTTGCTGCAGGTGGCCAACAAGGGAACGAACAACAAGATGGACGCGAAGATTCTGCTGGGGGTGATTTACCGGCGCGAGCGCCGTCCGCAGGAGGCGCTGCCGCTGCTGGCCGAGATGGTGACGAAGTATCCGCGCAATTATCTATTTCGCCTCGAGCAATCGCAGATGTACGCCGACTTCGGCGATAAGGAGAAGGCCGCCGCCATCCTGGATGACATCGACAAGCTCAAGCGCGCCGGCGCGCCGGGCTACGAGCGCATCTCCTGGGAGAAACTGGCCTTCGTCAAAGGCAACTTCCGCTTCTGGTACGACGATTTCGACCTCGCCATCGAGAACCTCAAGCTCGCGACGGCGAAGGAGCATGACCTCGATCTGAATACCGGCGTGATGGCGTGGCTGCGGCTGGGGCAGGCCTATGACATGAAGAAGCAGCACGCGCTGGCCAAGCCCGCCTATCTGGCGGCGATCCGCGTCGCGCCACAGAGCGAGGCGGCCAAGGAGGCTCGCCGCTATGTGGATGCGGCTTACGTGCGGGACTATACCAAGGAGCCCTAAGCTTAGGCTAGCGCAATAATCTGATTGAGTGTCTCGCAGGCCTGTTCGAAAACTTCCAAAGGTAATTGCTTCCAGGGATGAGGCTTGGCGGCTCGCGCGCGCCAGTCGAGCGATTTTGGTTGATGGCCCAGAATGTAGCTTGCTTTCTGACCCGGACCCCAGAATTTGATCGCAAAGGGATTCGTGTCGTTGAAGCCGGCGGTGGTCATCGGCAGGCCGATCACTAGGCCGGTGCGCTCGTTGAACATCTTCGGCGATAAGACCAGTAGCGGGTGAATGTCGCGGATCTCCCGGCCGGACTGGGGATTGAAATCGATCCAAATCATGTCGCGCCGCTCAGGCGACCACGCTCGGGACCGCATCAGAGCAACTCCCGGCCCACCGGTTCATGCGCCATGGCCTCGCCGCCATGCAGGGCTGGATCGAATAATGCCAACTTCTGCGCCAGCGTCAATTGCACCGCCCCACACGGTGACACCAGGACCCCCAAGCTCTGCGCGGCGACCTGGACAGGCTGCCCAACCTTGAATCCAGCCGCGCGGGCCACCTTGGACGGGATTCGCACCGCCAAGCTGTTACCCCATTTTTGTACGGTCAATACGGAGGCTTTTTCCATGTCGTGTATCAACTAGTATATACGCTTGGCGGTAGCGCGATATGCGCCTCTCTAGCGCATATAAGCCGGACCATACAGAATTCGCCCCGCGCGCTCGTCCGTCACTTTGCCGTCGCGCAGGGCGAGCCGGCCATTGACGATGACGTC
>JAIEMJ010000040.1 GCA_019752335.1 Bryobacteraceae bacterium
ACTGTCGAAGCCGAAGCGCAAGACCAAATGGACGACGATACCCAACAGCGACAGAACCGCGATGATGGCCGGCTTCCGCTGCCTCAGGACGTCGACCCACTGCATCGTCCAACCCGGCTTCGGGCCTTTGCTAAGCCTGACATCATCGCGGCTGGGGGACTTTTTCGTTTCCATTTCCGTCATAGCTTACCTCTTTGTCCGCAGCGAGCGATGTCCGCCAGATCTTTTCGACATGAGTACTGATCATGCAAGTTAAGAACCAAACCCGGTGCGTTCCACGGTCCGGGCAAAAGTGCAGTTTCTGCCGACTCAAGCACGCCGGGCCCCGCAAAAGCAGCCTCCCGGTGCGGATCTCGCCTTTGGCGACTCGCGTGCAGCAAAGTTCATGATGAAGAACCAATATGATGCTGGCTTTCGGACTTACCCGTCGATTCGCCAGGACCAGTCAGGCCTGGGACCCGGTTCGGGTGGCCAGTCCGGAGATACGCAGGGACTTTCCGGCGTCGCGGATGCGACCTCGGAAAGCGTGAAAGAGTTGGTCGAGGAGGGGCAGTTCTTTGAGGCAGAAGTCATCAGTGGCATCGAGAACGCGCCCGATGCCGACTTGCAAGAGGTTACCACCACTGAGGTTCTGGAAGACGACGTGCCCCTGGAGTACCTGCGCAGAGACTAGACGGTGTGGTGCTCCGCGTGCACTGGCTCGCCGCGAAGAGGAGATACGAAATGCTGGAAGTACACTCAGCCGCGGAGAGCGAAGAGAAGATTCAATTCGATGACGATTTGGTGGTCCTCGCGAAATCCGGTGACCACACGGCGTTTGTCGAGCTGATTCGACGCCATCGCTTGATGAGTTTCAAGTTGGCCTATTCCATCTTGCGGGATCGCGCGAGGACCGAAGATGAATTGCAGAACGCGACCCTGAAGGCGTTCGCCCACCTGGAGCAGTTCCAGGGCGATGCTAAGTTCTCCACGTGGCTGGCCAGCATTGTCGTGAATCAGTGCCTGATGTGTCTGCGCAGGGATAAACGCGCCAAGATCCTCTACCTAGACGATTTCCAGTTGGGCGAGGAAATGGGACGTTCGACTTACGCGACCACACCGATACCCCCGAAACGGATCTGCGCCGCCGGCAGTTAAGTCAACTCGTGCGTCACGAAGTGAAACAAATGCCTTTCGTCCTCCGCAGTGTCATTTGGATGCGCGACATTCAGGAGCGATCCATGCGGGAGGTGGCGGCGGAGTTAGGCATATCGCTCTCCGCGGCGAAGAGCCGGCTCTTGCGAGGCCGCCAAGAGTTAAGAATTCGCCTGGAAACGCCGCGCTCCCGCCCCGGCGTGGTCTCGCTCGCCGGCTGAAGAGAACTTACCGGGGGAGGATCAGAGGCGATCAGAAACCTGGAGACCACATGGCAGGTTACTACAACAACGGCGCCCGGATGAAGTATTGGGGCAAAGCCGGCACCTGACTACGAAACGGGGCTCGAAGCGGACAGATTTCTGCTCTTCGTCCACACGGCGACCCTGCAGCGGTGGAACAGAGTCATCGAAAGAGCCTCATTGACCAAGCCGGTCCTCATGAGGCATTACACCTTCGCCTTCTGCAAACGCAAGGCGTTGCCGATTACCGAAACTGAGCTCAGGCTCATCGCCGCGCCTGCGATCATCGGGCTTAGCAACAACCCAAACGCCGGGTAGAGCGCACCTGCGGCGATGGGAATCCCGAGCACGTTGTAGAGGAAGGCGAAGATGAGGTTCTGCCGGATATTGCTCATCGTCGCCCGGCTAAGCCGGATGGCCTGGGCAATGCCGCGAAGGTCACCCTTTACCAGCGTGATTCCCGCGCTTTGAATCGCCACTTCGGTGCCGGTACCCATCGCGATTCCCACGTCCGCTTCGCTAAGGGCGGGCGCATCGTTGATTCCGTCGCCCGCCATCGCAACCCGCTTGCCCTCTTCGCGGAGCCGTTTGATATAGGTCACCTTGTCTGCAGGCTCGAGCTCGGCTTCGACACGATCAATGCCCAAATCTTTGGCGACCACGGCGGCGGTACGGCGGTTGTCGCCAGTAAGCATCACTAGCTTGATGCCCAACTGATGTAGCTGTTGGATGGCTTCGGCAGCGCTGGGTTTCACCGGGTCGGCCACGGCGAGCATCCCAGCAGCCTGGCCATCCACACCAACGAAGATCACCGTCTTTCCGGCTTCCTGCAACTTTACGGCCGCCGCTGCGAGCGGCTCCAGCCCCGCAAACTTCTCGCTACGCAGGAAATCTGCCTTGCCAACCGCGACCGTGCGCCCGGCGATGGTGCCGAGCAAGCCCCCTGCGGTCACCGAGCGAAAATCCGCCACCGTGGTGAGCCGAATACCCTTCTCCTTCGCCCCCTGGACGATGGCGGCGGCCAGGGGATGCTCGCTATTCTGTTCGAGGGAAGCGGCCAGGCGCAGAAGTTCCTGGGCACCCATCGCTCCCACCGGCAACAGATCCATCAGTTGGGGTTTGCCCTCCGTCATGGTTCCCGTCTTGTCCACCACGAGCGTATCGACTTTCTCGAGCTTCTCGAGCGCTTCGGCATTTTTCACGAGTACGCCTTCCCTGGCGCCCCTTCCCACGCCGATCATGATTGACATGGGTGTGGCCAAGCCCAGGGCACAAGGGCAAGCGATGATCAGTACGGCCACCGCATTCACCAGGGCATGGCCGAGTTTGGGCTCCGGCCCCAACGCCATCCAAAGGATGAAGGTGGCCAACGCCACCGCCAGCACCACCGGCACAAAGACGCTCGCCACCCGGTCAGCAAGGCCTTGAATAGGCGCGCGGCTCCTTTGGGCTTCGGCCACCATGTTCACGATCTGACCCAGAAGCGTGTCGTTTCCCACCCGCTCCGCGCGCATCACAAAACTGCCCGAGCCGTTCACGGTTCCGGCGGTCACTCTGCCACCGGCGGCCTTCTCCACCGGTAGCGGTTCGCCCGTAATCATCGATTCGTCCAGGTTGGAGTGCCCTTCGAGCAGTTCGCCATCCACCGGCACCTTGTCGCCCGGGACGACGCGGAGCAGGTCGCCCACTTTCACTTGGTCCAGCGGGATTTCCTGGTCTGCTTCTGGCGAAACTCGTCGCGCCGTGGGCGGTGCCAGGTTCAGTAGTGCCTGGATGGCGGTCTCCGTGCGGCTGCGGGCACGGAGTTCCAACATTTGACCCAGCAGCACCAGCGCCACAATCACCGCCGCAGCCTCAAAGTAGATGGGTACTTTGCCCGCGTGTTGCATGGTGGCCGGAAAAAGGCCCGGGAATAGCATGGACGTGGCGCTGGATAGGAAAGCGGCCGCCACGCCCAACGCGATAAGCGTAAACATGTTGAGGTTTCCCGTCACTACCGAGCGCCAGCCCCGCTCGAAAAAGGGCCATCCGGCCCACGCCACCACGGGGACACTGAGCGCGAATTGCAGCCAGCGGGAAACGTCGCCATCTACCCAAGCCTGCCCGCCGAGGCCCGGAATCAGGTGAGCCATCGCCAGGACGAACACCGGCATCGCTAGCGAGGACCCGATCCAGAGACGCCGCGTCATCTCGCGCAGCTCTGCGGCCTCCTGGGAGGCACCGATCGTGGGCGTCTTCAGCTCCAGCGCCATGCCACACCTAGGGCACGCGCCCGGATCATCCTGCTGCACTTCGGGATGCATCGGGCAGGTGTAGATCGCCCCACCCTTGGGCGCTGGCTTCTCGGGCTGCAGGAATTTCTGGCGGCAGCGTTCGCTGCAGAAATAGTGAGTCTGCCCCCCGCGCTCGACGCGCAAGACGGAAGTCTCGTCCACGGTCATCCCGCAGATAGGGTCGATGCCCACCGTAGCCTTGGTCATTTCAGTCCTTCTGGCCCGCCGCTGGTTCGTCAAGCTTGGCTTCCACTCCGCTCATCATCGGGCACTGGGCAATGGTCTCTTTACTCATCGCCATGTGCCGCATCAGCATTGCGGGCTTCAAGCCGGTGCCGGCCCGGCTCATCCGATCCGCTTCGGCGATGAGCAGCCGATTCTGAGCGTTCAGGTCACCGTCGATTGTGCTGGCGCCGCGCCCAAACTCAGGGCTAAAGCGAAGTGCAGTCGGAAGCAGGCCCGTAGGTTGCGATTCAGCAATTCTTGGTTCAACATGCTTGCTTCCTGAGCAATTGGAGATCCAACTGCGAATGTGAACCGTGACGGACTTCAGAGCGGCGAGATAGAAGCCGTCATCGAGAAGTGACTTCGCAGTTGCCGCAACGCCGATCGCACCCGGGTCTTCACGGTACCTAGCGGGATTTCCAGCCGGTGCGCCATCTGCGGTTGAGACAATCCCGCGAAATACGCCAGTTCCAACAAGTCCCGATGCATGGGTTTCAACTGACTCAGAGCGGCATGGATCTGGCTGACCTCCGCGCAGAAGTGTGCTCTCGCGTCACTGCTAAGCCGAGGGCAATTACGATCTTCAATGGAGATCGTCCTCCGCAGAACGGAAGCTTGGCGCGATCGCCAGAAATCTATGGCCGCACAGCGCGCAATCATCAGCACCCAACTGCGCAGGCTGCATCGCTTCCCATCAAAGGCAGGAATCAGATTCCAAACCCGCATGAATATATCCTGGGTAAGGTCCTCGGCTGTACCTGGATCGCGAACCACGCGCAAGACAAGCGTATAGACTATGGCCCCCACTTGGTCATACAATTCTCCCAACGCCTCAGTGTCCCGCGCGATCAGGCGCTCCGCTAACGCCAGGCTTCCGCCGTTTGCGAGGGCTCGTCTTCTCTGCATTGTCCTTACTTCTCCGCTGTGGCCGGCACGTCGAGGTGAGCCGAGAGGAACCAGACTTGCATCTCATTGGTCTTGAGGACTTGGCTCACCAGAAGGTCATTAGTCCCGTCGTCGCCGGCCGTGGCACTTGTGTGGGCTCCCGTCCGGACGGCGTGGATCAGGCGCTCGTGGGCCGCCAGTTGACGGCGTACCTGCGCCGGCGGCTCTTCGCGGCCTCGCGGCGGACGTTCAATCTGCGTCGTTTCGGCCACATCGGCCGCCATCGCCAAGCTCACTCCACCCAACTGCTGAATTCGTTCGGCAAGTTCGTCCATCAGCAATGACTGCTCTCCGTAGTGTTTGTCGAACAACAGGTGGAGCGAATAGAAAGCCGGCCCGCCGGTCTGCCAGTGGTGCTTTTTGTAGAGATCGCGTAGGGTCATCGTGTCGGCGAGTACCTGATTCAGCGTCTTCACACTGGCCAGGCAAACCTCGCTCTTGAGCGCGATTTGTCGGCTGATAATCGTCCCGTAGGCTTGGATCTCCGGGGAGACGGCGCCCTGCTGGGGCTCGCGAGGGTGGGCGTTTTTCATCATATTCTCCTGTGTTGTTCCACGGGCCCGTTCTAGAAAGAACTGGCAGCGCGGCGCTGGCACGCCCGGCTAGGTCAGAAGTTCGCTTACCTGCGTTCCCGGCGGGATTGTCTTTTTACTGTTCAGCACGCGAAAGGCCCAACGAGTTTACCGGCCACCGCGCGGTTCTCCCGGCAGAAAATGCACGCTTCGGCCTACACAGCCGCATGGAGTGCAAAATCCACACCTGGCACCGTAAAGTAAAAGGTGGAACCCTCACCGGGGACGGACTCCGCCCATACTCGCCCCCCGTTTTGCTCAATCACCCGCTTGCAGATCGCCAGGCCCAGGCCCGACCCTTCGTAGCGCTCTGCCGACTCCAGCCGCTCAAAAACGCCAAAGACCTTGTCTGCAAATTGCATTTCAAAGCCGATTCCGTTGTCTCGAACCGCAAACTGCCACATCCCCAGCTTGCGTTCCACCTGCAGCCGTATTTCGGGGCCTGCTTCCCCGCGGTACTTGATGGCGTTGGCCATCAGGTTCTGCAACACCCGCCCCAACTGATGGTCTGCCATCACCCACGGCAGGGGATGGTCGACACGCACAACAGCGCCACTTACGGCAATATCACCCTGCAGATTCGATATCGCCCATTTCACTGAATCGCTGGAGTCTTGTGGCGCAATGGAGGGACGCCCGGACAAACTCGAGTAGTCGATGAGATCCGCGATGAGCCGGCGCATGCGGCTCACACCCGAGACGACGAATCCGATCATTTCGCGGGTCTCGTCATCCTGCGCCTCCGAGTATCGCTGCGCCAGTAACTGCGTCATCGTTTCCACCGTCCGCAGCGGTGATTGCAGGTCATGCGCCACCACGTCCGCGAAGCGCTGCAACTCTTCATTCGACCTTTCCAGCTCTTGCTTACGTCGTTCGAGCTCGGAGCGCGTTTCCTGGAGGTCCTGGATGTCAATCGACACCCCGGACCATTCGGAAATCAAGCCGTGTTCGAGCACCGGCACCACGCGCGTTTTAAACCAACGATACTCCCCGTCGCCTCCCCGTAGCCGATGTTCAAATTCGTAGGGTTCACCGCCTTCGATGCGGGCCTGACGCCGCCGTACCTCACGTTCAGCCTCATCCGGGTGCATCGCGATCACCCAACCATGCCCTTCTCCCGCACCTTCCGGCAGACCCGTAAAGTCGTAGAACCGATGGCTGAGGTAGTCCACGTATCCGTCCGGGCGGTGGGTGAAGAGAATGCCAGGAATGGTCTCGGCCATCGTCCTTAGGCGCTGCCGGCTGCGGCCCACTTCCTTTTCCATCTGCCGGCGGCGCAGGTCCAGAGTTTGCTGCTCCATGGCCCGCTGCACGGCCAGAAACAGTTTTTGTGCCGTAAGCCCCTGTTTCGAGACGTAGTCGGTTGCTCCGGCCCGAATCGCATCGGCCGCCAATCGCTCATCGCCTGCGCCGGTAACGAACACCACCGCCGTATTCGGCTCTACCGGGGCGACACGGAGGTCCTCCATGAAGTCGAGCCCCGAGGCGTCCGGCAAGCAATGGTCGAGCAAAACGCAATCGAAAGGTTGCTGCGCGAGGTGCGCCAGCCCCTGCGCAGCCGTTGCGGCTTCGACAAAGCGCCATTTGGTTTGCGGCATGGTTTCCAGTAGACGCTTCAGATACGCCCGGTCTTCCAGGCTGTCTTCAATAATCAGAATCGCTTTTGACTCACCTGGCATCGTGGGCGGCTCCCGGTTTTGGCAGATGGACAACCTGCATCCAGTAAGTGACGACGTGGCGCAATACTTCGCGCAGACTCGCCAGCTGGATCGGCTTCACGATGTAACTGTTGGCTCCGATCCGGTAGCACTCTTCGATGTCTTTGGGATTATGTGAGGTGGTCAGAATCACCACCGGTAGACACCGCAAATGGGCGTCCCCCTTGAGGGCGGCCAGCACCGTCCGGCCGTCAACGCGCGGCATGTTTAGGTCCAGAAGCACCAGTGACGGCTCGTCATTCTGAGTCAGGTCAATGAACTCACCGCGACGATACAAACGGTCTAAAGCTTCTTCGCCGTTCCTGCTTCTCAGCACCGGCCAGGGGATCTCCTCCTTTTGCCACACCCACATCATGGCCGCGAAGTCCTCATCGCTATCTTCCACAATGAGAATCGGGCGTTGGCGGCTCATCCCGCGCCCCGCGTCGCTAGAGTAAATCGAAACGTGGTAGCGACGCCAGGTGTCGACTCCAACCAGATGCGGCCACCATGTCTTTCAATGATCTTCTTCGTGATCGTCAAACCCGCACCCGCGCCGCCGCCAAATTCGTCGCGGCCATGCAGACGCCGGAAGATCTGAAAGATCTGTTCACTATGCTCAGGCGAAATGCCGATCCCGTTGTCGCGAACATACACGCTCAAGCTGTCCGCGCCAATCTCCACCCACTTCTTCTCCTTGTCGTTGTACTTAATTGCATTGCTGATGAGGTTCACCATCACCTCGCCTAAGTGGCTGCGGTCGCCGCGGACCCTCGGCAGTGTCCCTAACACTCGCACTTCTGTTCCTTGAGCTTCCATCCGCACCCGCAAGGTATCCAAGGCTTCGGCAACTACCTGATTCAGGTCGACGTCAGCATCGGCAAAGTTTACGCGCCCCACCCGGCTGTACTCCAGAAGTGAATTGAGTAAGTCGTCCATCCTCTGACTGAGACGGCTTAACGTAGCCAGCCGGCGGCGGCCCTCCTCGTCCAGCCTGGGGCCATAGTCCTCCGTCAGCATCACCGCATAGTTCGCAATGCCGCGAAGCGGCTCTTTCAGATCATGCGACGCCACATAAGCGAAGGCATCGAGTTGGGCGTGGCTCCGCTCCAGGTTCTGATAAAGCGCGCCCAGTTCGTCGGCTTTGCGCAGCACGAGTTCCAGAATCGCGAGCCGCAAGTCTTCCGCGGCAGCCTTCTCCTCGTCAAGCCAGGGCTTCGACTTCATCCGCACCATCTCTTTCCAGATGGCAAACGACGTTCGCGGCATCAGCCGCTGCTGGTCGTCTGAGATATCGACCGGCTTGCCCGGGTCCCCCGCCCAGTTGACGCTTTGCAATTGCTCCGCGCGGAACCAGAGTAAATAGTCATCCTTGGACTTAGTAAAACGCATCGCCAGCAAACCGCTGGCCAACTCGCTGTAAGCGGCAGCTTCCGGCCGGTAGCCGGCGAGTGAATCCGTCGCGAAGACCTCTTCCGCCATATGCCCCGAGAGCCAATGCACCAAGGGCCGCACCTGTTCCTCGGTTGGCGTGCGGCCAACCAGTTCCAGACGCCCATTGACCACCAGCGCCGCACCGGTGGACTCGACAAAATCGAGCACCGTCGGCGTGCGATGCAGAAGACCCGCGCTGAAATCGTTCTCCCGCAGGAGATTCGCCACCAACCCGCTCTCCATGGCCTTCAGCTTCATCCGGTACTGATAACTGCCCAAGTGCTCTTTGGCCGACATCAGCACCGAGAGCATGTGGACCATCAACTCAGCTGCCACCCGCACTTCACTGGGCACATGCTTCGGACCCCGATGATGATGGCAGGCCACCAATCCCCATAGCCGGCCGTCCTTCATCAGCGTCATCACCATACTCGCCTGGGTGCCCATATTCTTGAGGTATTGGCTGTACATCACCGACACGCTGCGCAGCAAGGCGTAACTCATGTCGAGCGGCGCGCTCGTCAGAGGATTCGCCACAGGCGTGATGGGCACTGGTGTATAGCTGATATCGGGCTGATGCCGCAGCCACGTGAGACTGAAGAGACGCCGGGCCGGTGCCGGGATGTCGGAGGGCGGATAATGCAGCCCCAGATAAGGCGTGAGACCCTCGCCCTCCAACAGCGACTCCGCCATCACTTCGCCACTACCGTCCTCCAGAAACTTGTAGGCCATCACCCGATCGAACCCAGTCAACTCGCGAATTTGCGTGACCGCCAAATCAAGGAATGCGGGCAAGTTGGGGGTCGCTTCCAAGCGTGTAAGTGCGTCATGCAACTCATGGGAGAGTTGGTTGCCGGTTGCGGTGGGCTCCGAGCGCCTCTCGAACTCTAGCACCAGCACGCCGTCGCGGCGATGCCCGAACAGGTCAAAGTCGGCGCCCCCGAGCGCCGCGCGCAGCAGGAAGCCAGGCGACGCTGCCAGTTCGTTTTTCCGCAGATGCTCCCGCAGCACCTGTAATTGCGGTTCTTCAAGCAGCCGGCTAAGCGGCCCACCCAGCAGCTCTTCCACGGGCACCCCGAGCATCTCCCGCGTGTTGACGCTGGCCTGTTGGACCGTCAGGTCCGGCTCGGTTACGGTGAGCAGCGCCCCGTGGTCCAGGATGGCGCTGGCAAACTGAATTTGTTCGCGGTCGCAATTTGAGAGATCAATGGTAGGGGGAGTAACCAACATGGCGAGAGCGCTCCGTTTTCTTCGTGGCCACCCACGAACTTAGTCTGGTAAACGTCTCGAATGCCGAGCCAACCACAATTTCGTGCGAGTCCGGATCTGCCAAGGCGTACGCCTCCAACCGCTCGCCAAATGTCTTCCACATCGAACCGACCTGAGGCCCGTAGCTGCGGAAGAATCGACCTGCCTCGGGCGCGGCGTAGCCGCACCCGGCCGCCATCTGGGTGATCCTCTGGCCGCCCAGAGTGGAGCCCTCGAGCACATACAGGCACCCCAGCTTTTGCGCGATCGATGCGAGAGGCGGCAGTTCCTGGCAGTAGGTCAAGTGCTGGCTGATCCCGCCCAAAGAATCGATATCCAGCCGCAGCAACGCGGTCTTTCGGCGTAACCCGGCGTCCGGCAACCAACGCTCAAGGTCGCTGGAGGAGAAAAGCAAGGCTTCGAGCGGGGCCCAGTAACCAAGAAATGACTCGTGCAGCCAGAGCCATTCCTCCCGCGTCGATAGGCATGCTGCAATATCCACGCACTCCTCCAGCGCGCGATGACTGGCGGCAGTCTCCGTCCGCAAACGCCCGAGTAGTGCCACGACTACACCTGCTTCCTGCTCACTAGGAGCCTATCACAACTAAGTCGAGGTGAGACTTAACGATATACATACCAGTCCGGTTTACGCGGACAAAATACTCGCTGGCATGGATCAAGCGGCGTGTAGGTAGAGTTTCTGCGCCTCTTGGGCATCTTTGCCGGGATTTTACAATTCCCCCGTACCGCTTGCTTAGGCGCGCCCCCTTTAGATAAGGGTCTGAAGGAGAGTTGTTTGCTACTTTCTTGTCTGTTGGCGAGTTTGCCGCTGCTTGCGCAGGAGCCGCGCTTTGCCGATGTGCGCGCCAAAAGCCACGTCGGCATGCGGCCTTTCGGTCACCTGGAAGAATGGGAAGCCCGCCGCACCCAACTGCGGCGGCAGATTCTGGCGGCCGCCGGTCTTTGGCCGGAACCGCCTCGCCACCCGCTCGCTCCCCGCGTCTTTCGGCGCCTCACTCAGCCCGGCTTTCAAGTCGAGACCGTGACGATCGCGACGCTGCCCGGCTTCCGGCTGGCCGGAAATCTGTATCGGCCGAACCAGTCAGGCCGCTTTCCGGCAATCCTCCTTTCGCATGGACATTGGAAAGGGGGCCGCGCTCACCATGCCCACGATTACTCGGTGCCCGCCCTGGCCGCCAGCTTGGCGGCCCAGGGCTTCGTCGTCTTCGCGCCCGATATGGTGGGCTACGGCGATACCCGTCAGTTGCCGCATGTGTTCGGCAAGAGCCGCGCCGAGCAGCAGTGGGCCTTTCATCCGCTCGGTCTTCAACTCTGGAACTCCATCCGTTCGCTCGACTACCTGTCGTCCCTGTCCTACGTTGACCCGGAGCGGCTGGCCGCCACGGGCACTTCAGGAGGGGCCTCACAAACGCTCTTGCTCGCGGCGGTGGATGACCGCGTGCAAGCCTCTGCTCTCGCGGGCATGGTTTCCGCCAGCTTCCAAGGGGATGATGCCTGTGAGGAAGCCCCGGGGCTGCGCGCCTCTACCAACAACCTCGAGTTCGCCGCCATGGCGGCGCCTCGCCCCCAGTTGCTCATCTCCGCCACCGGCGATTGGACACGGCGCACTGCGGAGGAAGCCGTGCCCGCCATTCGCAACATCTATCGCCTGTACGACTCGGCGTCCCTCTTGACCGAAGTGCGCTTCGAGGCAGGCCATAACTGCAATCGTGACTGCCGGCTGTCCGTGGGAGCCTTCTTCCAGCGTCACCTGTTACCTCCCGGCGAGCGCAACGAGCCCGTCGATCTACCGCTCACTGGCTTGGCCACTCGCGATCTGCTGGCCGGGCTTCGTCCACGAGACAATCGCCCGGCGCTTTTCGCCGCCTGGCGAGCGTGGGCTGTCCGCCAGAGTTCCTTGCTCAACGATGACGAATTGCGCCAGTTATTGCGCACGCTGGTTGGCTTGCCCGGCGACCCGGACACGGACGACGTCTCCGCGGTCTCCGTCGGCACCGAGACGCGCCTCCAGTTGACCGACGCGGGGAACCAGGTACACACCATTTGGTCGCCCGGAGTTTCCGATGAAGCCGTCGTGTGGGCGGGGGGCGCGGGTAAGTTCACTTTGGCTTCCGCCCTCCGGGCAAGTGGTTCTCAAGTCCTTCAGGTCTTCGCGGGTTCGACAAAGTCTCCGCGGGGCCGGCCCGCGGACTATCTCACCTATCACTGGAGTGACGACGCCAACCGCGTTCAGGATCTGGTCACGGCCCTGGTCTACGCGCACCAGCAATGGCCCTCGACGCTGCACCTCGCCTGTGAGGCCGATACCGCTGCCCAGTGTCTCCTGGCTGCCGCCTTGGTATCGTTTCCCGTAGATCTGGCGGGAGTCGCCCGGATTCCGGAGCGGGATTGGCAGGATCGGCTTTTTATTCCGGGACTGCAACACGCCGGCGGCATGGCCTCAGTCATGCGTCTCCTCACGGAGGCTGTGCGCCTATCGAACGAGTAGCCTTGCTGCTTGCCGCCTTGTTCCAGCCGCGCACGATCCGACAGCGGCGGTGCCCAATTCCCACGAATCTCGCCCTTTCCGCTCAGCCACTTGGGCCTAAACGCTTGGCGGGCGCTGTTATCCTAAGTAGAGGAGCCGTGGCCGGACGCACGACACGCTGCTGCCTCGCGCAAGTACAATAGAATCAAGCACTCCCCGGTTGGTTTCGTTCGCCTATCGCGACGCCTGGGAAGCCTGGCTGAATTCTTGCCACTGGCGCTTGTTTATTTCGGCGGCCATGCCAGCCACCCGCAGCAGCGGGCTCCGCCAAGCTTTGCGGCGTCCGAAGGCCATCAGTTCCTCGGCGTCGCAAGCGCCACGACGCGCACTGGCCCGCAACTGCCCCCAGGCCGTTATCTCGCCCATGGTCCGGATGGATGCGACAAAAGCGGACGCGTCCTCGGGCCATTTGCGCAGGTCCAGACGGTCATTGCTCGGCAAAAGTTCGTGCAGGACAAACGGCCGGCCGCGCCACTTCACGGCGCGGAGTAAGGCGGGAGACGCCGCTTGCATGTCGTGTTGCGTGACCACGACGCGCTCAGCCTCGCTGGCCCACCGCGGCTGCTCGCCAAGCTTACCCGCGGCGACGGCGCTGGAGCCGGGTTCGTACTTCAAGTCCAGGAGAAAATTGCCGTCCGGCGAACCTCGCCCTTCCACCAGCAGGACGTAACGCTCCAGGCCCAGGCTCCCGGTGCCGGCGACGCGCCGCGCGGCGTCCAGCACGTGAAAAAAGCCCGGGTCCAGTGTCTCGACGAAGGAGGCTAACTCCTTCACGCGCGAAGGCTCCAGCGGCAGCGCCTGGCCCTGGCCAGTGATCAGGCGCCGGCTCCCCTTGACGAGCTTCGTGCGGCTGTTGAGGAACTGCCGGCGATTGCGTTTCTTCAGGCGCGACAGCAGAGCCCGAATCTCTCCCGTAGCAGTCGCGCGCTCGATCCAACGGGCCTTGCCCACCGCGAGGGCCTCCGCGTAGCCATCCAGAAACGCTTCTGCCGCTGGCTGACCGGCGGCGCCGAGGAGATCGGCTGCCACCAGGACGCTGGTGAGGAAGCGAACGAGATCCCAAGCCGCAGGGGCGAGACAGGCCTCATCGAAGTCGTTCAGGTCGAAGTAGGTGAGACGGTTATCGCCCTTGAAGGTGCCGAAGTTCTGCAAGTGGAGGTCGCCACAGCACCAGGCCAGAGGAGATTCGGGCAATTGCCGCACCGGCAGTGTTTCGCAAAAGAGTTGGCAGGAGCCGCGCAGAAAAACAAAGGGGTCGCCACGCATCGCCGCGTACCTGATCGCCAGGCGTTCCGGGTCCCGGCCGTTGTCGAGCGCCCGCAGTCGAGAGTAGATTGCCGTCTTCACGGTTATCTTTCATACTACCCTCACCTCCCCAAGAGTGGCGGCGGACCTCGCCATCACTGGTGCACTCCAGGCCCTGGCCGCAAGCCAAAATTCTAGTCGAGCGTCACCCAGACCTGGCCGTCGCTTTGAGTTACGGGATACGTCCGCAGGCGGCAGGCGGGGTGGCGGTCGTGCTCGCCGGTGACGCAGTCGAATTCCCAGGCGTGCCAGGGGCAGACGAGCATGCGGCCGTGCAAGGCGCCGTGGGCGAGGGGGCCGCCAACGTGCGGACAAACGCCGTCGAGCGCATAGATTTCGCCTTCCACCCGGCAGAGCACCAGGTCCTGCCCGGCGATGCGGACTCCGAACGGTTGGCCCTCCCGGACCTGCTCCCCATGGGCGATAGCGACTAAGGGCATGTCTTTCTACGCTAACAAACCAGGTTGTGCGATAATCGAAGAGTTATGGCGATCCCGAATCTCAAGCGTTACCGCATCACCAGCCCGGAAGGCGTGGAAGCCTCCGTTATGGCCGTGCTGCCGAAAAATGCCGACGTGGCTTCGTACCTCACCGAAGTCTCGGCCCGGTTTGACTGGAAGGCTTACAGCGAAATGCAAGCCAAGCAGTTCAAGGTCCGCGTCGGTCAACAGAAACAGAAAAAGGGCAAGTAAGCTTCCCTTTCCGCATCCGCCCTCAAGGCCGGCCCTCGTGCCGGCCTTTGGCTTTTTAGTGCGACTCTTCCTTCCCACCGTACAGCGCGCTCACGTCGTCCTTGAAGTTTTCGAGCACCTTGCCGCGGCGCACCTTCATCGTCGGGGTGAGTTCGCCGGTGTCGACGGAGAAATCGCGATTCAGCACGCGAAACTTACGAATCTGCTCCCATTCGGGCAAGGTCGTATTGGCCTGCTTCACGGCGCGGCGTAGCACTTCATCGATGGGCTTCGCGGCCCCGAAGGCTTGCCCCTGCTGCATGCCGGGCAGCGTCTCAGCCACGGCCGGGTTGATGGTGAAGAGCGCGGTGACGAACGGTAGACGATCCCCCACCAGCACCATCTGGCTGATGAGCGCTTCGCTTTTGAACAAAGCTTCAATGCGCGCCGGATAGATCTTCTTGCCGCTCGACGACACCAGAATTTCCTTCTTCCGGCCGGTGATGGAGATGTAGCCTTCCGCGTTGATGGAGGCGATGTCGCCCGTGGCGAGCCAGCCGTCGCGCATGATGCTGGCAGTAGCCGCCGGATCGTGGAAGTAGCCGCTAAACAGCGACGGACTCTTGATCAGCAACTCGCCATCGTCCGCCAGCTTGACCTCGACGCCCGGCAAGGGCTTGCCGATAGTGCCGTACACCTGGCGGTCCACCGGATTCATGGTGAGCACGCCGCCTTCGGTAAGGCCGTAGCCTTCGGTGATCGGCATGCCGATGGCGTCGAAGAACATGGCGGTGTCGCGGCCGAGCGGGGCCGCGCCGGAGATCGCCACGCGAATGCTGTTGCCGAGGCGTTCGCGCAGTTTCGCGAAAACGAGCTTGTCGGCCCAACCGAGCGGCGCCGACAGCCAGCCCGGAATACTCTCGCCGCGCTGGCGGTATTCGGAGGCCTTGAGTCCCAGTCCCACGGCGCCGTGGAAGAGCCGTTGCGTCAGCGCGCCCTTCTTATTTACTTCGGTCTTGATGCTGGCGTAGATGCGCTCCCAGACGCGCGGCGGGGCCAGCAGGAAGGTCGGTCTCAGGGTCTTCAGTTCCTGCGGCATGCGGGCGAGGCTTTCGGAGAACCAGCAGGGTACGGCCATGCGCATCATCAGAAGCTGCATCACCACGCGCTGCGCGATGTGGGCGGAGGGAAGGAAGACCAGGGCACGGTCCGCTGGGCCGAGCGGCAACACGGCCGGACCCATGTCGACGTTCAGCGAAATCGACCCATGCGTGGCGAGGCCCATCTTGGGTTCGCCGGTGGCGCCGGAGGTAAGGTAGAGAATCGCGGGATCGGACGGCGAGACGCGCGCAGCCAGTTCCGTGAAGGCCTCGGGACGCTCCTGCAGCGTGCGGCGGCCGTTGGCGCGCAGTTCATCCAGCGTGTGCGCGCCTTCCACCTGGCCTTCCATGAGGACGAACTCAATCGGCAGCGGCTGGGTCTTCATGGCGTTGGCGATCGCCGCCATTTGCTTGGCGTTTTCGATCACCAGGACGCGGGCGCCACAGGCCTTGAGGTTCTTCACCTGGTCCAGCGCGGGGTAGCTCGAGTAGAGCCCGGCCGAGATGGCGCCGATCGACATGATGGCCAGATCGGCCAGGTAGAACTCGGCGCGGGTCTCGCTTTGGATGGCGACGATGTCGCCGTGCTTCACGCCGAGTCCGGCCAAACCGACACCCAGTTCGACGACTGCCGTCCGGTAGTCGTTCCAGGTATAGACGGTATACTTGCCGCCGCCCTTCGGCTGATGCAGCGCGGGGGCGTTGCCTTGTTGGGCCACGGTTTCTTCGAGGACGGTAAATACGGTTCGCGCGTGCATGGATTCTCTTTTCCTGAAGGCTACTATAAAAGAGATGCAATTTGAGCACGAACTTTTTGTGGCGCGCCAAGCGGCCCGCCGCGCGAGCGAAATCGCGTTGAAGATCCAGTTGACGGGCTTCGATACGGAGAGCAAATCCGACGAGTCCCCGGTGACCGTCGCGGACCGCGAATGCGAACGCGCCATCGTCAGCCTGATCAGCGAAGCCTTCCCCGGCGACGGTTTTTTGGGCGAAGAGGGCGCGGCCAGCGAAACGCGCACCGGACGGCGCTGGATCATCGATCCGATTGACGGCACGCGGGACTTCGTGCGCGGCAATCCGCTGTGGAGCCACCTGATTGGCCTGGAGCAGGACGGGCAAGTGGTGGCCGGCGTCTGCTTCATGCCGCTGCTAGGCCACATGTACTTCGCGGCGAAGGGGCTGGGCTCCTATCGCGACGACACGCGCATTTTTGCCTCCACCAAAACGGCGAAGTCCGAGAGCGTGCTCTGTGCGAATCAGTTGGGTGGCTGGACGAAGCACCCGCTCGGCCCGGGGCTACTGGAATGGGCGTCGACGTTCTGGGGGGTCCGCAGCCTGGGCGGCTGCCTGGACGCGATGCTGGTAGCGTCGGGCAAGGCGGAGGTGTGGATTGAGCCGAAGCTCGCGCCGTGGGATATGGCGGGTCCGCGGATTATTTTGGAAGAGGCCGGGGCCAAGTTTCTCAACCTGGACGGCGGCAGCACGATCTACTCGACCAACGTCTGTGCGTTCGCGCCGGGCTTGGAGTCCGCGGTGCGGGAGTTCCTGGGCGTGAGCTGACGGTGTGGCGTAAGCCTTGTTGCTATGGCAAAATTGCTTGCCCAAATCTACGCACCGGACAAATTTAGCGTGACCGTCTTTTTGCTTTTTGGCTGGTTTCCGCGAAGCCGGCCCTCGCGCACAATGGTCGCGGGCAACGAGGCGACGACCGAAGCGGCACATTGTTCAAAATTAGTACGCCGCCACGGCAGGACATCGATAGCGGTCCCAAAACCGCGAACCGCTTGCCGGATCACTCCGGGGCGCAAGAATTCTGCAGGCGCGTCATCCGGCAGTACCACGCAAAATTCAAAATCGCTATCGGGCCCAGCGTCCCCGCGGGCGTAAGAACCAAAGAGGTAGATCTTTATCGGGCGCAAACGACCGAATCAGAAGGCGCGCAGGTTCCCGAATCACTTGCCCAGACCCAACGGTAAGCGGGGCTGCTGCCATCTCTTGATTCTCTCATGTACGGTTAAGGCTGGTTCCTGGCGATCCGGTTGAAGGACCAGGCGAAAGCTGTTACCCCTACCAGAGGTTCGGGGCGTAACGCAGTTGGTGCCGCCGTGCTTCGGGAGCAGAGGGTCATGAGTTCGAATCCCACCGCCCCGACCAAATCCAAACCGAAACTAGAGCTTCAGTTCCCAGCCCTTCCGGAAGGCCGGGCGGACGTACTTGTTGGCTTCGGCGCTGTTGGTGAAGCGGAGGTTCTTGCTGTCCCATTCGAGCTTGCCGGGGACGCGGAAGGCGATGACGCCTAGGAGCATCCATTCGGCGTAGGGGCCGGAGATGCTGAAGTTGGAGCAGGCGGGCTCGCCGCCTTTGGCGGCGCGGATGAAGTCCATCATGTGGCCGGGGGAGCGGGTGAGGAGTTGCGGGGGCAGGACGTAGTCCTTCCAACGCGCGGCCGGGAGCAACTGGACGCCTTCGCCGCGTTGGGTGGTGGACATGAGTCCCTTGGTGCCGACAAAGACAGCCCCGTTGCCAGTGAGAATGCCGGGCTTGGCGGCTTCGGGCGCGGGGCCATAGACGTTGACGCCGGGGCCACCGGCGCCCATGCGGGCTCCGCCCGCAGGGCGCGGTCCGGGCGGCGGTCCGAAGCTACCCTGGCCACCAGGCCCCATGCCACGACTGGCGCGGCCGCGGCCCTTTTCAGCCAGATTCTCCATGGCAGGCAGGATGTTCTCGGTGTCCATGCCGGGGACGTGATAGGCCTCGAGGTCGCTGGGCTTGGCGGAGTCGTGCCAGTAGACGGTGACGGGCGGCATGCTGCCGCGGGCAGCGAATTCGAATTTCAGGATGGCGCGATCCGGGAAGGAGAGCTTGCTCGCGCCCACCACCTTCACCATCTCCACCGAAGTGGGCGCGCCGAGTTGCAGCGCCATGTTCACGGGGCCCATGCTGTGGATGCCCCAGTTGCCGATTTGGCCGGTGCCAAAGTCGAAGAAGCCGCGCCAGTTGTAGGGCGTGTATTCGGCGGCGTAGGCGCGCATGGCGGCGCCGCCCAGCCAGAGGTCCCAGCTGACGGTGTCGGGGACGCTGGTCTCCTTGGGCGGCTCGGCGAGGCCGGTGGGGTGGGTCCCCGGCGTCGAGCAGACGTGGACCTCTTTCACGTCGCCAATCTCGCCGCTCCAGAGAATCTCCGACGCCGTGCGGATCGCTTCGTGCGAATAGCCCTGGTTGCCCATCTGCGTGGCGACCTTGTACTTCACGGCCGCGTCGGCCAGCAGGCGCGCTTCCCACGGGGTGCGCGTGAGCGGCTTCTCGACGTAGACGCTCTTGCCGGCTTGCATGCAGGCCAGGGCGACGGTCGCGTGCATGTGATCGGGGATGCCGATGGTGCAAGCGTCGATGTTCTTGCCTTCCTTTTCGAGCATGACGCGGAAGTCTTTGTACTTATTCGCCTTTGAAAACTTGGCGAAATTGGCGGCGGCGCGTTTCTCGTCGACGTCCACCATGGCGACGATATTCTCCGTGCGCGCGGCGTCGTTCAGAATCTGTCCGCCCTGTCCGCCGCAGCCGATAGCGGCGACGTTCAATTTGTCGTAGAAAGGCTTGTAGCCAAGGGCCTTGAGCGAGGTGACGGAGCCGTAGCCACCCGTGGGGACCGCGCTGGTCAATAAGGATCCGTAGAAGAAATAACGCCGTGTCAGCATGTTGATCGAAGTTTACTCCCTCGACATCATAACAGGCAGACTAGGGAAGTTAGTTAGCGGAAGCCTTGGCTACCACGGGCGTCGTGTAATTCAGGGCGACTTCCTCACCCTGGGCGACGCCGGTCTTCACCACTTGCTGCGTGTAGTTGCGCGGACCGAGTTCAACGGCGCGCTTCTCAAATTGGCTGCCCTTGCGGACATAGACGAAGTGCTTCCCGTTCTCGGCCACCACGGCGGCCCGGGGCACCTGGATGGCGTTAGGCTGCTGGTCGAGCAGGATATCCGCGGAGGCGGAGAGGTCGGGGATCAGGCGCGGGTCCGTGCCGATGATCTCGACGCGGACGGGCACATTGCGGATGTAGTTCGTCTGGCGGAAACCGGCGGCGGCGATAGCGCCGAGCGAATAAATCTTGCCCTTGAGGCGCACGCCCGGGAAGGCGTCGAGGGCGATATCGGCGGTTTGGCCGACGCGGAACTGCTGGCTGTCGGCTTGGCTAATGTTGCCTTCCACCTGCATGCTGTTCGGCGCGACCACCTTCAGGATGCTTTGCCCGGAATAGACCTGGTCGCCTTCCTGAATCTGACGCGGTTCGGAGCCCATGTAGACGGACTGCATCACGACGAGGCCGGCGAGCGGCGTATCCACCTTGAAGCGCTCGGCGTCTTTCTTGTGGCGGTCACGATGGCGGCGATGGCGCTCCAGCGTGTACTGGAGCACGGCCAGTTCCGCCTTTTGGGAAGCTTCCTTCGAGCCCAGATCCGTACGGAGTTCGTCGTAGGCGGCTTGGGCTTCGTCGACGGCCAGCTTCATCAGTTCCTGGTCAATGGTGGTGCGCACTTCGCCGGAGGCGGCGTCGATCTTGGCTTTGTCGAGGGTGGACTTGGCGACGCGCAGGCTCTGCTGCAGGTTCTCCCACTCGATGCCCTGTTCGGCGCGGCGCTTGGCGACGTCGCTTTCGGCTTGCAGCACGGTGGAGTGGACGTCGTCAATATGGTCCAGCATGGCCTGGGCGTCAATCTCAGCGACGCGGGTGCCGGGCCGCACCATCACTCCGCCGGGGGCGAGCTTGGTGAGCATCAAGGGGCGATTGGCTTCGGGGCCCGTCATGCGGGGCACGGTGACGTTGGCGTAGTTACGCGCAGACGTCTGGCCGGAGACGCGCATGCGGACTTCAAACGGGGCGACAACGACCTTGGCTGTCTTAAAGACAGGCAGCGCGGCCGCTGCTTCTTCGGCCTTGCGCGCCTCCATCCAACGCCAGCCGGCGATGCCGGCCACCGCGGCGATCACCAGCGCGATCATCCAGCCGCGCGACGGCGTCTTGGGCGCCGGGGGCGCGATCTGCGGCAAGGGTGCTTGCGGAGTGGGCTGTGGGAGCGGATTCAGTAGGGCCGACATTGGTGAAATCGCCTCGAACTTTAGAGTCTATCTGCTTAGTCTATAACGAACTCCTCCGGCGCTGAACGGAGAAATCCACAGGGAAAGGCGTTGACCGCTCACTTTTCGTTACAGCGGCCGTGCTATTCTGTCCGGCAACTTTGTCTATCTACTGGAAAGAACCCCGCTGGCGCGCCCTTTGGGCGGCCATGTTCGGCTACATGCTGGACGCGATGGACGTTCTTCTCTATGTCTTCGCCATGCGGGCGATTCAAGCCGAGTTCGGGCTTTCGAATCGCGAAGCGGGTCTGGTGAGTTCGGCCACGCTGATCGCCTCGTCGTTTGGCGGGATTGTGGCGGGCATCCTGTGCGATCGCATTGGCCGCCGGCAGACGCTGATCCTGACGATTCTGGCCTATTCGCTCGCCTCCGGCGGCACGGCTTTCTCTACCGGTCTGGCGAGCCTGATCTTTTGGCGGGCGTTGGTTGGGCTCGGTTTGGGGGGCGAGTGGAGCGCGGGCGCGACGCTGGTCGCTGAGAGTTGGCCGGCGGAGCATCGGGGCAAGGCGATCGCGCTGATGCAGTCGGGCTGGGCGATCGGCTATATGCTGGCGGCGGTGCTGTCGGCGCAGATCCTGCCCACGCTGGGCTGGCGTCCGCTGTTTCTGCTGGGCACGGTGCCCGCGCTGCTGACGATCTTTGTCCGGATGGGCGTCACGGAGCCGAAGATTTACCTGGATCAGAAGGCAGCCGGGCACGGCACGCTCGGGGATCTTTTCCGCGATCCGGTGCTGGCGAAGCGCACGGTGATGGCGACGGTGCTGGCAACGTCGGTGCTGTTTGGCTACTGGGGCCTGAACACCTGGCTGCCGAATTTTCTGTCGACTCCAGTCGCCCAGGGCGGCGCGGGACTTAGCCTGTTGAAGTCCAGCACGTGGGTGATCGCGATTCAGTGCGGTGCTTTCCTGGGCTATCTTACTTTTGGCTGGATGAGTGACCGCTTCGGGCGGCGGCCATCCTTTGCCGGCTACGTGACGATGGCGGGGATCCTATCTTTCCTCTACGGCACCGCGCCCACTTGGGCGGGCGATAGCGCGCCGACGGTGCTGCTGGCGCTCGGGCCGTTCATCGGCTTCTTCGGCACCGGATTCTTCTCGCTTTTCGGCAGCATGCTCGCCGAGCTCTATCCGACGCGCATTCGCGGCACCGGGCAAGGCTTCGCCTACAACTTCGGCCGCGGCCTGAGCGCGATGGCGCCGTACCTGGTGGGGGCGATCGCCGATTCGCAGGGCTTGGGAGTCGCGCTGGCGCTCAATGCGGGCTTCTTTCTGTTGGGCGCGCTAATCGTATTCAGGCTGCCGGAGACGCGCAATACGGAGTTGGAGAGCGTCGGCTAGGCGACTGGAGCCGGATGGGTGTATACTCACAATAGTTCTGGAAAGTTGAACTATTGTGCAGCCCCGATCTTACGTCGATGACGAACGTGCTCTGGTCCGCCTGGCGACAGCGCAGGGCGGGTTCTTCACGTCCAAGCAAGCCGCCGCCATCGGTTACACGGCGCCGAAGCGCAACTATCACGTTAATTCCGGCAACTGGGTTCGAGAGCGCCGCGGAGTCTTTCGCCTGGCACTGCACCCACTCCCGCCGCGACCGGACCTCGTCCTATGGTGGCTCTGGTCACGCAATCGCCAGGACGAGCCACAGGGCGTTTACAGCCACCAGACCGCGCTGTCGCTTCATGAACTCACCGATGTGATGCCTTCGCGCGTCCACCTGACGGTCCCCAGCGACTTTCGGCGAAGCGCAGCGATCCCCAAGGCTCTTTTCCTTCACATGGCCGATGTGCCGGCCGCCGAAGTCGAGATCGTGGACGGCGTGCCGGTAACGAAGGCGCTGCGCACTCTCCTGGACGTTGCGGCAGCGGAGACCGTACCCATCGAGGATCTCCGAGCCGCATTCGCCGAAGGGAAGCGTAGCGGCAAAATCACTCGGAGCGAAATCGCCGAAGCCGGCTCTGACCCGGCGCGCCGAGCCCTGCTGCGCAAGCTAAAAGGAGGGAAGCGCTGATGCCCGCCAGCCGAAGATACGCCACGGCGGGCGCTTTCCGCCAAGCGCTCGAAGAACGGCTCAAGACGATCTCTCACGAGGAGGGAACCGACTTTCAGCGCCTTTGCCGCCAAGTTGCCTTTGATCGATTCCTGACGAGGCTGGCTCGCGTCGATAGCGCAAACTGGATTCTCAAAGGCGGCTACGCGATGGAGCTTCGCTTCGACACCGCCAGATCCACCCGCGATCTCGATTTTACGCTGCGCGAGGGCAACCACGATACGCCGCTTCTTTTGCTCCAACGCGCGGCATCGTTCGACCTCGAAGACTTCTTCGCGTTCCGCGTTGGCGAAGCGATAGCCGATCTCGACGCCGCACCCTATGGCGGCGCGCGGCATCCCGTTGAGGCGCGGGTCGATGGCCGGGCCTTCGTCCGATTCCATGTCGATGCCGGTATCGGCGACGTGATCTTGGAACCAATCGAGACCCTGGCGGCGCGGGACTGGCTTGCGTTCGCGGAGATCGTGCCGCCATCGATTTCAATGATCGCGCGCGAGCAGCAGTTCGCCGAGAAGATTCACGCGTACTCCTTGCCGCGCACGAACCCCAACAGCCGCGTTCGCGACCTGGTGGACCTCTACCTTCTCATCGTGTCCAGGACCTTGGATCGGGCACGTTGTGCGGACGCGCTCCGCCGCACATTCGAACGCCGCGCCACCCACGAAGTGCCAACTGAACTGACACCGCCGCCACCCGCATGGACGCGGCCGTTCCGTGCGCTGGCGGACGACTGCGAACTCGAAATCGAATGCCAAGCAGCTTTCCAAACCCTGCAAGAATTCTGGACCGGCTTGCTCGGCTGAAGGCGGGAGCGAAAGCTAGCCGTGGTGATCCGCGCCCTGTTGGGCACGGTTACCGATTCGCAGGGCTGGGGTGTCGAGCTGGAGCTGAACGCGGGCTTCTTCCTTTTGGGCGCGCTGATCGCGTTCCGGCTTCTGGAGACCCGCAATACGGAGTTGCTGCGCGCCTGGAGATCTTCTCCGTTGGGCTTGATCGTGATTAGATTGTGGAATGGCATGGGAGCGGGTCTACACGATCAACGACTTTTGGGATCGCCCGCGCCTGGGAATCGCCAACGTGGCCGGAGTTCCGCACATTTATCAGTCGCCTTTTGACAGCGCGCACGATGACTTCGCCGATCACTATCTGGTTCGTCAGGTGGATCCAGACTTGCTCGAACTGGTGCTTGAAGACTGGGCAATTTGGATGAGGTGGTCGGAAGCGTTCGATCAAGGCCTAGCATCAACGGAGTCTCATCCGGCATTGCCCGCGGACCGAGTGCGTCACGACGAGCTTCAGATCAGGATCGGCTCGCGGTTGTCCGTTGATCCGGCTGCTGGCCGAAAAGTGTGGGGCCAGTTTCGAAACATCAAGCGCGGCTGGGATGGCTTCGAAGTCGAATGGCGCAACGAGCCACCCCTCGATTAGCCAACGCATTTCCCGAGTGGAACCAACTGGGCTTTCAGTCAGGGCGGGACGCGGGCGAGATCGCGAAAGCGACTCTGACCCAACGCGCCGAGATCTGCTGCAAAAGCCCAAAGGCGGCAAACCAAAGATACGCCACAGCGGGCGCCGCTCTCGCGAGGAAAGGCGGGGGAACGGACCAGGGGGTCCGTCTTACATGGCGGGCTGAAGCCCTATCTACTTTGTTTCTATTGGGTTAACATTGCAATTAGCCATTGCCTCAGCGAGCGCCAGTAGCGTAGGGTGGAACAGATGGCGACCGTGGCGCGCATCTTTACGGTGACTTGGCTGGCTTATGCCGGCTTCTATCTGTGCCGCAAAAACTTCAGCGTCATTCTCCCGGCGCTGGCCGAATCCTTCCCCAAGGACCGCTTGGCAACCCTGGTTTTTGCCTACAGCCTGGCCTACGCGATCGGGCAGTTTCTCTCGGGAACCCTGGCGGACCGGCTGGGGGCGAAGCGGGTGGTGGTGGCAGGGCTACTGCTGACTGTCCTCTGCAATTTGGGCCTGGCCGGGGCCGGCCTGTCGTTGAGCGGGATCGCGCTGCTCGCGGTGCTGACGCTGCTGCAATTGGTGAATGGCTTGGCCCAATCGGCGGGCTGGCCGGGGCTGCTCAAAATCACAGCCCAATGGTTCGACGAGCGGCGACGCGGCGTGTGGATGGCGTGGTGGAGCACCAGCCTGGCCATCGGTGGACTCGCCAGTACGCTGATCGCCACGTGGTTCATCACGGGTTGGCCCGCCCGGCAGTGGCCCGAATTGGGCTGGGCGCTGGGCGCGATTGGCCCGGCGGCGATCCTGATGGTGATTGCCGTCATCTTCGCCGCGGTCGCGCGGGAGCGGCGGGATCCGGCGGCGGACCTGGGCGTGGTGAGCGCTTGGGGGCCGGTACTGGCGTCGCCGGCTTTGCGCTGCATTGTGGTGAGTTACTTCTGCCTCAAATTGATGCGCTATAGCTTCCTGTTTTGGCTGCCTTTGTACATGGTGGAGCAGTTGCGCTACTCGGTGGCGGAGGCTGGCTACTCGTCGTCGTTGTTCGAATTGGTGGGCTTCGCGGGCGTGCCGCTGGCGGGCTACGTTTCGGACCATCTGCTCGGCGGACGGCGCTTCCCGGTGGGCGCGGCGATGATGTTCGGCTTGGCGTTGGCCTGTCTGATCTTCCCGGCACTGAGCGGCTTTAGCCGGGTGGGCAATCTGGTGGCGATCAGCCTGGTGGGCATCTTGACGTTTGGGCCGGATACGCTGATGGCCGGCGCGGCGACGCAGGACGCGGCCACACCGGAGACCGCCGCCACCGCGGGCGGCTTCGTGAATGGCGTGGGTTCGTTAGGGCAAGTCACTTCGCCCTTGCTGGTGTCGGCGGTGGTGCTGTGGGCGGGTTGGGACGCGCTATTCTACGTCTTTACCGCCGTCGCGTTGTTGGGCGGCGTGGCGCTGGCTGGGCGCTGGAACGCCAAAGTGGAAATCTATCATGCGGCTTAGAGCGGATGTGGCCGTCGTCGGCGGCGGAATTGTCGGATTGGCGCAGGCTTACGCGGCGGCGAAGCGCGGCCGGAGCGTCGTTTTGTTCGAACGGCACGCGCAGGCGCAGGGCGCGTCGATTCGCAACTTCGGCATGATCTGGCCGATTGGCCAGCCGCCGGGCGAACGGCTCGAACTGGCGCTAGCCAGCCGGACCCTGTGGCAGGAGGTGTTGCCGGCGGCCGGGATCGTCGCGGGCGACACCGGCTCCTGGCACTTGGCCTATCACGCCGACGAAGCCAATCTGCTGCGCGAGTTCGCCGCGATCGGACCGGCGCAGGGCTATAGCTGCCAGTGGGTAGCAGCGGCCGAAGTCCTCGCGCGGTCGCCCGGCGTGCGTCCGGAAGGCCTGCTGGGTGGGCTATGGAGCACGACGGAACTCATTGTCGACCCCAGAGTGGTGGCGCGCCAACTGCCTGCTTGGCTGGCCGAGCGCTTCGGCGTCACGCTGCGCTACGGCAGCACGGTGCGGGCGATTGAGTTGCCGCGCGTCGAGACCAGTTCTGAGACTTGGGAGGTCGACCAGGCCATCGTCTGCGGCGGCGACGACTTCGTCTCGTTGTACCCCGAACTCTTCGCCACCAGCGAACTCTTCCGCTGCAAGCTGCAAATGCTGCGGACGGCGGCACAGCCCGGCGGTTGGAAGATGGGCGCCGCACTGGCGGCCGGTTTATCGCTCCGCTTTTACACGTCGTTCGCGATCTGCGCGTCGCTCGCGCCGTTGCAGCGGCGCATCGCCGAGGAACTGCCGGAGTACGACCGCTACGGCATCCACGTGATGGCCTCGCAGATGCCTTCGGGCGAAGTCACCTTGGGCGACTCGCACGAATACGGCGAGGAGATCAGCATCTTCGACAAGCCCGAGATCGACGACTTGATTCTGCGCTATCTGGATGGCTTTCTGCGGTTGCCCGCGCCCGCTATCGCGGAGCGCTGGCATGGGGTCTACGCGAAGCATCCCAGCCGGCCGTTTTTCAGCGGAACGCCCGCGCCCGGCGTGCGGGTGGTGACGGGGCTGGGTGGCGCCGGGATGACGCTTTCCTTTGGCGTCGCGCAACGAAGTCAGGAGAACTAACCGATGAAACTACGCGCCGCGATTTTCGATTGGGCCGGCACCACCGTCGACTACGGCTGCTTCGCGCCCGTCCGCGTGCTGGAGGAGGTGTTCGCCGCCGCCGGAGTGCCCATCACCGCGGCCGAGGCCCGGGCGAGCATGGGCCTAGCCAAGCACGATCACATCCGCTCGATTGTGCGGGAGCCGCGTGTGGCCGAAGCCTGGCGGAAAAAGCACGGCGTCGCGCCTGGGGACGCCGAGGCAGTCCGGCTCTACGAGCACTTCGTGCCCCTGCAATCGGCGCGTGTGGCCGGCGATTCGGCGGTGATTCCCGGCGCCGCCGCCGTCGTCGCGCGCTTACGTGACCGCGGCCTGCGCATCGGATCGAGCACCGGGTACACCCGCGCCATGCTCGATCTGGTTTTGCCCGGCGCGGCGGCCGCCGGTTACGCGCCCGACACCAGCGTGACGCCCGAGGAGGCCGGCGGCGGACGTCCCGCGCCTTGGATGCTCTTTGAGAATTTGCGCCGGCTGGGTGTCTATCCGCCGCGCGCGTGCGTGAAGATCGGCGACACGGTCTCCGACATGGAAGAGGGCGTCAACGCCGGGATGTGGACCGTCGGCGTGGTGGACTCGGGCAACGAAATCGGCCTCACTCCCGCCGGCTTCGCGGCGCTCAGCGAAGCCGAACGCGCCGCGGTGCGCGCGCCAGCGGCGGAGCGTCTACGCGCCGCCGGCGCCGACTTTATCGTGCAGGATCTCAGCGAACTGGAGGCGGTACTCGAACAGCTATGAGCACGTCAGCGGTGGATCGCATTCTAAAATTGTTAGCCCAGGCGCAAGGCGCCTACTTTGGCGAACCGGTGACGCAACTGGAGCACGCCTTGCAGTGCGCGCACTTGGCGCAGCAGGCGGGAGCCCGTCCCACTTTGGTGGCGGCGGCGCTGGTGCATGATGTGGGGCATTTGCTGGGCGAGAGTCCGGACGAATTCGGCGAAGCCGGGCACGAGGTGCTGGGCTCCGCGTACTTGCGGGCGTGCGGCCTCCCGGAGACCCTCGTTCATATTGTCGCGGGGCATGTGCCCGCCAAACGCTACCTCACCGCGACGGACCCGGCTTACCACCAGGCGCTCTCGGCAGCCAGCCAGGAGACCTTGCGCCGGCAGGGAGGCCCGATGAGCGAAGCCGAAGTCGCGGCCTTCCGCGCCGACCCGTTGTTTGCCGAAATGGTCCAACTGCGCTTATGGGACGAAGCGGCCAAGATTCCGGGCTTGCCCGTGCCGGGCTTGGAGCATTACCGCGAGATGCTGTCTCAACTGATGCCGCGCTGAAAGCGGGAGACGATTTCGGCGGCGGAGGCGCGGTTCCACGTCTCGTTCACCTGGAGCGTAAACGTGTCTCCTAAGGGGGTATACGTGCTGATGCCCGCTTGTTCCAAACGGCCCTGGTAGGCCGGTGCATTGGCGCCGATCGGCTTCAGCCGGAACAGATTCGTACCGCCGGGAATGCGTTCGACGACGAAGTTGCCGTCGCGCTGCAGGGCGCTGATCACCTTCTCGCCGGTTTCGGCCGCGCGGGCCATACGCTCCGGGAAGCCTTCGAGGTAATGCAAGGCGACGGCCACGAAGGGCCAACTGGCCGGCAAGCTGCCCCCGAACATGCGGCGCGTGTGATAGAGGTCAGCCAGTAAGGCTCGCGGGCCGGCCAGGATCGCGCCGCTGGGGGCGTTGAAGTACTTATACATCGATACGTAAACCGTATCGAACAACGCTGTGTACTCCTGCACGGGCCGCCGGGTGTAGGCGCTTTCGATGAAGAGACGCGCGCCGTCCAAATGCCGGCCGATCTTGCGTTCGGCGGCCCAGGCGCTGATCTTTTTGAGTTCGGCGAAGTCAAACTGCTGGCCCGTCTTGCGGCGCACCGGCGTCTCAATCACCAACGCCGATACCGGCGTCACGACGCGGCCCAACCGCGCCTGCTGCGCCGCCGCCTCGGCTTGGGCGAGGCTATAGGTGGCCTGCCCTTCAGCCAGTGGAACGAGCGTGAGTCCGCTCAAGGTCTGGGCACAGTCGCCACTGTCGTTGTAGAGGTGGCTTTGCTCCTGCACCAACACGCGGCGTCCAGGCTGGGCCAGCAACCGGACCGCCAGATGATTGGCCAGCGTGCCGGTGGGCAGCCAGACAGCGGCCTCCTTGCCGAGGATCGCCGCCATGCGCCGTTCCGCTTCCTCCACGACGCCGCCGCGCGAATAGTCGTCCGTCGCGATCTTCGGGGCGAGTTGTTGCAGCAGCGAGGCGTAAGCCGCCGGACTCAGATGGACGCCATCGCCCGAGGCGTAGACGCGGGATTCGTCCGCCGGGGTGGTGGCAGCGGCTAGCGCTAAGGGGGTAGAGAGGAAACCGCGGCGTTTCATGTGGACGATGGTAGCACCGCAGTCCCGGGCAATCGGATAGAATGCCCGGCATGCCCCTCTCGCGACGTCAGATGATCGCTTCGTTAGCCGCGGCTCCGGCGACCCCGCAGCGCCCGAATATTCTCTTCATCTACACCGATGACCACTCTTACCGCACGCTGAGCTGCTACCCGGAGGCCTTTCCCTGGGTCCGCACGCCGAATATTGACAAGCTGGCCAAGGAGGGTGTGCGCTTTGCCGCCGCTTATAACGGCGCCTGGTGCATGCCCTCGCGCGCGACGATGTTGACCGGCCATTACCAGAGCGGCGTCGAGTCGATGACGATGGAAGGCGACTACCCCGGCTCCAACTACGACCCCGCCAAGTGCCCGTTCTGGCCCAAGACCTTCCGCGAAAAAGGCTACTTTACGGCGCAAATTGGCAAATGGCACACCGGTACCGACACTGGCTACGGCCGCGACTGGGACTTCCAACTCGTCTGGAATCGCCCCAAGTTTCCCGAGACCGCCACCCACTACTACTACGACCAGCCCATCACCTACCATGGCGGCAAGACGGAGATGCTCAAGCGCTACTCTACTGACCAGTACACCGACTGGGCGCTCGACCTCATTCGCGGCAAGGACCGTCCGGCGAACAAGCCCTGGTATCTCTGGCTCTGCTACGGCGCCGTGCACGGCCCTTACACGCCCGCCGAGCGGCATCTCGACGAACTGAAGGGCATCGACTTCGATACGCCCAAGGACATCTTTCCGCCCCGCGCCGGCAAGCCGGACTGGGCGCAGAAGATCGAGATGTGGCAGAAAGGCCCCAACGGCACGCCGATGGCCCAAGGCCGCACCCTCAACTCCTGGGTGCGGCAGTATCACCAGGGCGTCTTTGCCCTGGACGAAGCCGTCGGCAAGCTGATGGCGGCTTTGGAGGAGACCAAGCAACGCCAGAACACGCTGGTGATTTTCACGTCGGATCAAGGGCTCGCCTTCGGCCAGCACGGCTTCCGCGGCGTCAAGATCGCGGCTTATGACGCCAATGTCCGCTCGCCGCTGATCTTCTCCATGCCGGGCCGCATACCGCAAAATCGCGTCTGCCAGACGCCGGTAGCCGGCGTCGACCTCGTGCCGACCATGTTCCGCTTTGCCAACCTACCCTTGCCGTGGGAGATGCACGGCCGCGACCTGACTCCGTTGCTCAATCACCCCGAAGCCGGCTGGCCGCATCCCATGCTGATGATCGCCACCGGCCAGAAGTTCGGCTCGGACACCACGCACGTGCCTGCCGGCGCCGGCGCCTTTCATGAGCAAGTGCCCTGGTACGTCATGATCCGCGACAAGCATCTGAAGTACGTCCGGCCCCTGGTGAACGACCTGGAGGAGCTCTACGACCTGAACCGCGACCCCGAAGAGTTGGTCAATCTGGCCGTCCAGCGCGAACACCAAGCGACTCTTCGTCGGCTGCGCGCGCTGGCCATCGCCGAGTTGAAGCGGACGAAGACCGGCTTTGCGGATCACCTACCCCCGGTGCGCGAAGCGTTTCCGAGCGCCTAGTCAAGGATGCAGTCGATGCGGTATCGGGAATTTGCGCCAAGTCCCGCGCTAGCTTGCGTGGTGGAGCGCTATTGGTACTTCGCGGGAGCGGCGGAGGGCCCGCAGCGTGTCTTTCCCGATGGCCATGCCGAACTCGTTTTCCACCTGGGCGACGGCGTGCGCGGCCAGGCGCGGACGCTCTTGATTGGCCAGATGTCACGGTGGGTGGACATCGAACCGGAGGGCCGCCTAAGTGTCTTCGGAGTGCGGCTGCAGCCAGCCGCGGCGATGCGCTTGGCTCCCGTTGCAGGGCGGATTGTGGATCTCGCGGATCCCTGGCCGCGGGCTGCGGAGTGTCGTCAACAACTGGGCGAGGCAGTGGATGATCTGGGACGAGTGGCGGTGGCGGAGCGCTGGCTGAGCTCCGTCTTCGGGACTTGGCAGCCGGATCGCCGGATTGCGGCGGCGGTGGCCGTCTGGCAGGACCGCATGACGGGAGTGGAGCCAGTGGCTGCTTCGGTGGAGTTGAGCCGCCGGCAGTTGGAGCGGCTCTTTCGGGCGCAAGTGGGCCTGGAGCCGAAGCGCTTCGCCCGCATAGCCCGGTTTCAGCGGGCGCTTCGGTCATCACAAAACGAGGCTTGGGCCAGCGTCGCGCAGGAGCATGGCTACTACGACCAAGCGCACCTGATCGCCGACTTTCGCGAGTTCACCGGCACCGCCCCTACGGCCCGGCCCGCCACGGAATTCGGCGAGACCCTGGCGTCGCGCGTCTGACGCATTTTTCCAAGCCAACCGCGCCGCGTAGCGCATACACTTCCCTCATGCTTCGAGTTTCCCTTTGCATGCTCCTGATGACGGCCCAGGCCCAGGAGGTGAATCAGCTCGCTTTCCTGACGGGCTGCTGGCAGATGGCGGCAGGTCCGCTGGTGATCGAAGAGGTATGGGGCAAACCTGCCACCGATGGGCTGCTGGGCTTCAGCCGGACGCTCAAGAACGGCAAGACCGTCTTCAGCGAATTCATGCGCATCGACCGGCGGGCCGGCGGGATCGACTATACACCGCGCATCGGCACCGGCCGCGACGAAAAGGTAAGCTTCAAGCTGATGAAGCTCACCGGAGACGAAGTCGTCTTCGAGAATCAGGGGCACGACTTCCCGCAACGGATTCTCTACCGCAAGACGCCCGGCGGCCTCGCCGCGCGCATTGAGGGGAAGCAAAATGGCAAAGAGCGCGGTGAGGACTTCCCCTATCGCCGCGTCTCCTGCGATCCGAATTAGCCGGTATACTGCAAGCTGGATCATGCTCTCCGACACGACACCCGAAGCGGACGCCCTGATGCTGCAACTGCGGCGCCAGCAGACGGTGGGTGAACGTTTGAGCGCTTCTCTGGCGATGTCGGAATTGGTGCGCTCCCTACAGATGGGGGTCCTGCGGGCGGAGCATCCCCAGGCGAGTGAGGACGAAATCAAGTACCTATTGGCGGTGCAACGGTTGGGCCAGGATCTCGCGGACCGGGTCTTTGGTCCCCGCGAGGGGTAAAGCCGATGCGGCATTGTCCTCGCGAAGCTTCGCTGGTTTCAGCAGGGGGGCGGGACGTCCGAGCGCCAATGGAGCGACATTCTGGGCGTGCTGCGCGTGCAGGGTGCGAAGATCGATTGGGCTTACCTGGAGCAGTGGGCGCCGCGTCTCGGCGTCAATCATCTGCTGGCCAGCCTTCCGCGCCTGGCTTAAGCGCTAAGCTGTAGGGGTCGAGGAGTCCTTTGGACGAAATCCTGCAACTCATTCAGCGGCATGGCCCGGCCTTGCTGTTTGGCTTTTGTTTCCTGGAAGCGGCGGGAGTCCCGATTCCCGCCGCCCTGGCGCTGTTGGCCGGTGGCGCGGCGGCCGCGCAACACGTCGCGGACCTGCGCGTGCTCGCGCTGGCGGGCCTGCTGGGGCTCCTGCTGGGTGACGTCATTCTGTACGTCGTCGGGCGCTTCACGGGCTGGTGGCTCCTGGGAATTCTGTGCCGCCTGTCGGCGAACCCCGAATCCTGCATCCTCTCCTCGGCGGACCGCTTCTATCGCCAGGGCCGCATCACGCTGCTGCTCGCGAAGTTCGTGCCGGGCTTAAGCGCGCTGGCCGCACCGCTGGCGGGCAGCATGCGCATGCCCGCCCATGAATTTCTCGTCCTGGATGGCTTAGGGGCGGCGCTCTATGCCGGAGTCTATCTCGCCCTGGGCTACCTGGCCGGCGATGCCGTCAAGCAGTTTCTCCCGGTGGTGGCGGCGGCCGGGCGCGTGATTGAAGTGGTTGCCGCGCTGGGGCTGGTGGCCTTTCTCGCGTGGCGCTACTGGCAGTCCCACTTTGGCGCCATGGGCTCGCGAGCCTTGCAGCAGGTGCCGAAGGCCGACGTCAGCGACGTGGCGGCCCACTCGGACGCGGCGGTCTTTGACGTGCGCAGCCACGGTTACTACGAGCCCGACGCCCAGCGCATCAAGGGCGCCGTGCGGCTGGAGCCGAACCGCATGGCGACAACGCTGACGGAATTGCCGGAAGGCAAACCCGTCTTTCTCTATTGCACTTGCTATCGCGAAGCCACCAGTCTGCGCGTGGCGCAGCATCTGCGGCAACTGGGCCACCACCCGGTCGTAATCGAAGGTGGTTTGGAGCGTTGGCAGAAAGCCGGCCTACCCGTAGAACCCGTTCCCGCGGAAGACATTATTCTGTTGCCGAACTTTGGGCGCAAGTAGTGCGACACTAGGGGCACGATGCGTTCCCCACGCTTGTGGGCGGCTTTGGCCGCCTTTAGCCTCATCGGCGGGCTGGCCGCTACCACCCTGGAGGGTAAGTACCGGCAGGCCGTTTTGATTGTTATATTTGGCTTGGCCGCGCGCTGCGGCATCGCGTATTTGGCGGCCAGCCATACGCCTGAACCACCCGCCACCCAAACACCTGAGCAGCCCTAAGGTTGTTCCCCCCACCGCACTGAGACGATCAACCTACTGCTTTCGCGGCATTCCTGCTTCAAGCTAAGAGGCGAAGAAGGTAAGTGATTCCGGTTCCCGTTACCGCGGCGAACTCGTTTCAGAGTGAAACACAAATCCGACTTGAACCGCTGGGCGGCCGATACGGAACGGCTCGCTTGGGGCCGAAAAGCTCTTTTTTATCAACAGGCTTTTTCGGTACACGATTTGTTTTGCCGTTGTCTTCTGGGCGCGAAGCTATTGTTTCTTTTGTAAATTCGGTTCCGCCGGGCCGGACCGACTTAAGTGAATCTCAATGTGGATTCCCTGTGGATAATCCACTTGGCCTCTGATTGGCCCCGGGATTGCCTTTAGAAGCGCAGACGGATGACTTACCTGTCCCGGTAAGTTGGACGCGGGGCTCCCCCCGAAAGTTCCTTGTCCGTTTGTAAATTGCCGTACACGACTTCAGGAGATTAGAGCCACCATCATGAGAGCCAGAGCCACCGCAGCCGTCCAGAGCAAAATCAAAACGGTCTCTCCGCCCGTCCGGGAAGTTTCTCCCTCCCGTCCACCGGCCCGCACGCCGGTAAAGAGCTTCCCCGCGCGTTCCAGCCGCGCGCGGACGCGGGTAGACGATGCGGAAATGGAGGACCCTCGTCTGATGCGCGGCACTTGCGCGGTGGCCTTTGAAGAGCCCGCTCTCGATCAGGAAGAAGACGAGCAGGACGACCTCGACCTGGGGTCTCCGTTCGATAGCGCGCCGGGCACCGCCACGGCAGGCCTGGCGGAACTCGAAGCCCTGGTGGCGCACGAAGCGCCCGCGCCCCTCTCCACCGATCCCCGGGCGATGCGCGATCAGGTGGTGGTCGACCATCTGCCGCTGGTGCGCGCCATTGCGATTCGCGTCCACGAGAATCTGCCCGTCCACGTCGAACTCGACGACCTGATTCACGCGGGCATCATGGGCCTGTTTGACGCCTCGGGCAAATACGATCCGGAGAAGAAGGTGGCTTTCTCCAGTTACGCCAAGCATCGCATCAAGGGCGCGATTCTCGACAGCCTGCGCCAACTCGATTGGGCCTCCCGCGATCTGCGCCGCCGCCACAAGCAGGTGGAGCAAGTCACCCGCGACCTGGCGTCCACGCTGCACCGCAACCCCACCGAAGCTGAGATCGCCGCCAAAATGGGCGTCGAGGTGGACCGCTGGCGCCAGATGATGCTCGACCTCCGCAACGTCGGCCTCGTCTCGGCCTCCACTCGCGGCAGCGAGCACGAAGACCTCCCCGCGCCGGACTTCCCTTCCAAGCCCGAAACCCAACCCGACTCCATGTGCGCCCGTGAGCAACTCCGCGACATGCTCGGTATCGCCATGCAAGTCCTACCCGAGCGGTACCAGCGCGTAGTACTCCTGTACTACACCAACGAACTGACCATGAAGGAAATTGGCACCCAGTTGGGCATCAATGAGAGCCGCGTCTCCCAAATTCACAAATCCGCCCTCGAAAAGATGGCCACCGCGCTCCAGCAAGCGGGAATCACTTCCAGTAAGGCATTTTAGTACTACTAGCGGTACAGTCACCTGTGGTACATTTTGGGTGAATGATATTTGACTTCCTCATGTAGACTACCTCCAATTGTTCGACATGAGAGAACCCGAAGCCCGAACGCAGCAATGCTTTCGGGCTTCTTTCTTGTGCGGGTCTAAGAAGCAATGCTGTTCAGATAACGGTTTCTGCGGGTGCCGAAGGACGCTGCGGACCGCACGTACCCTTCAGGTGACCCTGTGCAACTACTTGTTCTCTATCGTGGTTATCGGGCTGCCATCCCTGTTTGGCCCAATGTCTCAGAAATCGCAGGATTCTTGGGGTACGAGAGAGTCCATGCATTCTCGAGTTCAATGGCACCGGTAGGTTCCGGCCGCGGTGCGCCACGACGGGTTGGATCCTTCACAGAGGCTCCAGGCTTCGGCGATTCCCACCCCACCAGGCCATTTTCCCGCGTTGTACGCAGATCGAGAGCGGGGGCGGGAACCCGAGTGCGCCCCGCGGGAAAATCGGCTTGGCGCGAGTCGGCTTTTTCGGCGGCTTGCCACGTCTTACGTCAGAATGCTCTTCTTGCGAATGTGGCTCATGAACTTGTGCTGGCTGGGGCTGCTGCCAACTGTGGCGGTAGCTCAGGGATGCGTCGAGGTGGTGCCAGACGAGGAGTATCATTGCCCCTATCGGGCGATACCACGGGGCTTTGCGAACCTACTGTACCTCGACACTCAAACGCAGTGGCACCACGCTACCAACATGTATCAACCTGGTGATCATGGAGTTGGCATCCTGGAGCCGCTCACGCCGTGGGGTTGGTTGGGAGGTCCGATTTCGACGTCGCCCGACTTGGAAAGGCTTATTTTGGCGCGCTCCAAGCCCTCCTGCCCCGCGGCTCCGAAGCCGGGACCGGGCTTGGACTGTAGCTAGGGAGCGACAATCCCTTGGCTCGTTCAACACGGAACCAGCACGGTGCTGTCCTCCAGTGACGCGTGGATTCATATCAACTTACTGCGGCGTTTTGCAAGCCCGAACGCCGTGATTCACGGTTGGAGTTCCTGGCTGCATAGCGACCTCGCCCTCTTTAATGGTCTAGTTGCAGCGCCCGACGCCCGGCTCACCCCGAGCACCTGTCCGCAGCGCTCTGAGGCTGGCCTGGCGTGCGATGCGCAGGCGTACACCATCCGCTTCGATGCCAGCCGCATCGTGATTGAGCCCTACGCCAAGGAAGAACTGTGGCAACCGAACGCTCTCACCGGCCGCATCAACGCTCAGCCCCCTCGGGAAGACCGCAGTTGTTTCGATGGCCAGCGCCTGACGATCGCGCGCCGTCACTATGACGATGCCGACTTACCCCAGAACTGGGCGTGGTTCAACACGAGCAATGCGGATGGGACAGGTGAAGCCTGCCGCCAGGACTTGCCGCGGTTACGCATTCCAGTGCTCCGCACCTATGTGGTCGAAGTGGACGCGGCTTGCCGCCCCAAGCGCAAGTTGGCGGACCTGTCTCCCGTCCGTTTCCCGCCGGATCAACCGATCCACCGCCAGCTTAGCCTCGACCAGGAATGGGGCGACATGCTGGCGGCTATCAGCCCCGGAGGAGAGCACGTTGTCGTTGCGTCGAACATCGGGGACCCCTCCCGCCCAAACGACAACTGCGCGGCGTTCGCGCTGAATCTGAGCGATTCTGCGGATCCCAAAAGTGGCGTCGGTTTGCGTCATGGACAGGTGTGCCGGTTGGGACCAGGAAGAGTCTGCGCGACGCCCGCCGTTCCTTTGCCGACCGGTGATCTGCCTCCCCACACCGCCTTGCCTTCGTTTTTCACGCCAGGCGAGACCATGCCCGGAGTAGAACTGAGCATCGTGTACTCCTTCAATTGGAAAACCCCAACCGTCCAAGTGAACCGCATCGCGCGGGTCGACATGTCCGGGGAAGCATTCGTGTCTCACGTCGTCATTCTGGACCATGCCGACTACGGGCATCCATTCGCCTCGAGCTGGAGCCATTGAACGCTATCGTTCCGAGAAATCGCCGGCGTGCTCAGCCCATTGCCGAGATCCACAGGCGCGCCGGGCAAGCGTAAGCAGCACGCGGTCCGTAAGTCGGGGCGTTTGTTCTAGGCTCAGTGAGCAGTATTGGGTCTAAGGGTTTAAAACCGGAGCGTCCAACGCAGCTTCACGATCAGCGCGTCGCCCTCCGGGTCGAACTCAAGGCCCGGGCGGGTCAGCACGCGGCGCCAGTTGCGATTCCAGACGGTGATGAATTCGCGGCCGGGACGGACCGTCCAGAGAAAACGGGTGTTGCCCCCCAGGCTATCCGACGCGCTGTCGTATTGGAAGACGCTGGTGATGGCCAGATTCGGATTCACCGCGAGCGCTAACTGCGCCCGGTGCAGGCGCAGTTGGAAATTGCCTTGGGGTAAGCGGCCGGCGTTGTAGTCGGTGGCCAGCAGAACCTCCAAACGTCCCTGCGGCTCAGAGAAGTCGACGCTGGCCACGACGTTGCGGAGGGTGCCGTTGTAGAAGCCGCCCTCGCGCCACCGGATTTCTCCGCGGACCGGCCGGAAGCGCGACGTGCTAGCCTCCACGTTGCGCTCGACGAAGGTGTAGCCACCGGCCGGAACCACCGCGCCGCGCGTCACCTCGAACGGCAGCACCAGCACTTCGCGCTGCGGAATCAGGTTCACTTGGACCTCGTCGCCCGATTCGAAGGTGACGCCCAAGGGCGTAAAGTACCCGCGGCCACTTTCAAGATAGCCGCGCCGGTTATCGACGCGCGAGCCGTAGACGTCAAAGAAAAACTGCCGCACAGGGCCACCTGGCCTCGGTCGCGGCGAAAACGACACGCCGCCTTGCCAGCGGCGCGTGCCGGGCCGGGGCAGGAAGCCCAGCTTGGGATCAAAGTCGCGGCCGAACTCGGCGTAGCGGAACTGACCCCACCAGCGGTCATTGGGAAAGTCAACGGAGACGCCGTAGCTCGCGCCCGTGCGCGTATTCGCCTCGCCGTGCGTGCGCGTCTGGCTGCCGAGCGCCCAACCCGAAGCGATCAGATTCTTGTTGGTGAGGAACTTCGACGTCCGGTAGACGGCATCGAAGCCGGCCACCGTGTTCGTGCCTTGGCCGGTGGGGTCGCCATTGGTGACCAGCGTACCGATGCGCCATTCCTTTGAGAGGTCATAGGTCACCCGGCTGGCGGTGAGGGTAGTCGCGGGCAAGCCGAACGCGGCCCGCGTGCGGACCGAGAGCACCCCCACGTTCCAATGGCCCACCCGGCCAAGCAGGCGGCCACCCACGTCGATCGGCGTAGGAATCCCGTCGACGAGTCCCACGCGGCGCGAGAAAAAGGGGATCAGGTCTGAGTCGAGGCCGCTGGCGAATTGGAATTGATTCGAGCCTTCCAGAAAAAACGCCCGTTTCTCAGGGAAAAAGAGCGGGAAACGGGTTGTGTTGAGCTGCCGGAAATCGACTTCGGTATCGGCGAAGTCCGTATTCGTCGTCAGGACGGCCGTCAGTTGCGGCGTCAGGCGCTGCGTATAGTCCAGGCCGGCGGCGCCACGCCAGTTCAGGCCACGGTCGCCAAAGGAGTCCAAGCGGCGGCCCAGGAAGTAGGGCGTCAATTCGATACCGCGGCCCTGCGCGAGCGAGCCGAGGCCGCTGAGTTGACCGGCGCGCGACAAGTCCGTCAAGTAAGAGTCGAGGGTCGGGCTGGACCAGATCAGGCGCACGCGTTCGCGCGCGACAAAGCGTTCGAAATTCGCACCCCACGGGCGGCCGGGCCGAAAGGTGAGCGTCCGCGCCGGGATGACGAACTCCGCCGTCCAACCCTCGCCCGAGCGGTGGGTGCGCGCATCCCACAGCCCGTTCCAGTCGGTGGTGTACTCTTCGGGATTCGCCGAGGCGACCAGGCCATCCTGCCGCGCCCCAGCCGCGTTCACCCGGAACTGATACGCCGTACGGCCATCTCCGAGCGTGTCCAGCACGATCGCGACGTTGTCGTCGCCTTCGAAGTCGCCGTCGCGGCGCAGCGTATGCGTCGAGATGCGGCCGGGCTGCGGGTCCGTGCAGCGGAAGGCGACGTAGAGGTGGCCAGAATCGGCCTGCAGTAGGACTTCCGTCGTGAAGGGCGTCGCCGCACCGGGCTTCGGCTCGGCCTGCGTCAACGTCAGGCGTGTGGCTGGCCCCCACTCCCGTGCTTCCAGCACGCCGTCCAGCCGGATCTTGTTGGCCGCCGGAGCGACATCCGTCTGCGCCCAGGCGAAACTCACGGACGCCAGCAAGAGCGCGGGCAAGTACCGCAGTCAACGCTCCTGCTGTTGGACCGTCGCGCGCGGGCCCGCTCCGCCTTCCGGCTTCTCCGGCTTCTTCTCTTGCTTTTCGCCAGGACTCCACAATGGTTTCGACTTCGCCACCGCCTCGCGGATCTGCCCATCCATCTGGATCTCTGCCGCTAGGAATTCAAAACCCTCCCGCAGCCACTGCGCGATCCTCGGCTGCACCAGCCGATAAAAAACATACCGGCCCTCGCGGCGCTCCACCACCACGCGATGCGAGCGCAGCACCGAAAGATGCTGCGAAACCCGGGAATGGCTCACCTCCAGGACAGCTTGCAGACTGTTCACGTCCAGTTCGCGGTCGCTCAGCTCCTGCACGATCCGAATCCGGTGCGGATGCGCTAACACTCCCATCAGATCCGCCATCTCTTTACTCACCAGCACGCGTGAAGGCATATGAAGATTCCCTGTGCTTACCCCTTCGCCGCCCCCCCAAGGGCTTGACTTAAAGGTTTAGCTTCTTTAATATAACAGAAAAGGGTACGGATTGCGAGCGGCAACACTTTCCGCTCTCCCACCATTAAGTTTTCGAATCACTCTAAACTAAGAACAGAACCCAGGAATCATGCAGCGTAGCGTCCGAGTCCACATCCTCTCAACCTTAGAAACCCTCCCGCCGGAGCGCGCGCGGTGAAAGGCGGCGATTCGCACGGTGGTCACGCCTGGCACGGCGTGCATCCCGTCAAGCGGCTGCTGAATTGGATGCAGGCCGAACGGCGGGACCTCTGGGTAGCCGTGATCTACTCCATCGCCGTTGGGCTGCTGTCGCTGGTGGTGCCGATCGCTACCCAGGCCCTGGTGAACACGATCGCCTTCGGCATGCTGATGACGCCGCTCGTGGTGCTCGTCGTGATCGTGCTGGCGGCGCTGATCCTGTCGGGTGTCCTTTATGTCATGCGGCTGTACGTAGTGGAAGTGCTGCAGCGGCGCGTTTTCGTGCGCATCTCCACCGACGTCGTGTACCGCTTGCTGCGCGTCCGCATGGACGGCTTCGACAAGGGCTACGGCCCCGAACTGGTGAATCGCTTCTTTGAAGTCGTCACCGTGCAGAAGGCCGGGGCCACGCTGATCGTCGATGGCCTGAATCTCTTCATCCAAACGGCCGTGGGCCTGGCGGTGATGGCGGCCTACGACCCCTTGCTGCTCGTCTTTGACATCGTTCTCGTGGTGGCCGTGGTGGTGATCCTGGTGCCGCTGAGCGGCGGAGCCCTGGAGACGGCCGTGAAGGAAAGCAAGGCGAAGTATGCCATGGCGGCGTGGCTGGAAGAACTTGCGCGCCATCCCACCACCTTCAAAAGCGCGGGCGGACAAGCCTATGCCGTCAGCCAGGCCGACGCCCTGGCGACGGGCTATCTGAAGTACCGCGCCTTGCACTTCCGCGTGCTCCTGCGGCAGACCATCGGCGCGGTGGGCTTGCAAGCCATCGGCACCGCGGCGCTCCTGGGAGCGGGCGGCTACCTGGTGATTCAACAACGCCTGACCATTGGCCAGTTAGTAGCCGCCGAACTGATTGTGGCCGTCGTCCTTTCGGGCATCGCCAAGCTAGGCAAGCAACTCGAGAACTTCTACGACTTACTCGCCGCGGTGGACAAGCTGGGCTACTTTACTGACCTGCCGCTGGAGAAGTCCGGCCCCGAGAAGATGCTGGCTGCGGTGGGCGGCGCTTCGCTCGAACTGAAAGACGTCAACTTCGCGCACGAAGCCTATCCGCGCCCCATCCTCATCGGAGCGAATTGGCACATTGAAGCGGGCGCACGGGTTGGCCTGATGGCGGCCAGCGGCATGGGCAAGAGCACCGCGCTCGATGTCGTTTACGGACTGCGTCCGCCGCAAAGCGGCGTCATTGAATTCGACGGCCGCGATACGCGCGACCTCCGTCTGGAAGACCTGCGCGGCCAGATCGCGCTGGTGCGGCAGCCGGAAGTATTTCAGGGCACCATCGTGGAGAACGTCCGCCTGGGCGACCCACACATGACGCTCGATGAAGTCCGCGCGGCTTTGCGCATGGCTGGCCTGCTCGAAGACGTCCAGGCCTTACCGGACGGCATTCAAACAGAACTGGTCACCACGGGTTTGCCGCTCTCCCAGGGGCAAGTAATTCGCTTGATGCTGGCTCGCGCCGTGGCCAGCCGTCCGCGGCTGTTGATTCTCGACGAAATCCTCGATCCGATTGACGACTTCGCTGAATGCGCGCGTCTCGTGGACCGGCTGTTCGACCGCGCGAATCCCTGGACACTGATCGTGGTCTCGCAACGCGCCGATGTTCTCGACCGTTGCGACGCCCGCTACGTCCTTAAACAAGGCACCATCGAAAGGGCTAAGCCATGAACGACACGCTCGACCTCGTCGGGGCCAGTGAGCCCCTTCCCGCTCTGAAACTTGTCGGCTCCACGCGCTTCGCGCGCTGGCTCGCCACCTGGTTATTCGTCCTGATTCTGCTCTTCGTCGCCGCCCTGGGCTTCGCCCCCTGGGTGCAGACTGTCGTCGGCAGCGGCCGCGTTATCGCACTCAACCCGGTGGACCGCAGCCAGACCATCGACGCTCCCGTCGAAGGCCGTATCCGCCGTTGGGCCGTGGTGGAAGGCACAAAGGTGAAGACCGGCGATCTTGTCGCCGAAATCATGGATAACGATCCCGAGGTCCTCCTGCGCCGCAACGAGGAACTCACCGCGGTGAATCAGCGTTTGGAACAAGCCAAACTGCGCGTCACGTCGCTCGAAAGCAGCCTGCGCCAACTGGACCTCACCCGCCGCAATGAGTTGCTGGCCAACTCAAGCCGCATCGACATGGCCAAGGCCACCGGTACGGCCGCCGAGCAGCAAATCCGCGCCGGCGAGGCCGATCTGCTCGCGGCGCAGCAGAATCTCGAACGCCGCAAGCTCAGCGTGGAGCGCGGCCTGTCGTCGATTCGCGATCTCGAAGTGGGCCAGCAAGCCTACCAGACCGCCGCCGCCAACCTCGACCGTTTCCGCGCCAATCTCACCGCCAACCGCAACGACGTACTCGCCCGGCAAGCCGACCAGGACCGCATCGAGACCGCCTATCAGCGCCAGATCAACGACGCGCAAGCGGCACTTGCCGCCGCGCGCGGCGACGTGCAGAACTTCACCGCGGAAATGAAGCGTATGCAAATCACCGTGGCGCGCCAGAGCACGCAGACCGTTACCGCGCCGCGCGACGGCACTATCTTTCGCCTGCTGGCGCAACCCGGCAGCGAGTTGCTCAAGTCCGGTGACCCGGTGGCGATCCTGATTCCGGATTCGGCCGTGCTTACCGTCGAACTCCACCTGGACGGCCGCGACACGCCCCTCGTTCATAAAGGCGACAAGGTCCGCCTGGAGTTCGAAGGCTGGCCCAGCGTCCAGTTCACCGGCTGGCCCAGCGTCGCCATCGGCACGTTCGGCGGCCGCGTCTTCCTGGTGGACCAGACCGACGACGGCAAAGGCAAGTTCCGCATCCTCGTCGAGCCTGACCCGAAAGATATGGCGTGGCCCAATAAAACCTACCTGCGGCAAGGCGTCCGCGCCAACGGTTGGGTGCTCTTGCGTGAAGTCCGGCTGGGCTGGGAACTCTGGCGACAGTTCAACGGCTTCCCACCCACCATCGCCGACAAAGAACCCGGTAGCGATAAGGGGGGCAAGAAGTGATCGCATTCCTGCTCCCACTCTTGCTCGCGCAACAAGTCAAGATGCCGCCCGCCGCCGAGATCCGGCCGCTAATCACCAACGAGCCGGACCGTGAGCATCTGACGCTCCAGGCCGTGCTCGACAGCGTGGAAAAGCATTATCCGCCGCTGCGGGTTGCCTTGCTCGAACAGCCCATCGCCGAAGCCGATTACCTCGCCGCCCAAGGCCGCTTCGACCTCGTGCTCCGCAGCTTCTTCGATACGAACAACCTTGGCTTCTACGATTCGCGCCGCTTCGATGTATCCGTCGAGCAGCCCACCACGCTCTGGGGTACGTCGTTTTTCTCGGGTTATCAGGTGAGCGGCGGCTCCTTCCCCAGCTACGACGGCAAGTTCCAGACCAACGGCCTCGGCGAGTACCGCGCCGGCATGCGCATGCCGCTCTTCCGGGATCGCGCCGTAGACGGACGCCGCGCCGACCTGCGCAAAGCCGACCTCAACCGCCGCCTTGCCGACCTCACCGTCCAGCAGCAACGCCTCGTCATTCTGCAAGCCGCCACCGCCCGCTACTGGAATTGGGTCGCCGCCGGACGCCGCTTCGCTGTTGCCCAAGCCATCCTCGACATCGCCGTCCAGCGCGAGAAGATCCTCGAAACCGCCGTCGAATTGGGCCAGTTGCCGCGCTTCGAAGTCCTCGACAACAAACGCATCATTGAGCAGCGGCGCTCCCAGTTCGTCGCCGCCCGCCGGGGCGTGGAGCAAACCGCCTTCGACCTGTCGCTCTTCTACCGCGATGCGCAAGGCCAGCCCCGCGTTGCGCTGGTGGACCAACTGCCACCCGCCTTCCCCCGCCCGTCCAACATCGACGAACAACAACTCGAGCGCGACATCGCCCAAGCGCTCGACCGCCGTCCTGAACTCGCCCGCCTCTCCACCCAGCAGGATCAGGTCCGCGTCGATCAGCGTTTGGCGGAGAACCGCCGCCTGCCCGGACTCGACTTTATCCTCAGCTACGACCGTGAACTCGGCGCCCGCCGCGTCCCCCGCGGCCCCAACGAACTGCGGGCCGGCGTCGTCTTCGAACTGCCCGTCCAGCGCCGCACCGCCACCGGCCAAGCTGTGGCCGCCCGCACGCGCATCAACCAGATTGACCAGCGCCTGCAATTCCAGCGCGAGCAGGTGGCCGTCGAAGTCCGCGACGCCGTCTCCGCCGTCCGCGCCGCCTATGAGGGCACCAACGTCCTGGAGGCCGAGGTCCGCGCGACGCGCGAGGTGGAAGACGCCGAACGCACGCGCTATGACCTGGGCGAAAGCACGCTGTTCGTCCTGAATCAGCGCGAACTTCAGACGGCCGACGCCCAAGTCCGCGAAGTCTCCGCCCTCGCCGACTATTACCGCGCCCTCGCCCTGTACGAACTAGCGGTCGCCCAAGCGCTGCGCCCGCGGCCGTAGTCATCTGCGCAAGCCCCCCCAGCTACGCACGTCTGCGGGGCGCGCGATTCCGGAGAGCCCACCGCGTTAAGCGGTGGGGCAACGGAGTCAGAATATGCTTGTTTTGCTGGGGTTTTCGTGGGAAAGTGGCAGAACGTGCCCCGCCGCTTACGCGGCGGGCTTTCCGGCTTTCGCTCCAATTGGGGACCCAGCTAAAGCCGGCCACCACCCAAGCCACCCAACCGGCAACTCCGGCAGACCCCAAAACCGCTCCCGTTCGAGTTGATAAAGCTACAAAGCTGCTGCAACCGGGCCAGTTCGCCAATGTCGGCGCCGGCCCCGCCCAGGCTCAGAGTGCCCCGCAGGAAGGGCGTCTCCACGACCGTGTTCGGCGCCTTGATCGTCGTACCCCAGGCCAACAGGCCCGGCGCCAGATTGCCCAGGCTCAACGCCGTTGCCGACCCCGTGCAACTGTTGTTCACCGGCACCGTCGCCAGCAGCTTGACTACCAGAGAGGTGGGTGACGCGGGAGTGAGCGTGTTGCTTACCAGGTCGCGTTGCGCGGACAACGACACCAGCCCATTCGGCGTCACCGGACAGGAGCAGCAGGACACCATCTGTTCGTCCGGTGAGAAGGCGTAGACATTGACGCAAATCGCGCCCGTCGTCGCCGCGGTGGTGCCGGCCGCGAGTCCCGCGCCGCTGGCTCCCGTGTTGGTCAGGTTGATCACGGAGTCGCCCAGGTTCACATTCGCCACATAGCGAATCTGGTAGGCGTCGGAGACCACGAAGTTAGCGATCACGCCACCCGCCGCGTTGACGTTGAGCGTCTGGGTGAAGGGGAGTCCGGTGAGCAACCCGGTGAAGCCGGCGAAGCTGAAGCCTGGGTTCGCGGTCGCGGTCACCGGAACCAGGGCACCCTGATCAAACAGCACCGTGCCGGCTGGATTGATGACGCCGCCCCCCGGCGGGTTGACGCCAAAGGTCACCTGCACGACATTGAGGTTGGTCAGTTGAAAGTTGGCCGGACCGATGGCGCCGACTCTTGCCTCAACGGTGTAGGCGCCAGGGATGAGATTGGCGGTAAACACAGCCGACCTCGCGATACCGTCATTGCCGGTGACCGCCGTGTTCACTCCGGCCTCGAAGGTACCGCTGGCGCCGCCGCCCGGCGCCGTAAAGGTGACGGTAATGTTGGGGACCGGATTGCCGTTTTGATCCTTCACCAACGCCTGCAAGCGCTGCGCAAAGGCCGTACCCACCCGCGTTGACTGCGCCCCGCCGCCGGAGAGTTCGATGCTGCCGCCACCGATGATGAGCGTCGCCCGGGCATTCAAGGCGAAGGACCCAGTCGGATTGAAGGTGCCGGGGATGAGTTGAGTGTGGGCGATGCTGACACTGTTGTCGGAGTACGAACTCGCGGTGTTGACCACGGTACCGGGGGTGTTACCGGCGGTGACGCTTACCGTAAACTCGCACACGCCCGGCAGGAAGGTGCCGGGCCGAGTGGGATCTTCCGTGGCGCCCGGCACCCTGCCACCCCACAGGTTGATCCGGCGGCTGCCCGGCTCCGCCCGAATCGTCGGCGAGCCAGGGCAAGTGGACGTGATGACGCTCGGGGAAGACACTAAGAGGCCGGCCGGCAGAACATCGGCAACCTCTAAGCCTCGCGCCGTCCAGCCGGGTGTTCCTTCTTCCACCCGCAGCGTCAGCGTGGTCGATAGGCCGGGGGCCAGTACCGGCGTGCCAAACGTCTTGGTCATCGTGCGCCGAATCTCGCATTGCCCGAACGCCGGAGTGGCCTGACCGTTGACGACCTGGCACTGCTGGTAGACGCCGTTTACGATACAGCCCAAGTCCTGCAAGGCACACACGGCTGCCCGCCTTGCGGCACGCAAATGTTGCGCTGGCAGGGGTTGTTGGAGGCCGCACACTGCCTGGGCGTGTTTACGCACCGGACGAGACGTTCACCCGTAACTTGGTCAGTTCCGTCGGGAACGCATTGCGAAAGAAAGCAAGGGTCGTCGGTTCGGCAGCTGATCGCCCGGGTGTTGCATATCCCGGCGTCGCAAGACACCACATTGCATGCGTTATCGTTCTGTACACAGTCTGCGGCAGTTTGGCATTGCTGCGCAGCGCAGAAGGTCGAAAAAAGGAGTGCGGACAGGAGGAGGCGGCGCAGCATAGCCGCAGTCTGCCATCCTTAACGTTTTCGTTCAAGATCCAGAACCCTCAGTATTATTGGTACATTCGGGGAGAGAGTCCGTGGGACGCGGGACGTAGCGATCAGGACCAGCCACGCAAATCACAGCAATCTTGGTCTATCTGGTCAATCACTTAGCCAAAAATCCTTGCTTTCGCCTGCTATCCTCAAGGCATCAGGACCCCGAGCGGGGCTGCATCAGTTCGTTCGCCAGCCGCCTGGCAAGAGTGAATAGAATCAACGCCTTCCCGGTTCGTTTGGTAGGGCGGGCCCCCTGGCCCGCCTGGTGTTCCGCGTTCCTAAAAGCCGAATAACGTTAGTCCTATACGTCTCAATTTTCGGCCCACTCGTTTTTGGTACTTGCGGCGCGGCTAGGCCAAAGGTACGATCTCCGCGGAGATCCCAAACCCAACCAGGAAGTATGTTCATGCACAACCGACTCTGGCAGGCGCTCCTGCTTACCACCGTGGCCGCCGCCACCCCGCTTTGGGGCCAATGCCCCGCCAACCCCCTTACCGCCCTCAGCGGCACCTGGACCTTCAACGTCCAGACGAACAATGCCGCCGGTGGGCTACCCTTATTCCTCGTCGCTGGCCAGTTCACAGCCACGCCCGGAGCGGCCAATAGCCCGGCCGGCGTCCTCGCCATTACGGCCACTTCGGTTTTGGGCAGCTTCCGCACGGTCAGTACGACGCGCGAAGAACAGGATGCCGGCCGCTACCAGATCAACGACAACTGCACCGGCGGTACGCTGACCATGAACCTCTCGTCGTTCCCCATGCAGTACGACTTCGTCTTCGTCGATGGCGGCCGCTCGCTTTATCTCATCAGCACTTCGCCGGGTCGGTCAGCCACCGGCAGCGCCACGGTAGGAGTCGCGGGCTGCCCGGCCGGCATCGCCCCCCTCACCCTGCTCTCCGGCTCCTACGCCTTCAACCTCCGCGGCGATGCTGCTTCTGAGCGTAGTGCCTATGCCGCATCTGGACGCTTCGAGGCCAACCTCGGTGTTCTCGCGATTACGCAAACCTCCAGCCAGAGCTCTGTCCACCTCGTGACGCGTCTGGAGAGTGGCCCTGGCCGCTTTCAGGTGAATGCCGATTGCACGGGCGGGACGCTGACGTTCAACCTCGGCTCCCTGCCGCTGCAATTCCAGTTCTATTTCCGGGCCGGCTTTCAGGAATTGGACGTGATCAGCACCAGCAACCGCTACATCCTGGGAGTGGTGAGCCGCGCCTCCACCGCCGGCTGCCCGGCGAATCCTCTCTCGCTCCTGAGCGGCATCGGCGCTTGGACCTTGAATGCCCAAACCTACATCAATGATTCCGATGATCCCGCTCGCTTCCACATCGCGGGGCGTTTGGTGGCCTCCAATTCCGGCGCCCTAGCCATCAACGCCACCTCTATACTGATGAGTAACATCAACAGTAATTCCATCCGGCTCGAAGGCGACGCCGGAAGCTTCCAGATCTTTCCGGACTGCACCGGCGGCACCCTCACCATGAACCTCTCCTCGTTCCCCATGCAGTACGACTTCTGGTTCTACAACAACGGCCGCTCCCTCTACCTGATCAGCAGTCGCGAAGGCCGCAGCGCCTCCGGCAGTGCTCATGCGGGCGTCACCGGTTGCCCCGCCGGCGTCGATCCGCTCACCCTCGTATCGGGCCTCTACAGCGCCAAGCTCCAGCGGGTTCCCAACTTCACCACCGAGGCCTACGGCCTCGTCGGACTCCTCACCGCCAGAGCCGGCAGCCTCGGCATCCTCGCGACCTCGACCTTGGGCCAGGACGGCAGCGTCGCCCGCGTCGAAAGCGACCGCGGCAGCTACCAGGTAGAAGCCGACTGCACCGGCGGCACGCTCACCTTCAACCTGAGCTCCCGCCCCGCGCAGTACCAGTTCTACTTCCGCGAAAGCTTCCAGACGCTCGACGCCATCAGCACCACCGGCCCCGCCGCCTACGGGCTCCTCAGCCGTTTCTGACCGGCACAGGGCCTGCTCATCGCAGCGCTTGGCCGGTTTGGAGGGCAAAAGCCCAGTCGGGACGTCCGTTGACGGCGGCCTGGCGGGCAGCGGCCGAGTGATCGTAGGGGACTTGAACGAATTCCGCTTGCCAGTCGCCGGACTGCGGGGTGAGGATCGCATAGCAGGCGTCCGGCGTGCCGCTTTCCATGGCGTGGGGATAGGGCTGGTCGTCCGAGTAGGCGGGAAGGCCCACGCTGCCGGGGTTGATGATGAGGCGGCCATCCGCCAGGCGGGCCTCGCCCGGCACATGGGTATGGCCGCAGAGAATCAGGCGGAATTCGGCGGCGACGGTGCGAGCCTGCTGTTCAATCCACCCGGGCGCCGCGGGCCGCTCCACCTGATGCAGGAAGTAGGTGAGGTCGCTGGTAGGGGTACCGTGGCAGAGCCAGGCTCCGTGGGCGGCGCGAGCGGGTGGCAGAGTCGCGAGCCAAGCCAGTTGTGCGCCGGAGAGCCGGGGAAAGGTGTAGGCGTCCGAAGGGCCCATCTGCTCGGGGGACAGGGTTAGCAGTTGCCGTTCATGGTTGCCCGCGACGGTGGGCAGATTCAAAGGCTCCAGGCGCGCGGCGGTTTCCGCGGGCCAAAGGGGGCCGGAGAGCAGGTCGCCGAGGTTGACGATGTGCGCGATGCCGCGCCTGGCGAGGTCGGCCAGCACGGCGTCGAGCGCGGGTAGGTTGCCGTGGACGTCGGCGATGGCGGCGAAGCGCATGCCCGCTACAGGCGCGTCCCCTTTACCTCGCCCTTCACCCCACCGGCCGTAAAGGTGCCTTCCAGCTTGTCGCCTTTGACCACGACTTTGACGGTGTACGTGCCTTCCTCGGTAGGAACCTCGAAAGTGAGCTTGTCGCCATCGACGGCCAAGCCTTTAAGGCGGATTTCCTCTTCATCGGTGAGGATGACGCCGCTCCAACTGCCCCAGTCCTCCCGGAGGACCAGGGTGACTTTGTGCTTGTTGCCGTCGTTCGATTCCGCGCGGATTTCCCACTTACCGGCCAGTTCGGCGGCGTAGGCAAGAAGAGAGAAGAGAGTGGTGAGTGCCAGTAGCTTCATACGAACTATCGTCGCTCACTTTTGGCAACGGGGCTTAACGAACCGCGATCGTCACGCCGAGCGGACTCTGCGCGGCCCCAGCGACCACTTCTACCGAAGTGGCGGCACTAGCCGGCGTCCCCGCGGGGAGCCGGAAGTTGATTTGCATGAGGCCGGCGACCAGCGTGGGGGCGGAGCCGGCGTAGAGTACGTCGGCGGCCGGAATCGCCGCGCCATTGACGCGCACTTGGACCGGCGCCACCGGCCGGCGGAGGTTCGTGGCGGGCACCAGTTCGCCGTCGACGCCACCGGGCGTGGTGATGCCTTCGCCGGTGAGGAAGAGAACGACGATGGAGCCGGCGGCGGCGGGATTCGCCGCGCTATTCACCGAGCCGTCCGAGTTGAGCGCGGCGGCCTGGCGGCCGTTGGTGGTGAAGATGCCCGGCGCCGTATCGACCAACCGCGGGGCGACGCTATTGGAGACCACGCCGTTGTATTCCACCGTCATCTGCGCGAAGGCGCGCCCGGCTAACTGATAGGGCACGGCAGCGTTGATCTGGGTGGCGTTGGCGAAGAGGACGGGTGCCGGAATGCCGTCCAGGAGCACGCGGACATTGCCCGCTGAGGTGGTGAAGCGTCCTTGCGCGATGGTACCCGCCACGCCGTCGACCGGGCCCAGATTCGTGCCAAAGACGCTAAAGAGCATCCCGGGCGAGAGCGAACCCGGCAGGAAGGTCGCCGCATTGGCGAAGGAACTGATCACGGGCGGCGGCAGCGGGGGCGCCGCTTCGGTGGTGTAGCTTACGTTAATCGTCGTGGTGGTGCCACCCACCAACGGCACCAGCGTGATGCGGCCCAAAGCCACCGGCGTATTCGGGGGCAGGTTCGCGGTAAGCACCCCGACGGAGAGGGTGGCCGGGGTGAAGCTGGACAGGGGAGTAACGCTGATCCACGGGGAGTCCACTAAGACGTTGAAGAAGACGGGCGTGCCATCGACGCTCGAACTGACCTGCACCGTCTGCGCCGGCGGATTGCCCGCGCCGGCCCGTCCGGAGAAGTTCAGCGTGCTGGGGAACGCGACCGGTACGATCTGCCCCACGACGGTGAGGCTGACAGCGATAGGCACCGTGACGGACTGGCCCGGAACGGAGACGAGCACCGTGCCCGAGTAAGTGCCGATGGGCAGCACCGACGCCGCCGCGGTAAGGCCCACTTGCAGCGTCGCGTTGGTCTGCGTGCCGGACGGCGAAACCGCGAGCCAGTTGGAGCCGGCCGGCGTCTGCACGACGGCCGTTACGGTGAAGGCCGTGGGCTGGGCACTGTTCACCTGCACCGTCTGCGCGGCCAGCGGCGACGAGCCGCGGACCTGGGTGAAGCTCAGGCTGGTGGGCGTCACCTGCAGGACGGTGCCGCGATTCACGATCAGCGTCACCGGGATGTTGATTGCCGCGACGCCCGGGTTGGCGGGCGTAATCGTAATCAGGCCGAAGTAAGTGCCGTCGTTGAGCGAGGCCGGGTTGGCGGTGGCGGTGAGGAAGAGGGGCGTAACGCCGGCCGGCACGCTGACGCTGAGCCAGTTCGTGCTCGAGTTCAGGACCACGGCGCTGATGTTGACGCCGAGGTTGCCGCTGCTGCTGTTGATCTGGAAAGTCTGCGGCGAGGCACTGGTGGGGCCGCTGAAGAGCAACTCGGACTGGTCAACGTTGAGCGAGGCCAACGGGCTCACCACCATCGTGACGGGAACCACCAATTCGTTCGCGCTGTTGGCCACGGTATTGGTGTTGCCGCTGGAGACAGTGACGCTTCCCGAGTAGACACCGGCCGCCAAGCCGGTGGGCGAGGTCCGAATGGTGAGAATGGCGGGCGCGCCGGAGTTAGCCGTAGTGGCGCTGAGGGTGGCCGTGAGCCAGTTGCCACCGAGGTTGGTGGAGGAGGTGACCGCGAGGTTGAGGTTGCCGCCGGTGCTCGCCACCGGGCGCGTCTGCGCGGGTGGCGCATTGCCGTTCGGCTCCGCGCCAAAGTTCGCGGGCGCGGTGGACATGGAGAGTAGGGAATTGGCGGCGACGTTGAGCGTGACGTTCAGCGTGGAGTTCGGCGCGCCGTTGGCGCTCACAGTGACGGTGCCGGTGTAAGTGCCCGCCGGAAGCGCGGTAACGATGTTGTTCGCCAGGCTCACCGAGAAGGCGCCGGGCGTCGGAATGGTGCCCGGCGAGACGGTAAGCCAATTGCCGCCGGCGGAAGTGCTGGCCGTGATCGTGGTGCCGGAGACACCCGCTGACGACGGGGTAACCAGGATCGTCCGCTGGGCCGGAATAGGTTGTCCGGTTTGGTAGTTGAACGTCACCGACGATTGGCTGAGCCGCAGCACGGCGCCGCTGGTGACTTCGAGCGTCACCGGCAAGTTGAGGGAGAAGACGCTGGAGAAGACGGTGAGGCTGCCCGAATACGTGCCGGGCGGCAGGCCGGTGGGATTGACGTAGACCGCAATGGAACCGGGGGTGCTGTCGGTGGAGCCGATGCCTTGCAGCCAGGTCTGATTGGATGTGACGGTGTAAGTCGCGGTGGAGCCGGTACTGGAGACGGAGACGGCCTGGGGCGAGGGAGGCGTGCCGTTCGACTGCGCGACAAAGCGCAACCCCGTCGGACTGAGCACGAGGCTTTGGTTGGTCGCGCTGATGCTCAACGTAACGGGCACCGTCGCGCCGTTATTGGCGGCGCCCGGGGCGTTCAAGGTGATCAGTCCGTTGTAGGTGCCGGCCGAGAGGCCAGTGGGATTCACGCGTACAATGGCCGTGCCCGGCGTCGATCCACTGCCATTCAGGATCGTAATCCAGGAGGCGTTGCCGCTTACCGTGTAGGCGACGGTGGCGGCGGCGGTGGTGGTGAGGGTGAGGCTTTGATCGGCCGGTGCTCCACTCAGCGCGGAGCCGAAGGTGAAGCTGGCCGGGGAGAAGAGCACCGTGGGCAGCGCACCCGGCGCGACGCCGGCGACGACCAGACTGACCGGGACGTCAAAGGGCGAGTTACTCACGGCGCCGTTGGGCACTTGGATACGAATCTTTGCGGTGTAGGTGCCGTTGGTGAGTCCGGCGGGGTTTACGCCGACGTTAATCTGCGTGCCGGGGGTGATGGTGCCGGCCGCGGCCGTGAAGATGACGGTGTTCAGCCAGGTTTGCCCCGGCACGTCGTAGACCGCGCTCACCGTCACGGGTTGGGTGGGCGAAGCGGGGTTGAGGTTGAGCTGAATATTCTGGTTGGAGGGAATCGGCCCGTTGCCGATGAAGGTAAAGCTTAAGGTGGAGGGCGCGACCGTCAGGGCCTGTCCGCCGATCACCGCGAGCGTGACGGGAATCACCAGCGGCGTGAAGCCCGCGGTGCTGGACGTGACATTCAGGTTCGCCGTGTAGGTGCCGGCGGGTAAATTGCCGGGGTTGACGTTGACGGTAACGGTGCCCGTGGTGGTTCCCACCGCATTCGTCACGGTAAGCCAGTTCACACTCGGGACTTGCGGCGAAACGTATTGCGGCGTCACCGCGAAGGGGATCGACGCACCGGTGGTGGTGCTGAGCACGAAGGAGCGGGTCGCGGTGGTGGAGGCGGATTGGCTGAAGGCGAGCGAATTGACGTCCGCGACGATACGCGGCGTGGAAGGTCCGGCGCCATTGTTCAGCGTGACCGGTATGTTGACGGACGCTAAGCCGGGAGCGGAGATCGTCAACGTGGCGGTGTAGGTGCCCACCGGTAGATTCGCGCCCGAGGCGTAGAGGATGAGGGGCGTCCCCGTTTGGCCGGTGGTCGCGCTGGTGGTGAGCCAGCGCAGAGCGGCCAAGCCGGGATAACTCACGGCCGCCGTGTACGTAACCGGATTGCCGCTGCTGATGCCGATCGACAAAGGCACGGGCGTAAATCCGGAAGCGCTCGAAAAGGTAACCAGCGGCGGATTCACTACAAACTGCTGCACGGCCGCGACATTGAACGTCACCGCCAGGAGAAGCGGCTGCGCCGACCCGCCGGCCGGCGTGAACGTTACCGTGCCCTGGTAAGTGCCCGGCGCGAGCCCCGTAGGATCGGCGGTGACGCTGACCGTGCTGGGCGTAAAGACCGAACCGCTGGACAGACTGGTGGAAAGCCACGGGACGTTGGCGCTGGCGGCGAAGAAGATCGCGCCACCATTCGCCGTCGCGCCGGTGAGGGCGACATTCTGCGACTGGCTGGCTCCGCCGGGAGCCGCCGAAAACGTCAGGGACGAAGGCGTGGCCGTGAACGGAGTGAGGCTGACGTTGCCGCCGACGGCAAAAGTGACAGGAATCGTGAGCACGCCGCCCGGGTACGTTACCGTGATGGAACCCGCGTAGTTGAAGGTCATCAAGCCGGTGGGGTCAGCCAACACGGTGATGCTCGTGGTGCCGGCGAGGGTGGAGGTGGTGGTGCAGTCCACCACGGAGGCAGGGCAGGTGGGCGATAACAGGAAGCGCAGCCAGGATCCGCCTACGGCTTGCACGCGCCAGATTTGTCCGGGAATGCCCGTGACCGTGATGGCCTGGGTGGCAGCGGTGGTGGAATTGGCCGGGGCCGTCAGCCCTACGGAAGCCGGGCTCGCCACGGGCATTTGGGCCAGCAGTGGGAGCGCCAGAACGAGGCTCGAAAAGAAGACAGGGACTTTCAAGGGGATTCCTCCAGAATTGGGGACGCCTCTTTATTATGCGGCAAGTCAACCGCCTGCGCGTAATTTCACGCGTTAATTTACTTCCCGTTACTTCACGCCGAAGCGGTAGACGGTGGTCGATTTCCGGGTCTCGCCGGCTTTGAGCACGGTGGAGGGAAACTGGGGTTGATTGGGTGAGTCCGGGAAGTGTTGCGTTTCGAGACACAACGCCGCGCGCCGCCCGATCATCCGTCCGCCTTTGCCGGTCAACTTGCCATCGAGGAAGTTGCCGGTGTAGAACTGGACGCCGGGTTCGGTGGTGAGAACTTCCATCACGCGGCCGGACTTCGGCTCACTCACCCTGGCCACCAGATTTAATTGGCCGTCGTGTTTGGTGAAGACGAAGTTATGGTCATAGCCACCGCCGCGTTTGATCTGTTCATCGGCGGCATCGATCCGTTCGCCGACGGCGTGCGGCGTCGTAAAGTCAAACGGCGTGCCCTTGACGGGAAGTAGCTCGCCGGTGGGAATGAGGCCGGCGTCGACCGGAGTAAAGCGGTCGGCGTGGATTTCAAGTTGGTGCGTCAGATTATTATCGAGTCCGCCGAGATTGAAGTAACTATGGTTGGTAAGGTTGATGACCGTGTCGGCGTCCGTGGTGGCGGTATAGTCAATGCGCAGTTCATTCGCCGCCGTAAGTGTATAGCGGACCGTGGCGGTAAGTTTGCCGGGATAGCCTTCTTCGCCATCGGCGCTCAAGTAAGTAAGTTCCAAGGCATCGTCGCCGATTTCTTTGGCCTGCCAAACTTGGCGGCTGAATCCTTTCAGCCCGCCGTGCAAAGCGTTCGGGCCGTTGTTGATGGCCAAGGTATATTCCTTACCGTTCAAGGAGAACTTACCCTTGGCGATGCGATTGCCGTAGCGGCCGATGGTGGCGCCGAAGTAGGGATGCTCACCAAGATAGCCGGCTAAGTTATCGAAGCCGAGCACGACGTCGCCGAAGTTACCGGCACGATCCTTCACTTTGAGAGAAACTACCGTGGCGCCATAGGTACTAATGGAGACGCTAGCGCCGGCGGAGTTCGTAATGGTATACAAGTCGACGGTCTGGCCGTCCGGCGTTTGGCCGTGAGAGGTTTTGGTCATATGGTTTCGGGGCGCCGTGGTACATGCGGCGAGCAGCATCAGCGCAAACAGGGCAGCGGCTTTCATCGGGCCTATCATGACACGATCCCTGTGTGCTTCCAACTTTCGACGAAATGCCTGATGCCGGCAGGCCTATTTACTCTTCCACCAGATGCACCACGCCGGGTTCCGTGACACCGGTGTGGAAAGCGCGGACGGCTTGCCAGGTGGCGCGATCGGCTTCGGTGACTCGTTCGTGCTGGCGCAGATGCTCAAGCCAACTGCTGATCAGAAAGTGTTCCTGGTAACGGCGTGGGTCGGACGGGTGAGTGAACAGGCGCCACGCATAGGCGCCGTCGCGCAGGCGTTCGGCGCGGAGCGCGGCCATGGCGGTGCGGAATCCATCGGCCCGGGCCGGGTCAATTTCATAGGCGATCATGATGAGCACCGAGCCGCGGTCGCTGGCGTCAGGGGCAACGTGCGGCGGCGCGGGCCAGGGCTGGGCCGGGGCAAGTTGATGGGGGTCAGAATCCGGCAGCGGGAAGCGCAGACTGAGGATCCAGCCAAGCACGCCAGAAACGGCAGCGATCATGAGCGCACGCGAGGTAGAACCGCCTGCGGCGCAGGCTCCCCACGCGGCCGCGCCGAGTGCCATGCCGCCTTGGAAGCTGAGCATGAAGAAGGAAAGCGCGCGGGCCAACACCCAATGGGGCGCGCTTGATCCGGTGGAGACGCCGAAGGTGGAGACGGCCATCACCCAGGCTGCTCCCGCCAGGATCAGTGTAGGAAAAAGCACCGCCAACTGGCGCGTCATCGCCAACGAGAGTGAAGCCGCTGCGATGGTGAGCGTGGCCAGCGAGATGATTTGATTCGCGTGCAGCCGCTCCTGAAGAAAGCCGAGCCCGGAGGCGCCCAGCAACGCGCCGGCTCCGAAAGCACCCAGGAAGAGCCCAAACCCAAGCGGGCCGAGTTCCAGTTCGCGCCGCGCAACGAGGGGAAGCAGAGTGGGCAGGGCGCTGGCACTGACGATAAAGAGAATGACGCGCAGGAATACCCTGCGCAGCGGTGGCGAATTCCGGATATAACGCCACCCGGCGGCCATCGCGCCGGGCAGGCGTTCCGGGGGCAGCGCGGATTCCCGCTGCTTACCGGGCCACCATACCAAGACCAACAGCATCGGAACGAACGACACCGCGTTGGCAAAGAAGCCGCTGCCTACAGGCGCGTGGGCCAACAACACACCGGCCACAACGCCGCCCACTAGGCGAGCCAGATTGACGGCGGACGAATTGAGCGTGACGCCGAGCGGAATGGAGTGGCCGCTGAGCAGGTCCGGCACGGTCCGCATGGAGGCCGGCGTGTACAGAGCCGTGCCCGCGCCAGCGAGACTGACCGTCAGGAGCAACAGCGCCGGACTGAGCGCGCCCGCGGCGGCGAGCACCCCCAACCCCAGGGCGAGAACCAACAACGCCGACACCAGTGCGAGCATCCAGCGCCGGCGATCCAAAATGTCAGCGAGTGCTCCCGCCGGAAGCGCCAGCACAAATACCGGCAGGCTCCCGGCGGTCTGCAATAAGGCCGTGTAAATGGGGGAAGGCGTGAGACTCGTCATCAACCAGCCGGCGGTCACATCCTGAACGACGCCGCCGATACCCGACACCGCTCCCGCCAACCAGAAACGACGGAAAATGGGATCCTTCAGAACGGACCAGGAGTTGGTCATGGTAGCTTCCTCAAAATCGGTAAGTTGCCCAGAGCGCAAAGAACTGAATGGCACTGCGGCGGCCAATCTGCCGTAGAAATGTGCCGGCCCAAAAATGTTGGTATTCGGCCTCCAGGTTCAAATGCCGGTTCACTTGCCAATCCAAACCACTCTTCACGGCATAACCGATGAAGCGCGCCCGGCTGCCCGCACCGGACACGATAAGAAAGCCGGGCACGTCATAGAGCCCGTCCCGCGTGGAGTGGCGCCAGAAGAAGTCGGCGTCGGTCGTGACGCCCAGGCCGCCGCGCAACTCCAACCGGAGCGACGGATGAACGTCCATCAGGTTGTAGGGTCCCAGAAAATCCGCCTGGCTGAAGTAATTGCCCTTGGGAAAGATGGCGTTGAAGGTACCGAGCGTCCGGTCGCGAGGGTCGCGATCGCCGCTGGCGATGTTGGTTTTCCAGCCGAAGCGCGGCTTGGTGGGAAGGGCCTCCCAGGTGTAGCCGTTGCTGCTGGCTACGGTCCAGGCATTGAGGGATCTATGTTGAAAGCTACCAGTCTGCCAGACGGCTTCCCAGTCATGGTCGCGGCCGTGGCCAGCCGGCCTCCACCAACGGGCGCCGAAGGAATGGCGTTCTTCGCGGCCAACACCCGCGTCGAAGCGGCTCCGCTTACGGTCCAGGCCGATGTAATACAGATCGAGCCGCTTTGGCATCCACGTGGAGTAGACACCCCAAAGCGCCTGGCGAGAGTCGGGTGAGTTGTCGAAAAAGCCCGGGTTGGTCTGCGACGGGCGTACGGCGAGGACGTCGGTCTGCCAACCATGATGAATCCAGGTAAGCCGGGCGCCGTCGAAGCTCAACCGCACGTTGGGGCCCTCGCGAATGGAAATCAGGCGGCCAGAGCCGAAGTTCAGTTCCTGCCGGCCGGCGCGCAACGTCAGTTGGTCTCGAAGGCCAAGGTCGACGAAGCCGAGGTGCAGATCGAGAGAATCCTTGTCGATGGGCCGCGGACCGCTGCGGCGGCCTCGTTCGAGACCACTCTTGAGTTGGCCGAAAAAGCGAATGCGCTGGCCATAGTGCAAATCGGCATGGAGCATGAAGCGTTGGAGAAAGAAGCCGTCTCCGGCTAGGTCTTGCGCCGCTTCATTCCGGATCCATTCAAAGCGGGAGCGCACATCGCCACCTACGGTGAGGCGCCAGCGCCCGAGGGGAAGGTTCTTCAGCGGCACGCCACTGGTTTTGCTCCAATCCTCGTCTTGCCGCATGGCCCGCAGTTCCGGCGCTGCATCCTGCGAGAGAAGCGAGACGATCAGTAGGCAAAGCACGGGCAGAAGAGTCCTTCCGGGAGCAGGGGACCGTGGCTATGCTCGCAGGGGTGGGTGTGGGCGGCGCGGACGACGGGCGCGGTGGCGCGATGATAGCCCCCGTGGGTTCGCACCGGCGACCAATCCGGGCTCACCGGCGGCAAGAGGGGATTCAGCCCGGCGAACTCGGCAGCGCCATGCACTACTCTTCCGCCGACGATGGTGAGAACGCTCTCCAGGTGCTTCACTGCCGCGTCCGGTATGGAAAAGTAGTCATCCGAGAGCGCGACCAGGTCAGCCAGTTCACCAGCGCGAATCGTTCCTTTGTCGCTTTGTTCAGTGGAGAACCAACTCGAGCCTTGGGTATAGAGCCGCAACGCTTCTTCACGGCTCAGCGTGTTCTTTTCCGGGTAGAGCCGGAGGCCGCCCACGGTCTCGCCCGTGGTGAGCCAATGCAGCGCGACCCAAGGGTTGTAGCTGGCGACGCGCGTGGCGTCTGTACCCGCGCCTACGGGCACGCCCATTTCCATCATGCGCCGCACGGGCGGCGTGCGCTGAGCGGCGGCAGTGCCGTAGCGCTCCACGAACGCTTCGCCCTGGTAGGCCATACGATGCTGAATGGCAAAGCCGCCGCCGAGTCTGGCGACCCGCTCGATATTGCGGTCCGTCACCGTTTCCGCATGATCAAAGAACCAGTGCAGGCCCTCGAACGGAATCTCGCGATGGACGCGTTCAAAGACATCGAGCATGCGGCTGATCGATTCGTCATAGGTCGCGTGCAGGCGAAACGGCCAGCGGTTGGCGACAAGGATACGCACCACTGTTTCGAGTTCCGTCTCCATGGTCGCGGCCAGGTCCGGACGCGGTTCGACGAAGTCTTCAAAGTCGGCGGCGCTAAAGACCAGCATTTCACCCGCTCCGTTCATGCGGAGATGACGGCTTCCGTCGCCGGGTTTCGTCATGCGCACCCAGCGGGCGAAGTCGTCTTTCTCCTGCTGGGGCTTCTGGGTGAAGAGGTTATAGGCGAGGCGAACTGTGATCTCGCCGCGGCGCTCCAGCTCTTGAATGACCTGGTAATCCTCGGGAAAATTCTGAAAACCGCCGCCCGCGTCAATCGCGCTGGTGAGACCCAGCCGGTTCATCTCGCGCATGAAATGCCGGGTGGAATTGATCTGATCCTCGGGGTTCAGCTTGGGGCCTTTAGCGAGTGTGCTGTAGAGTAGGTTGGCGTTGGGCTTGGCGATCAACAGACCCGTGGGGTTGCCGTTGCGGTCGCGCTCCATCCTCGCTCCGGGCGGTTCGGGGGTGTCCTTCGTGTAGCCAACCGCGCGCAAGGCCGCGGCGTTCAACCAGGCGCGATCATAGAGATGCAGGATGAAGGCAGGCGTATCGCCGGTAGCGGCGTTGATCTCGGCGACCGTCGGCAGGCGGCGCTCGGCAAATTGGGCCCAGGTCCAACCGCCCACCACGCGCACCCACTGGGGCGGCGGCGTTCGCCGGGCTTGCTCGCGCAACAGGTTGAGCGCATCGGCCAGCGACGGCACACCGTCCCAACGAAGCTCCAGGTTGAAGTTGAGTCCACCGCGAATCAGGTGCAAATGACTATCGTTCAGGCCCGGAATGACGGTGCGGCCCTGCGCGTCGATTACCGCAGTGCCGGCGCCGCGCTGGGGCAGGACTTCGGCGTCCTGCCCCACCATGGCGAAACGGCCATCGGTCACCGCCACAGCGCTGGCCACAGGATGCGCGCGGTCGAGCGTGGTGATCCGCGCGTTATGCAGAATCAGTTGTGGCGTCATGGCGGGCTTACGCCTTCGGACCGGCTTCACTGGCATGTTCGCCGAGCGCCCACTTGGAGAAGCGCACCTGAATTCCGTAAGGGGTGTGTGCTTTGAGGATGTCCATCACCCCGTCGTAGGTACTGCCGCGCGCCCAATCCTGCTGCAGCTCGAAGACAACCTGCAAGGAACTCATTGGCACGGCCCCCGCTTGCATCAGGCGTTGCATAGCGCGCTCGTGGGCTTCCACCGAAACGTCACCACAGGCGTCGGAGGGGATGTAGACCTCGTAGCCTTCCCGCATTAGGTCCAGTGAAGGGAACATGACGCAGGCTTCGGTCCAGAGTCCGGCGAGGACGATCTTCTTTCGCCCAAGCGCACGGAGGGCCTTTTGGAACTCCGCATCCAACCACGAATTGATCGACGTTCGGTCGACCACCTTTACGCCGGGAAACAGATCCGTCACTTCGGGCATGAACGGCCCGGCGAAGCTATCCTTGGCCACCGTGGAAATCAGAATCGGCAGATGAAACAGCTTGGCCGCCTTGGCCAGAGCCTGAACATTGTGCATCAAGCTCAATCTCTCGTGCGATTCCACGCCTTGGTACATCGCGGGTTGAAAGTCGATCAGGACCAGAGCGGCATTCTCGGGGCTGATCATCTCGAGTTTTGGGTTCATTTTGGTTTTCCTTGTGTCTAGTGGTGGGGGTGCGGCTGGGCGGGGCCGTGAGCATTTCGCGCTGCCGGACGAATCTGGGTGCCCGAGGTCCAGTAAGCATCCAGCGAAAAGGCTCCTGGGCCGAGAAGCAGGAGCAGAACAGAAGCAACGAAGTAAAAGGCGCTGGCCTCATAGCTGTGGCCATGCGGGTTGATGAAGCTCTCCCCGCGCAGAATCAGCTTGGCAGTGGCGACCAGCATGTTGCCGGCCAGCACCATCGCGGCGAGTGGGGTGAGCAACCCCGGAATCAGTACCACGCCGGCCAGCACTTGCGACCATGCCGCCACCCAGGCCAGCCAGAGAGGGATTCCGAACTCCTCCCCGAAATCACCAATGTCAGCCACTTTCCCACCGCCGTGAAACAGAAACGCGACGCCTACCAGACATCGCAGCGCAAGCAGCGCAACGTTCGCACGGTGAGAAGTAAAAGGGGGCGAAAAGTAGGCTTGAATGATCATCGTTTCGTAAATTCAATTCGAGGCAACCGCGGCAACCGGGCAGTGTGAAGGACCCCGTCGGCCCAAGGCTATGGCTCAAGCGTAGCGACGCTCCGAAAAAGGTGAATCTGGAAATGGAGAGTCAAAGAACTACTCCTTTTGGCCAATCCTCGATTCGGAACTCGTGCGCAAGCGGCAGTTAGGCACCCTGCAGAAAGTCGATGAGGCATGCACTCAAGGCAGCCGGCTGTTCCTCGGCGATCCAGTGACCGGCCCCGGCGATGACGGCGCCACGCACATCACCGGCCAATGCCTTAAGCGCTATCTCGCCATAAACACCAGCGGCAATCTCGCCACCGATCCCCAGAGTGGGCACGGTAAGGGGCCCCGCCGCGGCCCAGTGCTTGAACATGGCCATGTCCTCGAATACCGAGGCGAAGTGCATCATGCCGCCGCGCAAGGCTCCGGGCTTTTGTAATTGGCGTACGTAGACTTCGAAGTCGGCTTGGTCAACCGCATCGGGATTGTAAGCCCAGTGCCAGAAATACCAGGCAAGCAGTTCGCGCTCCTTGCCGGCGATGAAGTGCACAGCGACATCGGGATGGGTAAAGAAGGCCAGTTGCCAGTTGACGTTGCCTGGTGCGGCCGTCAGCCCCATCTCATAGCCGAAGCCGGGCGGCGCATATTCGATGGTCACGAGTTTTTCGACGCGGTGAGGCGCGGTATAGGCAAGCGCCAGGGCGGTGCCGCCGCCATGGTCGTAACCCACAATGCTTGCCGCCGGCACCGACAGCGCGTCCATGATCGCCGCCACATCGCCGGCCAGCGTTGCCTTGTCATAAGGACCGTGCGGAATGTCCGATCCGCCGCAGCCGCGCTGATCGATGGCGATGGCGCGGTAGCCTGCTTCGGCCAGGCGAAGCATCGTTTGGCGCCACATCCACCAATGCTGCGGAAAGCCATGGAGCAGAACAACGGCGGGGCCGTTGCCAAGCGACACCGCATGGAGGCCGACCGCACCGTTTACCGCGCGGTGATGATGAAAATCGTTGGTGTGCATGACGGACTACCTTTCGACTGGGGGATGTGAGGCCGTACGGCTCCAAACGGCCTTAGAGTTCACCCGCGCGGTAGAGCACTTCATACATGCCCGGGGACGCCTTCTCGATGAACGGCCGGATGATCTCGAGGTGATCGGCGAACAACTGGCTGTCCCGCCACGCGTTATAGTTCTCCATACCGTCGAACAGCGCGACATGACTAACTGGCCGCTGCCATCGACGGCGCGGCCCAGACGATTGCCGATCCAGCCCACTACCAGGCCTTGGAGGCGCACATATTCGGCGGTTTGCGCCGCAATGAAATCATCGGCCATGCCGGGCTTGGGGGTAAACAGATTGACCAGAAGAACGTGTCCCGTAACGTGCATGGCACTGGCGCTTCTGTTCTCCGTGCGGTCGTCCATGATGGCGTCGTCTACCATGTTGAGCTCCTTGACGTAGTGGATGGGACCGGCTTGCGAGGGGTAAGCCTTCGCATGGCGAAGTACCGCATTGAATTCGGGGGCACTTACCGTCATAGCGCGGATTGCGTTCCCATTGATGACGAGGCAGGGAGAGAGGCTGACAGCAAGGCGACCATGGCTGGATCGATGTCCCCGAAATACTCTCGGTAGGCCGCAATTTTGCCGTCTTGAACGTCGAATGACGCAGCGATGCGATTTTTATAGGGCATGCCGCCGATGCTGCCATGATCGTCGAATTCGATGACTACGCTGTTGCCGCCTTCGGTAATGCGCAGCGGCTGCTCATAAACCAGTCGTGGCTCGGCAGTAGCGATCGTGCCGTAAATCCGGGCCGCGCCGTCCTTGCCCACGGTTTCGCCGCGAAACGGACCGAGCGGCATAGTGATGCGCACATCGTCAGAGAGACTGTCGAGCCAGGGCGCGAAGTCCCCGCCGCCATGGCCGGCGCCGCTGGCGTGCCATGCCGCAAGGACGATCTCCCGGGGTGACGGTGGACGCAGCAGGCCGTCCAGCTTCCGCGCAATGTACTGCGCAACGGGCGAGACGAGCAGGACGGTGGGCAGGACGATGACATAAGTGGACAAGAACCGGCTTGCCCAGACGTTCGCGAAGTCCGGGCCAAAACCCTTGGCCTGCCACGTGAATATTGCCGACATGATCACGCCCATCAAAAAGGTCATAGTGAGGATCATGAACAGCGCTTGGCGGGTAAGCATCAGATCCGGTTACCCCAATAGCTGAAGTCCTGATAGAGCTTGCCGACTGCGGGACCTTCCGCGGTCTGCCAGTCCTTCATGATTTCCGACGCGATGGAGGCCCAACTCACCATCACGGCCCCGGCCTGCGTCATGCGCAGCATCGCGGCCTGCTCGTTCAGCGCCGTGTCGGACCCAGATACATCGACCACGACATAGGGTTCATAGCCACCGCCGATCAGGTCGAGCGTCAGTTGCAGCGTGCAGATGTCGAGCGATATGCCGCCCAGCACGACCTTGCGGCGGCCCATGCCCGCCAGCGCCTTCTGGAATTCAGGCTCATCCCACGCGCTGGGCGTATGCCGCTCCACCCGCACCGCGTGCCCCGCATGGGCCACGACACCGGGAAAGAAACTGCCGCGAAAGCCGCCTTCCTCGCCCAACATAATCGTGGGTATCCGGAACAACTCGGAAAGTCGCGCAAATGCTTCGGCATTGCGGCGCAGGAGATCGTGGTCGATCGTCTTGATGCCGGGGAAGAACCCGTCCAGGAAATCGACCAGTATGAATACGGAATTGTCACGGGTAAGTTTGTCAGAGTAGTTCATGGCGTGGCTCCTTGTTCGCGGCGAACGGCAACCGCAGTAGTTGGGACTACCTAATCGCTATCGTAAAGACCTCTGAGCGAGGGCGAATCTGCAAAAGGAGAGCCAAAGAACTACTCCTTTTGGCTAGTCGTCAATGCGAAGGATCCCGCGATCCACGGCCACAACCATGCCGTGCGTCCGGTATTGAACGATCAACGTGGAGGAACGTTACGCTGAACCCGGGGCGTCTTGAAGAGTTAGGCGCCGGCCAGCCCGGTCCAGGCATCTGTCGTTGGCTTGGCCAAGACCGCGACACACGAGAGGAAACTCCGCCTAGAGGCGGTAGGTAATCCCGAGGTTGAGAAAGTGCACCGCCTTGCCCGGCGGGGTTTCTCTGAGAAACTGTCCGGGCAGAAAGACTGAGTAGCCGAGGCTTACTCGCACATGCCTGTCGCGATTCCAGATGATTTCGGTTGATCCTTGCTGGCCAATAAATCTGGCCTGGCTCCCCAAGCCGTTGCGCAGCAACTGCCCGCCCACACCGTAGACGGCATCCCGCGTGCTGGTCCGGAAGAACCAGACCCAGCCGGACTCCACCCTCCATTTGGCGTGCGGCCGGAATTCGAGCAGCGGATGCAGATCACTGAAGTTGAAGGGCCCGTTCAACAGTACCTTGCCCCAATAGCCACCCTTCGGATAGGGGACGAGGAAGTTGGACAGGTTCTCGCCGCCCCGGTCACCGGAAGAGAGGTTCGCGCGGAGGGCCAGGTGCGGCTTTCCAGCGAGATCGAATTCGTAGCCGGTCTCGGTGGCGACGCCCCAGGCGCGGATCGGCGTAGAGTCACGAAAGGTTCCTGTTTGCCAAGCGCCTTCGTAGTCGTAGATCCAGCCGCCCCGGCGCTCCGCCCAGCGAGCCCCGATGGATTGGCGCTGGTCGCGGCCGGCTCCGCGCTGCCACCGGCGGAGTTTTTGATCCGTGTAAAGCCAGAAGATGTCGAGGCGCCGGGCGACGGTGGCGTAGAGACCGGCGAGGATCTGCCGGTGTTCGGGGGAGTCATCGAACCAGCCCCGGTTCGTTTGGACGGGTCGCGCGGCGAAGGTATCCACGCGAAGGTTCTTTCGACGAAAGGTGAGCGTGGCAGCATCGAAGCTTTGACGGACGTTGGGACCCTCACGATTGTTGATGAGGAGCCCTTGTCCATAGGTGAGTTCCTGCCGGCCGGTCCGGAGGACGAGAGATCGCGACTTTGTCTCGAGCAGCTTCAAATCCACAAATGCTTCATGGATGTCGCCCTTGTCTTGGTCAACGGGCCGTGGGCGTCCACTTCGGCCGTTTACGAAGTTGAACTTCAGGGTGGTGAAGAACCGGACACGGCGGTTGAGGTGCAGGTCCGCATAGGGCATGAAACGATGGAGGAAGTAGTTCTGGTTGGGTTTCTCCGGATCGCTCCCCCAGTCCTCGTTGCGAAACCACTCGGTCTCCACTCGATACTCGGCACCGAAGGTGGCATAGGCGGACCCGGTTTTATTTAGCGAGACAAACTTGAAACCGTCCAAGGGATCCGTGCGCTTAGCCGGATCGCGGAGAAAGCTGTAGTCTTCGGTCCAGCGCACGACGCCGGGCGTGGGACGCGCCGCCGTGGACTGGGCGGGGAGCTGACATACTCTGCTCACCAGAAGGACCATGGAGGCCACGATTGCTGACTTGGTCAGGAGGAAGACCACATGCTCCCCTACTTGAGGATGCGCGAGGCGATGTGCTCACGAAAGATCATTTCGTAGCTGAGCGGATTCAAAGCTCCCACATAGTTCTCCACCAGCTTGCCATGGCGGAAACGCAGCAAATGAATCTCCGCCATCTCGATGCGTTGACCAGTGGGGCGCACTCCGTAGAGCTCGCCCGAGTGGACGGCACTGGCCAGGAAGCGAACGAGAACCCGGCCGTCCATCGTCTCGACGATGTCTTCGATTTTCATGACCCCTTCTGAAAAGGCAAGGCCCAGCGTTGAACCCAGAACTTGTCCATACTCGGCCTTGCCGATGATGGGCGCGTCGGGTTTTAGCCCCGTGCTGACCCAAACATGGTCGTCGACAATTTCGCCGAAGGCAGTTGGGTCGGCGCCGCCCAGTACACCTTCAACAAAGCGTCGGGCTAGGCGGATATTCTCAGATTCATTGGAGTTGATTTGCATGTATGGTTCCTTTCGAATGGGGCCCACGCCCCGGTTTGTCCTTTTGCTTGGTTAGTTAGTGCCGCACCCGAACAATCTAGATGCGGTTAGTGCGGCAGGGTTCCTGCTATCGCACCCCCGCCGTCGACATCCAGGGTGACCCCCGTGATGAACCCATTCGTCATCAACATGAGCGCTGCTTCGGCGTCATGATGCCACCCCTTCAGCCAAATGAAAATCGGGATTCTGGGGATCGACAAACGCGGTCTGCACGGTCAGGATCTTGCAACCCGTCTTGGACTCATGCGGACCGTGAACGGCACCTACCGGGTGCGTAAGGAATCCGCCCGGCCCGTGCGTTACCCCATCGTTGATAAAGTCACCCTCCAACACGTAGTGCGCTTCGGCGCCTTCGTTGTGGTAGTGGGCGGGGATCCTTGCTCCCGGGTGAATGTGAATCACCGTAGTGACCAAGCCACGGCGGGAGTCGAAGTTTAAAAGCTGTGCAGTAACGCCGCCAGGGGTAGCGCCGGGGATGGCAAAGTCGATTTCTGGAATCTGGTTGGTGTCAGTGGCGAATGAAGTTCCTTGGTGGTGCATATTGATTCGTCTCCTGTTTTGTTTCGGTTTCTGGCTTTTAGCCCAAATTGGCCCAGATCGTCTTGTACTGGGTGTAATTCTCCAAGGCCTCGGCACCCTGTTCACGGCCGTAGCCGGACATCTTAAACCCTCCAAAGGGCGCGTTGGGGTGGTATTTGTGCCAGGTGTTCAGCCACACGGTGCCGGCCTTGATCTTGTCCGCGAGGCGGAGGGCGCGTCGCATATCGCCCGTTTGAATTCCCGATGCCAGGCCGTAGCTGGTGTCGTTGGCGATGCGGATGGCTTCCTCCTCGCCTTCGAAGGGGATGATGGGCAGCACAGGCCCGAAGATCTCTTCGCGGGAAATCTTGAGGTCGTTTATCGCGTTGGCAAACAAGGTCGGCTCGATGAAGAGGCCCTTGCCATTGATCTTCCGAGTGCCTCCACCAGCTGCGGTGAGTGAGTCTTCAATACTGGCAAACGGAACCGCCAGCACGATGACGTCGCCAAAGGTTGCGGCCTCAGAGACGGCCAACATCCCTTTTGCGGGATCTTCCTTACCCGCACGTACGCCGAATCGTACTTCATGCCCGTTCGCAGTCCAGTATCTGGCCAAGCCGGTGGCTACCTTACCTGCACCGATGATTCCGATTTTCATTGTGTGAAACTCCTTTCAGTGCTTGTCGCTTGGTTGGTTGAGGTCGAGTTGAACGATTTTTGCCGTCGCAACCCCGCTTGGCGGCGGAAGCGACATTCCGCCGTTCGTGACAACGTAGAGTTTGTTGCGGTCCCCCGACAAGCGACCGAAGGCGAGCGCTGTGCAGCCCGTAACGCCAGAGCTTGCGTCAGCGATGACGGTACTGGTGCCGTCCGGAGCTACTTTCACGACGCTGTTATACACATGGGTAGTGCCGTAGAGATTGCCGGCTTCATCGAGCGCAAAGTCGTCCAGGTTATTTGCAGACGACACCAGCGTGATCGCCCCGGGCTTGCCATCGCGTCTGATGGCGATCTTAAATAGCTGTTGACGCGCTGTGTTCGAGGCGTACAGGAAGCCGCCGAAGGCCTTCAGACCATTTACTCCCGGCGTTGGATTGTTGGCATCGGCGCGCTTGAGTCGATCATCCTCGAGCCATACGGTGGTCTTCCCAGTGGTACCGTCCGCCAGGTAGATGGCGCCGCGGTAAGAGTCGGCAACGAAGAACTGGTCCCCTTTCCAGGCGGCTACGCCATTAGGAAACATGCCGCTGTCGATCAGGCCAAGCAACGAGGCTTTACCCCTTCGATCAACCGAGAACAACGCCGCCTTCTCTTCCTTCGTCCATCCTGAAACCAGGAAGCCGCCGTCGCGGCGTTGGGCAATACCGGCCACCTTGCCCTCCACATGCGCCCAGGCTTGCGGAGCGCTTCCCGATGCCATCCGGTAGATCCTGCCGTCCAGATGGCTGTTGATGTAGGCGGCGCCATCGGCGGCAATCGCGATGTTCTCAAGAAAGGTGTTCGTTGGGAATTCCGCCAGCGTGTGGCTGCTCACCAATTGCACGGGCGTATTCGCATACACCGGCGGTAGTTGCTGCGCGCGAGCAGCCAACACCAACAGCAATACGGGCCAATGATCGCGGCGTCGAAGAAAGTCCATAAGGCAAGCGTAACGAATGCCGCGGTGAAAGTGAATCTGGAAAAAGAGAGTCATAGGACTACGCCTGTTGGCTATTCCTCGATGCGAAGGATTCCCCGGTCCAAGGCCACGACCACGGCGTGGGTCCGGTCCTGAACGTTTAACTTGGAAAGAACATTCGCGATGTGAACCTTGACGGTGCCTTCGGAGAGGGCCAGGGCGTAAGCGATCTCTTTATTGCGCAGACCCCGGCTTACCAATTTAAGGACTTCCAACTCCCGATCCGTAAGGGTGACCCGCGGCAGATGGTCCGCGACCTGGGCGGCCACGGCGGGCGGTATCGAGCGGTGACCCCGATATACGGTCCGGATGGCTTCAGTGATTTGGGTGCGGAGCATGTCCTTCAAGAGGTAACCGGCGGCCCCGGCCTCTAGTGCCTGGTGGATCACTTCGTCGCCGCTATACGTGGTCAAAGCGATGATGCGAGCCTTGGGCGAAAGTTGACGAATCTGCCGGATTGCGTCGACGCCGTCCTCCGTGCCTAGCCGTAAGTCCATGAGAACTACGTCGGGCCGAATTTCGACAAATAGATCGAGCGCTTGGGAGACGGAGGAGGCCAAGCCTAGGGTCCGCATGTCGGGCTCGGAGTCGATCACGGCCCGCAGGCCTTCGAGGAGCATCGGGTGATCGTCTACACAGAGGACGCTAATGATGTTTGGACTTCCCAACTCTGTCATTTTAATGTTTCCGCTGGTCTTCCGAATATGTCAATCGGCTGACTTTCGCCTACGCCTTTCGGACAGTGACAGATACCCGGGTGCCCGTCGGGTCGCTGGTGGTCTCCCACTTCGCCCCGATTCGCCGTGCACGTTCTTTCATGCCCGCCAAGCCAAAGTGGCCAGTATCGGGTGAAGGCGCGACGGTGGCGTCAAAGCCGCATCCGTTGTCATGGACGCAAAGTGCGAGCGTGGCGCCGGAGTATTCGAGGTTCACGGCAATGTTACTGGCCCCACTGTGTCTTTGCGCATTGGTAATGGCTTCCTGGGCAATCTGCAATAGCTCTCGCTCTGCGGCCGGAACCAAAGGGAAAGGTTTGCCTTCAACCCGGCAATGCACGGGAATCGAACCCTGCAGGCGCCCGGCGGTGGCCGTAAGACTTTCGGCAAGGGAAGGGCGAGGTTGGTCGCGCAGATCCCAAACGGCTTGGCGCGCTTCTCGCAGATATTGGTCCGCATTTCCCAAAACTTGACGGATTCGTTCCCCACTTCCATGAGCTGTTCCATTGGACTTGGAAATCGCTTCCAATTGCAGGGTGACTCCCGTGAAACCTTGTAGCAGCGTATCGTGTAATTCGCGAGCAATCCGGGTGCGCTCTTCCATCACTGCTTTATGCCTCTCCTGTATATGCCTGATGCGAAGCCACCCGGCCAGACCAGTGACACAGCCGATCAGCGATACGATCGCGAGGAAGAACCAAATGGTCTCCGTAAAGGCCTTGGACTTCTCGAAGGAAAGCGTTGCCGGTGAAGGCGATTCAACGTGATCGCTACTCGCGCCAATCACTTCAAATCGATAGCCGCCACCTTTGAGGCCCGTGTAGACCGCGCTGCGTTGCGTTGCTCCATCGATCCAATCCCGGTCGTAGCCCACCAAGCGAAAGCGAAACCGGTTCCTTTCCGGCCTGAGTAAGCTCAAGGTGGTGAATTGAAACTCAACCCTGGACGTGCTCGCCGGAATCACGAACCCGTCCCTGCCGGAAGCCGCTTGGCCGTCGATCAAGATGCTTTCAATCCGGGTTTCCGGCCGCAGCGGATTCGCCGCTGGAGCCGACGGAACGATGCGCGCCAAACCTCGCATCATGACCATCCAAATCGAACCGTCTTTCGCTACCCACGTACCCGTGAAAGGGCGGCCTTCCGGGTAGCGAAGGCCATTTTTGGCAGTAAAGATACCCACTGATAGACGAATGGAGGGTTGGTGAAACAGCCTTGCAAGATCCCTTCCGCGGAGACGGAACACCCCGGAACTAGACCCCGCCCACAGATCGCCTTGCGGGTCCAACGCAAGTCCGGTAATCGCTTCATCTGGCAGTCCATTTTTTTTGTTGATCACTAACAGACTCTCGCCGGCCAGTCGAACGAGCCCGGCTGCGGTTCCGATCCAGACCGGGCCATTCGGATCGACGTACAGGGCACTGATCAGGTTGGAAGGAAGGCCATTGCTCGTATTCCATGTTTTCCAAACCCGATTTTGGAGGATCGCCAGGCCGTTCCTGGTTCCGACGTAAATCGCCCCGGAGGGATCCTCCGCCATAAGTGTGATGGGGGCTTTGGCAATGGGAAACTCTGGGGAGGCATTCTCCCAAACTCCAACACCGTTTCCGCGGAAGAGCGAACCCGACCGCGTACCCACCCAGAATTCTCCGCTGGCCGTCTCCAAAAATGAAACTGCCATTTCCTTAGTTGGAATATTCTGCCTGCGATACTGTCCTGACTTGACGGCAAAGAGGAGGTTGGCAGAATCGCGAATCCAGATCGTGCCATCCCGGGATGTGCCCAATAGATCCTGATCAACATCTTTCTTAGGATGCGTCGCAACGATCTTTTGGCTGCCAACCTCCCCATCCAGCACATTACCGTCGGTGTCAACGCTGACAATTCCCTCTTTTTCGCTGAGTGCGATCTTGCCGAATGAACTCCGGCGGAGGCCTTCCGGTTCGCCGTAGAAAACAACTTGCGGACTCGACAAGCGATGCAGCCCGCCCTGGGTACCGATCCAGACCGAACCTTCCCGGTCCTGAAACAGGGAACGCACTTCGCCCTCGAAAAGTGGCTCGGGCGCTTTCACTCTTTCCGCGTCGTCAACGGTGGCATTAGCCGCGGTGCGAATCACTCCGTTCCGATAAGTCCCCCACCACACTTCATTTCCAGGCATGACCAGCGCGCAGGTAACGATCTTCTTGTCTAACGCAAAAGGCCGGGCCGACGGGCGCAGCTTTCCTCCGATGAGAACATCTACGCCCTCTCTGCCCCCAACGAGGATGGTATCCTGGGCAGTTTCCGTAATGGCCCAGATTGCGTTCGTGGCCAAACCTGAGGTTTTGTCGTAAACTTCCCAAGTATCTCCCTGCCAGCGAATCAAGCCATGTTCAGCGGAGCCAAGCCAGGTGGAGCCGTCGACAGCATGGAGCACCCGCAGTATCGTGGAGGGGGGCAATGGTTTTGGAGTTCGAACCGGCACGAACTTCGCGCCATTCCATTCGAGTAAACCTCCGCGAGTGGGAGCCGCCCAAAGTCTTCCAGCCCGGTTCAAATGCAACTGAGCGATCTCCCGCTTGGCAAGGCCGGTTTCGGGTCCGAATCGTTCCCAACGGTTGCCTACGAAGCGCACCAGACCCGGTTCCAGCGGGGCACCCCACAAGGTACCCTCGCGATCTACTACCAGCGTTGTAACGATATTGGTACCGAGGCCGGGAATGTTGGACCGATCAAACAGAGTGGAGCGGATACCATCGAAACGGGCGATCCCCGCGCGCGTGGCCAACCAGAGGTAGCCATCGCGAGTCTGTTCAATCGACGTAACCGTGCTGTGGGGAAGGCCGGAGTCCATATTCCAGGAGTCCAAGATCCATTGCGACAACTTCAAAGGCGGCGCGGCTGCCAGCGTCGAGCCAAAGAAAACACAGCAGATCAGGATTCTGCCGGCGCTACCCAAGTAGAGAGCCAGACTAGAAATTGCGGCAGCCACAATTTGAGCCCAACAATGTCTTGAAGCCGCATCCAATCTCCCCACTGTGAAGATCATAATATAGTCGGCGTAGCCAAGCTCGCCTCTGCTCAATGGAACTTGAGCGGTAGCGGGTAGCGCTCGCGTTCCGCGCGGAGCGATCTTACCAACCTCGCCAGCCGCGCACGATAAACGTCGTCGCTTTTCAAATGGTTTGCTTCCAACTCTCGACATAGAAGGCCGGGTCCCGCACTTCCACCTCGGTCACTTCGCCGTCAAAACGGAAAGCGCGGGCCGCACGGCCCAGATGACGCGCGAGCACGAAGGCATATAAGCTAGCCGGCCAAACATCCGTCGCAAAAGCCACGACGATGGGTTCACCGTGTTCGACAAACCAAACGTCGATGGCGCCGGTGACGATGACGCCATTGATCTCCACGGTGAAGTCCCAGTCGCGGTGTTGTTCGGTGGCGCGCCGCGCGCGCTGGCCCAGCGTGGTGTCCTCGAAACCGGGCGCGGGTACGGAGGTCACGGTTAACACGGCGTCCCACGGCTCGTCAGGGGCGATAGGCCGGAGTAACTCGGGCGGGCGGGCCGTGGCCGTGAACTCGACTAAGTCGTAGCGCGGCGGCGGTACGATGGCCAAGCGCGGCGTCACGCAGCGGCGGACCATCTCCGGCCATTTCGAGCGCACCTGTTTTCCCTCTGCCCAACTGAAGCAGAGCCGGTCCTCAGCTCGGGTCATGCCGACGTAGAAGAGGCGATTCACCTCGGCGGCTTCGCGTTCAATTTCGGCGTCGAGGTTCTGGCGATGCAAGCGGTCATGCACGGCATCGCCGGTGGCCGGGTCGCGCCAGGTGATGCCCAGGCCGCGCGACGGATGGAAACTGACCGGCGCGGAACGGCCTCCGCCGCCCGCGCGTTGCAAGCCACAGAGGAAAACGACGGGAAACTCCAGGCCCTTGGCGCCGTGCATGGTCATCACCTGGACGGCTTCGCCGTCGTCTCCGGTGGGCGCGTTGCCTTCGCGTTCCTGCGCGCGCTCTTCCAAACGGCGGACTAACTCGGCGAGTGGCCGCGGGTCCGCGTGCCACCACTCACGCACCATAGTGAGTAACTTGTCGATATTGGCGCGGCCTGCGGCGTCGAGGCCTAAGGCATAGCCAGACTCGTCCACGGCACAGGCCAACAAACGGTCCGGCGCGATTTCCTGGGCCATCTCACGGTGTAAGTGCAATCGCGCGGCAAAGTCGGCCGGGAGCGCGTCGACTAGGGCTCCGCCGGCCAGACGCATGGCGTAGATATCTTCGTCGCTGTAGCCGGCGAGCGGGGAGCGTAACACCGCGACCAGCGCAATCTCGTCGCGGGGATTGGCGACCATGCGCAGCCAGTTTACTAAGTCAGTCACTTCGGGCGCGGCAAAGAAGCCCCGGCCCAGCGACATCACGAAGGGTACACCAAAGGCGCGCAGTGCTTGTTCGAAGACGGGTAAGCCGGTAGTCTGGCGGAAGAGCAAAGCGAAGTGGGAGTAGCGATATCCCGTAGCGTGTAACTCGCGGATCCGGCGCGCGACGTGCTCGGCTTCCAGTTGCTCGCGTAGTTCAGGCGTATCGCCTTCGGTTACGAGAGCTTCAACGACGGGTCCGTCGCTGGGAGGGAATTCCCTGCGCGCTTCGAGTAATGGCGGCTCGAGGCCGGGAGCATCGTCGACAATAGCCATCGCGGTTTGCAGAATTTCGGGCCGGCTGCGATAGTTGCCGCGCAATTCGTCGACAGCTTGTAGCGAATCGAGCAGGCCCTGCCGGTATTGCCGGAAGCTTTCGGGTGTCGCATGGCGAAAGCCGAAAATACTCTGATTCAAGTCGCCGACGCCGAAGAAGCGGCCTTCGCGACGCACTAAATTCATCAGACGCCATTGCAGAGGATTCGTATCTTGTAACTCATCCATCAGAATGGCTTCGTACTCTTCCTGCACACGGGAGCGAATTTCCGGGTAGCCTTCGAGTAACGCGATGGTGCGGGATTCGAGGTCACCGAAGTCGAGTACGCCGCGTTCGAACTTACGCCGGTCTACGTCGGAGGCTAACTGGGCGAATAACTCGACGAGTAACTCTCGCGCCGGTGCGTAGTGATGCATTAGCGCCGCCAGGCGATATTCCTTCAGGCACTCGCGAAAGTGCTTGGCGGCGTCGCCGCGCGCGTTCTTGATGAGGTTGGCGCCTTGGTCCAGCAGGGCGAAGTGTTTCGCGGTGAGGGACTCGGGCATACGCCGCAGCAGATCCAACCATTCGCGAAATCCAGGCTTATCCAGGTCCGCGGTGGCAGCAAGTAAGTGCGAACGGTCCGGTTGGCTCTCAGGCTCCGTGCGTAAATGCTCGAGCCGGCCACCGCTCGACCGCCATGTTTCGTAGAGTTCGGCCAAGTGCTCTACCGGTTGGTCCGAGTGCCAGGCCGAAAGGAGCAAGCGAAGGTCACTACGGCGTTCGGCGGCCATTCGGTCCAAAGTAGCTTTGATAGCGGTATGTAACTCCGCGCGCATCTCCGCTTCGTCGAGAATGGTGAAGCGAGGGTCGAGCCCGGCGGGGATCGCGTAGCGCCGCAGCAGCCGCGCACCGAAACCGTGGATCGTGGCGACGGGGGCGCGCTCAATCTCCTGGCGCAAGGCAGGCTGATCGCGGAAGCGCACCGCCAGCCTTTGTTTGATTTCTTGCGCCGCTTTTTCAGTGAAAGTAATGGCGAGGACCTGGCTAGGGCGATAGCCGCGTTCATGAATGAGCCAGGCGTAGCGCTCCACCAGGACGCGCGTCTTGCCGGAGCCTGGGCCGGCAATGACGCAGACGTCCTGGCCCCAACGGGTGACCGCGGCGAATTGTTCTGGCGTCAGATTCACGTGGCCACCTGCACCAACTGGGTCTCCGTGCGAATGCGGCAGGCACTTTCGAAGTCGCAATATTGACAATTGTTGCGGTCCACCGGGCGCACGGCAATTTCGCCGTCACGGATGCGGGCGATTACTTCCTGGGTGAGTTCTTCCGCCCGCCGCATCATCTCCCGCAGGCTGGCCGGATCGTCCCAGCCGGAGATCTTGGCCGAGTCCCGGAGGGCGACATAGTGAAAGCTGCGCGGCGCCAGGCCGAGGGTCCGTTGCAGGCCGAGTAAGTACAGGCCGCCCTGCACATACTGCTCGCTATCCTGGCGTTTGGTGACATTGGCGGCCTTCGAATACTTATAGTCGTAAGCGGCCACGGTGCCTTCCGGGAAAACGTCATAGCGGTCAATTCGAGCCCGAATCTGTAAGTCGCCGGCGAGCGGGAATTCCAGGCGCTGCTCGAGATGGGGCTTGCCACCGGTGGCGGGCCGGAACTCGCGCTCGAAGCTATGTAAGTCACGGAGCATTTTGAGGCGTTCGATTTCGGCCAGGTAACCGGGCGGGATATTGCGTTCCTCGCAGATGCGCTCATAGACTTGGTCGAACAACTCGTCAAACGACTGTGGGCCGCGAGCCGCCAGCCGGTGCAATACTTCGTGAATGATCGTCCCTTGGGCCAGTGCATCCAGGCGCTCACCTGGTTCCGCGGGCGGCGGTTTCAACCTCAACGTGTAGCGGCCGAAGAACTGGAACGGACATTGGAGAAAGCTTTCAAGGCTGGAAGGGCTCGCCGTGGCGTGACGCGCGGCGAGAGCTGCTTGCAAGCGCGGCGCGGCGAGACGGGTGGCTCGGGCAGCCGCGTACCGGTGTTCGACGTAAGGAAGAATCGCGCGACTATCGGCGTCCACTACAGGCAACCCTTCCAGGGCAAAGGCAGGCTGCGTCCTTTCGCCTTGCCGGTCAAACCGGGGGTAACTCAAGTAAGACTCTTCGGCCGCCCGGCTTCGCGCGACCGAGAGTAAGTAGCGTTCTTCCGCCTGCCGGTCCGCCATGGTACGCAAGGCAAGACCCATTTCATTGAGCTGCCGCCGAACTTGATCCGGAAACAAAGCATCTTCCGAAGGATGCTGAGGGAAGGTGCCTTCGAGTAAGCCCGCGCAGAAGACGACGGGCAGACGCCACTGGCGAGCCTCCTGCGCGTCCATCACGTGGACCACGTCGCGGCGATTGTCCTCTTCCCGTACGGGCGTGCCGGCGGCCATGGCGCGGACGTCGGCCCAGTAAGTAGCCAGGCCTTGGGGGCGATCGGGCAGGATGGCCGTCACTGAGGCTAGTAAGGCAGCGATCGCGGGCGTCAGACTCGCGAATAACTGTTGCCAGAGGGCGGGCCGCAGGGCGCGGTCTCTTACCTCGTCGAGCCGTTCGAGGATGCTGAGTAAGGGCGTGAAGAGGAGTAAGTCGGCCAGGTTAGGTAAACCGCTAGCGGGGATGCGGCGGCGTAACTCGAAGTCGATTTCATCGCGCCGCTGGCCGACATCAGCGCCGCGGCGGCGCAGGCAGACGAGTAAGTCACGCTGATCCCAGTTACTCAAGGCGGCCTGCGCCAAGGCGTCCGCGTATTGGAAGCCGGGAGTGTTCAGGGTGGAAGTGGCAAAGTAGAAACGCGCGGGAATGCGGAAGCGTTCGAAGGCGGTGCGGAGGGCGGGAACATAGGGTCCGGCGGCGCGCACGATGACCGCCATCTCGCGGTAGCGATGGCCAGCGGCGCGAGCCCGGAGAATGCCCGCCGCGATGCGCGTGACTTCGCTCTCGAAGGAGTGCGCCGTGGTGAGGGTGGTGCGAGCGGGAGGCGGTACGAACCGGCAATGCTCCAGGGTAAAGCCGCGCTGCTCGAGCATCCGGAAGGCGCGTTGCGCGGTGGGGCCGTCGGGCAGCGTGACGGTAACCGGTACGTAGCGCCGGGCGGCGTCGAGCAGCGCGACCTCGCCCTCGGTGAGCGTATAGAAGCCGTCGCACAGCCAGGCCTCCGGGGGGCAGCCCTGCCGGTAGAGCGCCGCCGTGGCGCCCGTCAATCGCCAACCGCGCAAGGCTCGGCCCGCCTGCTTGACCTCGGCTTCCAACGAAGCATAGAAACGTACAAACTCTTCAGCGTCCGGATGCAGGCGCCGCAGGAGCGCGCCGGTGGCGGCCAGGTCCTGGCTGCTGTAGCCGGCGGCGTCCACTTCGGTGGCGATGGCGGAGAGGGTTGCCGCGAAACCAGGCGTCGCCAGGAGAGCTTGCCAACGTTTGCCGCGAAACTTGGCGAGCGTCCGCCGGATGAGGACTTCGAGTTCTCCGGGGAGAATCTGCGGCGCCAATCCATAGGCGAACTCGCCCACCACGGTCGCCAGCGTAGCCACCTGGCGTCCCCGCACCACCCGGCCTTCGCGCGCCAACTCATGCGTGAGATGGGCGGCCATGGTCGCGGTGGGGACGATGAAGCGCGAAGGTTGCGTGCGAAAAATCTCCCGCAGTCGCGTTGACTTTCCGGAACCGACGGGGCCTAACAGAATGCGGCCTGGCTCTAGTTGGCGAATCTCCAAGAACCATTGTCTCCGGTCGCCCGGCCACGCGCCAGTTTTTGGCTTCGCGGTAAAGCGAGTGGTGAGGCGCCTGGCGGAAGGGCGCCTTCACCCGCCGATGTAGCGCGCGTAGAGTGAGCGCGCCAGGGCGACGTCTTGCGTGCCCTTGATGATGGCGCGGCCGTCGGGGAAGATCGTCATCTCGTAGGGCGCGATGAAGAAGCGCAGGGCGAATTCGTTGGCGCGCACCTGGCCCAAGGGCGCGAGCGTTTGCGCCAACGCAACTAGGTCCAGCGGGCGCTTCCGCTCGTGGATCTGTACGGCGTTGCGGCCACACAACGAGACGGGCTTGCGGTGCTGCCCCTGCAGATGCTCGAAGCGGCGCTGGCCGCAGCAAAGGCAGGCGGGGTCCGGTTGCGGGGGAGCGGTTTGGCGAATGCGGCCGGTCCAGACGTCGAGGGTGGTGAGGCCGAGGTAAGGCTCCTGCCCCACGAGAATCTTCATCGCCGCGGCGACTTGCAAGGCGCCCACGGCGGTGGTGATCGCGGACAGGACGCCCACCGTCTCGCAGGTCTCCTGCGCGCCGCCGGGGGGCTCGGGATAGACGCAGGCGAGGCAGGCGGTGCGGCCGGGAATCACTGGCATGGTGAGGCCGTAGCTACCCACGGCGGCGCCGTAGATCCAAGGCAGACCGTGGGCGATGGCGTAGTCGTTCAATAAGTAGCGCGTCTCGAAATTGTCGGTGCCGTCGAGCAGTAAGTGCGTGCCGGCGAGTAAGTCGGCGGCGTTGGCGGGAGTGAGGTCGACGGCTTCGGCTTCCACGCGAATTCCTGAGTTGATGCGCCCGATGGCGTCCCGCGCGGCGATGGCTTTGGGTAGGGCGAGCCGGGCGTCTTCTTCGGTGAAGAGCCACTGCCTTTGTAAGTTGGAGGCTTCGATGGAGTCGCGGTCAATGATGCGCAGGGTGCCCACGCCGGCGCGGGCGAGCGCCGCCGCCTGATAAGTACCCAGGGCGCCGCAGCCCACGATGGTGACGTGCGAGGCGAGTAGTCTCTCTTGCCCCGCCCCGCCGAGGCCATCAAAGAGAATCTGGCGCGAATACCGTTCCTGGTCGAGTTCGGTCACAGTGATTTAGTAAGTGGCCCCTTTGATGGGCAAGCGGACGCGATACACGCTGGTGTAGGCGGTGATGTAGAGCGTCATCAAGTCCGCGTCGCCGAAGGCCAGGTTACGCGGGGGCTCCGGTGTTTTGATGCTTTTGACGAGTTTGCCTTGGCTCGAATAAATCGCAATGTCATCGCAGGCGACATAGACGTTGCCCTTTTCGTCGGTGCGTAAGCCATCTGGCGGTCCGGTGATCCCAGAGACGAAGACGCGCTGATTGCTGACGGCGCCCGCGCGATCCACGTCGAAGACCAGCACGGAGCGCTCATCGGAATTGGCCACGTACAAGAGCCGCCCATTGGGCGCCAACGTCACGCCGTTCGGCCGCCCGGCGGTTTTGGCGACGAGGCTCAATTCGTTTTTCGGGCTGAGCCGGTAGATGCCGTAAAAGTCGAGTTCGCGCGTGTCGGACTGTTGGCCAAAGGCCGGATCCGTAAAGTAGACGTTGCGATCCTTGCGTACGCAGATGTCATTCGGCGCGTTGAAGCGCTTGCCCTCGTAGCGCTCGGCGAGCACCTCCTGCGCACCTGTCTTCAAGTTCGTCCGCACCACGCGGCGCGTGCGCGTCTCGCAGGAGTAGAGATGGCCATCGGCGTCGACGGCGTTGCCGTTCGTCCCGTTCGACTTTTCGCGCCAGGCAGTGCTGCCCTTGCCGGGGACAAACTTCTGAATGAGGTTACTGGGGACGTCGCTGAAGAGGAGGTAGCCTTCGGGCACCCAGACGGGCCCTTCGGTGAAGAGGTGGCGGGCGGAGACCCGGTCAATCCTGGTTTCGAAGTCCGCGAGCGACTTCGGCGCTTCGTCCTGCGCCAGCAGCGCGAGCGCTATAATGGGAATCACCATGAAGCCGATATGGAATGCGGTGTTTCTTCTTGCCATGAGTATGCTTGTTTCAGCAGCCGACCCCCTGAGTATAAAGGACTACACGGCGTCGATTGAGAAATGGCGTGCGGAGTCCGAGGCGAAGCTGAAGTCCGACACGGGCTGGCTGACGGTTTCCGGCCTGTTCTGGTTGAAGGAAGGCAAGAATACGTTTGGGTCCGCGGCGGACAACGATTTGGTGCTGCCCAAGGGCTCGCCGGCGCACGCGGGCGTCTTCCTGCGGACCGGCAAGCGCATCGGGGTGACGGTGAACCCCGGCGCTTCGGTGACGTTGAAGGGCAAACCCGTCACCCGAATTGAAGCGTTGGTGAATGACGATCAAGCGAAGGAAGATATCCTCGTGCTGGGTGACGTGAGCCTCTTCGTGATTGACCGCGGGACGAAGATCGGCATCCGCATGCGGAACAAGAATAGCCAGTTGCGGCGCGAGTTCACGCACAAGACGTGGTTTCCGGTGCAGCCGAACTACCGGGTGGTGGCGAAGTTCATCCCGCAGCCCGAGCGCGTGATTCGCATCCCGAATATCGTGAACGAGATGGAAGAGCACAAGGCGATCGGGCTAACGGAGTTCGTGCTGAACGGCAAGACCTACCGTTTAGAGCCCGTACTGGCCGACGGGCAGTTCTTCTACATCTTCAAGGACAAAACAGCCGGCAAGCAGACCTACGGCGCCGGGCGGTATCTTTACTCCGAGCTACCCAAGGACGGCAAAGTGGTGATCGACTTCAACAAGGCCTACAACCCGCCCTGCGTCTTTACTCCTTACGCCACCTGTCCGCTGCCGCTCAAACACAATCAGCTCGACATCCCGATTCCCGCGGGCGAACTGAAGTACGGCGACCACTAGCCTCACGACACGATGCGGCCGTCGCGCATGTGAACGATGCGGTCGGCGAAGGCGGCGGCTTCGGGGTTGTGGGTGATCATGATGATCGTCTGATGGAGACGATGATTGAGATCGCGGAGGAGATCGAGCACGAGGTTGGAATTCTCGGTGTCAAGGTTGCCCGTTGGCTCGTCGGCCAAGAGGAGCGCGGGGTGATTCACGAGCGCGCGGGCAATCGCCACGCGTTGCTGCTCGCCGCCGGACATCGCGCGAGGCTTATGATTGAGACGATCGCTGAGGCCGAGTAACTGCAAGACCTCCTGAAAGTTGGCATCCGGCGCGGACTTGTTTCCGGCAATGTATTTCGCGATGTCAATATTCTCTTGCGCCGAGAGCGTCGGCAGTAAGTTGTATTTCTGAAAGATGAAGCCGACGGTGCGCTTGCGCAACTCGGTGCGCTCGCCTTCGGTGAGGGCGAGTAAGTCCTGGCCATTGAGGTGAACGGTGCCGGCGGTGGGCGGGGTGAGTCCGCCGAGAATGTTGAAGAGCGTCGATTTTCCGGAGCCCGAGTGGCCGGCGATGGCGACAAACTCGCCTTTGGCCACCGTGAGATCGACGCCCCGCAGGGCCTGGACTTCCACGTCTCCCTGGTGGTAGATCTTCTTCAGTTGGCGGATCTCCACCATCGCATCAGTCATAAGACAAAGCCTCAATGGCGTCCTGTTTCGCCGCCTTCAATCCCGGGTACAGCGTGCCCAGCAACGCGCCGAGCAAGGCGATCAACAACGCCTTCGGCCACCACAACGGCGTAATCTTCTGTTGCATGGAGGCGGGAATCGTTACCAGGAACAGGTATCGCGTGCCGAAGGAAAAGAGTATGCCGGTGATCGCGCCCAACACCGCGAGCAACAAGGACTCGCGCAGGAGAATATTCACGATAAACGCAGGCGACGCGCCGAGCGCTTTCAGAATGCCAATTTCGCGGGTGCGTTCCAACACCGCCGTATACATCGAGAGAAAAACAAAGATAAAGCCAATGGCAACCGAAATGCCGACGATTACTTTTAGAAAGATGGTGAGCGCGGGAACCTTGTCCGCGCTGAAGGCGGAGAGAACTTCTTCCATCGTATTCACGCCGTAGTCGGGCTGGTTTTTCTTCAGTCCCGCCACGACGGCGGGAATGTTTTCGGGGCGGTCCACCTTCAGGTAGATCTGGGTGATGCGGCCCGGGTTGCTGGTGAGATCCTGCAGCACCGGAAGCTGGACGAACATGCGGCCCAGCTTGCCGCTTTCGACGATGCCGCAAACGATCCATTCTTTATTGAGGAGCGGAATCTTCGAGCCCACGCGGAGCTTCTTTTCTCTGGCGTAGAACTCGTCCACGATGATGTCGGTTTCCTGGCGGAAGGGTCCGCCCGAGAGGAAGCGGATGCCGCCGGCCATGCGGGAGGAGCGATCCAGATCAATGCCGTGGAGCGAATTGGGGAATTGCAAGCTGTGCATCAGCACGCCGGCGGCGATGGTGACGTGGGGCTGGGTTTCGAGGTAAGGGATCAGCTTTTCGTTCAGCGGCGCGGCGCCGCCACCGGTGCCGAAGGAGGCGGTGGGTGAGCGGAAGATGACATCGGCGCCGGCGCCGCGGGCGCGCTCCCGATTGTCTTCCAGCATGCCGTCGCTCAAGCCGACGATGGTGAGCACCAGCGTAACGGAAAAAGCGATGGCTAGAATGCTCAGGCCGGTGCGAACGGGGCGGTGCTTCAGGTTTTCAATGACGAGGTGATTAACCAAGCTTCTAGTGTACTTCGCCGCGAATCTTCAGGTTGCGAAAAGACGCGCGCTCGAAGAAAGAGCCCAGGCCGACGCGGCCTTCGGTGAGGCTGAGGTCGTGGGCTTCGAGCGAGGCGTTCTTCTGGCCGTCGAACTCCATCCAGGCGTGGGTGCCGTTGACGATGAGCTTGACATGGGTCCAGTCGTCGGTGGGCAGCGTGGCGGGGCCGGTTTTGGCGCTGATGCGAACGCGCTCGCCGCCGTAGACGTGGAACATGCCGTTGTGGACGATCTGCTTGTCGGCGCGATCGAGCGAGAGGTGCGCGTAGTTGAAGTGGGCGGCGTCCTGCCAGTGATAGAGCAGGATGAGGCTCTTCCCTTCGGTGCGCTTCACGTCGACTTCCAGGGTGACCTTGCGATAAGCGGGAGTCCGCGCGAGGGCGTACTGCATGGGCCGGCGGGGTTCGGGCTTGGCGGGGCCGATTTTCAGCATCTCGAGGAGATTCGGCTCGGCGCGCCACTCCGCGGCGACGGGGACGTCCCAGGTTTGGCCCAGCGCTTGGACGGTTTCCCACGTGGGACCAGCCAGGGCGAACGCGGCGAGAGGCAGCAAGAGAAAACGCATAAGCCTTATTGTATTGCGTATCATCAACGCATGAGAGCGATTCTCACCGGAGCCTTGCTGGCTGGCGTGCTGGACCTGGCCGACGCGCTGGTATTTTTCTCCAATCGTGGCGCGCGGCCGGTGCGCATCTTGCAGTCGATCGCCAGCGGCGTGCAAGGCGTGAGCGCGTATCGCGGCGGTGTGAGCAGCGCAGTTTTGGGCATCGCGTTGCATTTCGGGGTCGCGCTGGTGGCGGCGCTGGGCTACGCCATTCTGTGCCGCAACGTGCGTTGGGTGAAGCGGAATTTGGTGCAAGGCGGCTTGCTGTACGGGCTCGGGTTCTACCTTTTCATGAACCTGGTGGTGCTACCGCTGTCGGCATTCCCCGGCCACATCTGGCCGCCCGTGGTGACGTCGGTATTTCTGAACGGAGTCCTGGCGCACTTGTTCCTGGTGGGGCTCCCCATCGCCTGGGCCGCTCGACGGTTTTGAGCGCTGAGATTCTGGCGCTCTGGATGCCACCTCGTCGAGACACTGTACAGGTGTAGAAGCGCGAAAGCCCGCGACTTTCAGCGCGGGCCTCGGAATTGGTGCTCTTAGAGCCACCAACTTGAGAATAGCGCTAATTACAGGAGGCGGCTAGCTGCCGAAGTGGCGTCCTCGCGCGCGTGACGGCTTTGACCACCTAGCTGCTTACCGCGGTCCTAACTCGGATCCGATCCTTCTCGACAATCCACAACTGCTGCATGGGCAAGCGCTCCAGAAAAATACGGATTAAGCGTCGCATCACCGCTAGCAAAGCAGCTTTGTCCTGGGTCTGGGTTCGTAGGACGATGATTCCAGCGTGCGAACTGCATGGGTAGGTTTGGAGATTTGAGAAATCAAGATCCAGTGTAATGATGGCGCGGTGCTCGGCCTGAGCATGCTGGAAGACGACGGAATCAGCTGCGCCCGCAATCCCTTCGTCCGCCACTGTATCGGCATCAAACCCAGCGTCGTTCAACATGGTTGCGAACTCAGATGGAAGGTTCTCGTCAATCTTGAACTTCAAGCGCTTGTTTCCAGCGGCAACGCGATTGTCCCCTCGCGGGCAAGTTCGGCGGCGAAGGCCAGGGCGGCATCAATATCCTCGGGCTGAAGCGTCGGATAGCTGGTAAGGATCTCCGCGCGAGGAATGCCCGCAGCGAGGTTGTCAATCACTACCGATGCCATAATGCGCGTTCCGCGGATGCAAGCCTTGCCGTGGCAGACGCGGGGGTTCACCGAAATTCTCGATTGCCATTCCATGAGGCTAGTCTACCGCTAGCGGCCGAAGGCCCGGCGCGGGTTCTCCCACAAGAGCTGCCGGGCTTGTTCCAGTCTCAGCTGCGGGAGGAAATCCTGGTAGAGGGTTTCGTAGCCGCGATAGTTGCCGCCGCCGGGTTCGCCGACGTGCCACCAGCCGGCGTCGTGGCTGATCAGCGTCCGGGATAGCAGCTTAGACTGCGCCATGAAGTTGACGCACTCCACATGCCAATCCAAGGATTTCGGCCCGATCCCGTCGAACTCTACCCAGGCACCGGCGCGAGCCACTTCGGCGTGGACGCGGTGGTCGCGCTCATTCTGCGCGTGGACCCAGACGAACTTCCGCAACGGCAGCTTCAGGCGATCCAAGATTTCGATTTGCTCACGGGCCGCGCCGCGGCCGCTGTGGGAAGCGATGGTGAGTCCGGTTTCGCGCGAGGTGAGGGCGGCGGCTTCCACCAGCTTGCGGTCCCACGCGCCGAGCGGCGCGTCGTTGACGCCGATCTTGATGAAGCGCGGCTTCGTTCCGTCGATCCCCTGGCGGAACTCAGCCACCCAACGGCGGGCGAGTTGCTGCGCGGTCTCCGTCTTGGCGAAGTCCGGCAGGTGGCGGTAACGGTTGGCGGCGTAGAGGCCGGTGTTGGTCCAGATCTCAAGGCCACAGGCCTGGGAGAGCCGCGCGAGCAGGACGGGATCCCGGCCCAGAAAATTCGGGGTGCATTCGAGCAGGCGCACGCAGCCTCGCTGCACGATGGCGTCGAGCTTGGGCTTCGCGGCGGCGAAGACCTCGTCGCGCTGGTAGCGCGAGGGCGAGGCGATGGCTGCGCCGGCGAAGTCCACCAGGATGTGCTCGTGGACGAGGATCGATTTCGACGGCGGGGCCAGGGCGGCCGTGAGCCACGCGCGTCTGCTCCAGGAAGCCATCTACCAGAAGAGCTTCAAGCCGAACTGGAACTGGCGGGGGTCCAGAGCCGAGGTGTAAGCCAGGGGCGTTGAAGCGCTACTGCGATTCGCGATGATCGGGTTGGGTAACGTAGAAACTGGAACGTCGCCGACAATGTTATTCACGGTGCGGAAATTCGTGTGGTTGAAGAGATTGAAGCCTTCGGCGAGAAACTCCAGGGCCTGATTTTCACGCGAGCCGAAATGGAAGCGGCGGGAGAGGCGTAAGTCGAAACTATTGAAGGCGGGGCCTTGTCCCATGTTGCGGCCCAACGTCGCGGGGCGTTTGTTATTCACGTAAGTGTCGCCCTGATTGTCAACGCCGGTAAGTACATTGAACGGCCGCCAGGAGCTCGCAATGAAAATGGGAGAAACGCTCCAATCCTTGGTAAGCCGGTTCTTCGCCTGGCTCTGATAGACGGCATTAAAGACGGTACGGTGTTTCTGGTGGAAAGAAGAAAGGGCGCGTTCGGCGCGGAAATTGAGTTGGTCCTGCGGGGAGTAGTCCGAATTAAAGTCAGTTGATTCGTCGATGGCGCGCGAGTAGGTCTGATTGAAGTTAAACGAAAAGCCCTTCGAGAAGCGCTTCGTCACCTGCAGAATTCCGGCGTGGTAGAACGAGTTGGCGTCCGAGATGGCGTTGTTGATTTGCAGGAGCAGTGGATTCGGACGGACAAAGAGCGGACGTCCATCGGGTAGGCGTTGGCCGGAGTAAGCGACGTTGCGGCCGGTGTTGCGTGCCAGGTGTGCGGCGCGATTGAAGTTATAGCCTAACGACACAGCGAAGCCGCCGATTTGCCGCTCCACTTCGAGGCTCGCCTGATGGGCCCACGGATTCTGGAAGCCGGGCTCGATCCCGAAGACGACGGAGCCAGGCAGATTCGGCCCGACGCGGATGCCGAACTGCGCCAAATCGGCTTGCGAGATCTGCCGCGAACCGATGACGCCTTGCGCGGTCAAGGTCTGGAAGACGGTGGCCGAAGTAACGAATTGGCTGGTGCGGGGATCGCGGAAAATGGCGCTGGTGGGCGTCAGCAACACCTGGTTGATGAAGCGCCCGGAGAGAGGGTCAGCGACGCCGGCGATCTGTCCATTTACTTGCGAATAGTAAAGTCCGTAGCCGCCGCGAATGGCCATTTTCTGGTCACTGCCGGGTGACCAGGCGAAGCCCACGCGCGGGCCGATGTTATTGTAGTCGCGCGGTACCACGGGATTGTGGCGTTCCACCTCGTAGCGCAGGCCGCCGTTCAAGGTGAGATGCGAATTTACCTTCCAGGTGTCCTGCACGAAGAGGTTGTAGCGCGTCGTGGTGATCTTGTAGTTCGGGTCGCCGAAGCCTTGCTGGTAGAGTTCGGGGATGCCGAGCGCGTAGCTTTGTAGGGCGCTAATCGGCTGGCTGAGCACTGGGATCAGGCGCTGCTGGCCAGAGGCGGCAAGCAAGCCTCCCAAGGTAGTAGCGATATTCGGGTCGCCGGTGGCCGATTGCAGCACCAGCGCCAGCGGAATGCGCGAGCCGAAGGTGAAGCGGCCGCCAAGGAAAGTGTCGGATTGCTGGTTCACGCGCGTGGGGTTAATGTCCCAGCCGAACTTCACGCTGTGCTTTCCCGAGAGATAAGAGAAATTCTGCAAGGCCTGATAGTGGCGCTCAATGTTGCGGTATGGCACAAAGATCTGGCGGCCGAAGAAACCGAAACCGTTGATGTTGATCTCCGGGCCATTCGGATCATTGGGCAGCACCTTCAGGCGGTTGTAGCCCCATTGCGCGCGGGTTTCCATGATCCAGCGCGGATTGAAGATATAGGTGTCGGAAACGGCGCCGGTGAGATCCGTCTGGTTGACCGCGCGGCCGCGGTTAAAGCCGTCAAGCGCGCCAAAGGCGTTGTTGCTCGACGGGTTCTTCGTAAAATTGCTGCGCAGGAAGAAGGAGTGGTTGTCGTTAAGGCGGACGTCCCATTTCCCCGAAAGCTGGTTATTACGCTCGGAGAACGGGAAATTGCCGGAGTTCTGCGAGAATAACCGGGGCACGGCCGGGTTATTGCCGGGGACTAACAAGGCGCGCCCTTGCCGCGCCAAGCCCACCAGCGCTGGGCTGCCGGTACCTTCGAGGAAAGTGAGCAGGTCGGCTTGCCCTTGGGGCAGGCGATTGAAGACGCTGCGGTCCTGCAGAATCGGAATGAAGTTGGTCTCCTGCCGGCTCAAGTGTTCGTAGGCAAAGAACAGAAACTGCTTGTCCTTCACGAGCGCGCCGCCGGCGGTGGCCCCGGCTTGGGTCCGCGTGAAGGAGGACTTACCGGGATCAAAGTAGTTGCGCGCCTGAATATTCTTGTGCCGCAAGAAGCCAAAGATATTGCCCTTCCAGGTATTCGTCCCGGACTTCGAAATGATATTCACCACGCCGCCCGAAGCATTGCCAAACTCGGCGGAGAATGAGTTGCGGTTGATCTGAAACTCCTGCGCCGCCTCCTGCGAGAACGTCGGCCGGACGCCTCCGGAGACGTTGTAATTCTCCAGACCATCGATAAAGAAGCCGTTGCCGCGGCCGTTGGAGCCACCAAAGCTCAAGCCGGAGTTCGGCGTTTGGATAGGCCGAAAGCTGGTATCGTCCGCGAGATTCTGCGTGGAGACCACGCCCGGCGCGAGCACCGCGAAGTCCAGGAAGTTGCGTTTGTTGATCGGCAGATTGGTGATGGCGCGCTGCTCGACGGTATTCGATTGCTGAGTGCGCTCCACTTCGACGGCGGCGGCCTCGGCGGTGACGTTCACTTCCGTGGCGACGGCGCCGGGTACAAGGTCGACGTTCATCGTAACCACGTCACCGACACGGACTTCGACGCCGTCGAAAACTTTCGTCGAAAAGCCTGCGGCCTCGACACGCATCTTATAGGCGCCCGGCGGCAGCAAGGGCATCGTGAATTCGCCGCCGGCATTGCTCTCTACAGAACGCGTAAAGCCACGTTCCGCGTTGAGCAAAGTCACCTTGGACTGCCCAATGCCCCGGCCGGTGCCGTCGAGTACACTCCCGCGGACCTCGCCGGTACTGGAGGCCTGAGCCAGAGCCGTTTGACTGCACATCAATACTGCTACCACTACCCGGTGAAGCATGAATGTTTCCTTTGCATTAAAAACTAACACGCGCCACGCCAAATGCCAACCCCAGGAAGCACGGTACGATTTAGGGGAGTTAATACGTGAAGCACCCCGCGATTCCTTATGTTCTGCCCATGGCCGTCTTCCTTGGCATTCTGGCGATCCAAAGTTATTTGGCGCCGCTGGGCTCCTTCGAGTTCCCCCTGCGGGTTCTGGTCTTAACGGGCGTCCTGTGGTACTTTTCACGACACGTCATCTCCTTCCGCTGCGTGCGCCCCGTGGCGAGTATTCTGCTGGGCATCGCGGTATGCGCGCTCTGGGTGCTGCCGGACCAGCTCTTCCCGGGCTACCGGACCCACTGGCTTTTCAGCAGCCTGGGAACGTTGCAAACGTCGATCGACGCGAACTTACTCGCCAACCCCATGGTGCTCTTCTTTCGGACCGTGCGCGCCGTGATTCTGGTGCCCATTATTGAAGAGCTCTTTTGGCGCGCGTGGATGATGCGCTGGCTGATCGAGCCCGACTTTGAGCGGGTGCCGCTGGGTGCTTACGCGGCGCAAGCGTTCTGGATCACGGCGGCGCTTTTCGCGTCGGAGCATGGCCCTTTCTGGGACGTGGGTCTGGTTTGCGGCGTCCTCTACAACTGGTGGATGATCAAGACCAAGAGCCTGGGCGACCTGATTCTGACGCACGCCGTCACCAACCTCTGCCTCAGCCTCTTTACGATTGCCACCAAGCAGTGGCAGTATTGGCAATAGCATGAACGCCGCGCGCCTCTTCGAAATCGTCAGTACCTTGGTGCTGCCCGGCTGGCTGCTGCTCGTGCTCGCGCCACGCTGGCGCTTCACGCAGGCGATCGCCGGCGTCGGGCTGCCGCTCGTGCTGGCGGGGACCTACGTCAGCCAACTCGTAATGCATTGGGGGGAGAGCGAAGGCGGCTTCGGCAGCCTGGCCGACGTCAGCAAGCTCTTCGCGAATCCCAACGTGTTGCTGGCCGGCTGGATCCACTACCTGGCTTTCGACCTGTTTATCGGCGCGTGGGAGGTCCGCGACGCCGCGCGGCAGCAGGTGCCGCACTGGTTCGTTGTACCTTGCCTCGTGCTTACGTTCCTCTACGGGCCCACCGGACTGCTGCTCTACTTCGCCATCCGCTACGCGCGGGAACGCTACCATAGAGCCTAATGCTTGAACCATTGAAAATCGCCGTGGCCGGCCTGGGCCGCATGGGCTGGATTCATGCCCAACACGTGGGAGAACTCGCCAAAGAGACCGGAGCGTGCCAGTTGGTGGCCGTCGCCGACGCCAGCGCCGAACGCCGCCAGAAGTTCATCGACGCGCACGGCGCCAGCGTGCCGGTGCTGAGTTCAGTAGACGAGCTGGCTGAGGCGAAGCTCTGCCATGCGACCGTAGTCGTCACGCCGACGGAGAAGCATCGCGAGCACGCCACGCGGCTGATTCGGGCGGGGCATCGGGTGCTCGTCGAGAAACCGCTCACCGGCCAACTCGCTGGCGATCGCGAGTTCGCGGCCGAGCTGGACGCGCACCACCCGCAAGCCTTGATGCTCGCCTTTCAGCGCCGCTTCGATGAGGCGCTGAGTTTTGCGCGCGAGTTGATGCAGAGCGGCGCGATTGGACCTGTCTTCAAGATCTATTCGGCGCTGGAAGACTCCGGCCCCGCGCCGAATGGCTATCAGAGCGACGGTATTCTATCCGACATGTCGATTCACAACGTCGACGAAATCCTGTGGCTGACGGGACAATTGCCGGAAGCGGCCTTGGCGGTGGGTAGCCGTACTTACAGCCATCGTTTGACCACCTGTACGGAAGACTTCGACGACGCCGTATTGTTTATGTGGTTTCCGAAGCAAGCCGTGGGCGAGCTAACCGCGCAAGTCCAGGTGACGCGGAATCACGTCTCTGGTTATCGCGTGGAGAGCGCGATCTTCGGCGAGAAGGGCCATATTCGCCTGGGCCGCTTCGCGCAGCGTCCGCACGAAGTTATTGTAGAAGCCTACGGGCCGCGGTTCCAGCCGGATCCGCTGGTGCAGCGAATATTCGCGGTATTGCCGGATCAACCGGGGCAGGCCGAGTTTGTCGCGCGCTTTGGCAAGAGCTACAAGGCGGAAGTGGCGGCGTTTGTGGAGTGTTGCCGCGCAGGTACGCCTTTTCCGATCACCCACCGCGACGGACTGCGCGCCCAGGAAGTGATCGCAGCCGGCATGCGCAAGATGTTGACGTGCGCGGATGGCAGTCGCATAGGAAGTTAACTTTTTTGCCTGGGATTGACCCTGGGAATTCACGCGTGTTACGTTGAAGTTTCCTCATGCAGTATCCCTTTTAAGTTTTTCCGATCCAACTAACCCTTTTATGCGTATTGTATATAGGGCTTTTGTGTTCTAAAGCGTTGACCAGGAAAGGGTGATTTTTTTGAAGACTTCCGAAGTAGTCCGCGCGTGGGGCAAGATTCTGACCGGTCAACAGCCGTCGCTGTCGATCGAGCTGACGAAAGAGTGCCCGCTGCGCTGCCCCGGATGCTATGCCTACGATGATGCCCACTTGGGCGGCGACGGGGTTACCTTGCGCAGCTTGAACGACCGCAAGGGCCAGGAACTCATTGACGGCGTGCTCGAAGTGGTGGACCGCTTGCGGCCTTTGCATCTCTCGCTGGTTGGCGGCGATCCACTGGTGCGCTACCGGGAGGTGGAGGCCATGGTCCCGCTGCTGCTGGCCAAAGGCACCCACGTGCAGATCGTCACTAGCGCCTTCCGCACCATGCCGCTCGAATGGGCGACCTTACCGCATCTGAACGTCGTCGTCTCGATTGACGGCTTGCAGCCGGACCACGACGTGCGCCGCGCACCGGCCACGTATGACCGTATCCTTAAGAACATCGCCGGCCAGAAGATCACCATCCATAGCACCATCACTGGGCAAATGATGAAGCGGCCGGGCTACCTCCGCGAATTCCTGGAATTCTGGACGCCGCGGCCGGAGATTCATAAGGTCTGGTTCAGCTTCTTCACGCCGCAAGTGGGCGACCAGATGCCCGAGATCCTGACTCCGGCGGAGCGCCAGCAAGCCATCCGCGACCTGATGGAGTTGCGCCTGCAGTTCCCCAAGCTCGACATGCCGGTGGGCATGCTGCGCCAGTTCGCAACGCCGCCGCATCGCCCCGAGGAGTGCGTCTTCTCCCTGACGACGCAGACGCTGTCGGCGGATCTGAAAACGAAGGTGACACCCTGCCAATACGGCGGCAAGCCGGATTGCTCGCAATGCGGCTGTGTCGCGTCAATGGCCCTGGCGGCCGTGGCCGCACATAAGCTAGCTGGATTTATTCCGGTGGGTGCGATCTTCAAAGCGTCGATCGCGATTGGCCAAGCCTGGCCGAAGGCGCCGGAGCCCGCCAAACCGCTCGAACTGCGCGTGCTGCAGTAAGACTCTCCTTCGAACCACCGCGTAAACCGTTAGTTTGTATGGGACCCGCCACTTCGTTCCGGGCTTGTTGGCACGCAGCAATTTGGGGTGCCCCCAGGCGTCCGGGAATTTAGTGGGAGGCCAGAAAACGATCCACCTGATCGAGCCAAGCGGAACGAATCGCATCCGTCTCCTGGAGCAACTCGTGCCGCGCGCCTGGATATGGCGCGAGTTGGCACTGAGAGAGCTTTCCGCAGGCCTCCGTGTGCGCCGAGGCGTCGACGAAGGTGTCCTGCCCAGCCGACCCGATCAGCACCGGCGTTTGAATCGCCGCCAGATAATCCGGAGCCATCACCTGGGCGCAGGAGCCGAAGAATTCGAAGGCCCAGCGATAGGTACCGCCGCCTAAGCGCAGCGCGGGGCGTTCGCGGAACCAGCGTTGGGCGGTTTGATCGCGGGCGAGGTCGTGGGTGACGGGACTATTGGCGGCGTTGCGGGCGGGGTCGTCGCGCCAGTCCTGCTGCCCCAGCGCGTAGTGCTCGCCCAAGCCGGCGGCAATCATCAGTCCGGAGAGCGCGCGAGCCTGCCAGGCCGGCATCCCGGTGCGGGAACCGAGGCGCAAAGCGGGCGCCGACAGGGCGGCCGCGCGGACTAAACGAGGCTCGTCGTGCAGCAGGCGCAATGCGATATTGCCGCCCATCGAATGCGCCAGCAAGTACGCCGGCTGCGGCTGTTGGCGCAGGAAGCGCGCCAGGTCAGCCGCGTCGTGCGCGAAGCCGAGCGAGTGGGCCATTTGCGGATTCGCGAGATAGCGCTGGGAGCCGCCTTGGCCGCGCCAGTCCAGCGTAGCGACGGCGTAACCGCGTGCCAGCAAGTCCTGGAAGGTCTCGAAATACTTCTCGGCGAATTCGGTATAGCCGCCCACCACCACGATTGTGCCCTTACGGACGCCGCCGATAGGCTTGGCGGAGCCGATGCGCAACAGGGCGCCGTCCGCGTTTTGCAGCGTACCCCATTCCCACGTCGGGGGACGGCTGAAGCGCTCCGGCAGCGCCGTCAGTTCCATTACCTTCGGCACGGCGGAGCGAGGATTCCCCACGCGGCAGTTCCAAAGCGCCACTGCCGCGAACACCCCGATGACCGGCCCGATGAACCGCCGAAACACGCTATTTCAGCTTCGAGTAATCCGTCGGCTCCAGGAAAACGCTTTCGACCTTCTGGTTGATCTTGCCATCCTTCTCGCTCTCGGCGGCAACCTTTTTCCACTCAGGATCGTTGCGGAAGGCATCCCAGGAGGCCTTGGCGGCTTCGCGGCTGTCGTGCGAAATGATGTAGACGAGCGTGTTCTCTTTCTTGGGCGAATCCATCGGCGTCCAGTAGCCGATATTCTTCATGCCGTGCTTCTCAAAGATACGCGTGGTGTGATTGCGGAAGCGCGCGTTGAGCGCGTCCAGCTTGCCGTCGAAGGTGGTGTAGGTGCGCAGTTCGTACACCCGGGCGCCGCCCGCGGCGTGGACACCAGAGAGATAGCCGCCCGCGAAAATCAGCAGGGCCAGAGGTAAAACGATCGAGAGAGTTCTCAGCATGCTTCGGATTGTATCGTCAATTGAGCTTCAGCATATAATCAAACTTGATGAGATTAACTCGGCGTCACTTCGTGCTGGGATCCGGGGCGGCGACTTTCGCGCAGACCCCGGCCAACAACCGCGTGCAAGTGGGCGTAATCGGCTGCGGGGCACGCTCGCAGCAATTGATGCATAGCCTGATGGCGAACCCGGGCGTGGCGATCACCGCCATCAGCGATGCCTACCAGGGCCGCGTCACGCGCACCCAGGAGAACTGGGGCGCGGGCGCGAAAGCCTATCGCGATTATCGCGAGATCCTGGCCCGCAAGGACGTCGACGCCGTCATCATCGCCACGCCGGACCATTGGCACCAGCGCATGTGCCTGGACGCGATCGCCGCAGGCAAGGACATCTACTGCGAAAAGCCGCTCACCTACAAGTCGAGCGAGGGGAAGCAGATCGCCGAAGCCGCCGCCAAGGCGGGCCGTATTGTGCAGGTAGGCAGCCAAGGTTGCAGCGGTGTGCTGCAGGAGCGGGCGCGGGAGATTGTGCAGTCCGGCAAAATCGGGCGCGTCACGCTGATTCGCGCAGCTTACAATCGCAACTCGGCTTCGGGCGCCTGGCTCTATCCGATTCCCCCCGACGCGACGCCGCAGACCGTCGATTGGGATCGCTTCCTCGGCAACGCGCCGAAGCATCCCTACTCGAACGACCGCTTCTTTCGCTGGCGCTGCTTTAACGACTATTCGGGGGGCATCGCCACCGACCTTTTCGTTCACCTCTGCACCACGATTCAATTCGTGATGAAAAGTGACGGGCCCACCAAGGCCATGGCCATGGGCCAGCTCTACCGTTGGAAAGAGAACCGCGACGTCTACGACACCATCAACGGTTTGCTCGAGTATCCGGAAGGCTTCGCGGCGAACCTGAGTTCGACGTTCAACAACGAGAGCTTGGCGGCCGGCAGCTTTCAGTTTTTGGGGACGGAGGGCACACTGGTGCTGAACTTCACCAGCCTGCAGGTGCTGGCGGAGTCCGGGGGCGAGGACAATCGCTGGATCGTCGAGAGTTGGCCGCGCGCCATGGAAAAGGGTTACTACGAGGACCCCAAGGTGCAGCGGGCGGAACTGAAGGACCATCGTCCGGCGCGTTTGGCGCCGGGCAGTGAGAGCTACATTGCCGAGGGTCCGGAGGCTACGGAGCGCCACTTCGCGTATTGGCTACAGGGGATCCGCACGCGGCAGGGGCATTGGGAGAATGCGCAGGTGGGCCATCGGGCCGCCGCTTGCGCGCATATGCTAAATCAATCGGCGCGCGAAGAGCGCGTCGTGAAGTGGGACCCCCAGAGAAACGATATCGCCGGATGAGTTGGATAGGCCGTTCGATCGCGCAGTACGAAGTTGTCTCGAAAATTGGAGAGGGCGGCATGGGCGAAGTGTATGCCGCGAAGGACACGCGTCTGAATCGCCAGGTGGCGATTAAGATCCTCCCGCAAGCGAAACTGGCTGACCCAGATCGCCGCCGCCGCTTTTTGCAGGAGGCGCAAGCCGCCTCCGCCCTGAACCATCCGAACATCATCACCGTGCATGACCTGCTGGCGGACGCGGGTGGCGACTGCCTGGTGATGGAGTATCTCACCGGCAAAACGCTGACGCAGTCCATTCCGCCCTCGGGCATGCCGCTCAAGGAGGTTCTGGCCTATGGCGTGCAGATCGCGGACGCCTTGTCCGCCGCGCATGCCGCGGGGATTATCCACCGCGACCTGAAGCCGGCGAATGTCATGATTTCCGCCCAGGGCCGCGTGAAGCTGCTCGACTTTGGCCTCGCGAAACTCGTCGCGCCGGAGCCTGATCCGGAGAGCGACGCCACCAAGACGCTGGGTCCCCAGACGATTGAAGGCTCTTTGCTGGGCACCATCAATTACATGTCGCCGGAGCAAGCCGAGGGCAAACTGGTGGACGCGCGCTCCGACATGTTCACCTTTGGCGGTGTGCTGCATGAGATGCTCGCCGGGAAACCTCCCTTTGCGGGCGGCTCGCAGATCGCTACCCTGACGGCAATTTTGCGCGATGAGCCCGCCCCGCTTCCCGCCACCACGCCACCAGACCTGGCCACCCTCGTCAACAAGTGCCTGCGCAAGAGCCCGGCGGACCGCTACCAGAACATGGAGCAAGTGCGCAGCGAGATTTCGCGCATCAAGGCCGTTTTCGACAGCGGCATCATCACCGCCAGCACGCCGCCCAACGTCACGCCTGCGCTGCCGGCCAAGCCGGAGGAGAAGAGGAAGTCGAACGGCCTGTGGCTGGCCCTCGGTGGTTTCGCCGTCGTCGCGGCCGCGCTCGGCGTTTTCTTCTTCACGCGCGGCACGCCGGCCCCGGCGGAGGAGCCGCAGGAGCAGGCCGAGGCCGTCGTGGCGAATCAGCCGCCACCGCCGCCACCCATGCCTGACGTTCTCACGAACGACAGCGTCATCGAGATGGTGAAGGCCAAGTTACCGGATCGCTTCATTCTTTCGCAACTGCGCTCGGCAAAAACGAAGTTTGACCTTTCCACCTCCGAACTGATTCGCCTTAGCAAGAACGGCGTCTCCGAAGCGGTGGTGTCGGTGATGCGCGACCCGAAGGCGATCGTCCCGATGACGCCCGCGCCGACGGTGGCTTCCGTGAAAACGGCGCCGGCAACTCCGGCACCGGCATCTTCTGCTCCGGCGCCGGTGGCCGTGAGTCCAGCCGCGAGTCCGGTCGTAAAAACTGAGGCCCCGGCAGTGCCCACGACAGCGCCTCCGGCGGCGTCAGTTCCCGGTGGCACGCTCGCCGATGGCACTCGCATTCGCGTCATGCTCGATGAAGACGTCGCGCGCGAGGCGCGCCATGCGTCGCCGCTGAAGATGTCGGTGTCGGAAGACCTCAAAGTGAACGGGCGGGTGGTGATTCCCGCAGGCTCGCCGCTAACGGTGACGCTGGCCGTCATTCCGGGCCGCAAGCTGCTGGGCAAGGGTCCGCGGGTGGTGCTGCGCTTAGAAAGCGTCCGCGCCTTCGACGGGCGGCAGGTCCGCATCCGTTCCCGTGCCGCTAGCAGCCCCTCGGATACGGTGCGCCATCCGATTGAAGCCGCTGGCCTCTCGTCGGGCAGCCTGCCCGAAGGCATCCTGGCGCGCAAGGGCACCGAGATTTACTGTTACATCGACGGCGACTTCCCCCTCTAGTGGCATGAGACTCGGCCTCCGGTTCGCGGTCTGCGTGGTCTTGCCAGCCTGCGCCGCCAGTTTGCCGATGTCGCTGTTTACGGGCGAGACCGCGCGCAAGCCGCTGCCCGCCACGATGCCCGGCGGCATCGCCGTCTTCGACGCCGACAACGACGGCCTGCTCGACATCTTTTTTGCGAATGGCGCGCCGCTGCCGGCGGGCCGCAAGACGAGTCCGCTGCACAGCAATCGCTTCTTTCGGAATCGCGGCGCGATGCGCTTTGAGGACCGCACGGCCGCGGCCGGCCTAGCCGGCGTCGGCTACGACTTCGCCGCCGCCGCGGGCGACTTTGACCGCGACGGCCACATCGATCTGCTGGTCTCCGGCTTGCGCGGACTCACCCTCTATCGCAACCGTGGCCAGGGTATCTTTGAGGACGTCACCGCGCGTAGTGGCTTGGATAACCTCGGGCGCTGGTCAGTCGGCGCGGCCTGGCTCGACATCGATAACGATGGCGACCTCGATCTCTTCGTCGTCAACTACGTGCGCTGGGACGCCGCCACGGAGAAGGCCTGCGTCGTCGAAGGCCGGCCGGACTTCTGTCATCCGCGATTCTACGAGCCGCAGCCCAACGCGCTCTTTCGCAATGACGGCGGGCGCTTCACGGACATCTCGGTGGAGTCCGGCATCGCGCAGCACGCGGGCAAAGGGATGGCCGCCGCCGTCGCCGATTTTGACCTCGACGGCCGTCCCGACATCTTCGTCACCAACGACCGCGCCTTCAATTTCCTCTTCCACAATCTGGGAAATGGGCGCTTCTCCGAGATCGCTTTCGAAAGTGGCGTCGCCGTGCCGGCCAGCGGCAATCCGCCGTCAGCGATGGGCACCGACGCGCAGGACTACGACAATGACGGCCGGCCGGACCTCGTTTATACAGCCTTGCGCGACGAGACCTTCCCGCTCTATCGCAACGCGGGCGCCGAATTCACTGACGCTACGATGACGAGCGGCCTGAGCACGCTGACGCGCGCCATGGCCGGCTGGAGCATCGTCTTCGCCGACCTCGACAACGACGGCCGCAAGGACCTCGCCATCGCCCGTGGCGAAGTGCTTTCGGCTACCGGCGCCAAGGGAGCCACGGGACGCGAACCCCTCACCTGGCTGCGCAACACCGGCGCTCGCTTTGAGGCCGGAGCGCCGATCGCCGCACCGCCGCAACTCTACCGCGGCCTGGTTGCCGCGGACTTGGACAACGACGGCTGTCTGGACCTGGTCGCCACCGCGCTGCAAGCTGCGCCGCAAGTGATCAAGCGTGCCTGCCCACCGGGAAGCCACTGGCTGAAGGTGATCGCGCCGCCCGGCGCGCGCGTCAGCGTGGATGGCCAGTGGCGCCACGTCACCTATACTTCGGGCTACGCTTCGTCGTGCCATTGTCCGCTGCACTTTGGCGTCGGCGCGGGTCCGGTGCGGGTGAAGACCGGTGAGAAGGACATGACGGTGAAGGTCGACCAGGTGATTCAGCCATGATCCTGCTCTTCTTGTTGCTGCAAACGCCCGACCTGGCGTCGCTCTCGCGGCAAGGCGCGCAGGCCATCCGGGAGGGCCGTTATCCCGACGCTGAGCGCGCTTACCGGCAGTTACAAAAGCTGGATCCCACGAATCCGGCGTGGCACATGAATCTGGGCATTGCCTATCACAACGCCAAGCGGTTTTCCGAAGCCATCCCGGAGCTACAGAAGTACCTGAAGGCGCGTCCGCAGCCGGGGCCGATGTACTTGCTGCTCGGCGTGTCGCAACTAAAGCTGTCGCGCCCGTGCGACGCGGTCGGCGCGCTGGAGAAGGCCAAGCTCTGGAACGCGGAGCAGACCCTGGTGGAGCTCGCCGACGCCTACTACGGCTGTCGCCGCTACGCGAATGCGGCGCGCACGTACGAGGCGGTAAGGCCTCGTACGCCAGCCCTGGCGCGTCAGGCGGCGCACTGCTTTTGGCAGGCCCGGCTATACCCCGATGCCCAGCGACTGTTCGCCACCGTCGCCAGTGCCTTTGGGGAAGAGGCCGGCTTTAACTACGAATACGGGGATACGCTGGTGCGGCAGTCGGGTCCGGCGGAGGGGGTAGCGTATCTCGAAAAGGCGGCAGCCTTGCAGCCGAATCTGATCGGCGCACGCGCCGAACTCGGCAAGGCTCTCGAAGCCCTGGGCCGCGCCGCGGAGGCGATCCCGCACCTCCAAACCGCCGCCGAAGCCGACCCCGTGCTCCTGCTGCCGCTCTCGCGCGCTTATCGCGCAATAGGAAAGGCCGCCGATGCCGAGGAGGCACAGGCGGCCTATCGCCGCAAGGTGGGCCAGTAAAGCTAGCGGCTTAGAACAGGAAGCGCAACACCAGCGTCACGGTGCGAGTGTTGTTCGAGGTGTCCTGGTAATATCCAAAGTTCGCCGGGGCGAAAAGAGATTGACCAGGGGCACGGAAGTAGACATCGTTAAAGAGATTGAAGACTTGCCCTTGCAACTGCGCCTTCAACTTCTCCGTGATGGTGAAGTCCTTCTGCATCGTGATGTCATACTGCGTGAGTCCATTTTGGCGAAGGACGTTGCGGCCCACCGTGCCGAAGTTGCCGAGCAACGGCTGAGCTAGTCCGGAGTTCGTCACCAGATTCGGGTTACGGGCGCCAGTGCCCGGATCTGGCTGAAGCGGCACGTTCAGGGGGCCCACCAGGTTCGGACGCAAAGCGCCGCTGCCGCCGATGAAGAGCGGTTCGGCGAATTGAGCGTAGCCCGTGCGGGGACCGCTGAGGAGGAGCATCGGAGCGCCGGTCTGGGCCTGCCAAATGCCATTGAGGGCCCAGCCACCGAGCACCCAACGGGCGGCTGCCGGACCCTTGTTCTTGAACCACGGCAATTCCCAATTGTGGGTGACTACGACGCGATGGGTGACGTCGAAAGCCGAAGCGGCGCGATTGTCGCGGTTGTTGAAGGGGTTCTGCTGGGCACTGGAGTCGGCTTCCAGGACGCCGAGAGCGTCCGAGATGTCGTCGATCGACTTGCCCCAGGTGTAGGAGAGCGTATAGGAGAAGCCCTTGGAGAAGCGCTTTTGCGTCCAGAACTGGAGGCCGTGGTAGTTCGAGTTGGCCGAGCTTTCCACCAGCGACAGGTTGTTGAAGCGCGGATCGATGCGGTTGCCCGTGGTCGCCGTGGGGCCGGCGTTCAGGCCGGCGTTCAGGCCCGCCAAGGTACCGTTGGCCAGGAGCGCGGCTTCGTCAGCCGGAGAGTTGGCGCGGAAGCGCAGGTCCGGGCGCAGGAAGTTCAGCGGCCGCGTGCGCTGGAGGTAGTCACTCTTGGTACCGACGTAACCGATGCGCCACAGCATGTTGAACATCTCGCGTTCGACGGTGAGGTTCCACTGCTGAACGCGGGGATTCTTTAGGCTTTGATCGATGGCGGTGTAGGCACCGAAGTTGCGTAGCGTCGTGCCGAACGTTCCGACGGTAGCGCGCCCCACGCGCTGAAAGTCGGAGTTGTCAGCTACGATGTTTGGGAAGGAGTCAGCGCCGTTGAAAGTGACCGTGTTGAGTTGGTACATGAAGGGCGGAGCGAAGCGGATATTAGTGATCGGGTTCAGGAAGATATAGTCATACGTCCAGCCGTAGCCGCCACGGATGGAGGTTTTGCCGCTGTTCGGGTTCCAGGCGAAGCCGAAGCGGGGAGCCCAGTTGTAGAGCCGGTCGATCACTTTTTTGCCGACGTCAATGGAGCCGAGCGCGCCCGTGCCCGCCGCACCGAGGGCCGCGGTGCCATTCAGGTTTTGATTCGAAATGAGCCCGTTCACCTCGGTGACGCCATCGTTCACTTCGAGGCGCATGCCCAGGTTGAGGGTCAACGTGCGGCTGACGCGGAAGTCATCCTGCAGGAAGGCGTAGTTGTTCCACACGCGGTTGCCGCGCACGGAGTTGCCGAAGCGTTGCGAGAAGCTCACCGGGTTGCCGGCGGCGAACTGTGCGAAGTTGGCGAAGGTCCAGGTGCCGCGCACGTTCGCGTCAAAGAAGCTGTTCGCCTGGACGCGATTCACTTCGTAGCCGGCCTTGAAGAGATGCTTGCCGCGCGCGATGGTGACCGTGTTCAGGTACTGGAAGGTGTTCTGTACACGGCCCTGCGGACCGCCACTCCAGATGCCGAGCGTCGCGCGGCCATCCGAGAAGTTGATCTGCGGGCCGCCAAAGCTCTCCAGCGGATTGAAAATCGGATTGCTGCGGCCGAAAGCCGCAATGAAGTTCCAAACGATGGTGGGCGAGATGGAGCGCGTGTAGTTGAGCGTGCCATTCTGCGGCCGGTTCACGCTGGAAGCGCCGTTCGTGGGGAGATTGGAGTTGATGAAGGTCAGGCCCGGCGACTGCTGAACGATATCCTGAATCGCCCAACGCCCAAAGAGGGTACTCTTTTCGTCAATGTTCCAGTCCACACGAATGGAGCCGTTGGTGTTGTCGGTGCCGAGCGGCGCGGCATTCTGCACGGTGCCGGAGTTCGAGGTAAACTGGCCGCCCTTGAGTTGCTCAAACAATTGGCGTGAAGCCGGGCTCGTAATCGCCGCCACGTCGGCCGGCGTCCAGGTGGTAGCCGTGCGCGTGCCGCCCGCGCCGCGAATGTACTGCCGCTCGTAGTGGCCAATGACGAAGAGCTTGTTCTTGATCACCGGCGACCCGATGTAACCGCCGTAACGGTTATCCCGCAGCGGCGGCCGCGTCGACGCGAAGAAGTCGCGGGCGTTGAGCTTGTCGTTGCGGAACTGCCACCAACCCTGTGCATGCAGTTCGTTCGTACCGGACTTCGTCAGAATCTGAAACTGCGAATTCGCATTGCGGCCGAACTCAGCGGAGAAGTTGTTCGAAATGACACTCACTTCCTTGATCAGGTACTCCGGAATGGTGCCAAGGCCGGCCCCACCAGTGGTGGAAACATCCGTCGCCGTGGCCGAGTCGATCGTGATGTTGTTACCACGGCCACGGCCGCCGTTCGAATTGTAGGAGCCCAGACCAAGGAACGGGTTGCGCGTCGTCACCGGAATCACTCCTGGAGTGGTACCAGCCAACGCGAGCACTCCGTTCGCCGCCAAAGGCAGTTCAGTGATCGCTTTGGAGTCCGTGGTGGTCTGCAATTGTCCACTTACGGTGTTGATGGAGACCGGCGACTCTTCTACCGTCACTTCGGTGTTCAGGGTCTTCACGGCCAGTTGAAGACGAACGTCCTTGACGTTGCCACTGTTCACATCGGCCTGGGTAATCGTCGTGTCGAAGCCGTTGCTTTCCACTTTCACCTGGTATTTGCCGATATTGAGCAGGGTGAAGCGAACGCCACCCAGCGCGTCGGTGGCGCCACGGCGCACCGCACCGGTCTCAATATTGGTAACCGTTACCTGCGCGCCGGCAATCGCCGCGTCGCTCTTGTCTGAAATCTTGATCTCCAGGTCGCCGGTAATCTGGCCGAAAGCCAGAATCATCGTGGCGAGGAGGAGCGAAATTAACCTCAAAGTCATATACATCCTCTATCGTCAAATCTCCCAAGAAATTTGGGGCTGTGGCTGAAATGAGCCGCTCTATGTGCGCACGCCTAACTTCAGGAGTAACGTACATTAAAAAAGATTAACATAATCGAGCTTCAATGTGTGCAGTTTACACATGGCGCCATGGCGCCCGAGAGGCTGCTTCTGGATCCGTGCGTACGAAATCAGGTAGGCAGAGAACCGGCCATCCGACCCATAAGGGATTCTTCATTAAGATAATCGGATGCAAAAAAAATCGCTTTGGGTGAGTTTTTGCGATCAACATGATATCATAATGATAGGCAATCGATTTTATCAGAACCTGGAGAACATTATCATGATTCGCGAAACGCAAAGCTCTACCCCCTCGGGCTTCGCCATGTTGGCTGTCTCGTTCGTTGTCATCGTGGCGGCGATCCTGGGTATCATCCGTGTCGCCAAGACGCCCGAGGCCTGGCTGATCATCCCCTTGATGCTGCTCATCCTGACAGCTATCCTCGTCATGACCGGCCTCTTTACCGTAGAGCCCAACCAAGGCGTGGTGCTCACGCTCTTTGGTACCTACAAAGGCACCGAAAAGAACCCCGGCTTGCGCTGGGCTAATCCCTTCCTCGGGAAGCGGAAGATCTCTCTGCGCGTACGCAACTTCGAAACCCAGAAGCTGAAAGTGAACGACCTCGACGGTAACCCCATCGAGATCGCCGCCGTGGTCGTGTGGCAGGTGATCGACACCGCCGAAGCCTGCTTTGAAGTGGACAACTACGAGAATTACGTCCACGTCCAAAGCGAGAGCGCCCTGCGCAATCTGGCGACTTCCTACGCTTACGATTCACACGACGACCACGGCAGCCTGCGCGGGTCCAGCGGCGAGATCGCCCTGCATCTGCAGCGCGAGATTCAGGACCGTTTATTGAAAGCCGGCGTGCAAGCTCTGGAGGCGCGGATCAGCCACTTGGCCTACGCGCAGGAGATCGCCGCCGCGATGCTGCAACGCCAGCAAGCCTCGGCCATCATCGCCGCCCGGCAGAAGATTGTCGAAGGCGCGGTAGGCATGGTGGAAATGGCGCTGGATATGCTCAGCAAGCGCAGCGTCGTCCAGTTGGACGAAGAGCGCAAGGCGGCCATGGTGTCGAACCTGTTGGTGGTGCTCTGCGGCGAACGCGGCACTCAACCTGTCGTCAACACCGGAACGCTCTATAACTAGTACGGTGACTGTATTGTTTGCTGATCCGGCTCGGATAGCCCGCCGCGTAAGCGGTGGGGCACGTTTCGACGCTTTACGGCATATTCTGCCTGCGCTGCCCCATCGCTCACGCGATGGGCTCCTCAAATCGACGGGGCCGCCTGTGACCGCACGAAAGCGCAATGCGAATCGGATGAGAAGGAGGACGCCGTGAGTACCCGCAAGCCATTTCTCTTGCGCATTGACGACCGCGTCCTGGAAGGCGTGAAGCGCTGGGCGGATCAGGATCTGCGCAGCCTGAACGCCCAGGTAGAATTTCTCTTGCGCGAGAGCCTCCGCCGCGCGGGACGGCTCCCCGAACCCGAAGACCCTAACGCTGACCGTAGTTAACGTCGTAGAAGCGGCGGTATTCACCACTGCGCACGCGCTCCACCCAGGCGCGGTTTTCGCGATACCAATCGACCGTCAGGGCCAGGCCGCGGTCGAAGTCCATGCGCGGAGCCCAACCGGTTTCGCGCTCCAGTTTCTCGCTGGTGAGGGCGTAACGGCGATCATGCCCGGGCCGGTCCGTCACGGTCTTCATCAAACTATCCGGTTGGCCGGTGGCGCGCAAAATGCGTTTGACGACTTCCAAATTGGGCAGCGAACAATTGCCGCCGATGTTGTACACCTCACCCGCGCGGCCCTGTGTCAGCACGGCGCGAATGCCGGCGCAATGGTCGTCGACGTACAGCCAGTCCCGGACTTGCTGGCCGTCGCCGTAAATGGGTAAGTCGCGCCCGTCCAAGGCGTTCGAGATCATCAGCGGAATCAATTTCTCGGGAAATTGAAACGGCCCGTAGTTATTCGAGGCGCGCGTCACTAAGACGGGTAATTTGTAAGTGGTGTAGTAAGAGAGCGCGAGTAAGTCCGAACCCGCCTTCGACGCCGAATACGGACTCGACGCGCGCAAGGGATAGGCTTCGTCCGCTTCGTGCGGCGCATCGATGGAGCCATAGACTTCATCGGTGGAGACATGCACAAAGCGGCTCAGCTTCGCGGCCCGCGCCGCTTCGAGCAACGTGAACGTGCCGCGCAAATTGGTTTCGAAAACCGGCGTGGGCGCGTGAATGCTGCGATCCACATGGGACTCGGCGGCAAAGTGAACGATGGCGTCGGGCTGCTCATCCGCCAACAACTTCTCTACCAAGCCGGCGTCGGCAATGTCACCTTGGACAAACTGATAGCGCGGATCCTGCGCCACCGAGACCAGATTCTCCAGATTTCCCGCGTAAGTGAGCTTATCGAGATTCACGATGCGCGTCGCGGCGTTCAAAGCCAGCGTAGTGCGCACAAACGCGGAGCCAATAAATCCCGCACAGCCGGTGACGAGTAACTTCATTTGTGCTGTAGTTCCCAGTCGTAATTCAGGCCCGCATGGTCATGCGCGATCCGGCCCTCGTCGGCGGGATTGTAGTGCCGGTCCGTCACGTAAACCAGCATGGCGGCCTGCTGACCGATTACCTTGTAGCCGTGCGCGACGCCTGGGGGAATCAGCACTTGCCAGGGGCGCAGTTGCCCGACGTAGAGCGTATTGCGGAGTCCGTAAGTGGGCGAGCCGGCGCGCAGGTCCACCAGACCGACTTGGAACATGCCTTGCGCCGGGCACCACAGATCCGTCTGGTGGCGATGGTAGTGGAAGGCCTTGATCGTCCCCGGATAGCTGAGCGCCGCGGAGACTTGCGTCGAAGCCGTGGGAAAGCCGGCGGGCAGGCCTTCGCCGAGGCGGATCACTTCCAGGAAGTAACCGCGGTCGTCGGGAAAAATCGGATAAGCATGCACGCGGACGCCATCGATCAGGTCCGCCGAATCCGGCTTCAGAATCACCTTGCCAATGCCCTTGGGATTCTGGAGTGAATCCCACTCTAACTCGCTCACTGCGGATTCCCCGCGGCGCGCGTGTCGGCCACCAAATTGGTGGCGCGGCGCAGTGAATCGAAGGTGCCGGCGTCAGTCCACCAGCCGTTGAGGTAATTGAAGCTCATGGTGCCTTCGCGGATGTAGGCGTTATTGACGTCGGTGATTTCGAGCTCGCCCCGGCGCGACGGCTTCAGGTGCCGGCACTTCTCGAAGACGGTGGAATCGTACATATAGATGCCGGTTACCGCGAGATTCGTCTTGGGGTGTTCGGGCTTCTCTTCGATGCCCACGATCCGGTCGCCCGCGAGTTCCGCGACGCCGAAGCGGGAAGCGTCGGAGACCTCTTTCAAAAGAATCTTCGCGCCCACCTTCTGTTCCGCGAAGTCCCGCGCGGCTTGCGCGATGGAGCCTTCAATCAGGTTGTCGCCAAGGATCACGCAGATGGGTTCGTTTTCGGCGAAATGCTCCGCCAGCGCCAGAGCTTCGGCGATGCCGCCTTCGCCTTCCTGGTAGGCATAATTGATCTGGCGCAAGCCGAACTCTTTGCCGTTGGCCAACAGGCGCAGAAAGTCGCCGGCATTGCGTCCGCCGGTGACGACCAGCACTTCCCGAATCCCCGCCTCCACCAGCGTCTCGATGGGGTAGTAGATCATCGGCTTGTCGTAGATGGGCAGCAGATGCTTGTTGGTGATTTTGGTAAGCGGGAAGAGGCGGCTGCCGGTGCCCCCCGCAAGAACGACGCCCTTCATAAATGCCTCCGGCGGTGGGTTGCTGGGCCTAAATTTTGCACGTAAATTCGATGGTATCATATGGCCCGAATGAAGCTTCACTCCTGGAATGAACTCGAACGGGAACAGATGAACGCCCTCGTGGTGCGGCAGGCGATCCACGGCACCAACCTGACCATCGCCCGCCTCGAAATGAAGGCTGGCGCCGTGGTGCCCGTGCATCATCACGTCAACGAGCAGATGACGGTGCTCCTCAGCGGCAAACTGCGCTTCATTTTCCCCGAAAAGACGCTCGACATCGTGGGCGGCGAAGTGATGGAGATCGCGCCCAACTTGCCGCATCGTGTCGAGGCGCTCGAGGATTCAGTCGCCATCGACGTCTTCTCGCCGGTCCGCGAGGACTGGCGCCGCGGCGACGACGCCTACCTGCGCGAAGGAAGCCGCTAATCATGCGCGCGCTGGTCCTCTGGCTCATCCTGGGAAGCCTGGCCTGGGGGCAGGCCACGAAAGAGCCCGCGCCGATTTACTACCTGCTGTGGTTCGACACCGAGGACTACATCACGCCCGCCTCCGACGACGCCGCCTTGCGCCTGGCACAAGAGCTCGACAAGCTCGGCGTCCGCGCCACCTTCAAGGTGGTGGGCGAGAAGGCGCGCGTCCTGGAGCAACGCGGACGCCGCGACGTGATCCAGGCCCTGGCGCGGCACGACATCGGCTACCACTCGAATAACCACTCCATTCCGCCCTCGCCCGCCGTGTATCTGCGGCCGCTCGGTTGGCTCGAAGGCGCGGCCGAGTTCGAACGCCGCGAGGGGCCCGGGGCAAAGGACGTCGCCCGCATCTTCGGCCAGACGCCGAGTTGCTACGGGCAGCCAGGGAATAGCTGGGGTCCGCAGAGCACGCTGGCCCTGCGGCGCATGGGCATTCCCACTTATATGGACGAAGCCCGTCAGGTGGGCCTGAATCAGCAGCCCTTCTGGTACGGCGGCGTGCTGCACGTCTTGAACCTGCGCCAGTTCTCGCCGCGCGCGAATCTGAACGCGCCGGCCGACCTCGCCGAAGGTATCCAGAAGTTCGACGCCGCTGTCGCCGAATTACGCCAGCGCGGCGGGCCTGGCTTCATCCAAAGTTATTACCACCCCACCGAATGGGTGACCACCGCATTCTGGGACGGCGTCAACTTCGGCCGTGGCCGCTACACCGCACCCGCCGATTACCGCCAACCGCAAGCGCGCACCCCGGAAGCTACCGCGCAAGCCTACCGCATCTTCCTGGACTTCATCCGCCACGTACAAAAGACGCCCGGCATTCGCTTCGTCACCGCGCGCGAATTGCCCATTCTGCTGGCCGATCCCGTCACCCGACCCACCGCCGCCGAGGCCCGCGCCCAGTTTCGTGACCGTATTGATCTGCGCGGTCCGCATTCGGCGGCTGACCTGCTGCTGGCGCTGCTCGGCATCACGCCGCGCTACGTCGATGGGCCCAGCGAGCGCGTCGCTACCACGGCCAAGGCGGACATCACCCGCGCGCAGTTCGACTACGCCAAGCGCCAGGCCATTGCGCACATTGAGCAAACCGGACGCCTGCCCTCGCACGTCTTCATCGAATCCGCCACGCTCTCCCTCGGTGACTTCGCCAGCATGCTCGCTTACGACGACGGCTCAACCCCGCAGGTAGCTCTCCGCCAGGGCCAGTTGGCCTTCGAACGCCATATCGCCACCGACGGGCGCAAGACCTTCGACTGGGTGATTCACCCGGAGGGCTTCGATGGATCAGCGCTGCTGGAATTGGGCCGCTTGCAAGCTTGGACGTTGAAACCAGCCAGGGTCCGCTAACCGTAGACTCCTACATGGCATCCGTCTTTGTCACCGGAGCGACCGGCTACGTCGGCCGGCATCTCATTCCGGCCCTGCTCGCGCGCGGCCATCGTGTCCGAGGGCTGGTGCGCACCGAATCAGCCGCGAAGCTCGTGGCCGGTGAACCCGTCATCGGCGATGTTCTCCACAAGGAGGACTATGTCTTGTCGCCCGAAGACACCGTCGTGCATTTGGCCGGCACGCCACGGCCGAATCCTCGCAAGGGCGTGCAATTCCGGGCCTTTGACCTGCCCTCGATCCAAGCCGCGGCGGCGGCCGCTCATGCGGCTGGGGTGAAGCACTTTGTGTATGTGAGCGTCGCGCATCCGGCGCCGGTGATGCGCGATTACATCGCGGTCCGCCAGGCCGGCGAAGCCGAACTCGCCCGCCTGGGGCTATGCCGCACCATCATCCGGCCTTGGTACGTCCTCGGCCCTGGGCATTGGTGGCCCTACGCGCTAAAGCCCTTTTACTGGCTGGCCGCGCGCTCACGTTGGCATCGCGCGGCAGCCGCGCGGTTGGGCGTGGTGACGATTCAGCAAATGGTCGGCGCGCTGGTGGAAGCCGTAGAACAGCCACCAGCGGCACTAAGGATCGTGGAGCCGCCAGAGATCGCTAATTCACGGTCTTGACGACGTAGACTTCGCTGATGCTGTTGCGGTCCAGCAGGAATACTTCGAGCCGCAGCGTGACGTTGGCGCGTGCATTGCGGATGATGACGCTGCCCGTCTGCAAGTCGGCGGGCTTCAGTTCGACCGCCTTATAGAATTCCCCGTCCTGGATGTGGAGGATTCCGCGCGTCGCGATGGCGACCGGGATGGCCCCACGGTCCCAGGTGACGTGGATAGAGTCCGCCTCCTGGCGCACCGCCAACGACAGGCCATAGGCAGTGAGCGGCACCGCCGTGTTGGGCTTGCGAATGTTCACCGCGATCAGGAAGCCCACCAGGACGCCCAGCAGCAGGAAGATCGACGACAAGGGTAGCCAAACCCAGCTCTTCTTGATCTTCTGCGACGCTTCCGTCGAGTAAGTCAATTCGGTGGAGGTGTCGCGCGGCGTCAACGAAGAGGGCGTGTACACCGGGGCCACCTCGGTTTGCGCGCCGAACAGCGGTCGCGTTTCCGTCTGGCTGGGCGGCAGATGGCTGGGCGGCAGAATCGCTTTCGCCATCGGCGCCAGATCCGCCGGTCGGCTCTCCCGAATCGGAATCGGCGCCTTTGTCGCGGCTGGCTCCTCGGGCAATTCGGGTAGTGCTAAGTCCGCCGCCCGCGGACTGTCACCCACCGATCCGCCACCGAGTTCACGGCGCCGGAAGGGGAAAGTCAGGTACGGAGCATCGCTGCGAATCTGGCCCTTTTCTTCGAAAAAGAAGCCGGCCTGGCTCACCTTCGTCGCGAAGGGACGAATCAAGAGCACCATGCCCGTCGGGTCCGGGAAGTAGTTCGAGAAGAGCTGTAAGTCTTCGTCGGTGAGTCCCATGCCGTCGCGCGTGTGGCTGCGGAAGTAACCCACCGGGCGCAGATCGCGCGCATTGGACTGCGTGGCCTTTTCGACCGTCTCGGCGAAGAGCCGCGTATCGGCTTCGGTCAACTGAAACGACGGCCCACGGCGATAGTCGCACGAGACGATGGAGAAGTCGCGAATGTGTACCAGCAACGGCGACTCCGTAACTACCTCGCCCAACAAGATGCCACCCACCTCGGCGCCACGCTTCGGCACCGAACCAAAGCCCCGCATCACTTCCGCCGACAGGCGATCAATGACGTCAAACTCCAGCCGCACCTGCACGCCCTTGCCTTCAGGCGCCCAGGTATAGTACGAGTTCGTCATCGGAGTTCCCTCAATCGCGGGCTGCGACATGCTGTTTTCTACCGCCATGTGTATTTCCGGACTCACAGAGCCTCTTGATTCCTCCCGACAAATTGAAGAAAGGTAAGGCCTTTCTTCATCTTATTACAAACTGCCGGAACGGCCAACGAATCTTTCGCCACATGGTTCAGGGCGCGCTAGGTTCGCGTGAGCAGCGGGACATTTGGCTGGCCGCCGAGGCTGCTCACCGTTCGGACATCCGAGCGAAGGCGCCGCATTCAAAGATTATCCGGGCCCGATTCGTGCCAGTTTAGGTATGACTGCGCTTCAGAGTGGCTATTTTGTCTTGCCGCACTCGGGGGACAGCTTCGGCAACGTGGTTGACATAAGGCTCCCTACCGGAAGCCCGGGAACATAGCTCGGCCCGTGTCCCGCAACGGGTCCGGTGTAAGACGTGTCGTCGTCGGAACATCACGGCGAGGCAAGGTAAATAGGTGATTGTCCCTAGTACCGAGCGAGCCAAATCAGAGAAAAAAAGACAACTATCAAGTCCAACTATTTGGAGATGGAAGAGCCTTGTGTGCCCACTCCGTTCCAGCGGCAAAGGGCTGGAGCGTAGCCTAATCGCTCTTCCTTTTTCTTGGAGGGCACTCGTGATGCTCTGTGAGCACTACCCTCGCGAGATCTCGCAGTTGCAGGCCGAAACCTGTCGCCATTCGTGGGCGTTCGCAATATGACGCGCACCACTCGAACGTCTGAAAATCCGACGGCCCCTCCGACTGGCCCAACCGTTCGCTTAAGCGACCAATTGCTCCGCTTCGCCGGAGGAAAACCACACAAAGGAGCAACGGGCTGATTCATGCTAACCTTTTAAGGTATTGGCGCTAGGGTAGCAACAGAATAAGGGATAACTCTCATGATCACGCGTTTGTTGATCGCTATGTTTGCGCTTCTGTCTATTGCTCCAGTGAACGGTGCCAATCTCGTTACCAACCCCGGTTTTGAGATTCTAGGAGGTATCGGCGGATGGACGTTCACCACCCCCTTCTCATCCTCGGGATGGTCACTAAGTGGAATGGCGTACGAGGGCCTATATTCGCTTAGCACATCCTGTGACGGGGCCTATTGCATGGATCAGACCACGGGCTACTGGTTCCGACAGAGCTTGCCCACTACGCCAGGGGGAGTGTACGAGCTTTCCCTGTTCGTCTTCGGGCAGTCGCAGTACGTGAATCCGGGTCAACCCCAGTGCTCCATTTGTCAGCTCGACGTCTATTGGGCCGGAACGCTTGCGGCCACTTTTACGAATTTTCAGCCCGTGTACTCGCGCCACACGGTTAGCAACTTGGTTGCTAGTGGGGCTTCGACGACTCTACAGTTCAACGGTCGGGCCAATGGCAGCATCTTGATCGACAACATCTTCGTGGACACGGCCGTGCCAGAACCAACAACCTTTCTCTTCACGGTCGGCGGTTTAGGGCTAGCCGTTTTGCGCCCACGTCTTCGCGTCACCAAGTAACTTTTCTTCTGACGTTGCCTCTCTCTCACGACGACTCGTCGCGTCCAAGCTCGGACAGCCAGGCTTCGGAGGGGCGGCTTCGCTCAGTAGTCGTCATCAGGGCGCTGAGCATCCTCAGCGCGACGACGCGGCACAGAACCGCTCCACGGCGATTGTGAGAAACTCGTTATTTCGACGGCGCTTGACGCCCTCTGATGAGCTGTTTTGGCACAAGTCTCGCCTAATGGCTCATGATCGACGGCGTAGTGTAGGGAAAGCCAGTACAGGCTGGGTATACGCTACCGTTCGGGCGCTCAAGTTACCAAGTCCCGATCATGCGTAGGGCCGATCAAGAATCCGCGGCGATAGGCCTTACGGTACCATCGGCAAATGCCGGGAACTCTCTACATCGTCGCGACCCCCATCGGCAACCTGGGCGATCTCACGTACCGCGCCGCCAAGGTGCTCGCCGAAGTGGCCGTCATCGCCTGCGAGGATACCCGCCAAACCGCCAAACTCCTGCACCATTACGAGATCCGCACCCCCACCACCAGCCTCCACGAACACAACGAACGCCAGAAGCTCGATGCGCTCCTGGACCGGATCGAAGCCGGCGAATCGATTGCCTTGGTATCGGACGCGGGCACTCCCCTCATTTCGGACCCCGGTTTCCCCCTGGTGCGCGAGGCTCGCCGCCGCGGGATCCCGGTTACCCCTTTGCCCGGCGCTTCCGCCCTTACCGCCGCTCTATCGGCCTCCGGCCTGCCGACGGACGCCTTCTACTTCGGCGGCTTCTTGCCTCCCAAAAGCGCGGCGCGGCGGCGAGTTCTCGAACAACTGGCGCCCCTCGATGTCACGCTGATCTTCTACGAGGCTCCGCACCGCATCCGCGAGACGCTGTCCGAGATCGCCACCGTATTGCCTCACCGGCCCGTCGTGGTGGCGCGCGAGCTTTCGAAGCTCCACGAGGAGTTCGCGAGCGGCCTGCCGGAGGAAGTCGCCAAAACGATTGCCGAACGCGGCGAAATCACCCTGCTGATCGGCAAAGCCGACCCTACGCTGGCCGCGCCCGCCACCAACGACGAACTCAAGCGCAGCTACCAGGAACTCGTCGCCGCCGGCGAGCCCCCTAGCGCCGCCGCCAAGCAGATCGCCCAGCGTTTCGGCCTTTCCAAGCGCGAAGCCTACAAACTGGGCCTATGATGAGTGGGTAAGGAGCCCCCGCGCAAACTATGACCACGCCGCCCCCTCTCCATCAACCGCCGCCCACCGAAGGGCCAAAAAAGACGCCCGTCTGGGTCTGGATCATCGCCGCCGTCGGAGGCGTCATTCTGCTGGCGATCATCGCCATCGGACTGCTCGGCTACTACGCGGTGCAGAAGGTGAAGGAGGTGGCGTCGAATCCTTCAGCCGCCGCCGCTCTGATCGCCAAACTGGATCCGAATCTCGAAGTGCTCGACGTCGACGACCAGAAGAAGATCATCCGCGTCCGCAACAAGCGCAACAACGAGGAAGTCACCCTCAATCTGACGGACATCATGCAGGGCAAGCTGAAGGTGTCGCACGAGGGCAAGAACGGCGTAGAAGACTTTCAGATTGGCGGCGAGGTGAAGCTACCGTCGTGGATGCCAGCTTACCCGGGCGCGGCGCCGAAGGGGCTCGGCTCCGGCAGTAGCGACAAGGATGGCGCGGGCGGCCTCGCCATGTTTGAGACCCCCGATGCGCCTGAAAAAGTACTCTCCTTCTATCGCGCGGCCCTCGACAAGAAAGGCTTCACGCCCGGTGAGAGCGTTCAGGCGAGTGGGGCTTCCGTGTTGGTAATGAAGTCCGACGATGGCAAAATGGCGACGATCACCGCCACCGTGGCCGACGGCTCTACGAAGGTCACCTTGCTCTATGGCGGCAAGTAGCCTCCTGCTGTTAGCCTGCCTGGCCGCGGACGCTGACTATACCTATCAACGCGCCGGCCAGGCCGCCGACGCGGTCACCACGGTGCAAGGCGGCGCCGTCCTGATGGGCGGCGGTCGCGACGTCGACGAAGCCTTCTCCTGGATGATCGAGCGCTCCGGCCACGGCGACTTCCTCGTCCTGCGCGCCACCGGCACCAACGCCTACAATCCGTACGTGCTCGAACGAGGCCCCGCGAATTCGGCCGCCACCCTCATCCTCCGCAATCGCGAAGCCGCCTCCGACGCCTTCGTGCTGGAGCGTGTCCGACAGGCCGAGGCTATCTTCCTGGCCGGCGGCGACCAGTGGAATTACGTCCGCCTCTGGAAGGACACGCCGCTCGCGACACTCCTCAACGAGCGCATCGCGCAAGGCGTGTTGATCGGCGGCACCAGCGCCGGCCTGGCCGTGCTCGGCGAGCATTACTTCTCCGCGGAGCGCGACACGGTGACCTCGGCACAGGCGCTCGCCAACCCCTTCGACGAGCACGTCACCTTAGGCACCGGCTTCCTGCGCGTGCCGCACCTCGAAGGCCTCATCACCGATAGCCACTTTATGCAGCGCGGCCGCGAAGGCCGCCTGCTCGCCTTTCTGGCGCGGCTGCGCGTCCGGGGCGTGGGGATCGACGAGGCTACGGCGGTGTTGGTGAATCCGGACGGGAAGTCGCGGGTGGTGGGCCGGAATCAGGCACATTTTTACGAGATTTCCGGTCCGGGCCTGGTCTGCACGCCCGGCGAAACACTCGACATCGGGTCAGTGAAGATTTACCGCTCGGGCGCGGGCGGCACCTTCGACTTTGCCGCTTGGGCGAGCTCAGACGAGGCGGAATTCCTCAGCGTGAAGGCGGGTGCTATACTCAAGTCTGAACGGCCATGATTATTCTTTTAACCATCGTGCATGTGTTGGTATGCACCCTCCTGATTGGCGTAGTGCTGCTGCAAAGCGGAAAGGCCGCTGATTTGGCGGGCGCTTTCGGCGGCATGGGCTCGCAGACGACTTTCGGTCCCCGCGGCGCGGCGACCCTCTTGACCAAGGCGACGACCATCGGCGCTGGTCTGTTTATGGTAACTTCGCTGAGTCTGGCGGTCTTGCAGACGCGGGAAGGCGGCGGTCGCGGTTCAGTGTTGGATCGCGCTCCCATCGCGGCGCCGAAGACGCCGACGAAGGCTCCTTCCGTGACGATCCCCACGGCTCCCGTGGTTCCGGCTCCGGGCGCTGCCCCGAAGGTGGAAGTGACCCCTGTTCCTCAGAACGCGGTCCCCGTAAAGACGGCTCCCGCGCCTCCGGCGGCTGTTCCGGCCAAGAAGTAGTATAATCAGTTTAGGTTTGATCACCTTGCGGAGGTGGCGGAATTGGCAGACGCACTAGCTTGAGGTGCTAGCGAGTAACATCGTAGGGGTTCAAGTCCCCTCCCCCGCACCATTTTTTGTTTGCAAGAAAAGGCCATCGTTCTGCGATGGCTTTTTCTTATTGCGCGACATCTTTCTACATAGCCCTTCGCCCAAGTACGCCAGCACGAGGCTGATCTTCCTGCGCTGCGCCTACTTGATCGCGAAACGCGCGATCGCATCGGCGTGAATACCCGCACAGTCAACGAGCGGAAACCCGGCCGTCTGCTCGTTGAGGGCCAGCGCGAGGTCAGTCCCGCCCAGCATGATGGCTTCCGCGCCCTGATCTTTGAGCAAACGGTGGCTCGCGGCATGGAAGACCGCGCGTTGACCCTCGGTGACCATCCCCGTCGCGGCCATCGCAACGTAAGCCTGATGCACTTCGTCCAAGTCTGGCGAGGAGGGCGGAAGGATCTCTGCCGTGGCGATGCGTCCGTAAAAGCAGGTCTCCATCACCGTACGGGTGCCAAGAATTCCGATCCGCCGCAGACCCAAAGTTGCGATGGCCCGGTTCACTTCGGAAAGCAAATCCACCACGTGAAGTGGGGATAGCGCCTTGAACGTATCGATACAGAAGTGTCCTGCAATCGACGTGACCGCGACACACTCGGCCCCGGCCGCCACGAGGCGATGGGTGAGCCGCTCGTAGATGGCAGTCTGAGCGGCATCGTCATGGCTGGCGAGATTCCCGAGGAGAGTTGGCGTATCGGCATGCACCATCGTCAGTTCCAATGCCGCCCCCTGCTTGGCGAAGGTGGAAATCAAACGCCGGTAGTAATAGTCTGTGGCAGCGGGGCCAATCCCGCCAATGAGGCCAATATGCACTTTCGTCACTCCCAGCATCGATCATACCGGCAGACCCACGCTTCTGAAGCACAGCAAAGCGGTTACTCAGCAGCGCAGTGCCGCGAAGTTGAAGGTGTCACAGTCAGGGCAGCGGAAGCAGAGTTGCCAGACGCGAAAGGCATTCCGGTGGCGGAGCCATTCGCCGCTGCAGGCTGCGCCGCATTGGCTGCAGACGAAGCCGTCGCCGTCGAACTCCACCACCAGCGCGTTTTGCCGGAAGTGAAACTCCCAGCCGTACACCGTCAGGCGCGTGCCGAGCAGACGATCCGGCACGGAGAGCAGCGCCAGCAAAAGACTCACCCACGACGCACCCAGGCCCGGAAAAACGTACCGGCGGCGACGCGGTAGTTGCCTCACTCTGTCTCGCGTAAGGAAGCTGAGCGAGGAGTACAGCGTCCGCGTGGCTCGCAGCGGGAGGCCGGCGTGCGTGGCGACCAGTCCAGCGACTTGCGCTGGGCCGGTAAACGCGTTGACGTGGCCGCCGCCCAGGTAGAGCCAGCGGTAAATGCGGTCTGTGAGCGTAGTGGCGTCGGGCACGGTGACGTATAGAATCCCGCCGGGCTTCAGGACGCGGCCGACTTCGCCCAGCGCGACCGGGGCCCGTGCGAAGTGCTCCAGGCAGTGGGCTGCGATGACGAGGTCGAAGCTGTGCGCAGCAAAAGGGAGTTGGTGCGAGTCGCAGCGGACGAAGAGCCCGGGACCGGCGGGAATAGCGGGAATAGCGTCGAGGTCAGCGTGGATCACGCACCCCTGTGGCACGGCAAAGCTGCCGGCGGGACCCGATGCCAGGTCCAGCACGCGACTGTCCGCGTGGGTGTAGTCGCCAAGGCGCACGGGTTGTTTTTGAGCATAGCAAGCCGCGCGCGTATCATAGTGTCTGGATGGCGCTGGTGTGGAGCTTATTGTTCGCGGTCTTGTTGCAGGCTGCCGAGTGGGAGCCGTTAGGACCCGAAGGCGGCAGCGTGCATATCCTCGCGATCGACCGTGCGCATCCCGCCACCTTGCTGGCCGGCACACGCAGCGGGAGGCTCTTCCGCACCACCAACGCCGCTGGCACCTGGTCCGCGCTGCCCCTGCCCCGCTTTCCCAATACGACGCTGCACGCCCTGGCGATTGACCCGGCGGACCCACGCCGCCTCTTTGCCGGCCTGAATGACCCCACGGGAAAAAATAGCGCCCTCTGGCGCAGCGACGATACCGGCGGCCACTGGCAGCGCGTCGAAGATCTCGCCGGCCGCGCCGTGCTCTCGCTCGCCATTCGCGACACCGAGCCCAGGCTCTTCGCCGCCGGCACCGATCGGGGCGTCTACCTCAGCGAGGACCAGGGTCTTCGCTGGCGTCTGATCTCGCCCGAAGGCCATCCCGAAATGAATGGCATCGTCTCCCTCGCGCTCGATCCGCGGCAACCCGGCACCCTCTACGCCGGTACCACCCATCTGCCGTGGAAGACCGCCGACGGTGGGGCCACCTGGACCTCCATCCACGACGGCATGATCGACGACTCCGACGTCTTCTCGATCCTGGTGGACGCGACGCGCCCCGGCCGCGTCTATTCAAGCGCCTGTTCCGGTATTTACGCCAGCAAAAACGACGGAGCTGTGTGGCTGAAGGCGGAAGGCATTCCGGCGGATAACCGCCGCACGCACGTGATCGCGCAGGATCGCGAGTATCCGAATCTGCTGTACGCCGGAACGACGGCCGGCCTGTGGAAGTCCGCCGATTCGGGCGCGACCTGGAAAAAACTGCTCGGCGCAACGGTGAATTCGCTCGCCGTCGATCCTCGCGATGGCCGCGTCATGTACCTGGCCACCGACGGCGGCGGCGTCTTGAAGACAATGGATGCGGGCCGCAGTTGGCTGGGGCGCAACAGCGGTTTGGTAAACCGGCGCGTGACGTCGATCACGGCCTCCGGAACCTCGCTCTACGCCACCACGATGTACGAGGGCGAGTACGGCGGCGTCTTCATCAGCAAGAGCGGTGGCCGCGTCTGGACCCTGCTCGCCGACGCCAAGCGTCTGCACGGCGAGAACATTCTGAAACTGCGCGCCCGGGGCGCCGAACTGATCGCCACTACCTTCAACGGCCGTCTCGTTTCCCAGGATGCCGGCAAGACGTGGGCGTATAAGCCAGTCCGTACGCCGGAGCCGCCGCCCGGGAAAGTGCGTGGCCAAACACCCTTTGAAGTGGCCCGGTCAGCGTTGACGCCCGCGGTCCGCTTGGCCGCGACTCTGGGGGGACTGGAGCGCAGTACCGACAGCGGAAAGTCCTGGAACCGGGTGACGAAGGGTTTGCCCGCTGGGTTCGTTCGGGCGGTGGCATTTCACCCGCGCAACGCCGGCGAATGCTACGCCGTGCAGTACTCGCGGCTGTACCGTTCCACCGATGCCGGCCAGACCTGGGAATTCCTCCCCGGCGGAGATTCATCCATGCTGTTGGTTTCCCTGTTTGTTCAAGGCTCGTTAATTTACGCCGTCAGCGAGGACCAGGGCATCCACCGTAGGCAAATCGTGCAATAATCAGGAGTTAGTAGCTAGAGAAACCTACCATGATGAAATCCAAAATCTCCCCCTTGCTCATGTGCCTGTTCGCGTTACCTTTGCCCACCTTGGCGCAGCAGAAGTTAGTGGACACCGGCGAAGTAGGCAAATACGAATTCAATTTGTTTGGCGGCGGCACCTTCTTCCGCCGGCAGACGCAATCGCCTAACATTAAGTTCGACGACGGCGGTACTATTGGTGTCCGCTTTACCCAGAACTATTGGCGCTATGTCGGCATTGAAGAAGCACTGCGCCTGCATGGTACGAATAACCCGATCTATACCAATCCCGCGACGGGCGGCACCAGCGCCTTTGGTGCGCGCAACCGTGGCTTCACCATTTCGCCGATTTTCCACTTCACGCCCCGCGAAGCGCGCTTCCGCCCCTTCCTGAAGGCGGGTTTGGGGTTCAACTGGATGGGCCCCACGGACGAAGCCCGCCGCCAACTCTCGGCCGTGCGCAATCCCTTCGGCCAGCCCATCAACCTGGATAGCGCCATCTCGCCGCTCTTTGTCTACGGCGGCGGTGTGAAGTACAAAATTACGGATCGCATCGGCTTCCGCGCGGATGCCGACGGCTCCGTGGCGCGGACGCCGTCCTTTGGCATTCCGTCGGTGGGTCCGGCTGGCTCCATCCTGGTGGGTAACCGCGGCGTGCTGAATGGCTCCAGCGTTACGGCTGGCTTGAGTGTCTACATGGGCAAGCTGATGGACGCGCCGCTGGGCGATTTCACGGTGGGCCAACTGGAGTCCACGTCGCTGAGCGCCTTTGACGGCGACATGTTGAATTTCAAGGTCCCCGCCTCCAGCACCATTGAGGGTGTGAAGCCCAAGTGGAACTGGTTCTACGAGGGCAAGCCGGTAGCCGGCTTGGCCGGTGGCGTCGGCGGTGGAGTGGACTCCGAAACGTTCGGGTTGAAGGCTCCCACGAAGCCGGGCACCTACGAGGTGAAGGCGATTGTCGAGGCTGACCAGGCCGGCGTGAAGACGCGGCGCATTCGCAACTATCTGAAGAAGAACCCCATCGCCGCCGCCGAACGGAAGGCGACCTTCACCGTGAAGCCGTGGCCGGCGCCGACCCTCCAGGGCCGCGCCAACCCGCCCACGATTTCCGCCCCGATGCCGCCCGCTGGCACGTCGCCCGGTACGCCGATCTCCGTCTCGAGCGCCGGCACGTCCACCGTCAGCGCCTCTTCGGGCGCCTTTGATCGTCCTCGCGAACTCGTCTACACCTTCACGGCCACGGAAGGCCGCCTGACGCCCGGCAATACCGCGGGCGGCACTGTCTCGCAGCCGAACCCGCAAACGGTGATCATCACCCTGAAGGATGTGAAGCCCGGCGACACGCCGAACGTCACCGCCATCTACACGCCCGAGGGCGTGTCGGTGCCGGCCGGTGGCTCGAAGAACATCGACATCGCGATGAAGGTAGTCGACTCGCATGGCACGGAAACGTCGGATAGCGCGCGGATCACCATCTCGGTGCCAAATCCGCCGCCGCCTCCCCCGCCGCCGCCCAGCCTGCAACCCTTGCAGCTCGACGACCTGATCTTCGGCTACGGCCGTGGCCGCGTGAACAACTGCGCCAAGCGCGTGCTCGACGCCGCTTACGAACGCCTGGTCGCCAACGGCGACTACGATCTGGTCCTCATCGGCCACATCGACGAGAAGGAAGCCAAGATCCGGCAGCCTCGCCGTCGCGGTGTGACGCCGAAATCGATTGAAGAGCAGCGCGTACTCAACACGGCCGCTTATCTCACCGCCGGCCAGCAACCGTGCAAGAATCTCGATGCTTCGCGCATCAAGGTGATGTACGCCGGCACGGCCCAGACCAACGAGAGCAAGGCTCTCCTCTGCGTCACCTCCACCACGGAACGCGCCACGGATCGGGCGCGTAAGAATGACGACAGCGCCAAGAACCGTCGCGTCGAAGTCTGGCTGGTGCCGCGTCCGGGTAAGGGTCCGATGCCCGCAGGCTTGAACCTGCAGGATCTGCCCGCCGCCGATCTGCCCAAGGGCTGCCCGCAGTAAAGCGGCCCCTTGGCAAAAGCAAGAACAGCCCGGGCTTCGGCCCGGGCTTTCGTGTCTGGTAAGAGGATTTGAACGATGAACGTGAGTGTAATTCTACCCGCCGCCGGCTTCGGCACCCGCATGGGGGGCGGCCATCGCAAGCAGTTTCTGCAACTGGACGGCGTGCCCGTCCTGGTGCGGACCATTCGCAAGTTCGCCGCCGCTCCGGCCATCGGCGAAATTGTCGTCGCCGTGCGGCCGGAGGATCAGGCGGCCGTCGAGGAGATGCTCGCCAAGGAGACGGCGGGTAAGCCGGTCCGGATCGTCCAGGGCGGCATTTCGCGGCAGGAGTCCGTCGAGAACGCGCTCCGGACACTCAGCCCCACCGTGGAACTGGTCGCCGTCCACGACGCCGTGCGGCCGTTTGTCGACCTCGAAACCATCCAGAAGGTGATCGACGAAGCGGCCCGCACGGGCGCCGCCATCGTCGGCATCGTGCCCGTCGACACGGTGAAGCAGGTCCACCTGCACAAGATCCGCGCGACGATTCCGCGCGAAAAGCTAATCCTGACCCAGACACCCCAGGTCTTCCGCCGGGACCTGCTGCTGGAGGCCTTCGCCCGCGCCCGCGAGGATCAGTTTACCGGCACCGACGAGTCCTCGCTGGTCGAGCGCCTGGACAAAGTGGAAGTCAGCGTGATTCCCGGCAGTGACCGCAATATCAAGATCACCCGGCCGCACGACCTCAAGCTCGCCGAGCTCTTCTTGAGCGAAGAGCCCAGCTAATGAGCGCCTTCCGCATTGGCCAGGGCTGGGATAACCACCGCCTGAAAGAGGGCAGGCCGCTGATTCTGGGCGGCGTGACGGTGCCGTGCGAGTTCGGCCTGGACGGCCACTCCGACGCCGACATTCTGCTGCATGCGATCACCGATGCGCTGCTGGGCTCAGTAGCGTTGGGCGACATCGGCATGCACTTTCCGGATACCGATCCGCAGTGGAAGGGCGCCGCCAGTGAGCGCTTCGTGCAACATGCCTTGTCGCTGGTGGAGCGGGCCGGCTACCGGCTCGTCAACGTCGATAGCACCGTGATTCTCGAGCGGCCCAAGTTGAAGGACTATCGCGCTTCAATTCGGGAGAACGTCGCCAGAATACTGCGGCTGCCGGGCGAGGACGTGAACGTCAAATTCAAGACCTCGGAGCGCGTGGGCCCCGTGGGCGAGGGCCTGTCGGCGGAAGCGCAAGCGGTCGTACTTATCACCCGCCATGCTTGATTCGCTCTTCCGCAAGACGCTCTGGTTCTGGGTTCACACGCTGGGCTGGTTCTTCGGCTCGCTCGCGGCCCTGCTGCTACTGCGCTGGTTCCTGCTGCGGCTCATCCGCCGCCGCGAGACAGACTTTGCTCGCGTCGCCTTCGATACGCTGCGTTGGCCCTCGTTCTTCTGGTCGCTCGCCGGCGCGCTGCACATCGGTCTGCGCTTCGCCGAACTGACTGACCGGCAGGATAAGCTGCTCTCCACCTGGGTGATCGGCTTCCTGATCGTCAGCCTGACGCTCGTCGCGGCCAACGTGCTGGTGCGGCTCCTGGTAGTCTACGGCAGCCTGCGCAACATGGAATTCGCCATCTCCGGACTGTCGCGCGCGATGCTGCACGTGTTTGTCTACAGCTTCGGACTATTGGTGCTTTTGGGATATCTGGGCATCAGCATCACCCCGGCGCTGACGGCCTTGGGCGTCGGCGGCCTGGCTGTGGCGCTGGCTTTGCAGGAGACCCTCGGCAACTTCTTCGCCGGGGTCCTGATCCTCGTCGAAAGCCCCATCCGCGTGGGGGACTTCATCACGCTGTCGTCGGGCGAAGAGGGCACCGTAACCGACATCGGCTGGCGCACGACGCGCGTCGTGATGGGGACGAACAACAGCATTGTCATTCCGAACAGCAAGATCACGTCGAGCATCCTCATCAACTACAGTCTGCCCGCGCACATGATGGTGACGCCCGTGGACATCTTCGTCGCTCCCACGGCGGACCTCGACGTGGTCACCCGTTTGGCGCAGGAAGCGGCGGCGGAAGCGATCGAGGCGGGCGAAGGAGTCCTGGCGGAGCCCGCACCCGCCGTCATGTTCGACCCCGGCCCCCTGCCCACGCACTTTCAGTTGAAGCTGCTGGTCGCGGTGGCGGACCGCCTACAAGTCACGCCCGTCCGCAGCGCCGTCCGCCTGCGGCTGATGAAGAAGTTTCAGGCCCACGACGTCCCCCTGCCATTAGGCGAGCGCCTAATCGGCTGGCCTTAAACGCACCAAGGGCCGACTACGCCTGGCGGCGGGCCGGCCCTGGGTGGGTGCTTGCTAGGAGGAAGACTACGAGAACATATACAGCGGCAGACCCTCGGTGGCCACGGCGGTGCCGCCGGCTCCTACGGCGACTTCTTCGCCTTCCGCCGGCTCCACCGGGTCGATTTGACGGCAGTAGATGCCGGCGTCGCCCAGGTAGACTTCGAGGTTGCTGGGCCGGGGTAACGAACCCTGGATCACCATGTCCGAGAGCGGATCCTCAATGTACTTCTGCAGCGCGCGGCGCAGGGGACGCGCGCCGTAGGCACGGTCACTGGCGGTTTTCTCCAGGATGTACCGGGCGGCGTCTTCGTTGAGGCGGATCTTGATCTGCTTGATGGCCAGATTCTGGTTGATGTGCTCCACCTGCAGGCCGATGATCTTGATCAGGTCCTCATCGATGAGGGACGTGAAGAGGATCACTTCGTCGAGCCGGTTGAGGAATTCCGGATTGAAGGCGCGTTTCACCTCGCCCATCACCTGATCCTCCACCTTGGCGGCGACGCCGTTGGGCGAAGGCGCGTCGAAGCCGATGCCCTTCTTCTTGTCGAGGAAGCGGGCGCCCAGGTTCGACGTCATGATAATCATGCTGTTCTTGAAGTCCACCGTGTTGCCGAGTCCGTCGGTCAACTGGCCATCTTCGAAGACCTGCAGCAGGATATTGTAGACATCCGGATGCGCCTTCTCGATTTCGTCGAGCAGGATGATCGAATACGGGTTGCGCTTCACGCGTTCCGTGAGTTGGCCGCCCTCCTCATAACCGACGTAGCCGGGAGGCGAACCGATCAGCTTGGCCACCGAATGCTTCTCCATGAACTCCGACATGTCGAAGCGGATGAGATTCTTTTCGCTGCCGAAGAGGAACTCGGCCAGCGCTCGGGCGACTTCCGTCTTGCCGACGCCGGTGGGCCCCAGGAAGAGGAAGGAGCCCGAAGGCCGCTTGGGCGACTTTAAGCCGGCGCGCGAGCGGCGGATGGCGCGGGCGAGCGCCGAGATCGCTTTCTCCTGGCTGATGACGCGCTTGTGGAGCTCTTCTTCCACGCGCAACAGCTTCGAGATCTCTTCTTCCTTGATGGACGTCATCGGCACGCCGGTCCAGCGGGCGACCACGTCTTCGATGTCGTCCTTGGTGACGACGCCGGTGGACGTGTCGTCGAGGTTGTACTTCTCGCGCAACTGGCGCAGGTTGTCGCGCTCCTTGCGCTCTTCGTCCGAATAGAAGCGAGCCTTCTCGAACTCGTGGTTCGCGATCGCGTTCTCCATGCGGTGCACGATGAACTTGATGCGCTTCTGAATTTCAGCGACATCCGAGGGCAACGTCGTCTGCTTCAGCTTGACGCGGGCACCGGCCTCGTCGATCAAGTCGATAGCCTTGTCCGGCAGGAAACGGTCCGGGATGAAGCGGTTCGAGCTGTACACCGAAGCTTCAATGGCCTCGTTGGTGTAGGCCACGGCGTGGAACTTCTCGTAGCGCTCCTTGATGCCGTACATGATCTTCACCGCGTCGGCTTCGTTGGGGGGCGGAACTTTCACGGCCTGGAAGCGGCGTTCGAGCGAACGGTCCTTCTCGATCGACTTGCGATACTCGGCCGGCGTGGTGGCGCCGATGCACTGAATTTCGCCGCGAGAGAGGGCCGGCTTGAGGATATTGGCCGCGTCGAGCGAACCTTCGGCGGAACCGGCGCCGACGAGCGTATGCAACTCGTCGATGAAGATCACCGCGTTCTGGTTCTCCATCAGCTCTTTCATGATGGTTTTGAGGCGTTCTTCGAACTGGCCGCGATACTTGGTGCCGGCGACGATCAGCGAAAGGTCCAGCGCCAGAATGCGTTTGTCGGCGAGGAACGAAGGTACGTCACCGTCGGCGATCTTTTGGGCGAGGCCCTCGACGATGGCCGTCTTGCCGACGCCAGGTTCGCCGATCAGCACCGGGTTATTCTTGGTGCGGCGGCAGAGGATCTGAATCACCCGCTCGAGCTCATGGTCGCGGCCGATGAGCGGATCCACGTGGCCGTCGATGGCCGCTTGGGTGAGGTCGCGGCTGAACTCGGTCAGCAGGCTGCTCTCCTTCGAACGGCTCGACGAGCTCTTCTCGGAACTGGCGCGCGCAATCTCTTCGCGCACTTGCGACAAGCGCAGGCCGCGCTCGTGCAGGATCTCAGCGGCGAAGCACTTCTCTTCGCGCAGCAGGCCCAGCAGCAAATGCTCGGTGCCAATGTGCTTGTGATTCAGGCGTTCCGCCTCTTCGGCGGCGTAAGCCAGCACGCGCTTACACTCGTGGCTGAGCGGGAGGTCGACCGACGTCGATACCTTCTCGCGAATGGTGGTGTGGGCCTCAATCTGCTTGCGGATCGATTCGATCGCCGCATGCGAACGGAGGAACCGGTTCGCCAGGGCCTTATCCTCACGGAGGAGGCCGAGGAGCAAGTGCTCTGTCTCAATGTACGGGCTGCCGAATTGGCTCGCCTCATACCGGGCAAAGAAGATAACCCGGCGCGCCTTCTCTGTGTATCGTTCGAACATAGGATTCTACCCTTATTCTACTCTCTCGGACTTGGGACGGTATCCGCCGTTTGGGGGAAGACCTTGGTACCAGACTCGCCATTCGGGCGATCTGGCATTTCAATCAACCTTCCCTGCTCTAATTGCAACACACGATCGCACCGCGCGGCGAAGGCGCGGCTATGGGTGACGAAAACCGACGTCAACCGGTGCTGCACGTGCAAGCGCTCCAATAGCTCCACGATCTTATCGGCAGTTTGGTAGTCTAAGTTGCCAGTTGGCTCGTCGGCGAGCAAAAAAAGTGGCTCGCCTACCAGGGCGCGCGCCAGCGCGACGCGCTGCTGCTCGCCGCCCGAAAGCTCGCCCGAGAGGTGGGACTCGCGCCCGCTGAGTCCTACTTCGTGCAGCCGCTCGCGCGCCGGCGCCAGCGCCGCCGCTCGCGCTACGCCGCGCACCAACAGCGGCATCATCACGTTCTCCAGCGCGGTGAACTCGGGCAGCAGCGACTGAATCTGCCAAACAAAGCCAATGCGGCGGTTGCGGAAATCGGCCAGCGCGGCGTCGGGGAGTTGGGCGAGGTCGACGCCGTCGAGCATGACGCGGCCAGCCGTCGCGCGGTCCAGCCCGCCGAGCAGATGTAACAACGTCGACTTGCCCGCGCCGGATGCGCCCACCAGCGCGACGCGCTCCCCGCGCGCGACGCTCAAATGAAGATGACGGAAGACGGTCACCGGCCCACTGGCGGGCTGGTAGGTCTTTTCGAGGTCGGCAACGGCGATCACAGTGTCCAAACTGATCCCAGGATGGCATACCCCGAGAATGTTAGGCGGGGGCACAAAGAATTTGCTTGACGCCGCCGATGGATCGGTCATAATGACGGAATCCCCCGTCGCTGTTTCGCGCCACGTTGCATTCGAACTCAAAACGTTATATACATCAGGTGTCACTGAAGCGGAGAGTGTTGTTGTGCGCAATTCTTCTTATCGACGTTCGTTGGCTGGCTGGGCCTTGCTGGCGTGGCTGACGGGTCTGGCCCACGGGCAGATCTTCCTGAACAGCACCGGTAAGAATGTACGCCTCGTGGGAACCGACGAAGCGGTGCTCGAAGCGGGCGATCCGCGGACTGACCTACCCTGCGCCGTGGTCCACCCCAAACCGGTCCTTGGCTTTGACCTGCGCTTCCACGCGCGTTACGAAGTGACGGTTCCGATGCGCGAATTGGCGGGCGCCGAGAATCTGCTCAGCGTGCTCTTCCGCGTCACTCCGCTGGATGCGGCCGGCAAAAGTTCCGACACGGCTACTTATTTCGTACAAAAGCTCCGAGTGCCGCAGATTGACGAGGAAGCCAAGGGCGACGCCCTCATCGAAGGCTCGTTCGACGTGGGCGAAGGCAAGTTCAAAGTGGAATGGCTGATGCGCGACCGTGCCGAACGCGTCTGCTCCGATAGCTGGGAAGCCGAGGCATCGCTGCCCTCGAAGGACAAGGAGATGAGCCTGATGATTCCGCCGGCGCGGATCGCCATCACCGAACCCGAGCAGTTCCGCGACGAGCCGCCGGTGGCTCGCGAAGGCCATGACGGGCTGGCCGTGAAGGTGCTGGTGAACTTTGCCCCACAAAACGCCCGGTCAGCCACGCTGCAGCCTTTTGATACGTCAGCGCTGGTGTCGATTCTGCGCTCCATCTCCCGCGACCCGCGCATTGCGCGCTTCTCCATCGTCGCCTTCAATATGCATGATCAGAAGGTGCTCTACAAGCAGGAGCACAGCGAGAAGATTGACTTCCCCGCCATCGGCAAGGCGCTCGAAAGCCTGAAGCTCGGTACGGTGGACTTAGCCCGGCTGGCCAATAAGCATGGCGAAACCGAGTTCCTCGAAGGCCTCTTGAAAACCGAACTGGCCAGTCAGCGGACCGACGCCGTAATCTTCGCGGGCCCCAAAGCTCTCCTTGAACAAAACGTCTCGCAGGAGGCGTTGCGTGGCGTCGGGCCGGTGAATATGCCGGTCTTCTACATGAACTACAACCTGACGCCGCAGACCTCGCCCTGGCGCGATTCCATTGGCCATGCCGTGAAGTTCCTGCACGGCATTGAGTACACCATCAGCCGCCCGCGCGACCTATGGTATTCTGTCTCGGAAATGGTGTCGCAGATTGCCAAACACCACAGCCTCCGGGCGTCACACCCGGCTGGCGGCCAATAAGATCCTGTAAACGCTTAGCCCTTCCGGTAACCGGACTTCAATTGGGCACGTATGAAGGATAAGAGGTTGGCGTACCGCTGGTACTTAAACCACAAGCGTCCTGGGGTTTTAGAAATCTATGCTTTTACGTTCGGTAGTAGCGGCTTGCGCGTTAGCGCTCACGATGTGCGCGCAGGAGGCACAAGTAAAGGCGCAGAGTTTAGCGCCCTATGTCGGCTCACCGGTGCCCGTAGTAGAGCGGATGCTGGAACTGGCGAACCTGCGCCCCGGCGAAACCGTTTACGACCTCGGCTGTGGCGATGGCCGCATCCTGATCGTCGCCGCCCAGAAGCACCGCGTCAAGGCCGTAGGCGTCGAGTTGTCGGAGCGCCTGGCCAAGTCGACGTCGGAAAGCCTGAAAAAACTCGGCCTCTCTGACCTTGCCAGTGTCATCCACGGTGACCTGATGGAAGTCAACCTCGCCGATGCCGACGTCGTCACCCTCTACCTGCTGCGTGATTCGAACGACCTCCTGCGGCCCAAGCTCGAAAAGAGCCTCCACCCCGGCGCCCGCATCATTTCGCACGATTACGAGATCCGCGGCTGGCGCCCCACCGCCGTGGAGCACCTCGAAGCCTCCAAGCGCGATCACAAGATCTACGTCTACACCGTCCCGATGAGCTTCGCCAAGAAGTAGCTACAGCAGACGGCGCTGGGTGCGGTCTAACTTCGCAGCCAATCGCTGCCGGCGGCGCGCCAGCGTCGGCAGCGGAGTCTGTGTTGCCTGTGCTGCCTCTGCGCATTCGAGCGCCCGCGCCAAATTCTTCTCCCGATGCTCGTAGTGGATGGCGAGTTGCTCCAGCGCCTGTCCGCGATACGGATTATTGGACTCAATCAGCACGGCAAAGGCCTGCGACCCACGCCCGAGCCGCTTCTCGGTCACCGCGATCTCCCACAGCGTCTTGAACATGAGTTCGTCAGGAATCGCTTGATCCACGCCGCGGCGCAATAGCGCGAGGCCTTCGTCGTAACGCTCCGTCGCGAGCAGCCACCGGCCTAGGCCGATCATCTCCTGGCCGCAGGCGAACTCAATCTGGTGGGGCTCTTCAATCGCGCGTGGCACGATGGCGGTGAGGCAGGCGAGCGAGACGATGTCGAGGCGGTTGTGCTCCAGCACCGGGGCCATCAGGGCGGGGCGCGGGCGCTTGACGAAGTCGTAGTAGAGCTGCGGGATCTGCTCGCCCGGCACGTCGCCCACGCGAGTGTACCCTAGGATCTGCTGCTCCAGTTCCACGAGCCGGCAGCTTTCAAAGCGCAGCTTCCAAAGGCGGCGCGCGCCGTGGAGCAGGTCGACGTGCTCCAACCGCGCGAGCGGGGGACGCGCGCGATTCATGCGATAGCGCGTTTCGAGCAGCGGTGCGTCGAAACTCTTGCCGTTGTACGTCACCAGGACGTCGAAGCCGGACAGATGCTCAGCCAGCGCCGCCAACTGGCTCGACTCTTCGCCGAAGTCGCGCATGAAGAACTGTCGCACGGCAAAGCCCTCGGCGGTGATGCGGCCCACGCCCACCAGGAAGGCCACGGTGCCGGTGCCCCCGGCGAGGCCCGTGGTTTCGGTGTCGAGAAAGGCCCAGCGCGTGGGCGGCACATCCTGAATTGTGCCCCCCGAAATCGCGCGCAGCAGATGCGCGGGCAAGCGCGCCAGGCTCAGGGTATCGACGTTACCGTGGCGGCCGTAGCGCTCTTCCACTTCCCAATGCTGGCCGAGCGTCGTCGTCGCCAGGTGGCCAGAAAGCTGGCCCAAGACGGACGTCGACTGACGCTTCTCCAGGGGCGCGATGCGCTTGCGCAGCATCGCCAATTGCGACATGTGAATTCCCGGCGCTTCGCCCATTGTTCGCCACTAGTGTAGCAACGAAAGCTTGCGCAGCGACTCCTCAAAGGGCGGATAGGCCACGCCACGCTCCGTAATGATTGCCGTCACGTAGCGGGCCGGCGTCACGTCGAAGGCCGGATTCTCGACGCCCGTCCCTTCGGGCGCGACGGGGACGCCGAAGACGTGCGTCACTTCGAGCGCCGGACGCTGCTCAATGGGAATCTGCGTGCCGGACGTGAGCGTGAGGTCGAGGGTGGAGATCGGCGCGGCGACGTAGAACGGCACGCCGTTTTCCTTGGCCAATACCGCCACGGAGTAAGTCCCGATCTTATTGGCGACATCGCCGTTGCCCGCAATCCGGTCCGCCCCGACGACCACGCAACCGATACGGCCATCCTTCAGGAAATGGCCCGCCATGTTGTCGGTGATGATCTTGGTGGGAATCTGATCCTGCTGCAGCTCCCAGGCCGTGAGGCGCGCGCCTTGCAGGAAGGGGCGAGTTTCATCGGCATAGACATCGATCTTTTTGCCGCTCGCATAAGCGCTACGAATCACCCCCAGCGCGGTACCGTAGCCCGCCGTGGCCAGCGCCCCGGCGTTGCAGTGCGTCAGCACCGTCTTGCCGTCCGGCACCAACGGCGCGCCGTGCGCCCCAATCGCCTGGTTGATGGCGATGTCCTCGGCGTACACCGCCTGGGCCTCCGCCACCAGCCGTGCCCGGACGTCGGCTAAGGGCTGTCCCGCCACGGACGCGCGTACCCGTTTCATGCGCTCAATGCCCCAGAAGAGGTTCACCGCCGTGGGACGCGTCGCCGCCAGCGTGTCGCAGATCGTGGCGAACTCGGCATCGAAAGTGGCGTCCGCGGCGGCTTGCGCGCCCAGGGCGACGCCCATCGCGGCGGCGACCCCAATTGCGGGCGCCCCGCGGATGATCATGTCCTTGATCGCCGTGGCCACGTCCTGATAGGTGCGGCAGGTGACAAACTCCACCGTGCGCGGCAGGCGCGTCTGGTCAATCATTACGACGCCTTCGGGCGTCCATTCCAGGGTCTTTACCATGTGGTTCTTTCTTACTTATTGTGTCGCCAGGAAACTGACGAGCTGCGTTAGGTTATAGGTGCTGTGCATCAGGGTGGAGCCGATGGTGGAGTCCGTCCGGAAACGGATCCAGCCGAAGACGCTGCCCGCCAGGCTGAGCAAGAGCAGGTGCTGCCAGCTCCAATGCACTTGCGGGCCGTGGATCAAGGCGAACGGTACCGCCGTGCCCACAATACCGAAAAACGTACCCAGGGCTTGGATGGCCAAGGGCTGCAAAAAGCCGCGGAAAGCGACCTCTTCAAAAAACGGCGCCAGCAGCGTCGCGAAGATCGACGTGAGAATCAGCGACGTCTGGTCCGCGCTGAGCCAGGTCCGAATCTGGTTGTCCACTTCGGGCGTCTTCAGCAACACGCCGAAGACGCTGACGACGATGGCCAATAGCGGTCCGCCGAAGAAGCTGATGGCGAGGCCCTGGCGCGGCATGCGCCACGCGAGCCCGTCGCGGATGCTTTCCCGCGAACTCGCGCGCAGGATCCAGAAGAGGCCCAGAAACCATAGGCTGTAGCCCAGCAAAAACGGCACCAGGCTGCTGGCCGCCTTGCCGGGAATCTTCCATGGCACCAGGCGAAACAGCGCGCCCGCGATGAAGAAGGCGGGCAAATACAGGCCCAGGAAGAGCGCGACTTCGCGCCACGTCCAGAATGGCTTACGCAGGCCGGTCATGCGGGAAGCAGCGCCGCCAGCAGAGGGATGAGAATTTCGTGGTGCCCGGTGATGGCGTAGCCCTGGCCGCCCGCGTTGGCGTGCGGCCGCTTCACGACGTTGGCGTTGGGCCGGTAATGCTGAAGAAAGTCGAAGTTGACGGTGGTGAATTCGCGTAGCGGATAGCCCAGGTTGCGCACTACGGAGACGGCTTTCAAGAATACCTCCGGCAGCACCACCGCCGAGCCGACATTCACGTAAACCCCGCCGTCGTGCAACTCGCGCACCAGGGAACACAGCAAGCGGAAGTCGCGGAGCGTGCCTTCGCCGATCGCGGCGCCGCTGGCTTCGGGAAACGTATGCGGCGTATCGGTGCCCACCGCGACGTGTACCGTGAACGGCACGGAACGTTGATAGGCCTGCCACTGCAGGGAGTGCTCGCGCCAGTGCTCCGGAGCGATCTGGTGCAGATGCTTGCCGATGCTCTCGCCCATGCCGAGCCCGGCCTCGGCGCCCGAGCGGATGGCCAGGTTCATTTGCTGCCCGGTCTCCGCGGCGGAGCCGAAGCGCCCGTCGGGCAGCACGGCTTCCACGTCTTCACTAGTGGAGCCGGAGAGGGCGATCTCGAAATCGTGGATCGTCGTGGAGCCATTGCAGGCGAAGCTGGTGGCGTAACCGCGGTCCATCAGGCTGGTGAAGACGGGCGCGAGTCCGCACTTGATGACGTGGCCACCCATGCCCCAGATGATGGCGCGTTTGCGCTCGCGGGCGGCGGCGATAGCGGCGACGACGGCGCGCAGCGAGTCCGCGGCCAGCAGCTTGGGGAGCGCGTCCAGAAAGCCGGGCATGGCCGGGGGCGTCGCCGCGAAGTGCTCCACGCGCACCTTGCCGTCGCGATCGTGGAGGGAGATGGTTTTGAGCCCGGTGAAGCTGAGGGGCGAATGGGAGTAGCGGCTCACTAGGTTCTATGATCGCAGGAGATCGCGCAGCGCGGGGCCCAGTTCCGTATAGCGAAAATCGAAGCCCGCCTTCTCGGCTACGGCGGGCATCACCCGTTGACTGCATTCGAGGGCTTCGTGAGCCATTTCGCCGAAGAGCAAACGGAGCAAAAACATGGGTGCGGGGAAGATGGCCGGGCGCCGGAGTTCGCGGGCCAGCGCCTGCGTGAAGTCGCTGTTACGGACGGGTCCGGGCGCGACGCCATTCACGGCGCCGGAGAGCTTGTCGTTGGTGAGCGCGTGGACGATCAGCGAGATCAGGTCCTGTAGATGGATCCACGACATCCACTGCTCGCCGGACCCCAAGCGGCCACCGAGCCCCGCGCGAAAGGCGGGCAGCATGCGCGACAGCGCGCCGCCTTCGCGGCCCAGCACCAAGCCCGTCCGCAGCCGCACGACGCGCATATTGAGCGCGAGCCCCAAATTCGCCGCCGACTCCCACTCCTCGCAGACCTCGGCTAGAAAGCCCTTCCCCGGCCCCGAAGCCTCCGTCAGAATCTCATCGCCGCGCGAGCCGTAGTAGCCAATCGCGGAACCGGAAATCAGCACGCGCGGATAGCGGCTCAATTGCGACAGCGCGCTGATGAGCCGCTGCGTGCCCCCGGCGCGGCTGGCGCGAATCCCGCGCTTCACCTGCGCCGTCCAACGCTGCGCCACCGGCTCGCCCGCCAGATGAATCACCGCCTCCGCACCTTCCAGCGCCGCTAGCGGTGGGTCATTCTGTTGGGCGTCCCAAATGGCGTACGGAATCTGCGGCGGCAGGCCCGTGCGGGGCTTGCGAATCAGAATCTGGACGTCGTGGCCGTCGGCGGCCAAACGCTGGACAAGACTTTGTCCGATAAAACCCGTAGCTCCTGTAACGACGATCCGCATTGGCTCCGGTTATTGTAGACGAAAAGAATCGCGTCCGCTCTGCTCGATTAACATTATTTCTTTCCGGTAGGCCTCCGAGTTCGTTTTGCGGCGCATGCCGTCGTAGGACATCCAACGGATCATGCCGAAGACGGCGCGCTCTGTCCAGGGCCGGTCGTGCAGGCCGAAGCACCAGAGGATGCCCGTATAAGTGTTCGGATCCCGGCCATCGAGCGCATAGCGATCGTGCAGGGCGACCATCGTCCGGCAGGCGTCGGCGGGCGTGGCCGACCACTCGATGATCTTCTTGCCCCAATACATCCGGTAGTAGCCGTGGATCTTGCCGCGCAGGCGTAGCTCCTGTTGCGCGGCGTTCCAAAGGGCGTCATGGGTGCGGGCCAGATCAAATTCTTCGTAGGTATATAGCGGATCCCGGGCATCACCCGCGTGCTTGGCGAGCGTGGCCTTCGCCCAGTCCGGCAGGTTGTCGAGGCTGGCGGGATCGTCGGAGTAGCGAGCGAAGTTGAAGGCGAGTTCGCGGCGCACGATCAGTTCTTCGAGGTACTCGTCCGCCGCGAAGTCGTGCTCCAAGGCATAATCCCGGGCCCGCAGAGCGATCTCCAGCGCGCTGATGTGGCCGAAATGCAGGTAGGGGCTCAGGTTGCTGGTGGCGTGCTCGGCCGGCTGATTGCGATCCGTCCCGTAGCGCCGCAGATTGCTTTGGAGGAAGTGCGCCAAATGCTTTCCGGCTTCCGTCGCCCCGCCGCGGAAGGTGAGCGAGGGCGGCACGCTGTGGTCAATCTCGCAGGAGGCGACCAACGCGGGGATACCCTCGGGCGTCACTTCAAGATGAAGGTCTTCATGGCCGCTCTGCCACCGGTGTGCGAGCTTCGGCATGGTGAAGGGCTTCAGATACTGGCCCAGCAGGCGGTTGATCTTCGGGCGAATGGTATAGGCGGCGTACTCCCGCTTCTCGAGCTTGCTCATCGGCACGATGCAACTGGCGTCCACCACGTAATAGGGCAGCGCAAGCTTCTGGGGCAGGCGGGCGTTGTGTTCGCGAGCGATGAAGGTGGGGTAGTCGTCGGTGACCAAGCAGGAGGCGTTCTGGGCCAGCCGGTGCAGTGCGTCGTTCGCGTCGGCGCGCCGGCGGCGCAGATGGAAGATGTAGCCCGCGCCCAGCGCCCGCACGGCCGCGGCCATGTCCGGCACGCCTTCCAGCACAAAGGTGTGCAACCGGTCATTGGCGGCGTGGTACGTGCAGGTGAGCCCCTCGTAGACCAGCAGCGGCAGCTTTTGCTCATTGGCGAGTTTGATTGCGTAGGCCAAGGCCTGGTTGTGGCTGACGCGGCGATTCATTTGCGCCCAATACAGGACGTAGGCGCCCGTGGGGCGCGGCGCGTGCGTGTTCAGGGCCCGAACCCGTTCGCTAGTTTCTTCTTTCGGCTGTTCCATCGGCTGCACGTTTGATGAGGTGATCCCACCAACCGCTACAATTAAAGCATCCGCATGCGCATCCTGAACCGGGCCAAACTCCTGGCCGGCTACCTGCTGGGCCGCCACGACCTCGGCTCCGCCCTGCCGGTGGAGTACATCGTCGAAACCACGGCCAAGTGCAATCTGTATTGCCCCATGTGCCCGCGCGAGACGCACAAACAGCCCAAGGAAGACATGACCGACGAAGTGTTCACGCGCCTGGTGAGCGAGACCCGGGAGTCGGCCGAACACGTCATGCTGATCGGCCTGGGCGAGCCGTTTATGGACAAGCAGATCTTCTCGCGTATCGAATACTGCGAGCGGCACAACATCGCCACGCTGCTTTCGTCGAACGGTACATTTCTGGACGAAGCCACCTGCGCCAAGTTACTCGATACGCCGCTGAAGCACATCACGCTGTCGATGGACGGCGCGCGCAAGGAGAGCTTCGAGCATTACCGTAAGGGCGCGCGCTTTGAGAAGGTGCGCGATAACTTTGTCCGCCTGTGCCGCATGAAGCATGAGCGCGGCTCCTCGCTGCAGATCGTGGTGCAGATGATTCGCCTGGAAAAGAATGCCGCCGAGGTAGACGAATTCATGGAATTCTGGAAGGCCGTCCCCGGCGTGGACCAGATCCGGATCAAGGAAGACGAAACCGACTTACTCAGTCCCGCGGGCGGCCACGCGCCCGAGGATTGGAAGCATCCCTGCCACTATCTCTGGCGCGGCGCCATGTACGTAAAGCACAACGGCGACGTCTACCCGTGCTGCCAAAGCTACATGCTGGACGGAGCCCCGATGGGTAACATCGCCCAGCAGAGTATGCCGGAGATTTTTAATTCTTCGGCCATGCAAGAGCTACGCCGCCGCCACGTGGCGGGGGAGGCGTCACAGGTACCGATGTGCAGCCGTTGCCGCACCACGATTCCGCATCCATTGTTAGTGGCGGGCAGTTTATTGTTTCACGGGGAAACCGTGCGGAAGTTACTCCCGCTGGTGGAGCGGCTGACTTACTTTTCGAAATTGCCCCGCCGGTTCCTGACGCCGCAGCGCCCGGTACCCGCGCCCGTGCCGCGCAAAGACGAATTGGTGCAAATCAAATGAAGCGCGCGGTGTGTTTACTCAGCGGCGGACTGGACTCTTCCACCTGCCTCGCCCTGGCGCACCACGAAGGCTACGAGTGTTTCGCCCTCTCCTTCGACTACGGCCAACGTCATCGCTTCGAGCTAGTCGCCGCCGCACGTGTTGCCGCGGCTTACGGTGTCGAGCGGCGGACCGTGCAGTTTGACTTGCGGCAATTCGGCGGCTCGGCATTGACAGCCGATATCGCGGTGCCCAAACACGCTTCCGTAAGCGAACTGGAAGCGGGCATTCCGGTCACTTACGTGCCAGCGCGCAACACCATCTTTCTCTCTTTCGCGCTCGCCTGGGCGGAAACGCTGGGGGCCCAGGATATCTTTCTCGGCGTGAATGCGCTCGATTATTCTGGCTACCCGGACTGCCGGCCGGAGTTTATTGAAGCCTTTTCGCGCATGGCCAGCCTCTCGACCAAGGCGGGCGTGGAAGGCGCGCGGCTTACGATTCACACGCCGCTGATCGCGCTTACGAAAGCTGGCATCGTGCAACTCGGCCAGTCGCTCGGGCTCGACTTCGCCCTCACCCACAGTTGCTACGATCCCCAGGAAAACGGCCACCCCTGCGGCGCTTGCGATTCCTGCCTGCTGCGTTTGAAAGGCTTCGCCGAGGCAGGCCTCACCGATCCGCTGGTGTATCCGTGAAGATCTCGGAGTTATTCTACTCGCTGCAAGGCGAGGGGCAATTACTCGGGGTGCCTAGTTTTTTCATCCGTACCACGGGCTGTAATTTGCGTTGCACCTGGTGCGATACACCTTATACTTCGTGGGCGCCCGTGGGCGAGGAGATGACGGTAGAACAGATTGTCGCCGAGGCGTTGCGCCATGCCGGCCGCCACGCCGTAGTCACCGGCGGCGAACCCCTCATCGCGCCCGCCATCGGCGAACTGACGGCGGCGTTGCGCGCGGCAGGTTTCCACATCACCATTGAAACGGCCGGTACGGTAGCTCCACCGGTCGCCTGCGATCTGATGAGTATCTCGCCGAAGCTGAGTAACTCGACGCCCTGGGAGCGGGACGAAGGCCGCTACGCCGCGCAACACGAGCGCCTGCGCTATCAGCCAGAGGTGTTACGCGAACTAATGCGCACTTATAATTACCAACTGAAGTTTGTGGTTACGTCACCGGAAGACTTAGTCGAGATCCGCGCGCTGCTCCAGGAAACCGGAGGGCAAGCCAGTAAGACGATACTGATGCCCGAGGGCATTCAACTGGAGATTCTGCGCGAGCGCGCCAGATGGATCAGCGAGGCCTGTAAGCAGGAAAACTTCCGCTATAGTCCGCGTCTGCACATTGACTTGTTCGGAAATACACGCGGCACCTAGAAACCTCATCGACCGAGAACGAGGTCCATGTTCTGAATCCAGCGAGGCCCAAAAAACGAAAACCCGCCGGACCGAAGTCCGGCGGGTTTTGCGAAGCGAACGGGGCGAGGAGTTAGTACTCCATGCCCTCGGGGCCGTGGCCGCCGCCGGCGGGGGCGGGCTGCTTCTTCTCCGGGATCTCGCAGATCATCGCCTCGGTGGTCAGCATCAGGGCGCTGATCGAGGAGCTGTTCTGGAGGGCGGTGCGGGTGACCTTGGCGGGATCGATGACGCCGGCCTTCACCAGGTCTTCGTAGGCGCCGGTGGCGGCGTTGAAGCCGTAGTTCGGGTTCTTGGACTCGGCGCGGATCTTCTCCACGATGATCGAGCCTTCGTAACCAGCGTTGCCCGAAATCTGACGCACCGGCTCTTCGCAGGCGCGGCGGATGATATTGATGCCGGTCTGCTCGTCGTTGTCGTCAGCCTTCAAGCCTTCGAGCACCTTGCCAGCGCGCAGAAGAGCCACACCGCCACCGGGGACGATGCCTTCTTCCACGGCCGCACGCGTGGCGTGCAGGGCGTCTTCGACGCGAGCCTTCTTTTCCTTCATCTCGGTTTCGGTAGCGGCACCGACCTTGATGACGGCGACTCCGCCGGCCAGCTTCGCGAGGCGCTCTTGCAGCTTCTCACGATCGTAGTCCGAGGTGGTCTCTTCGATTTGCGCGCGGAGCTGCTTGATGCGGCCCTCGATCGTCTTGGGCTCACCAGCGCCATCGATGATGGTGGTGTTGTCCTTGTCGACCGTCACGCGCTTGGCCTTGCCCAAGTCTTCCAGGCGAACGCCTTCGAGCTTGATGCCGGTCTCTTCCATGATCGCCTTGCCGCCAGTGAGGATGCCGATATCCTCGAGCATCGCCTTGCGGCGATCACCGAAGCCAGGGGCCTTCACGGCGCAAACGTTGAGCGTGCCACGGAGCTTGTTCACCACGAGAGTGGCGAGCGCTTCGCCTTCCACTTCCTCGGCGATGATGAGCAACGGACGGCCGGCGCGAGCGATCTGCTCGAGCACGGGCAGCAGGTCCTTCATGTTCGCGATCTTCTTCTCGTGGATGAGAATGAAGGGCTCTTCGAGCACGCACTCCATGCGGTCCGGATCGGAAATGAAGTAGGGCGAGAGGTAACCGCGGTCAAACTGCATACCGTCGACGGTCTGCAATTCGGTGGTCATGGTCTTGGCTTCTTCAACGGTGATGACGCCGTCCTTGCCGACCTTCTTCATCGCGTCGGCGATGATGTGGCCGATGGTGGAGTCGCCGTTCGCGGAGATGGTGCCCACCTGCGCAATCTTCTCGTCGTCCTTCACCTTGACGGCCAGCTTTTCCACTTCCTTCACGGCGGCTTCCACGGCCTTCTCAATGCCGCGCTTGAGCGCCATCGGGTTCGCGCCGGCCGCAACGGCCTTCACGCCTTCCCGGAAGATGGCCTGAGCCAAAATCGTCGCGGTCGTCGTGCCGTCACCGGCCACGTCGGACGTCTTCGACGCCACTTCGCGCACCATCTGTGCGCCCATGTTCTCGAGGGGATTCGAGAGCTCGATCTCCTTGGCGACGGTGACGCCGTCCTTGGTGATCGTCGGGCCGCCGAACTTCTTCTCGAGGACCACGTTGCGGCCCTTCGGGCCGAGCGTGACCTTCACGGCGTCAGCCAATTGATTCACACCGCGCAGGATCGCCTGGCGGCTGGCTTCGGAATAAACAATCTGTTTTGCAGGCATGTTTTCTGATCTCCTTTAAAAATTCGCTTACTTGGTGAATACGCCGAGGACTTCATCCTCGCGCATGATCAGGAAGTCGTCGCCCAGGCTAGCCACTTCGCTGCCCGAGTACTTGCCAAACAACACCGTGTCGCCGACTTTGACGTCGAGCGCGGCCAGGGTGCCGTCGTCCAGGCGCTTGCCCTTGCCGGCAGCAACCACTTCGCCCTTCTGGGGCTTCTCTTTGGCCGAGTCAGGGATATAGATGCCACTGGCAGTCTTGTCCGTGGCGTCGTCAAGGCGCTTTACCACAATGCGGTCATAGAGCGGTCGAATGTTCATGGATACCTCCAAACGAACGTAGTTGGGAATATTCTTTTGCGGACTTCAGCGGGCTCAACAGCCGCGAAGCTCCGGATCAGAGTGACTACGCCTTTAGTTTTAGCACACGAAAGCGTCGAGTGACAAGACTTTTTGAAAGATGCCTTTATTTGTAACAAGATAATTTTGTGAACGGCACAGACGAAACGTCGATTTCGTGGCGAACAACAACGCCCTGGAACCCTGAGTGTAGAAAATACTAGCACTCTGTAACAAAAAGTGCTGATTCGCCATATAGCCCCCTAGGCATGGTTTTTGATAACGTGAAGCCATGCGAGTCTCCTCACTTCTTTGCTGCGCCACGCTCTGCGTAGGGTTTCTGGCGGCCCAACCGGTTGATCCGGCCAAGGCGCCGCAAGGCTTGCCCGCCCGGGCGACGCCCGCCGATTACCAGGCTCAAGGCAAGGTGGGCAACTTCAGCATCGGCGCTGAGTTTACCGGCCACGGCATTCCCAACGCACAGCAGCCGCTGAATTCCGAGGACTACGTCGGCGTCGAGATTGGTCTCTTCGGCCCCGCCGGCGCGCATCTCACGATTGGCGCCTCCGACTTTTCGCTGCGGATCAATGGCAAGAAGGAGCTTTTGCCGAGTCAGCCCTGGGGCATGGTGGCGAAGGGCGTGAAGGATCTGGAATGGGTATCGCCGGACGCCGTGCCGGGCGAGCCGAAGTCGAAGGGTTCAATCAATGGCTCCGGGGGCCAAGGCTCTACTCCGCCGCCCACCCCGAAGGTACCCATCGACACCCTGCGCGCCTGGCAGATGGCCGTGCGGAACGCCGCCTTGGCGCAAGGCGACCGCGCCTTACCCCAAGCTGGACTGGTGTTCTTTCCCTACCGCGGAAAAGTGGCCAATATTAAGTCGATTGAGTTGATCTACGAAGGAGCGGCGGGAACCGCGACGATCGGCTTGCAGTAGAGAAGAGGAGAGGTCTTTGGTCGGGCCGGCGAGATTTGAACTCACGACCTCTTGCACCCCAAGCAAGCGCGCTACCAGGCTGCGCTACGGCCCGAATCCGTAACCCTTTCAGTATAGCAACTTATGAGTCGCTATAGCGCATGGCGCCGAGGCGCATCTGCAAATGGTTGAAGAACTCCTGGCCGACGTCGCGGTCCGCGCGGTAGATCCGTAGCACTTCGGCCCGCTCGCGCGTGGTGATCGTCACCAGGTCATACAGCGCCGCCTTGCGAATCATGGCCACGCTCACTTGGCCATACGGGACCGTCTTTTCGGTCATCAGACCGAAGCGCTGCGAAACAAAGCCAATTTCGTCCGACGATAGATAAACCGCGCCGGTGCGGCCAAACGCGGCGGCCTCCGTGGCGACGAGCAACTGCGGAATCCGCTTCTTGTCGAGATACTGCTGATAGACCTTCGGCACCAGCGGACCATGCCGGGTGTCACCAATTTTGGTCCACAGAATGCGAGTGATCGCCCGATAATAGATGCGCATCCGGGGCGACGCCAAGATGGCTAGCGGCAAGAGCAACAGCAGCAACAGGATAAAGGCCACTACCAGCACGAAGACTGTGGCGGCCGGATTCTCCAGCCACCAGGCGTCGAGCAAAGTTAGGAACTGCTGCATTCCGGGCTTAACGTTTCCGCTTCGCCACCACGCGGACCCGCTTGGGCTTCATCGGCACCGTCGAGGCGAACGCCGTTTCGACGATCTCCAATTGCTCCTGCTGATGACGCTTCAAGGCGCCGGTGGCCGGGCTGGCGGCCTCCGCGCGGCCCACGTAAGCGAGCGGACGGCGGCGGGCTTCGGTGATGGGCTCCATCCACTCGCGGACGAAGCGCCAGGGGCCCATGTTGCGCGGCTCTTCCTGCACCCAGACCAACTCGGCGGCCTCGGGATAGCGCGAAAGGACGTCGCGCAAGTCGGCCGTGGGGAATGGGTAAAGCTGTTCCAAACGCACGATGGCGACGCTCGAAGCCTCTTTGGCTTCGCGGGCCTGCAAGAGGTCGTAGTAGATCTTGCCGGAGCAGAGCAGGACGCGGGTGACGCGGTCGCCGGCGACGGTGGGGTCGCCGAGCACCTCGCGGAACCCGCCCGTGGAAAGCTCGGTGAGAGTGCTGACGGCCTTGGCATGGCGCAGCAGACTCTTGGGCGTAAAGACAATCAGCGGCTTGCGCAGGCCGCGGCGATCGGCGCCGCCGTGCATCTGTCGCCGCAACAGATGGTGATACTGCGCCGGCGTCGAGGCATTGGCGACGATCATGTTGTTCTGCGCGCACAACTGCAGGAAGCGCTCGATGCGCGCCGAGGAGTGCTCCGGGCCTTGGCCTTCGTAGCCGTGCGGCAGCAGCAAGACGAGTCCGCTGGGCTGGCCCCACTTCTCTTCGGCCACCGAGATGAACTGGTCGATCATGATCTGGGCGCCGTTGACGAAGTCGCCGAACTGGGCCTCCCACATCACGAGGCACGTCGGGTCAGCGACGCTGTAGCCGAATTCGAAGCCCATCACGGCGTACTCGGAGAGGCTGGAATCGACCACTTCGAAGCGGGCCTGCTTGGGGTCGAGGTACTTCATCGGCACATAGGGCTTGCCGGTCTCGTAGTCGACGTATTCGAGATGACGCTGCGAGAAGGTGCCGCGCGAACAGTCCTGGCCGGAGAGGCGCACGGGGGTGCCTTCGAGCACCAGGGAGCCGAAGGCGAGCGCCTCGGCGGTGGCCCAATCCATGGGCGCGCCCTTGGCGACTTCGCGGCGCTTATCGACGATCAAGCCTTGCAGCTTGGGATGCAGATGGAAGTCCGCCGGGAAGGCCGTAATCCCGGCGATCACCTGCTCCAGGCGCGCCAGATCGGCGGCCGTATTCGGCGTCGGCACCTTGAAGCTCTCTTCGTCAAGCAAAGCCATTTCGACCAGCTCGAACTTCTCCGCCTTCTCCTTCGCGGCCTGGAAGCCCTCTTCGAGCTTCGCGGTGACGCGTTTCGAGATCGCTTCCAGTTGGGCGTCGTCGATCACCTTTTCGCGCTTCAGGCGCGCGGTGTACATGGTGCCCACGGAGGGCTGGTCCTTAATCTTGCGATAGAGAATCGGGTGCGAATAAGTGGGGTCGTCGCCTTCGTTATGGCCGTAGCGGCGATAACAGACCATGTCGATGACGACGTCTTTCTTAAAACGCTGCCGGAAGTCGAACGCAATCTGCACGGCGCGGACGCAGGCTTCGGCATCGTCGCCGTTGACATGCAGAATCGGCGCCTGCACGGCGCGCGCGACGTCGGTGCAATGCGGGCCGGAGCGGCCTTCGTTGGGATTGGTGGTAAAGCCGATCTGATTGTTGATGATCAGATGCACCGTACCACCGGTCGTATAGCCTTCGAGCTGCGAGAGGTTCAGCGTCTCGGTGACTACGCCTTGGCCGGCAAAGGCGGCGTCGCCGTGGATCAGCACCGGGATCACGC
>JAIEMJ010000048.1 GCA_019752335.1 Bryobacteraceae bacterium
CCTGAATATCGGCAGTGTGCACGACGGCGTGGACAAGATTGCCGTCGGTGTCGGTCAGGATATGTCGCTTGCGACCCGGTAAACGGCGGCCGTAACTATAACGGTCCTAAGGTAGCGAAATTCCTTGTCGGGTAAGTTCCGACCTGCACGAATGGCGTAACGATCTGACGACTGTCGGCGCAGGCCGCCCGGCGAACTTGTGGTTCCGGTGAAGACGCCGGATGCCCGCCACTAGACGAAAAGACCCCGTGCACCTTTACTATACTTTAACAATGAATTATGGGATGGACTGCGTAGGATAGGTGGGAGGCTTTGAACCCGGATTCTTGGATTCGGGGGAGCCAATGGTGAAATACCACCCTGTTTATTCTGTGATTCTAACCTACCGACCTCATCGGCCGGAGGGACATTGTTAGACGGGTAGTTTGACTGGGGCGGTCGCCTCCAAAATTGTAACGGAGGCGTGCGAAGCTTGGTTCAGGAGGTTTGGAAATCCTCCTTCGAGTGCAATAGCATAAACCAGGTTGACTGTGAGACCTACAAGTCAAGCAGCTGCGAAAGCAGGCTATAGTGATCCGGTGATTCTGTATGGAAGGGTCATCGCTCAACGGATAAAAGGTACGCCGGGGATAACAGGCTGATCGGAGTCAAGAGTTCATATCGACGCTCCGGTTTGGCACCTCGATGTCGGTTCATCGCATCCCGGGGGTGTAGAAGCTCCCAAGGGTTAGGCTGTTCGCCTATTAAAGCGGTACGTGAACTGGGTTCAGAACGTCGCGAGACAGTTCGGTCTCTATCTGTGGTGGGCGTAGGAAATTTGAAAGGATCTGCCTTTAGTACGAGAGGACCGAGGTGGACGAACCTCTTGTGATCCAGTTGTCCCGCCAGGGGCACCGCTGGGTAGCGAAGTTCGGACAGGATAAGCGCTGAATGCATATAAGCGCGAAACCTTCCTTAAGATGAGATTTCCCAAGCGCAAGCTATGAAGGGCCGTGGAAGACGACCACGTTGATAGGCTGGGTGTGTAAGCGTAGTAATACGTTAAGCTGACCAGTACTAATCGCCCGTTCGGCTTGACCATAAAATTAACTCTACACAGAGTTTGGTCAAATTTGTTCAATAAACGCCTTGTTGTGGCTGCCCATCAATATTCAACCAAAGATCAGTCAATTTTGGTTCTACCTCAGAACCTGACGACTTTGGGTGACCCTAGCGCAGGGGTCCCACCCGTTCCCATTCCGAACACGGAAGTTAAGCCCTGCAGCCCCGATGGTACTGCGCGCGCAAGTGTGTGGGAGAGTAGGAAGTCGCCCGATTAATAAAGCCCGCTAGCTAACCCCTAGCGGGCTTTTCCTTTTCCCCTCAATCACTTCCCGGTTCGTTTCGTCCTCACCGCTCCACCACCTCCGCCCCCGCCGGCGCCACAAACCGAAACAGCCCCTCATTCACCGCCCCCCCCAACCGCTCCTCCCGAAAACGAAACTCCATCGTCCCCCCTTCCTGACTCGCTACCCGCACCTGCCGCAGCTCATACCCCGCCGAAATCCAAAACTCAACCTCCCGATACGGGCTCCGCGCCGACTTCGGCGTCGACCACACATGCGTTTCCTGTCCCTCTACCGCCGCCCGCAAAATCGCAAAGTCACGCCGGAAATTCAGCTGCCCCATCAGAAACGCCAGCGGCGCCCGCACATCCTCCGACATCTTCAACGCCGACTTCTCCACCTGATTCATCGCCGGAGAGTAAAACCACACATACCGTCCATCCGACACAAACAGCTTCCCCTCCGGATTCCGATACTCCCACCGCATCCGACCCGGCTTCTTCAAAAACAACAGCCCACTCTCCGTCCGCGACGGCTGCCCGCCCCCACGAAAGTGCTGCTCAAACCGCATCTGCAAACTCACCGCGCCGTTGTAGCGCCGCTCCGTGCCCGACAGTAACTGGTCGAGCGAAGGCTCGTACATCAAGGCCAATGGAAGATAGATCAAGGCGCCAACCTCTCCCGCACCCACGCACCGGCGGCAAGCCGGTACCGCAGCCGGTCGTGTAGCCGGCAGGGCCGGCCCTGCCAAAACTCGAACTCCGAAACCCGTACGCGGAACCCGCCCCAATTCTCCGGCAAAGCCACCTCCCCTTCTCCCATCGAAGCCAACCGCGACTCGAGCCACGCCCGATCCGGAATCACCTGGCTCTGAGGCGAGATCGCCGCACCCATCTGGCTCCCTGGCGGCCGCGACCGGAAATACGCCAAAGTCTCCTCCCGCGATATCCTCGCGGCTGTACCGCGAATTCTCACCTGCCGCTCCAGCTCCCGCCAAAAAAACAGCAACGCGACGCACGGGTTCGCCTCAATCTCCCGGCCCTTCGCGCTCTCGTAGTTCGTATAAAAAACGACGCCATCCGGCGAATAGCCCTTCATGAGCACAATCCGTGCATTCGGTGTCGCCGTAGCTAACGTCATCGCGTTCGGCTCCCGCAGCCCGGCGGACACCGCCTCTTGAAACCAAGACTCAAATTGCACCCAGGGGTCCGACGATGCCGCGTCCTCCAACAGGCCTCCGCGCGTGTAACTCTCCCGTAAGAGGGCGAAATTGTCCATACTTCGATATACTAAAGGTTCCGATCCATTTGCGCGAGGAGTTCTACTTTTTATGTTCGATCTGTTTCGCCGGCGCGACACTGCCGTGCGGTATTTGCTAGGTGGCGTTCTGCTCATGATCGCCCTCTCGATGGTGGTCACCCTCATCCCCGGCTTCGGCTCCGCTACCCCTGGCGACGACCGCTCCGATACCGTCGCCAAGATTGGCGATGAGAAGGTGAGTGTGCGGGAAGCCATCGCCAGCATCCAGAATGTTATGCGCCGTCAAAACGTTCCGCCCGCCGCCGTCAAAAGCCTCGTCGACAATTTCATTGATTCCATGATCTCGAGCCGCGTGATGGCCCTCCAAGCCAGCAACCTGGGCCTTGGCCTCTCCGATAAGGACCTCGCCGAAACCATCCGCTCCCGCGTGCCCCAGCTCTTTCCCAACGGCCAGTTCATGGGCCGCCAGGCATACGAAAACTTCCTCGCGCAGAACGGCATGAACGTCGCCGAATTCGAAAGCAACGTCCGCCGCAGCATCGCCGTCGAGCGCATGGGCAAGATGATTGAAGACAGCGTCGTCGTCACCGATAACGAACTACTCGCCGAGTACCGCGCCAATAATCAGAAAGCTAAGATCGAATACATCTCCCTCGCCGAAGACGCCTACCGCGACTCCATCAAGCTCACTGACGCCGAGCTAAAGGCCGTTTACGACAAGGAACCGTCGGCCTTCCAACATCCCGTGCGCTATAGCTACAGCGTCGTCATTCTCGATGAAGCCCGCACCGCGATGCTCTTCCCCGTGAACGACAACGACCTCAAAAAACTCTACTCTTCCACGCAGGACAAGTACCGCTTACCCGAGCGCCTGAAGGTCCGTCACATCCTGATCAAGACCACCGAGAAGTCGCCCGCCGACCTCGCCAAGGCCCAGACCCTGGCCGCCGACGTCCTCAAGCAAGTGAAGGCCGGTGGCAACTTTGCGGAGCTCGCCAAGAAATATTCCGACGACCCCGGCAGCAAAGCCAACGGCGGTGACCTCGGCTTCATTGTCCGCGGCCAGACCGTGAAAGATTTCGAAGCCTCGGCCTTCTCGCTCAAGCCCAACGAGATTTCGAATCTGGTGAAGACCGAATTCGGCTACCACATTCTGCAATTGCTCGAACGGCAAGAGCCCCGGTTGCAGCCTTTCGAAGAAGTCCGCGACCAACTCAAGGCTGAATATAACAAAGACTCGGCCGGGGCCAAACTCAACGCCAACGCTGACGCCGCTCGCGCTGAATTAATCAAGTCACCCAGCCAGGCGGAAGCCATTGCCTCGAAATATGCCGGCATCCTCATCACTGCCGACAAAACCGACCAGCGCAAACTTGTCGAAGGAGGCCTCGGGCAGAATGCGCAAGACGTCTACGGCGCCCTCACCTCACTCAAGAAAGGCGAAGTGGGATCCACCATCAATTTGCCCAACGCCCGAATCGCAATTCCGATCCTGCGCGATACCCATCCTCCGAGCGTCATGACGTTCGAAGAAGCCCGCGAAGCCATTCGGCAAAGCGAAATAACCAAGCGCAGCACCGAGATGTTCAACCAGAAATTTACGGCCTTCTCCCTGGCTGCCAAGGCCCCGAACGCCGACTTCGCCGCCCTCGCGAAGACCTACAGCGCTGAGACGAAGACTCCTGCTGAATTCGGGCGCACCGGTTTCATCGAAGGTCTCGGCTCCTCCAGTGCCTTCGTCGAGGCTTTCAGTGCTCCGCTCAATGCGGTGCAAGGGCCGGTCTCCTTAGACCGCAAGCGCGTCTTCTTCCGCGTTAAGGAACGCAACGAACCTGACATGGGTAAGTTCGCCAGCGAACGTGCTGGCCTTGTCGACAAGCTTCGTCAGAAAAAGGCTCGCGAACGCATGGACCTTTTTGAGGCCGGCCTGATCGAAGAACTCATGCGCAAGGGCAGCGTCAAGGTCTACGAAGACGCCCGTCAAAAAGTCGTCGCCGCGTTTAACTAAATTGCCCGGGCAGGCATTCAAGCCTGCCCCTACTTACTCCGGCACATACCGGTAAATCGGGAAATACCCCGGATTCCCGATCTCAATTCCTTCCGCCGCGGACTTCACCCGATGCGCCGCCTCCAGATCCCGATACCGGTCGACATCCAGTACCCAGCTACCGGTATAAAACTCATGAGTGCAGGGCGAGAACTTCCGTTTGGCGTGGAAAAGAGAGTCCTCCCGGCAACCGAGTCCGCCTCCAATATGCAGGGAATGATAGCCTTGCGCCGTTCCCCACAAACGCAATCCATCCAGTAGAGCCTTAGTCGGAGAAAGACCAGGAATCTCCGGCTTGCTTCCCAGCAAGTGGGCATGCAAGTAAGGCCCATGAGCCATCACCAAACAAGCCGCCATTATGGAGCCATTCCATTCAGTAACAAACAACCGCGCGGCTGATCCCAGGCGCTCGCGAAACTCAGCCACCCATTTACCATCCACCAGATACTCCGGCCGGCTATGTACTCGCGACATCGTATCGCTATAGAGGCGGACAAAATCCTCCAGGTGCGCCCACTCACCGTCCTCCCGAGTGCGTACCTCCGCCGAGCGGGCCCGGCGAATCTCATTCCGCAACTGCTTCTGGTAACGTCCGAACTGCTCTGCCTCGGGCAATGTCAGATCCATCGATACCGTTGAGCCGTGCAACTTGAGCCCCTGTCCCATGGCCCTGTCACCAAAACCTTCCACTAACTCCACATTACGCAACAGCGGATGGAACCGGGTAAACGCCGACACCACTGACAAACTCCGCCAAGCCTCCCGCAAAGCCTGCCAGGCACGGCCGACGAACTCCGCGTCTCCCGACGCGACTGGTCCGCCATAGCCATAAACGGACGTTACATCAAAACCGCCCGCGCCAATCGGCACCAGCAAATAGGGCCACAAAAATATCGACTCGCCCTCCCGATGCAGGAACACAAAGGCCTCCCCCTCCTGCCCCAAGCCGCGCACCCCGTGATACTGCGAGGTATGGTAAATGTCATGCGGCACCCGGGACAGCCACTCTCCCCAGCGAGGATCAGCGCTGCTCAAGACCTCATCATGGCTCATCACTACCATAGCCGGGGGAATACCTTCTCATCATGATAATCCGGCAGACCGTCGGCCGTACGACGGCAGATTCGATCATTGAAAAGCTCCACCGGCCGTCCATCCGGGCGCGTCGCTGCTCGGTAACGATTCTCGCCATCCTGCAAGTGAACCGCCAAGGCGATCCGCGCTCGATCGCTGCGATTCGGATAACTCCCATGAATCGCCCGGCAATGGTGCAGGCTGAACTGGCCAGCTTTCATCTCCATCGTTACGGGCTTGAATTCAAACCCCAACTCATTCACCGCTCGCGCCAACCCTTCCATATCCTTGCGGTGAAAGGAAAGCGCCGACCGTTCCAGCAAATGGGACCACTTATGGCTTCCATCCAGCACGACCAGCGGACCCAGTTCCGCCGGACAATCGTGCAACGGAACCCAGGCCGTCAGCATATTCTGGGACGAGCAAGTGCCCCAATAATCCCCGTCCACATGCCATCCCACCACCGCATCGGACTGGCCACCGGGCTTGTAAACAATCTGATCGTCAAACAATCGAATTGTCTCGGAGCCTGTCGCCGCCGCCGCTATCTCGCCAATCAGAGGTGACCAGGCCAAACGGCTCACCAACTCGTTTTGTAGCGAAATATACTCATTGTTGCGCGTGCCCACGCCATCCCCGGGCATCCAATCAGCAAAGTAAGTTCCCGCACCCTCCAGCCGGTGATCCCGATGTCCGCTCCAATGCTGCTCTAAACCGGCAAGCGTTTGCGCAATTGCTTCCTCGGGCAGCACCGGCTCCGTCATCAGCCAACCGTGCTGCTCGTAAAAATCGATATCCTCGTTCGTTAAACGTGCCATCAATCACCCGCCACCGCAACACGGGGCTCCTCCGCCAACTGCCGCACCATCGCGCTCGGGCTGTACTCGGGCACAAGCTTCTGTATCGCGCGTATCACCTCAGCCGTATTCCGGCTGGTGCACAACTCTTGTAACTGCTCCATCTGCTCCACTAAGTCCTCCGCCGAAACATCCGGCCCAACAAAGATCTTCACCTTGCGATGACCGGTAGGAATGGTCGCTTCGTCGTCCAGATTCAGCTCCTCGTAAAGCTTCTCGCCCGGACGCGTTCCGGTGAACTCAATCCGAATCCCCGAATCCGGCACGCGGCCGGACAACAGAATCAACTTACGCGCAATATCGACGATCTTGATCTGCTGCCCCATGTCGAGGACAAAGATCTCGCCGCCGCGGCCCATCGCCGACGCCTGCAGAACTAACTGAGCCGCCTCCGGAATCGTCATGAAATAGCGCCGCATATCCGGATGAGTCACCGTCACCGGACCACCCATCGCTATCTGCTCTTTGAATAGCGGAATCACGCTCCCATTGCTCCCCAAAACGTTGCCGAAGCGCACCGCGACGTAGCGCGTGCTGCACTCCGGCAATGAGCGAATCAGCAACTCACAAAGCCGCTTGGTCACCCCCATCACGCTGGTCGGCCGTACGGCTTTGTCGGAAGAGACCAGGACGAACTCCCCTACCCCAAACTCAGCCGCCGCCATGGCCACGTTCCGCGTGCCCAGCACGTTATTCCCCACGGCCTCCAGAACGTTGCTCTCCATCACCGGCACGTGCTTATAAGCGGCCGCGTGATAAATCACTGCGGGCCGATGCTCCTCCATCAAAGAGCGCACCCGGCGTTCGTTCCGGATGCTGCCAATTTCGCCATGAAACTCGACACGCGGAAAGCTACTCCGCATCTCCCTCTCCAGGTGAAATAGCGGCGTCTCCGCGACGTCGAAAGCCACCAAAGCCGCCGGCTCAAAGCGGGCGATTTGCCGGCAAAGCTCGGAGCCGATTGAGCCCGCCGCACCGGTAACCATCACCACCTTGCCCCCCAGGCTCATCTTCACCAGGCTATGGTCTAAGTCCACCGGATCGCGAGAAAGTAAGTCCTGCACATCCACTTCGCGGATCTGTGCGGCCATCGCCTTCCCTTCCACCGCCTCGCTAATCGCCGCCACCGTACGAAAAGGGACCCGCGCTTGCTGGCAATACTGCAGGATCTTCAACATTCGCTCCGGCTTCGCTGAAGGCATGGCGATCAACACCTCGGTAACTCCCAGGTCCATCACGACCGCCGCCAGATTCACTCCGGCGCCTAACACCGGCGTACCTTGAATAAAGACGTTCGCCAGTTTCGGATCGTCGTCAATGAATCCCACCACCTCGTAGCCCAAGGCTGGGTTCATGCGCAGCTCCCCCGAAAGCGCCACCCCGGCGCGCCCCGCCCCGTAAATCACAATTCCCTTCCCCGGCAACCGGCGTTCCCGGTTCATCGCCTCAAAAATAATGCGGCCACTCAGAAAACGAATCGCCAGGAACAACGAGCACAAGACGAAGTCCAGGATCGGAATCGACCGCGGGAAACCGGTTGGCGCTAAGCAATAAATCGCCACCACGCTCAACGCCGAGCCCACCGCGTTGGCCCGTGCCAAGCTCACCACGTCGTCGATCGAAAAGAACCTCCACGCTCGCCGATGCAGGCGGTACCAGGCGAACACCGCCAGCTTCGTACACAGCCAAACCACAAGGGCGATGCGAATCGACGGCCAATAGAATCTTGGCAACTCGAACTCAAAGCGCAGCAAAAACGCGCAAACGCCAGCCGCGGCGATCAACAGGCCATCGATCAGGAAATGCAGCCAAGGCATCGGTTCTCCAGCTCCTTTCAAAGTCAGTTAGCGGCCAGCGGCGGCAGCAAGTTCCGGAACACTTACGACCCCGCGCGACAAACTACCAATGGCGCGCTTCAGTGACGCCACCACGGTCTCCATCTGTGCCGGACTCAGATGATTGAAGAACGGCAACGCAATCGTCCGGTCCGCAACCAACTCGGTGACCGGGAAATCGCCTCGCCGGTAGCCGAATTCTTTTTGGTAGAAATCCTGTAAGTGGATCGGCGAGAAGTAATTGTTGCAGCCGATCCCCTCGCCGCGGAGCGATTCGAGTATACGATCACGGTCCGCCCGGCTGAATTCGTCGCGTAGCCGAATCACATAGACAAACCAGCTCATCACCGTGCCTTCCTTCACCGGCGCGGGGACGATTACCTCGGGCACCTCCGCCAAACGCGCCGTGTACTCACGCGCTACACTCTCCCGCATTTGCAGGATCGAATCCAACCGAGACAACTGCCCAATACCGAGTGCGCAGTTCACATCCGAGAGGCGATAGTTATATCCCAGGCGTTCGTGTTGTAACCAAGACCCACCGTCGCCCCGGCCCTGGTTGCGCCAACTCTTTGCCAGGCGCGCCACGCGTTCGTCGTCCGTAATCAACGCCCCGCCCTCGCCAGTAGTAATCTGCTTGTTCGGGTAAAAAGCAAAGCAGGCGCTCTGCCCAAAGCTACCCGCTAGCTTCCCGTTGATCGACGCGCCAATCGCCTCGCACGAGTCCTCAATTACTACCCAATTCTTCCGCGCCGCTAAGTGATTGATCGTCTCCATGTCACAGGGACGGCCAAAGACGTGAATCGGCAGTACGCCACGCGTGCGCTCATTTACCGCCCCTGGAATCAAAGCCGGGTCAATATTATAGGTCTCCGGATCGATATCCACGAAGCGCGGCATCGCGCCTTCAAAGAGTAGGCAATTTGAGGAAGCAACAAAGCTGAAGGGAGAAGTAATTACTTCGTCGCCGGCTCCCAACCCCGCCGCCTTCACGCAGAGGTGCAAGGCGCTGGTTCCCGAGTTCACGGCTACGGCGTATTGAGTTCCGGCCGCGGCGGCGAGCGCCTTCTCGAAGGCGGGTAGCATCGGCCCCAAGCTCAGCGTGGGACCGCTTAATACGTCAAGAACCAACTGGCGGTCCTGCGGCGACACATCGGGTGAAGAAAGCGGGATCGGTTGGGAATTTAACATAGTGTCCTTAAGAGCGGGATTGATTCGACTGGGCGGTGCCCCAGAATTCATCGCAAGAAACCTGGCCTGGCCGCGCCACGCCGGAAGCTGATAGCACGCGTCCTACGGTGAGCCAAAGGATCTTGAGATCCAGCGCGAAGCTACAGTGGTCGACGTACCAGACGTCCAGCAAAAACCGTTGGTCCCAATCGAGCGCGTTGCGGCCATTCACCTGGGCCCAGCCGGTGATTCCCGGCCGTACTAAATGTCGGCGGTTCTGTTCAGCCGTATAGCGCGGCAGATAGCGCACCTCGAGCGGCCGCGGACCCACCAGGCTCATGTCGCCCATAAGCACGGTCCATAACTGCGGCAATTCGTCCAGGCTGGTGGCTCGCAGAAAGCGGCCAAAGCTCGTCAGCCTTTCCATGTCGGGCAGTAACTCGCCTTGGCTATCGCGCCCATCGGTCATGGTGCGAAACTTCAGGCAACAAAAAACGGCTTCGTGCAGGCCCGGCCGCGGATGCCGGAAAAGCACCGGGCTACCGAGAAACACTCTGACGCAAACTGCGGTAACCAGCATGACGGGCGCGAACACCACCAACATGCTGGCGGAGACTACGATATCCAGGGCGCGTTTTGCCGCCAGGTAAATCGACACCTTACTTCGCCTGACCCGCCGTCATATGAATATCGCCGAGATATCGCTCGCCAACCACACGTGGCCGGATGACGCGCGCGGGTACACCGTAAGCTACGACACGATCCGGCAACGAATGCAAGACCACCGCCCCCGCGCCGATGACCGTGTGCTCACCAACCACGATCTCCTGCACGACGGTGGCGCCAATACCAATATTCGAGTAACTTCCCAGCCGGACTCCGCCACCAGTAGTCGCGGCCGGACCCAGACTCGAATACTCACTCATCACCGAGTCGTGGTCCAACGAAGCGCGGGTATTGACGATGCAAAACTCTCCCACACTCGCGCCCGGGTTCACCACGGCGCCAGCCATGATCACCGCGCCATCGCCCACACAGGCATCCATCGCGATCTGCGCCGAAGGGTGAATGGCTCTGACAAACTGAATCGCCGGGAAAGTTGCTCGAATCTCACTTACCACACGCCCGCGCACCCAGTTATCGCCAATCGCGACTACCATGCCCAGGTTCTCGTGTTCGCGCGCAAGCTGCGGCAGCTCGCCCAGGCGGCCAATCACTACGTGCGCGCCACAAGTGCTGCCGAGCGGCTTATAGTTATCCAGCAAGCCGACAATCTCGAAAGAACCTGCCCGATGCAATATGTCCAGGACCACCTTTGCATGGCCCGATGCCCCGAAAACGACTAAGTTTCTACGGCGAGTATAAAGTGGCACCGAACGCGCTACTGCCTTCCCCTAGATTGAGCATTCGCGGCTACCGTGCTCTCCACTGCCACCACCCGCAAGTCATAAGGCGGCACCCTGACGGGTATCGCCACTTCGCGGCGAGACAGGCGGAACTCGATGGGCTGATCCGCGAGATACTCCATGACGCCAATAAATCCCACCGGCCGGCGCACCACGACTTCGCCGGACCACTCGGTTCTCGCATGATTCAGGAGCGTCACCACCAGCTTTCCGGCTGCTTCGCTCACCACATACTCCACCGGCGGGCCGTTCACGCGGACCGGCGAAAAGCGCAGCATCATCGAGTCAAGCAGTTGCTCCCCCACGGTGAGAATCTGCTGCCGGGCTTTGTTCTGTAGATGGTCCGGCGTGGTAAGCAACACTTCCCCGCCACCAAAGCGGCGGTAAGTCACCAGCGGGTCATTCGCCTCATTTACCGCCAGTACATCGGCACTCATTAGCCGCACGACGCGGTAGTCGTAGGGCGCTTCCGTCACGGCCGCCGTCGAAGGCAACCAGCGTGAAGCCGTGGCGCTGCGGGTGGTGTTGGTCAGGCTGACTCCGAGTAAATCCTCATCGGCCGCGACGGCTTGCGAGGCATTCATGACAAGTACTCCGCCCTGATTCACCCACTCGCGCAAATCGCCGCGCAGGCGGGCGTCTACCGGCACATCGCCGATGAGGATGATCGTCTTGTAAAAGCTCAGGACGCTGGCCGCCGCGCGATTGGTGATCACGTCAAAGTTATCGCCCCAGCGAGTGGTGGCCATCGGCTCATAAGGGCGCGGGTCTCCTCCAGCAGCGAGGTACGCGCGGAACCTTGCTTCATCGGGGACGCCATTGCGATCAGCGAATGGCGCTTGCGGAGTGAGGCCGTGCAGCCAATGGTTCGGGAAAGCGAGACGGAAGAAGTTATCCATCATATAGTCGCCTTCGGAATAGAGAATGTCCTGGTACCACACGGCGCTGCTTTGGTTGTGTAACCCGTGCTTCGGATCGAAGCCGGAATTGTGGTCAATCAAGATCGCCGTGCTTACCAAGGGCTGGGCAACTTCGGGATGCCGCCGCAAAGCGTAGTCAGCGAATTCCTGGTTGGCTACTCCAAACGGATTCAGGGCGCCATTCGAGTAGCGATAGTTCACGGCTTGGTTCTGAATGGTTCGCGCACCGGCGGCGAAAGCCGCAAAGTAATTGCGCCGGAAATAACTGGCGGACCAACCTCCCAGCAGCGTCCCCGCGTCGTTGTAGCGCGTGGCGCTATTCGTCGTCGTGCGCCAACTGGCGAAGTCGACGCCCCATTCCCGGCCAAACTGGCGCGCGGCGCCACGTATGAAGGCCAGGCCTGTAGACAAGTCGCCCAACTCGTCGATCCCACGTTCGAGTAACTGCCGGTCAACGCCGAATTCATAGGTCCGGTAGACATTCGGCGCATAGTCGGTGACGGCTGCCAGCAAATAATTGCGTTCCGCAGCCGGTTGCCGTAGATAGCCGAAAAGCGTCGGGTAAGTGCTTTGGTAGTAATTCAGAAATCTCGCACTGGCCGCAGTGCGAGAGAGGCCGTTGTAGCGCGGCCTTCCGGCGGGCACCCACGCACCGCCGGACTGGTCCCACTCCGGGAGTAAGTTCCAATGAAAGCGCCGCGCTCCCCCGGCGTTCGCAATCCGGTTGAACTCGCTACGCTGCAACTCGATCGCCGCTTCCGAAATTCCCGCCGGCGCAGACGCCCCGGCCAGGTGCAGCATCAGTCCCGCGTTGTAAGTGCCAGTAATCTGAGTGACGGCGTCTTCCACGGGCGGTGAGAACGTCAAGCCGTTCATCATGCCCAAGCGCAGATTCAACTCCGCCTGCGGATCCGTGTATCCGCGACGGCCGAAGAACTCATGGTAGAAAGCGACGTCAGGCACAGCTGACTGCGCCGCCGCCGGCGCAGAAAGCGTGAGCCAATAGCCGGCGCCCGCGAGAGCCAGTCCGCCAAGCGTGAGTTGCGAGATCCGCATCAAACGCCACTCCTTGCCGCCATCGCCTTGGGCAGCCCCGCAGGGTGTACAACGGCGGCTAACTCGCGATACTCATTCATCCACAACTCATTTACGCGACGGTCAGTGAACTTAGTCCTTACGTGGCTGATCGCCGCGCGGCCCAACGCTTTTCGCAGGGCTGGCTGCCCGGCTAGATCGATCACGGCCTGGGCCAGCGCACCGGCGTCGTGCGGCGGCACCAGGATGCCGGTTACGCCGTCGCGCACCGCATCGACGACGCCGGTAACGCGGGTGGAGACGACAGGCACGCCCATGGCACCGGCTTCTAAGGCTACTTGCGAAAGGCCCTCACGGAATGTAGGGAGCACGAAGACGTCGGTGGCGGCAAGGATGGACGGCACTCGTTCGTTTCCGACACTTCCGGGCAAATGAATGCGCGCGTCGTGCCGCAGGCGATGCAAGATGTCTGGCGCGAACTGATCCGTCGCGTCGAACTCGCCGGCTAAGAGTAAGTGCGCCTCTGGCAACTCCCGCGCCATCGCCGGCCAAGCTTCCGCCAGCACGCCAATCCCTTTGTCGCGCGCTAAGCGCCCCACGAAGGAAATGAGTAACTCGTTCTCCCCGACCCCCAGCGAGGCGCGGACCTCCGCGCGCGTGGCACGCCAATCGGCGTCACCGTCGAAGCGATCCACTTCAATGCCCGCGCAGGAGCCGTCACCTAAGGTGAAGAGTTTCTCCGCCGCGCACAGCCGTAGGTTGAGCGCCAGCTTCCGCAGCGACGGGCTGATGGTGTAAGTCCGCGTGCTCAAGGCGCAGCTAAGTTGTTCAGCCGATCTCAGCACCTTCCGCCACAGGCCCGTACGCGTTTCGAGCGGCAAACCGTGGATCGTGTAGAGCCGAAGCGGTACGCCAGCGAGTTTAGCGGCCGCCATGCCTAATAACCCAGCCTTGGGAGTGTGGGCATGTACGATATGGGGCCGAATCCGTCGCAGTAGTCGAGTAAGTGCCAAGAGAGATACCATGTCGCGTCGCGGACTGGGTTGACGCTCCATCGAGATGCCATGGATCTGGACTTCCGGGATCTCGCCCATGCCTGGCGAGGAGATCGCATGAACCTCGAAGCCCTGCTGCGCGAGCGCGCGCAACTGGCCCGGAAAAAACGCGGCGAGCGTTTCGGCCACCGTGGTGATGACAGCGATTCGCAAAGGGGCTTCGCTCATGCTTGGGCAACCTTAGCTAGTGACGGCGTGGCCGGTCGCTCAGTCAGCTCCAGCAGCAGATTCTTCCATTCCGCTAATTCGGCGCTGGAGAGCGGATTCTCGCGACGGCGCAACATGGCGTAACGGGTACCGGTAGCGCAGATGAGCGCGTCAGCGGCTACTTTCGCGGCCTCCACCAGCGCGGCGCGAGGAAAGTTCTCCGAAGGGTGCGCGCGAAGATAGCGCACGCGGCCCAGCCTGGTCTTCAGGCGCTTCCGGAAGCCCCCGGGCATCTCGCGGTAACCGTAAAGAATCTCTGGCAAGTTAGCGAAGTGGCTAGTAGGATAGGCGCGGTAGAGTAACTCGACGTCTTCGAAGCGCAAAGCCGTCGGGTCGTATTGATGGCGGCGATACCAGGCGGCCCGCGCCATCCAAGTCGGATGAGCGAGCTCGAAGCCCGTGGCGGGGTGCGCGACGATAGCCGCATGATTGGTTGGCAGCGGCCGTGTTCCAAGCGCCGAGTTATCTTCGCCGCAGATCAGCATACGGCAACCGACTAAGTCGATATCTGGATGCGCTTGGAGATAAGTTACCTGCCGCTCCAAACGAGCCGGGTAACTAATGTCGTCGGCGTCCATACGGGCGATGAGAGAACCGCTGGCTTTTGCCAGGCATTCGTTCAAGCGCGCCGCGAGACCTTTGGTCTTCCCGTCGGACCACACGACGACGCGCGGATCCTGCAGACTGCGCGCTAACTCGAGACTGCCGTCGCGCGAGCCGTCATCGCACAGGAGTAACTCCCAATTCGTGTAAGTCTGCCGCAAGATGGAGCGCAGAGCCGGCGTAAACGCGGCTCCGCCATTCAAGAAAGGAAGAATTACACTAACCAGCGGAGAGTTCATTTAGGCTTGGCCGTACACTAATGCGAGATCGGAAGAGATCGTTTCCCAGGCGAAGCGCCGGGCATTTACTACCGCGGCGGCGGAGAAGCGTTGCTGCAAAGCGGGGTCGTCCATCAGGGTGCGAATCTGGCGCGCCAGATCGTCGACATCACCGGTGCGGAAAAGCAGGCCGCTGGCGGCGTTCACCACTTCCGGCAACCCGCCGTGGTTACTGCAGACGACGGGCCGTCCGCAGGCCTGGGCTTCAATCGCGGCCATGCCGAACATTTCGCAGGTGCGCGTCGGCAGCACGAAGAGGTCCGCCATGTTGTAGACAGAGGGTAGAATCGCTTCGTCCACTGGGCCCAGGTAAATGCCGTCGTGTTGCTGCAGCTTGTCCGTGATGGAGTGGGACCCTTCGTGGCCGAACTGGCCGATGGGTCCGGCGACAACTAAGCGCACACGACGGCCTTCGGCGCGGAGTTGCGCATAGGCATCGACGAGTAAGTCAGTCCCTTTTTGTTCGCAAACGCGGCCGACGTAGAGCAGGACGAACTCATCGGTGAGGCCGATGGCGGCGCGCCGTTCGGCGGCGGCGCGCGAGTCGGGAGTAAACTGCTGCAGGCTAACGCCGTTATAAAGGACGCGCATGCGATCAGCGGGGATTGACCAATAAGAGGCGGATTCCTGCCGGCAATAGTCCGATACGGGAAGCAAGGAAGTAAAAGACTTCAGGGCGCGGCGGTACCAAGGAAAGAATGGGTTCTCCTTGCCACGGCGGAAGACAAAGTAGTCGAAGGAGAGGACCGTTTTAGCGGACAGTCCTCTGGCGAAGATGCGCGCGAAAGCAGCCCCTTCGGGCAGGGCATGAAAATGAATGATGTCTGGCGCAACGGAGCGCGCATCGCGCAGACTTTTCATCAGGAACTCGGCGGCGCGCAGTAGGCCTTGGCGCTGGCAATGAAGCGAACGAATTTCCGCGCCGCGATACGTCTCCGTTTTCGTTTCCTGGTCCGCCGAGTAAACAATCACGCGCGAACCGGCGGCCGCTTGTTGTGCGGCCACTTCGCGGATGCGGCGCTCCGTCGCTCCGCCAAGCGTGTAGAGGACCGGTAAGTGCGGCGGTCCGATGTGGACGATGGTCATAGTCTCTCCGCCGAAGTAACGGGGGGAATGAAGGGTGAACCGGCGCGGCCAAAGCGGTGTACGGCGGCGCGGATCACGGCGTTTGTCAGCGTGCCTTTCGCCCGGCGAGGTTTCCGTCCGGCCAGCGAGCGATAAAGCTCGAGGTGGGAGGCAATCATTTGCGGAATCGAGTAAGTACGGCGCGCGTAGTCGCTCATCTCCGCCGATCTATCCGCGAAGTGTGCGTAGTTTTCGAGAACGTCAGAAATCTCGTGAGCCAAAGCCTCGGCAGAACGTTCCTGGAGAATGCGTCCGAAGCCAGCCGTCTGTTCCACCACGCCGCCCACCGGCCGCGCGATGAAGGGTAGGCCGGACAGCATCGACTCTGTAATGACGGAGGGCAGCGCTTCGGTATCGCTGGGCAGGACGAATAGGTCGCTGGTTTGATAGAGCTCAGCGAGTTGGGCCGGGCTCTGTTTACCGGCGAACTTCACGCGCTTGGAGATATTCAAGGTGGCGGCGAGTTCGCGTAAGGCCGGCTCCATGGCGCCATTCTGATAGGCGAACGTGAGTTCGGCGTCCTGCGGCAAGCGGGCCAAGGCGTGTAGCATTAAATCGCAGCCCTTGATCGGAATGAGCTGGGCAACGAAGAGCAATTGCCAAGGCTTGCCCTCGCGGTTGGCGGCATTGCGGCGAGCGTAAGGAAACTGCACGGCATCGATTCCATTCGGGATCGAGACATGCTCGGCGCCATCCAGGCGATAGGTGCGGCGCTGGAAATCGGCTTCGGAGCGGGACAAAGCGACGACGGCATCGGCCCGCGAGATGACGTAGCGCATGGCGAGCTCTCGTGCGACGCCCATTGGCACGCCGGACATATGGTCACCGTTGTGGGCCGTAAACACGAACGGGGTGCCCGTCGGGTCGCTGGCGAGGCGAGGGGCGCCATAACTGAGGTGGTGGACGTGAACCACGTCGAAGGCCGAGAAGTCAGCCTCCTCGTAGTGACTTAGTGGGGTTACCGTGTGTCCGGCTTCCCGCAAACCGGCTTCGAGCGTCGTTTCGGGAGTGAGCTTGATGTAACCTGGTTGGCCATAAATGCCACCAATCAGCGCGATTTTCATGAGATAGCTCCTAAGGGCGAGCGGCGGTTGAAGGACTTCAGCCAAGTCAACGCACCGAGGTAGCCCAAGTAAAAATAAATTGGCAGAAAGAAGTAGATCAAAATTTGCGAATAGATCGCCGCGCTCCAGGCCGCGAGCATCGCGGCCCAAAGGGCGGCGTACTGAATCGCGAAGGCGGTGAAGGTGGAGCGGGCCGCACTGAACCAAAGCTCAGCCTGGCTGAGTAAGTAGGCGAGTAACGCGAAGCCGGCGATCACACCCGGTAAATGGAAGTTGGCGAAGAGTTCGGTAGCGAAGGGAATGATCTGATCCTCCACGCCCGGCCCACGGTCCAAGGCGGCGTTAAATAGAGCGGGTCCACTGGATTCGCGAAAGCCCTTACCGAGCACGGGCACGGGCGACATCACAGATGCCAACAGGGTGCTGCCGCCGAAGGGCCGTTCGGACCAGCCGATGCGGTCATAGAAGAGGCCGGTAAACTGCGGGCCGCCGCCATAGGCCTGTAGGTTCTCGGAGATCTCGATGAAGGATGAAGCCTGAGTAGCCGTGTTGCTGGTGTTCTCGCCGGAACGATACGCGCCGATGGCGATCAGCACCGGCAGTAGCATCGCCAGGCCTGCGGTGGTGAAGCCGAAGGGAATGCGCCGGATGCGGGCGTTGTAGACCGCGGCCAGGCAGAGTAACGGGAACATGAAAGCCGCGCGATTGAAGCTGAAGGTAATGTTGGCGAGCGTGATGCCCAAGGCCGCCACGAACCCGGTAAGCGCGGGACGCAACGCACCGCTGGCGTGATCTGCGGTGCGGGCCCACCACGCGATGAGCGAAAAGGCAAAGAACGGACGCAGCACCGTACCCAGCAAGCCCTGCCACGTACCCTCAAGATCCTGCTGAGTAATCGCCGACTGCGCGGGGTCCACGAAGTATTCCACTAAGCGCGGGATGCTATCGAAAGCGGAGACGAAGCCGAAGATGCCCACCACGGCGAAGAGCCAGATAAACGATTGGCTGGGGCTGTGCAGCAGGGCTGAGGACAACGCAGACGAACGCGGCATCCGAAACTCGCGGGGCGCGTAAGTGAGGCCGAGGCAGAAGGCGACGTAAGCGATCACGTCGATCAGAATCGCGCCCTGCATGGTGGAGTAAGTGGGCAGAATACTCAAGACGCTGCTCTCCGGCCCCGTCAGCATAATCAGGATGGGCCCAACCACCAGCTTCAAGAGGAATAAACCAAGCGCGACATTCACCGGGCAGAAGTAGTGTTCTCTTCGCCAGCGGCAACGCGGGAAAAGCCAGGTCATCAACGCATAGACAGAAGATGAGAGCAGGGCGATGGGTAAGCGCCGCTCAGCCGGACCGGCGATGAGCGCGGTGAGCGCGAAGAACGGCAAGGCGAGGGTCAGCGCCGGATGGAAGTACTTACCGGACGGCATGGGGCCTCCGGAGGAAGATGGCCAACATCAAACAGGCCGTGGAGTACGAGATGGCGAACGATAGCGCGAGTCCGGTGGCCTGCCAAAGGGGGACGAAGAACCAGGCGCTCCCCAGAAAGACGACGGCCAGTACGACGTCGGCGCTGGCGCGCGCCCAGGCGTGTCCGTTGCTTAAGAGCGCCGCTCCAAGTTGTGTATTCATCACGGTGGGGATCGCCGAAAGCGCGAGGATCGCGAGCACGGGCCAGCCGCGGCGAAAGGCCTCGCCGAAGAGCGCCATCAACGGCTGCGAGAGCACCAGGCAGACCAGGGCGGCGGGCAGCGTTGCGAGCAAACCAAACGCCAAGTTCCAACGGAAGACGTTCTGATACCCATCCTGGTCCCCGGTGGCGCGAGAGCGCGAGAGGGCAGGTACGGCGATTCGGGAGACGGCCAGAGGCAGGAAGATGAGCAGGAAACGGAAACGGTCCGCGGCGCTGAAGAGCGCCATTTCGGCGAAGCCGCCAGGCTGATGCACCAGCCAACTGCTGCTGAGCCAGGTTACCGGCGCGACGATGATGCCGGAGAGGTAGGAGGGCAGGCTGAATGCAAATAACATGCCGCGCTCGGCGTTGGCGCCGGTGAACGTAGGACGGATGCCCCACTTGCGGCATTCAGCCCGCAGCACCACGGCGTTGAGCAGGCAGGAGAGAATCACCGCTAGAGTCAGCCCGGCAATGGCGCCGCTGGCCCCGTAGAAGTAAGCCAGAAACGAGACGCTGGGAATCGAGAGCAGGCCGTTCCAAACACTGAGGCGAGCGAGGCGTGGGAAGGCTTCAAGGCCGGTAAGGACGCCGGTCTGCACGGCTTCAAAGACGCCGAAGGCGAGCAGACCGGAGGCTTGAATCAACTGGCTGGAGAGATTCGACGCGGCAAAGCCGTAGGTGGCCAGCGCCGGCGCGAGCAGGATCAGGACGCCCGTGAGCAAGAGTCCGGCGGCGCCGGCCGCGGCGAGCGACAGCGCCAGAATGCGGCCCGCGCGCGCCGGATCGGTATCGCGATACTCGGCCAGGAATTTCGTAGTCGTCGTGGCGAGTCCCAGGCCCGCGAGTGGCCCGAACATGCCGACGGTGCTTTGAATCAAGGCCACTTGGCCGAATTCTTCTTGCGAGAGAACGCGCGCGCAGATGACGACCGCCGCCAGGTTCGAGCCGCGTCCGATGGCGGCCGCCAGAAAGGACCACGCAGCGGTGCCGGCCAGCGCGCGCTGCGCGGCGAAAGATGGCGAGAGTAAGTTCGCGGCAGTCAAGAAACGCAACCGTCTAAAGCGATTGATTCAGCACCGTCCCCAGCAGGACAGTGCCGTCATCTTGCAAGCGCGACGCGGCGGCTTGCGCGGCGTCGCGGGTAGTTTCCCCCGCGCGCACAACGAGAATGACGCCGTCGGCCAGGCGGCCGAAGACGCGAGCATCGGGCAGTTCGTGGATCGACGGAGCGTCGATCAGGAGGACATCGTAGGCTCGGCGCAGGTCGCTGAGCAGGGGGGACATGGCATAGAGCAGATCGAGCGCGCTGCCTTCGCGCGGACCGCTAGCGACGAGCGAAACACCCGGGATCGGCGTCGCGTGCGTGACGTAGGAGAGCAGGCTGGGATTGACTTCGGGCAGGTCCATCAGGTCGCTGAGGCCGTAGTTGTCGCTCAGGCCGAAGACTTCGTGCAGGCCGCGTTCGCGCGAGCCATCGATCAGCAGCACGCTGCGCTGCATCTGCGCGAGCGCGGCAGCCAGGTTCGTCACCAGCGTGGTCTTGCCATCGCCGCTTTGCGGGCTGGTGACGACGATCACCTGCGGCACACGCCCGGCGGCGGGGGAGAAGAGGATGGACGTCAACACGGAGCGATAGGCGTCTGCTTCGCGGGAGACGCGATGATTCCACGTGGTGAGCGCGAGGTGCGCGGGCCCGTGGGGATTGGCGTCCACGCGGATCAGGCCGGCTTCAGCGTGTAAGCGCGGCCGGAAGCGGGGGATGACGCCGAGTTGCGGAACGGCGGAGACGAAGTCGCGCGTTGAGTGAATGCGCTGGTCCGCGCGGTTGCGCACCGTGACGAAGACGAGTCCGCCAAGGAAGCCCGCGGTCGCGCCCCAGATCAGATTGAGCAGTAAACTGGGCCGCGCGCGACGGTAAGGAACGGTGGCGGGATCCACCAGGCGGCCGCTGCTGGCGCGGAGCGCGGAGGCGACTTTGGCCTCGGCCGCGCGCTGCATCAGCGTGTTGTAGAGCTGCCGGTTGGTGTCCACTTCGCGTTTGAGGATATCGTACTGAATCGCGATTTCGCCCTGCTTGGTCACCTCTCCCACCTGCTCCTGGTAGCTGTCGCGCAACAGGCGCTCGCGCGCCACGGAGTCCTGATAGTCGTTCTTCACGCTTTGCAGGAGGGCCGTGGCTTCGTTGCGCCAAGCGGTTTCAAGCGTGTTGATCTGCGCGTCCAAGCGCTTAATGCCGTCGAAGTTTGGCGTGTAGATGGTGTTGAGGTCGGCGCGTTGGCGGCGCAGTTCGGCGAGCTTGGTCTGGTGATCGCGCAGCGGACTGCCCACCGGCGGATCGAGCGAATCGAGCGGCGCGGCCAGCAATGTTTCCAGGCGCGCCTGGCGGATGGAACGATTCTCTTGCGCCTTCGAAAGACTATCCTGAATCTGACGCAGCTTCTCCTCGTCCGGGCGGCGTTCCGCGTTGAGGACGACGAGCCCGGAGGCGCGCGCGTACTGCTGGAGGCGGGTTTCGGAGACGTTCAGCTTGCCGCGGAGCTCGGCCATTTGGCGCTCCAGCCATTGGCTGGTGCCGCGCGAAATCTCCAGGCGAGACTCGACGCTCTGGCTGATGTACTGCTGCGCCAGTTGATTCACGAAAGCCGCCGCGTAGTTGGCGTCGGGACTTTCGAACGCGACCTCCACCATGCGCGTCCCGCGCGAGTCGCGCACCTGCAGATTCTGCGCGGCGGACTCGACGCGGCTCAACAGCGTCGGTGCGCTGGGCGCGCGGTTGAGCCACTTCATCACGCCCGCAGGCGGCGGAATCCGCTCCGGCGGTACTTGCGCCACGACGCGTTCGAGCAACGTGCGGCTTTGCAGCAACCGTAGCTGTGTCGGCAACTCGCTGACGTTGGTGGGGGCGTCTTTCGAGACCGGCGAAACGTCGCGCAAGTTGACGAACTTCTCGCTGACGTCCTGGATTTCGAGTAAGGCAGCCGCGCGGAAGATGGGCGGGACGCTACGCGTATAGACGAAGGCCAGGGCCATGCCCAGCGCCGTCGCCAGGAGCAGCGCCAGACCGTGCTGGCGCAGAAACGATCCCAGATGCGTCGCAGGATCTTCAGGTGTTGGCTCGACGGTGGCGCGGACGGTCCGCGTCGGAATCACCAACGGCGGTGCGGTCATCCGCTTGGCGGATGACGGACGGACGACCGTGACTGGTTCCAGTGGCGCCATGGGGGTTATGCAGCGGAAATGACTTGGTTGGCTTCGGCCGGCGCCGGCGTCCAGAGTGGCTCCAGAATGGCTTCGTCGATTTCGACGGCGACAGAGCGTTGTAGCAGCGTGACGGAGACCACCAGACGGAAGCGATTCTTCACTTCCACCACGACGCCGCGGGTCCCCGCGAGTGCGCCGTGCTTGACGGAGACGAACTTACCCACGCCGAAGAACGGGGCGCGGTAGATGTCGAGTCCGGAGCCGAGGACTCGGCGGATGGAGTCGATTTCGAAGTCGTCGACGGGGCAACAGTGATCGCTGAAGTGAACGATGCAGGCGACGCCGGCGGTCCGCTCGATTTCGATTCGCTGCTTGGGATCGAAACGCGCGAAAATATAGCCGGGAAAGAGCGGCATTTCGACGGTGCGCACGCGGTCCACCCAGACGCGGCGTTGCGGGGCAACCGCTGCCAGCACTTCGAAGCCACGCGCCGTTAAAGCCGCCGCTGCGAGCTTCTCGCAACGCGAACGAACGCGCACCGCATACCATCGATTTTGCTCTACGTTCGCCATCTCTCCGAAGACAGGCTCCCGCCCTTTCAGTCCACCTTACCCCTCTTTGAGGGTATTCGAGTGACCTTTGAGGGTATTCCCCTAGCTATTTAGTGTCGCGGTAAGCGGCGGGAGTGTCAACGTCAGAATCCGAAAATCACCATCTAACGGTTATGGTTTCGGCACGGTACTTAGTAAGTTGTGGCTCAGTAACCAAGGCGTCATGATTGATAGTACCGTTAGTACTTATAGTACGTTCTTAAATTCCACAGATGATGGCTGCCAGCATTAATTTTTCTCGCTGCCGATGACTAAGCTGCCGCGATACATTCCCATGCCACAGGAAAAGCTAAGTGCGCCTTGGGCATGGGGCGGTAACTCGATCAGGATTGTAGCTCCGAGAGGTAAGTCGCGAGAGATACCCAGCGCGGGGATCACTATCGTATTCCCGCAGTTCGGCGCGGAGGATCGCGTCAGAGCGAGAGTGAACGCCTTGCCCGGAGGAGCGGTGACGCGCGCGGGAACGAAACCTTCCGGAGTCACCTGAACGCGGATGGCGCCCGGCGGAATGACGGTCGACACCGGCGTCTTGGCCTGCGCGGCGCTCACCTCGATCTCGAACGGAATCGCCAACACCGTCCCGGCGCTTTGCGTCTGCAACCAAAGCTTGTAACGGCCGGCGCGCGGGAGTACCGCGGCTACGCTGACTTCGCGCGGTGGCGGGCCGAGAGCTTCGCGGGTGTGAATATGCGCTTCGCTGGGCGCAATCGGTGACGCTTCCAAAGGATGCGCGTGCAGGAAGCTCGACAGCCCCTCGCCAACGATGACGACATGCGCCCAGGCGCCGAGGTAGGGCTCGAGCCCAGGCAGATTCAGGGTGAAGCGTAACTGCGTATCTTCCCCGGCGCGCCAGGGGCGCGTGCGGTCCAGCTCGACGCCCGCGGGTATGCTGGCTTTGGCTGGCCGCGTTGGCTTACCCGGAATGAGTAAGTCAAATTGCGTCACACGCTGCGCGCCGCCAGGCGGCGTGAAGTCAGCGTAAAGTCGATAGCGGCCGGGGCGCGGAAACGAGTAAGTGGTTTCCCAAGTGCCTTGGGGATTTACTTCCGGATGCAAATGGGCGAAATCCTGTAAGTCCTCAGAAATGATGAGTAAGTGCAGCGGACGCTCGTGAACGAATTCCAGATAACGAATCGGCGTGGGTGAATCGATCTGGAAACGTAAAGAGTCGTTTTTCTTCTCGAGCGATACGATGCCAGCGGTCGCGGAGGGGCGAAAAGTCTCTGAAGCATACTCGCCCTGATATTCGTGGGCGAGTAAGTAAGGGAAAGCCAGCTTACCGCCTTCCGTACTCAGATAGTAGGCATAAGTGCCTTGGGGATACTCCGGCGTAGCGGCGAAGCGCCCGTTGTAGCGATCAAGCGCTCCAGCTCCGGCGACATAGACGTAATCCTCGACGAAGGTCCCCAGCGGATACTCGTCGCTGACGGGAGGGCCTGCTTGGCCGGGGGCCATTACCGTCCCATCGGGCCACACTTCACGGACGGTGATGTCGCGCAGGCGATAGCCGGAACGCACGGGGCCTTGCGTGGTGCAGGGTCCGTAGATGGGGTAGCCGTCGAAGGCGAAGCCGATGAGGGGGGAGTGCTTGCCCCCGGCGCAGACGGCCAACCGCTCCAGCAGACCCGGCGCCGTGGGATGCGTGAGGTCAGCCCGCTTGCGTCCCGCTACGGTCGACGTGCCGTCGTCATTGCGCGCGACCAGGTCATAATGCCAGAGGTTCTGGCCCCGGTAAGAAGCGGCCTCGAAGTGATTGTAGACGGGAACGCCATTCACGAAGACGCCCGTGGCATCGGAGGGAACGTGGGCATGGCGGCCCGCGGCGGGTTGCGGCTGGCGAGGGATGCGGAAGGCGTAGCCGGTGACCGCGGGCGGTGCGGGCGGCGACGCCAGCAGTCCGAGCGGGGCGAGGGAGAAGCCGTGGGAGCGCACGACGACTTCGCGTTCCGTCACTTCCACCGCGTGGACATCGGGACGCCGGCTCACGTTCGCGGGTAACTGAGTGCGGATCCAGACGGTGCTGACTGGTTGCGCCAGCAAGCACCCCGCGCTGAGCAGTCCAGAACAAAACCGCAGCCATGCCCACGCAACGAACCCTGACCGTAAGGGAGGGGATCGCTTTGCCAGCCCTCGTCGGCTCGCAGGCCAACCATCCCCTCCCTTACGGTCGGGGTTCGTCAGCGAGGCGCAGGACCGCAGGCGTCTCATCGCAACGTAATGTAAACCGGATTCGATACCTTGCCTCCCGCCGTCACTACGATCTCGACGCGTCCGCGACCGGCCAGGCTGCTGGGCAGCGGCAGATTGATCTGGTCAAGACCGCTAAAGACGCCCTGCGGCCCCGCGTAGGCCACCGGGGCATTCACCCCGCCGATCGTCGCCGTGACGTCTTTCGCCCCATTGAGACCCGTGCCGTACAGGATCAATGTCGCCTGCTCGGCGGGCGGGCCGAGCGTGACCGGCCCGCCGATGCTCTCGTAAGTCACTCGTCCGCCCACCAGCCGGGCGATTTGCGCCGCGGCGTCGCCGGCCAGGTTCGTCTTAAACAAACCGGGGTAAGTTGCCACTAAGTGAATCGCACCCGGTACGGTGACGCCGCCGGCGTTGATGCGGACCGTCGCGATGCCGAGCGCGGCGTTGTCGGGGATACGGTAGTTCACTTGCGTGGGCGACGCGTAGCTGATGACGGCGGGCAACGACGTGCCGGTGGAGTCCACGACGGTCACCGTGGCGCCGCCCAGCGTCACCGGCCAGTTCGCGCTGCTGGCTTGCTGCGTGCTGGTGGCGAGCTTGGCCTCGAACTGCGCGTACGCGGTAACCAGCGCGCCGGGCGTGAGGGGTCCGCCTTCCAGCGACGCCGAGGACCAGTGCAGCGCGTTCGAGACGACGATCCCGCCGCCCGCGTCGTCGTTGCTGGCGTTGCGATAGGACGCGCCGTCGGCGGCATTAAAGACGGCGACGCCGTTCACCCACACCCCGATGGCGCCCAGGCCGGTGCTGGTCTTCGTCGCCGCCACCGCCGGCGCACGCGGCACCTGCGTCAGCGAGTTAATCGACGCAGCGAAGTTCATGAAGACGCCGCCGTTCATGCCGCCGGCGAACCAGGGGCCGATCACATAGCTCGGTAAGTTATTCGAATTCACGTAAACCGTGCTGGCCGTCGTGCGGATGCGTTGGATGTCGGCGTTGGCCGGCGCCGTCACTCCGCCCATCACGGGGCGTGCGCCCGCGGGTTGCGTGCCCGGCCAGGTGGTTTGCGGCCCGGCGGACGGATCCCAACCAACGATGGCGCGGGCGATGGTCTGCGAGTTACTCGTCAGCCAGGAGCGCAATAGCGAATCCGTGCTGGGTGCCGGTGTTTGGCCGCTCACAAAGTAATCCGCCGCGTCCGACGGTACGGCCGCTTGTCCGCGCGTCACGGTGCCGTAATACTGCGGCCCCAGGATATAGGGGAAGGCCGGTGAGCCGTCGTCGTTCAGTGTAATGAAGTAAGCGTAAGTGCCGTTCGGAAACTCCGGCGTGACGGCGGTGCGGCCGTTGTAAGCGTCCAGGTCGCCCAGGCCCGCGACGAATTCGTTGTCTTCGATGTATCTACCCAAGGGAAACCGGTCATTCAGCGGCGGACCCTGTTGCGCGGCCGGCAATTGCTGTGGCACGCCCGGATGATACGCCAGCGCCCAATCCGGCAACGACGTCCGCTGCGTCATCGTGCGCAAGCGGTAGCCGGAGCGCATGCGCTTCACCGGGCTGGCCGGATTGCGCGCATCGCTGTAGCCGTAAGGGCCATAGATCGGGTACCCGTCGAGGGCCCAGCCGAGGATCGGCGAGTGCTTCCAGCCGCCGGCCTTCTCGCGATACGTCGCGCCGGTGCGGCCACTGGCCACCAGTTCGACATTGTCATCCAACTGCGCGCGCAGGCAAATCGGCTGCACGTGGTTGTGATACTGTCCCTGGCCGGGCTGATGGGCGAGACAAGCGTCAAAGGTGTCGCGCTCTCCGAAGAGGGCGTCCCGCAGCCAGACGCCGTCGCCGGACTGCATGGGCGGCTGCGCCATCAGTGTGCTGGCAAAGGCGATCCAAGTAAGCTTCTTCATAGCCCTATCGAACCATAGCAATGTAAAGGTTTTGTGTGGGCAACATACCCGCTAGACTGGAAGTGGAGTTATTTACAAATGATTACCAAACGCCTCATTTCCTTTGCCGCCAGCCTAGCGTTGCTCACTGGCGGATTGGTGGCCGCCGAGCCGCCCGTCGCGCAACCCATGACCGTCTATAAAACGCCCACCTGCGGCTGCTGCGGCAAATGGGTGGACCACATGCGCGCCAACGGCTTCACCGTCGTGGTGAAGGAAGTGGACAGCACCGAACCGATTCGCAAGCAGTTCGGCGTGCCGGAGAAGCTGGCCTCCTGCCATACGGGCATCATCGCCGGCTATGCGGTGGAAGGCCATGTGCCCGCCGCCGAAGTGCGCCGGATGTTGAAAGAAAAGCCGAAGGGCAAGGGCATCGCCGTGCCGGGGATGCCGCTGGGCTCGCCGGGCATGGAGCAGGGCAGCACGAAGCAGACCTATTGGGTGCTGCTGTTCGATGGCGAAGGCGCCACGAAAGAGTATCAGCGATATCCGCTGCCTTAGTTTACTTTTGCCGGCGCGCCGATCCCGTATACTGCTGGTTTGATGCGCTGTTTTCTTATCTTCGCTCTTGCATTGCCCGGCTTCGGCCAGACGTACTCGCCGCCCTATTACGCGATCACTACCCTGGCCGGCGCCCGACCCACGGGTGACGGCGGCCCCGCCACCGACGCCCTGCTGCTGAATCCCGAGTTCCTGCTGAGTGACGCCAGCGGCAATCACTACGTAGTGGACTCGGGGCAGCATCGCATCCGCCGTTTTTCTACCGGCGGCACGATCACCACGATCGCTGGCAACGGCATCGCGGGCTACTCCGGCGACAATGGCTTGGCCACCGCCGCTCAGTTGAACACGCCCACCACGTTGGCCCTGGACGCCTCGGCGGGCCTCCTCTATATTGCGGACTCCGGCAATCACGCCATTCGCGTCCTCACCCTCAGTACCGGCGTCATCCGTACCCTGGCTGGCGGCACACCTGGCTTTGCCGATGGCGCGCTGGCGCAGGCCCGTTTCACTTCGCCCTACGGACTCGCGCTGGACGCGTCGAACAACATCGTCATCACCGACAGCGGCAACCACCGCTTGCGGCGCATCGCGGGCGGACAGGTGTCGACGATTTCGGGCACCGGCGTGGCTGGTTTCTTCGGCGACGACACGAACGCCCTGGTGGCGCGCATGACGCTGCCCCGGGCCATCGTGTTGGGGGCCGATAACGCGCTCTATTTTACCGACAGCGGCAATCGCCTCATTAGGCGCATTCTCCCCAATGGCACCATCCAAACCTACGCCGGCAAAGGCGCCGAAGTGAACACGGGCAACGGCGACGGCGGCCCGGCGCTCACTTCGCTGGTGGACGCCGCGGGCCTCGCGGCCGATACCAATGGCGACCTGCTCATCGCCGATGCCGAGGGCAACCGTCTGCGGCGCATCGCTTCGCGGACCGGCCTGATCTCCACCATCGTCGGCAACGGCGAGATCGGCTTTGCGGGCGACGGGCAGGCGGCGATTCTGGCGCGGCTGCAGTCGCCGAGCTCGATTTTTGTGGATGCGCGGGGCAATCTGAACTTCGTTGACCGCGGCAATCATCGCATCCGCCGCGTGATCAACAGCTCGGACGCCACCGGTGGCCGCACGGAGACGATCGCCGGCCGCGGCTATTCCGGCGGCGACGGCGGCCCGGCTACCACGGCGCAACTGCTCTTTCCCGAAGCGGCCATTGCGGGCCCCGGCAACGCCATTTTCATCGCCGACACCGGCAACCATTGTGTGCGTCGCGTCGCGCTCGATGGCACCATCAGCACCTTCGCCGGGCGCTGCGGCCTGCCCGGCAACACGGGCGACGGCGGCACAGCGACCGGCGCGTTGCTGAATCAGCCCGCGGGCCTCGTTTTCGATAACGAGAACAGCCTCTTCATCGCGGACCGCGGGAATGACCGGATTCGCCGCGTGCAGGCCAACGGCACCATTACGACGCTGGTGGGCGCCAATAACAACGTGCGGCGGCCGCAAGGCTTGGCGCTCGATCCCATCGTGCCGCGCTACGTTTACTTCACCAACGAATTCGGCGGAACGCGGCTTTCGCGGCTCGACATTGTGCGGCAGGATGTGGCGACGATGGCCGGGGGAACGAACAACGAATCCGGCTCGTCGGGCGACGGCGGCGCGGCCGGCGTGGCGCTGCTCAATGGCCCCTCCGACGTCGCCACCGACGCGCGCGGCAACATCTTCATCGCGGACCGCAACAATGGCCGCGTGCGCCGCATCGACGCCGCCAGCGGACTCATCAATACCGTGCTCACCGCAAGCGGCCTCGCCCGCGTCGCCGTCGATTCGTCCGGCGCGCTCTTCGTCACCCAGGCCGCGGCGGACCAACACCGCCTACGCCGGGGCGCGGAGACCTTGGCCGGCGGCAGCCTGCCCGGCTTCGGCGGCGATGGCCTCTTCAGCGCCGCCGCCGCGCTCGACACGCCCGCCGGGGTCAGCGTCTTGCCCGACGGACGGCTGCTCCTGGCGGATCGCGCCAATCAGCGCGTGCGCGTCCTCACGCCGCGCGCCTTGCAGGTGATCGAGGTGCAGGCCGGCAACGGACAGACGGCCGCGCCCGGCGCCGTGCTGCCGAACCCGCTGGCCGCGCGCGTCCTGCTCACCGGCGGCATCGCGGTGCCGGGCGTGACGGTGGGTTTCGCCGTGGAGAGCGGCCAAGCGGCTTTGGCCGCCACCTCGGCCGTCACGGATGCGAACGGCATCGCGACGATGCAATTGACGTTCGGCCCGGTGGCGGGTCCCGTAATAGTCGTGGCGACCGTTCCCGGTCTCACACCCGCGCGCTTCACGCTCACCGCCAGCGGACCCATCGGCGCCGTCCGGCCGCGCATCAACCCGGGCGGCATTGTCGGCGTGGGGCTCAGTGTGCCCCGGATCTCGGCGGCGAGTCCGAATGCGCTCGTGAGCATCTTCGGCAGCAATTTCCTGGCCACCGGCACCGGACGCCGCGTCAATGCGGACGAACTGGTGGGCGGCCGTCTGCCCGGCGCGTTGCTGGGCGTCTGCGTCACGTTTGACGGCGTCCGCGCGGCGATGTTGGACGTCTTTCCGTCGCAGTTGACCGTGCAGGTGCCCCCGCTCCTCACGGCGGCGGCGACTACGGTAGTGCGCGTGCAGACCTCTTGCGGCACGGCCAACGAACTGTCGTCGGACGGCGAACCGATGCCGTTCGCGCTGGCCTCGCCCGAGTTTCTCTTCTTTGTGACGAACACGAACGGCATCAATCCGGTGGCGGCGGTAGATGCAGCGACGGGTGGCCTGGTGGGCCCCACCGATGTGCTGGGTGGCGCGCTCACGCCGGCGCGACCGGGCGACGTCGTGACGGTGTATATGAGCGGTTTGGGTCCGGTGACTCCGGCGCTCGCGACCGGCGAGATTCCCCGCGCGGCGGCGCCGGTGACGAGTCCGGTGGTGGTGCGCCTGGGCGATCTCACCCTCGCCCCGAGCGACGTCTTATACGCCGGCGCCTCGCCGTCGCTGGTCATCTACCAGGTGAACTTCCGTATCCCGGCCCAAGCGCCCGCAGGTAACTTGCCGCTGTCGGTGAGCGTCGGCGGAGCTCTCACGCCGCCGGGCGGCTACCTGGCCGTCCGGCGCTTCTAGACGGTTCCAACAATCTCCCCTAATCCCGTCTATCACTTAGCTGAAATCCCTTGCTTTCGCCTGCTACTCTTGAGGCATAGGCTTCGCCCTCAAATTGAAGCTAGTCTGTCCCGCTCGCTGACGCGGCCAGACCGAATGGAATCAACGTCTTCCCGGTTCGTTTCGTTCCCCAGCCCCGCGAAAGCCATTTTGGGGAACACTCTTGCTCACCTTCGCGTAGTAGTTCCCAAGGAATCTAACTGGTGCTGACTTAACAATCGATGGATTGCGATCCTCCCGGTGATGATGGCGGTGAGCGTCGTCCCCCGGTCCCGGCGCCTAGTAGCGTAGCGGCTTGCGGCTGTCCACCAGCATCGACATCGACCCCAGCAGCACAAAGCCCCCGGCGCAGATCCAGAAGATCTCCCGCCAGTCGGCGAAGTGGAGCGACGTCCCCAGGACGAACGGGATCAACTTCGCCACCGCCGACGCGCCGAAGTTGCCCCACATGTTGCTCCACGCCAGCGTCGACGCCACGTGGCTGCCGCCGATGTCCTGGCCGATGGCCCACACCGCGGCGCTCATGCTGTCTGTCGCGAAGGCGACCAGGCCGGCCGCCACCGCGATCGCCACCGGCGACTCCAGGAACGGGCACAGCAGATAGGCCACCACGCCGACGGTGCTGCCGGTGAGGAACGGCAGGCGGCGGCCCCAGGTGCGACCGTAGCGGCGAGTGAGGAAGTCGCACCACCAGCCGCCGAAGAGCATCCCGGCCAAGCCGCCCAGCAGGGCGATGGAGACGTAGCGATTCGCCGTAATGCGGTCCAGCCCGCGCACCTCCTGCAGGTACGTGGGCAGCCAGGTGATGAGAAACGCCCAGCCGATGTTCATGCCGATGGTGCCCAGGTTCAAACACCACAAGCCGGGATGACGAATCAAAGCCATCCACGGTGCCTTCGGGGCGGGCGGCACGGGCGGCGCGCCTGCCAGAATCAACTCGCGTTCGCCCGAGTTCACCCAGGGGTGCTCTGACGGCTGATCGCGAAAGATCACCTGCGTGGCGAAGGCGAGCGCGATGCCGATGGCGCCGTAGATCCACAGCACGGGGCGCCAGGAGCCCAGCGCGACGATCGCCGCGGTTGTAAGCCACGGCGCCAGCGAGTTGCCCATGCGGCCCCCGAAGGCCACCATGCTGTTGGCGCGGCCCCGATAAGCCACCGGGAACCAACGCGTGACGAGCAGCGCGCTGGCCGGATAAGCTCCGGCTTCGGCGAGTCCGCAGGCGGCGCGCACGACGATGAGACCAAACAGCCCGCCGATGAAGCCCGTCAGCGCCGTACATAAGGACCAGACGAGGATGTAGATCACGAGCATGCGCCGCGGCCCGAAGCGGTCCGCCAGATAGCCGGCGGGAGTTTGGCCCAGTGCGTAGGCGAAGAAGAAGATCGCGAGGACATCGCCCACTTGCGACTTGTCCAGGCCCAGTTCCTGCTGAAAGCTCGCCGACTGCACCACGGCGCCCATGCAGATGCGGTCTAAATACAGAATGAAGGCGTTGGCCGTCGCGACGCCGAGCACGGCGTAGCGGACGCCGCTGGGCTTCACTTCAGGTTCTCGCGCAGAAAGCGCAGAAAGTTGCCCTGGTAGATGCCGTCGATGTCGGCGGGCGTGTAGCCGCGCTTGGCGAGCGGGCCGGCCAGAGTAACCAGGTCGGCGATGCTGTCGAGGTCCATGGGCGTTTGCTCGGTGCCGTAGCCGCCGTCGAGGTCCGTGCCGATGCCCACGTGGCGGGCGTTGCCGGCGATCTGGCAGATGTGGTCAATGTGCTCGCAGATCTTCTCCATCTTCAGGCCGAAGTCCTGCGGCGTGGAGCGTTTGTGGACCCAGCCATGCACCATCATGATCGCGTCGAAGGCCATGCCGATCACCGCGCCGCGTTCCACCAGGGCCTTGATCTGGTCATCGGCCAATTGGCGATTCCAGTCGGCCAGCGCACGGCAGTTGTGATGGCTCGCCCAGACGGGGCCGTGGAAGCGGCCGAGCGCGTCCCAGAAGCTCTCGTCGCAAAGATGGGTGACGTCGAGGATAATGCCCAGGCGCTCCATCTCCTTCAGTAACTCTTGCCCCTTGGCTGTGAGCGGACCTTCGTCGTCGGTGCCGTGGCCATAGATGCCGGGGCCGTAGTGGACCGGGCCCATCGCGATCAAGCCGTCGGCGCGGGTCTTTTCGAGATGCCGCCAACTCAGAATGGAGTCCGCGCCCTCCAGGCTCAGCAGATAGCCGATGGGCAGTTTGTCGGTAACCGTGGCTTCGCTCCACAGTTTGGCGTGGGCTTCCACTTCGGGCCAGGTGCGCAGTTGCTTGAGTTCGCCGCACTCCTCCATGGTGCGATACCAGGCGAGTTGACCCTGCGTCTGCGCCCAGGCCTGTTCGGGGCTGCGCCAACCGGGCAGCGTGCTGAAGCGCGCGGAGTAGCGCGCGATCTGCGTGGCGACGCAAAGCCCAATGCGGCCACGGCGCATTTCGGGGAAGCAGACGGTGTTCCGCGTGCGGTCCACCAGGTCCTTCATGCCGAGTTCGCGGCGGCGGATTTCCACTTGGGGCAGGCGTATGTCGCGGTTCCACTCCATGGCGTTCATGGAGAGGTCGAGGTGGGCGTCGAAAATCAGGGGGACGTTCGGCATGATTAGCGTAATGCTACCAGCAAAGTGCCGCTCCAGCGCAGCAGGGCGACCTTGGCGCGTTCGAGCTGATGCTGCGTGTCGTAGTAGACGATCCAGCGTTCGCCCTCGGCGAAGCGCGCTTGCTCCACTTCGGCCAGAGTAGCGCGGCCGCCCTCCTGCCGGGCCAGCGTCACGGCGACGTTCTCACGTTGCACCTCAAGTTCCAGGCGCGCCAGTTCCCGGGCATGCTCCGCGTTGTTCACGGCCTGGTAAGCGCGCTGTGTCTCATAGCTGGTGCGGTTGCGTAGCTTGCCCACTTCGGTGCGCAAACGGCTGATCTCCGCTTGCGCCGTCGCCGCGGCGGCGGAGGGCGCGGTGCCGCCCAGCACGGGCAGTTGGAAGGACATGCCGAGTTGGCCGTTGTTCTTCTGGAAGCGATTGAAGTACTGGTCGAAGTTGTTGAAGCGTGCGAAGAGGCCGTATTGCGCCACCAGCTCGATCTTCGGTAAACGGGCGGCGCGCTCGGTTTGCAGGCTGAAGCCCTGCGCCAGCATGGTGGACTGCAGGCGCTTCAATTCGGTGGAGTTTTCGAGCGCCTGCCGCACCGCCACAGCCTCGCTATCGGGTAGGCCGGTGAGGGGCGCAAGATCGGCGCTGGTCTCAATCCGGTCGTCGGCGGTGCCGCCGATCAGCAACGAAAGCTGCGTCTGCGCGAAGCGGGCGTCACTCTCGAGCAGGCGGGCACGCTCCCGGGCGCGCTCGCGTTCGAGGCTGGCGCGCATCTCGTCGAGGCGAATGGCGCGGCCTTCGCTGACGCGGATCTTCGCGGTTTCGAGCACCTGCGTCAGGGCGTCGATCTGCTTGGCGGCGACGCGCGCCAGCCGCGCGGCCCGGTCGGCGTCGAGGTAGGCCAGCGCGACCCGCTCGGCCACCTCTTCGCGTCGCGCGTCCGTGCCAATGCGCGCCGTCCGGGCATTCTCGCGCTCCTCCGCCACCTTGAGGCTCTTCGACTTGTCGAAGATAGTGGCGGCGGCGCGAGCCTGCACCAAGGAAGGCGCGGAGCCGTCGATGCTCATGGGAAAGCCGTAGGTATAGGCGAGTCCGCTCCCCACGTAGATCTTGGGAATGTAGGGGTCGCGCGCGGCGCGGATGGCTTGGTTGGCCTTGATCTCGTCGAGACGCGCGAGAATCATTTCGGGGTTCTGTTCGAGGGCCAGGTCGACGGCTTGTTTCAGGCTGAGCGTCCGGGTCTCGGCGAGACAGGAGAGGGCGGCGAGGAAGAGAATCAGTCGCATCAATTCTGAGCGTAGCGCGGTATTATGGTGCCCATGATCAACCTCCTGTTGGGCTGGCTGGCGAGCGCCCTCAGTCTGCTCATCGTCGCCTACTTCGTCCCCGGCTTTCGCGTCAATTCCTTCGTCACGGCACTGATCGCGGCCGTGGTGATCGGCCTGGTAAACGGCACGCTCGGCTTTGTGGTGCGGCTACTCACCTTCCCGCTGCGGCTCCTCACCTTGGGCTTGCTCTCCCTGGTGATTAACGCCGTGATGCTGTGGATCGCGAGCTACTTCGTCGACGGCTTTCACATTGACAGCTTCGTGACGGCCCTGATTGGCTCCATTTGCTTGAGCATTGTGAATTGGCTACTGCGCCTGGTGTTGCACAAGAGCGACAAGAAGGATTAATGCGGATTCATGCATTCGCAAATGAGTAACTGATATGCTGAAGCATGCAGCTCTCGCGGGTTACCACCCTCCTACTTGCTTCCTCTCTGTTTCTTTCCGCGCAGTCCGAAATCGGTAGCGCTTCCCTATCCGGCACAGTTTCCGACCCCAGCGGCGCCATCGTTTCCGGGGCCAAAGTAACGGTCTCCAACGTAGCCACTGGACTTATCCGGTCCATGAACACCACGGAGGCTGGGCTCTTCACTTTCGTGCGCCTTCCCGTGGGCACTTACAATCTGGAAGTCGCCCAGAATGGTTTTGCGCCATTGAAGATCGAGAATCTACCGTTGACGGTGGGTGGACAAACCAGCCTGGACCTGAAGCTCCAAGTAACATCGGCCACCAGTTCCGTTAACGTCTCGAGCGAGATTCCGCTCGTCGAAACCACGCGCGCCAATGTCGCGACGGCCGTGAATGAAAAGGCCGTACGCGACCTGCCGATCAATGGCCGCAATTTCCTGGACTTCACCGTGCTCACGCCGGGCGTCGTGCGCGATCCGCGTGGCGGCGATCTTAGTTTCGGCGGCCAACGCGGCACGGCAAATTCTCTGCTGATCGACGGCGGCGATTCGAATAACCTCTTCTTCGGCCAAGCCTCCGGCCGCGCCGGCACCCGCAATCCGTATACGTTCTCGCAGGACGCGGTACAAGAGTTTCAAGTGAATACCAATGGCTACGCGCCCGAGATCGGCCGCGCCGGCGGCGGCGTCATCAACGTCGTCACCAAGAGCGGCACCAACGCCCTGCACGGCACGGCGTTCTGGTTTTTCCGCGATAAGGCGATGAACGCGAACACGTTCATCAATAACTCCGTGGGCCGCCCCCGCCAGCCGTATCACTTCAATCAATTCGGCGGCAATCTCGGCGGGCCTATTAAGAAGGACAAACTCTTCTTCTTCTATAACTACGACGGCCAAAGGAACACCTTGCCGAACGCCGTCTTCTTCCCGCCCAACGTGACGATCCCGAGTGACGCGGTATCGCAACAGACAGCGCAGGAATTAACCCGCTTCCAAACACCCTACACGACGGGCCTGGTGAATAATATTCACACCGTGAAGATCGACTACAACATTTCTCCTTCGCAGCTCTTGAATGTGCGTTACAACTTACACCGCTTCACGGGACGGAATTTTGAGAATGCGGGCAACCAATCCGCCGCGGAGCGTACGGGAAACTCGAAGAACGTTACGGACAACCTCGCCGCCAATTACACGAAGATCTTCGGCGCTACGACCGTCTGGGATTCTCGCTTTATCTTCCTGCGTGACGATGCACCCGGCGAAGCGAACTCCACCAATCCCGAAGCGCAAATCCGCCAGGGCGGCAATTTGATGATCGCCATCGGCCGCAATAGCTTCTCGCCTCGCTATACGAATTCGAAGAAGTATCAGATTATCAATTCGGTATCGCTGACGCGCGGCAAGCACAGTTACAAGATGGGTGGCGACTTGAATTTCGAGCGCATTGCCAACTTCTTCCCAGGCAACTTCAGCGGCGCTTTCATCTTCGATTCGTTGATTGACTTTGCCAACCGCCGCCCCTCTTCCTTCACGCAGGGCTTCGCGGGAGCGGGCACCAACGGGGCGACGACTTACCCGAATGCCAACGAAGTGGCCTTCTTCGCCCAGGACCAATGGCGCGTGAGCGACCGCCTGACCCTGACTTACGGCGGCCGCTACGACTTATTCACTTACGCCCAGAATCCCATCCGCAACCCGGATCCGGGCCTGGCCGCAATGCGCCTGGATACTTCGCGCTTTAACCGCGACACCAATAACCTGGCCGGCCGCTTTGGCTTCGCCTACAAGTTGGATAAGGAAGGCAAGCAAGTCCTGCGCGGCGGCTACGGCATGTTTTATGGCCGCACGGCCTCGATTCTGCTCGGCACCACCCATTCGCAGAACGGTATCCAAGTGCAGACTTACTCGCTCAACGGCGGCATTCCCGCGCAGGCGGCCTTGATTCCGCGGTATCCCGCCATCCTCTCCGCGCCGCCGGCCTTGCTCCGCACGCCCGATATCTATGTCGCGGCGCCGGACTATGTGCAGCCGCTCACCCATCAGATGAACCTGAGCTACGAAATGCAGTTGAGCCGCGATGTCGCGATTACGTTCGGTTACCTCGGCGTGCGCGGCGTCCATCTCTCGCGCGCGCGTGACATCAATCACTTCCCGCTCGAATTCACGACGGCTACGTTTACCAACGGCAACCCGTCCGTGCAAGTGGGGCGGCGTCCGAACACTCGCCCCAATCCGAACTTCGGCCGCATCACGCTGAACGATTCGGGCGGCGACTCAATTTACCATGCGGGCTTCATCCAGGTCTCGAAGCGCTACGCACGCAATTTCCAGTTCCTGGCTAGCTACACCTGGTCCAAGGTGATCGACACCCTGCCGGACCAGACTTCGGTGGTGCCGAACAACGCCGGCGATGACGCCAAGGTCGCCTTCGATACGCTGCAACCCAACGCGGACCGCGCCCTCGGCGACGCGCACATTCCCTTCCGCTTCGTGCTCTCGGGCGTGTGGGACCTTAACTACTTCACGAACGCGAAACCGCTCGTCAAGCACGTGCTGGGCGGTTGGCAGGTATCGGCGATTTCCACGTCGCAATCCGGCCGTTACTTCACCGCGCGTTCGAACGTGGATCTGAACAACGACGGCAATCGCTTTAGTGACCGTTCGCCCGGCTTCGGCCGCAACACCATCGAGGGCCCCGGCCTCTTCTCGGTGGACATGCGCGTCTCGAAGGAAATTCCGCTGGTGGGTGAGCGCATGAAATTGCGCATCATCGGCGAAGCGTTTAATACCTTCAACCACACTAACTTCAATGCGCTGCAGTTAGTACCGTTCAACTACAACGCCACGACGCGGGTATTCACTCCCACGACGAACTTCCTGGCGCCAACGAACACCAGTGATCCGCGCATTCTGCAGATCGCGGCGCGCATCACTTTCTAAGCGATGCTGACCGTGAATTCCTCGGCGTGGCGCGTCATGACGAGCCACGCCGAGGCCACTTATCCACGAGAGTGTTGCGGCGTCATGCTAGGGACGGTGGAGGGCGACGACAAGCAGGTCACCCTTGCTTACGCCCTCGACAACGCCTACGAAGGCGGACAAGAGGACCGCTACGAGATCCGCCCCACCGACTTGCTGCGCGTGGAGCGCGAAGCCCGCGCGCAAAAGCTGTCGGTGATCGGCATCTTCCATTCGCACCCCGACTGCGACGCCTATTTTTCGAAGACCGACCTGGAACACAGTTGCCCCTGGTACAGCTTCGTCGTCCTCAGCGTCCAACGCGGCCACTACCATCACGCCAACAGCTTCCTCCCCAACGCGGACCAAACCCACGCCGAGCCAGAGCCACTGCGCGTACCGTAAGTGGCAACCCTTGGTACTCCGCTTTTCTGGCGAAAACGCCACTTAGAAGCTCAGAAATGCGGCCCCCTAACGAACCCCGACCGTCAGGGAGGGGATGCTTGGCCTGCGGGCATGTTCCTGTGTTTTCCTGTGTATCGCTATTCTATGTGCCTTTTGGCCGATGGGCTTGCAAGCCTGTCCCCTCCCTGACGGTCGGGGTTCGTTAAGGCGCCGCCAGCATTGCGGCCAGACTGGCTTCGACATCGGCGCTCGTCGTGGCCCAGGACGAGACGCTGATGCGCATCGCCGTGCGACCGTGCCACTCCGTGCCGCCGCACCAGCAGACACCGCCGCCCTGCAAGCGCGCGATCACCGCCCGCGTGCGCTCCGGCGTTCCAAACGACACCAGCACCTGGTTGATGACAACGTCATTTAGCACCTCGTACCCTGCCGCCCGCAGACCGGAGGCGAACCGCTGGGCATGCCCGCAGGTGCGGTCAATCAGCTCCGCCATACCGGACCGGCCCAAGGACTTCAGCGCCGCCCAAAGTTCCACGCCGCGCGCGCGGCGGGACATGTCCGGCGTATAGTTACGGCTCGCGCTGGCCACTGTCCTTCAAATAGGCGGCCGTGATCGAGAGCGCGGCGCGCATCGCGGCGGCGTCGCGGACGAAGGCGAGGCCACAATCGTAGCCGGTATTGGGCCACTTATGGCCGTCAGTAGCCCAACTGTCGGCGTCGCCGAAGCCTGCGGTGAGATGCCGGTAGCGGGGCGAGGCGGCGGCCCAGAGTCCGAAGGCGCCATCGACGTGGACCCAGGCGCCCGCCGCACGAGCCCGGGCACAGACTTCCTGGGCTGGATCGAACGCGCCGGTATTGACGTTACCGGCTTGCAGGCAAACGATGGTGCGCTCGTCGAGCGCGGGTAATTCCGAGGCGCGCATCCGGCCTTGCTCGTCGGTGGGCACCCGAACGACGCGGTTCCGGCCGAGGCCCAAGAGACCCAAGGCCTTCAACAAGGAGATGTGGACCTCATCACTGACGATCACCCGCAACGACGGCGCGCCGAAGAGCCCGTCAGCTTCGACATCCCACCCCTGCCGCGTCAGCAGCGAGTGCCGAGCCGCCGCCAGCGCGCTCAAGTTGGCCATGGTGGCGCCGGTGGTGAGTGCCCCGGCACAATCGCCGGGAAGGCCGAGCAAGTCTCGCGACCAGGCCAAGGAAATGTCTTCCAGAGTCGCGGCAACGGGCGACATCGCACGGAGTGCCGCGTTTTGGTTCCAAGCGCTGGCCAGCCAACTCGCGGCCAGCGAGGCAGGCAGCGTACCACCCGTGACGAAGCCAAAGAAGCGCCCACCAGCCGAGGCGACCGTGCCTGGCGTGCCATGGTCATCCAGGAGAGACACTACCGCCGCCGGATCCGTAGGTCCATCGGGCAAGAGCCCCCCGAGGGCGGCCAAGTCGCAGGGCGACGAAACGGGACGCTCGTCGAGCGTTTCCAAGTAATGGCGCGCCCGGCGCGCCGCGCTCTCTAGAGCGGATTCCAAGCTAACGGCCGCGACCACCGCCGCCACGTCCACCGCCGCCACCGGGACCTCGTCCACCACCGCCACCGGGACCACGTCCTCCGCGGAAACCACCACCACCGCCGCCACCGCCACGCCGGTCGCCATCACGGCCACCGCGGAAGCCACCGCGGCCACGGTCGCCGCGATCTTCAGCGGGAGGCTCGGGCTTCCAACCGGGCGTTGCCGTCGCGGCAAAGCCCCGGATGGGCGGCGGCCGGAAGGCGGGGGCGGGCGGGGCGGCCGGGAGCGGCGCGTCCTTAGGCAGCACCACCACCTGGCGCGTCGCGCCGGTGCCGATGCTTTCGCTGCGCAGTTCCGTCTCTTCGCGCATCGCCAGATGCAGAATGCGGCGCTCGCGGCTGTTCATCGACGAGAAGACGAAAGGCTGGCCGCTCTTCTTCACGCGCTCCGCGGCGGAGGCGGCGCTCATACGCAGTTCTTCGATGCGCAGACGGCGATAATCGTTCGTGTCGAAGCAGATCAGGGAGTGATCCTCGGGTGGCACGCGCAGCATTTCCATGGTGAGGTGTTCGAGGGCCAGCAAGAGCTCGGCCTTGTTTTCGAGGAGCATCTCGGCGTCGTCCCCGATGAAGTCCACCACCAGTTCGGGGTTTTCGAAGTATTGGATGCTCTGATCAGGATCCGCAAAGTCGGCATCCAGGTCGAGGCCCATGTTGTCGACGGTCTGGTCTAAAAAGGCGAGGATCTGCTCCCGCGCCGTGTCATTCGCATATTTTTTCTCGGACATTGGACCTCGAACTTCTGAATTCAGTCTGCGCGCGCTTACAGAAAGCGGTTAAAGAACCACTGCTGGGCGATCGCGATAATATTGCCAATAAGCCAATATAGTACCAAGCCGCTGGACGCGCTGTAGAAGAAGAACAGGAACATCAGCGGCATGAACATCATCATCTTCGCCTGCGCCGGATCCATGCCGGGGCTGGTGGGCGTCATTTTTTGCAACAGAAACTGGGTGCCTACCATCATCAGGGGCAGCAGACGTACCGGGATGGTTTCGGGCCGGGATAGGTCCGTCACCCAGAGAAACTGGGCGCCGCGCATCTGAATCGCGACGTTCAAAACGGTGAGAAAAGCGAAAAGAAACGGCATCTGGATCAGCAGCGGAATGCAGCCGCCGGCCGGATTGACGCCGTGCCGCTTGTAGAGCGCCATCACCTCTTCGTTCTTCTGGGTCATGCGGGGATCGTTCATGCCGAGCCCCTCGTATTTCTTGTTGATCTTCTGGAACTCGGGCTGAATGGCCTGCATCTTCTTGGCCGATTTCAGGCTGGTGATCTTCAAGGGCAGCAGGGCCATGTTGATCATCACGGTGACGATGACAATCGCCCAGCCGTAGGAGTAATTGGGCGCGACACCCTTCACCCAGTTGTGGACGATGACGAGGCCGGCGAAAAGCGGTTTGGCCAGCCAGCCGAGCCAGGCGCCCCAGTCGATGATGCGCTCGAGGTTCGGGTCAGTCGCGCGGAGGATGTCGACGTCTTTGGGGCCGACGAAGAAGGTGAAGTCGTTGGCGGGGTTGCCGCCGACGGAGACACCGGCGTGGGGTTCGGAGTTGCCGTCGCTTACTTGCTTCACGCTGTCGGAGTAGGTGCGCAGTTCGATCGGCTGGCCGGCGAGTTTGGGGAAGAACACGGCGGCGAAGTAGGAGTCCTCGACGCCGGCGAAGGCGAATTGGCCGCGCTCCACCATGGTGCCGCTGGAGGCGGCCTTGCCGTCGCGGACGATCAGTTGTCCACGCGGATCGCGCAGGCTGCCGAGGATGCCCTCGCCCTTGGTGGCGTCGGGGCCGGTCATGTGGATGGAGTGGACGTAACCGGAGGGCGCGTTGACGGTAGCGTCACCGAAGCCGCCGCGCCAGGTGAGATTGTGCGGCGCCGGTTGGCCGGCGACATAGGCCTCGCTTGAAACCTGCACGCGGTAGTCGGACTTCTCAAAGACGAACTTCTTCTTGCCGCGGAAATTGGCGTCGGCGTATTCGAACTCAATCGTCTGGAAACCTTCCGTGGGGAAGCGATGGGCGTAGATGACCTGGTTGGCGTCAATGCCCGGGAACTTGTCGGTGAAGGCGAAGCGCAGGGGGTAGCCAATCGCTGGATTGGCGGCGCCGTTGGGCTGCACGAGTTCCAGCGGTTTACCGTTGGTGTCTTTGTACTTCTTCAACTGCCAGGAGATGACGACGCCGCCGCGCGTGGAGAAGCGGACCTTGTGGACATCGGTGTCGACGTCGAGGAACTCCTCCTTCGCGCCCACGACGGCTGCCGGAGCGGGCATGCCGGGCTTTACCGCTGGTGCCGCGGGAGGCGAGGGAACGGGCGAGGGCGCCTGCGCGATTTCCTTCCGCGCGGGAGGCTTCGGAGGCGTGGCGGTGGGGAAGAGAGTCGACGAGAAGTATAGAATGCTGCCCGCGATGACGAAAAACAGGAGCAGGTTGCGCTCCATGGAAAATTCTTGCTTGTTATCGGCCATGCAACTCAGTTCTTTGTGGAGGAGGCACCGGGTCCATACCGCCCGGATGCCAAGGGTGACACTTCAACAATCGTCGCACGCCGAGGTACACGCCGCGCCCGGGGCCGTGAGCGGCGATGGCATCATGCATGTAGCAGGAGCAGGTGGGGTAGAACCGGCAGGCGGACGGCAGCAGCGGCGAGATCAAGAGCTTGTAGCCTCGGAGGCAGAAGAGGAGTGCCGCGCTAACCGGGCGAAAAGCTTTTCCACTTCCTGTTGTAGCTGCAGCGGCGAGACGTTGTCCGCCGCGCGGCGGGGATTGATGACAATGCTCCAGCGCGGACTCAGCGTCGGCCATCGAAGGCGAATCTGTTCCCGAATCCGGCGCCGTAAGCGATTGCGGAAGACGGCTTTGCCGAGGCCCCGCGGCGTGGTGAAGCCGATGCGCGCTCCGCTGGGGTCTCCCGACAGGCAGAACGCCGCGAAGGACGTCGACTGGTGCCGGAATCCCTGTTCGTAGACCTGTTTGAATTGAGCCGGCCGGAGGAGGCGGCATGATTTTGGGAAGCCCCATAAGTCTGGGACCACAGCTTTCAGTCCCCTTTAGCGGACTTGGCCAGCCCAGCGCACATTGCGCTCGTCGCTGACGGTAAGCTTCCAGCGGCCACGGGCGCGGCGGCGGGCGAGGACGTTGCGTCCGTCCTTCGTTTCCATACGCTTACGGAATCCGTGGACCTTAGCCCGGCGGCGATTATTGGGCTGAAATGTTCTTTTTGGCATAGTAGTATTTCCTTCGCGCCGGCTTTGGAGTTGCCTTTTGAGGGGGTCCGGACGCCAAACAGGCCGCACAGGGCCCTTGGGACAAGGCTGTCCCCAAAACTCAAGTATAAGGACCTGGGGGCGCTGCTGTCAAATCAGGCGCTACAGGCGTCCGGCTCCCAGGCCACCTAGACGGCAGGAACGGCAGACGCCAAAGCCAGAACCATTGGAGCCGATGAAGTTGCAGAGTTGGCGCAGGCGGTCCGCCTCACCGGGGCTCAACTGCCCTCCAGAGAAGGGGACTTCGGTGGTCGCCAAGGTGCCCGGCGTAGCGCCAGCGTGGACCTTGGTACCCCAAGCGGTGATGCTGCGGGAGAAGGTGGCCAGCGCCGCGGCCGAGCCTTGGCAGGAGCCAGCCACGGGCGGCGAAGCCACCAGCTTCACGACGATCGACGTCGGTACGGCTGGTGTAAGCGTGTTGCTGATCAGGTCGCGTTGAACGGAAAGCGAAACCAGTCCGTTGGGGGTGACCGGGCAGGAGCAGCAGGAGACCATCTGCTCATCCGGCGAGAAAGCATAAACGTTAGCGCAGATGGCGCCGGTGGTAGCGGCCGTGGTGCCGGCGGCGAGTCCGGCGCCGTCGCTGCCGGGGTTCGTGAGGTTGATGACGCTATCGGCGACGTTCAGGTTGGGGAAATAGCTCACGAGAAACGGGGCTGGATCCGTGATGGTGATGGTTGCGGCGGCGGCGGCGCCCGGCGCGGTGTTGTTCGCGGTGATCGTCGAGGTGGTGTTGACTTTCACGCCCGGCGTAGCGGACACGACGTTCACCGTGATGGTGCAGGTCACCCCTCCACCCAAAGTCCCGATCAGCACGCTGATGTTGGTAGCGCCCGCCGCGGCAGTCACTGCGCTGAGGCACGAGGAGGTAACTCCGGGCGGATTGGCCACGCTCATGCCCGCGGGTAATGGGTCACTGAAAGAAACGTTGGTGAGGGCGAACCCCTGGTTTGGGTTGAAGGCCCGGAAGGTGAGCACCGTCACCGCGCCAACGGGCGCCGTGAGTGTGCCAAAGCCTTTGGTCAGTTGTGGACTTTCGACGTTGCTACCGAAGCACAGCGAGGGCAGTGCGACGAGGAACAGAACGGCTTGATGGCGTTTGCGCATATTTTTTCCAGTCCCCGCAGTATGCCCGAGGCTTAGCAATTTTCGTAGGCCCAATTTCAGCAGAAATAGTACCTGTAGCCCGAGCCCTGAGGATGATTTCGTTCCTGGCCGTCCTGGAGCCTTCGATGCGACGGCGCAAGGCGGAAGTTCCAGTCGCAGTGTGGCCGTTTCCAAGTCCCTTTCGCGCTAAGGAACACGAGGGTGCTAATTCGTGTAAGCTTAGGCTGTTCTTGATTGGCGCCCGAACCATGCTTGTTCCAGGAGAAGTTTTCCATGCGCTTGACGATTCTGCCCCTGTGGGGCGCTCTCGCTTTGGCCCAGAGTACGCCTCGGGTCGACTTTGAAAAAGAGGTCCAGCCGATTCTGGCGGAAAAGTGCCACTCCTGCCACGGAGCCGAAGTACAGCAGAGCGGCCTGCGGCTCGACAAGCGCCAGAACGCGCTGCGAGGCGGCGATTACGGACCCGTCATCGTCCCCGGCAAAAGCGCCGAAAGCAAACTGATCAAGCGCCTGGTGAATGGCGACGGTGGCCTGCAGATGCCCCCGAGTGGAGCCTTATCTGACGAGGAAATCGCCAAGCTGCGCACCTGGATTGACCAGGGGGCGGACTTCCGCATCACGGTGACGGACGAAGCTCCCGCCGCGCCGGTGGACCCGCAGCTAGCGGCCTTCATCGCCGCCACGCGCGCCAGCAATCTGACGGTGATGCGTCAGATGATCGCCGCGCAGCCTAAGCTCGTTTCGGCGCGCGATAGCGCCCAATCGACGGCATTGCATCATGCGGCAGGCTTCGGTACGTTAGCGGCGGTGAAACTGCTGCTGGAGAGCGGCGCCGAGGTGAATGCCACGAATCAGCGGCGATCCACGGCACTGCATTGGGCGTTACCGGACGAAGCCAAGGTCCGCCTACTGGTGGCGCACGGGGCGAAGCTGAATGCGCTAACTTCCGATGGACGGTCACTCGTCTATCAGGCTGCTTCGATGGCCAACGCGACGCCGCTGCTGCGCTATCTGCTGGAACAGGGCGTCGCCGCCGATGGCAAGACCGCCAATGGCGGCACGCCGCTGATGGTGGCGGCGCGCCGCGCGGATTTGTCCGCGATGCGCGCTTTGCTTGAGAAAAACGCCAACGTCAACGCGAAGAATGCGGCGGGCGGCACGGCTTTGATGGCCGCGGCTGCAACGGGCAATCCGGCCGCCGTCCGGTTGTTGCTGGAAAAGGGCGCGGCGGTGAACGAGCGCACCAAACGCAACGAGACGGCGCTGGCCGACGCCGCTACCGCGGGCAACGAAGAGACGGTGAAGCTGCTGCTGGATGCGGGCGCCGAAGTGAATGTGCGGGATGTGCGGGGCTATTCGCCGCTGCTCTACGCCGCCGCTTCCGACACCATGCCTACCGGTGTGGTGAAGATGCTGCTGGCCAAGGGCGCCGACGTAGAGGCGAAGGGCGACGGCGAAACGGCGCGTCAACTGGCCGCCAAACGTGGTGACTCCGAGGTCGCGCGCCTTTTGGGAGTGCCGGCGGAGGAGCGTCGCCGCTTGGGCGTCGCAGCGTTGCCGGAGGGCAGCGGCCAAGCGCGAGCCATACCGATGGCGGTGACCCCGGCTCTGGGGTTGCTCGAAAAGCAGAGCCATAACTTCATCCGCATCGGCGGCTGCAACGCCTGCCACGCGCAGGACCTGCCTTCGGCCGCCGCCGCCGTGGCGCGCGACCGCGGCATTCCCGCGCCGCGGACGATTCCGCAGCTTTCCGCCCAGATGCAGGGCAGCAGCGCGGAGCGGCTGATGGACCTGAATAGCTTCGGCGTCGCCAGTTTGGGTTGGGAGCTCTTCGACTTCGGGATGAACCGCATCCCGCGCGATGCCTACACGGATGCGGTGGTGCGCTTCGTGCAGGTCTCGCAGTCGGCCGAGGGACATTGGGTGGCGCTCGAAAGCCGCCGGCCGCCGATGAATTCCGGTTCGTTCCAAAGCACGGCGCTGGCGGTGTATATGCTCAAACACTACGGCCGCCCGGAAGAGTCCGCGGCCAACGCCGCCCGCATCGCCAGGGCTGCGGCGTGGCTCGAAGGAAACCGGGCCAGCCAGACGCAAGATATGGCCTTTCGCCTGCTGGGACTCGCATGGTCGGGCGGCAACGTCGCGCCGGCCGCGAAGGATCTCGCCGCCGCGCAACGCGCCGACGGCGGATGGAGCCAACTCGCCACCATGGGCTCGGACGCCTATGCCACCGGCGAAGCGCTCTACGCCCTGAATGCGGCGGGAGGCCTGCCCGTGACAGGCGCGGTGTATCAGAAGGGCGTGAAGTACCTGCTACGGACGCAAGCCCCGGACGGCAGTTGGCACGTGGCGTCGCGCTCTATCTGGGTGCAGCCTTACTTCGAAAGCGGCTTCCCCTACGGACACAACCAGTGGATCTCGGCGGCGGGCACAAGTTGGGCCGCGATGGCGCTATCCCTCGCAGTGGAGCCCCGGCGTCTGAGCCTGGTGCGTTAGCGGAGGCGACGGTCGCAACGCCGCAGAGACGGTAGGCGCTTTCATGGACTCGAAAGCTAGCCGCCAAAGCCTTTCATGTCGAAGTGGGCGTCGGCGAAGCGGATGAAGCCGCCTTCGACGGCGTTCATGCCGCGCACGCTGATGGAGAAGTTGCCGGCGTCGGAGACGCGAATGAGGTCGTTCTCTTTGAGATACCAGAGGCTGGCCTCCAGATCGCTGACGGTGAGTTCCAGGCCATCTTCGAGTTGCTTCATGCTGAGGGCGGGTTGGCGTGGCTTCAGGATGCGTTGGCGGTAGCAGACTTCGACGAGCCCGGCGCGGCGGCGCTTCTCTTCGTTGATGTCCAGGCCTTGCATGAAGCGGCCAGGGTCCAGATTCGCCGCGGGCGGCGCCCCGGTAGCGGGAGTTTCGGTAGCGGATGCTTCAGGGGTGGGTAAGGTATCCTCCAGTACTTTTGCTGTCGAAACGGCGGCGGGCGGTGGCGCATCTGTTCGAGTAACCGGTGTTTGAGCAACTGGCTGGGCGAGCCGAAGCTGGTCGTAGGCTGCCCGGCGTTCCGGGTCCAGGAGCGTGGCCGCGGCTTCTTGGAGCTGAGAAAAGACGCCGGTGGGGTTATTATCTGTAGCCGCCAATTGGTACTTCAGCGATAGGATCTGATGGACGCGTTTGATGGTTTCCATTTCCGCTTTGGGGCTGACTTGTAAAACTTCATAAAAATCGACAAATTCGACGGCAGGCATGTTAATCAAGAGTATCGGCAGGTTTGGCCCTAAAGATTAACCTGAGGTATGACGTAGGGACACGCCGTTTGTTCGCCTGTGCGAAAAGAGTAATTCGCCGCCACCGGAGCGGCCAGTTCGCCGTGTGCGCATTTCGGTACTAATACTATTTCTCCCGTCTTGTCAAGGGTTTTGCTTGACCCTATACCCACTTTCGTCTTAGATTAACAACACAGTGAACGATCAGAGACGCAGCAAACGATTCGACCTGAAACTTCCCGTGGAAGTTATCCGGCCCCACCACTCCCCAGCTCATCTGGTTGGCGAGACGTGTAACATCAGCTCCAATGGCGTCCTCTTCAAGACTGACCACCCCGTCGAGGTCGGTGAATCGCTCGAATACTACGTAACTCTGCCCACTGCTCCCTCACCCACTGAACGTCTCCGGTTACGCTGTGTCGGCAAAGTAGTGCGCATCGCTCCCACCAGCCTTTTGTCTTTCGATGACTATGCTTTCGGCGTCACGATGGAACGATACGAATTTATGCGGCAGCGCGTCGCGGCCAAAGCCACGGCCCTTTAAGGCCTAAGCGACTTAGCGCAAGAAGCGGGTGAGCCTACCGAGGGCTGCTTCGAGGATGGACAGATCCGAAGCATAACAAAGCCGCACCGAGCCTTCGCCACCCGCACCAAACGCCACGCCCGGCGCCATTCCCACCCGAGTCTCTTCGAGTAACTTCCGGCAAAAAGAAAAAGAGTCTTTCAGTCCGTCGATGCGCGGAAACAGGTAGAACGCACCTTCCGGCCGGGGCACCGTGAGGCCGGGGATTTTCTGTAACTCGCGCAGACAGTAGTCGCGGTTGGTTTGCAGTTGGCGCAGGATGGCGTCGACGACGGGTTCGCCTTCGCGGAGCGCCGTTTCGGCGGCGCGTTGCGTGAAACTGGCCGCGTGCGAGACGACGAACTCGTTCAACTCGGCGGCGCGCTGGGCCAGGTCCTGGCGGGCGACGATCCAGCCCAGGCGCCAGCCGGTCATGCAGTAGGTCTTCGAGAAGCTCTGGATGGCGATCACGGCGTCTTCACGGGTGGCCAGCCTGAGGATGCTGGGTACGGGCGTACCCAGCGGATCGGCGTAGTTGAGGCGTTCGTAGACTTCGTCCGCCATCAGCCATAGGCCGTGGCGGCGCGTAAAGTCGAGCAGGCGGCGCTGATCGGCCTCGGTAGCGACCCAGCCTAGGGGATTCGACGGCGATGTGTACAGGAGCAATCTGGTGCGATGGGTGACGGCCGCCTCCAGCGCGTCGAAGTCGATGGTGTAGCGGTCGCCGGCGAGAGGCTGCGCGACTTGCACCGCGCGGGCGGAGCACATTTCGACGATGGCGCTACCGTTGGGCCAGGCGGGAGTGAGAATCAGGGCCTCGTCGCCGGGGTTCAACACGCAGCGAATCGCGACGTTGAGCGCCTGCACGCCGCTGGCGGTGATGACGACCTCGGTGCGGGGATCGAGCGTAACTCGATGATGCGTTTGATAGTAAGTGGCCAGGGCGGCGCGCAGCGAGGGCAAACCGGCGTTTTCGCTATAGAACGTATAGCCCTCCGCCATGGCGCGTCGCGCGGCGTCCTGAATCAACGTGGGCGTGGGTAAGTTACTTTCGCCAAAATAAAGGCGAAGCAAAGGCTGCTCCGGATCGGGCGGCAAGGACATCGCCAATTCAGCGATTTCGCGAATCCGCGAGTAAGGGACGGCGGCGGCCGACGAAGCTACCTGGGCCACTTACTTACCGCGCTTCGGTTTCGAAGCCATTAACTCTTCAATATTCACGAGCTGCGTCGGGTAGTTTCCGGTGTAGCAGGCGTAGCAGTAATTCAGGTTCTGATCGTCGACGGATTCGCGTAATGCGCCGATGGGCAGGTAGGCTAGCGAGTCGGCGCCGATGAATTTGCGTGTCTCCTCAACGCTGCTATTGGCGGCGATGAGGTCGCCTTTGTTCGGTGTGTCGACGCCGTAGAAGCACGGCGAGATGGTGGGCGGGCAGGAGATGCGCATGTGTACCTCGCGCGCGCCGGCTTCGCGCACCATGCGGACGATCTTGCGCGAGGTGGTGCCGCGGACGATGGAGTCGTCAATCAGGACGACGCTCTTGCCTTCGAGCAAGTGCCGCACGGGATTCAGCTTCAGCTTGACGCTGAGGTCGCGGATGGCTTGGGAGGGCTCAATGAACGTCCGGCCAACGTAGTGATTGCGAATGAGGCCGTGGCGGAAGGGGATGTTGGCTTCGGCGGCGAAGCCGAGGGCGGCGAAGACGCCGGAGTCCGGCACGGGGACCACGACATCGGCGGGGGCGGGCGTGTGGCGGGCGAGCAAGCGCCCCATCATCTCGCGGGACTGGGCGACGGGACGGCCGAAGACGGTGGAATCGGGGCGCGAGAAGTAGACGTGTTCGAAGACGCAATGGGCGGTGTCCCGCACCGGCGTATAGTGCTCGCGCGTGACACCCTCCGGCCCGACGATGACCATTTCGCCCGGCTCGACGTCGTTGACGTAGGTGGCGCCGATCAGGTCAAAGGCGCAGGTTTCGGAGGCAAAGACGTGCGCGGTGGTGCCGTTTTCGAGCTCCATCTGTCCCATGGCCAGCGGGCGGAAGCCATGCGGATCGCGCGCGACGAGCACGCGGTCGCCGGCGAGCATCACCAGGGAGAACGCGCCTTCCAGCGCCAGCAGCGCCTCGCGCAGCGCGCCGGCCAGCGTCTTTTCCCGCGAGCGGGCGACGAGGTGCAGGATCACTTCGGTGTCGGAGGTGGCCTGAAAGATAGAGCCTTCGTCTTCCAACATCTCGCGCAGGGCGGCGGCGTTCGTGATGTTACCGTTGTGCGCCACGGCGATGGGCCCCTTGTTGCAGATGACGTTGAAGGGTTGAGCGTTCAGCAGGACGGTGTCGCCGGCGGTGGAATAGCGGGTGTGACCGATGGCGCTCGAACCGGACAATTGCGCCAGCACGGAAGGCGTGAAGATGGAGCTAACTTCGCCCATGCTCTTCTTGCAGGTGATGTCGCCGTGATTCGCCACGGCAATGCCCGCGGACTCCTGCCCGCGATGCTGCAACGCATAGAGGCCGTAGTAAGTACACTGGGCGGCGTCGGGCTGGCCGTAGATGGCGAAGACGCCACATTCGTCTTTAAACTTATCCAGCATGCAGCATCTCCTCGAAGGCATTGCGCCAGGTTCGGTTGAGCTCTTCGATCTCGCAATCGAAGAGGCCATCGACGATGAGGCGGCCGCTGATCGTCTCACCGAGACGGGTGGCGGGTACCTCGTGTTTCGCGGCGATGGCCGCGATTTCCGGAAGGTGCGCGGTGGAGATGAGGACTCGGCTCGGCCCTTCGTGAAACAAAGCGAATTCCGGCTGGAGCGGCGTTTCGAGCCGCACGCGGGCACCCGTGCCGCCGAAGCTAGATTCGGCCAGCGCGACGCCGAGGCCGCCGTCACTCAAGTCGTGCGCGGACTCGGCGAAGCCGGCGCGGACGATCTCGCGAACGGCCGCCTGCACGCGCTTTTCATAGTCGATATTCAAAGCGGGAGGCAAGCCCCAGAGCGTATCCAAAACGACCTTGGCATACTGCGTGCCGCCGAAGCGAGTGTGATCGCTGGAACCGATTCCGCCCAGCAGAACGACGTCGAGGCCGGGCCGGGGAAACTGAATGCCCACCGGCTTTGTGGTGGGCAGCAGTCCGACGATGCCCACCACGGGAGTAGGAAAAATGCCTTCGCCGAGCGTCTCATTGTAGAGGCTGGCGTTGCCGCCAGTGATCGGCGTTTCGAAGGCGCGGCACGCGTCGCCCATGCCGCGCAGCGAGTCCACTAATTGGCGCATGATCTCCGGGCGCTCGGGGTTACCGAAGTTCAGGTTATTGGTCGCGGCCACCGGCAACGCGCCGACGGTGGACAGATTCCGGCAGCACTCGGCGATGATCAGCATCGTGCCTTCGTAAGGATCGAGGTAGCAGTAGCGGCCGTTGCCGTCGAGCGACATGGCGACGCTGGTGCCGGTTTCCTTGATCCGGACGACGGCGGCTTCGGTGCGTTCGGGGATGGTTAGGGTGTTGGTGCGAACCTGATAATCGTACTGGCCCCAGATCCAATGTTTGGAGCAGAGGTCGGCGCTGGCGAGGAGCTTCTTGAGGTCGCCGAGTACGTCAGTAGAAGCGAATACCGGCCCCTGCATGGGCGCGGTACGGTAGGCCGGCACGTTGTGCGGGCGATCATACAGCGGGGCGTTATCGGCGAGCGGTTGATTCGGAATTTCGGCGACAATGTGGCCTAAGTGAGAGACGCGCAGGACGCCATCGTCGGTGACGGTGCCGATGCGCACGGCATCCAGGCCCCATTTGCGAAAAACAGCGAAGACCTCTTCCTCACGGCCTAACTCGGCGACGAGTAACATGCGCTCCTGGGACTCGGAGAGCATCATTTCGTAGGCGGTGAGCCCGGTTTCGCGTTGCGGGACGAGGTCCAGGTCGATGGCGACGCCGGTGCCGGCGCGGCTGCCCATTTCGCAACTGGAGGAGGTGAGCCCGGCGGCTCCCATGTCCTGGATGCCGACGATGGCGCCGGTCTTCATGGCTTCCAGGCAGGCTTCGAGGAGGAGCTTCTCCATGAAGGGGTCGCCGACTTGGACGTTGGGTCGCTTGTGCTTGCTCTCTTCGGTAAACTCGCCGGAGGCCATGGTGGCGCCGTGTACGCCGTCGCGGCCGGTGCGCGCGCCGACGTAGATGACGGGGTTGCCCACGCCCGTCGCGCGGCCGTAGAAGACTTCGTCGTGGCGGAAGACGCCGAGGGCGAAGACGTTGACGAGCGGATTGCCGTCATAGCAGCTTTCGAAGGCCGTTTCGCCGCCCACGGTGGGCACGCCGAAGCAGTTGCCGTAGTGCGAGATGCCGCTCACGACGCCTTCGACGATGCGGCGGTTGCGGGCACCGGTTTGGGGGTCATCCAGGCGGCCGAAGCGGATGGCGTCCATGACGGCGATGGGGCGGGCGCCCATGGTGAAGATGTCGCGCAGAATGCCGCCGACGCCGGTGGCGGCGCCCTGGAAGGGCTCAATGAAGGACGGGTGGTTGTGCGACTCGATCTTGAAGGCGATGGCCCAGCCGTCGCCGATGTCGATGACGCCGGCGTTTTCGCCAGGCCCTTGCAGCACCCGCGGACTCTCAGTGGGGAGCTTCTTCAGATGGATCTTCGAGCTCTTGTACGAGCAGTGCTCGCTCCACATGACGCTGAAGATGCCGAGTTCGGTGTAGTTGGGTTCGCGGCCCAGAATTTCGACGATTTTGGCGTATTCGTCGAGGTTAATGCGGTGGGTGAGGAGGACTTCGGGGGTGAAGTTCATGCTTTGGTGCTCCGCAGCATGGACTCGAAAATGACCCGGCCATCGGTGGAGCCCATGAGAGGGTCGCAGGCGCGCTCCGGGTGCGGCATCATGCCCATGACGTTGCGCCCGGCGTTGAGGATGCCGGCGATGTCGCGGGCGGAGCCGTTGACGGGCTCAGCGTAGCGGACCACGACGCGGTCCTCAGCTTCGAGCATGTCGAGCGTGCGCGTGTCGGCGGTGAAGTTGCCTTCGCCGTGCGCGACGGGCAGTCGCAGGTGCTGGCCCAGGGTCGCTGCGGAGGTGAAGGGCGACTGGGTGGTGGCGACGGTGAGCCGGGGTTGGGCGCAAACGAATTTGAGGCCGGCGTTGCGGAGGAGGGCGCCGGGGAGGAGTCCGCTTTCGACGAGGATTTGGAAGCCGTTGCAGAAGCCGGCGACGGGTCCGCCGGCGAGGGCGAAGTCTTTGACGGATTGCATGACGGGGGAGAATTTGGCGATGGCGCCACAGCGGAGATAGTCGCCGTAGGAGAATCCGCCGGGGAGGATGACGGCGTCGACCTGGCGGAGGGTCCGCTCGTCGTGCCATAGGAATTCGGCATGCTGGCCCAGGTTCGCGGAGGCCGCGTACCAGGCGTCATGATCACAGTTGGAACCGGGGAAAACGACAACACCAAAGCGCATAGTTGGGGATTTAAGAACCGGAGCCTCGATTGTAGCAAGACACTAACAACCCCAACCCACCTCTTTTGGTTGGCTTGTCCGACGCGCCAACAAAACATTCGTAATCAGAGGGTTACGGCGGAGGGGCATCCTTGGGAGGCCGATTGGCGTAGGGTTAGCCTCGACTTTCTACATTTTCTTTGAAAATAAGTGAGAATTTTCCCGCCGGAAACCCACTATTCATTGGATGCCGAACGCACCCAAACCCAAAGCCCGACTGTCCGCCGCCCCGCCCCGGAAGCGCGACTGGGTGATCGGGCGTTGTTACCACGTGTACCAGCGCGGATCCCGCAAGCAGAACGTTTTTAGCACGCAAGCTGAGCTCGTCGGCTACCTCAACCAATTCGACCGCCTCGCTCGGCGCTGCCAAGTGCACGTCCATGCCTTCTGCTTGATGTCGAACCACGTCCACTTCCTGCTGGAGCCCCGCCAAACGTGGGGCATTTCGCGCTTGATGCAGCAGCTGCAGTCGCACTACGCGCGCGGGGTCCATCGAGGGATGAACGTCACCGGGCACCTATGGCGCAATCACTTCCACGCCAAACCCATCAAAGGCGACGCCCAATACCGGGCGACCCTCCTCTATATCGAGCAGAATCCGACCGCCGCCGGCATCGCTAAACGCGCCCATCGCTACGAGTATTCGAGCGCCCCCGCCCACACCGCCAACGACCCCGTCTATCGGCTCGCCTTTAAGCACCACCGCGCCACGGTCCGCCTCTATCTCACCGATTGGCGCAAGAAATTCCCCGGCCACGCCGACTGGCCCGCGCACCTGCGCAGTCCCCAAGACGAAGACTTTGCTGACATCGAACGCGTCCTCGGCCAGGATCGCCTCCACCCGCTCGACCCGAAGGCTTTACCCGAGTGTCAGCCTCTCACGAAAGCGGCCGGGGCCAATCCAACCCCAGCCGCTCCCAATGATTCATGAGACCTTCGAAGGGTCAGTAGGCAGCTTTCGGGAGGCCAGCGTGCGTGTCCTCCGGAAGTGGTCACCTGTGCGCCGGCCTTCGCCAAAACTTGGTCAGGGCTGGCCGGCGCCTCAAGGAGTTGTGTAAGGCCGCGCTATACTCACTGGCAGCAACTCAGCATGCTCCATCAACTCATCAAGATCTGGTTCGAATGGTCCCGCGACATGGGCTATGTGGGAGTTTTCCTCATGATGGCGCTCGAGAGCACGATCGTCCCGGTGCCGTCGGAAATCATCATGCCACCGGCCGGCTACTGGGCAGCGCAAGGGCAGATGTCACTGGTGGGGGTGATCCTGGCCGGGGGGCTCGGCTCGACTTTCGGTTCCGCGCTCTGCTATTGGTTCTCCCGCACGGTCGGCCGCGCCGTATTGCTCCGCTACGGCAAGTGGCTCCTGCTGCCGCCCGAGCGCCTGGAACTCGCCGAACGCTGGCTAAACGACTTCGCCACGGGCGGCGTCTTCCTCGCCCGCCTGCTACCGGTGGTCCGCCACCTGATCGGCTTCCCGGCTGGCCTGGTGCGGATGCCGTTCCTGCCCTTCCTGCTCGTTACTTTCGTGGGCTCGACGTTGTGGTGCTCGATCCTCGCTGTCTTTGGCGCCCGCACGATCGGCAGCCAACCGGGCCTGATTGACGATCCCGAAGCCCTGATGCAAGCCGTGAAGGGCAATCTCTTTTGGTTCATTCTGCTTGTGGCGGGTCTGGGAGCCGGTTGGCTCTTCGTGAAGTGGTTCGGCCAACGGGGTCGCACTGCGGGCGCTCGTTAGCGTTTTCGTAAACGTAATCTTATCATTTGCTTACGATGCCGAGCGGCGCAAAACCACCGCCAATCGATGGTTTTTCGAGTCTCCTCCTTCTATCTTATAGATAGAAATGACTTTATAGTCACGTCGGACAAACAGAAACAGACAAGCAGAAACAGGGTGGCATCGCGGGCGCACAAGGTATACAATGCCCGGCATGAGAAAAACTTGGGGTCTGCTTTTCTTGCTCTGTCTTTTTTCGTCCGATGCCACCGCGCAAAGGCGTGTCGTCGTGCGACCAGCCCGGGGAGGACGCGTGGTCGTTCATCCGGGGCATCCGTTGCGGCGGCCGCTGCCCGCCGCGATCGTGGTGCGTCCGGCCAGGACGCGCGTGGTAGTTCCCGGCGCCTTAGTCTTCCTGCCCGTTGCGGTCTTTGCGGGCGTGGCCATGACTCTGCCGGCGCGGGACCGGTTAGTGTGGCAGGACTCGGAGTCCTTCAAGAAGAGTGAAGGCTGGGTGGAGTCGAACTTCGGCGTCAACGCTAAGGGCAACGCGCTCTACTTCGATTTGGATGGCCGCGCGGAGCTTAACTACGCCGACGTCACCTTTAGCAACGGCGAGGTACAAACCGTCGACTTTGAGGAGAAAGCGCGCGCTCCGGGCACTTATCGACTGCTCGACTTCGCCGACGGGCGGCACGTCCAAACCGTGAAGATCCTGGCCCGCGCTCGCACCGAGCATGCCAAGCTTACCGTCTACATTGCAAAATAGGGCATGGGCCAATCTTATTGCGCGGCGGTTCGTCAGGGTATGGACGAATGGAACACCCGTTACCACGACGAGGAGTACGGCTTCCCGCTCGCCACCGACGATGAACTCTTCGAGCGCCTGGTGCTCGAGATCAATCAGGCTGGGCTTTCCTGGCTCACCATCCTGAAGAAACGCGACGCCTTTACGCGCGCCTACGACGGCTTCGCCGTGACCAAGGTGGCCGCCTACGGCGACGAGCAACGCGCCCGTCTGCTGGCGGACGCGGGCGTCATACGGAATCGTCTCAAGGTGAACGCGGCGATTGAAAACGCGCGGCGCATTCAGGCTCTGGGTTCCTTCGGCGGCTGGCTGGAGCAACGTCGCGGCCTGGACTTGGCCGCCTGGGTAAAGGAGTTCAAGCGCACCTTCGTCTTTACGGGTGGCGAGATCGTGAATGAGTTCCTGGTGAGCACCGGCTATCTTCCTGGCGCCCATGATCACGATTGCCCGGTGTACCGGCGGCTGAAAAAGCTAAACTAGTGCGGGTATGCGTCTTCTCCTGTTCATTCTCCCTGCTCTGCTGCTCGCAGCCAACGATCCCAAAAAAGAAAGCTGGCTTCGCCTCTTCAATGGCAAGAACCTGAAGGGGTGGACACCGAAGATTACCGGCTATGCGCCTGGCGAGAATTTTGGGAAGACCTTTCGGGTCGAGGACGGCATTCTGAAGGTCCGCTACGACGCCTACGATGCCTTCAATGAGCGCTTTGGCCATCTTTTCTACAAGGACAATTTTTCCTACTACGTCATCGCCGTGGAGTACCGCTTTACGGGCGAACAAGCCAAGGGCGGGCCCAATTGGGCGCTGCGCAATAGCGGCATCATGATCCACGGCCAGCCCGCGGCCAGCATGACCAAGGCGCAGGACTTTCCCGTCTCTATCGAGGTCCAGCTACTCGGCGGCAATGGCAAGGATCCTCGCACCACGGCGAACCTGTGCACGCCGGGTACGAATGTCGTGCGCAATGGCCAGCTCTTCACGCCTCATTGTCTGAATTCGACGTCGCAGACCTATGCGGGTGAGCAGTGGGTACGGGCCGAGGTCCGCGTGTTGGGCAATGAGCGTATCGAGCATCGCATCAATGGTGAGCTAGTGCTCGCTTATGAGCGGCCCCAACTCGGCGGGGGAAATGTGAAAAACGCGCTGCCGGCCTATACGGAAGCCGGTAAGTTACTCAGCGAAGGTTCTATTTCTTTGCAGAGCGAAAGTCATCCGGTAGAATTTCGCAAAGTCGAGTTACTCAATTTGAAGGGCTGCATGGACCCGAAGGCGAAGAACTTCAAGAGCTACTTCGTCAAAGCCGACAACACTGCCTGTAAGTTCTAGCGCATGAATCCTTTTGACCAGATTGCCGACGGCTATGCGCGGCACCGGCCGCCCGTGCATGGACACATTTTGCGGCGCGCTCTGGCTGGCTGGCCCACGCCGGTTGGTCGCGCGCTCGACGTCGGCTGCGGCTCCGGCGTTTCGACGCTCGCCCTGACGGAGTTTGCCCGGGAACGCATCGGTGTGGAACCCGCCGCCTCCATGGTGGCGATGGCGAGCGAAGTGGACCCCGGCGCGCGCTTCCTGCAGGGCACGGCGGAAGAAGTCCCCTGGCCCGATGGCGCCGCCGACCTGATCACCGCGGCCGGTGCGCTCAACTATGCGAATCTGGGCCGTTTCTTCCCGGAAGCTCTGCGCCTGTTGGCGCCGGGTGGGGCCTTACTGGTGTATGACTTCAGCACCGGCAACCGCCGCGACAGCGATTGGTTGTCTCGCTTTATCGGGCGCTACCCCTGGGCGCCGAGCGAAGCCCGCCACCTCGATCCGGAGATTCTCGCCCGCGAGGCCAATGGCTTTACGCTGCACTCTGCCGAGCAATTCGCCGTTTCCCTCACCCTGAGCCGTGCCTTCTACCTCGACTACATGCTGACGGAGACGAACGTCGCTTACGCGGTGCGGCAAGGCGGATCCTTGGCGGAAGTCCGCGCCTGGTGCGACGAGTCGCTGTGGCCGGATACGGAGGCCGAGATCCTTTTTCCCGGCTACTATGCGCTTTTTCAGCGAAGCGTTTAGCTAACGCCTGAATCAGTTGGTGAAGCGAGAGCAACGCCCCAACAATCTCTAGAGCGACAAATGTTCGATGCGGCCGGTGGAGTCGCCGATGGTTTCGGGCTTTACTCCCATGCGATCCAGCAACGACAGGTAGAGGTTCGTCATCGGGGTGCGCGAGGCGTACTTAATGTGGCGGCCGCCTTGCAGAGTGCCACCGCCGCCGCCGGCGACCAGCACCGGGAGGTCGTGATGATCGTGCCGGTTGCCGTCCGAGAGACCGCTGCCGTACACCACCATCGAATGATCCAGGAGGGTGCCATCGCCGTCCGGCGTCTTGGCGAGTTGGCCCAGGAAGTAAGCGAAGAGCTCCGCGTGCAGGACGTTGATCTTGGTGATCTTCTCAATCTTCTCCTCGGCGTTCAAGTGGTGCGAGAGGCCGTGGTGCGCTTCGGAGACGCCGATGGAACGGTAGGTGCGGTTAGAGCCTTCGCGGCCGATCATGAAGGTCATCACGCGGGTGAGGTCGGCGCGCATGGCGGCTACCTGCAGGTCAAACATGAGCTTGGCGTGCTCTTCGAACGTGACCGGGATCCCGGCGGGCTTGTCGAGGGAAGGAGTCTGGTCCCGGCCGCCGCTGGCCGCTTGCTTCTCCGCGTCAGTGATGCGGCGTTCAATCTCGCGCAATGAGTAGAGGTACTCTTCGAGCTTGCGCTTGTCAGCGCCACCGAGATTGGCTTGCAAGCCGCTGGCGTCGCCGCGGATGGCGTCGAGGATGCTCTTATCCTGGCGCGCCATCACGGCGCGGGTGTGCGGATCGAAGCTTTCGCCATCGCCGAAGAGGCGCTCAAAGACGGCGCGCGGATTGATCTCGGGAGGCAGCGGCGTGGTGGCGCTGCGCCAGGCGATTGAATTCGAGTAAGCGCAGGAGTAGCCGGAGTCGCAGTTGCCTACCATCCCGGAGCTTTCGAGGCCCAACTCAAGCGACGCGAAGCGCGTCTGCCGGCCGATCGCCTCGGCGGCGACCTGATCCACGGACGGCGCCAGCAGGATGTCCGCGCCTTCGGTCTTCTTGGGATGCACGCCGGTGAGGAAGGAGGCGGCGGCGCGAGCATGGTCACCGGGGCCATCGCCGAGGGCTTGGCCGTTCTTGTGCGCCAAACCGGAGAGCACCAACATCTGCTGGCGATAGGCGGCCAGCGGCTGCATCACGCGCGAAAGTTCGTAGCTCTTGCCTTCGCCGGTGGGCGTCCAGGCGGGCATGATGATGCCGTTGGGGACGTAACAGAAGGCGAGGCGGCGCGGGGCGGCGGCGGTCACCTTGTTGGCCGCGAAAGCGGGCGTCATCGCGTCGAGCATCGGGAGGGCGACGCCCAGGCCGAGGCCGCGCAAGAGGGTCCGGCGATCAAGTGACTTACGGGTGACGAACATTCTTTACCTCGCTTGAACTAACGGTAACCGCCCGCCGCATTTGAAACGGCAGGCTTTCAACAATACCGAGTACCAGGCTCGAGAAACGGTAGTCTTCCCGAGACAGATTTCGACTTATTAATCTTACTACGGGCTTGTCCGCCCGTTCCAAACCCCGGCCCAGCGCATAAGTGAGCAGCTTTTCGGTGAGACAACCGACGAACTCTTCTTCGCGCCCGCGCAGCAGAGCCTTCAGGTCGGCGGCGCCATTGAGCGGCTGGCCGTTCAGCGTGCCTGAAGGGTCAATGGGGAACTTACCGTCGTGCGTGCGCCAGCGGCCGATGGCGTCGTAGTTTTCGAGCGCGAAGCCGATCGCGTCCATGCGCGTGTGGCAGGAGGCGCAAGCCGGGTTACTCCGGTGTTGCTCCAACTGTTGCCGCATGGAGGCGGTGGCGCCGATCTCTTCGGTCTTAAGTTCGGGCACATTCGGCGGCGGCGGTGGTGGCGGCGCGGCCAGGAAATTCTCCAGAATCCATTTGCCGCGAATTACGGGCGACGTCCGCGTAGGATAAGAGGAGACCGTGAGGATGCTGCCCTGCGTGAGTACGCCGCTGCGCTGATTGCCCGTTAAGGCGACTTTCCGGAAACGCGATCCAGTCACTCCGGGGATGCCGTAATACTTGGCGAGCCGCTCGTTTAAGTAAGAGAAGGGCCCGTCGAGAAAGTCGAGTACGCTGCGGTCTTCGCGAACCACGGCTTCAAAGAATAACTCGGTTTCTCGCCCCAGGCTTTCCCGTAACTCGGTGTCGAATTCGGGGAATTTATCCGGGTCCGGCTTCATTTGCGGCAGATTGCGTAAGTGCAGCCATTGTCCGGCGAAGTTACTCACCAGCGCCCGGGACTTACTATCGGCGAGCATCCGCTTCACTTGCGCGCGCAAGATACTGGGCTCGTGCAATTTCTTTTGGATGGCCAGCGTGAGTAACTCGTCGTCCGGCAGGCTACTCCACAGGAAGAACGAGAGGCGAGAAGCCAGATCCAAATCCGCCACCCTTTCCATCGCGACTTCGCCCACCTTCATCGGCGTACCGGCGCGCTCCGAGCGAAAGAGGAAATTCGGCGACACCAGCATCGACTTCAGCGCTAGCTGCACGCCGGCATCGAACGTACCGCCGTCCTGGCGGCCCATGCGGAAGAAGCGCATCAGCGAGGCCGTGTCGGCGGGCGTCACTGGCCGGCGATAGGCTTTGCGCGCTAAGTTCGACAGCAGCGATTGCGCGCACGCCTCGGTCTGCGCTTGGCAGGTAAAGATGCGTTGGCGGCTGGGACTGTTGAGATTTGGCTTGGGATTGAAGGGTCCGCCGATCTCGACAAAGTCGACATTCAGCAGCTTCGGCGCGGCGTCCTCGGTCTTCCAGGTCTCTTCCAGAAACGTGATTGCGACCTCATGGCGGCCGGCGGTGACGGGCACGCGCAGTTCGAAACGGCGCTTCTCTTCTTCCTCTTCCTCCATGCTGATCGGCGTCTCGAAGAGCTTCAGGCGCGCACCGTCCAGGCGCAGATCCAGCAGGGGGGCGGGGATCGTCTTGTCGAACTGGCCCGAGAGCCGGATGCGCAGTAGATACTCGCCGTCGGCCGGGAAGCGATGCTTCACCACCAAGCCGCCGCGCGTACCGAAGGGAAGGTCGTCGCTGATGCGGCCCCGTTGCGAACGGCGCTTATCGGCGGAGTATCTGTCGAGCGCGGGCGTGATCTTCACCAGGCCCAGCGCCTGGCGCGAAACTTTACCGGCCGCGCTGAGATACTTCTCCATCAACAGTGGCGGCAACGAAAGCACGTCGGCAATGTTGTCGAAACCATAGCCGGCATCGTCGGCGGGGAAATCGTCGGCGGGAGTGAAGTCCACGGCGAGCAGGTCGCGTACGGCGTGGTTGTATTCGGTGCGATTCAGGCGGTGGATGGTGATGCGGCCCGGGTCGGGCCGCAGGGCGGCCAAGCGGTCCAACTCGGTTTCGGTCCAAGTGGTGAAGACGTTGCGTGCGGCGGGAGCGGGCTTGGGAAAGCCGGTAGGCGGCATCTCGCCGGTCTTGACCTTGTGCAGAATCTTCTCCCAGGCGTCGGCGTTGGTGGTGAGCGAGGCGGCCGAAGTAAGTGGCTCCACGGAAATGCCACCGGTTTTATTCTGCGCGTTGTGGCAGCCCTGGCAATTACGCGTCAAGAAAGGGCGAATGGAAGACGAAAAGGGGTCGCCTTGCTGTGCCAGCAGCCAGCTTCCACTGACAAGAATCAAACTAAGGTAACGTTTCATCACGCGTAAACTATCTTATAGATGATGACGTTCGCACGTACGCTGCTGGTTATTCTCCTCGCGATTATTTCCTTGGATGCCGCCGAATTACTAGACGCGGCCAGGGAAGGCGACGCGGCGAAGGTGAAAATCCTACTGGCGAAGCAGGCTGCGGCGAACGAGAGCCTGCCGGACGGCACCACGGCACTTTCCTGGGCGGCGCATGAGGGCCACTTGGCGGTGGTTGAGCTATTGCTCGCCGCCGGGGCCGACGCCAAGAAGCAGACGGAAAACGGCGACACGCCTCTGACGCTCGCGGCCCTGCGCGGCCACGGGGCGGTGGTGGAACGACTGCTGAAAGCCGGCGCCTCCGCCACCACGACGCGTTGGAACGGCGAAACCGCCCTGATGACCGCGGTGCGAGGTGGTAGCCGGGTGGCCGTTGACGCGTTGCTCGCGGCCGGCGCGGACGTGAAGCCGCGCGAGAACCGGCTCGGCCAGTCCGCGTTGATGTGGGCCGCCGCCGATGGCCGCGTGGAGATTCTGCAGAGTCTCGTGCGCGCTGGTGCGCCGCTCGAAGAGCGTTCCAAGGCCGGCGCCACAGCGCTGATGATGGCCGCGCGGCATGGCCAGGCCAAAGCCGTCAGCGCGCTGCTGAAGGCGGGGGCGGCGGTCAGCGCCGCGACCCCGGAGGGCCGCGATGGCCTCTTTCTCGCAGCAAATTACGGCCACGCCGCCGCGGCGATTGCGCTGATTGAGGCGGGCGCGAACATCCAGAGCCAGGACGAAAAGGGCACCACGATTCTGCATTTGGCGGCTCGCAGCGGCAAGGCGGACCTGGTAAGTCTGCTGATCGCCAAGGGTGCGCCCGTCAATGCCCGGCTGAAGCCCGCGTCGCTCGACGCGAATCCCGCCCGCCGTTTCACCTATGGCCGGGACCTCGCCACGCCCCTTTTCGAAGCCGCCGAGACGGGCAACGAGGCCGTGGTGCTAGCGTTGCTGAAGGGCGGCGCCGATCCGAACCTCGCCACCGCCGACGGCGCCACGCCGTTGCTACCCGCGGCTTTCGGCAACTTCCTCTTGAATAACCAGCTCTTTCCGAAGTTGGCCAACGCGCAGTTGCCGGTGGTGAAGGCGCTGGTGGAGGCCGGGGCCAACGTCAACGCCGCCACGCAACGCGGCATGACGGCGCTGCATCTGGCCGCTTCGCGCGCCGGTGACGATGTGGTCCGCTACCTGGTCGAGCACGGCGCGAAGCTCGACGCAAAGGATGCTCGGGGGTCGACACCGCAGGCTACAGCGGAGAGTCGCGGCGCGAAGGTCACGGCGGCGCTGTTGCGGGAGTTGGCGGCGAAACGCTAGTCTTTCGGTCACGTTGCTTACGCCTTTGGGGAAACGATAAACTACGGCGCAGATGCTCAGCCGCCGTAGTTTCCTCTTTACCGCCTCCACCTTGCTCGCGCAAAAGCGCCGCCCCAACGTCCTCTTCATCGCGACCGATGACCTGAATAACGCGCTCGCCTGCTATGGCCATCCCGTGGTGAAGACGCCCAATCTGGACCGTCTGGCGGCGCGCGGCGTCCGTTTCGACCGCGCTTACACCCAATTCGCCTTGTGCAGCCCGTCGCGCAGTTCGCTGATGACGGGCCTGGGCCCCGACACCACGCAGGTCTACAACCTCACCAAGCACTTCCGCAGCGTGCTGCCCGACGTGGTGACGCTCGGCCAGTGCGCCCAGAAGAATGGCTACTTCACCGCGCGCGTCGGCAAGATCTACCATTACGGTAACCCCGGACAAATCGGCACGAACGGACTCGACGACGAGCCGACCTGGAATCAGCGCATCAATCCTAAGGGCATCGACAAAGCGGAAGAGCCGAAGGTGACCAACCATACGCCCGGCAAGGGCCTGGGCTCTTCGATTAGCTTCTACGCGTCGCCCGCCCCGGACGAAGAACACACCGACGGTATGGTTGCCGCGGAGACAATCCAGTTACTCGAAAAACACCAGAAGGAACCTTTCTTTTTAGCCGCTGGATTTTACCGTCCACACTGCCCGTATATCGCGCCGAAAAAATACTTTGACTTATATCCTCCCGAGAAGCTGGAACCCATTCCGTTCACCGAAGGCGAGGACACCATCGCTCCACCCTGGGCTTACTGGACAAAGCCGCCCAACTGGAATATGACGCGCCGCCAGCAGCAGGAGGACTTGCAGGCTTACTATGCGTCGATTTCCTTTGTCGACGCGAACGTCGGCAAGTTACTCGACGCGCTGGACCGCCTGGGACTCACCGAAAATACGGTAATTGTTTTCTGGTCCGACCACGGCTACGGCACCGGTGAGCATGGCCAGTGGATGAAGCAGACCGTCTTCGAAGCGGCGACGCGCGTGCCTCTGTTGATGGCAGGCCCGGGGGTGACGGCGAAGGGCAAAGGCTGTCCGCGCACCGTCGAGTTACTCGATCTTTATCCCACCTTGGCCGACTTATGCGGCTTCACGCAAGTCCCGGGAAATCTACACGGCGTCAGCCTGCGCCCGTTGCTCCGAAACCCCCAGGCTAAATGGGACCGCCCGGCCATCAGCCAGGTATCGCGCAACCGCAACCAACAAGCGGATTCGTTGCAGGGCTACAGCATCCGCACGGAGCGCTATCGCTATACGGAATGGGCAGGGGGACAGGAGGGTGTCGAGCTTTATGACTATCAGGCGGACCCGAAGGAGATGCAAAATCTCGGCAAGAGCGACCGTCACGCCAAGCTGCGGGGCGAACTACAGAGTAAGCTACGGGAAATTACCAAGTCACGCGGGCGCCGCCTGCCGTAGTTGCTGATTTACGCGACAAACGCATCAACCGAGAGCTTGAACCGGTCCGCTAATCTTCGGGCGTGCGATTTGCTGATTTCGCGATGGCCGTTCAAGACCTGGCTGGCCACGGCGGGCGAGCCAAACACGTCTAGGAGGTCCACGGCGCGCAGGCCGTGGTCCTCCATTAAGCTCTTCAGCGTCTCGAGCGGAGAGTCCTGAGGATCGATCACCACACGATCCTCGTATTCCGTCACCAACAGCGCCAGTAACTCCTGAAACTCCCGTTCTTCGGCATCGAGTTCACGCTTCTCTTGTTCCCCATCAAGTTCTTCCAGCATGGCAGACAGCCGCTCGTGTTCCCCCGGAGTTTGGATGCGCCGTGGCCGGTGCTTGTCCAGGAGGGTGCCATACTTCTTTTCGTCTAGAACGCCCGCTTTTGCCATAAGTTCCTCTCGTACTCGCTATGCGTCAGTAGCTCTTTCACGAACACCCGCTGGTTCCGCCAACTCACCACCGTGATCAGGCGGTAACGATTTCCGCAGATCTCGAAAATCAAGACCCGGCCCACTTGGTCTGCCGAAGGGAAGGTCTGCCGGCAGTCTTGCAGGCTGGACCATTTTGCCCGCTTGGTCTTTCGCCACCAATCGTCCAGAGCCCGTGCGGCGTCAGGATGCTCGGCCTTCAGCCTCACCGTCTGCGGCCGGTTGATCACGTTCACTTACTCAAATTAGCATATTGCTAATTTGAGCGCTGAAGGGTGCAACGGAGAGGCCCGCTCATTCCTCGTCCGGCAATTCCGGGAAGGCGATCTCCCAGTAGATCTCGTCCAGCGGCAACTCGACCTCCGCCGCGCGGAGGTTGAGCGCGGCATTGGGTGCGCTGATCACTTCAAACGACCACCGCCCCGGCTCAGAGGGTCCGGCGCGCTCATAGTGGCGGACTTGCCGCTTCTTTTGCTCGACGAGGACATAGTGCCGTAACGATTCCAGTTTCTGGTACTCATCCCATTTCACGGTTTGATCGAATTCGCGTGTTGAGTCAGAAAGCACTTCAAAGATGATCGTGGGATTCACCAGCACGTCCCGAACCGTGTCAAAAAAGAGTCGCGCTCCGCACACGATCGTGAGATCGGGATAGGCGAGGCCTTGCTTCTTGGTGGCGCCTACCTTCATGCTGCCGGAGAAAACCCGGCACGCCGCCGATCCTAGGCGATTTTGGAGGAAGCGGCTGAGGTTGCTACAGATCAGTTCATGGTTTTCGGTGGCGCCGGCCATGGCACTGACGCGGCCGTGCCAGAACTCGCTGCGGTGGAAAGCCGCCCGTTCTTGCGCCAGGTAGTCCTCCGCCGAGATTTTTTGAGGCAACGGTACGGCCATGCCCACTACGATATCAGGCCCGTGTTACGCAGGCATCCTGAAACGAATTCTGTCGAGGGAGCCATGCTTCCAGCATGGCCAGATTTTTTCGGGAAGGTGCAAGCTGCGAGGCAAGATAGCGAAAAATGGTGTATTGTGTTTACATGCATCCGCAATTTGCACCGATTTGCCGAATCCTTAAGATTCCATTCCTGTTAAACTATCGGACGCAAGCGGGTGCGGCGTTCCTTTTCGGCCCCCGGCAGACCGGAAAGACCAGTTTAGTGCGCGCGCAGTTCCCCGATGCACTCTATTTGGACTTCCTTGACGCAGAGGTGTCGGCGCGGTTTGACTTGGATCCTACCAGCTTGCGGCGGCAGTTGCAGTCGGGGGGGCACACGGTGGTGGTGCTGGATGAGGTACAGAAAGCCTCGCGGATTTTGGACGAAGTGCATTGGCTGATTGAGAACCTGCCGGTGCGGATCCTGATGCTGGGGTCGAGCGCGCGGAAGATCCGGCGCGAGGCCAAAAATCTGCTCGGCGGGCGGGCGCAGACCGTGGATCTGTTCCCGTTGGTGTCAGCAGAGGTGCCGGATCTCGATTTAGAGCGCTATCTGCGCCAGGGAGGTCTGCCGGCGGCGTATCAGAGTAATGATCCGATGCCGCGCTTGGTGGCCTACGCACAGACGTATCTGAAGCAAGAGATTATCGACGAGGCCGTTACCCGGCGGATTCCCCAGTTTCAACGCTTCCTGCAGTGCGTCGCGCTGTCGCACGGGCGGCAGATTCAATACTCGAATCTGGCGCGGGAGAGCGGGATTTCCCGCGACACCGCGCAGAACTACTTTCAGGTATTGCGCGACACGCTGGTGGGCTTCGACTTGGAGCCTTGGCGCGAATCGAAGAGCCGCCGGCTGATTGAGACGGCGAAGTTCTACTTGTTCGACATCGGGATCGCCAATGCGCTGCATCCGGAGCCGCTGGTGCCGATGCCAGGGACGGACGCCTTTGGCCGGGCGTTTGAGCACTTTGTGATTCAAGAAGTACGGGCTTATCTGAGCTACCAACAGAAACAGGTTCCCTTGTACTACTGGCGGACGTCGCATGGGGTGGAAGTGGATCTGATCGTGGGGCAGATGCGGTTGGCGATTGAGTGCAAGTCGTCGCTGGAGGTTAGTGCCAAAGACACCAAATCCCTGCGGGCGCTGCACCAGGAGTATCCGCAGGCCCGGCGGCTCATTGTCTACCGGGGTCCGCATCGGCAGCGGACGGAGGAGGGAGTAGAGGTGCTGCCCTGGCGGGAGTTCTGCCGGGAGTTGTGGTTCGGGGAACTGGTTTAGCCCTTTCCGCTCACCGGCCAGGGCTCGACGTTGGCTCGCTTGGCCCAGGCTTCGTATTTCGCCACCAGTTCGGCCGTCTTCGCCGGTTGCGACGCCGCCAGGTTGCGCAATTCGCTGCGATCAGCAGCGACGTCGTAAAGCTCCCACGGCTCCTTGTGTTTGGCGACCAGCTTCCACTTGCCTTGGCGGACGGCGCGGTTGCCCTCGTGCTCCCAGAAGATTTCGCGGTGGCCGGGGCGCTGACCCTTCTCCCACACCGGACGCAGACTCAGTCCTTCGAGCGGCTGAATCTGGCGGCCGGCGAGTTCCCTCGGATACTGTGCTCCGGCCACATCGACGCAGGTCGCCATCAGGTCGATCAGGTGGCCGGGCGAGTGATAGATCGCGTTGGGCTTCGTGATACCCGCGGGCCAATGGGCGATCAGCGGCGAAGAGATGCCGCCCTCATGCACCCAGTGCTTATAGGTGCGAAACGGGGTGTTGCTCGCGTTAGCCCAGCCAATGCCATAGCTCTGATAGGTGTCGGTAGGGCCGGGCACCACTTCGGGCAGGTTGCCGCGGCGGACGGGACGGCCGTCCGGCGTCTTCATCGGAATGCTGGGATTGGGCGTGAGCGCCTTGGCAATCTCTTCAGCGCAGCCGCCGTTGTCGGCGAGGAAAAGGATGAGCGTGTCGCGCTCGATGCCCTTTTCCTTCAGCTTCGCTAGAATGCGGCCGACGTTCTGGTCCATGCGGTCAATCTGCGCGGCGTAGACCTCCATGCGCCGCTGTTCCCAGGCCTGATGCGGCGCGTCCTTCCAGGCGGGGACCTTTTCGTCGCGCGGCGTCAGTGGCCATTTCTTATCGACGATGCCGAGCTTCAACTGGCGCGCATGACGCTCCTCCCGCAGCGCGTCCCAGCCTTGCCGGTAGCGGCCCTGGTACTTGGCGATGTCGCTCTCGACGGCGTGCAGCGGCCAATGCGGCGACGTGAAGGGGACATAGAGGAAGAAGGGTTGGCCGGCGAATTCGTCGATGAACTTGACGGCGTGTGCGCCAATGGCGTCGGTGTAGAAGAAGTCCGGGCCGCTGGGCTGGATGTAGTCGTTGCCGGAGACGAGCGTCGCCGGGTCGTAGTAGCTGCCGGCGCCCTGGATCGTGCCGAAGTAGCGTTCGAAGCCCCGTTGCAGAGGCCAGTTGTGCTTCTTGCCGTTGGCGGGCGTGACGTGCCACTTGCCACTGGCGGCAGTGCGATAGCCGGCGGTGCGCAGCACTTCGGCGATGGTGGCCGATTGGGGACTGAGGTCGCCACGGTAACCGGGCTTATGATCGTCGTTCACCATGTGGCCGACGGCGGCCTGGTGCGCGTACAGGCCAGTGAGCAGGCTGGCGCGCGTCGGGCAGCAGCGGGCGCCGTTGTAGAACTGGGTGAAACGGGCGCCGCCCGCCGCCAGGGAGTCAATATTCGGGGTGCGGATTTCCCCGCCGTAGCAGCCGAGGTCGCTGAAGCCCATGTCGTCGGCCATCATGATGATGATGTTCGGCCGCTTGGCCGGAGACTTCGGCGCAGCGGTGGCGAGGGCCGTGAGGGATTGGAGAAAGACGCGGCGGTGCATGCGGACATGATATCTGGCGGCGCTGTGGCAAATTAAGGTGCCGCGAAAAAATATCGAAAATAATTGAGACATTTGCCTGTGGAAAAACCACTAGAGAGTGGACGCCGTACCATGACACTGCAAACCACCTCCCCCCAGGAACCCTTTTGCCCAGCCACCTGCACCATCGTCCCCGCCGAGTATGGCGACCTGGAGCCGCTCTGCCGGCTCGACCTGGACACCCTGCGCGAGTTCCGACAACGTGACTTCGTCGCTGCCGCCATTGAGGAGGGGCGCTGCTGGGTCGCGTTCCTGGATGAGACGCTGGCTGGCTACGGCATCTTCAATTACCAGTTTCACGGCTTCGGCGTCATCCACCGCGTCTTCGTCCGCGCTGACTTGCGACGGCGCGGCGTGGGGCGCGCCCTGCTGGACTTCTTCAGCGCCGCCTGCTCCTCGCCGCGGCTCTCGATCACCGTGCCGCAGCACAACCTGGCCATGCAGGAACTGGTACAGCGCCGGGGCTTCGTGCTTTCAGGCGTGGTGCACGAACACGGCAGCGACGGGCCAGCCATGATCTATCTTAAGGACCTGCGGACGGCGACGCCGGTGCTGGCGGGTGAGCCTGGGTTGCAGTGAAAAAGGCGCGCGCGTTCGCGATGCGGGTGCCTGCGTAGCTAGCGGGAAAATGGCGCAGGTTGCCGGTGATCAGCCATTCGGCCTGGGCGCCGGCGGCGCATTCGAGCAGGCGATTGTCGTCGGGGTCCGTCGCCGCGCCGGCCTCCGGGCCGGGCTCGACGAGTTCAGCGGCGGCTTCCAGTTGCGCGAGCATTTCGACGAAGCAGGCCTGGCGCGCGGCGAACTTGGGGCGCGCGGCGACGTCGCGGTATTCGGCCAGCACGCTGCCCGTGACGCAGCAGACCACGGCGCGTGCGATGGCCAGTTGCACCAGGTGCGCCTCCAGCCCGCCGGGCGACCAGCACGCGGAAATCAGCACGTTTGTATCGAGCACCACCCGCATCCGTCTTGAAGTCTGCCACAATTCTGGGTATGCCCGACGAGCTCGGCGACAAGATCAAGACGAATTTCGAGGACGCGCTGCGCTTGCGTCTACCGCGGCGCACGCACCTGGTGTTGCGCATCGACGGCCGCCGCTTTCACACGTTCACGAAGCAACTCGCGCGCCCTTATGATTTCGGCCTGGCCGCCGCACTTGACACGGCCGCCATGGCGCTGGCCGCGGAGATGTCCGGCTGCCGCCTGGGCTTCGGCCAGAGCGACGAGTACTCGTTCCTACTGACGGACTTTGGCAGCGAGCACGAGAAGATGTGGTTCGACGGCAATGTGCAAAAGATCGTTTCGGTGGCCGCGAGCATCTTCACGGCGCACTTCACGCGGGCTTTTGCCTTGGCGACTTTCGATGCGCGCGTGATGGTAATTCCCCGCCGCGCCGATGTCGCCGATTACTTTATCTGGCGTCAGACGGACGCTTCCACCAATAGCTTGAATATGCTGGCGTCGGCGCATTATGCGCATGAGGAGTTAGCTGGAAAGTCCGCGGCGGAGAAGCATGACCTGCTCCACGCCAAGGGCCTCAACTGGGCGAAGCAGGAGACGAGCTTCAAGCGAGGCCGCATCATTCGTCCGGCGTCAGGCGGCTGGGAAGTCGACCCGGAGCCGCCGGTCTTTACGCGCGATCGTGGTTACTTACTCCAGCTTTTCCCCGAGGCGGATTAAATGCGACATTGGCTCCCGGTCGTCCGCCCGGCGGACCTCGCCTGGATGTTGCTCTTTCTTGCGATGCACTACGCGAGCCCGGCGAGCAACGCGGCGGAGACCGAGATTCTGATTGGCATGTTCGTCTTCCAGGTAGCCAGTCCACGTCTGAAGTTCTTACTCACGCCCAGCGGCCTGTATTTGACAGCCGCCTTGAAGCTCCTGCTCGCCTATTTACTCATCGGCGTCACCGGCGGTATTGAAAGCAGTTACTACGCGATTCTCTTTTGGCCTATTATCTCCGCAGCCACCACGCTGAGCCTCACGGGCGCGGTGTCCGTAACCGTGCTGACCATTGTGGGTTACTTTTCGCAGTTACTTTATCTCGACTGGACCCGCTGGGCGCTGAGCGACTTAGCCTTGCACGAACTCAGCCTGCGCGCCACCTTCCTTTGCCTGGTGGCCTATCTTACCTACGAACTCGCGCAGAGTAACCGGCAGGAAACGCGCAATTATCAGGTGCTCGCCGAACAACTCGCCGACGCGAATACCAACTTACAGAAGGCGGAAGAGGCCATGCGGCGGTCAGAAAGGCTGGCGGCCTTGGGCCAACTTACCGCCGGTTTGGCGCACGAGCTGCGCAATCCAATCGGCACCATCAAGAACTCGGCGGAGTTACTCAGCAAGCGTTTGCCGGCCAGCGACGACATCGCGCGCGAGCTTTCGGGATTCATCCAAAGTGAAGTAGACCGCACGAATTCACTCATCACGCGCTTTCTGCAGTTTGCGCGGCCCTTTCAGTTGCAATGCGCCCCACACGACATCGCGCAAGTCCTGGACCGGGCCATTCTTCACGTGGAACGCCAGTCTCCGGGCTCGCCGGTTACCTTCGTCAGGAACTATGCGCCCGAAATACCGGCGGCCAATCTCGATCAGGAGTTAATGGAGCAGGTGTTCATCAACTTACTGGCCAATGCGGCGCAAGCGTCACCGGCGGGCAGTGTCGTGACGGTGAAGACCCGCGCCGACGCCGCGATGCTCGAGGTCGCGGTGATTGACCGGGGCTCCGGCATCGATCCAGCCATTAAGGACTCCATCTTCAATCCCTTCTTCACCACCAAGCGTGACGGAGTTGGCCTAGGCTTGGCCATCGTCGCCAAGATCGTCGATGAGCACGGCGGCCGCATTGTCGTCGAAAGCGAAGCGGGGCAAGGTAGCGTCTTCCGCGTGCTGCTGCCGCTGGCCAGTTCATGAATCCCCGGCAAAACTTACGCTCTGCCACATGCTATCCTTTTAAGCGTACGTAGAAACCCCGATTTGCAGGGGACCAAGTCTTGACGATCCCAGCGTAGTACCTGTTCGACGCGGCGGGGGAGCGAAAACGCTCCCCCTTTCGCTTTTGGCGCCTGAACAGCGCATGATAGAGGTATGGCCGTTTACGAGATTCCCACGCCCCGTCCGCGACGCATCTCGCTGGGCGCGGTAGTGATTGCGCTTTTCTTCCTCCTTTTCTTCGCCCGCAACATCGCCGGCCTCATCATCGACTATGCCTGGTGGCAGGAGATCGGCCAACTTGAGCTCTGGTACGACACTTGGTTCTATGCGTCCGCGCCAATCGTGGCTGGCGCGGTGTTGCTCTTCGCTTTTCTCTTCGCGGTGCATGCGCGCGGCTTGAAGAGCGGCGGGGGTGGCCTGGGCCGCTACCCGCAATACGCGCGGCTGAGCACCTTGGGTCTGCTGGTGCTGTCGGTGATTCTGGCGTTCGCGCTCATCGATGCGTGGACGATCGCCCGTTACTTTGGCGCCCGCGACCTCGGCGGCACATACCGTGACCCAGTCTTCCAGCGCTCGCTCGCCTTCCATTTTTTCGAGGTGCCCTTCTTCCGGCTGGCGATCAAGTTCCTCTCCGTAGCCGCGCTGGTGGGCGGCGTGATCTACTGGCTGGCCAGCGAAGCGATGCAGCTTCTCTCCGGTATCCGCCGCATTTCGCCCGACGGCTTTGATCTGCGCGAACTCAATCTCGGCCGCGCGCTCGACCGGACCTTCGTTCGCGTGATGGCCGCACTCTTCTTTCTGAGCCTCGCCGCCGGCTTCTACCTGGACCGCTACGACTTACTCCGCAATGACCACGGCTTGTTAGTCGGCGTCGACTATGTGGACGAGCACTTCACGATTCCTCTTCTGTGGATGATGGTGGCGGCCTCCGTGGCGGCCGCGGCGATGTTTGCGCTGCGCTGGCGCGCCGCCGCCCTGGGCCTACTGGGCGCGTTATATGTGGCCCAATTCATCGTGCCCCGTCTGGTTTATACGTTTTATGTGAAGCCCAGCGAGATCACGATTCAGAAGCCTTACATCGAGCGGCACCTGGAAGCGACGCGCGCGGCTTATGGCTTGACGGGCAAGTTAAAGGAAGTGGATTTCGGCACGAAAGATGCCGCCGCCACGGCGCCCTTGCAGAATCGCGCTTTGCTCGACAATGTGCGCCTTTGGGACGTCCAGCCTTTCTACGACGCCATCAATCAGATTCAAGCGCTGCGGCCTTACTACGTCTTCGCGGACTCAGACGTCGACCGTTACTGGGTTACCAAGCCCGATGGTACGAAGGAGTTACAGCAAGTCCTGCTGTCGCCGCGTGAAATCGACGTGCGGCAGGTGCCGGAGGCGCGGTCGCGCTGGAACAATCCGCACTTCGTCTACACGCATGGCTACGGCGTGGTGGCCGCGCGGGCCAACCAGGCCACGGCGGATGGTCTACCGGATTTATTCATTCGCAATGCTCCGCCGGAAATTACCCAGCCCGGATTTAAGATTACCCGCCCAGAGATTTACTACGGCGAGAAAACCCACGAGCCCGTTTTCGTGCGCACGGGACAGCAGGAGTTCAATTATCCGGCGGGCGCGGATAACGTCCATTTCCGCTACGACGGCAAAGGCGGCTTTCCCGTATCTTCCTTCGGTATGCGCTTCGCAGCGATGCTCCGCGAAAGCGACTGGAATATTCTCTTCACGCAATTCATGACGCCCGAAAGCCGCATGATGATCCATCGCAATGTGCGAGAGCGGGTTGATACGGTCGCCAGTTTTATCGACTGGGACACGGATCCGTACCTTGTGATTACGGAGGAGGGCCGCCTCGTGTGGATGCTGGATGGCTACACGACGTCGCAGCGGCATCCTTACTCGCGCTCCCTGCAGCAAGGCGCCTATAACTATTTGCGCAACAGCGTGAAGGCTACGGTGGATGCTTATGACGGGTCGTTGAAGATTTATGTGTTCGAGCCAAATGACCCGGTAATTCAGGTCTATCAACGGCTCTTTCCGAAGCTCTTCACGCCCAGTGCGGAGATGCCCGCGAACCTGCGTGCGCACTTACGCTACCCCGAAATCTACTTTCGCGCCCAGGCCGAGATCTTCCGGCAATTTCACATGCGCGACGCCGAGGCCTTCTACAACAAGGAAGATGTCTGGGACCTGGCCATGTCCACCACGACGCAGGAAGGCGGCGCGCAGACCTACGATCCCACCTATGTGGTTACCACGCTGCCAGGCAGCGGTAAACCCGAATTCGCCCTCACCTTGCCGTTCACGCCACGCAGTAAGCAGAACCTGATCGGTGTCCTCCTCGCACGCTGCGACGAAGGACACTACGGCGAATTAATGGTCCTGCAGTTGTCGAAGCAAGAATTAATTTACGGCCCGATGCAGATCAAGGCGCGCATCAATCAGGATCAGACGATCTCCAAAGATCTCAGCCTGTGGAATCAGCAGGGCTCCAAGGTCTTACTGGGGCAAACCCAGGTGGTGCCGCTCGAAAATTCCTTCCTGTATGTGGAGCCCATTTATCTGCAGGCCGCGCAGGCCCCGATGCCGCAGTTGAAGAAGGTGGCCCTGGCGCTGGGCAATCAGATTGCTTACGCGGATACCTATGAGCAGGCCCTGAGTCAGTTGCGCGGGCAAATGCCTAGCGCGCCGGCGCCGTCGGTGGTTAGCAAGAACAACGAGCCCGCGCCCGCCCCGCCTTCTGACCGGACGGATCGGGTGGAGGCCCTACGCCAGCGCTTCCGCCGCTACCGCGAGTTACAGTCGCAAGGCAAGTTCGCCGAGGCCGGGAAGCAGCTCGAAGAGATCGAAGCCCTGTTGGGCCGCTAAATCATTCAGCCCGCGGGCGATGTTTTTCTACCTGGAGAGGGTAATTTGAGGCCAGAGTGTAGTCAATTCGGCGAGGTTGACGTATGGTGATTCAAGGAGAGAGGATCACCATGAAAATCCGTTTGTTGCCCACACGCGGCCACCGACACCGCTAAGACTGCGGCCAAAACTACAACAAAGAAAATGTCCAAGGGCGGACCCACCGTGAACGCCTCCGCCGCCGATATCGCTGCCGCCAAGGCCAAGGGCCTGGTGTGGGTGAATACCGGGACGGGCGTTTATCACAAAGACGGAGAGTTGTTCGGCGCAACGAAGCAAGGCAAGTTCATGACCGAAGCCGAAGCGCAGGCGGCCAAGTACCGCGCCGCCAAGGACGGCGGCCACTCCGCCAAGCCGGCCACGAAGTAGTTCCCGCAAGCACAGAAAGCAGCCGCCGCCTTCGGGCGGCGGCTCTTGCCCGTTTAGAAGCGGTAACGGATCGCCATTTGCATGATGCGCGGATTCCCCGCGCCGGTGATCCAACCGAAGTTCGTATTTCCCACCGTGGTTTGCGGATTCTGGAAGTTCACCGTGTTGAAGAGGTTAAAGGCCTCCCAGCGAATATCGACTGACTGCCGCTCAGTTATCGTGAAGCCCTTTGACAAGTTGAAATCTGTATTGAAGAAGCGCGGCCCATAGGCTGTGTTGCGGGCGGCGTTACCGGGAGTGTTCACGGCTTGAATCGCATATGCCGTGGGACTCAAGAAGCGGAAGCGATCCGTCTTCGGGTCGATCCCGGTGTTGGCCTCGCCGACGCGGTCCGGCCGTAAGCCGCCGCCGTTGCGGTTCAGAAAGCGGTAAGCTTGCCCGGTGCGCGGGTCAATACCGTTGCTATTCAAGCCCACGTTAATCGGCAGTCCCGAGCGCCAGTTGACGATGGAGGCGAACCGCCATCCGCCCAGGACGGCGTCCGTGGCGCGATTCCAGTTACTACCCATTTTGCGTCCGCGCCCAAAGGGCAACTCGTAAGTCACGGCCGTCGTGTACTGTATCTTCGGCGTTTGGGTCATGCGGCCATTCTCCTGGTCAAAGCGATCCAGCAACTGCGGCGAGGCGCCGGCGTCCCAGGTGCCTACCTGATCGATCGCGCTCGCCCAAGTGAAGCTTGCCAGAGCATACAGACCGTTGCTGAAGTTGTGTTCGAACTTACTCTGCAGGGCGTTGTACCAGCTTTTACCGCGGCTGGCGCCCGTCTGAATCCCTTGCCACTGTGGGAAAGGCCGGTTGGCTGGCACGGAACCGTCGATGCCAAAAGCCGTCTGATTTCGCTCGTAGAGTCCGAAGAGGTTGGCGCCGCGGTTGCCGGCGTACGCCGTCTCGAACGTGCTCGACTTACTCAGGCGATACTGCACCGCCAAATTAAACTGCTGCACGCTTCCCGAACGCTGCTGACGCTCGCGCGTGCGTAACGCCACATTGCGGCTGTCGTAGCTCGATAGCACGTTCGCCGGCAGCGGATCGCTCAACCGCACCGGGGCCGGTCCGGTCCCCACGCGGAGCAGAGTCGGCTGAATGAGTTGCGGCGGATTCAACGCCAGGCTCGCTTCGGAGCCGTAGATATCCTCGGTGTTGTAGAAGACGCCGTAGCCGCCACGCACCACTAACCGGTCCGGGCGAGCCTGCCAGGCGAAGCCTAGGCGTGGGCCAAAATTATTGCGGTCCGGCGTCGTCAGATATTTATCCTTTTCACTGGCAAGAATCAGCCCGCCCGTTGCGGGGTCAAAGTTAATATTCTTGTTGGTGCCGCTGCCGTAGAAGGGCGTCGTGTACTCGTAGCGCATGCCTAGGTTCAGCGTAAGGTTGCGGGCGACCTTCCAATCGTCCTGCACGAAGCCGCTGAGGGCTTGCTGCAATTGGTTTACCACCGGCACTGTATTCAACTGGACTGACTCGGGCGAGCCCAGGAGTAAGTCGGCAATGCCGTCATTGGTAAACCGTCCGAGGAAGGAGTAAGCCGGGCTGCGGCGCGTCACGTCAATGAAGGTGTTGTCCTTCAGGCGCATTTCAAAGCCCGTCCGGATAAAATGCTTGCCCGCCTGGATCGATACCGTATCAATCAGTTGGTTCAGAATCGGTTTCTGAAACTGCGGACGGAAGTTCCGGGTGCCGAGTTCCCGGTAGTTGGTGACATTAATTCCGGGCAGTCCGCCTACTTGCAGCATCTCGGCCGGAAAGCCGCGGAACCCGAAGGCGTCTGCTTTTTCGCCGTTCACCGTGGCGTGCGAGAATTCGGCAAACGTCCGGTTATGCCCGAAGCGCAAGGTATTCACCACGCGCGGCGAAAGCGAGCTGGTCCAGGCCAAGGCCAGGCTCTTGTTCTCGTTAAATTGAGCACCCTGGTTGCCTACGCCGTCGGCGATACCGGGAAAAAGCTGATCGCGGTAGAACTTCTGCCGCAAGTAACTGAAGCGGGCCATGATCTGGTTCCGGTCGTTGAGCGAATAGTCACCGCGCGTATCGAATTTATGAGTATTTTCGACGCCATCGCGCAACGCGCTGTAGTTATTCGCGGGCCGCCCGTTCTGGAAGTTGCCGGGTAGATTCGGTTCCGGATAGAGGTCCACTAACTTCTTGCCGAGCGTATCGAAGCGCGAGGCCGGAAGAGTATTGCCGGGTAGCGGCTGATTGGTGGTGGGATCGAGCAAGTTCAGCGCGCCGAACTCGCCGCGTTTCTGGGCGGCCGTCGGCACCGTCACCAGGAACGTGTCGGCGAAGTTCTGCCGGAATCCTTCATAGGCTCCGAAGTAGAAGAGCTTGTTCTTCTGAATCGGACCGCCCACCGTCCCGCCGTACTGTTGCCACTTCAAGTTACTCTTCGGCAGGTTCTGATTGTTATTCGTCCAGCCGCGGGCGGCGAGGGCGGAGTCGCGGTTGAAGTAGTAGCCGGTGCCATGCGTGCTATTGGTGCCGCTCTTGATCGACACATTCACCACGGCGCCCGCGCTGCGGCCGAACTCGGCGGAAAAGGAATTCGTCTGCACCTTAAATTCGGCGATGGCGTCGGGATTCGGTTGCACCACTTGGGCACTCAGGCTTTGGGCATTCTGGGTGCCCTGGTTATTGTCGACGCCATCCAGCAGAAAGTTATTCTGCGTATGATAATTTCCGTTCGCCACAAACCAGCCGGGGCCGCGGGTGGTGGGGTTCAGCGTACTGGCGGCTACTCCTGGAGACAGCAAGGCTAGCTCCGTGTAACGGCGCCCCGCCAAGGGCAGCTCTACGGCGGTCCGCCCGCTTACCACTTGGCCCAGGGCGCCTTGTTCGGTTTGAATGGAAGCCACATCCGCGGACACTTCCACCGTTTCCGCCAGTGACGAGACTTCCAACTTCACCCGCACCAAACGCCGCTCGTCCACGTTGATCTGCACGTCGTTCAGCTTCACGGACTTGAAGCCGCCCTGCGCCACGTCAATCTCATAAAGCCCGCGCACGATCGGGCTGAAGACGGCGTAGCCATCGGCGGAGGTTACGGCGGAAAGACGCGCGCCTGAGTTGCGATTGAGCAGGTTTACTTTGGCCCCGGCGACCGACGCCAGGGAGGCGTCCTCCACCAGCACGCGGAGAGAGGCCGAATCGGTTTGCGCAAAGAGAGGACAGGCAACCAGAGCGAGCAGCAGTAGCTTCTTCATGCGCTCACGTTAGCAAGCTCATGTTTCGCCACGATCCGTAAAGGGTTACAAATTCATGACGGAGTACTTTGGTCCTGGGCCAAAGCGCGGGGGGTAGCTAGTACGAAATGACGTCGAGAAATTATGGTTGCCGCTTTAAAATATAAGGATGAACCTGAATCGATGTCTTGCAGTTTGCCTGATGTTGGCAGCTGCGTCCGTCAGTGCGCAGGCACAATCCTGGGTGAAAGGGCAGATTGTGTTTCGCCTCAGTACGGTCCAAAAAGACTTTCCCGCCGATCGCGCGGGCCTGAAGGTGGGCGACCTGCTGGTGGACGCCGCTGGTGTCGCCGCCGCCATCAAGGCGAAGACTCCTCTTCCCGTTTTGCGCTTCCATCCCGACAAATGCGCCTACATTCGGGAAGATCTCGAGATCAAGTTTAACGCCGGTGAGGAACGCAAGCTCGGCATCATGGGCGACCCGGTGTTTCTCGTCACCGGGATTGAGCCGGATTCCTATGCCGCCAAGGCGAAGCTACGCGTGCAGGACATTGTTCCGCAGTTGGACGGCTCTTTCATGCAGGACCCCGCTGACCTCGACCTGCTGGACCGGGCCGTAGCCGAAGGCATGGCGATCAACATCCATGTGATTCGCTGGGATCCCGCCAAGGCGGCCTTTGAGCGGTTCGTCATCGCGCAGAATTATCGCAAGTAGTTTCTGTGAGAAAATGCTGGCCGAAGCCCTCTATGCGCTATCTGCCTGCGTTCTCACTCATTTTCCTGGCGGCCTGTAGCGGCCCATACTCGGAGCAAAAAGCCGCCGCGAAGGCAGAAACTCCGCCCATGGCCGTGCAAACATCGCGCGTGGCTCCCGAATCTCTGCCGGCCACCGTCAACGCCAACGGTGAACTCTTCGCCGAAGAACTCGCCAACATCAGCACGAAGGTGCCGGGTCGCGTAACCAGACTGGCCGTGGACCTCGGCAGCCTGGTGAAAGCTGGCGATGTCCTGGCGGAACTCGAGAAGGACGATTACCAGTACCGCGTCCGCCAAGCCGAAGCCCAGGTGGAGCAGATTCGCGCGCGTCTGGCGCTGGCCAATCTGAAGACCGACACCGTTGACCCGGAGCGCACCGCCATGGTGAAGGAGGCGCGCGCCGCGCTGGAGGAGAGCCGCATTGTCTATGAGACGACGGAGCGCCTGGCCACGGAAGGCGTTGTGTCGCGGATTGAATTCGAACGCGCTCGCGCGCGCAAGCAAGGCTTGGAGGCGCGGGTGCAGTCCGCGTTGAGTGAAGTTCTCCAGATGGGCTCGCAACTCTCGGAGCGCCGCGCGCAGTTAGACCTCGCCCGCCAACAGCTCACCGATACGGTGATCCGCGCGCCCTTCGACGGCGCCATTACAAAACGCGTCGCCTCGGTGGGCGAGTTTCTGGCGACGAACGCGCCGGTGGTTACCCTGGTGCGCCAGCATCCTTTGCGCGTCCGCCTCGAGGTGCCGGAGCGCTTCGCCGGACAGATTCATCAGGGTCAGGCGATCGACATTCGCCTGGAGGGCTCGACGCTCAAGCGTACCGGCCGGGTGATGCGCTTGAGCCCTTCGATTGAGGCGCAGAACCGCTCGCTCACCGTGGAGGGCGAGATTCCGAATCAGGACGGCCGCTTGCGGCCCGGTAGCTTTGTGGAAGGCTCCATCACGGTGGATTCGGCGGCCCAGGGCATCACCGTGCCCATCGGCGCGCTGGTGAGTTTCGCCGGCGTGGACCGGGTCTTCGTGGTGACCAATGGCCAACTGGATGACCGCGTGGTGCGCACGGGCCGGCGCATGGAGGGCGAGCGCGTTGAAGTCTTACAGGGCTTGAAAGACGGCGACGCGGTGGTGGCCAAGGCGAGCGAGAAGATGGCCAAGGGCCAGAAGGTGCGAGTGACACCGTAATGCAGAAGCTCGCTGAAGTCTGCGTCGCACGGCCCGTTTTCGCGGTGATGCTGATTCTGTCGCTGGTGGTGGTGGGCGCCGTCTCTTACTCAAAGCTCGGCGTGGATCGCTTTCCCGACGTTGACATGCCGATCATCAACGTGCGGACCGCCTTGCCTGGCGCTTCGCCCGAGGAGATCGAGAGCACGGTGACGCGCTTTATTGAAGACTCCGTGGCGACAGTGGAGGGCATCGACAATATTCGCTCGACTTCGACCGAGTCCATGTCGATTGTCACCATCAACTTCAACCTGAATCGCAACATCGACGTGGCCGCGCAGGACGTCCGCGACGCGGTGGCCAGCATCATCTCGCAGCTGCCCAGCGACGCCAAGCCGCCGCTGATCAAGAAGCTGGACACCGACGCTTCGCCGATTCTCACCATGGTGCTCACCGGTCAACGCACGGGCCGCGAACTCTACGAAGTGGCGGATCGCAACGTGAAGGACGCCATTGAGAGCGTCGGCGGCGTGGGCCAGGTGCTCGCGGTGGGTGGGCAGAAGCGCGCCATCAACATCTGGCTGGATGCTGACCGGCTCGCCGCATACAAGATTCCCATCCTCAGCGTGCGTAACGCGATCGCGCGGCAGAATGCCGATATTCCCGGGGGCCGCGTGGACGAAGGCCGCCGCGAGTTAGTCCTGCGCACGCTCGGCCGCTTTCCCGATCCGAAGCAGTTTAATGACCTGGTGGTGGCGAATATCCGCGATACGCCGGTGCGCATCGGCGACATCGGCTATGCCGAGGACGGCCACAAGGAACAGCGCTCCTATGCGCGCTATGACGGCGAAGAGGCCGTTGCGATCGAAGTGCGTCGCCAGTCCGGCGCGAATACCATTGATGTGATCAATGCAGTAAAGGCGAAACTAACCCGGGTACAGCAATTACTGCCGCCGGGCATGAAGCTGGAGATTGTGCAGGATCAGGCGCGGTACATTGACGCGGCTTTTCACGAAGTGCAGATGCACTTGATTCTGGGTTCCATTCTGGCTTCGTTAGTTGTGCTGCTCTTTATGCGAAACTGGCGAGCCACCGTCATTGCCGCCGTGGCGATCCCGGCGTCGATTATCGCCACTTTTGGGGCGATGCGGCTTTTCGGATTCACGCTGAATAACATTACAATGCTGGCGCTGGTGCTGATGGTGGGCGTCGTGATCGACGATGCCATTGTCGTGCTGGAGAATATCTTCCGCTTTATTGAAGAAAAGCAAATGTCCGCCCGGCAAGCCGCTATCGCCGCGACGAAAGACATTGGCTTGGCCGTGATGGCGACTACGTTTAGCCTGATCGTCGTGTTTTTGCCGGTGTCGTTCATGTCCTCGATTTCCGGGCGTTTTCTGTTTTCTTTCGGCTTGACCGCGACGGTGGCCATACTGGTTTCGTTACTGGTGAGCTTCAGCCTGACACCGATGATGTGCTCGCGCATGATCAAGGGAGTCGCGCTGGAGCATGACTCGCGCGGCGGCTTCTATGGCTGGATCGAGACCACTTACATGAAGCTGCTCGCATGGTCCATGCGGCACCGCATGATCATCGCTTCACTGGGCGTGGTGACGATGCTGTCGACCGTCCCACTGTTTCAGTTACTGAAGCAGGAGTATCTTCCCACCAACGTGGATGAGGGCGAGTTTGAGATGAGTAGCAACGCGCCGGAGGGAGCTAACCTCGAATCGATGAAAGAGGCGCTGCGCCGTGTGGAGGACGAGATCCGGCCGTTGCCGGGCGTGAAGCATGTCGTCTCCATTGTCGGTACTGGCTATCTGCAGCAGGTGAATAACGGCCGCGTTTATGTTCGCCTGGAAGATGTCGAGAATCGCGTGCTGTCGCTACCCCGGCTGTGGAAGAAGACGCTGGAAGGCCATCCGATGGAGGCTTTCCAGGGCCTCTACTCGCAGCGCGACGTGATGGCGGCGGTGCGAGCGAGGCTGAAGAAGATTCCGGACCTGCGCTCGCGCGTCGGCAACTTAGTGTCACTCAACCAAGGCTCCGCGCCTTACGATATCGATTTCTCGATTCGCGGTCCGGACTTAGTGGAACTCAACCGCTACAGCGAAGCGATGCGCGCCCGCGCGCTGAAGACGCCCGGACTGACGGACGTCGATACTACCTTGCGCCTGAACAAGCCCGAGCTACGCGTCGCCATTGACCGCGACCGCGCGGCTGACTTAGGCGTCGACGCCTCCGACATCGCGACGTCGCTCCGCCTGATGGTGGGCGGTGACGACGAAGTGTCCCGCTTTCGGGACGAAAAGATCGCCGAAGAGTATGATGTCGAAGTACGCCTGAAAGGCGGTGACCGGAACTCGCTGGCCAACATTTCGAAGCTTTATGTGCCTTCTTCGAAGAGCGGCTTGCTGCGGCTGGATAATGTGGTGAAGCTGAAAGAGTCCATGTCGGCTTACCGCATCGAAGGGCTGGACCGGCAGCGCCAAGTGGGCATCCGCGCCAACGTCCTACCCGGCTTCGGCCTCGGCGACCGCCTGCCCGAAATGTTCAAGGCCGCCGAAGAGTTGAATATGCCCGCCGCTTACTCGACGACGGTGATCGGCCGCGGCCGCGAGTTTGAGCGGACGCTGAATGAATTCCTGCTGGCCTTCGCTTTGTCGGTCGTCTTCATGTATATGATTCTGGCGAGCCAATTCGAGAGCCTGCTACATCCGGTAACCATCTTGCTGAGTCTGCCGTTGGCGGTGCCCTTCGGCTTTCTTTCCTTGTGGCTATTTCGCGAGACGCTGAACCTCTATTCCGCGCTGGGAATTCTAGTCTTGTTCGGCGTCGTCAAGAAGAATTCGATTCTACAGATTGACCATATGAACAATCTGCGCCGCGAAGGGATGCCACGCCTGGCGGCGATTCTGCAAGGCAACCGTGACCGGCTGCGGCCCATTCTGATGACGACCGTCACTCTGGTGGCCGGGATGTTACCGTTGGCGCTCGGCAACGGGCCGGGCGCGGAAGAGCGGCGGTCGATTGCGATTATCGTCATCGGCGGACAGTCGCTGTCGTTGCTGTTGACGTTGATCGTCACACCAGTGGCTTACTCGCTCTTCGACGATCTCGGCGCCCTGGTGACTCGCCGCCATCCTGAAGCGATGCCCGCAGCGGGCGACTAGAGCCGTGAACGCCCGAAGTGATCCAAGACATCCCCTCCCTAACGGTCGGGGTTCGTTACGAGGTTCATTGGGCCAGAACGCGGGCGACTAGCGTTGAGGGGCGGCGGCGGGCGGCTCCAAACAGATATTCCTGGCGACTTCGTTCCCTTCGTTGGCTAAGCCCGGGGCGAATACCAGGCAACGGGTTTTCATGCCGTGGCCCATGATCAGGTTATCGACAATGATATTCCGCATGGCCGGCGAGCGGCGCTTCGGGTCTACGAAGAGGCCAAGATAGATCCCGCTTTGGAGTAAGTCCGGCTGTTGCACGTCGTAGACGCAGGCGACTTTCCCTTGCGTCTCCGGGCACCCGGACATATTCAGGTTCCGCATGCGATTCTTCTCAATGCGGTGTCCCGTGCCGATGACAAAAATGCCCCCGAATTTCATACCTTCGAGTTCATTGTCGATAATGACAATCTTCTCGCTCTCCATATCCGGATTCGAGTTATTCATGACGATGCCGTAGTGCCCGTAAGGATACTGCGCTGGCGGCTTGGTATTCACGCAACGATTGCGGCGAATCTCGCCGTGATGAAAACCATCCAGGTCAATGCACTTTCCGTTGAGCTCTTCGAAAGTATTCAACGCGTAACTCGATTGGTCCACGTTGCCCGCCGTATCGATCGCCACGGGCCAACCCTCGTTCTCGATATCCACTTCAGAAGATGGGTAGCCGATAAAGCGCCCGGTATTGCTTTTTACCTTGACGCGGGTGGCGTGGCCCACTTGGATCGCGTCGCGGGCGGAATACCGAATGTCGTTGCCGGAGATGCGGCCGTCTTCGTTGCGGGGTGACGTATAGAGTGAGTGGGTCCAGATGCCGTTGCCGCGCACGCGCAGTAAGTAGCTGTTAGTGACTTCGAAATTCTTGGTGCCTTCCTCGAGTAAGATGCCTCCGGTGGTATTGTTACGCCGCTTCTCGTTGAGGCTACCGCTATCGGTAACCCGGATGCGGCGCACCCGGACATTGCGCGAATGGCTGACGAGAATCGCCAGGTTGGCCACCTCACGCAAGGCGACCTCCTCAATCACCAATTCCGTCACCCCCTCGGCGACGATGCCATTATTCTCGTAGAAGCGATGAAACGGCTGGTTCGAGGGCGGCATGCCCAAAGGCTTCGCCAGCGCCGCGCGATTGCCGTCGATGGTGAAGCCGCGCATCGCGATGCGCGTCCCGCCGCGGACATGAATCAGGGCCCGGCCGGTGAACTTCCCGCTAGCGCGCAGCACCGTGCCGGGCACACCGGTGATCACCAGATCGTGCGCCTCGGCGCTGATTTCAAGCGGCTGGGTGAGCACGGTGGTGCCCGGCGGCAGACGGATCTCGCCCGTGCGCCGCGTGAAGGCCTCGCGCAAGGCGGACTCTGGCGTCGCGGCCCAAGCCAAGCCTGGAGCCAAGGCCAGAAGGAAACCCGTTATCCTAATCACAATGTCGATTCCTCAGTCTATCGTCCGGCAGGGCGCTTGCATTATTGGCTTGATTGGTCCCACGCCGGACCAGGCCCCCACTTTGACCTTCCGGAGCGAGGACGAATGGACGCGGACGCGCGTGGCGCGCGACGCCATGGCGCGGCGCGATTTGGGCGAGACGGTATACCTTCATTCGCATGACGAGCGCTTGCTCCTCGCTATTTGTGACGAAGTCTGGTGGCAAAAAGACGGCGTTACACTTGTGAAAGGTGATCCGCGCGAAGTGTACGGCAATTACTTGTCGGACGTGGCGCGGCGGGTGCGCGAGGAAGCGCATGGCCAACAGTCGCCGCTGGTGCCCGCGCTGCGGCGCGGCGATGGCCGTGCGACGCTGGAAGCCCTGGAGACGCTGGGCGCCGATGGCGAACCCACCATGGTGTGGCGCAGTGGCGAGTTGGCCGCGATCCGCGTGAAGGTGCGCTTCTTGGCCGCCGTGGACGACCCGGTGGTCGGCATCATGCTGCGTACGCGCATCGGCATGGAGGTTTACGGCACGAATACCGAGCTCGAAAAGGTGAAGTTGGGCCCAGTGGAAGCCGGAGACGCGCGGGTGGTGACTTTCTCCTTCACCTGCGCCCTCTGTCCGAACGACTATACGATCACCGCCGCCTCGCATGACCCGGACGGCGTGTGGCACGATTGGCAGGAAGACGCGATGGCCATCAGTGTGATCGATAACCGTTACACGGCGGGTGTCGCCAATTTACGCGCCCAAGTGATCGCGGTGAGGGGCTAACGATGGCCAACATTCTGATGGTGTCGAGCGAAGCGCATCCCTTCGCCAAAACCGGTGGCTTGGCCGACGTGGTGGGCGCGTTACCGGTGGCCCTGCAAGCCTTCGGCGACGAGGCCGCGGTGGTGCTGCCGCGCTACCGGTCCATCACGAAGGATCCCGGCGAACTCGTACGCCAGGATATGCGCGTCTGGCTAAACGGCGGCTACTACTCAGTGGACGTTTACTTGCGGCTGCATCGCGGCGTCCGGTTTTATTTCATCGATTGCCACGGCTTGTTCGACCGCGACGGCATCTACGGCGACCGCGGCGGCGACTTCGGCGACAACGCCCTCCGCTTCGCCGTCCTCTGCCTGGCGGCGCTGGAGGTGTCGCGCTATCTCTTCCGCGCCGACATCTTCCACTGCCATGATTGGCAAGCTGCGTTGCTGCCGCTATACCGCAAATTCTTCTTCCCCAATGACCCGGCCTTCGCTGGCACCAAGACGCTCTTCAGCATCCACAACCTCGCCTACCAGGGCTATTTCCCCCAGCGCCAGTTGACCGAAATCGGCCTCGACGATCGCTTCTGGAATGCCAACGCCGTTGAGCATCAAGGGGCGGGGAATCTGCTCAAAGCTGGCCTGCTCTGGTCAGACTATCTGAACACCGTCAGCCCGAACTACGCGCGCGAAATTCAGACGCCGCAATTTGGCTGCGGCATGGACGAAATCCTCCGTCGCCGCAGCGGTGAACTCGCGGGCATCCTGAACGGCGTCGACTACGACGACTGGAGCCCAGAGACGGACCGCTTCATCGCCGCGCCTTACTCCGCCCGCGATCTCTCCGGCAAGCTCGCCTGCAAGCGCGACCTGCTTGAGTACTTCGGCTTTCCGCTCGACGACCGCCACCTGCGCCGCCCGATTGTCGGCGTCGTTTCGCGCTTCGCGGAGCAAAAGGGGCTTGACCTGGTGGGCGACATGATCGTGCCCATTCTGGACGAGGAATTGACGATGATCGTCCTCGGCTCCGGCGACGCGCGGCTGGAGGACATGTTCAACCACTTCTCCTGGGCGCGCCCCGACAAATTCCGCTGCTGGATCGGCCACAATAACCCGCTGGCCCACCGCATCGAAGCCGGCGCCGACATGTTCCTGATGCCGTCGCGCTATGAGCCCTGCGGACTCAATCAAATGTACAGCTTGCGCTATGGCACGCTGCCCATCGTCCACGCCACCGGCGGACTCGACGATACGGTGGACGGCGAGACGGGCTTCAAGTTCTGGGGCGCCTACGGTCCGCATCTGCTGGAAGCAGTACGCTACGCCGTCAAGCTCTATTGGGAGGACCCCGCGCGTTGGAGCCACATGGTGCAAACCGCCATGGGCCGCGACTATTCCTGGAACGCTTCGGCCTCGGCGTACTCCGGGCTTTACCGCGCCCTGCTCGAATCCTTTCCGCCACCCGTGGCATCATAGTGGAGGAAGGTTTATATGGCAGGTCAAAAGACTTTAGAATTCAACGATGCAACTTTCGAACAAGACGTTTTGCAGTCGCAGGTCCCGGTTCTGGTGGACTTCTGGGCGGAATGGTGCGGCCCCTGCCGCATGATGACCCCCACGATTGACGCCGTGGCCGTCGAGTATGACGGCAAGTTCAAGGTGGGCAAGTTGAACGTCGATTTCAACCAACAGACGGCGGCGAAGTATCAGATTCGCGGCATTCCGGCTCTCCTGGTCTTCAAGGGCGGCAAAGTGGTGGACCAGCGCGTCGGCGCGTTGGGTAAGCCCGATTTGCAGAAGCTGCTCGACGCTCACGTCGCGGTTTCCGTCTAACCCAGTCCTTTCCGCGAAATGCAGCCGGTACGGGCGCCCTTCCCATTCCTCCGAGTGGCGCCCGTGCTTACCCGGCTTCGAACTGACTTTATGGTACCGGTCGCACAGTATCTTGGCTTGACCGGGAAGCCCCATCGCGAGTATCGCGACGGCGTGGTTTACCCCAAGTCGATGCCCACGAAGCTGCATTCCATCCTTCAGCGGATGCTCACCAGATTGCTGGAGGATCAGGGAGCACCTGCCTACCCAGAATTAATCTTGCGGTTAAGCCCTCCGGATGTTGCTGTCGCCGCCGATTTTCCTGGCCCCTACCCACCGAACCCATTCAGCTTTGCTGCGAAATTCTGTCGCCAGAAGATCGCCTTAGCGAAGTGAAGACCGAGTGCGGCGAGTACCAAGTACAGCGTGTGGCCTGGGAATACAGGGCGGCCGCCTGGCGCGTACCCTGGACGCTCTGAAAGCCGGCGGCCTCCGGGTTTCCTTGGACGATTTCTTCTCCGCCCTCTAGCTATAGAGCCAACCCGGATAACGGCTTCGCACGCCAGCTACCTTACGGCCCAACACGTACAAGCCATCGCCGCGCAGGTCCTCGGGCATTCCGAAATGCCGCAGCATCGTCGCGACCCAGGCCAGCTCGGGTCTGGGCTCTTCGCGAAAGGGGCCGGTTTCGAGCTTCACCACTTCAAAGCCCGCGTCGTGCAACAGCAGGTAGCCTTCCTTGGCCGTATACTCGCGCGCATGGCGGGCGTCGCCGTCGACAGGGGGCTTTAGATAGGCGGGGAAGAAGCCGGGGTGATAGCCGTGCAGGATGGCGGAGATCGCCCTCAAGCTAGCGATGTTGGGCGTGGTGAGCAGGAAGTGCCCGCTGGGCTTCAGAATCCGGTTGACCTCGGTGAGCAGGTGCATCGGATCTTCCTTCAGATGCTCGATCAACTCGCAACAGAGCACCGTATCGAAGTGGCCGTCCGGATAGGGGTAGACGTCATGCTCGGCGTCGAAGAGGTCGATCAGGCAGGCGAAGTGCTCGCCGGTTTCGGAAGTCACTTCGCGCGAATCCGTCTGGCCGGCGGAGCCGAAGTAACAGCCGCGGACCTCGCCATAACCCAGCTTGTAGCGCAGCGCGGGCGTGATCTGCATATAGGCGCCCATCTCGAGAATGCGCTGCGAACTGTCGCCGGGCGGGGTTAACTCCAGCGTTTTGGCGAAGCGCGCGGCGTGATGATCGAGGTATTCGCGCGCCGAGGGATCGGCCACCCAGTTGGCGACGTCGGCCGGCTCGACGGCGACGGAAGCAGTCTCCACCACGACCGGCCGCTTGGTCTCATAAGGCCGCCCTTCATGGACGGCCTCGAGGAAACGCACATAGGATTCGGCCACCACGGGCCAACTACAATCGCGGCTCACCCAATCGGCGGCGCGTTGGCCCATGGCTTGGGCGAGGTCCGGCCGGGCGACGAGCAGGTTCAGATACTCGTAGATCAGCTCCTCTTCGGTCGGGCCGACGGGCACCTTCAGGCAAATGTCCCCAGGCAATTCGCGGAAGGAGCCAATCTCCGACACCAACACCGCGCGACCCAGGCCCAGCGCGCGCAGCAAGGTGCCGGAGCTTTCGCCCACGGTGGGGAAGCGCAGGTTCAGCACGACGTCGCAGGCGGCGATCAGGCTGGTGAATTGCTCAATCGGAGTGAAGCCCAACACGCGCACGGCGTGGCGCAATTCGAGCGTGCCGAGCAAGTGGTCCAGTTGTAAGTCGGGGTGTGGCTCACCCACCAGGATCATGCGCGCGGCCGGTTCCACACGCAGCAGGCGGCGGAAGGCGCGCAAGCTTTCGGCGATGCGCTTATAGGGCTTTAAGAAACCGAAGATGCCCACCAGCGGCGTGCGCGGCCCCAGCCCCAGGCGTTCGCGCGCGCCCAAACGGTCAGCGTCGAGCGGGATCCAGGCGCCGTGCGGGATGACGGCCGCGGGACCAGTAAAGCCGGCTCGCCGCAAATCGTCAACGACGTACTGCGAGTGGGCGATCACGCCCTTTTGCCGCTCGAGCAAACGGCGCAGCATGGGCACGCCCTCGTAGTCCGGGCCCACTTCGAGCCGCCGGACGCGCTCCGCGTCGGCGCGGTCGCCGCCGTCGTAGACCACTTCCTCGACGTAAGCATCCCAGTCGCCGCGCTTGATGGTGCGTTCGGCGATCAGATGATGCAGGTTGCTCTCATGCATCACCACGACACCGGGGTGTTGGAGGGCGAGCGCGTAGGTGAAGTCGTGATAGGGATTATTGCCCATCTGGTAGAGCAACGAGTCGAAGGACGCCGGATCGAAGTGCGCGGGCACTTCCGTAAACACCGTGACGTCGGCCTGTTGCCGCAAGGGCTCCAGCAGCGCCTCCGCGTAGTCGGCGATGCCGCTCTTGGTGGGGGGCAAGGGAGAGAAGAAAGCTACGCGATGCCGCGCCATCCGGGTTAGCGCACCAGTTCCATGGAGAACGTCCCCAGCGTGAACGGGACCTTGATCAGCAAGGGCGTCCGCTGCGGGTCGCGCGCCAGATAGAGCTCAAACGTAAACTCGGACTTTGGACCCTTCACAAAGCCGATCAGACGGTCGGCTTGCGCCGGCGCGTCGCCGACCTTGATCTTCTGTTCGCCGCCGTAGTCAAACCGCACCTGATACGACGCGCCGAAGAACACCGGCTCGGAAGACGGCACCTTGCCCAGCGCCACCTGTTGCCGCGCATATTGCAGAAAGGTCAACGCGTCTTTCGGGCAAGCCGGCGTGGAGAAGGTGGTTTTGCCTCCGCCCTCCAGCGTCTTGCGGGTGGCTTCGCCCTTGGCGAATTCAATCTTCTCCTTGGACTTGCGCTTGCCATGCGTCAGGCTCTTGTTGAACTCCATCGAGCAGTAATTCGAACTGGCCAGCGACTTGAATTCGTCCAGCACGGCAAAGCCGGGGATCGAGGCGTCCATGCGCAACTCGAAATTCAGCGCGGGTTGGCCTTCGGGCGTCTTGGCGGGCGAGGAAGAGAGCGTGGCCTCGCCGAGGCTGAGTCCGCTAGCCCAGTTAATCGAGTAGCGCAGGGATTCTTGCGCGGCCAAGGGCAGCGCGACACAACAGAGAATTAGATATTTCATGAACGGGGCACCGCAACCGATTTAGCGGCCATCCCTCTGGCCCGGCTCTCGGACGCTACCGAGTAATAGGCGGCCAGGGTCTCCTGCGCCGCGCGATTCCAATGAAACAGAGTCGACCGCTGTAATCCCAGACGTCCCATCCGGGCGCGAAGTTGCGGATCAATCAGCAGGTCCTGCAAGGCGCGGCCCATCTCCTCGGTGTTGGCCGGGTCAAAGAGCAACGCCGCTGAATCGGCCACCTCCGGCATCGCCGAAGTATTGCTGCAAGCCACGGCGCGGCCGCAGGCCATCGCCTCCAGAATCGGAATACCGAAGCCTTCGTAGAAAGAAGGAAAGACGAAAACGTCGCAAGCCGAGTAATAGTGTTCGAGCTCATCGTCGGTGACGAAACCCAGAAAGACGATCCGGTCGGCGACGCGGCTGGCCTTGGCCGCCGCGCGCACGGTGGGCGAAAACCAGGTATCCTTGCCGGCGAACAACAGCCGATGGGGTAGCTCCGGATGGGTGGCGATCACATTCTCAAAGGCCTTGATTAGGCCAAGATGATTCTTGCGCGGCTGCAAGTCGCCAACGGTGAGCACGAAGGGCCACGAGACGTCTTTGTGGCGCATCAGCCAACCGGCGGCCGTCTCCTGCGGCATCGGACGAAACTCCGGCGAGACGCCGTTGTAGACGACGCTGATGCGGTCCGGGTCCAAGTCGTAAGCCTTGGCGACGGCGCGGCGCGAAAAGGCGCTCGGCGTCAGGATGCGGGCGGCGCGCTCCACAGTGCGCTTCACCGTCAGCCGCAGTTGGCTGGCGCGGGCCTTCGAAAAATAACTGGGGAATTCGAGGAAGCTGACGTCGTGGACGCTCACCACGATCGGCACGGGGCACACCAGCGGACTCGTATACTGTACGTGCAGCAAGTCCGGCCGCTCGCGCAGCAAGCTAAAGGGAATCTCGGCGCCGAGCCGCACAAAGGGGTTCGTCGAAACGGTTTGCGTGCGGAACCGGGCCGGAATGGCCGGTATCGCATCACGCGTCGAAATGTAGGTGAGAAATTCGCTTTCCCGGTCTTCTTGAGCGAAACAAGTTAATAGGTTCCTGACGTAAACCTCGTTACCTGTCAGCTTCTGCCCAATGGCGTGGGCATCAATCGCGAATTTCATCCCCGTGCGAGTTGCTTGGTTCAAAGCGGTCCGATCTCACCAGTATAGTTGACGGACGCGCTCTCCGAAACGCGTATCGCCCCTAGATCTCGTTACTTTCGAGTGAACACCAAGCGGCGGGCCACGTGAATCGTTGTAGATATAACCCCCGGCCGCGTTCCGCCACTCGCTCGCGGTCGAAATTAGTTGTGAACAAATGGGCGACAGCGTCGAAAAATTCGTCAGTCGTCGTGGCAAGCCTCACCGCATCGCCCGCGCCCAGTCCTTCGGCGCCAAGCGGCGTCGACACCACCGCCGTGCGTGCTGCCCACGCTTCCAGGATTTTGAGGCGCGTCCCGGAGCCGGATCGCACGGGCACGACGGCCACCTGCGCCCGCGCCAATTCGCGTACCGCGTCATCCACCGGGCCCGTTAAAACGATGCGCGGCAGGTGCGCGACCGAATCTTGCACGAAGCGCTCGCCTTTGCCGATGATGTGCCACTCGAGCGCGGGAAATTCCCGGGCCAGCCGGGGCCATACCTCGCGGGCGAACCAGGCCACGGCGTCGCGATTGGGCGGAAACTCCAGATTGCCGGAGAAGGCGATGGCGGGCTCCTTGGTTACGTCCGGCACGCCCACCAGCGGAATCGCATTGGGATAGATGATGGTGTTTGGCAGATTCACTCTGGCCGCGTCGGTGGCGGAGGTTACCAGCAGTTGATCGAAGCGCGGCAGCCGTTCACGTTCACGCGCAAGATTCGCCGCGGCGAAGCGCCGCCAGACCGGTGCGAGCGTGGGCTCCACTTCGGCGCGCGTCGTGTAGAAGACCGATTCGATATTGTGTAAGTCGCACAGCAGGCGCTTGGCGCGCGGCCGGAGTAAATCGAAGTAAGTGGTGGTCCAGAAGTGTTCCAGGCAGACCAAGTCATAGTCTTGCAGCCAGGGCTTTATCGCTGCTTCGTAGCCTTGAAAGCGATCCTCGTGCGGCGGGATGTTCCGCAAATAACGGCTGGCGTTACGCAGTACCTTGCTCAGGTTGTCTTTGCGATGGGCGCGCAGGTCAATCACTAGTGCGCGTTGGACTAATCCCACCGGCAACGCCAACCGGGGATCCGGCGCGCCGGGTTCCCTGAAAACGACTAAGTCGAGTGCATACTTTTGGCCTAAGTAAGTCGCTAATGAAGCCGTCCGCAGAGCTCCGCCACCCACCGCGGGAAACGGTGCCTCGGGGCAGACAAGTAAAGCTGTCTTACTCATCGGACATTCTCGCCCAGCCGCGCACGAAGTCGCGGACGCCTTGGGGTGCAAGAACCACCCCGAGGCCGCGTGCCAACAAGCCCCGAACGAAGTGAGGGGTCAATAAGAATCAATGGAAAATCACATGCCAAAGCCGGTAACCACGATGTCACTTGCCTACCGCCCGTTGATACACTTCGCGAGTAAGCCGCGCGGTGCGCGACCAGGAGAACTCGGCGGCTCTCGCCAGCGCCCGTGGATTCGGCGCCGCCTCCGACATCGCCCGCGCCCACGCCGCCGCGTCCAACGCATCGACTTGCCGTGTGGCGTCGCCGCCGGTTTCGACGAGCGCGGGGTCGCGCGACGTAATCACCGTGGCGCCGCACTGCAATGCTTCGAGCACCGGTAGTCCGAAGCCTTCATACAAAGACGGATAGCAGACGGCCGCGGCGTGCGAATAGAGCGCCGGCAAGTCCTCGTCATGTACTTCACCCAAGTAGCGGATGCCCTCGGAGTCAGCGGGAGGGTGGAGCGGCCGCCCCACCAGGTGCAACTCGGCTTGCGGATGAGTCTGCCGCAGCAGACGGATGGCATCATACAAGGTAGTGAGATTCTTGCGCGGCTCTAGCGTTCCGACGCAGAGAAAGTAATTCTCGCGGTCGCCGGCCACTGGCCGGAATAAGTTACTCGCCGCGAGCGGCACGGCGACCACGTCCTCGTCCGAGACACCGAAGTGCGCGATCACTTCGCGGCGGATCGCCTCGCTGGGCGTGAGGATCAGCGTGTAGCGCTTCAGCCGGACTAGCCACGGCACCCGGCGACGGACGCGGTCGCTCGCTTGGCCGAAACGCCAGGGCGAAAGGTCGTGGATGGTGAGCACGGCGGGGCGCTGTTTCAAGTAGGGTACGCTAAAGTCGGTGCCGTGGAAAAGGTCAAAACCGGCGAGCCTTTGATTCAAGCCGTACAGCCACCAGTGGCGCGAAAGGCCGGTAGGCCGGTCGCCGAGTTGGTCGGACACCAAGACGTACTCGTCTTCGGGAAACTCGCGCTGCAAGGCCGCGTGTAACTCCACGACGTAACGGCGGATACCGCCTCCCGGGCCGGCCAAAGGCGTTCCATCGATTGCCACCCTCAGCAATCCTGCGCCTCCGCATAAGCCCGCTTCACGTTCACGCCCCACAGAATCGCAAAGCCCGCGATGAAAAAGACGATCAGCGACAGGATCGACACGCGGTAACTCTTCGTGAATTGCATCGCCAGGCCGAATACTAACGGGCCAATCCAACTCGTCCCGCGGTCACTCACTTCGTATAAAGCGAAGTACTCCGCTTCGCGCCCTTTCGGAATCATCAGCGAGTAAGTAGAACGGCTCAAGGCTTGCGTGCCGCCCATCACAAAGCCCACCAGGGCCGACAGCACAAAGAACTCCACCGTGCTGCGCACAAAGCCGTACGCGTAGATCAGCACCCCCGTCCAAATCACCAGGGCAAGCAGGATCGCCGCGCGCGCCGTAATCCGCTTCGCCAGTTCATTGAAGGCCATCGCTCCACCGAAGGCGACGAACTGCACCATCAGAATAGCCAGCGTCAACGTGCCCATCTGAATACCCAATTCGTCGCTGCCGAATTGCCCGGCTAAGGCGATAATGCTCTGGACGGCGTCATTATAGAGTAAGTAAGCCAGCAAAAACTTCAGCGTCTCCGGATAGTGCCGTAAGTCGCGGACCGTGCGCAGTAACTGCCCCAGCCCCACCGCGAGTAAGTTCTGCCCCGCCGCCAAAGTACGCTGTGGCGCGCGATTGCGCAGGATCGATAATGGCACCAAGGCCCAGGTGGCCCACCACAACCCAGCGGACGCCAGGCTGATCCGCACCGCCATTCCTTCGCTGATGCCCACCGCCTTCGCGTTCTGAAAAAGCAGTAAGTTCAGCACCAGCACTAACCCGCCGCCGAGGTAGCCCAACCCCCAGCCGCGCGAAGAGACGTCATCGCGCTCCTCGGGCAAGGCGACGTCGTTCAGGAAAGAGTTATAGATAATGTTCGCGCTGCCAAACGAAATGTTGGCGAGGATAAACAGCAGCCCGCCGGCCAGATAGCGGGTGCCTTCCAGAAAGTACATCGCCATCGTCGCGCCCGCGCCGAGATAGGCAAATAAGCCGAGTAACTGCTTCTTACGATGCCCGTAGTCCGCGATGGCGCCGACGATGGGCAGCAGGATCACCTGCCCGATCACCGACGCCGATATGCAGTAACTCCAGAAGGACCTAGGCTCAATCGAGAGCCCGAACGGATGCACCAAGCCGTCGGCCCCCGCCGCGGCCTTGGCCAGGGCCGTGAGGTACGGTCCCAGAAAAAGCGTCAGCACGGTGGACGCGAACGCCGAGTTGGCGAAGTCGTAAAAGTACCAGCCGCGTTGCTCGCGGCGGCGTGCAAGCAGCGCGGGGTCCATCAACCCTTAGAGCTTACCAGTCCACCACGCTGCCGTCATCGGCGTCGTAGCTCTCCTGATTCTTCCAGTCGTGCCCGATCTTGTCGGCCATCTGATTCTCGTCGAGTTCAATGCCCAGGCCTGGTGCCGTGGGCAGGTCAAGATAACCCGTGCGGACCTTGAACGGCTCCTTGATGTAGCCCTCGCCCAACGACACCTGCTCCTGAATCAGGAAATTCGGAATCGACGCCGCGAGTTGCACCCCGGCCGCCAGCGAAATCGGCCCCAAAGGATTATGTGGCGCGATGCTGGCGTAGTAAGCCTCGGCCATACCCGCGATCAGTCTCACTTCCGTGATGCCACCCGCGTGGCACATGTCGGGTTGCAGGATGGTGGCGGCCTTCCGCTCCAGCACTTCGCGGAAGCCCCACTTCGTGAAGACGCGCTCGCCGGTGGCGATAGGCAGATGCGTGCCGCGCGCGATCTCCGCCATCACGTCGTGGTTCTGCGCCTGGCATGGCTCTTCGATGAACATCGGGTTGTAAGGCTCCAGACCCTTGATCAACAGCTTCGCCAAGGCGGGCGAGATCGCCCCGTGGAAGTCGATGCCGATGTCGCAAGTGTCACCCACCGCCTTGCGCATCGCGGCAAAGCGCTCCACGGCGTAAGCGACTTCGGACGGCGACTCCACATAGCGGGCCGGCCGGCGCTTGGCCGGTCCCGTCTTGAACGCCGTGTAACCCAGTTCCACCTGCTTCTTCATCTGGTCCGGCGAACCGGAATGCGCGTAGACGCGCACGCGATTGCGCGTGGGTCCGCCGAGCAGTTCGTACACCGGCACGCCGAGCGCCTTGCCCTTGATGTCCCACAGCGCCTGATCAATCCCCGAAAGGGCGCTGGTTAAGATGGGGCCGCCGCGATAGAAGGCGTGGCGATAGATGGCTTGCCAATGGTGGACCACGGCGCGCGGGTCCTTGCCGATGAGGTACGGCTCAATCTCCTTCACCGCAGTCTGGCACGTCAACGCGCGCCCTTCGGTGATGGGCTCGCCCAGGCCGACAAAACCCGCGTCGGTGTGGATCTTCAGGAACATCCAACGCGGCTTCACCAGAAAGGTTTCAAGCTTGGTGATCTTGATCTTCTCGCGCGGCTTCACCGGCGCGTTTTTGGCCACTTGCGTCTGGGCCGCCAGCGGGATCGCGGCGAAAGCCGTCGCCAGAAGCGCGCGGCGCTGGAGGGTCTGCTGGTGCAGCGCTTCACGATTCGGTGGGTTCATGAAGGTGGGAAAGTTCATGAAGGCTAACCTATCACAGGATGAGCAGCCCACTCTCCCAATGTTTGCTGGTGAAGCGATTCCACACCACGCGGGCGCGGCCCGTCCGGCTGCCGATCACGAAATCCACGTCCACGCCCGTGGCGAGCTCGCCACTCGCGCTGGCCAGGCGGAAGCCGGTCTCGCTGCAATCGAGCAGACGGCCCTCGATCGGTTGGCCGTCCACCCACAGGCGCACCTGACCGGCAGCGGCGTGCCGCATGGCGCCCCGGCGTTCTAAAGTACGGGCTTCAGTACTGGCTGACGGCTTCGAGTCCATATGCCTTCACCTTGCGGCCCAGAGTTTTGGTGGAGATCCCCAGCAGGCCCGCCGCGCGCCCGTAGTGATTGCGCGTCTCTTCGAGCGCGCGCCGGATCGCCTGCCGTTCCAGCACTTCGAGATTGTGCGAGGTTTGCGCCACCGGGGCCGCGGAGGCTCCGGTTTGGGGCAGTTGCAGACGCGCGGCCGTGATGCGCCCATCGTCCACCAGCAACGCGGAGCGCGATAACACATGCCGCAACTCGCGAATGTTGCCCGGCCAGGCGTAACTCCGCAACCGTTCCCGCGCGTCGTCGGTCAGGAAGGTGCCCGGATAGCTGCGCTCCAAATGTTGATCGGCCAGCACGTCGACGTCTTCCGGCCGTTCGCGCAACGGCGGGATGCGCACCTCCATGCCGCTCAAGCGATGATACAGGTCATGCCGGAATTTGCCTTCGCTGATCATGCGCTCCAAGTCCTGGTTTGTCGCGGCGATCAGGCGGACGTCGGAGGAGACTTTCTTCGTGCCGCCCACGCGGTAATACGGTACATGGTCCAGCACGCGGAGTAGCTTCGCCTGTAGCTTGCCGTCCAGTTCGCCGAGTTCGTCCAGAAAGAGCGTGCCTTTGTCGGCCAGTTCCAGCAGACCCGGCTTGCTCCCCAACGCCCCACTGAAGGCGCCCTTCTCATAGCCGAAAAGCTCGCTCTCCATCAGGTGTTCCGGGATGGCCGCACAGTTGATGTCCACCCAGTCCCGGCTGGCGCGCAGGGAGAAGTGATGAATCGCGCGCGCGATCACCTCCTTGCCGCTGCCGCTCTCGCCCGTGACGAGCACGGCTTCGTTCGTCCGCGCGACCCGGCGAACCAAGTCGAGCAGACGGCGCATGGGCGCGCTTGCGAACAGGGCTTTGACGCCCAGTAATTCCCAGCTCTCAGTTTCAGGCATACGAAGGTATGCTTGGCTTTTCGGACAATTTGTCCGGAGTATGAGAACTTCTGGGCTAACTACGGAGCGGGGGCGAAGCGCTTGAAGAAGCTCGAGTCCTTCCAGCGCGGACGCGCGGGCTGGTTCGCGGTATCCTCAATGGCCGCTTGCAGGATGCGGTTGAAGCGAACGGCCTCTTCCTTTTCCACGGGCTGGGCCAGGTCGTCCTTCTCGCCGTGATAACGGTTGCGCGTCCAGTTTTTCATCGTCTCGTCTTCGCGCGTGCCGGGGACGGCGTCGAACTTGAAGGCCAGCGACGGAATGCCCTGGCGGATAAAGCTGTACTGGTCGCTGCGCGTGAAACGGCGGCGCAGCGGTTCGCGATCCGCCGCCACGGGGATGCCCTGGGCTTCGCTGACGCGGCGGAAGCGGTCGCCGAGGTCGCTTTCGTCCAGGCCCAGCACCATGATGCCCTTCAAGGGCACTAGAGGCAGGAACATGTCCATGTTGAAGTCCGCCACCAGGAAGGAACGCGACACCGGCGGACGGTTCGCGAAGAACTTGGAACCCAACAAGCCGTTTTCCTCGCCCGTCACCGCCAAAACAATGATGCTGCGTTTTGTTTCTTTCGTGCGCAGGCCGCGCGCGATCTCAATCAACGACGCGACGCCGGAGGCATTGTCCATGGCCCCGTTGAAGCCTTTGCCCAAATGGTCCAGGTGCGCGGAGAGGACCACGTATTCGTTTTTAAGGGCCGGGTCCGAACCGCGCTTCAGCCCGGCGACATTCTGCGAACCGAGCTTCGTCTCCCGGAAGACGGCCTTGGCGCGCAGTTTGGCCGGCAGCGCGAAGTGGGGCAGCGCCGCATCGGCTTCCACTTTGGCGAGCAGGCTCGCCACCGTATGTCCCGAACCGGCCAGCAACTTCTCCGCGCCCGCTGGACTTACGCTGAACGACACGCGATTCCCCTCGCCGTCCTGCAGCTCCGGAATCGCCAGTTGCAGACTCGGCCGGTCCCGCATAGCGGCGGCGCGTTCCCAGGGAATGTCGCTGGTGCGCGGATTCGCGAAGGTGATGGTCCCGATGGCGCCCGCCTCCCGCAACGCCTTCCAGCGCTCGACGCCCTGCGCATGGGCCGCCAACGCGCCGGGGATGCGCTTCGGCGCGCCGCTGAGAAAGAAAGCGACCTTGCCCTTCAGGTTCACGCCCGCCAGGTCGTCGTGGTTCGCCTCGGGCAGATGCAGGCCGTAGCCGATGAAGACGATGCCGGCTTCCACAATATCGCGGGACGTGCCGTTCTTGGCCAGAATGAAGTCGTCGCCGAAGGTGAGGGGTTTGCCGTCGAGTTCGACGAAGCTATCCACTTCGATGAGACTGCGCGACAGGAATTCCACCTCTTGCTGGTAGCCACCGGTACCCGGGACAATGCGCTCCAGGCCAGCCCGCCGGAATTGCTGGGCAATGTAGTCCGCGGCGCGTTTGTGGCCCGGCGAGCCCGACGCGCGGCCCTCCTGCATGCCGTCAGCCAGGAATTCGATATGCGCCCACCAGGCGGCCGCCGCCGGCGATAGCTTCTCCTGGGCGGTCGCCAGAACTACCAAGAAAAGCACCAGCGCGAGTCGTTTCATGGGGGTCTATCTCCTAGGCGATGCCAAGCCACCGTTTCGCCAGCGGTTCGGCGGCATCGAGACGGTCGTCGAGCGGTTCACGGCCAATCACTTCGCCCGCCTCGCGGAAGACGAGGTGAATGCCATCGGCCGAGGGCTCCAGGTCCAGTTGCTTGTCGCGCGCTTCCAGTCGCAGGACGTTACCCAGCCACAGCGGACGCACCTTCAAGCGCAGGCCATAGCCCAGCGTGGCGCAGTGGCCCAGCAGGCTGCGCGTGAATTCGCCCTCGCGTAGTTGCTTCACGAAAGGCTCCGCGGCAACCGCGGCGGCGCGCTCATTGGCCCGCGCTTCCTGCTTGCGGCGAACTTCGGCGGGGTCGCGCTCGGCTTGGTTTTCCAGCGCTTTCAGGTTGTTTTCGAGGCTATCGAGATAACTCATGGCTTACCACTGCATCAAAAAGCCGGCCCAGGTAAGGCCCGCGCCGAAACCGACGACGAGAATGATATCGCCTTCTTTAAAGGCTTGCCGATCCAGGCAGTCGGCCAGGGCCAGTGGAATCGAAGCGGCCACGGTGTTGCCCACGGCGTTGACGTTCACCACCCAGCGATCCTCGGGGATGCCCACCTTCTCGCGCAGCGCGTTGATGATGCGCAGATTCGCCTGGTGGATCAACACCCAACTGACGTTCTCCATCGCCACGGACGCCTTCTCGCAGATGTGCTCAATCAATTCCGCGCCGCGGGCAACCGCAAACTTGAAGAGCTGGCGGCCTTCCATCTTCACGGACAAAGCGAGTTCGCCATCGGGCGGCGCCAATAGCGGCTGCGGACAAGCGGACCCGCCCACCGGCACCGAATAATAGGCCGCGCCTTCGCCGTCGCTGCCGATGGACCAGGAGAGCAAACGGCTCTTGCAATCGCTCGTCGTTTCGAGCGCCATCGCCGCGGCGCCGTCGCCCATCAGGATGCGCGTATTGCGGTCACCGTCGGCCAAAAACTTGGTCGGCGTGTCGCTGCACACCAGCAGGATGCGCTTGGCGAAACCGGTCGCCAGGAAGTTGATCGCCGTCAGAAAGCCAATGGCCGCGCCGGAGCAGGCGGCGTTCAGGTCAAACGCACCGATCGGCCCCAAGGCCAAGCGATGCGCGATCGCCGGAGCCGTCGGGCACAGCAGGTACTCGGGCGTAAATGTCGAGCAAATCAGCATGTCCGGCACGAAGCCGGGCACCTGCGCGAGCACTTTGCGCGAGGCCTCTTCGGCCAGCGACAGCGTCGTCTCGTCGCCCTCTGACTTGTAGCGCGTCTCCACGCCACAGCGGCTTTCAATCCAAGAAGTCTCCACGCCCAACTGCTTCGCCAGTTCGACATTCGACAACTTCGTGCGAGGGAGAGCAGTGCCACAGCCGGCAATGCGAAAACGGAAGCGATCGATCACGCGGAGAAAACTCCGGTGGCGTGCAGACTTGAGGGAAGCATCGCTCTCATGGTCGCACAGTTCCCCGCCGCGTATCTGCTATCCTGACGGATTCATGTCTTTGCTCCTGACCGGCGCCACCGGACTCGTCGGCCGCCTGCTCCTCGAAGAAACCGGCGGCTTGCCCGTCCTGGCCGTCGCACGCCGTCCCCTGCGTTTGGACGGTCCCGGACGGGTGATTCTGGGCGACTTGGCTGACCCTTCGTTCCACCTGGACGCCCACGCCCACGAGATTACCGAAATCATCCACTGCGCCGCCGCCGTGCGCTTCGATCTGCCCCTCGCCGAAGCCCGCGCGATCAACACCGAGGCCACGGTTCGCCTGCTGAACCTGGCGCGCCGCGCGCCGCGCCTGCGCAAGTTTACCCACGTCAGCACCGTCTACGTCATGGGCAACGACGAAGGGCGACTGCCCGAAGGGCCTTATCAAGCCCTCAGTTATCCGAATACCTACGAGCAATCGAAGGCCGAGGCCGAGCAACACGTCCTCGCCGCCGCGCGCGACCTGCCCGTGCAAGTGGTGCGCCTCAGCTCCATCGCCGGCAACGCCCGCACCGGCGTGGTGACGCAATTCAACCATGTCCATCAGTTGCTGAAGCTCTTTCCGCGCCGCATCTTCCCGGTCGCGCCCGGCCACGCCGACCTGCCCGTCGACCTGATCGCCGAGGACTGGACCGTACCCGCCCTCTGGCACCTCCACCAACACGGCTTCGTGCCCGGCAGCGTCGCCCACCTCTCCGCCGGACCCGGCGCCGCCATCCGCCTGGGCGACATGATGTCGCTCTGCGCCGAGATCTTCGATTGCCCGCCGCCCGAACTCGTCCCGCTCCCCGAATTCGACCGCTTCCTCAAACGCCGCCTCGGCGGACTCACCGGCCGCCTCATGGAGGCCCTCGGGCTCTTCCTGCCCCACCTGGGCCGCGACCAAAGCTTCCTGAACGCCGACACCCTGGCCCGTTTGCCGCAGCCCCCGCCCTCCGTGGAGAGCTTCCTGCCCTCCATCGTCCACTATTGCCGCGTCGGCGAGCCGGTGCTGGCCGCGCGGTAAACTCCCATGACCTTCACGCGCCCCGCGAGCGACTGGATCGACGGCAAGATTCCAGTCTTCGCGCCGCTCACGCCCGACGAGCGCGCCGCCAGCCGCTACGACCGCGACTTCAGCGTCCCCGACGTCTACACCGGCATCGCCTTCGGCCATCGCCTCTTCGGCTCCGGCGCCGCCGAAGGACTGTACCGCACCGTCAGCGCGCTGCTGCTGGCTACGCCGAAGCCGCCCGAAGCCGTCCTTGACCTCGGCTGCGGCGTCGGCCGCGTCCTCTACGACTGTGCCCCCGCCTGGCCCGCCACCCGCTTCCTCGGCATCGACCTCTCCTACAACATATGCCGCCGCGCGTCGGCGCTGCTGAAGTCAAATCAGCCGGTGCCCTTGCCCGGCATGGCGCGCTGGGGTTGGCCCGGCATGGTCTTCAACGGCGCCCGCACACTCGACAACGTCACCATCGCCCAAGCCAGCGCCCTGGACCTGCCCTGCCCGCCCCTCTCCTGCGACGCCGTCCTGGCCACGCTGCTCCTCTGCCGCCTGCCGGATCCAGTAGCCGGACTCGCCCAGATGGTGCGCGTGCTGCGTCCCGGAGGCAAGCTGATCCTCGCCACGCCCTGCGGCTTCACGACGGAAGAGCCTTGGAGCGCGTTCGTCCCGGCGGAGAAGATGCGCGAGCATCTGGCCGCCTTCGGCCTGCGCATCGACGAATGGATCGAAGACCTCCCCTACCGCGAGCGCATCGACGCCCAAGGCAACGCCCACGACTGGCGGGTCCGCGTCATCGCGGCGACTTGCGGCGTGTAGGGTCCGCGACCGGCTTCCTTGTTGCCGCCTGTCGCACACCCACCGGCCACGCACGTAGTCGCGGACGCCTGGGGGGCGTCATGGAGGCCAGAAACCACCCGATTGCCGCAGAAAAAATGTTGCTGGCTGCCGAAACCCGGACAGCCCATCGCGTGAGCGATGGGGCCACGCACGCAGAATATCGCTGTTTTGCTGGGGTTTTCGCGGGAAAGTGGCGGAACGTGCCCCGCCGCTTAGCGAGTGGGTCCCAAAAGAATCAATGGTTCACAAGCTGGTTTCTTGAGAGTCAGTGGCTCGCTCTCAGCGGCGCCATTTTACACCGTCGCTCTCGGCTAGTTTCATCCTCCGTTGCCGCCCCGGAGGAAAGCCGCTCCAGAATCTCCTGAATGGTGATCCGGTGGCCGCGAATGCACGGTTTGCCGAACCGTACGTCAGCATTCGTGGTGATCCGCTCGAGTAGTGAGATCTGCACTTCCGGCATGCTGGCCTCCACTCACCATTGTAGGTGGCGCGCCCGCCCTCAGGGAACGAATAGCACCGCCGCCACGCGGCCGGACTCGCTCACGTCGGCCGGCCACGGCGGCAGCGTCTGCCAGGCTGGGGCATAACCGAGCGCTTCGGTAACCAGGCGCGCCAGCACTCCAGCGGCGGCCAGTTCCCGCGTGTTCGACGCCGCAAATACCGAGCCGCCGGGCGCCAGTACCCGGAGCGCCGCCTGCACCAGGGCCGGGTAGTCGGCGAGCGCCTTCCACGGCTTCACCCCCCGGCGCCGGTCGCCGACGGCGAACGTGGGAGGGTCGAGAATCACCAGATCGAATCGCTCCCCGGGATGCCGTTCGGCGTAGGCCAGATAGGCGAACGCATCCATGCGGAAGAAGCGAGCAGCGGCGGGTTCCAGGCCGTTCAGAGCGAGATTGCGTTTTCCCCATTCCAGGTACCGCGCCGAGACGTCCACGTTGGTTACGCGCGCGCCCGCCGCGGCCAGCGGCACGGCGAAAGCGCAGGTATAGGCGAACAGATTCAGCACCCGCGGGAGCCCGCGTCGCGCTAAGGCGCGGCGGTGCTCGCGGTGGTCGAGGAAGAGGCCGGTGGAGAGCCCGTCGTAAAGCCGCACTTCGAAGCGGGACCCGTATTCCCGCACCACCAGCGATTCCGGCTGCGCGCGACCCGCGCGCGGGTCGGCCGCGCGCAATTCCTCAGGCTCCCGGCCCCCCAAGCGGCTCCGGTCCCGTACGAACGCTTTGACGTAAACCGCCTCGAGCCCCAGTTGCTCCAGCGTCAACCGCGCCGCCCCGGTGACCCAGGATTGCGAGAGGCGGGCGTCTTCATGCACATTCAACACCGCGGCTGGCCCGTAGCGATCCAGATAGACGCCAGGCACCCCGTCACCGGAGCCATCGAGTAATCGATAGGAAGTCACCGACCCGTCCGCGGAAACAGTCGTGCGCCGCCGCCCGGCGGCGCCAAGGGAGTCAGCGAACCGGGCTGCCGCAAAATCCATGGGTGGCGGGCGGAGCGGCCGGTACACTTCCACAGGATAGCAACGTGGCGCCGCAAGAAAGTTGGGAGAAATCCCCTCAGGGGGTGTTGGGCACGGCCTGACATTCCCTGTCATTCAATTGCAAGAAAATGAGGTGGGGGGAGATCCCCGAAACATCGTAAGGTTCTAGACCTTGACAGCAGGGAAGGAAGGGAAATGGGATCCAAGACAGCGCTTTGAGAGATGGCAAGGTTGTTTACGGTTTGGATGGTCGACTGGCGATCAACCGCGCCCGGCGCACGTCTATGCCATACTGACCTTAATCATCTCTAAGTGCTTTTGAGTCTTGAGGTATTCAACGAGCGCTGCCGTGTATTCGGTTACTGACTCGACATCCACAACTTCTAAGAGTTCCATTCCCGCTCGAGATAGTGATACTCCATGCAGTCGTAACTCTTTTCCAGCCTCTTGTCCCTCCGTCGGTTGGAATCCCCAACTGGTACGCTGATAAGTTGCTGGGAGCTGAACGTGATTCTCGCGAATAATGCAAGGACCATAGTCGGTCCATGAGTTAAAGTCCGGAATGATCAGTCCATACTCGTGTAGGACATTCAAGTCATTGAAACTCAGCCCAAATCTTTGCAGTGAATTTGATCCTGCATTGCCGCCCAGCGAAACAACCTTGGCCCGCAAGATCTTACTCTCGAGCTTAAGCGAGATCGCCATGGAGCACAATCGGCGAAACAGACTTGCAGCAGGAGCATCAAGTTGGCCCATTAGCTGGACAGTTCTGATTGAGTATGAAGACGGCCGACGAATCTCGCCAGCCAGGATGCGGCCGAACAAACTCTGCATCTCTTCTGTGCTCTTTTGGCAGGCCTCTTTCTCGAAGTTGTTGAGCCAATCATCATCAATTGCCGTCGCCGGGGGAGCACTGCGGCCGGTCTCTTGAATAACAGAATCCCCCTGAATTTCTTGTGCAGCAAGTCTAGCGACATTGTCTAGGTTTATCCGTTCACGAATAATCTTCTGTCCGAATTTCTTGACCGCTGCATGCGCAAACTCGGGAGATACGCTCATCTGCGCTGCAATCTGCTCAGCACCTGCTGAAATGATTTTGACGCGAGCCTGTGTCTCCGCACGTTTCTCTTCGGCAACGCCTTCGAGGAGCGCAATTGGTATTTCTATTGCGGCCGCACACAGCTGACTGAATGCTTTGAGTGCATTCCTCCGAATAGGCGCCGGAAGAGTCGAACCAGAAATTAAATCTCCCGCTAGTAGCATAGATAATGCACCACTATCCTCATCGTCCGGAGATGGCTTGAGTCCAAGGTTGATGCTCATAAAGTTTACTTATATTCCTACAGAATGCAACAACAACGCAAGGCCACTACGGGCCATGGAGGAGCGTTGACTGGCAGGAGGGTTAACCCGCACCGGAAAAGTCTCGTTCGATCAGAACCAAATATCAACCGCGCCATCTAAGCGGACTCGTTTCTCACGATCTGCTCGGCGATCTCGGACGGATGACTGCGGACATAGGCCCAGGCGTTCACCAGATCCTCGGCGCGCAGTGCCGGACAAGCTTCGAGCAACTGCTGCTCCGACGTGCCCAGCCGTCGCGCTTGCTCCAGTAGCCACACCGGAATCCGCGTCCGGACCAAGCAGGGTTCGCCCCCGCAGACGCATCGAATTGCGTACCCACGGACCCTGGATGCGCCGGTTCGAGCGAAGCCACTGACGGCGCCCTCATAGGCGGGTCTTCTGATGCCCATCTGCGATTTGAGGTGTCTCAGCAGCCTGCCCCCTTTCGGTCCACTGCCTCCCGTAAGGCGGACTTTAGTCCGCGCGGAGCTTCAGCTCCGCACATTCCCAGCCACCGGCTTCCTCAGCATCCAAGCAGGACGGAGCTAAAGCTCCGTGCGGACTAAAGTCCGCTTTACTGGAGGCGGTCTCACTTGTACCGAAGAAACGGAACCAAACTGAATCGGCGTCAAATACGCTCGCACACCGGTTTTTAAAGTCACGTCGTTGATACCAAGTGGTTAGTCGAAATAAGGCTTCTCTTGTTTCCGCCTGTCGCGTACCCACCAGCCACGCACGCAGTAAGTGGCTCGTTCTCAGCGGCGGTCATTCCTCCGTTGCCGCCCCGGCGATGCCCAGTTCACACAAATCTGGCATCCACCCTAAATCCCTGAAGCCAATCGCCTGAAGCGCCAAATCCCCGGCGGTGTCGCCGGGAATTTTTGCTCCCCTGTGCCACAATAAAGCATGAGCGGCGGACAGAAACGACTCGCCGTCCTGCTCCTGGCCCTCTTTGCCATTAGCGGATCCGCCCAGCCTGCACGATTGGTGAACCAGGCTTACGGGTTTTCCGTGCAAGTCCCAAAAGGCTGGAGTGAGATGGCTATCGGCGCCAAGGGTCTGCCTGTGTTTGCCAATTTTCCCTGGTCCCAGTTGGATGGACAAAGCAGCCTGCCCGCGATACTGCTTTTATCCAGATCATCGCGGCTACCGACCTTTCGGCGCGGCACCAGCACTACTCGATCAAGGAATGGGCGGACTTTGACGAATTCAGGGCCACCGGGGCGGTCTCGCGCGAGCGAATCAACCTGCCTGCGTCATCCGGAATCCAGCACACGATCTTGCTTCGTTTCCGGACTCCGCAAGAACATCTCGTCGCCGTCCATTGGGAATTCCGTGGCAGGCGTCTTGCCACCTACCTGACCTGCGCGGCGGGCGATCTAAAAGCCCGGCAGTACGAGCTGGTGCTCAAGAACCTCATGCGGAGCCTGAAGAAAGAATAGAATCAACTACTTCCCGGTTCGTTTCGCAAGACGCCGGAGATGAACGTCAAGAGCACCAGCGCGAGGAGGAGCCAGCACAACGACGACCAATGCAACAGCAAGCCCGGTTGCGCTGAGCCTGGTTTTGGGGACAACTCCGGGGACTGTCCCCAATGCCCCCGTAGGCACCGACCCTGAGGAAATGCGTTATTGTGTACACAGAGTACACACTATGGAAATCGAAAAGATTGGCATGCGTGAGTTCCGCGAGAACCTGGCGGGTTACCTCGAAAGCGGGAAGCCGCTTGCGATCACTCGTCATGGCGAGACGCTTGGCTTCTACATTCCGGCTCAGAAGCGGAGCCGCAAGGCGGAGGTGGAAGCCATGCGCGCTGCCGCTAAAGATCTGGACGCCATGATCGCCACGTGGGGCGCGTCGGAGGATGAGCTCATGGAAGAGTACCAGGAGATCCGGCAGTCCAGACGCGGCCAACCCTAGCTAGCCCGCATTCTCCTGATACTCGCCGAAGACGCGGCGCAGGCGGTCGGAGATTTCGCCTACCGTTGCGTAGGCCTCGCAACTGGCCAGGATGTGCGGCAGCAGGTTGTCCGGGCCGCGGGCGGCGGACTCCAAATTCTGCAAAGCGGCCTCCACCTGGCTGGCGCTGCGGCTGGCGCGGACGGCGCGGAGCCGTTCGACTTGTTGCGCTTCTAGCGCCGGGTCCAGCTTGAAGATCGGAATCGGAGTGCCGCCGGTTTGGGCGAATTGGTTCACCCCCACGATCACCGTCTTCCCGGACTCAATCCCGCGCTGATACTCGTAAGCCGCATTCTGAATCTCGCGCTGGATGTAGCCTTGCTCGATGGCCGCGATGGCGCCACCCATCGCGTCGATCTGAGCCAGATACGCCTCGGCGCCGGCGGCGATTTCGTCCGTCAACCGCTCGACGTAGACGCTGCCGCCCAGCGGATCGGGCTCACGGGCGACGCCGCTTTCGTGCGCGATCACCTGCTGGGTACGCAGGGCCAGTAGGGCGCTTTCGGCGGTGGGCAGAGAGAGGGCCTCGTCGCGCGAATTCGTATGCAAGGACTGGGTGCCGCCCAGCACGGCGGCCATCGCTTGCAGCGCCACGCGGACGACGTTGTTATCGGGCTGCTGCGCCGTTAGCGTCGCGCCGGCGGTTTGCGTGTGGAAGCGCAGTTGGTGGCTCTTCGGATTCAACGCGCCGAAGCGATCCCGCATCAGGTGGGCGTAGAGGCGGCGCGCGGCGCGGAATTTGGCGATCTCCTCGAAGAAGTCATTGTGGGCGTTGAAGAAGAAGGACAGGCGCGGCGCGAAGGAGTCCACCGGGAGCCCGGCGTCGATGGCGGCCTGGATGTAGGCGATGGCGTTGGCGAGCGTGAAGGCCACCTCCTGCACGGCGGTGGACCCGGCTTCGCGAATGTGGTAGCCGGAGATGGAGATCGTGTTCCATTCGGGCACTTCCCGGCCCGCCCAGGCGAAGAGGTCCGTGATGATGCGCATCGCGGGGCGCGGCGGGTAAATGTAGGTGCCGCGCGCGATGTACTCCTTCAGGATGTCGTTCTGGATGGTGCCGTTCAGCTTGCGCGTGTCGGCGCCTTGGCGCCGCGCGACCAGCACGTAGAGCGAGAGCAGAATCGACGCCGTCGAGTTGATCGTCATCGACGTGGAGACTTTTTCGAGCTCGATGCCCCGGAAGAGGACCTCCATATCGGCGGCCGACGAAATCGCCACACCCACGCGGCCCACTTCGCCCGCCGCCATCGCATGGTCAGCGTCGTAGCCCATTTGCGTGGGCAGGTCGAAGGCGACGGAGAGTCCGGTGGTGCCTTGGGAGAGCAAATAGTGATAGCGCTCGTTGGCTTCCTGCGCCGTGCCGAAGCCGGCGTATTGGCGCATGGTCCACAGTCGGCGGCGGTACATGTCGGCGTGGATGCCTCGAGTGTAGGGAAATTCGCCGGGGCTCATGTCACGTGCGATTGATTTTGCGGGCGCGGAAAAAGGAATAAATGCCGTAGCCGGCCATCACCAGGAAGAAAAAAATGCTGGCGGCGAGGAGCATGATGGAGCTGGCAGAGTCGTTGAAGTCACCCCATTTGCGGATGGTTGAGCCCAGGATCATCACCGCGAAGACGATGAAAACAAAGCCGATCATCTCATTCCACATGACACGGAGCGGTTTCAGGACACCGGGGATGACGGTGCTCGCGAATTGCTTCACCAGGTTCCACATAGGCGGGGGCACTCTCATGCTATCAGAGTCTCCGCCGATAACTTGGATGAAGCCTGCCGCCTCGCGCGCGCATCCACCTGTTTAGCGGACCAAAATGCTAGCCTGGAGTAGAGAGCTGGCTGCTGGGAAAGGAACCGAAATTGGACGATCGCCTGAAAGAGTTAATGCAGGAGTTGGGCAACGCGATCAATGAATCGCTGTCCGAGTCCGATCGCATCGCCAGCGCCATCGGGGACATCAAGCGGTCGGGTTACGATGTCTTCCTGGTCCTTGAGGCCACCATCGGTTTCAACAAGCGCGACAGCGATGACGAAAGCGACGATGAGACCCCGGAGGAGCGCCCGGCGACCTTTGAGTCAGCCGGCACGGTGAAGTGGACTTCGCAGGATGCCAAATTCCTGAAGGCCCTACGCATCTCGATGGAAGAAGATCGCTAAGCTCTAGCGCGGAGCGCGCCGGCGGCGGAAGATTCCCAAGCCAACGAGGGCGCTGCCGAGCATCATCCAGGTGCCGGGCTCTGGCACCCCGCTGATGAGCGTCTGCGAGACGCTCGCCCCACCCACATTTTGGTAAACGTAGGCGGACGGGAAGCTCCGCCCGTTGCTCATTGCCAACCACGCCGCGGCCCAGCCCAGCACGTCAGGATCGGTCGGATTCGCGACGGAGGAAGATTGCTGAATGCGGCCCGCGCTGAAGCCGTCGCCGTTGTCGTGAATGATGTCCCAGGCCGCAAGTTGAAAGCCTGCCGCTTGCTGACGCTTCACCAGCGGGTCGGACTGCGTGTTGATCGTGGGCAGCGTGTTCCGTAACATCCAGGCGATGCGCGTCCCGTTGTTGATGGCGTTCGGGCCCAGCACGTTCACGTTGTAGTTGCCGTTCGAGATCAGCGTAAAGAAGTCCGCGCAGATGGCGTCGACCGTGAAGAGGCCGTCAATCAGTAGGTTCGCGATGCCCGCGCTGGTGTTGACGTTAATGGTCTGTGTCCCCGGCGAAGTGCCGCCGCCTTGCGCGGGCAGGAGTTGGTCACCCGCCTGATAGGTGGCACTGAACCAGATGTCAAACGAACGCAACGGGTCGTCGCCCGAGTAGCCCAACGTGGTAGCGTTTGCCCCCGCCAGAGTCAAAGAAACAACCAGGACTGCTTGGATCGCCAACTTACGCATACACGGCTATCGGCAGACGAAAGCCAGACGGCTACGGTCGTTGTCCCTAGGTGTTACCAGGGAAACACCTTAGTTGACGTACCCCCCTTTGGGGCTAAAGGGGAATATAAGTACTATTACACTTAGTAATCTCATTACTAAGTTCCTATCTAGTCTCAATTGACAAGATGGTACCAAGTCTCCCAGGACTAATCTTCAGTACGTACGGTACAATTCACCAATAAATGGTGCTCACTCGGCCTTTTCGTACTGTACTGTATTTCCTAGTTCTAAAAACTCTTGCGGTCGCCCAGACACAAGCGCAGATACGCACCGAACAGGTGATGGGCCATTCGGCGATGGCCTCCGAGGTCCTGGTGCGTCCACGGGCGGGAGTTACCCGGGCGCAAGTGGCGGCGGCTTTCGATGGTGAGGTGCTGGCGGCGGGAAACTCCGGTTGGGTTCGCGTGCGGTCCCGGTCTCTCGGCGCTTCGGCTTTGATGAGCGCTACGTCGAATAGTAACCTGGTTTCTGAGACGCACCCAAACTACATCCTCCGCATCACGGACACGCTGCCCGCGGATCCGGAATTCAGTAACCTGTACGGCTTGCGCAATACCGGACAAACCATCAAGGGACAAGCGGGTGTCGCGGGCGCCGACATCAGCGCCGTGAAGGCCTGGGATATTACAATCGGCACCCGCTCCACCCTGGTGGGCGTCGTGGACACCGGCATCGACTATAACCATCCGGACTTAGTCGATAACGTCTGGTCCGCGCCCGCGCCGTATACGATCACCATCGGGAGTAACACCTATACCTGTCCAGCCGGTAGCCATGGCTTCAATGCCTACGCGCTCAATTGCGACCCGCTCGATGACAATAACCACGGTACCCACGTCTCCGGCACGATCGGCGCGCGCGGGAACAACAACCTGGGCGTGGCGGGAGTAAATTGGAAGGCCTCCCTCGTCGGCATCAAGATCCTGAACCAGTTTGGCTTTACGTCCTCGGCGGATGCCATCAATGGCCTGGAAGCCGCGATTCAGATGAAGGCGCAGGGCATCAACATCCGCGTGCTGAACGCGAGTTGGGGAACCGCGGCGGCATCGCCAGCGCTGGAGCAAGCCATTGCCAAGGCCAATGCCAACGACATTCTTTTTGTAGCCTCGGCCGGGAACGCGGCATTGAGCAACGATGTCTTTCCCGCCTATCCAGGCAGCTTCAAGCAGCCCAACATCGTTTCGGTGGCCGCCACGGACAATCGGGATCAACTGGCGGCGTTTTCAAGCTTCGGGCCCACCACGGTCCACTTGGGCGCGCCCGGCGTGAATGTCCTGTCCACCTTCATCGGAGGCGCATATCAGACACTGAACGGCACCTCCATGGCGGCGCCGCATGTCACCGGATCAGTCGCGCTGATTCTGTCGCGTTGCGCGCTGAACACCGCCGCGCTCAAACAACTGTTGCTGAACAGCGTGGATCCGTTGCCGTCGCTGGCCGGCTTGACCATTTCGGGCGGGCGCCTCAATGTCTACCGCGCGCTGCAGCAATGTGGCGCGACCGCGGCGCCGGACTTCCAGCTCTCGGCCAGCCCCTCCAATCTCAGCATCATACCCGGCGAAACGGCCACCACGCGCATCGACGTGCAGCAGCTCTTCGGGCTCACCGGCTCCGTGACGCTTTCTGTCACGGGGCTGCCGGCCGGCGTGACGCCGCTGATCCTGCCAGGGACGGTCACCGGCTCCGGCAGCGCGATGCTCTCCTTTGCGGTGGACCCATCCACGGTCCGCGGCACTTACGCGGTGATGGTGAATGGCGTCGACAGCGCGGGAACGACGAACAGCGTGCGCCTTTCGCTCGCAATCTTCGCGCCGGAGTTCGCTTTGTCCGGGTCATCCACCGCGCAGCTCTCTTCCTTGGCCCCACTGAGTCTGCCGGTCAGCGTGGCGAGTATCGGCGGCTTCAACGGCGTCGTCCAACTCGCGGCCTCCGGACTACCGGCGGGCGTCACCGCCTCGTTCACCCCGCCCACGGTGACGGGATCCGGCTTCTCCACCATGACCCTGACGGCAAGCCCGCAGGCGACCGTAGGCAACACGACGATTACGGTGCAGGGCGCATCAGGAGCTTTGGTGCGGACGATGACCATCGCCCTGAGCGTCGTCGCGCCACCCGATATGTCGGTGACGTTGTCGCCGGCCGTGCTGAACCTGGCTCCCGGTGGGCCGGGGTCCACGGACGTTACTATCGTGCCCTTAACCCGCTTCACGTCGGGCGTCACCCTCAGCGCGGCTGGACTCCCCCCAGGCTTCACCGCCACCTTCTCTCCGTCCACCTTGCCCACCACCTCCGGCACGTCGACGCTGTCCGTCGTCGCCGCCGCGAACGCGACGCCGGGCTCCTACCCGGTGAGTGTCCAAGCCACCGCGGGTACCCTGGTGCGCACGGCGACGCTGCAACTGAACGTCGTCGCCCTGCCGGTGCTGACGGTGACTCTGCCGGCCACGGTTGACGTAGGCGCCACCACCGCGGTCAACATCACCCTTCCCGCACCCGCGCCCGTGGGTGGTTTGGATGTCACCGTCACCACGAGCAACGCGGCCGTGGGTACGCTGAACCGTTCGACGATCTTCATTCCCGGCGGCCAGCCCAGTTCCACGCGCGTGACCCTCACCGGGGCGAGCGCTGGCCTGACCACCGTAACCGCACTGGCCAATGGCTACGGGCCAGGCAGCGCCACCGTCCGCGTCGGCGCGGTGGCGCCGGTGAACGGCACGCTCACCTTCGCGCCCGCGGCCTTGACGCTCAGCCCGGGAGCCAGCCAGACGCTGAACCTGTTGCTATCCCCGCCCGCGCCGGCCGCGGGTCTGCTGCTCTCGCTGATCTCGAACAATCCGCTGGTAGCCAGCGTCCCCTTCGTCCTCAACGTACCCGGCAACGCCACCACCCTGCCGGTGCCGGTAACCGCGCTCAGCGCGGGCTCGGCGACGATCAACGCGGCCGCGCCCAACTACACGCTCACCACGGCGAGCATCACCGTATCGAACGCCACGCCGGTGCTCCTCCTCACCACCACCTCGCTCGCGACGGGCCAAGCTGGCCAGCCGTACACCCAAACGCTGGCCGCGATGGGCGGCACGCCTCCCTACGGGTGGACGATCAGCGGCAGCCTGCCGAATGGCCTCTCGCTGAACCCGGCGACGGGCGTCCTCAGCGGCACGCCCACCGTGGCCGTCAGCAGCTTGCCGCTCACCTTCCGCGTCGCCGACGCGGCGGGCCAATCGGCCATGGTCACCCTGCCATTGACGATTCAGCCCGCGCCGAGCGGCAGCGCTCTGCGCCTGCCCGCCAGCCTGTCGTTAACCGCCGGCCAGGATGCCACTCTGCTGATCGAACTGCCGGGCCCGGCACCCTCGGGCGGTGTCCTCCTGACGCTGGGCAGCAACAATCCGCTCGTCGCCAGCGTCAACGTGGCCGCGCTCTTCATTCCGGCGGGCCTGTCGAATACCACCCGCGCGCGGGTGACGGGGCTAAGCGCGGGCAACGCGCTCATCACGGTCTCGGCCGACGGCTACGCGCCGGCCACCACGTCCATCCAGGTGGGTGGAGGCACGGGAACGCTCACCTTCCTGCCGGGTGCGTTGAGCCTGGTGGCGCCGTCGTCGCAGAATGTTCCGCTCACGCTCTCGCCCCCGGCGCCCGCGGGAGGATTGCTGATCACGTTTTCTTCGACGAATGCCTCGGTCGCCACCGCGCCGTTGACGCTCCTGGCGGGCCCGAATGCCAGTAGCGTCAGCGTGCCCGTATCGGTGCTGGCGGCCGGTAACGCGTCCATCACCGCGGCGGCCACAGGCTACACTTCGGCGAGCACCGCGCTTACCGTCTCAGGCGCTCCGCCTCCACTGTCTATCTTGGCGACGCCACTGGCGGCGGGCGAAGTGGGCCAGTTCTACTCACAGCGCATCGCGGCCTCGGGCGGAACGCAGCCGTACCAGTGGAGCGTAGTCGGTTCGCTTCCGGCCGGGCTGACCTTGAATAGCCAGACCGGCGTCTTGAGCGGCCTGCCGGCCCTCGCGGGCTCCAGCACGATTCTGATCCGGGTGAGCGATGCGGGAGTGCCGGTGCAGTCCGTGACGCTGCCGTTCAGCCTCACGATCAACCCCGCCAAGCCAGCGGGCAACGCCGTCGTCTTGCCCCCCTTAGTGTCGATGAGTGTGGGGACGGAGACGACACTGGTAGTCAGCCTTCCGTCCCCGGCTCCAGCCGGCGGAGTCGACCTCGTGCTCACCAACAGCAGCCCCAGCATCGCCGGGCTCAACGTGATCTACCTCTTCCTGCCAGCCGGCCAAACGACCACCACCCGAGCGCGCCTGACGGGACTCACGCCCGGACAATCGACAATCAGCGTATCGGCGCCAGGCTACGCCACGGCTAACACCGTCGTGCAGGTGAACTAGAGTCGCTGACCGTGACTTGACAGAATGGTACGGGGTTGGTATTGATAATCATTTATGATTATCAATCGACGCTCCGCCTTGGCGGCCATCCTGGCGGGCGGATTTGCCGACTGCGCCCACGGACAGAATGTACGGTATCCACGGCCTGAGGGTGCGGCGACGCGGTTCTGGAGCGAGTGTGACCAGCAGATGATCGCGCTATCACTGCGCCGAGGCATGCGGGTGCTGGATGCCGGATGCGGCAATGGCCAGCACTTAACGCGGTTGGCCGAGGCGGTCGGGAAGCGGGGCGAGGCGATCGGCATTGACCGGGCCGCCGGGCAGATCGAAAAGGCCCAACAGGCGCTGCGCGACGCCAAGCTAACCCAGGGCTCGGCCCGTGTGGCCGACCTCTTCGCGGAGCCTTTCCCCGCGGGAAGCTTCGACCTGATCTGGACCAGCCACGTCCTCCACGGACTGCCCGACATGGGCGCGGGCGCCGAGGCGCTGCTGCGCATGCTGAAGCCGGGCGGACGGCTAGTGGTGCGAGAGAATCGCATGTCGTCCTCATTGCTGCCTTACGACCTCGGCTTCGGCGAGCCAGGCTGGGAGTTCCGAACCGACCTGCAATGGCTTCGCTGGTACACCAAGAATATGTTGGCTGGGAAGCGGCCGGCGGGCCTGGGTTGGACCGAGATTTTGAAACAAGCCGGCGCCCAGACGGTGCAGCCGCGCTCCTTCCTGATCGATCTGGCCGAACCGGAGATTCGCGCGCAGGAAGAGTATTTCCGATGGTACCTGCAGCGCCGCTACGAGTGGCCCGGCGTGACGCCGGAGGACATCGCGGTGCTCGATCGCCTGACCAACGCGAAGGGCGACGACTATTTCCTGCGGCGGCCGGATCTTTATTTCACGCAGCTCTCCACGATCTTTATATGCACAAAAGCCAGTTAGTTTTCCTCTTGCTCTCTCCGTTGGCGGCCATGGCCGCGGTGGTTTCGGGGGTCGTGCTTGACCCGTCGCGCGTACCGGTGCCGGGCGCGCAAGTGACCTTGCAGGGTCGTGCGCCGGCCGTAGGAACCACGGTAATTACGGCGCCGGATGGCCGTTTCCAGTTCGCCGATTTAGCGGCGGGCGAGTACACGTTGGGAGCAGTGAGCGGTGGTCTGGGTTCGCCCAAGGCTTTGCCGCTCAAGCTGGCGCGGGCGGACGAACGGGCAACGATCGAACTGGTGCTGGCCGTAGACACGCAACTGACGTCGATCAGCGTTGTCGAGACGCCGGAGCGCTCGGTGGCGGCGAAGTCCGATGTGTCGCTGGGGGAACTGCCCGTGACGGTGGAGACGCTGAGCGCGGAGTTGGCGCGGCAGCAGGGCAGTACGGACTTGGTGGCGGTGTTGCGTTATGCGAACAACGTGTTTTCGCGCGTACACTTTGGCGTCTACGAGCACTTCACGGTGCGGGGCTTCGGCGATGTAATTCAGATGGTGGACGGCATTCGGCAGGAGGACCGGCGCTTCAACACGCAGCTCGTGAACGTGGAGCAGGTGGAGTTGTTGAAGGGTCCGGCATCGGCACTCTACGGCAACAACGCGCTGGGTGGGTCGTTGAATGTGATCCGCAAGAAGCCGCGCAACGAAGTGGGCCTGGAAGCGAGCCTCAGTGGCGGGACGTGGAACAACCGGCGCGGTTACATGGGCTTAACGGGTCCGCTGTGGAAGGACAAGTTGCTGGCACGTTTTGACTACGGTTTTGTGGATTACGAAGGTTTCCGCCGCGCTCCGCTGCGGCAACATCTCGTGTCGGGCGGGGCCACCTGGCAGCCGACCTCGCGGGACCAACTGAACGTCAACTACCAATTCAATAACGACCGTTTCGCGACCGACGCGGGAATTCCCACGCTGGGCGCGAACATCCCGCGGGTGCCGGCGAATTTCCGCTTCAACCCGCCGCAGGACCGGGCGCTGACCACCGACAATTTCCTGCAGGCCTACTACAACCGGATCTTCTCCGAGAGCGTGTCCGTCCGCAACGTGACGTCCTACCGCCGCTTCCGCGACGACTACCTCAGCGCCGAGAGCATCGCCTGGGCGCTGCCCCGCCAGGTGAACCGGACCTTCTTCTATTTCGACCGCTATCGCGATACCTTGACGAACCAGACCGAGGCTACGTTTCGCGTGAAGACGGGCTCCGTGCAGCACACGTTGCTGGCGGGCTACGAGTTTCAACGTTTCGCCCAGGACGATTCCAACGCCAATTGGACCAACCTGCGAGCTACGCCGATTGACCTCTTCGCGCCGTTCGAGACCCAGACGGCTCTGCCGCCCCTTGTGTTGAACCGGACGCGCTTTATCCGGCAGAACGTCAACGCTCCCTATTTTCAGGATCACGTGCGCATCACGGACCGTCTGCAAGCGACGTTCAACTTGCGGCTGGATCCGTGGCGGCGGAACTTCCGAACCGACGCGATCAGTCCCACGGGTGCGATCACGGCGGGAGCGACCACGCGGTTGAACCAGTTCGCGCCCACGATGCGGGCGGGCGCGGTGTACCGGCTGGTGCGATCGTTGTCGGTGTACGGTTCGTTCGGCACGGGCTTTACGCCGGTGTTGTCGGTGCCGCTGGACAACTCGATCCTGGATCCGGAGCGCGGCCGGCAAGGCGAGATCGGGCTACGGGCGGAACTCTTGGGCGGACGAGTCAACCTGACTTCAGCTTGGTTCTATCTCGAAAAACAGAACGTGACGATCGCGTTGGGACAGGGCCGCTTTACCCAGGCAGGCCGGCAGCGAGCTCAAGGAATGGAAACGACGCTGGAAGGCTACGTGAGCCGCCGGCTCTACCTGCGGCTAACGCACGGGCTGACGGACGCCAAGTTTTTGGAGTTTTTCTCCGGCGGCCAAAATTTAGCGGGACGAGTGCCGGCATTCGCTCCCCGGCACACGGGCAGCGGCTGGGCGCATTACCAACTGTGGCGCGGCCTGGCGGTGGGCGGCGGCGTGCGGGCCATGGCCAAGAGCTTCCCCAGCTTCTTCAATACGGTGGCGATGCCCGGCTACGCCGTGGTGGATGCCGCCGTGATGTACGATGCGCGTTGGGCCGACTTCAGCGTGTCCATGCAGAACATCGGAAACCGGCAGACCTACTTCGTCAGTTCGGTTTACAACACGCAGATTTACCCGGGGAGCCCGTTTGGCATGTTGGTGACAGCGCGGTTCAAGTGGCCGCGCCGGTAGCGCTACTGATGCCGCAAAGCGTGCTGAGGACTGGTGCGCGTCGCGCGCCACGCCGGAACCAGCGTCGCCAGAGCGACTCCTCCAATGACGATCACGAGTGCCTTGGCGAAGGACGCGGCATCCGTGCTGCTTACTCCGTAGAGTAAGTGGCCCAGCAGTTGTATCGCGCCAAAGGCGCCGAGAATTCCCAGGGCCGCCCCAGTGAGCCCCAGGCGTAACCCGTTGCCCAGGAAGCCGCGTAGCACCATAGCGCCGGAGGCTCCCAAGGCCATGCGGATGCCCGTTTCCCTCGCGCTGGCGGTGACGCTATAGGAGACCAGCCCGTAGGTGCCGAGGGCGGCCAGCATCATACCGGCCGTGCCGAACAGCGAGAGCATGGCCGCGGTCAGGTCCAGGAAGAGCGTCGCGCCGCCGGTCATTTCGGCCATGGGCCGGGCGTAGACGATGGGTAAATCGGGGTCCAGGCGCGCGACGCTCGCACGGGCTTGTTCCAGCAGCGTCTTCATCGGTTGGGCGCCGCGCAACTGCAGCACCACGCTAGGCCGGTAGGCCTGCCAGAGAGGTAGATAGAAGTACGGACGGGCGGCTTCATCAATGCGCGAATACTTGAGGTCCGCCACCACGCCGATGATGGTGCGCCATTCTTTCCCGGTGTGGACGCGCTTGCCCAGGGCTTGGTCCGCCCCGCCCCAGAATCGCTGGGCGAAGGTCTGATTTACCAGCATGCGGGGCTCGGCCTCCGCGTCGTCACGGTCCTCAAACTCGCGGCCCGCCAGCACCTTCGTCTGGAGCGTGTGGAAGTAACCGGGCGCGATGGTGTTCCACAGCATCGCCAGCTCCTCATCGCGCCGCGGCACGTAGCCTTCCACCTTTACCGCCTGCGACGGAGTTTCAATCAGACGCAGCGGCACATGCACCGAAAGCGTCGCCGACTCGACGCCGCTGCCGGTGCGCGCAGCCCGGAGCAGTTCGCGGTAGAAGACCAGTCCGCGGGCGGTGTCGTAGGCGTTGGCCTTCAGATCCAGCGCGACCGCGCCGAGGTGATCCTGAACGAAGCCGGGGTCGGCGCGGCGCGCCGCGTCCAGGCTGCGGCTCACCAGCCCCGAACTCACCAGCAGCGCGACGGAGATCGCGACCTGAGCGATGACGAGACCCTTGCGCAGGCTGCCGCGCGCGGCGCCGCGCGTGGACGAATCCTCATTGATCACGGTCACCAGGTTGATGTGCGAAGTCTGCCAGGCGGGTACCAAACCGAAGACGAGCGCGCTGCAGGCGGCCAGCAGGGCCGCAAAGCCGATGATGAAGAGATCGACCTCAATGTTGAAGAAGAGACGGTCCGGCGCGGCGAGCCACTCGGCGTAGCCGGACAGGATGGGCACCCCGCGCGCCGCGAGCACCACGCCCAGCAGCGCACCGGGGATGCTCACGGCCAGATTCTCCAGCACCAGCAGCCGCATCACGCGGGCCCGGCCGGCGCCCAGCGCGAGGCGGACCGCGATCTCGCCGCGGCGCGACATGCCGCGCACCAGCACCAGTCCGGCGATGTTGGCGCAAGAGATGAGCAATACCAGCAAGCCCATAGCGGCCAGCACGGCGAGCGTCGGCAAGAGGAAGGTTTGCGCGCCATTGGGCGACTTCCACAGCGGTACCAGCTTCAGCATTTGCGCGCCCTCGTCCCGCGGACGGCCTCGCGTGAGCTGCGCGAAGAGAGCCTGGGCCTGGGCCCCGGCGCTCGCCGCCGTTACGCCCGGACGCAGGTACCCATGCGGATAGAGCAACTCAGCGCGTTCATCGGTGAGTACCTGGGAGGCATCCGTCTTGTCGGCGAAGCCCACTTGCCCGGCCATGGTCACCGGCAGGTAGACTTCGATGTCGTAGCTGACGACGGTGCCGTGGAAAGAAGCGCTCGCGACGCCAACGATCGTGAGGGGGATGTTGTTCACCAGCAGGATGCGCCCCGTGATGTTGGGGTCCGCGCCGTAGTCGCGGCGCCAAAGGCTGTCGCTGATCACCACCACCGGGTTCGCGCCCGGCGCGCCCTCATCGCTCGGCAGCAGGGTGCGGCCACGTTGCGCCCCGACGCCGAGCACCTCAAAGTAATTTCCCGTCACCATTTCGCCGAAGACGCGATGCGCGTCGCGCCCACGGCCGAGGCTGGCGCGGAAGGGCGCGGTGCCCATCAGGCTGAGGAAAGCCTGGTTCTGATCGCGCAATTGCCGGTAATCCGGATACGAGACCGATACCTCGCGTCCGGTTTGCGTCTCGCCATGCAGCACATGCAGTCGCGCGGCGGTGGGGACCCCGGCGAGAGGATTCAGGGCCATGCTCTTGAGCATGGTGAAGACGGCCGAATTCAGGCCGATGCCCAGCGTCAGCACACCCGTCACGGTGAGCGTGAAGCCCGGCTTCTTGGCCAGGGCGCGGACCGCGTAGCGCACATCGTCGGCCCAATCGTGCAAGCTCTCCAGCCAGCGCGGACGCCAGACTTCACGCGCCGCCGCGGTGGTGAGCGTGACGTTGCCGAAGTCCTTGCGCGCGGCGTGCCGGGCCTCCGGCTGGCCGGCCTCCTGGTGTTCGCGTTCGGCCATCGCCAGGTGCGAACGGATTTCTTCCTCGAAGTCTGGTTCGTCGAGCGACAGACGCCGCTTCAGCCAAGTGAAAATCGACATGCTTACTCCGTTTCTGGCTTCATCACGCGCGCAATCGCCGTGACAAGCTCCGCCCAGCGCGACTCTTCGCGCCCCAACTGCTTCTTACCTTCCGCCGTCAGCGTGTAGAATTTGGCGCGCTGGTTCGCGTCCGTTTGGCCCCATTTCGCCGTCACCCAGCGCTTCTTTGCCAGGCGCTGGAGCGCGGGGTAGAGCGAGCCGGCTTCTACCTGGAGCACGTCCGCGGACTGGGCGCGGATCGACTTGCCGATGGCGTAGCCATGCTGCGGACCCCACTGCAGAATGCGGAGGACGAGCATGTCGAGCGTACCGGGGACGAGTTCGGGGCGGGAAGCGAGGAGCGTCATGGCTATAGACAGACTATAGCATAGGCTATCGATTATCTATAGCCTCGAAGGGCGGGCCGGAAAGCCCTGGGCGTGTTGGGTACGGGAGGGCCAGGCGGGCCAGGGGGCTCGCCCTACCGAACGAACCGGCAAACTGTATAGCAGACGAAAACCACTGGTAAGGTCAAGATTGCTCTGAACTCGCCGGGGCGGTAACGGAGGATGAAACTAGGCGACACCACCGGCAATTAACAGCGTGCATGGCTGGCAAGAAGAGAAGTCTCAACGACGTGGCCGTGGAGTAGTTTCGAGGGAGGGGGAAGGGAGGGCTCGCGCGCGCGAGCCCCCAATCTTAGCTTAACGGCGAACCGGGAGGACGGCGCTCGTCTGCGTCGACTGGCCGCCGATGCGCAAGGAGACGGGCGCGTTCCCGTCGGCCGTGCTCGCCGGCACGCGGACGTTGATCTGGTAGAGGCCCGAGATGGAACCGGGTGAGACACCGGCGTAGAGGACGTCGGCCGGGGCCAGCGTCGTCCCACCGATGGTGACCGTCACCGCTTCCCGCGTGGGGGCAATGGCGCCGGGCACTTCCCCTGACTGATAGACGGGGTTCGTGGGACCGAGGCCGGTGGCATAAAGCAAGACGACGTCGCCGGGCCGGACGGGCCGTGCGCCGGGAATGATGGTGGGGTCGCCGGCGATGGAGAAGTCCGGGTGACGGGCGGCTATCGCGGAGCCATTGAAGGTGAAAAACGCGGGCGCATTGGCCAGCACGGTGAAGCTACTGGAATCGCTACGGGCTTCATTGGGCCCTCCGGGGTTCAAAATCACCACGACGGCGCCGTTGCCCGGCGCGGCCCCGGTGGGCATCTGCGCGTTGATCTGTCCGGCATTGGCGAAGAGCACGGGCACGCGTTGGCCGGCGACTTCCACGGCCAGGCAGCCGAGTTGGGTGGGGAAACGGCCTTCGACAAAGTCGCTGACGCCGGCCTCGCGGGTCCCGGTCGCCGCATGGAAGCCGGCGCCGGCGATGGTGAAGATACCGTTCATGGTGAAGAAGTTGGCGCGTCCGCTGGCCGCGTCAGCGACGCCGCGAATGGTGGGCCGTCCGGTGACCAGACAAGTGCCGTCGGCGGCGACGCGGGCGGTGGTCGCGTAAATGAAGTCGCCAGAGTTGGCGCCATTGTTATTCGCGGCGTTGCCCACCGCGTAAAAGATGACTTCGCCCACATTGGTAGCGGGTGGCGTCCATTCGATGGTCCACTCGGCCCCCTCACGTTGGCCGGCAAAGGTGGATGCGGCGACGTGAGTGGCGAATTCGGCTTCGCCGTTACAGGGCGCAGGCGTATTGCCGGGCGCGCAGGTGACACGAACTGCACCCGGTACCACGGTGAAAGTGCCGGCTTGCTTGGTTTCGTCGCTTACCAGGCGGGCTGCCAGTTCGAAGCCCCAACGGCTGGCTTCCGGATGGCTGAGCCGCAGCCGGATGAACTGTTTTACGCCAGGACGATAGGGCGAAGTCTGGATGGAGAGGCGACCCAGCGAATCTGGATTCACACTCGCGGCGGCACGATGACAAGCGGTACACGAAACTCCGCCGTCGGAGGGAATGTTATCGCGCAGCGCGGGCGGACCGGTGGAAAAAGCTAGCGATAAAACCGGTGTCACGAGCGTCGCGAGCACCAGCGGCATCCAACGTTCAAGAAAACGCATAGTAGAGAAACTCCTCGTTAAGTTTGTGGCCCCTGAGCACGGGCGTTGTTCACAGACTTTACTTGAGATTGGCGCAAAACGCAATAAGATGAACGATGAATAATTGAATAGTGAAGTAAACTCTTCGAGGTTGCGGGATTTGACATCGCCTAACGGTCCCGCCATACTCGCAGCGTGAGGACTCTCGCTAGCCTGCGCCAGGGCGATTCAGCCATTCTCGAACGACTGGAACTTCCAGACGCATTTGCCCATCGCTTGATGCAACTCGGCTTCATTCCGGGGATGCTGGTGGAAGCGGCGCATCAGGCACCTGGCGGCGATCCTCGTGTTTATCGGGTAGATGGCTCAGAAATCGCTTTACGCCAGGAAACTGCGGCGCGGATGTTCATCGCCAATGAGTTGCAAGAGCTACGAAACGCGCTAGACTGAAGCTGGTTGTCCATGAGCGCCAATCCGCAACTCGTCCAGATTGACGCCGGTCGTCCGCGCACGCACGCCGTGGCCCTGGTGGGATCGCCGAATTCGGGCAAGTCGACGCTCTTCAATACCCTCACCGGACTGCGGCAGAAAGTCGCCAACTACCCCGGCGTGACGGTGGAAAGCCATTTGGGGCGGGTTCGTTTCGACGACGGGCGAGAAGTACCCATTATTGACCTGCCGGGTATCTACTCGCTGGAGCCGGTCTCCGAGGATGAGCGGGTGACGCACGATGTGCTGACCGGCCGGATGCCCGAGATCGCCACCGTCAGTGCGATTCTGCTGATCGTCGATGCGACGAACCTGGCCCGCAATCTCGCGCTGGCGGCACCCATTCTGAGCCTGAAACTCCCCACGCTGATTGTCCTGAATATGGCCGACGACTTGCGCGGGCGTGGCGGTACGGTGGACGTCGCGCAATTGGAAGCCGAACTCGGCGTGCCGGTGGCGCTCACCACGGCGACCACGGGCGAGGGCGTCGATAAAGTGCGGGCTTTCCTGGGCCAGCGCGCGATCCCGGCGCCGAAATGGGCGCCGCTCCCCGTGTTGCAGGACGTCCCCGCCTGCCGCCGCTGGGCAGCGCAGATGGGCGAGCGCTGCGGGTATCGCGCCCCCGCGCCGCCGCTGTGGACGCGGCGGCTGGACCGCGCCTTTCTCCATCCCGTGTGGGGAGCGCTGATCTTTCTCGCCGTAACCCTGTTGGTTTTCCAAAGCATCTTCACCTGGGCCGAGCCCGCCATGGAAGCCATCAAGAGTCTAATTGCGGGCGGGGGGCAATGGATTGAAGCGACGTTGCCCGCCTCCGCGTTGCGCTCGTTGCTGATTGAGGGCGTGCTCGGTGGGGTGGGCGCGGTGGTGGTGTTCCTCCCCCAGATTTTGCTGCTTTTCCTGTTTATCGGTTTGCTGGAGGACTCCGGCTACCTGGCGCGGGCCGCGCTGATCGCGGATCGCACTTTGGGGCGGGTGGGTTTGCAGGGGAAGAGCTTCATCCCCTTGCTCTCTGCCCACGCCTGCGCCGTTCCGGCCATCCTGGCTACCCGCATTATTGAGAACAAGCGCGACCGGATTGCCACGATCCTGATCGCGCCGCTGATGACCTGCGCCGCGCGGCTGCCGATCTACACGTTGATCATTGGCGCGTTCATCCCGGAACGAGAGGTGCTGGGGCCGATCGGTACCCGCGCGGTGGCGCTGATTGGGCTGTATTTGCTGAGTTTTCTGGCGGCGATTGCGACGGCGCGGGTGCTGAAGTCCACGGTGCTGAAGAGCGAGGCCTCTCCCTTCGTCCTCGAAATGCCCCCTTATCGTTGGCCCACTTGGCGCACGGTGGGCTATCGCCTTTATGACCGCGCGCTCGCGTTTCTCACTCGCGCGGGTACGGTGATTCTGGTGATGACGGTGGTCTTTTGGCTGTTGGCGCACCTGCCGATGCGGAATGGCCAGCCGGTGCCGATTGAGGAGAGCATCGCGGGTCAGGTGGGGCATGCGGTGGAGCCACTGATCCGGCCGTTGGGGTTTAACTGGCGGATTGGGGTGGGGATCCTGTCTTGCGTGTTTGGGGCGCGGGAGATGATGGTGAGCACGCTGGGGACGATTTACCAGACGGAGCAGGACGAGGAGTCGCCGGATTTGCGGAGCCGGGTACGGCAGGATCTGACGCTGGGTGGCGCGTGGGCACTGCTCGTCTTTTTCGCGTTCGCGATGCAGTGCGCGTCGACGGTGTCTGTGGTGCGGCGGGAGACCGGGGGCTGGGGGTGGGCGGTAGCGCAGTTTGTGTATATGACGGTGCTGGCCTATGTGGGGGGCTATGCGGCGAACCGGTTGGTGACGTGGATTTCTTGACTTTGCAATTCTTCGATTGAATCGAAGAATTGCCAAGTATATTTAACGACAACAGCTTAAGCGCTGCTTGCGCAGCGTTTTGTCGCGACGAGGCGCGGTGCTGCCGAGGTGACGCGGATATTGTTGTGTGTCAGAATGGATATGTTTTGATTCAGTCGAAGAATATCCAAGTCATTTGAATACTATAAGTTACAGACTTTACGGATCGATCTGCCGCGACAGAGTCGGGGGCTGCCCATCTGGAGTGGATACTTTCGCCCTAAAGGCTGGCAAGTATTCAATTGAATCGAAAACTTTCCACGTATATTTAAATACAATAGTTTACGCACCACTCTGCCGCCACGCGGCGTGGTGCTTGCCAAGGTCAAGCGAATCTTGTTTCTTGGATTGGATATTGTTCGACTCCGTCGAAATATATCCAAGTCATTGAGATACTATAGGTTAACGACGTTTTGGGCGGGTCCGCCGCGACACAAAGTCAGGGGGCTGTCCAAGTGACTGGCAAATCTTCGATCTAAACGAGCAATAGCGCGGCTGTGCTTAAATGGAAAGAATGGGAAATTCTTCGTTTGAATCGAACAATCGCCAACTATGTTTATTGACAGACACTTAACGGAAAATCTCTATCGCCAGTGCCGCTTCTTCCCGGCGGTGGTGCTGACTGGGGCGCGTCAGACCGGGAAATCCGCGTTGCTGATGTCGGCTTTCCCCAATGCTTCGCTGATCAGCTTGGACCTGCCTTCCACCGCGGAACAGGCGAACCAGACTCCCGCCTATCTTCTGGATACCTGCCATGAGCCGATCATCATCGACGAAATCCAATATGCACCTGGGCTCTTTCGCCACCTGAAAGCCCGGATTGACGCGGATCGCCATCGGATGGGCCGCTTTCTGCTCACCGGTTCCCAGCGCTTCGGCCTGATGGAGCACGTCTCCGAGAGCCTCGCAGGCCGCACGGCCGTGATGGAGCTCGACACGCTCTCTTCCCGCGAACTCCGCGCCCATCCCGAACTCGCCGACCTGAAGGCCGCCAACTACCTTTGGCGTGGCGGCTACCCGGAACTCTACCGTGAGCCCGAGCTGAAAAGTCACGACTTCTTCCGCAACTACCTGGTCACTTACCTGGAACGCGACCTGCGCCAAATGCTGAACGTGGGAAGTCTCCGTGACTTTGAGCGCTTCATCCGCGCCTGCGCCGCCCGGAACGCGCAGCTCCGGAACCTCTCTGACCTCGCCCGCGATGTCGGAATCGCCGTCTCCACCGCGCGCGACTGGATCTCGAAGCTGGAGGCTTCGCATCTGATCACGCTGCTGGAACCCTGGTTTGGCAACATCGGCAAGCGGCTGAGCAAGACGCCGAAACTGTATTTTCGCGATACCGGCTTGTTGTGCTTTCTGCTGGGCTTCGATTCGCCGGCCGCGTTGCTGCGCTCGTCCTATCTGGGCGGGATGTGGGAGACGTTTTTGCTCGGCGAGATGTTGCGGACGTTGCAAGCGGGCCGCACCGCCGCGCGGGTCTACTACTTCCGCGACGCGCACGGCGTGGAGGTGGACTTTGTGATTGAGCAGGATGGCCTAGTCCGGCTGGCGGAGGCGAAGTGGGCCGAGTACCCCGACGCGTCAGCCGCCAAGGGAATCGCCAAAGTCCACAAGCTCTTGGGTGAACGCGCCGCCGAGGAACACTGGATCCTGTGCAATACCCGGCATAACGTTCGCCTCGATTCGCCGGTTCCGGTCCGCTTGATCGACGGCTTCCGCTTCACCGGGTGGTTCGAGCAGACCCGCACCGCTGCATAATGAAAAGCATGGCGATCTCTCGCAGGACGGCGATCCTGGCCGCGGGCGCGGCGTTCGGTGCGTCGGAGTGGACCTCGCTCTTCGACGGCCGCACGCTCACGGGCTGGAAGGAAGCTCCCTATACGCGTCGAGGGCGAGTGCTGGTGCGCGATGGGATGTTGGTGCTCAGCGAGGGCCGCACCACGGGCGTCGCGTTAGCCAGGAAGTTCCCCACGCGCAATTACGAACTGCGCTTTGAAGCCGCGCGGCTCGCGGGGCGGGACTTCTTCGCGGGGGTCACGTTTCCCGTTCACGACTCGTTCTGCTTCTGGGTGAATGGCGGCTGGGGCGGCAGTGTCGTGGGGCTTTCGAATCTCGAGGGTAACGACGCCTCGGAGAACGACACTTCTACCACGCGCGATTTCGTCCAAGGCCGTTGGTATGCCTTCCGCCTCGCGGTGACCGCGCGGCGCATTGAGGCGCGGATCGACGACGCCGTGGTGATTGATCTCGATTACACCGGACGCAAGGTCGACCTGCAGTTCGACGAGACGGACCTGGGTAAGCCGCTGGGCTTCTCGGCCTACGGCGGCACGGTGGCGGGCTTGCGCAAGATCGAGTACCGAGTAACTGTATAATCTCCCAGAGAGGTGTGCACATGAACCGGCGTTATTTTCTGATGAGCTCGACGAGCGCGGCTGCCGCGCAGGTGACACGGACCAATCGGAGTCCGAATGATACGGTGCGCGTCGCCGTGGTTGGCTGTGGCGGCCGCGGTGCGAGCCATATGGGCGCGTGGACGACGCTGCCCAATGTAGAATTGGCCGCGCTGGTCGATGTCGACGATTCGCACTCGGAGCGTTATATCGGACAGTTACAGCGCAAGAACCTGAAGCCCGTTCCGACGTTTCGCGATATCCGCAAGGTGCTGGACGATAAGAATATCGACGCTGTGTCGATCGCCACGCCGAACCATTGGCATACGCTGCAGACGATCTGGGCCTGCCAGGCCGGTAAGGACGTTTACGTCGAAAAGCCTTGCTCGCACAATGTCTTTGAGTCGCGGCAGATTGTCGCGGCTGCCCGCAAATACAACCGTATGGTGATCATGGGCAGCCAAAGCCGTTCTTCGCCCGCGTTGCAGGAAGCCGTGCAGAAGATGAAGGCCGGCGAATTCGGCGACATCTACATGGCGCGCGGCCTTTGCTTCAAGTCGCGCAATACGATCGGCAAGACGCCGGAGGAGAAAGTGCCGCCGGGAGTGGATTACGACATGTGGTGCGGGCCGGCGCCCATGCGCCCCTTCACCAAGAATCGTTTCCACTACAACTGGCACTGGTTTTGGGATACCGGCAACGGCGATCTTGGCAATCAGGGCATCCACGAGGTGGATATCGCGCGTTGGGGCCTGGGCGTGACGCATCCCACCAAGGTGAGCTCGATCGGCGGCAAGTTCATGTTCGACGACGATCAGGAGACGCCGAACACGCTGAGCTCGAACTTCGAATTCGAAGTGAACGGCAAGAAGAAGATGATGGAATTCGAGGTACGCCACTGGTACAGCAACCACGAGGCCAGCATTGGCGGCGACCGTGCGGGTAACACCATCGGCAACACTTTCTACGGCGCGAATGGCTATGTGGTGATCGACGGCTACAACAAATACACCAGCTTCCTTGGCCCCAAGGGCGACCCGGGCCCGGCCCGCACCGAGCGCGACACGCACTTTGAGAACTTCATCGCTGGTGTCCGCAGTCGCAAGCGCGAAGAGCTGAATGCCGAGATCGAAGAAGGCGCGATGTCCTGCGTGCTGGTCCATCTGGCGAACATCTCTTACCGGCTGGGCCGGACACTCCATTGGGACGAAAAGACCTGGACGGTGAAGAACGATCCCGAAGCCAACAAGATGCTCACCCGCGAGTATCGTTCGCCCTACATTGTTCCGGCGAAGGTCTAAATGCGCCGTTTCCTTCTCTTCTTTGCCGCGCTCGGCCTGTTCGCGCAGGACCGGGTGGGCACCATCCAAGTCCGCGTGTCGACCGACCACGCGGACTGGCGCTACGAACCCGGCCAGCCCGTGCGTTTCCGCATCGTCGCTGTGCAGGACGGCCAACCCTTGAGCGGCGCGAATGTCACCTACCGGATCGGCCCGGAGATGATGCCGCCGAAGATTGAGCAGACCGCCGCGGTTCCCGCGGATGGCCTGGTAGTGGACGGGGGCACGCTGAACGAGCCCGGTTTCTTGCGTTGCATTGTGACGCTCGAACGGAAAGGGAAGACGTATCGTGGGTTGGCGACGGCCGCCTTCCGCCCGGAGGCGATCGAGCCCACGCAGCAGGATCCCGCGGATTTCGATGCGTTCTGGGCGGCTGGCAAAGCCGCGCTCGCCAAACTGCCGATCGATGCCAAGCTAACCTTGCTGCCTGATTACGGCAACGCGGCGGCCGATTGCTACCACTTGAACCTGCAAAACGTCGGGGCGTCGGCGACGCCGTCCCGCTTCTACGGTGTGCTCTGTGAGCCGAAGGCGCCGGGCAAATACCCGGCGCTGCTGAGTGTGCCAGGCGCGGGCGTGCGCCCGTACCGCGGCTTGGCGGCGATGGCGGCGCGCGGCGTCATTACGCTGCAGGTGGGGATTCATGGCATTCCCGTGACGATGGAGCAATCCGTGTACGATTCGTTGGGAGCCGGTGCGCTCGCCAACTACAACACGATTGGTCTCGATCATCGCGACCGCTATTACTTCCGCCGTGTCTATCTGGGCTGTGTGCGCGCTAACGATTTTCTCACCAGCCACCCGAAGTGGGATGGCGCGCATCTGGCCGTGACGGGCGGTAGCCAGGGCGGGGCGCTCTCGATCATCACCGCCGCGCTCGACCCGCGCGTGAAGGGCTTGGCTGCCTACTACCCGGCGCTGTCCGACGTCACCGGCTATCTGCAGAATCGAGCGGGTGGCTGGCCGCATATGTTTCGCGCGACGGAAGGCGTGTTGCGGCACCGGTCTGCCGAGAAAATCGAGACGTCGCGCTACTACGACGTCGTGAACTTTGCGCGCCGTTTGAAAGTACCGGGCTTTTACACTTGGGGCTTCAACGACGAAACGTGCCCACCCACGTCCATGTATTCCGCGTACAACGTGATCCCCGCGCCGAAGAAACTCCTGCTCGCGCTCGAAACCGGACACAACAACATCCCGGAGCAGGTGGCCGAGCTGGACGCTTGGCTCGAAGCTTTCCTCAAAGCGAACTAACGGAATCAATACCATGGATCTCAGCATTGATGGCGCCGTGATCACTTCGGGGCGCTTACTCGAAACGGTACTTACCGGAATTCCGGACGGCTCATCCGATCCGGTGCCCGGCGGCGTGGAAGCCGAGACGCGCGAAATATTGAAACAGCTCGACGAGGTGCTCGCCGCCGCGGGTGTCGATAAACGTTCCGTGGCCTCCGTGCGGCTCTATCTGCAACACGTCAACCGGGACATTGCCGCCGTCAATCGAGTTTACTTTGCATATTTCGGTGACCACCGGCCCGTGCGCCGCGCTTATGGCGTGGAGTTACAGTGCGGCATGATGATTGAAGCGGCGTTCGTCGCGGAGCTACCCTAAACGTGCTCCGCGTTGGACTCCTCGGCTTTCTGCACGAATCGAATACGTTCGCCCCGGTGCCCACCACCTACGAGCACTTCGCTGCTACGTCGCTGACGCGCGGCGAGGAGTTGCGTGAACGGTGGCTGGGCAAGCATCACGAATTGAGCGGGCTGCTGGCCGGCTGCGAAGAGAGCGGGCTTACGGTGGTGCCCGGGATGGCGACTTACACCGTTCCTGGCGGCGCCATTACGGCCGAGTCTTTTGAGCGTCTGGCCGCCGAACTGATCGGCTCGATAGCGCTGCCGCTCGATGGCTTACTCGTCGCCTTGCACGGCGCCACCGCGAGCGAAACTTATCCGGACGCCGACGGCGAAATTCTGCGGCGCATCCGCGCCGTTACCGGTCCGGACTTGCCGATTATCTGCACACTCGACCTACACGCGAATTTTTCGCAGGCCATGGCGGAGTTGGCGACGGCGACGATCGCCTATCGCACGAATCCGCACCTGGACCAATTCGCGCGCGGCCGCGAAGCCGCCTGGCTGATGGCGCGAACGCTGCGCGGCGAAGTGCAGCCCGTGCAAGCCCTGGAGACGCCGCCGCTGCTGATTCAGATCTCGCGCCAGCACACCAATGTCGAACCGGCGCGCGGCCTCTACGCGGATCTCGAGACGGTACTCACTTGGCCCGGTATCTTGAGCGCCAGCGTCACCATGGGCTTCTACTATGCCGACGTGCCGGAAATGGGCATGGGCTTCCTGGCCGTCGCGGACGGCGATGAGGCCCTGGCGCGACGCGCTGCCCGCTGGATGTCCGAGCGTGCCTGGGCTCGCCGCGCGGAGTTCGTGGGTAACTTACCGACGCCGGCCGAGGCCATCGCTTACGCGAAGGAGACCACCAGGCTCCCGTTGGTGCTGATGGATGTCGGCGACAATGTCGGCGCCGGCAGCCCGGCGGACTCGACGATTCTCCTGGCCGAAGTGCTGCGCCAGGGCGCGCGCGACGCGCTCGTCGTGCTGTACGATCCGGAGTCCGTCGCGCAGTGTGTCGCGGCCGGCGTGCGCCACACCGTCAGTCTGCGGGTAGGGGGCAAAACTGATGCTTTGCACGGTGCGCCCGTCGCCATCACCGGCACCGTGCGTACCCTCTCCGACGGACTCTTTGTCGAGCACCAGATCCGCCATGGCGGTTGGGGCCACGGCGACCAGGGCGTCACCGCCGTGGTGGAGACGGCCGAAGGGCACAGCATCGTTCTGACGAGCTTGCGCATGCCGCCCATGAGTCTCGAACAGGTGCTCAGCTTGGGGCTGCGTCCCGAACGCAAGCGCATCCTGATGGCCAAAGGCGTCGTCGCGCCGCGTGCGGCCTATGAGCCGGTGGCGGGGGAGATCCTCTTAGTCGACACGCCGGGTGTCACGAGCGATAACCCAGCGGTCTTCAATTACCGGCGCCGCAGGAAGCCCTTGTTTCCGCTCGAGTCCTAAAGGACGGGCAGAGCCTGCTTCAAGTCGCCGGCCATGGCTAACATCACTTGGCGATTCTGCTCCGGGCCCAGGTCCGAAATTACGTAAACTAAGTGCTGCGCGCTTTCGAAACCCGCCACCTGGAAGTTGCCCGAGCTTTGCTGATAATAAAGGATACCCGCTTGCGCCAACGAAGGGACTAGCTTTTCGGTGGAGAACTCTTCGCCAGGCTTGCGTTCCGTCACGACGACGGACAAATAACGGTCAGTATAGTTCAACACGAAGTGGACAAACGAACGGCCCTGCGCCTTACACAGGTGCGCATCCAGCACACGGTAGTTCGCCGGCACATGCGCCTGCACCGCCGGCAACAACGACGCATATTGCGGCCCCAACTCGGACTTCATGGTCTCGAGCGGCGCGGGCTCCGCCCGTTGCTTGCGCAGCATCGTGCAGTGCAGATGGTCCGTCAGGCCCACGGTCATCAGCGAACTGAACTGCTGTGTGATGGTGGCCATGGTCCGATTCTCCGCGCGGCGCAGGGAGAAAAAGCCAATCAGCAGCACGGCGGCCGCGGCGGCCACTCCCCAGGCGGGGGCGTACCAGAAGGGGCGGGCGGCCGGCTCGCGCAACGCGGCGCGCACGCGCATTTCCAAATGCGGCGGAATGGGCTCCGAGTGGACGGCTTGCTGCAATCGCGACTTCATTTCTTGAGGGTCCTTCTTTAGCGTAGTCAACTTTGCGCCTCCTTGGGGCGGCCCACTCCGTAGGATTGGGCGATGCCGTCCAATAACTCGCGCAGAATTTTCCGGCCCCGGCTGAGCCGCGACATCACCGTGCCGATCGGCACCCCGAGAATCTCGGCGGCGTCTTTGTAAGCAAACTCTTCCACATCCACCAGCAGCACCACGCTGCGGAAGTCGGCCGGCATCTTGTCCATGGCCGCGAGAATGTCCTCGTCGGTGAGGTGCTCGGGGATCGGCGCCTCGTAGGTGAGATTCGTCTCCAGGAACTCTTCGGTCTCCTTGAGGAGTGGAAAGCGAAACCACTTGCGCCGGTGATGATTCACGCAGTGGAACAAAATCTTGAACAGCCACGCGCGGCAGTTCGTGCCCGGTTCAAACCGGTGAAACGACTTCCACGCCTGCAGGTACACCTCCTGCACCACATCTTCCGCGCGGGAGCGTTCGCCCAACACGCGCGTGGCGGTGCGGTACAGATCGTTCATGTGCGGCATGGCCTCTGCTTCGAAGCGATCTTTGGTGGGTGTCGTAGTCGGCATGCTGCGCTCGCGAGAGGGCCATTGTTCGAATGTTTCGGACGCTTGCATACGAGCATAGAATGCCGGAAGGCCTCACGCCTATTCCCGCTAAATAATTAAACGACATTAATGGAATACCGGCGCGCTGCTGAGTGATCTCGTGGGCATGAAATCATACGTTCTCTACCTCATGATCGCGCTGCCCCTGATGGCCCAGCGCCAGGAGTTGGGCCTGCTGCTGGGGGGCGTGACGAGTGGCACGCAGGACGCCGTCAAACTGAGCGGCGGCACGGCTTTTCAGGCCAATTACGGCTATCGGCTGGCGAACCTGGGCACGGCCGCCGCCCTGTTTGGCGAGGTGCATTTCCTGGCGAATCCGCAGCGGACGGTGCAGGCGATTCCCACGGCGACTCGCGATGTGGCGTCGCTCTACGTAACACCGGGCGTGCGCGTGAAGTTCCTTCCCACGTCGCGCGTGTCGCCCTACGGTGCGATCGGCGGCGGTTGGGGCGTGTATGAGCACAGCGTGAGCCTATTGAACGGCCAACCCAATCCGGCGCCACGGACGGTGAATCGCGGCGTCTTCAGCTACGGCGGCGGCGTCGACGTGACGGTAAATCGCTGGTTCGGCCTGCGTGGCGAAGCGCGGGACTTCTACACCGGCAGCCCCGTCTTCAACGTCCCCAACCTGCGACGCCGGCACAACGTCGTGGTGAGCGGCGGCTTCGTCCTGCGCTTCAAGTAGGCCTTATTCCTGCCGGAGCGCCTATTCCGGCTGTAGGGCTTGCGCGGCGTCGTGGGCGCGCTTGGCCCATTCCTGGTTGCCGATGGCGGTGAAGATCGCGGCGGCTTCGAGGAAAAGCTGCCTCGCGGTGGTTGCCCCTTGGGCTACTGCCAGTTCCCCCATGGAGTAAAGGCAGTTCGCTTCCCCAAGCCGATCACCAATTTGCTTGTGCACGGGCAGGGCCTGTTGATAGAGATCAAAGGCGTCGGCGTAGCGCTTTTGCATCCGGGCGACATCGCCGAGGGACCGGCGGCAGTTGGCTTCGCCTAAGCGGGCGCCGATCTGTTGGAAGAGGGGCAGGGCCTGCTGATAGAGGTCGAAGGCGTCGGCGTAGCGGGCTTGCATCCGGGCAACGTCGCCGAGGGCTTGGCGGCAGTTGGCTTCGCCTAAGCGGTCGCCGATCTGTTGGTAGAGGGGCAGCGCCTGCTGATAGAGGTCGAAGGCGT
>JAIEMJ010000016.1 GCA_019752335.1 Bryobacteraceae bacterium
GCCTTCGCGGAAGTAGAACTGGTACTGCGCGGGGCGGGAGCTGAGGTTGAAGGTGAGGGTGCCGCCGGTGCAGTCGGATTCCACCTGGTAGCTGCCGCGGTCGCTTTCCACGCGGGCGACGCTGCCGTCCGTCCCGAGATTCGACGTCGCGAGGATGCCGAGGTTGCCGGCGTTGGCGGTGAGGAGTCCGACGAGGCCGTAGGCTTCGGGGGTGAAGTTCGGGACGCGTTGGAGCTTGGCGCTGTAGAGGCCGGAGACCAGGGTGAGGGGGTCGACCCCGACGGGGCAACCGGTGACGCCGGCATGCGCGCTGCCGGAGGCGCCACGGCCTTCGCGGGTGCTAACGAGATACAGCGAGCGGCCGTTGTTGTAGAACCAGAAGTCGTACTGCATGGGGAACGAGGAGAGGTTCATCGTGAGGGTGCCGCCAGTGCAGTCCGGGAAGATCTGGAAGCTACCGGCGTCGCCTTCCAGGCGGATGGCGCCGGGAGTTCCAGTGCCATTCAGAAGGAGGGAGGTGGCATTGATGGCGAGAGTGCCGGGATTGGCCGCCACGAAACGCCCCGCAATGCTGAATTCGGCCTGAGACCCTGCTATCGCAGGTGTCTGGGCGTTAAATGTCCAGGCGCCGATGCCGCTCAAGAGCGACAGCGGATTCGCCGTGCAGCCGGCGGCCGAGGCGCGGCTCACCACTCCCTGGATGTAGCGATTGCTGGTGCTGATCACGTCCAACTCCTGGAAGCCGGCCCGGAAGTAGAATTGGTACTGCTGCGGCAAAGAGCCGAGATTGAAGGTGAGCGTCCCACCCGTACAATCTGCATTCACCTGAAAGCGGCCAGGACCACTCTCCAGACGCGTGATTGTAGAAGAGGCGCCCTGGCCGGAGGTTTGCGTAATCGCGAGAATGCCAATCGGATTTCCGGCCAGCCCCTGACCGAGGCTGGCCTCGAAGCGTCCGGAGGCCGCGTAGAGACTAGCGAAAGCGTTTAGATCTCCGCGCAGATTGAAGGCGTAGGAGCCAGAGAGCAGGGTGAGGGGGTTGACGCCGGCCGGGCAGCCGGCGACGCTCAGCGTGGCACTGCCAGTGGCCGGTTTGCCTGGCGAGGTGCTGATCAGGTAAAGGGAGCGGCCGCCATCGACGAAGACGAAGTCGTACTGCATGGGGAACGAAGAGAGGTTCATGGTGAGCGTGCCGCCGGTGCAGTTATCGTTAATCTGGTAGCGTCCGGCGTCCTGTTCTTCGCGCGTGGTGCTGGCCAAGTTGAGGCCCAAGACCGAGGTGGCCGTGATGGTGAGGACGCCGTTCGGGCTGTTGGCCGCTCCGGGTGTAGCGGTGAATTGGCCGGCGACGAAGAATCGAAGTCCGCCACCGACGGTATTGTTCGTCTGGACGTTGAAGGTCCAGGTGCCGCTGAGGGCGGTGAGGGGGTTGGCGGGGCATTGGCCGTAAAGCGGGGTCGCGGCGGCGAGGGTGGTGAGCAGGAGCGTCTGCCAGAGTTGTTTGCGCATGAATTTTCCTTCTTCGGGTTCGGGGACTCAGGAGGATAGTACCTTTGGGCTATTTCGCTGGCAAGGTCTAAAACCAATTGGGTCAGATAATTGAGTCGTATAGGACTCTCAGGATTATTTAAGTTTGGAAGTACTGGAAACCCAGGCGGGCCAGGGGGCCCGCCCTACCGAACTAGCTTGCAGGGAGTCGACGGCGGAACGACCCGCTCACTATCGTTCGCGGGTCGCGCATTCAAGCCTAGGCCTCCTGCGTCCGCATCGCCCGCTGAGGGTCCGGCATGAGGGGGTTGAATTGAAAGGCGCCGCCGTCCAGGATCCGCGCTCTTCACCATGCAGGATGCGGTATTCTCGCCCATGCGAAGACCCCGATGTAATCCGGAATATGACCCGCTCACTATCGTTCGCGGCTGCACCGTCAGCACCAACCGGTCCGAATATGAACCTCTCTTCGTTCCCCATGCATTACGACTTCTGGCTCCACAACAACGTGCGACGTAACCCCCAGCCGCGAACGATACGTTTGCGGCTGGGGGTGTGCGGTGCGGGTGGCTGTGCGGTGCGGGACGGAACGACCTGGGTGAGCGAGGTGGGTTATGGATTCTTGGCGCCGCGGATCCACTCGAGGATGATTTGATACTCCGCGCTGCCGGTGTGGCCGGCCCAGCGTTGGCCGCCGTTGTGCGATGTCCGGAAGACATCGCCGTCGGTGGTGGTACCTGGCAGGAGGGGCTTTACCAGGAGCGGACTGGCGACGGGATCGGCTGGGTTGACCTTGGCCGAGACGATGCGGAAGTTGGCTTGGGGATCGGTGCGCAGGGGGAAGCGGGCGTTGCTCGCGTGACACATGGCGCAAGAGCGGCCGTCGGCGCCCGGGCGCGTGAGAATCGGCTGGACCTGCCGGGCGAAGAAGTCATAGTCGAGGGTGACGGGGGCCGACTGGCTGACGGCTTGGTTGCGGGGCGAACCGGCGCGGGCCACTTCGCGCAGGGCTTCGGCCACGGCGGTGTCGCGGTGGAGCACGTCGCGTTTGCGGGCTAGGTCGAGGGCCGCGGCCTGGGCTTGCGGGTCGGGATCGCGGAGGCTGGAGACGACGAAGTCCTTGACGAACGGGGCACTGAGAATGCCGCCGTCGAGGGGAATCGGCACGGGCGGCGGACTGTAGGCGGTGACCTGTTTCAGGTTGAAGGTGAGGCGGGCGGGATCGAGCGAGTCCAGGAGCATGCGGCGGGCGAGGCCTTGGGACTTGGCCAGGTACTGGAGCGTGAGCTCAACGACGCGGGGATTGACGAGGTAGCGTTCGAGGACGACATCGACGGCGGCGCGGACGACGGCGGGGTCCGTGGCGCTCATGGCGGCGAGGACGCGCGAGCGCATCAGCGGCCCGTCGACCACATCGGCGAAGACGCCCGCGGCTTGCAGCACCGGGCCGTCTGAGCGGTGGCGCAGGAGGCGCTCCATAGCGGCGGAGAGGTCCGGTTCGCGGGTGAAGCGATGGCCTGGTTCGAGCGCCGAGAGCATGGGCAAGAGGAGGGAGAGGGCGCGGGGTTCGCGCTGGTCCAGCAGGTCCTTGACGAGCGCGATGAGCTCGGGATCGGAGGCGTCGCCGCGGCTGAGCGTGAGTTGGGCGCGGCCCGGCTGGCCATAGGCCTCGACGACCTCGGCGCCGAAGCGGGGCAGCAGGCGCAGCATGGCTTTGGTGAAGTGGGGGGTGAGAACGTCTTCGAGCGCCGTGCCCGCGCGGATGGCGGCGCGGGTGAGCTCCGGATCAGCCGGATCGATACAGGCGAGGATGGCGCGTTCGAGCGCGGCATCGGCATCGGCCAGGATGCGGGGGGCTTCGACGTCGTTGCCGACGCGCGGGGAGCCAGCGAACTTGTCCAGGCTGACGACGGTGGAGAGCGCGGTAAGCACGCCGAGGCGCAAGGGCCGCGGGCCATCGCGCAACGCAAGGGCGAACAAAGTGGCTTGGCGCTGACTATCGGCGCGCAAGGCTTGCTCGACGCGGGCCTGCTGCTCCGGCGCGCGGATGGTGCGCTGCCACTCGCGCAGTTGGCTGAGGTTTTCGTCGAGGGTAGCGGCGAGTTGCTCGGCGACGGGCTCGCCCTGGCGGAGACGGGTGAGCAATTGCCGCTGGGCGGCGGGGCGGTCGCCTTGCCAGGCGTCCGGTTTATCGTCGCCGGCGGCTGGCCAAGCGGGCCTGGGGCCTGACTGCGGGGAGAGTTCGCTCAGGGCCATGACGGCGAATTGCGTTTCGCGAAACGGGGTGTCGAAGCCCTTGTATTCGGGAGCGCCCTTCCAACTGCCGTCGGGGCGCTGTTGGCGGAGGGTGTAGGCGAGGAGACGATCGACGGCGGGGCCGCGGTGGCCGGCGACGGCGAGCGCGTAGAGGACGTGGTAGCTGACGAAGTCCGCGGCGGGGGCGGTGGGCGAGAATTCCAAGGCAAAACGGCCGTCGGGCCGCTGATGGCGGAGCAACCCGGCGACATCGGCCGCGACGTCGTGGCCCAGGCGCTGGCGCGCGATGAGGGCCCAGGCGGCGTCGACGACGTTGGTGGGCTTGGCCTGCGAAAGAATGCTTTCGACGCAGGCGGCCTGGCGGGGCCAGTCGGGATTGGCGGGTTCGGCGGCGGCGGCGAGGCGGAAGGTCTGCGCGGTCTGCCAGCCGATTTCGAAGCCGCTGACGTCGGGGCGGGAGCCGTCGGTTTCGGGGCGTAGAATCCCGGCGCCGCACTCGTCGCTGAGGCGGAGGTAACGGGCGGCTCCGAGGATCAGGCGTGGGTCGGCTGGGCGTCCGGTGGCCTGGGCATGCAGGGCGAGCAAGGTGGGGAGGCGGCTCGAAACGGTCCGCGCTGAATAGATCACGCGCGACCAGTTGGCGTCCGGGTGGCCCGGCAACGGGCGAGGGTTCTCCCGCAAACGACGCATGACGGCTTCGAGGGCTCCGGGGTCCGGCGCGCGATAGCCACGGAGCGCGGCGGTGAGGTAGGCGCGGGTGGAGAATTGGGTGATGTGGCACGCGATACAGGCGCGAGCCTCAGGATGCTGGATGCGGCCTTCTTCGGTGACGGCGCCGTGGCGCGGTTGATTGGAGAGCCAGGCGTCGGCGGCGCGGATGAGCCAGGACATGCCGGCTTCGACGGGCGTGGTGAGAATTTCGTAGTCGAGGCGGCCGTCACGGGTGGCGCGGAGCTCGTAGGTGTGACCTTGCTGCACCCGGCCAGCGCGAAAGGAGGTGACGCCGGGATGGGTTTGGGTGTTTTCGGGCGTGAAGGAGCGGACTTCGCCGGCCCAGGTTGCCTCAATCCCGGCCGCGCCGATTTCGACGACTTCGAGGGCGCCGGGCAGTTGGGCGTAGCCACGATGGAGGGAGGCGTGGAGAATGCCGTCGTGAGGAGCGGTGAAACGTACCGGCGCTTCCGTGCCGAGCCACGCGAGCAGCATGACGGGAAAAATACCCATGGCTACTATGATGCCCGAAAACCGGCGATTCCGGACCTTGAAGTTTTGTTTCGAACTAGAAGTTCGACCGTGACGCCGCCTTTTTGGCAGCCTTCCTGGCGGGTGGCTTGCTGGCGGCGGCCTTCTTCTTGAGGCTGGGCTTCTTCCGGGCGACGCCCAAGGCTTGCTCCAGCAGCTGCTCGAGCACTTTCTTTTCGGGCTCCAGCATGATGCGGTTGAAGTTCTCGGGGCGTTCCTGCACCAGTTGACGGAGGCGGAGGAGCCATTCGTAGGAGCCGGCGGCGGAGTGGGTGCCGAGTTGGCCGATGAGGGCGGCGGCGTTGTCGAAGTCCGGGACGCGGCGGTAGCAATCGAGGGCGGACTTCAGGTTGCCGGCGTCGCGGAACTTGGCGGCGGCTTCGGCGAAACGTTCGAGCGCCACGAGACATTCGGCTTCGGCGCCGGGGTCCGGAGTGGGTAGTTGTTGGAGGACGAGGTAGGCCTCGGCATAGCGCTTCTGTTTGAGCGCGACGCGCAACTGATCTTTTTCATCGAGCTCGTCGTAGAGGTCCCAAACGCGATTGACGAGGGTAGCGATCTGGCGGGGGCTGCGCAGGTTGGCGGAAAGCTTGAATTCGCTGGAGGCGCCCAGGCGATGGTGGAGGAGATCGTTGAGCCAGCGCCATTCGAAGTCCGTGGGGCGCACGGTTTGCGCTTCGTCGCCGGCCGTAAACGGCAACGCGGTGCCTATCAGATGCGCGTAGTATTCGTCGTAGAGGGCGTTGAACTGGTCGCTCCACGCGCCGAGCGAGCGCTGGTAGGGAGAGAGGTCGATGCGGAAGCGCGTGCGCTCGGACTCACGGTTGTGCGAGCCAGACACATTTTTGCCCATCGTGTGAGAGTGAGAAGCTCAGAAAAAATCGGCAGACGTGCCCACAACGAACCCCGACCGTAAGGGAGGGGATGTTTGGCCAGCGGGCATATTCCTGCATGTATTTGATTTTATTTGACTTGTTGGCTGATGAGGCTCGCGAGGCTATCCCCTCCCTCAGCGAGGGGGTCTTTCGAATTCGTAGAGAATTGCAACAGATAACGCCTCTAAACATTAAAGACGTATCATGATGAGGTGGCCTCAGCCGGATTCACTGGCGGGCCGACCCAAGTATACCTGTTGAAAGGAAATAGAAAGTTGTGAAAGCGTTCTCAGTTTTGCTCACCACCTTGGCCCTCGTTGTGCCAATGGCCGCAGAAGAGCGGAAGACGATCTACGTTGATCGCATGGCGGGGCTGGAATCATTCGTGGAGAAAGCCCTCCAGGCGGCGGAACTGCCCTTTGACTTTATCGACGAAGAGAAACGGCCCGAGCTCAAGGCCAACCTCGCAAAAATGCACTCGGCCTATGGCGAAATCCTTTACCAAAACAAATTGGGACGGACGGAAAGCCATCGGCTGGAATTGCGCGACGTCGAAACCAATCGGGTGCTGGCCTGGCATGCCTTCCCCCTACGCGGTGACGACGATTCCCGCCGCCGGGCGGCGGAGGCCTTTGCCAAAAAGGTGAAGAAGGTGTGGGTCCAGATGCATAAGCAATAGAGACCCCTTTACTCTTCGCGCAACGCCGCCACTGGATCCAGACGCGCCGCGCGCCAGGCGGGGATCCAGGCGGCGGCTAGTGCTGTCGCTAGGAGGACGAGCGCGGCGGCCAGGAAGGCGCGCGGATCGCTGGCCTTTAAGCCGTAGAGTAGGTTGTCGACCAGCTTCGGCAGCAACAAGGCTAGCGGCAGGCCTAGCAGGATTCCGCAGAGCACTGTGACGACGCTCTCGCGCAACACCATCGACAGAATACGGCCGCGGCCCGCGCCCAAGGCCAGCCGGACTCCGATTTCCTGCCGCCGCCGTCCGGCCTGGTAGGCCATGACGCCGAAGATGCCCACCGCCGAGAGCGCGAGCGCGAGCAAAGCGAAGGTGCCGCCGAGGATGGCGAGCAGGCGCTCCGGACGAAGGAACTCGTCCACCTGGTCGTCCAGGGTGCGCAGTTGCACGAGCGGGATGTTCGGCTCTACGCGCGCTACCGCCGCGCGCACCAGCGGCAGCAGTTGCGCCGGTGAGGTGCGTGTGCGGACGGCGAAGGTCATCTGCTCCGGCATCGTCTCCTGCTGCACGGCCGCGACGTAGACGGTGGCCGTTTTCTCATGCAGGCGGCTGTAGCGGCCGTCGCGCACGAGGCCGACGATCTGGTAGCTCACCGCCTTCGGATCGCCCAGCATCACGCTCTCGCCCACCGGATTGCGGCCGCCGTAGGCTTCGCGGGCGAAGGTCTCATTCACCACCATCACCTTGGGCGACTTCGCGCCGTCCCGCTCGTCGAGGTCGCGGCCGGCGAGTACTTTGACGCCCAGGGTGCTGGCGAAGCCGGGCAGGCCCATGTGTACGCCCACGCCGATTGTTTTGCGGCCCTTCGTCTCGAACTTGGGCGAGGAGACGTCATCCCAGTAGCCGCCGCCCATGAGCGGGCGAATCAGCGACGCCGAGACGCTTTCTACTCCGGCGATGCGCTCGAGTTCCCGCGCCGTGCGCTCGTAGAAGGCTGGCCGTTGCTGCGCGCCGTAGCCGACCTGCGCTGCGTTCAGCGTGAAGAGGACGATGCGGTCGCGGACGAAGCCGAGGTCCACGGCATGGAGGTTGTCGAGCGTCCGCACGAACATGCCGGCCGCCGCCAGGAGAAGTAAGGAAAGGGCCACTTGGCCCACGATCAGCAGCTTGCCGAGGCGGCCGCGCCCGGCGTCGGCCCCCAGGCTGCCGGAGTTTTCTTTGAGCGCGCCGGTCACGTTGAGGCGCGTCGCGCGCCAGGCCGGAATCGCACCGAAGAGGAAGGTGATGCCGAGGGCGAAGCCGGCGGTGGAGAGCAGTAGGCGCCAGTCGAAGCGCAGCGGAAGCGTGAGTTCTTCTTCGCCGCGGGAGGGCAGCAGCGTGACGAGCCACGCCGGGGCGAGATACGCAATCAGCAAGGACGCCGTAGCGCCCAGGACGGCTAAGAGGAGGAATTCGCTGGAGATTTGCCGCCAAAGCCTGCTGCGCGAGGCGCCCATCGACAGCCTCACGGCGATCTCGCGGCGGCGGCCCATGGCGCGCGCGAGCAAGAGATTCGCGACGTTGGCGCTGGCGATGAGCAGCACCAGCATCGTGGAGCCCAGCAACACGCCGAAGGTCACATTGATGCCGCGCCGCAGTCCGCTGATGCCGCGTGCGGCCGGTTCCAAACGCAGCCGCGGAATCAACTCGGGCTTCACCGGCACCGTCTCCAGTGTGCTCAGAAGGAGCGGCGACAGGCGGGTTTCGAGCTGCGCCAAGGGCATGGCGGGGTCGCGCAGACGGGCCAGCATCTGGATGGCCCAGGAGGTGCGGTTGGTGAAGGGATCGCCCATGCCTTTTACGAATTCGGGGTCGAGTTCGCGCAAGTGCGGCAGGGTGAGAGTGATGTCGGGGTGCGCGCCGACTTCGTGGCCGTAGAAGCTGGGCGGCGTGACGCCGACAACGGTGGCGGCGACGTTGTTCACCCGGATTACCTGGCCGATCTGCGCGGGGTCCGCGCCGAGGGCGCGCTCGTAGAAGCGATGGCTGACGACGGCGGTGGCTGGTGCTCCGGCGCGGTCGTCCTCGGCGCTGAGCAGGCGGCCCACGCGGGCTTCGATGCCGAGCATCGGGAAGTAGCTGCCGGAGACGAGTTGGCCGCTGACTGCATGTGTGTTTCCTCGCGCAGCGACGCTGAAGCGGTTCATTTCGAGAAACGCGGCGACCGGTGCGAAGTCCTTGGCCTGGGCATGTAGTGCCTCATAGGCCGCATAGGAGAATGCATTGCCCACCATGCCGGGCGGTTGGATGGAGCCGGAGTAACGCTCGAAGAAGCGCTCGGACCGCCGGCCGGCGAAGCCTTGTTTCGTCTGCCAATTTAAGACGACGAGTTCGCCGGGTTTCGCCACGGGCAATTCGCGCAGCAGAATCGCGTCCAGTAGGCTGAAAATCGCCGTATTCGCGCCAATGCCCAAGGCGAGCGACAACACGGCCGCGGCCGACACCAGCGGACTCTTCTTCATCATGCGCCAGGCGTAGTGGAGGTCCTGGGCGAGATCGTAGAGCCAGCGGGCGGGCCGTGAGTCACGGCATTCTTCGCTGATTTGATCGACGCCGCCGAACTCGAGACGAGCCCGGCGGCGCGCCTCCGCCGGGCTTAGCCCTTGGGCGCGCAGGGCCTCGGCGCGGGAGTCGAGGTGGAATTGCAGTTCGGCGTCGAGTTGGCGGTCGTCCTGCGCGCGGCGGAACCAGGTCTTCCAGAAACGCATCACTTCGTCCCCCCCTCCAGCGCCATGATCAAGGTGACGGCTTGCGAAAGCCGCTGCCAATTTTCGGCCTCGGCCACCAACTGCTGCCGTCCGGCGGCCGTCAATTGGTAGAACTTCGCCATGCGGCCATTCTCGCTTTCGCCCCACTCGGCCGTCAGCCAGCCGCGATGCTCCAAGCGGTGCAGGGCCGGATAGAGGCTGCCCTGCTGGACTTGGAGGACCTCCTGGGAGATCTGCTGAATGCGGAGGGAGATGCCGTAACCGTGAATCGGCCCCAGCGCCACGGTCTTGAGGATGAGCATGTCGAGGGTGCCCTGGAGGAGGTCGGACTTCTTTTCGTTCATACTATGTCGTTCTACATATCAGTAGCAGGGTGATATGTAGAATGTCAAGGAGTAGATTGACACGAAGACGTATTAACTGTATTATTTCAGGCGATACAGTGATCCTCGAAATCAACAGTTCCTCCAGCACTCCGATTTATCTGCAGATTGTCGAGCAGATTCACCGCCGTATTGCTCGGGGGGCGCTGACGGCGGAGGATCCGCTGCCTTCGGTGCGCCAGTTGGCGTTGGAGTTGACGATCAACCCCAACACGGTGGCGCGCGCGTATCTGGAACTCGAGTTTCAAGGCGTGATCTACAAGCGGCAGGCGCAAGGGACTTACGTTAGCCCGGGGGCGGGCGAGGCTTCGCGGGTGGAGCGGGACCGCATGGTGGCGGCCCTGTTTGCCCGCGCCATCTCCGAGGCGGCCAGCTTCGGGATGACGCCCGAGGAGATCGACGGTGTTTACCAGAAGCAATGGAGGGCGCACCGGTGAATCCGATTGAAGTTCTGGAACTGACGCGGGACTTCGGCGCCGTGCGGGCGGTGGACGGCGTGACCTTCGATGTGCGGGCGGGCACCGTGTTCGGGTTATTGGGCCCGAACGGAGCCGGTAAGTCGACGCTGTTGAAGCTGCTGGTGGGGCATTTGCGGCCGACGTCAGGGAGCGTGGTCGTCCTGGGGCAGGAGTCGCCGCGGCCGGAGCGCTGGTTGCGGATGGGCTACGTCGCGCAGTCGCGCCATTTGCCCGCCTGGATGACCGGGGAGGAGTGCCTGGCCTTCGCGCGTTCCTTGCGTCCGCGCTGGGACACGGCGAAAGCCGCCCGCATAGCCAGCCGCCTGGACCTGACGCTCAAGAGCCGCGTCGGGCAGCTTTCGCGCGGCCAGTATGTTCGATTGCAGCTTTGCCTGGCGCTGGGGCATAGCCCCGAACTAGTGGTGCTGGATGAGCCGACTTCGGGGCTCGACCCCGCCGGGCGCCGCGAGGTGCTTTCCTTGCTGATTGAGGAGATCGCGCGCGACGGCTGCACGGTGGTGTTCTCGTCGCATCGGGTGGACGACATTGAGCGGATGGCGGACACGGTGGCCATCCTGAATGGAGGTCGCCTGGAAGCCTACGGACCGGCGGAAGACCCGCGTGGCGCTGGTTGTCCGGAGGAGGGCGCGGGGTCGTTGGAGCGGGTGTATCTGGAAGTGACGCAAAGGAGAACCGCATGATTGCGATCCTATTTCGCAGAGAGTGGCGCGAACACCGCAAGCGCTATTTGATCTATTGGCTGATTCTGAATCTGCCCGCGTTGCTGGCGGCGGTGGCGATTCCGCAGAGCAGCACGGCGAGGCGGGCCTTCGCGGACCTTACCGACGCGACGGTGCTCAAGTATTTTCCGCTCGCGCTGGCGGAGACGTTTCTGCTGCCGACCTTCTTCCTGTTTGTGACGGGCTACCTGGCGCATGCGGTGTTTGCGGGGGAGGCGCGGGAGGGTACGTTTTTCCTGCACGAGCAGCCCATCTCGCGGGGAAAGTACGCGGCCATCAAGCTGGCCATGCACAATGCCCTGGTGTGGATCGCGGTGGCTTTCGCGGTTCTTTTTGCGGTGTTGGTGGTGAGCTGGTTGATTGTGGGCAGCGGCCGGGTGTCGTGGTCCGGCGCGAGCGGGGCGTTCACGTTGGTGTGCGGGGCGGCGTTTCGCGCGATGGTTTGGTGCGGGTTGATCTCGAGCGCGGGATTCACGGGGTGCGCCCTGATCTCGTCTCTGTCCAGGCGCTGGTGGGTGGGCGCGTTGGGGTCGCTTCTTTTCCTGGCGCTTTCGATTTGGTATTTGGGAGACACCTTCGACTTTTCGCCGGCGGAGATTGCGCCGGATAGCCTGAGCATTGGAGTGGACTTCGGCTTCGGAGAACGAACCGCGCCGTGGGTGTCCGTCAGCCGGCCGCTGCTGGAGAGCGAGTTGCAGTCGTTTGGGCAGTGGCGATGGCCGCTGGGGCTGGCGCTGGGAATGGTGAGCGTCTTCTGGTGGCTCACCAGTCTGGTGTACGAGCGGCGCGAGGTGGAGTAGGCTTCAGCGTAGCCGGGGAGGCGTGGCGACGCGTTTCAGTTCGTCGACAAAATCGAGGCTCTTCTGCACACCTTCGGACAGAGCACCGTCGGTTGAACGCGAGAGAGCCCGGCGCAGATCTTGTTCTGCTTCTCGGAGAAATCTCCGGCAATCCTCCCAGGCTCGCGCCTTTGTCTGAGGGGGGAGGCCACGGCTCTTGGCGGTGTGGATGCAGTGTTTCGCCTGGCCAATTAAGGCATTCCCTCGGATTCTCAGCAACCAGGGGCTCTCGTTGAGTTCCGGATGCTCATCGAATTGCCGGTCGAGGAAGGCGATTGCGGCTGAATCGTCTCCGGCACGGCTGAGCCCGACGGCCACCTGACGAATCTCGCGTTCGGCAAAGCGGCCCTTTGATGCTTCCAAATATAGCTTCTTCGCAAGCGCCAGATCCTCGGCCGACGGCCGTTCCGCGCCTGTCAGGACGTCGGCCAGTTGGGCGAGCGCCGAAGGCGAAAATGCCTTGAGGTTCTGCTCCTGCACCCGCAAAAACTCCCGCACCGGAGCGACGGAATTCAACGCGCGCTGCACTTCAGCGAACAGCTGAACCGTACGAACATTCATGGGTTCCTGGGAGAGCAGACTCAAGACCGCCTGTTGGGCGCGTTCAAACTCACCCAGGGAAATGGCTTCCTCGATGGAGCGATGCTCCCGGGCCAAGGCGTGACGCGGGTGGGCAGGCAAGACGCACATCACCCGGACCTCGTTCACCTCAAACCGGGGCGGTGGACAGCCCTCCTGCCGCATCGAGCGCAGAATCGTGGGGACGCCCTGCCCTTCAGCTTGCGCCAGTTGAAGACGGTTCAAGAACCAAGCCAAGCTCTGGTTTCTCCACTTGGCCGGGGCGCGCCCTGCCCGTAGCTCTTCCAGAGAAACACCCGTGGGGAGCGATCCCGGCGAAAGTACCTCGACGCGATCCGCGAAAACCGTCAGGCGCGCCGGCTCCGTGATTTCGTAGTCGCGATGCGCAATGGCGTTGATCATGGCTTCGTGCAGGGCTTGCGGTGGATACTTTACCGCATTGGGAGTGGCGCGATTCGTTTTGTCAAAGGCGACATAGGATTGCACGTCGAGCAACTCCACCAAGCGGCGGGCCTGGTCAATCAGCGTTCCGGAAAGTTCATGGCTCTCGGCATGCGGCTCAGAGCGATCCAGCCCAGGGTAAACGGAAAAAAGCGAATAGGCTCCGGGGATATGCGCCTGAGGAGTGCGGCCGAAGAGAAGCATCGCGAAATTTCGGGGACGCAGCACCCGAGTCATGGGCTCCCGAACGCAGAGCGGCGGCACGAAAGGGCTCAGCGATTGGCTTTCGGAGAGGTATTCATCGATTCCCCGCTCAGGACGGAAGACGTTCATGCGCTGGAGGGCATCGCGGAGCGCCAATAAATCCAGGTCGTTCACCGAAGCGGAGGCACACACGCGCCGGTCCCATTCCTCCAGAGCGCCTTTCCGCACGAACAATTCGCGGAGGATTCCGTTCCGAGCCTCCTGAGTATTCCGGCTGATCCGGACAAAGTGCGCGGTCTTATCGTGGCGGCGAAACGAGTGAGCCAAACTGGTGGCGGGCATCACGAACACCAGGATGCGACGGTCGGGGTGGGCCGCCGGTAACTCCTGCACGAGCGGGGCAATGGCAGGAGAAACACGGTCACGGCAAGCCGTCAGCACCCTACCTTCTACTTCCTTCAGCCTGGCGGCGGTTAAGCCAACCAGTTCCACGCGCGCAAAGCCATGCTCATCCTGTTCCTCTTTGGCGCCGCAAACCACGTAGCCCCCGCCAAGGTTCGACCAGTCATTGGCAAAAGCGGAAAGCGTCGCAGCGACATCGTCTGTGTCCGCCACATTTTCTTTCCATTCGATTTGGTCGCTCTGCCGCAGAGAAAGCGTCTTTAGGTCAATCGGCTCCATTATGGACTGGAAACACGGGGCTCCGCTTCAAGTATCGCATCACCTGATTATCGGGCACGTGGAGGATCCAGTTCAGGCGCTGACGCTGATGGCGGTGGGGGCGTAGTCCTGGTCGAGGGGGGCGGCTTCGATGGCTTGCCAGCCGGAGAGGAGTTCGCGGAGGACTTGGTCGGCGAGGTCTAGCGGGGCGGCGTTTTGGTCGATGGCGGCCTGGCCGATCTGGTGCAGCACGTAGTCGTAGAGGCGGCGCAGGTTCTGTTCGAGTTGTTGGCCCGCGGGCCCGGGCGGGCATTCGAGCGACGTGACCAGTTCCGCTACCAGGGCCGCGGATTGGTTGAGGCAACGCGTGCGGGCCGCGATGTCGCCGTTGGCGAAGTGCTGGCGCGCGCGGGCGTTGGCGTCCAGGGCGCCGCGGTAGATCATGCGCACCAGTTCGACGGGGCTCGCCGAGAAGACCCGGCTTTCTAAGTAGTGATCGGAGTAGCTCATGTTGGTTTACCGGCGTTGGGCCTTGAGGCTTTGCGCCAGCCTGATTACCTCTTCGGTTGGAAATTGCTGAATCAGCTCTCCGGTTTCACGATTTACGATTCTTACCACCGGACGTTTGGTTTCACGGTCCAGGGCCAGACGCAGTTCGTTGCCGTCGCCGGCTACGCGCGCCTTTTCCAATGTCTTCACGGACTCTAACAGCTCTCGCCGCTCCGCAAGTTGAACTTGCCCCTCGGGTTGGGACGGGGAGCTGTAGGTCTCAGCATATCGATTGACTTGCATGGGCAGCCTCCTTGAAGGGTCTTATCGGCGCGCTGGTGAAGGGGTTGAACTCATTTCATACTTAGACCTTAGTACTGGACGGGAGCAAGGGTACTGGGCAATCTTGCTGAGTGACGCCGCACCGATCCCACGGCATGCTAGGGATATGCGTCGTGGACACTCGGGTATTGTCTTGCGGTTGAACTTAGCGGTGGGTTGGGGGTACTTGGCTTCGGTGGATCGCCGCAGCACGCACCCCTTCGAATTGGAGCGCGTGCAAGGCTATGTGCCGGGGCAGGCGGTGCCGGTGGCGGTGGGCCAGTTGGTGCGCTACCAGGTGGACGGCTTGCGCGTCACTGAGGTCCTGCCCACGCGCGCGTAGGCGCAAGAATCGGATAGCGGCTGCGCCGGGGGATCGCCGAAGCTGGGGCGATGTGGAAACTACTTTTTCTTTGGCAGCTTCTGGAGCCGGTCCGGTACTGGACTCCAGGCAGCATCGCCTGGCAGCGCGTGGAAGCCGATGGCAGTAAGTATGCCGTCCTCGAAGGAAGCCGCGACGAGCCGGGGAAGCCTTTCACCTACGCCTTCCTGCTGCCGGACGGCCAATGGGTGAAAGGGCACACGCACACGCAGGCGGCGCGGGTGGTGGTGGTGTCGGGGACGCTGCTGCTGGGCGAGGGTCCGCGGTTGGATCGCGGGAAGGTGCGCGAGGTGAAGGCGGGCGAGGTCTTCTACGTGCCCGCCAACGTCCCGCATTTCGAAGGTGCCCGCGGTGACACGCTGATTATCGGCTTTGCGATAGGGAACTGGAAGACGCAGAACTTGGAGTGAGCGGGAAGGCCGGCGGCCACGGCCCCTGAGGGCGGGGAGTCCTAACGCCTCACCCCGTTTTGTGGTTTTAGAGGATACTGAGAAGGAGATGGCCCTGCCTTTCCTAGTCCGCCGCGTCGAACTCCGGAATTACCGGAGCATCGAGCACTGTGATGTCGAGTTGGGCCCGCTGATGTTTTTGGTGGGTCCGAATGGGAGCGGGAAGTCGAATTTCCTGGACGCGCTGCGGTTCGTTTCGGATTGCTTGAATACGTCAGTCGATCAGGCTTTGCGGGAGCGTGGCGGGTTTCGGGCCGTTTGCCGAAGGGATAATTTAGCTGCCAGCTTCTCCATCAGATTGGAGATTCAACTAGGTCCTGAATCTACCGCTGAGTACTTCTTTGAGATCGGAGCTGACGCCGACCGCACCTTTCAGATCCTTCGGGAGAGCTGCGAAATCAGAGTTTGGCAGGGCCGTTCCGCCAGGTTCCACTTTAAGCGAACTGGTCCCGCGATTGAAGAATTTCAGCAGCCGGAGGTATACGGCTACCCGGAACCGGCGATAAACCGTCTCTTTCTGGCATTTCTGCTGCCCTGGCCTCACTTCGGTGGGCTTTGCTCCGCGCTTACGCGAATGTCGTTTTACAATCCCAGCGTGGAGGCAATTCGCGAGTACCAAAAGGCAAGCAATTTCGGCCTTCCGATGAAGGCTGATGGATCAGATCTAGTATCGGTCTTTCGTCGAGTAGAACAAGCCGACCCGGATACGATTCGGCGAGTCTTCGAGTATCTGTCTGCCGCGCTTCCGCATGTTCTGCGCATTGCCGTTGAAGAGGTGGGAGAAAAAGTTACGTTTCAATTTACGGAAGCGGCCAAAGTTGGACAGCCTGACCGTAAGCTTTACGCCTCCAGCATGTCGGATGGAACCCTAAGGATGCTTGCACTGCTTGTCGCCCTGTTTCAGGTGAGTAAACCAGAGGCGGCAGTATCTCTCGTGGGGATCGAAGAACCGGAGATTGGGTTGCATCCGGGCGCCGCGGGTGTTGTCTTCGACAGCCTCAATGAAGCCGCTTACTCGCGTCAGGTGCTGGTGACGAGCCATAGTTCAGAGCTACTTGATCGAGACGACGTGGACGTAGATACTCTATTGGCTGTTTCTGCCGCGAGCGGAGCTACCGAGATCGGCCGGGTCGATGATTGCCAAAAGGAGATCCTTCAGCGCCGGCTCGCCACGGCTGGCGAGCTTCTTCGCGACAATCGGCTGGCGCCGAATCAGGCAGTCGCGGGCGTCCAGCGCTAAAGGTCAATCTGTTGATCAAACGGATTGTTCCCATTGTCGAAGGTGAAGGCGAGGTTTTGGCGGTCCCCAAGTTGCTCCATCGCCTGATGAACGAATGTGGCATGCACACTCATGTAGTAAGGCCATATCGGATGAGCCGGTCCAAGCTTTCTGCACCGGATGTGTTTGAATCGAAAATCGAGCAAGCCGCTTTGGATGCTGGCGGGAACGGCGCGATCATTGTCCTGCTCGACAGTGATCACCTGACCCAAGGTGAGGCGCCTCCCTGTGTTCTGGGACCACGATTGCTTGCCCGAGCTCAGGCTGTGCGGTCAGATCGGCGGATGCTGATTTGCTTGGCTGAAATCGAATTTGAAAGTTGGTTCATCGCCGCCGCGGAATCGCTCGCAGGTTGCGAACGATTGCCGCTTGGTCTTTCCCGGCCGGCCAATTTCGAAAAGATTCGAGGTGCCAAAGAATGGTTATCGAATCAGATCGAGGGACCGTACAAATACAAACCAACAGCCAATCAAGCGGCTCTCGTTCAGCACATGGACCTCGCCCTCGCCCGGGAGCACTCGCACTCCTTCCGGCGCTTCTGCGACCGCTTCCGCGCCCTGCTGGCTGGCTAAGCAACCGCACGGCCCGCAAGATCACCAGTAGCAGCGGCGTTCCACTCTTACCGGCCTAGCACGATCGAGCAACACAATGGTCAAATTCTGGTAGGATACCGGGGAGATGGCTCCGTTTGCGGCTAGCGCATTAGCGGTAGGCCTCCTTGCGATCCAGGACGCGGTCGATTTCGAGGTAGTCGCCCTGATCGCGAAAGAAAACGCGATGATTCTGGGCACGGAGCCGGAGCATAGGCGGAGTGACGCCTTTTAGCAGCTTCGTCGCACCCTCGCCGGTGAGGACGTATCGGCCCAGGGTCCTGAGGATCTGCAGCGCGATGGGTTGCTCGATGCCGCTGATATCGTCCTTGTCTTGGCCGGACCAGACGATGCGCTTGGACAACTACGGCTCCCGGCTCAGTCTCTCCCATTCGGCAGTGGAGAGGCCGAAGTGGGCCAGGACCTCCTCAGGAGGGATGGGCTGATTATGCGTCAGCCATTCGTCGGCTTTGGAGATGGCCTTAGCCTCGGCGGGGCTCAACCGAATCGCTCTCATCGATTTTCTCGTCGTGAACCGTGCGGCATCCTGATCGCCACGCCTTAAATTGTAGCCTCTAAGCAACCGCTCGCCAACAGCGGCACCAGTCGCTCCCGCAGCCTTACGACCTGCCCGATCACCAGCACCGCCGGCGACTCCACCCGCACCGACCCCAGTTCACCCAACACGGTCTCGTGGAAACGCTCCCGGGGTGTACTGCCGTTTTCGATGAAGCAGGCCGGCTCCTGAGCGTCGCGGCCCGCGGCGATCAGCAAGTCGGCGATTCGGGCCCGGTGGCGGGTGCCCATCAGGATGATCAGGGTGTCGGCTTGGGCGTAGCGCTTGAGCTCTTCGTTGAAGCCGTCGCGGACGTGGCCCGTGATGACGGCGAAGCCGTTGGCGATGCCGCGAAACGTGGGCGGGATGCCGGCCAGGGAAGGCACGCTGAGGGCCGAGGAGATGCCGGGGACGAGTTCTACTTCCAGCCCCTGGTCGATGAGATACTGCCACTCCTCGGCGCCGCGGCCGAAGACCATGGGGTCGCCGCCCTTCAGCCGCACCACGTGCGGATGCTGGTGGGCTTGCCGGGCTAGCTCCTCGAGAATGGCCTGCTGGATGGGTTCCTGCTCGCCGTCGCGCTTGCCGACGAAGAGCAAGTCGGCGGCGGGATTGACTAAGTCGAGGACTTCGGGCGATACGAGACGGTCATAGAGGACTACGTTGGCTTTAGCAAGCACACGCGCGGCGCGGACGGTGAGTAAGTCCGCGCGGCCAGGTCCGGCACCGACGAGGTAGATCATCTTAGTTCTGCTGGTGCGTCCGGTGCCAGAAATCCCCGAGGCTTTCGCCCGGTTGCTTTTCCGCCGCGAACTGAGTAAATACGGGACGCAGCGTACTAGCTAAGTCCGCCACTTTTACATTGTGTTGGTGTAGCTGCGCCATGCGCGAGCCGACCGGAGAACCGCCCAGGTAAATCGAGTACAAGTCGACTGACTGGCCGACGATCCCAATCTCCGCTGTGTAAGGACGCACACAGCCATTGGGGCAGCCCGTCATGCGGACATGCACCACTTCGTCGGGCAAGCCGACAGCGGCGAGTTCCTCGCCGATCATGGTCATCAATTCCGGCGAGCGGCGCTCGGCTTCGGTGAGCGCCTGGCCGCAGGTGGGCAGGGCCGGGCAGGCCATCGAATGGCGCAACACCGGCGGCATCTCGTGCGGCAAGCGCACGTCATGGCGTTTCAGGATCGCTTCGAGTTCGGCCGTCCGGCTGGGCGAAATGTCCGTAAAGAGCAGGTTTTGCTGCACCGTAAAGCGGACTCCGCATTGCAACGCGGCCAGCACTTCGATGATCGCGGCGCGCAACGGGCGCGTCACGCGGCCGTTCACAATGCGCAGACCGAAGAAGCGCAAAGTCTCGCTTTGCGGATGCCAGCCCAAATAATCTGACTGGCGATGCCAGGTTAATTCCTTGGGCGGCAATAGCGGATGACCCAGCCGCGTGGCGAGTTCCTCGCGGAACCAAGCCAAGCCCCGCGCGTCCAGCACATACTTCAAACGGGCCAACTTCCGATTCTCACGATTGCCAAAATCGCGGTGAATGGTGACGACGGCTTTCGCGGCGTCGAGTAACTCATGCGCCGGCACGAAACAGACTTCGTCCGCCATGCGCGGATGACTGAGTTTGACGCCATTCGACTGGCCCATGCCGCCGCCCGCCAAAAGCGTAAATCCCTGCAGCATGCCGTTCTCGAAGTGCGGGACAAAGCCCAAGTCGTTCGAGTAGATATCGGTGGTGTTATCGCCCGGATAGGCGAAGCCGATTTTGAACTTCCGCGGTAAGTAAGTCTGCCCGTACAGCGGCTCGACTTCGGCGTCCGGCTCCACGCTGACGGCGCGCTCGCCGTCGAGCCATACCTCAGCATAGGCTTCGGTTTTCGGCTTCAACTCCCGCGCGAGTAACTTTACATACTCCGAGATATCGGGCCGTTCGAGCGGCGCCGCGCAGGCCGTCACATTGCGGACGACGTCGCCGCAAGCCGCCCAGGTATTCATGCCGGCATGGATGACGGTGGAGATCAGTTCCTTCACATTGCGCTTGCCGACGTAATGATACTGAATGCCGCCGCGCGAGGTAATCCGCAGCGTGCCGTCGCCCACCTGATCCGCCAGTGCGTCGAGCTTCAGGTATTGCGCCGGCGTCAGTTGTCCGCCGGGCACGGAAACACGCACCATGCAGGAGTGCGACCGTTCCGGCTGCGTCTTGCGTAGATCGCGATCGTCTTGCTGATAGATGCCATGGAATTTGAGCAGACCAATAGCGGGTTTGGAGAAGGCGGAGGTGTCCTGCGCCAGTTCTTCTTTCAGCGTGCCGCGGAGATATTCTGAGCCGGTTTTGAGTCCTTCGGCGGGTGAGAGCTTAATCATGAGTCCCTGCAAGGATTGTACCACACCAGGAACCCATTCTCTAGTTCTCTATGGGGTATGGGTACTTTGGCCCATGGTAAGCGCCAGAGCGGCCCAGGCAGTACCAGCCGCCGAGATCCATTGGTCCTTCCCATGGGGAAAACCGCTCTCTTTGTATGGCTGGAACGGGAAGGCCCGGCTGCGGACCCGCCAGGAGCCATCGCTCAACTGCGTGCGCAAGAGATAACCCATGCCGCGCAGGTAGGCCGGATCGGTACGTGACAGCTTCCCGGCGACTTGCAAAGCATACAAGGCTTGGCCGGTGGCATACGCATCTGTCTCCAGCGTCGCTAGCTGCGCCCAGCCGCCATCCGGCTGCTGAGCACTAAGTAGCGCTTGCGCGAAGGGTTCCACATCGGCTTGCGCCCAAGCTAGTCCGAGCAACTGCATGACGCGATCTTCGTTGCTGCAAGGCTTCGTTTGCAATAGCCAGTCTCGCGCCCGCGTGACGGCCGCCGCAGGCTCCTGTCCGTATAGCTGCAGGGCGCGCAAACTGAGCGCCGTCGCCGTAATGTCGCTGGACTCAATGGGCGGACGCGCCGGCAGCGACGGGAAGCTTCCGTCCGGGCGTTGCTTGGTCGAGATGACGTGGGCCATCGCGTGTGTTGTCTCGTCGGCGGGATAGCGCTCGGCGCCCAGTCCGACGAGGGCATAGCTGACGCTGATGGGAGTGTCCGGAATGCGATCCGTGCCCTGCAACATCAACTCTCGCAGGGGCCGGTACGTCGCCACCACGGCCTCCGCCTGTTGTTTCGCGATCTTCTCGTTCAGCGCGAAACCGCGTTCCCGCGCCAAGCCATTCACCAACTGGGTGACCGACTGGTGATGGCAGGAAGTGCAGCCTGAAACGCGCGCGAACTGGTCGCCACTCTTCTGGAGCAAGGCCAGCGAGCGTTCCACGGCCACCTGCGTGGCCTGGGGATCCGCTTTGTAGAGCGACATCACGGCTGGCGTATGGCCCCGCCGCAGGGCCCACGTCAGAGCTGTATCACCTTGCTGATTCTTCACTCTGGCATCGGCGCCGGCTTGGAGGAGTGCGTCAACGATAGCGGCGGACCCCGCTTCGTTGGCGGCGGCCCACATCAGCGGCGTCGAACCGGCGCCGTCTGTGGCGTGAAGGTCCGCACCCTTTTCGATGAGTTCGCGAACGAGGGCAAGATTCTGATTGACGGCGGCGAAGAAAACTGGCGTCATGCCGATTAAACGCCCTTCGTTCGGGTTGGCGCCGTTGGCGAGGAGACGCCGCGCGGCGGCGGTGTCGTTGCGCATCAATGCTCCCAACAGGGGCGTCGGCGGGGTAAAGTCAGGGCCTTGGGCCAGCAGCAAGCCAGCAAAAAGCATCCAGTAGGAGAGTAGGGTACAACGCATACAGAGAATCGATCCTTCTCTGAGGAACGCGGTTTTGGCGGACCAAACGGCTCATTACGAATTCTCGAGCAAGTGACCCAGCCGCGTCTTCTTCGTCCGCATGTAGGCCTCGCGCGACGCCAGCGGCGGCATTTCGATGGGGACCCGTTCTGTCACCTCGACGCCGGCCAGTTCCAGAGCGGCGATCTTGTCCGGATTGTTCGACATGAAGCGGACCCGGCGCAGGCCAAAGTGGCGCAGAATGGCGGCCGGCATGGCGAAGTTGCGAAGGTCAGCCTCGAAGCCCAGGGCCTCATTGGCTTCCACCGTATCGGCACCCTGGTCCTGCAGGGCGTAGGCGCGGAGCTTGTTCATCAAGCCGATGCCGCGGCCTTCCTGGTGCTCATAGATCAACAGTCCACGGCCGGCTTCGGCGATGCGCTCCAGGGCGGCGGTGAGCTGATTGCGGCAGTCGCAGCGCAGGCTGTGCAGGACGTCGCCGGTGAGGCACTGGGAGTGGATGCGAACGAGGGGCGGGTGGCCGTTGAGGTCGCCCATCACCAGGGCGAGGCATTCTTCCAGGCGTCCGTCGTCGAAGTGTCCTTCGAAGCCATGGATACGGAAATGGCCGAATTCACTGGGAAAATCCGCCTCAGCCACCAGGTGGAGACGGAACTGTGGAGTACTCAAACCTCTAGTTTACAGCGCTTTGACATAGACTGGTGCTTGGATGCCGCAGCAAATCCTTTACACGCTGCTTTTGAAACTGGCTGCCGCCGCGTCGATCGCGAGCCTGCTGGTGCGTCTGGGCGCGTTTCAACGCATGCTGCTGCGAGAGGAACGCACGGTGAAGGAGCGCCTGTTGATGGCGCTGGCCTTCGGCGGCATCTTCGGCGCGGGGCCCGCGACGCGCATTCTAACGGGGGCCTATCAGGCGGCGGACATCGCCCTGGCGGGCAGCCTGCTGGCGGGGGTGCTGGGCGGCTACTTCACCGGCCTGGCGGCGGGCATTCTGATTTCGTTGCCGGGCATGATGAATCATGAACTGATGTCGATGCCATTCTATGCGGGCGTCGGCGTGATGGGTGGCCTGCTGCGGGACCTGGCTCCGGATCCGGAGGAGATCTGGCGCTTCTCTCCTTTTTTCGATACGATCACGATTTACCGAGTCCTGACGGACCCTGCGGGCCGCACCCGCCGGGCCTTCCAATTCCTCTTCCTGGCCACGATTCTGCTGTGCGCCTTTCTGGGTCTCACCGCCGAGCGGATCTTCGGCTCGCGTAACTTCTACGTGCCGTTTGTCGAGCCCGAACCCTCCGTCAGCGGCCTGGTAATCTTTTCCACCTTCGCCCTCTCGGTTCTCTGTACGGCCGTGCCGCTCAAGATCTGGAACTCCTTCCGCACGGAGCGCAAACTCGAAGCGCAGCAACGCCTGGCCACCGAAGCGCGGCTGCGCGCACTGACGTATCAGATCAATCCGCACTTTTTGTTCAATACGCTGAACTCGGTGTCGGCGTTGATCCGCACCAACCCGGCCGAGGCCCGGCAGGTGGTTTCGAAGCTCTCGAACATTCTACGGCGACTGTTGCGAAAAACCGCACAACTGACCACCCTGCGCGAAGAATTAGCCTTCATTGACGACTATCTGGCTATCGAGATGGTCCGATTTCGGGAAAAGCTGCGTTTTGAGCGCGAGATCGCACCCGAAACGCTCGATTTTCAGGTACCGTGGATGCTGTTGCAGCCATTGGTGGAAAACTCGATTAAGCATGGTCTGGGTCCGAAGCTCGACGGGGGAACGATTTGGATTCGCAGCCGGATGGTCCGGCAAAGGTTACAATTGACCATCGAAGACGATGGCGTCGGAATTCCCGAAAGCAGCTTGCAGGATTTGCTGGGGCAGGGAATTGGCGTCAGCAACGTGAACGAGCGGCTGAAGGTAATCTTCGGCGAGCACTACCGCATGGACGTCGATAGCAAGCCGGGCGAAGGCACGCGCTTTGAAATCGAGATCCCGGTTTCCGTGCCGGCGTTAGCTAAGGTAGGCTGAGGTTTTGGATATGAGGTGCACTTGAGCGAGCTGAATCTGTCTGTGTTGGCCTACCGGGCCGACCACTTTCACAAGACCATCTCCGACCGCACGCGTAAGGTGTATGATCGCGTTGCTTCGGTGTATCCGGCGTCGACTTTCTTTTTCCATTCGAAGGCGCATCGCATGGCGCTGGAGATGAGCGAGATCCGCAATGGTGAGCAGGTGTTGGAGGTAGCCACCGGGTCCGGCGAGATGTTCCGCCGGCTGCTCAAACGGAATCCGGCGGGCGTAAATATTGGCTTTGATCTGTCGCCCAACATGGCGGCCTTCACCGAACGCCGCGTGCGCCGCGAATTCCCGGACGCCCGCATGCTGCTGCAAGCGGTGGACGCGCGGCAGATGCCGTTTCGCGACACCTCCTTCGACCATGTGGTCTCCTGCTACCTCTACGAACTGCTGGACCACGAGGACATCCACAAGACGCTGCGCGAAATCCGCCGCGTGCTGCGTCCGGGTGGCCGCTTGACGGCGATTCTGATCGGGCAGAATGATCCCATGTTCAACGAAGGCTACAAGGTGTGCGGCAAATTGGTGCCGGCTTTCTGGGGCCGCCAAGTGTCGAACCGGATGCCGGCATGGGTGGAAGAGGCGGGCTTTCGCATCGAAAAAGACCGGTCCACCCGGCAAGGCTTCTATCCGTCGCGCGTGCTGGTGGCGCAGCGTTAGCCCTGGCGGATATACTGTAGGGAATTCGGCGATAAATTTTCAGGGGACATCGGGTACCGCAAAGCTCGCGGCCGGCGTCAAATGTGTTGGCCGTTAGATTTGAAGGAGCGTTCGAGATGGTGAAGCGTTTATTGGCTTTGATGGTGTTGGGTGGCTTGGCCACGGCGGGCACAATGCTGGCCCAGGTGAAGGTGGCGATTATCGACCTGCAGAAGGCCGTCCTGAATACGGCTGAGATTAAGAAGGCCCAAGCCGATCTCGAAACCAAGTTCCGCCCCCGCCAACAGGCCATGGCCAAGCTCGAACAGGACTTGCAGCAGATCCAGAATCAATTGCAGACCGGCGCCGCCAAGATGACCCAGCAGCAGGCCGAAGACCTGCAGGCGACCGGCACCCGCAAGCAGCGCGAACTGCAACGCATGGGGGAGGATCTGCAAGCCGACGTCGACCGTGAGCGGAATGAAATCTTGCAGCGCAGCGGCCAGCGCATGACCGATGTCGTGAAGAAGCTCGCGGAAGAGAAGGGCCTGGATGTGGTGATTGAAGCCTCGAACGCCATCTTCTTCAAGCCCACTTTTGACCTCACCGGTGACGCGACGGTCGCCTACGACAAGACCTACCCCGCGGCCAAGTAAGCAGATCTATGTCTGGCTACCTCGAGAACTACGGCGCGGGCGAAGCCAAGCGGGAAGGGCTCGTGAAGTGGAGCCTGATCACCGCGGCCTGTGTGCTTGTGCTGTCCGTGGTGTTGTTCTACTCGTTCCGGCACTACCGGGAGCGCCAGGCGTTGAATACGTTTTTGGAGGCGCTGGAGAAGAAGGATTACAAGGCGGCCTACGCCTCCTTCGGTTGCACGGACGCGAACCCCTGCCGCTATTTCCCTTACGCGAGCTTCCTGAGGGACTTCGGTCCGGAAGGCACCTACAAGAATCCGTCAGCGGTGAAGATGACGCAGAAGTGGTCCTGCGTGGGCGGGATTATCCGCGTGTTGGACTTTGGCGGGGGGAACGAAGCCGACCTGCTGATCGACTACGACAAGCATATCGTCTCCTACGCCCCCCCGCGCAACATGTGGCGCGGCTGTACGATTCTGCCTTAGGGCTTTTCAAGTTTCACGATAATCTGCGGCAAATTGGCGAAGTGCTGGTCGAGGGTCAAGAGTGTTAGCCCATGTTCCCAGGCGGTCGCGGCGATCCAAATGTCGTTCGTTGGGATCGGCTTTCCCATCTTCCGTAGGTAGTACCAGATTTCGCTGTAACGGATGGCGGTTTGGGCGGTGATCGGCAGGACGTCGACACGTTGCCTCGCCACGAACGCGCCCAGGATCTCGTCAGAACGGTCCTTTGCCCGGCTGGATCCAAAGCCGTTCCTTACTTCGGCCAGCACTGCCGGGTTCAGGAATAGCATATTGGCGGATTGGAAGTGCGGTTCTAAAATCGGGTTGCCGCGCAGAAACGACGTCAGCGCGCAGCTATCCAGCAGCAGACCCTTCACGCCCAGGGAGCCTTCCAACCGGTTCCCGGTTGATCGGTCCAATCGCTGGGTTCAATCTGGCTCTGTTCCTCAATGATGGCGTCGATTTCGTCTGCCTCTTCCTGGCTTAGGCAACCGAACAAATCATCTAGGTCATGGAAAGTCTTGGCAGGTTGAAGCGACTCGCTCAAGAGAGCAATCACGGCTTGGTTCAGGCTGAGCTTGTCCTTTTCAGCCCGGTCCCGAACCGCGAGATCGATCTCCGGAGGCATGTTTCTGAGAGTGATAGCGCCCATGCTCTTGATTGTAGCATTGATCGATGCATCATGCCTCAAGTTTTGATGCATGCACCAAATTTTGTGGTTTTCCTCAATAAATTAAAGACTCTCTCTGTAACTCTCTCAAACTAATGTACTTATAGTCACGTCGGACGCAACTTCAAAGCCTTTATAATCAGGCGGTTAGCGGGAGGGCACAAAATCAGCTTTCTGGGTGAGGTACGATAGGGCGTCACCGACTTTTTCCGCACCCCGTGCGTCTTCAACAACGGAGCCCAGATTTGATCTTTCGAGAAGTCGAAGATCGCGACCTTATCTTGCAAACCAGAAAAGGGAAGGTGGAGGCCTATAACCTCCTCATTTCCCGCTGGGAGAAGCGTATCTACAACTACGTCCTCCGGTTGGTGCGCAATCGTGAGGACGCGCTGGATCTGACGCAGGACGTCTTCTTGAAGGCGTACCAAAACCTGAACAAGCTCGACGATGTGGAGCGCTTTGGACCTTGGCTGTTCCGCATCGCCCATAACGAGACGTTCTCCTTGTTGAGGCGGCAACGGCCGGACCGCGTGGAGCTAAACGAAGCCATCGCGGAGGACCCTGGGTCTACCCCTTTTGAGAGTGGGGGAGGCCGGCTGTTGCCCCTTGAATTATCGATGGCGGTGACCGCGGCCCTGGCGCGGTTGAAGCCGGAACAGCGGGAAGCGGTGATGTTGAAGGTGTTTGAGGGCTTCAAATTCGAGGAGATTGCTGAGATCCTTGAAACGCCCGTCTCCACCGTCAAATCCCGTCTCTACACCGCGTTCGACCAATTGAAAGACGTGTTAGCGCCCGCGGGAAAAACGGTATGAGTGACCTCGATCTAAAAGCATATTTATTCGGCGAGTTGCCGGAAGCGGAGCGGCGTCGCGTAGCGGCGCACCTCGAGAGTGATCCCGCGGCGCGGGAAGAGTTCGCCCGGCTGGAGCGGACTGAGGCCTTGCTTGGCTACGTGCAAAGCGAAGAACTGCCGCGGCGCATCGCCTTCGTTTCGGACAAGGTTTTCGAGCCGACGCTGTGGCAGCGCTTCTGGGCTTCGGGTCCGCAGTTGGGATTCGTCGCCGCGTCGCTGCTGGCCTTGGCGATCGTGGGCCACGGCTGGCTCACTCGCCCCGTCGCCGCTCCGATTATCCAAACCGCGAAAGTGGACGAAGCCGCTGTGCGCGCCGTAGTGGCGAGCGAGGTGAGCGCCCGGATGGCCGAAGTGATCCGCCAGGTGAGCGCGACGCCGAACTCCGATCAGCGGACCGCGCAGATGATCGCCGTCGCCGTGAAGCAAGCCGAAAAGAAGGCCGAGTTCGACCGTGCGGCAGACCGGCTCACCTTCCAGGAGAACTTCAACCTGATGCGCAAGCTGATCAGCCGCGACCAAGTGGCCAGTTACCAGCGTCCGATGGGGGAACGATGAAACGCCTCCTGCTCGCCTGCCTGCTTGCGCTGCCGGCCTTTAGCGATAAGCAGACCGTGGATCGCAACCTGATTGGCCAGCTGGAGCAGAACTGCAATCGCCGCATCGAAACTCTTTACGATGACCCGTACATGCTGCTCGGGCTGACGCGGGGCGTCTATCTTGAAGGCTACGGCGTGGTGCTTTCGGCCGAAGTGAATTTGGCGATAACGCCCGGCGCGACGCCCTTTCGCATGGCCATGAGTGACGAAGAGAAAGCTGCGCTGCGCAAGAAAAAGCTCGACCGTTTGCCGGGCCTGAAGCAGGCTATGCGCGAGGTGCTGACGACGTCGGCGAAGGCGCTACAGCCCATGGCGGCGGGCGAGCAGGTGGTGCTGGCGATTACGTTGATGAATCGTTCCTTTGAGCAGACCCAAGGCCTGCCTTCGCAAATCGTGATGCAGGCGCCGAAGCAGAGCCTGCTGACGGGTACGCCCGCCATTCAAGTGCGGGAGTACTAACGTGGTACCGGCGCCGCAGCGGCTCGGCGAGATGTTACTCGGGCGGAAATTCATCACCGCCGACGACTTGGAGCGCGCGCTCGAAATCCAAAAAGAGCGCGGCGAGAAGTTGGGCAAGATTCTCATCGATCTTGGCTTCGCCGCCCAGCGCGACGTCCTCACGACGCTGGCCGAACAGTTACACGTCGAGTTAGTGACGCTCGAAGGGCCGCTGCTCGTTACTCCCGAAACCGAGCGTCTTTCGGCCCGCTTCCTACGGCAGTCGCGCGTGCTGCCCGTGGCGCAGGATGACGGCACACTGACTCTCGCGATGGCCGATCCGCTCGACTTTGAGACGCTGTCGGTGGTGCGCTCCACCACTGGCCTGCGGGTGCGCGCGACCCTGGCCGCTGAGGGCGAACTCGGCGAAGCGCTGGATAAATACTACGGTGAGTCCGCGAAGCGCGATGACTTCGAGGGCGATGGCCAGGAAGCCGCGGCCGACCTGGAACAACTGCGCGATATGGCGAGCGAAGCGCCCGTCATCCGCCTGGTAAACGCGACCATCGCCGCCGCCGTAGAGAAGCGCGCGAGTGACATTCACATTGAGCCCTTCGAGCGCGAGTTCCGCATTCGCTTCCGCATCGACGGCGTGCTGCAGGAACAGGAATTGCCGCCCAAGGAAATGAAGGCCGCCATCATTTCGCGCGTGAAGCTGATGGCCAAGCTCAACATCGCCGAGCGGCGCTTGCCGCAAGACGGCCGCATCAAGATCAAGGTGCTGGGCCGCGAAGTCGACTTACGTGTCTCTACCTTGCCCACGCTCTACGGCGAAAGCGTCGTCATGCGTTTGCTGGATCGCTCGCAGGGTGACTTTTACGACTTACAAAGTTTGGGCTTTGACCAGCACATGCTGGATCGCATGACTTACTACACGTCGTTACCGCATGGCATTCTTTTTGTGACGGGGCCCACGGGCAGCGGCAAGTCGACGACGCTTTATTCGGCGCTGAAGCGCATCAATCAGCCGGACAAGAAGATTATCACCATCGAAGATCCGGTGGAGTATCAGATGGACGGGATTAACCAGATCCATGTCAATCCCCAGATTGGGCTTACTTTTGCGGCCGGTCTGCGGCACATTGTGCGTCAGGATCCAGACGTCATCATGGTGGGCGAAGTGCGTGACCGGGAAACGGCGGACGTCGCCATCCGTTCGGCGCTGACTGGCCACTTTGTCTTTTCTACTTTGCATACCAACGACGCTCCCAGTGCGATTACTCGTCTCACCGATATGGGCGTCGAGAATTATCTGATCTGCTCTTCGCTGGTAAGCGTGTTGGCGCAGCGTTTGGTGCGTAAGATTTGTCCCCGCTGCCATGCACCCGCGGGAAAGCACCTGACTCCGACCGGAGACGAGATTGAAGTCTTTCGCGGGAAGGGTTGCGAGTATTGCTCCGGTACGGGTTATCGTGGCCGCGTGGGGATTTTTGAGTTGATGGAATTGAATGAAGAGATTCGGCGCCTGATCATGCGCAACTCAGATGCCAGTGTGCTGGTGGACGCGGCGCGCCGCAATGGCATGCGCACGTTGCGCGAAGATGGATGGCAGAAAGTGGCGGCGGGAGTTACCACCGCCGATGAAGTCACCCGAGTGACGCAGGAGTTCTAAGCTGACTAGCTTCTACTTTAAAGCCGTGGCGCCCGACGGGCAGGTTCGCACCGGATCCTTTCCGGCAGATAGCGACAAGCGCGTCGCCGCGGAGTTGCGCCGGCAGGGGTTGACGCCGGTCTATATTGGCGCGTCGCCGCAGCGTTCGGCCTTTGACCTGAAGTTACCCGAGTTCGGCGGTGGACGCCGTAAGAGCGTCCTCTATTTCACGCAGGAACTGGCGACCCTGCTTAGCGCGGGCGTGCCGCTGGATCGCGCGCTTTCGATTTCGAACGAACTTACCGAGCAGAAGTCCTTCCAAGCGGTGGGCGCCGAGGTTTTGCGAGCGATCAAGGGCGGCAAGACGATGGCTGATGCACTGGCCATGCATCCGGCTTACTTCAGCGAAATCTACGTCAACATGGTCCGCGCCGGTGAGGCGTCGGGCCAGTTACAAACGATGTTTGACCGTTTGGCCGAATTCGAGCGCACCCGCGATGAACTGCGGGGCTACGTGATTTCCGCGTTGGTGTATCCGGCGTTGCTGGCCACCGTCGGACTCTGTTCGGTGATCGTATTGCTGTATTTCGTCGTACCGCGGTTTGCGCAGGTATTTCAGGAGTCCCGCATCGCGATGCCGTTGCCGACGCAGGTGATGCTGCAGGCAAGTCTATTTGTGCGCACCTATGGCCTCTTCCTGTTGATCGCGGGCACGGGCTGTCTGGTGTCGTTTCTCTATTACATCCGCACGCCGGAAGGCCGGTTGTGGTGGGACACGGCGCGGTTGAAGTTACCCGTCTTGGGCGATGCGCTGCGCAAGATGGAGACGGCCAGGTTTGCGCGGGCGATGGGCACTTTGGTGGGGAATAGCGTGCCGTTGGTGCAGTCGATTCAGATTGCGGGCGCGATCATGACGAATAAAGTAATGGCGAATGCGCTGGGTCCGGTGATGATGGGTGTGAAGCGCGGCGAAGGGATCGCGACGCCCTTGAAGCGTTCCGGGGTCTTTCCCTTGTTGGCCGGGCACTTACTCACGGTGGGCGAGGAGACCGGTCGCTTGGACGTGATGTTTCAGCGCATGGCGGAGATTTACGAGACCGAAACCAAGTCGGCGATTAAGCGGTTTACTTCGCTTTTCGAGCCGCTGGTGATTTTGGTGATGGGCCTGGTGATCGGCGTGCTGATCATTAGTATGTTGATGGCAATTACGAGTATCAATGAGGTGGCGATATGAGACAGCGGCGAGCCAATAGCGGCGTAACGTTGATTGAAATGCTGGTGGTGGTGACGATCATCAGCGTGTTTTTGTTAGTTGTCGGTCCGCGGTTGCTGGGCCAGGGTGATAAGGCTCGTCAGACGGCGGCGCGCCAGCAGATTCAGGGTTTTGAGCAGATGCTGGCTTCTTATAAACTCGATACCGGAGTATTTCCCACGACCGAGATGGGATTGAAGGCCTTGCGTGAGAAACCCGGGAATGTGAATAACTGGAATGGTCCTTATAGCGCGAAGGACATCCCGGTGGATCCCTGGGGTAACGCCTATGTCTATAAGTACCCAGGTGAGCACGGCGACGAGCCGGACATCATCTGCCTGGGAGCCGACGGCCAGCCTGGAGGCGAAACCATCAACGCCGACATCGTCAGTTGGAAGTAGTTGTAGGACGGGCCCCCTGGCCCGCCTCCCCTAACAATGAGGCGGGCCAGGGGGCCCGCCCTACCGAAGCGCTTGACCAAGGGAAGTCTTCTGGTTTGGCGACGAGGCCAGCTTTGACCGGATTGTAATGAATGTATTCGACGATGCGCGCGAACTCCTTATCGTTACGCACCATGTGGTCAAAGCTCTCGGCTTGCCAGAATGCGGCACCGGTGCGATTGAGCGCGATGTTGGCTTGTTTGGCGGTAATTGACTTTAGGCTATGCATCAGTTTCGGCAAAGGAACGAGAGGAGTCATCAGTAGGTGAACGTGATTGGCCATAACGACGAAGGCATGCGTGTCGAAGTGCTTCAGCTTCGTCGCGTTGAAGCCGATGGCGTTGATGACGATTTCGGCGATTCCCGGATCTTGCAGCCACAATGGACCTTGCGGACGTTCCTCAAGAGCTGTCTCCAGTTCGCTGAAGTTCTGGGCTTGGTGATCGCTGGTCCACTTGCCGGGCGGAAGGCTACCGGCCAAGCGAAATGTCACGAAGATCGGGCGGCCCTGGTCGAAAAGGTGTGGCAGATGCCGGCGGTAAAAAGCCATAGCTATCCTATAGCGGGTTTTCGGCGGGAAAAATCTCATAAATATTTTTGCCACACGCAAGAAGTTGCTGAGGCGGGCCAGGGGGCCCGCCCTACCGAACGGGGGGTGACGCTTTTGGAGATGTTGGTGGTGGTGGGGATTGTGGCGATTCTGATGGGCGTTAGTTATCCGTCGATCTCCTCCAGCGTCGACGCCGTCCGGCTGGCTACCGCCGCTGACTCGACGGCGGCTTTTCTGAACTCAGCACTCAATCGCGCCGAACAACGGCACCAGGTGCTGGAACTTACCATCGCCAAACGCGGCAACCATCTGGCGCTTCGCTCCGCTGATCCTACTTTCCTCCGTCAACTGGACTACCCCACCGGGATTCGGATCAACGAAATTATGCCTACCGGTTTACTCACGGAAGAAGAGGCACGCGTCTTCTATTTGATTCCCGGTGGCGCCGCGCCGCGCGTGGGTGTGCAACTCGTGAATACGCGAGGCGCCAAGCGGACCGTGCGGGTGGATCCCATCACTGGCGCTCCGGAGATTGTACGCGAATGAGACGCGGATTTACTCTTCTCGAAGTCCTGGTCGCGACGACGATCATGGCCGTGGCCGTGACGGCTTTGGTTGGTAACTTGACCGGTTCCTTGCGTAACCTCGACCGGCTCACGCAAAAAGACCGCGCCGCCACCTTGGCGAAACGCAAAATGGAAGAGTTACTCCTGAAGCCGGCGCTACCGCGCTTCCAACGCATCGCCGGCCCGTGGGATCCTCCGCATGCCAGTGATCAACAGGGCTGGCAGTTACGGGTGACGCCTTTTGACGTCCCGCCCGCGCCCATGCCGGGCATGCCTGTGTTGGACCGGCTGGAACTCGAAGCCTGGTGGATGGATGGCGGCTCGCGGCGGACTTACACCTTAACCGGTTACCGCCCGGGCGTACTTACGGAAGCTGACTTACTCGGAGGGATCTTACGGGAATGAGACGGCGCCAGGGTTTTACATTGCTGGAAGTGCTGATGGCCGTTACTCTCTTGAGTTTAATTTCAGTGGGGATTGCTTACGCCATGCGCGCGGGATTCAATACGATGAGTAAGACGAACGCGCGCGTCACGGAAGAGCGGCGCATGTTAGGCGCGCAGCGAGTGCTGGAGCAGATGCTGGCGAATTTGATGCCGGCACGGGCTGATTGCCATGGGGGAAATCCGCTGGACGTGAAGGCTAAGATCTTCTTTTTTCAGGCGGAACCGGAAACCTTACGTTTTGTGAGTACTTACTCGCTGGAAGAGGCCGCGCGAGGCGTGCCGCGGATGATTGAAATGCAAGCAATTCCCGGCGACCGCGGCGAGGGGGTGCGGCTCATTGTGAATGAGCACCTCTATGCGGGGCCGCTGAGCCTGGGACAGTTTTGCGTAGGACCCGTACCGGACCCGCGTACCGGCGGACTGCGCATGGGTTACGCGCCCGTGGAAGCCTCAAGCCGTTCGTTCGTCCTGGCGGATCGCCTGGCCAGTTGCCGGTTCCTCTACCGGCGCGTCATCGTGGAGCCGCCGTTCGAAGCGTGGGAGGAGAGCTGGACTCCGGCGCCTTCGCCCTTGCCGACCGCGATTCGGGTGGACATGCAGCCGTTGGCCGGCGAGAGCGGCCGGTTGCGACATTCTCCGGTTACGGTACCCTTGCACTTCCTGCGGAGCTTCGAGGACCGCTATGAGGACAAATAGCCGGCGCGGGGCCGCGCTGATTTCCGTGCTCTGGCTTACCGCGGTGCTGGTGGCGATCGCTTTCAGTGTTTCGACGACGGTGCGCGGCGAGATTGACCGGGCGACGACGTTGAGCGAAGGGATCCGCTGCCAGTTTCTGGCTCGCGGCGCGATCGAGCGATTTCTGCTCGATTACCGGCGCCTGGGCCGGAGCATCTTTACCGGCGGTCCGGCGCGTCGCTACTCGTTTCCGGAAGGGGAGGCGGTGATTGAACTGATCCCTGAGTCGAGTAAGCTGAACGTGAATACGATTGAGCCGGAGGACTTAGTGAAGTTACTCCTCGCGCTGGATCTCTCGCCGGACCGCGCGCAAGCCGTCGCGGCCGCCATTGTGGACTGGCGTACGGCGCTGCCGCCGGGACAGGCGAGTCCGTTTGATGCGGCCTATCTGGAGCGGGGTCCGACTTTTCTGCCTCGCCATGCGTCATTTCAAGACGGAGAGGAATTGCTTTTGGTGCAAGGCGTGACGCGCGAACTCTATTACGGCAGTCTGCAGCGCAATGGGCGCGGTGAATTGACGCCTCGCGGCGGCTTGAAGGACTGCCTGTCGGTTTACGGCACGAACTCCGGGCTGGACGCGCAGACGGCGAACCCGGCGGTGCTCTTCGCCGTCGGACTCACGGAGGACGGCGTGAGCCGCATCCTGGAAATGCGCCGGGCGACGCCCGCGTTCGTCCCGGAGCAGTGGACCCTGATGCGCGAGTCGCTGGGGCCTATGGCGGGCCGTGTGAGCTTGGGTGGCCGCAGTATGTTTACCCTGCGGGCGACGGCGCGCCTGCGTGCCGGTGCGGGGCTTTCTGACACCCGGCGCAGTGTCGCGGCGCTGATTAAGTTTGACCCGAAGCCCCGCGAGCCGTACCACCTGTTGCGCTGGGAAGACAACGTATTGGCGGATCCGAGTTGGTAAAGCAAGACTGGCTACGCTGGCTGAACTTCGGCAACGGGGTGGGCCTGGAAATCGAAGCGGCGCGGTTGCGCGTCACCATTGTGCGGGTGCGTCCGGCGGGCGCGCAACCGGTGGCGACGCACCAGATTGAAGACTATCTGGAGCGGCCGGCGGCCGAGTGGGGTGCTGAGTACGCTGCGTTTCTGAAGCGCCACGGGGTAAGCCACGCGGCGGCCTACGTGGTGCTGCCACGGCACGAAGCCATTGTCCGTGCGCTGAATTTGCAAGGCGTGCTTGATCGCGACCTGGCGGCGGCGGTGAGCTATCAGCTGGACGGCCTGCATCCGTACGGCGAGGAAGAGGCAGCGTTCGGCTATGCGCGTTTGGGCGAGTCGCCGTGGGTGCTGACGGCGATCACGAAACGCGAGACGCTCGCCTTTTATATGACGCTCTTTGCCGAGGCTGGTGTGGCCGTGGCCAATATCTCGCCCTCGGCGCCATTGGTGTGGGCTGGGCTGCGGGCACTGAATGATCCGCCCACTGCGGGCCTCTTGCTGTGGGCGGAGCGCGAGACGGGTCAGGGCCCGTCGGTGGAGGTGTACGGCGAGAGCGAGGCGCGGCCTTGCTACTCGGTCGCTTTTGACCAGACGCGCCTGGAGGATGCGGCCCGCTTGCGCTCGCTCGCGACCTCCGAATTGCGGCTCGATCCCGGCACGGAGCCGCAAGCGCTGCCGGACCTGTCGTTGACGGCGGCGATTCTGTCGGCCGTGCCCCGGCGGGCGCTGAAATTGAATCTGCTCTCGGAATCCGAGCGAACGTCGTCGTCGCGGCTATGGCTGGTGCCCACGGTGGTGCTACTAGCGTTGCTGGCCATGCTGACGACGGTGTATCTGATGCAGCAGAATTACCAGAATCAGAAGCTGCTGGAGCGTTTGCGGCAGGAGATCGCGCGGGTGGAGCGCTACCAGGCGGAGTCAGCGAAGTTGGATGCCGACGCCGTCGCGTCGCGGGCGCGGGTGGCGTTGCTGGACGGCATGCGGCAGCGAACGCCTGAGGACTTGGACACTTTGCTCGAACTGACGCGCATCCTGGCGCCCCCGGGTTGGGTGATGTCGCTCGATATGACGCGGCAGCAGGTGAATGTGGCGGGAGAGGCCCAGCAGGCGGATGCCCTGGTGCAGACTTTGGACGCTTCGCCGCGCCTGAAAGAGTCGCAGCATCTGATGCCGGTGACGCGTACGATGGGGCTGGACCAGTTTCGCATTCGCTCGACGCGAGAGAGTCCGGCGGCCGAGGCCAAAGACCTGAAAGAGGTGAAGAAGTGAACCTCAATCAGCGTGACCGGCGCGCGATGGCGATGCTCGCCGTCTTTTTGCTCCTCTCCGGCGTCATTTATTGGTGGCCCCAGGAAACGGAAGTGGCCAATGCGCCGGCGGTGACCGCGGACGAGATTGAGTTGGCGCAGAAGCGCCTGTTACGGTTGCGGCAGATTGGCGCCACGCTGCCCAGCAAGCGCGACATCGCGCGGCGGGTAGCTGACGAAGTGAAGGGTCGCGAGAAGGGGCTGATCCCCGGTGAGACGGCGGCCCAAGCGCAGGCGCAGCTTTCGCAGGTGCTGCGGCGCGTGGGACGGCTGCAAATGCCGCCGCTCGAAGTGCGGACGGTGGATATCGGCCTGGTGCGGCCCCTGGGCGCCGACTACGGCGAAGTGGCCGTCACGGTGGCCTTCGATGGGCAGATTGATCAACTGGTGAATTTTTTGACGGACTTAACGCGACAACCCGAAATCCTGGCCACAAATGACCTTCGCGTTAGCGCGGTGAACGAAAAGAAGAAGAGCCTGCGGGCGCAGTTGACCGTGTCGGGCGTGGTGGCGCGAGCTTTGGTGCCCGATCCGAAGAAAGGCGGCCGATCGTGAAGCGCCGCATTCTCCTGGTGAACCTGGTGCTGCTTGGCGTGGCGCTGTGGCTCGGCTACACGATCCGGCAGAATTGGCTGGCGGCCCAAGCGCGGGAGCGGCAGTTGCTGGCCATGCGGCCGCCGGCGGTGAACGTCCCGGCGCCGGCGCCGGTGCCCGCCCCGGTGATCGCTCCGGCCGCCGGCTACGCGGATCTGGCCATGCGGACTTTGTTCGCCAAGGATCGCAATCCGAACGTGATTGTCGAGCCGCCGCCGGCTCCGCCACCTCCTCCGCCCGTGCCTCCCTTTCCCTATTCCTACGGCGTGCTCGACCTGGGCGACGGTCCGCAGATCGCGATGGCGCCGCGCGGCGGTCGGCAGAAGTTTTACCAGAAGGGCGCGCAGGTGGGCGAGTTCAAGCTGGCCGAAATCCGCCCGGATAGTGTCGTGCTCGAGTGGCAGGGCAAGACTTTTGAGAAGAAGCTTTCAGACTTGGCGGACCGTACGGGCGGCTCGGACGAAACGGCTCGTACGCCGACGCCGCAGAGCGGCCAGCCCCCGATTTACAATGCGCCGCCGCCCCCGCCGGTTGCCGCGAAAAGCGACCCTACGCCGGGAGGCGACATTGGGGGCGGGATTCGCGGCTGCAATCCGGGCGATACGTCGCCAAACGGGACGGTGGTGGGCGGCATGCGCAAAATCATCACGTCCTCGCCCTTTGGCAGTAGCTGCCGTTGGGAACCGGTACGGTAAGAGAAAAACAGGAGAAGACAGAAATGTTTCACATGGGAATTTTATTGATGATGACCGCGGCGGACTTGAGCCAGGCCTCGGCCACCGCGAAGAAGCCGGCCGCCGCGCCGGCGGTAAAGCGCGCGCCCGTTGCGCCGGTGGTGGCGCCCTTGACGTTACCGGCCACGGCAGTCGCCAATGGGCCGAACCAGTGGACGCATACCGATGCGCAAGGGAAGGAATGGATCTATCGCCAGGGCCCGTTTGGGCTGACGCGCGCGCCGAAGCAGGCGCCGGTGACGGAATCGCGCATGCATGAAGGCATCACCGTGACTGAGCAAGGGAACACGGTGCGGTTCAGCCGTCAGGGCCCGTTTGGGGTGACCGAGTGGACGAAAAAGATGGATGAAGTGAACGACGTAGAGCGCGCGGCGATTGAGAAGTCGCGCGCGCCGAAACAGAAGCAGTAGCGGAGAGTTATGAAGCGATATGTCCCGATCTTGACGCTGGCCCTGTGGTTGGCGGTGACGCTGGCGGCGCAGGCTCCCCCCCCGCAGGCCGCACCCCCGCCAGCGCAAACCGCGCCGCAGCAGCCGCCGCCCAGCAACATGGTGCTCAATCTGCCGAACGCGTCTTTGCGCGAAGTGATTGACCTGCTGGCGCGCCGCCTCAAGATCAACTACATCATCGACAAGCGCGTGAATGGCGAAGTGACCATGCAGACGTACGGCGAGATCAAGGGCGTCGACGTGCGCAGCCTGCTCGAAACGATCCTGCGTATCAACGGGGCGGCCATGGTGCAGGTGGGTGACATCTACCGCATCGTGCCGACCGCGGAAGTGATCCGCCTGCCCATTAACCCGTCGCGTGACGTGAAGGATTTGCCAGAGGACGACCGGATGGTGATGAACCTGGTCTTCCTCAAGTACGTGACGGTGAGCGAGGTGCAGAAGCTGCTGGATCAATTTATGGGTGAAGGCGCCAAGTCCATCGCTTATGACGCCGCGAACCTGCTGATCATCCTCGATAATGCGCGCAGCATGCGCCGCACGATGGAGATGCTCACTCTCTTCGATAATGATTCGTTCGCCAACCAACGGGTGCGTCTCTTTGAGACCAGCAACGGCCGGCCCACCGATATCGTTAAGGAACTCGAAGCCATCTTCAAGGGCATTTCCTTGGGCGACAAGGTGAACGGCATTAAGTTTATGCCGCTGGACCGGATTAACACGATCATCGCTGTCGCCCCCAATCCGGGGATCTTCCCGGACGTCGAAAAGTGGCTCGGCAAGCTGGATATTCCGGTGAAGGCACCGGTGGGCGCGGTGGACAATTGGGTGTATCGCGTAAAGTACGGGGAGGCCAGCATCCTGTCGCAAGCGGTGATGGCGCTCTATTCGGGCGACCCCTTCATGCTGTTGATGCTCTCGCAGATGGGCATGTTCTCGAGCGGCGGCTCCAGCAGTTGCAGCGGCGGCGGCGGTTTTGGCGGCGGCGGTGGAACTGGCTTTGGAGGGGGCGGCTTTAGCGGCGGGTTCGGCAACGTGGGCGGCGGGATGAATATGGCCGGCATCAACCCGATGATGATGGGCGGCATGGGCGGCTTGGGGTTCGGCGGGATGGGTTTCGGCGGCATGGGGATGTTGGGCGGCATGTACGGCGGCGGCGCTTACGGCGCCTACGGCGGTGGTATCGCGCAAGGCCGCAATCCGATGTCGCCGCCCGGCACGCCCGGCGCGACGGACCAGACGGGCGGCTTTCTCACGCCTGGCTCGAACAATGGTCCGCCGCCCCCACGCCAACCGCGGGTGGTGCCCAATCCCTTCGATAATTCGCTGCTGATTCAGGGCACGCCGCAGGAGTACGAGCAGATCGTCAAGCTGCTGCGCCAACTGGACATCGCGCCGCGCCAAGTGCTGATTGAGGCGCGCATCTACGAAGTAACTCTGTCGGGAGCCTTTTCGAGCGGTGTGCAGGCCTTCCTGCAACGCCGCAACGGGGCATCCGACAACCCCTCCGGCGCCGGCAACGCCAGCCGCCAGTTCCTGGCCACCGCTACCGGGACCGGCGCCGCGATGACGGCGGGCCTCCTGGTGGGCCGGAGCCGTGAGTTGCTCGCTTTCCTGAATGTGCAGGAGACGCAGGGCCGTTCCAAGACCATCGCCAGCCCCAGCATCATTGCCACGGACAACTGCCAGGCGTCGATCACGGTGGGTACCGATGTGCCGACGCTGAGTTCGCAGGCTGTCTCAGGCATTCAGCAGGGCGGCACCTCGTTGTTTACGAATCAGATTCAGAACCGCAGCGCGGGTGTGAACTTCACGATTAAGCCGAAGGTGCTGCCCAGCGGGATTGTGACGCTCGAAATCAACCAGGACGTCAGTTCGCCCATTCCGCCCTCGCCCGGCGCGGGCATTCAGTCGCCGTCCTTCAGCCGGCGTAACGTGAGCACGCGCGTCACGGTGCAGGATGGCGATACGGTGACGATCGCGGGCATCATCCAGGAAGCCGAATCCAGCAGTTCCGCCGGGCTGCCCGGTCTACACCGGCTGCCGGTGGTGGGCGGGCTCTTTGGCAATCGCGCCAGTAACAAGGCGCGGACAGAACTCGTCATCTTCATGACTCCGCGGGTGATCTACGACACGAACGACATTGCGGACGCCAGCGAGGAAGTCCGGTCGCGTTTGAAGCGTTTAACGAAGATAATCAAGGAATAGGGCAACTTCGGAAGCCCGAGCCGGGTTACTTTGGAGATTCATGTTTCTGCGCTGCTTCTTTCTTGTTAGCGTGCTGGCCACGCTCGCCACCGCTCAATCGACCATCGGTATCGGGCAGGGCGCTCCCTCCGACGCGATCCGCCAGCGCTTCTTCACCAACTACTACCGCGGCCGCTTCCCGTCGCTCACTTCGCTCCCCCCGCTCACCTCGGTAAGCGTTTTCGGCGGTACGGGCTACCTGCAGGAATTCCCCGACCTCACCAAGAATGCCGGCCTGCGCCACGCGATTATTGTCGGCAAGACGATTGTCGACCCGGACGGCTTCTTCATCGACACCTACCAAGTCTATTCTTCGATGTACGCCTACTACATCAGTGGCGGACTCGGCTTCGCCAATTTGGGCTTCCCGATTTCTGACACCGACATCGTCGAAGTGCGCGACTCAGCCACCGGAACCACCATCAATACGTTTCAATACCAGTTCTTTGAGCGGAATTACGCCTTGTTCGTCTGGAGTTCAACGCCGGATTCGACATCGACCAACACCAATTTCGCCTTGCGCGAGCCATTTTTGACGCGCTGGAAGGCCCTGGGCCAACTGAGCGGACTGGGCGGGATGACGAGCGTGGAAGCCACAATCACGCGCGACATCGTCACCGCCACGCAGGTGAATTTCCAGAACGGGTACCTCTTCAATACCACCGCGGGACCGTCGGCCGGCCGCATCGTGGCGGTTCGCGAGCCGATTAACTCTGTTTACCGCGCCAATGGTGGACCCGCCGGGCGCCTCGGCCTGCCCCTCAACGACGAACTCGTCCTCGCCAATGGCCGCCGGCGCCAGACCTTTCAGGGCGCGAGCATCGAGTACGGTGGGAACGAAACGCCCGTGCTGCGCAACGCCGTTTTTGCCGTCTCGCTCACCTCCGTGGGCTCAGTCCGGCTGAATTTGAACGACACGCTGCCGATTGGCACGCAGATCGTCACGAACGCGGGCGAGAGCGTCACCGACCGTGACGTTTCCTGGACCACGTCGAACTCGCGGGTGATTCAGATTGCGGTGGGGGCCAACCAGACCGGGACGGCCACACTGCGCGCGGTGGGCGGTGGTAGCGCTTTTGTGACGGCTACCAGCGAGGGCAAGACGTCCGCGCCGCTAACGGTCTTCGTCTCGGCGCCCTGTTGCGCGGTGGGGGAAGGCGCGCCGACGGCCGCCTTGCAACAGTCCTTTCAGGATGCCATTGCGCGCAACCGTCTGACGCCACGCCTGCCCTCGGCCTCTCCGGTCCAGCGCTTTGGAGCCGGCTATCTCCAGGAATTCGTCACGGCGGACGCCGCCACCCGCTTCGTGCTCGCCAAGCCCGATTCCAGTTCGCTCGCCTACCTGCTCACTGGCGGACTCCTCAATGCGTACGAGGCCAATGGCGGCCCCGCCGGTGCGCTCGGCTATCCGTCCAGCGACCCCAGCGCTACCGGACGGCAGCTTTTCGAGAATCAGGCGGCGCTGGCTGGCGATCCTGTGCGCGCCGTGAGTGGCGTGATTCTTACGCGCTGGGCGCAGTTGGGTTACGAAACCGGCGCGTTGGGCAATCCCAGCGGTGAAGTCTCACGTTTTCTTACATTTAACGCCACGGCCGGGCGCGCGCAGAGCTTCCGCAATGGCGCGATTCTGGTGGCCGAGACCGGCCCGCAAGCCAACCGGGCCTTCTTCGTCGTGGGTCCGGTGGCGGCGAAGTACGCTGAACTTGGCGGGGCATTGGGCGCGGCGGGCTTGCCCTTGAGCGACGAGTTCCAGGTCGGCGCCAGCCGCCGGCAGGAGTTCGAGGGCGCGACCTACGACTATACGCCGGGTGAGAATCTGGTCCGGGTTACCGATAAGGCCCGCCGCCCCACGGTGCTGCCGACGCCGGCGACGGTGGTCGCGGGAAACCGCGTGCGGCTTTCGGTGGGTGGCTTTGCCGAAGGCGCCCAACTGCGTATCTCGGTCACCGGCCAAGCGGATTTCACCGTCTCCACCACCACCGGCGCGTATGCTTGGGACGTCTTCGTGCCCACGACAGCCCGGACGGGCGCCGTCACCGTCCGCGCGGTCGCCGTGGGAGGCACCAGTCCACCGAGCGCCGAGGCCGTCTATCAGGTCCGCGCGCTGGCGGACATCCGCTTTACGTTGACGAAGGTTCGCGGCGACACACAGACGGGCCCGCCCGGCGCCGTCCTACCGGTGGCGCTGCGGATTGCTTTGCGCGACGAATTTGGTTCGCCGGTGGTGAATTCGCCGGTCCGGTTCAATCCGTCGCCGGGCGGCGTGATCGCACGGCCGGAGGTGATTACCAATGGCCAGGGCGAGGCGGAAACCACCATGCGCTTGCCGCCTGGTGAAGGCGTGGCGTTGGCTACGGCCGAGGCCGGACGGCAGGCGGTGACGTTCAGCTTCCGTGTCGCGGCTCAGTCGCTGAACAACTTTCCGCGCCTGACCCAGAACAGCGAAGAAAAGCTGGGTAACGGCGCCGAGACGCTGAACCGGAAGGGCGCGCTGCTGGCCGCCATGGCTTCGGTTCTGCGTTACCACCAGGGCCGGGGTGAACTTGCCCAGCCCAATGGGCCGGCCGAGCCGCTGGTGCTCAACCAATTCCTGCGCGACGCCTGCGTTTTCGATGGCTCCAGTAATCGCATTTGCGACTCTTTTCTGCCGGCCTTCGACGCACCTGGCGAGCAGATTCTCAATCCGTGGCGCGTGGGCCTGTTTACGGGAGGTGGGGTGGATGTCTCAGTGGAAGCGCCGGCCTCCTCCACGATTCGCGATCTGGTCGCCGCCGGATCACCGGTGATTGCCGCACTGTCGCTCACCCTGAATGGTCAACCGGCCGGTTCGCACTTTGTCGTCGCCATGGGCATTGATGGGGCGGGCTCCGAGATCCTGCATGATCCGAGCCCGGCGCTCAATCGCACCAGCCTGGCCGAGTATCTGAACGGCTTCACGAACTCGGCCGGCGCCTGGCGCGGCGTGCTTACGGGCGCTTTTCGGCTTCTGCCGCGCGCTCCCGCGCCGGGCCAGTTCCTCGTCCATACGAACGCGCAGGTCGGCTTGGCGTCGGTGGCGGGGGACTGCGGCCGGACGCTGGAGTTTCCGCAGGTGGCGGCGGTGCCTGCCGGTGTTCCCTTGGCTTCGGCGCCGCCCGCGTTGCGCTTCCGGGCCTGCGTGGCTACGCCGCCCGTGAATGACCCTTTCCAGCTCGACCTCGCGTCGGCGGCCGCGTATCGCGCCGTCCTGACCGACTTGGGCCAGCCCGCGCAGCGGGTGGAGCTTTCCGCCGCCACGCCGGCCGCTTACCGGGTCTCCCGTCCCAACGGCGCCCAGTTGCTGGTGGCGGCGCAGACGCTCACCGTGCGGGCCGATCAGGTGGTGAACGCCGCGAGTTTCTCCCGCATTCTGGCTCCTGGAGCCCTGGTGAGCATCTTCGGGGCTGGCCTTTCAGCCGCGGGGAGCCCGACCGCGCTGGAGGTGGATGGCGCGCCGGCCGCGATTGGCTTTGTTTCGCCTTTCCAGATCAACGCCCAGATCCCACCCACGGCCAGCCCCGGGCAAGCCACCTTGCGCGTCCGTTCGCCTTTCGGAGTGACGGAACAGCCCATCACCATCTCGCCGGTGGCGCCAGCCATCTTCCAACTGGGAGGCGGCATCGGGGCCGTCGTGAACCAGGATGGACAAATCAATGGGCCCACGGCTCCAGTCAGCCGTGGGCAGGTGATTGTTGTCTATGGTACGGGCTTCGGCGCGACGCGCGCGCAAGGTCAGTTGCAGATTGCCGCGAGCCCGATGACCGCCTTTTTGAATGATCAGGCCGTGACCGTAAACTACGCCGGACTCACGCCAGGCTTTGTCGGCCTCTATCAGGCTAACCTGCTGATCCCAAATAACTTGCCGCCATTGCTGGACTACCGTCTGGTGCTTCGCCAAGCGGGTGTCGAGAGCAATGCCGTCACGGTCTCCGTCCAATAGTTGGCACGCCAAGTTGACCTCCCCAAGCCGCCTGTGTTCTACTGGAGCTAGGGTTTTGGCAGGAGTAGACGTAAAATCTATTCCCCAGGTCTTGGTACTTCCTTGTCTGCGCTTGACTTTTTAGCTTGAGCAATGGTAAAAGTACTAGGTCTGCGTCCAAGGACTCGAGCGGCATTCATTATGTTCGTGAATCCCGCGAGCACAGAAAAAGTCAGTTCTAAAGAAGTCACACGATTTGAGCTCAGCAAGTTGCACAGTACAACAAGGTCAGTTAATCGAGGCTCAGGTTGTTAGAGAACTTCTCATCAATTCACAAAAAATTAAACTCTCTCAAGGAGATAGAAATGTCAGATTTTCGTAAATCTGCTTTGACTGTCGCTTTCGGCGCCCTTCTTACGGCTTCCGCGGCGATGGCTCAGCTACCCGGCGTTGGTCCCGTGCCCATTCAGGGCTATGGTGCCAATAGCATCAATGTTCCGACGCAGAACCTGATCTGCAGCGTGTCCTCGGTGCCGCTCACCGTGCGCACGGAAGGATTCTCCGAGTTGCTCGGCGACGTTCGGCTCACCTGCAATGGTGGCCTCCAGGTGAACAGCCGCAACTGGCGCGTCGGCACGGACACGGCTCCGGCTGCTCCGCTGCCCCAGTTGGTGAACCTCTCGGTCACGCTCTCGACGCCGGTGACGAGCCGCCTCGTCGGTGGCACCAATATGACCGAAGCTCTCTTGTTCATCGGTGGCGCGAGTGGTGAAGAAGCCACGAACGCAATCGGCGGCACGTCCGTTACCAACCAGAACCCCTGCCCGGTGGCCAACGTAAACGCCAATGGCGTCTGCTCCACGCTGGCGGCTCTTGACGGTACGAACAACACCACCCCGACTCCTGGCAACAGCCGCCCCACGGCGGTAGGTATCAACCTCGGCGCCGCGACGTCGGAAGCTTCGAACCCGATCAATGTATTCCAGGGTCAGTTGCAGAATTCCAACACCGTGGTATTTCTCGGCGTTCCGGTCAGCCAGGTTGACTCTTCGCAGAATCCGAACATCGTCAATGCTTTGACGTTGTACGTTCTCTCGATCAGCCCCACGCAGACCCCGAACAACCTGCTCTACACCGGTCAGCCGATCAGTGTTCCCTTCGTGAAGAACTTCCGTATTAAGAATCTTCGCGGTGCGATCCCCGGCGCGGCTGCCCCGAACGGTCAGGTTTCGGCCTTCCTTTCGATTCAGAACCCGCCTGCCAATCTTCAGTTGAGCTCCGCTTCGGCTGTGGTTGGTTTCGTGCAGCTCGGCCTCACCTTTGATCGCCGTACGGCCATCAATGACGGCGCCTCCGGCGGTCTCGCCTACGCCCAGTGCGACGACATCAATCGCAACCTCGCGGTTGACGCCACCAGCACGAGCCTCGGCTCCAGCAACCAGTCCGGTCTACTCCTCCGTTACACGGAAGGTTATGCCAACTCGTTCAAGATCCGCGGTTTCTTGCCTGGTCAGTCTCAGGCGTTCGACCAGAACGATCCCACGGTTATCTACAACTCTGAGTCCGGCTTCTACAACACTCGCTGGGCTGGTCTTTCGAATGGCATTGACCGCGCCGGCATCGCCGACACGGGCACTCGTCTTCGCGCTGGTTTCGGTACGGTTCCTGCGAATATCCGCCTCTATGTTACCGTTGGTAACGTAAACGGTTCCAGCACGGCCTCCATCGGCGCTTATGGTGTGGTTACCGACGCGACGGGCGCCAACCAGAGCCCGATCACGGTTCCGGTCTTCTCCACCACCACCACGCCCTACACGGCGACCACTACCGGCGTCACCTTTGGTAACGTGTTGACTCCGTTTGGCCCGACCGCCTTCTCGGGTCCCGCCGGTTCGCCGTTCCAGTCGCTTTCCAGCACCCAGGGCTATGTCCAGGTCGCGGTTACCAACGGCGCGGCTTCCTTCACCTGGGAAGTCTACTCCGCTGATCCCCGCAACCCCGAAGCCGCCCTCTTCCAAGTGATCGCCGCCTGGCGCTTCTCGCAGAACCCCGGCCTCGGTACCTCGACGGTTCAGGGTAGCTTCGCTCCGATCAACTCGACCGCCACCGCGTCTGGCTTCCTGGTTCCGATTCCGCGCTTCCAGGACACCTCCACGCCTGCCACGTTGTTCCGTCTCGATAGCTGCGTCACGAACCTGCTCTTCCCGTTCGTCACCAATATCGCTCCGTTCGACACTGGCTTGGCGATCAGCAACACCTCGTTGTCCAACCCCGGTACCGGTGAGCTCTTCCCGCTCGTCGCCGTGGCCACGCAGCAGGGCGCTTGCTCCGTCAACTACTTCGGCTTCACCGGCTCTGGCCGTGGTGCTGCCCCGGCTCCCGCCACCTCTGGCGTGATTCCGGCCGGTCAGACCTTGGTCTGGACGTTGTCCGCTGGTGGTGGTGCTCCCTTCGGTAACATCCCGGCTACCCCCGGATTCCAGGGCTACATCATCGCTCAGTGCGCCTTCCGCTACGCTCACGGCTACGCCTTCATCAGCGACATCGGCGCGACGCAACTCGCGCAGGGCTACCTGGCCCTCGTGATGGATGCGGCCCTCGGCTCCCGCACCGGTAACTCCAGCGAATCCTTGGGTAACTAGTCATCGACTAGGCCAAGGCCGCTGCGGTTTCGCAGAACAGAAAAAGGGGAGGGGACTTCGGTCCTCTCCCCTTTTTCGCTTTAGGTCAGCTAGTACCGGGCGCATTGTGCTAGTATTTTATTACGCGTCCTACCCGCGCCAGAGGCCCATGGTCCAGCGCGCCTCTCCCTGTCCCAAATCTCTAAGTGTGAGCAGATTACAGATGAACCTCGCTTTTCGCCAATCCCTTCTGTTTGTGGCCCTTGCCTTGCCGGCCCTCACCCAGACGCGCAACATAGTGGTCCTACCCGCTGGCCCCCCCAGCGACCTCGTCAATCGGAACGCCACCCTTCTGAACGCGGATACCTTTAACTCCTCCGGTACCGTTGCCGTCGGCCTCGACGCCTACGCTGCCTTTACCCTTCCGAACGGCACAAAGACCTACGTGGTCGCCCGTGGTGCGAGCAATACCGTTACCGTCCTGACTAATGCCACCAGCGGCAGTACGGTCACTCGTACGATTGATCTTCCCACCGGAACCACCGATGCCTACCTCACCCCAGACGGCCGCCGCCTGCTTACCGTCTCCCTCAACGAATCCGCGATGACGGTCATCGAAACCGTGAACGACACGGTTGTCGTGCGTGTGCCTCTGTCCGCCCCCGCCAATACGGTGGTCACCAACTTCGAATCCAGCCGCGCCTTTACTTCGTCGCCCAACGGAGCGGTGGTCACCGCGATTGACCTCACCACGAACGCTGCCATTGGCACGGTCTCCGTCCCTAGCGAAATTACGCTAGTTAGCGGCCTGGCAGTCGGCCCGAATGGACTCATCTACGTGAGCGCGGTCAACCGTCTCTTCGAGATTGATCCGCGCACCGTCCAACTCACGGCCGCCGCCGCCATCGTCCTTACCGGTTCGCCCGGGCGTCCCCAATTCACGCCGGACGGCACACGCGCCCTAATGACCAACTTCACGCCCATCAGCGGCGGCTCCGCCCTGATCCTGGCCGATTTAGTCAATCGTTCCACTCAGTTCACCAGCCTGAGCGGACTCACGCTCGACCGAATCCGCATGGTCTCCAATAGCTTGGCCTACGGATACGCCCCGGGCAGCCAAACTCTCTACAACATCAATTTGACGCCGTTACAAATCACGCCCGTAAACACCGCTGGCTTGCCGCCGCTCACGAACTTCCGCGGCTTGAGCAGTTCCAACGAAGCGCCCCAGAATCGGTTCCTTTATGTGGGCAACGGCACCACGGTTTATCGCGTCGACATTGCCACTAACACCGTCACCGGTACGCTCGCCCTAACCAACAACGCTGGCGCCCCGCTCTTCCAGGCGCAGCCCTCGTCGGCCGCGCTCGCCAATCTCTTTGCCGTCAACCAACAGCAGTTTGTCGCCATTAGTGGCACCACTCTCCCGATGGTCGTCCGGGCGCTCGACGGAGCCGGCTTGCCGATTGTCGGCGCCGCCGTGACCTACTCCACTACCGCCAATGGAGTCACCATCGCCAATCCCACGGTGCTCACCAACTCCGAAGGCTACGCGCAGACCACCGCCACGGTCCCCAATTTCCAAACCAGCCTCACCGTCGTCGCTACGGTCGGCACCGGCAACACGCAGGTCTTCACCTTGAACGTCGGGTTTGGAGGTGGAAGCGGCGGCGGAGGTGGCACCGGCCGCATCACGATCCTGAGCGGCAATGGGCAGATCATTTTCGCCAACTCACCCACCCCGCAGCCCATGCGGGTCCGCGTCACCGACGGCAACGGCAACCCGGTTCCCACGGCCACAGTGACGTGGACCATCACTGGGGGTAATGGCCAACTCGGCAACACCGATACCCTCACCGATTCTGATGGCATCGCCACCAATCAGTCCTATGCCGGACCCCTTCTATTCGGTAACTTTGCTTCCTTCGTGCGTAACTCCCTGACGGCCACCACGAGCTTGGGCTCCGTCACTTTCTCGCACATCACCATCCCGCGATTCCTGGACGGCAACTCCAATCCTACTCCTGCGGCGCCTCCGGCCATTGCTCAAATCTTCCCGCTCAACAACGCGGAAATTCGCGGCGCTAACGGCTCCACAATTAAAGGCGCCTTCCAATTCCGGATCTCTTCGCAACTCGGCCTCAACAACCTACAGGGCATTTCGGGCATCGGTGTCGAAGCTCAAACGCTGCCGCAGGAGGGCTCTCTCGACACTGTCTCCTCGCAAACCGCTCGTTGCGCGGACAACCCCCTCAGCGGTGACAATGGCATCGTCACCTGCGACCTTGTGGTTGGCGGCCGCGTCGGGACCTCGGTGCTAAATATCATTGTCGGCGGTTTCCAATCGTTCAAGTTCCCCTACACCGTTACCCAGGGCCCGCCTAAGAACATCACCGGTCTTAGCGGCAACAACCAGACCGGTGTCTCTGGCCGGACACTAAATCGTTCGCTTGTCGCGCGCATCGATGACGGCTTTGGCACCAACCTGAATGGCATTCGGGTCACCTGGACCATCCAGTCCGGTAGCGCCACTCTCGTCGAGACCATCAGCACCTCCGGCCGGGGCCTGGTACAGGACCCCAATGATCCCCTGGGCGCCATCGGCAGCGACGGCTTGGTCTCCACCAACATCCGCCTGGGCAACTCCCCGGGTGATATCCGCGTCCGTGCATCGGTGACGCCCACCATCTTTGCCGACTTCACCGTCACCAACTCCCTCGCGATCTCCAACCTCAACAAGGTCGATGGCGACAACCAGTCCGCCGTGATCAACACGGCATTCGCCAATCCCCTGGTTGTGGAAGTCCGCGATACCAATGGCGTGGTCGCGCCGGGCGTTCCGGTGACCTTTACCTCCAACGGGGGCGTCACCATTTCCAACACGACTGTAACTACGGACAACAACGGCCGCGCTCGAGTGACGGCTACCGCCGGGCCCGCCGTCGGCAGCTATACCGTCACTGCCGCGTCCGGAACCTTCACGGCTACCTTCACGCTGAGCGCCACGCCGCTCGGCCCCACCATCTCCTCCATCGTCAACGGAGCTAGCTTCCAGCCCGGACTCTCGCCGTGCGCCATCGCCCAAATCAATGGCACGAACTTCGCCACGGGGATCAATGGCACCATCTCCGGCCAGTCCATCGTTGGCCCGCTGGCCACCACCCTCAACGGCATCAGCGTGCAGATCGGCGGCGTCAACGTCCCGCTCTTCAACGTCAGCAACATCTCTGGCCGGGAGAGCCTGTCCTTCCAGGTACCCTGCGAACAGTCGCCCGGTCCGGTCACGCTCACGCTTCGCTCCGGCACGAACTCCGTCAACCGTAGCGTGACGATTGACCCCTACGCTCCCGGCATCTTCACCTCGCCCGACGCCTCAGGCCGCCAGACCGTCGTCGCGGTGAAGGCCAACGGCACCTACGTCTCGTCCACGAATCCGGCCGAGCTGAACGAAGACATTCGCGTCTACGTCACCGGCCTCGGCCAGGGCTCGCCCTTCATCAACACCAACACTCCCGGCACCGGCACGCAACGCGTGAACGCCCCGGTTGTCGTCGGCCTCAACAATGAGGGCATCCAAGCCCGCGTGGAGGACACCCTCTACGCCCCCACGCTCATCGGCGTGTACATCGTCACCTTCCGCATGCCCGCCACCGGACCCACTGGCCTCAACCGCCCGTTCGTCATCGCTGTGCAGGGCCCCGACGGCAACCTCACCTATAGCCAGTCGGCCGTTATCGACGTTCGTTAAACCCAGCGCTAAGCACGCGCCAAAAGAAGAGGGCCGGCGGAACCAACCGCCGGCCCTTTTTTACGCTCGGCGAGCCCAAGCCACCATCTTCTCCGAAGCGCGATATGCCAAAGCCTGAATGGTACACGTCGGTTGCTGACGTCCCGACGTGACAAAGCTGGAGCCGTCTACGAGGAACAGATTCGGCACCTCGTGCGCCTGATGATCCCGGTTCACCACTGACGTGCGCGGGTCATTCCCCATCCGGCACGTGCCCATCAGATGCACAGAGAAAGCGACATCCTTCACCTCATCCGACCATACCCGCCGCGCGCCGGCCGCGGCCAAAATCTCCAGTTGCCGGTCCAACACGAAGCGCAGAGTCTTCAGGTCGTCCGGATGATTCTTAAACGTCGCCCGCAAAGCAGGCAGGCCCCAGGCATCCTTCTGTGCCGGATCGAGGTCAATCCGATTCCCTTCCACCGGCAAACAAGTCGTATGCCCGCAAAGTGACATCGTGCGCGTGAACGCCTCGCCGACAAAGCTCTTAAAGCCACTGCCCCAACGCGGGACGTCCTTCGGTAAACCGTCGAGCGCGAAGCCCATTGGATACCAATCGAAGCGCGCATCGATCCCGCCGCCACCGAAAAAGCCCCGCTTCCCATCGGAGTCATAGTAGTCATGCAGCACCCGCGTTACCTGCACGCCCTTGTACTCGTTCAGCGGCTGCTCGAAGAGTCCCATGGCCAGCATCCCCGTGTCCCACATCAAATTCTTACCGACCACGCCATGCCCATTCGCCAGACCGTGCGGGAAACGCGCTGACTTCGAGAGCAACAGCAAACGCGGCGTCTCCGCGCCATTCGCGCAAACCACCACCGCCTTCGCGCGCTGCCGGATGCTTGCCTTGCGCGCATCGAAATAGACGACGCCAGTCACGCGCCCCAGCGCGTCCGTCTCAATCTGGCTCACCACCGCACCCGTGCGCAATTCGCAACGACCGGTGCGCAGCGCGGCGGGAATCACGGTCACCGCCGTACTGCTCTTGGCGCGCATCTCACAGCCAAAGCCCTCACAGAAGCCGCAATTGGCGCAGGCGCCGCGACCACGATACGGCTGCGACAAGATCGCCAGCGGTGCCGGAAACGAGTGCAAGCCGAGCTTCTTCGCGGCGCGGTCAAACAGGACCCCCGATCCTTTCGCTGGCATCGGCGGCAGTGGATATGGCCGGGATCGCGGGCCGTCAAAGGGATTCGCGCCGCCCAATCCGGAGATGCCCAACTCCTGCTCGGCCTTGGTGTAGTAGGGCTCCAGTTCCTCGTAAGTAATCGGCCAATCGGACAGATTCGCCCCTGGCACCGCGCCCCAACGGCTACGCTCGTTGAAGTCGCCGGGATGCAGGCGCCAGTAGTTCCCCGTGAAGTGAACGGTGCCACCGCCCACCTGCCGCCCGTAGCCGACGGCTGGCTGCACGACCGCCTTCTCCTTGTCGGTCACGCGAAACGTGTTCGGCTGCTGACGATGATTGTTGGTCAGCACGCGATCGAACATGAATTTGCGCTCGTCGTGCGAATAGTCCTTCTCGGTGAAGTTCGGACCCTGCTCCAGCAGCACCACCGAGAATCCCGCCGCGGCCAACTCCTTGGCCACCACGCCCCCGGCGGCACCCGCACCGATAATGGCGAAGTCGACTACATCCCGCGGGCGGTAGGCGATCATTCGGCCTCCGGCGCGTCGTAGTAGCCGAAAGGCGCCGTAAAGTGGTGGCCCGTTGTCAGCCCAATGTGCCGCCAACCCACCTGATCCCGATTGCCGCCATAGCTGGGGTCAGCGAAGAAACCCATGATGGTGTGTACGCGCACCGCCTCAAAGAACTCGGCCGATTCCTTCTCCAAGGTCTCCATTAGACGGATAAGGTCGGCGGAGTTGAGGGAAGCCAGATCCCGGGAGGCGGGGAACAGCCGCCGCCGGAGGGTCTGCGCTTGAGCCAGACCCCGTTGGTAGAGCGGCCGCTGGTCGCGGTCAAAGGTTTCGAGCGCACGGTCGATAAAGTGGATCACGCCGGCCTCGCGCGCGCCGGGCGAGTCGCCGGAAGGGATGATGGCGGAGGCGATCGCCTCGATCTCGCGCGCGGAGGCAGCGTCGAAGAAACGGAAGCTTGGAGAGGACTGGGCGGCTTCCGCGCGTGCCCACACACCGATCAGCGCTAATTCCCGCCGGGAAACTTTCATCCGACCAGCGTATCGCGGCTAGGGGGTTGTAAACGTAATCGACGAGTCGGCCGTGCCCTTGCGGAAGTCATAACACTTCATCGAGTAACTGCCGTTGCGCTTGAAGAACCACACAGCGTCCACCTTGAATTCGCCGCTGCCCTTCACCGGAAACCAGACGTCGCCGAACTTGTCGTACTCCATCTTGAAACCCAGGTCGCGGATATTCGTGCCGAGCAGGATCTTTACCGCCGCCGGCATCTTGAACTCAAGAAAGCTACTGATGAACACGGGCTGAAAGCTCTCTTTCTCTACCAAGACCTCGCCTTCCCAAGGGCCACCCACGTAGTCGTACTTTCCATTCTTCAACGGCTTGTATTCCACGGCATAAACCGCGTGGCCGCGAAACTCCGTATCCGGCTTGCGAGTGAAGATATAGCCCTTCAGTTTATCGCCCGCGAGCGGAAATGCCCCCGGACTAAAGGCGTCGCGCAGACTGTTGCCTTTCTCGTCGTCATCCTTGCCTTTGGCTAAGTCGCTCACCCATTCGTCGATGCTATCGTCCTCGTCATCGGGGATGGCCTTATCATAAGTGACTAACTTGCCTTTCACGCGCCGCTGACCCGCTACCGACAGCGACTCGCGCTTATTGCCCTTCTCGTTCGGCAGCACGCGGAACGTCCGCGTCTCTTCGCGCATCAGGGTCTTATTGCGTTGCGTGCTGCGCGCAAAGATCTCCTGGGTGTAAACCCAATTCTTGCGCGCTTCCTGCGCCCGCGTCTGATTCTCAATCACGCGCTGCATGATCTCATCCGCGGTGGGAGAGGCGCAGAATGTAGACAGTAAGATGGCGGCCCACATGAGTTACTCGTCCTTATTCTTTCCCTTGTCCTTGTCCACTTCGATCTTCGGAATCCCGAACTTACCGCCCAGCTTTGATAGTTTGGCCAGGTCGAGTGTTCCGACGATATTCACCACGGTCAACTCCCGTGGTTCCGCCGCCAATACCAAAAAGCCGTCCACCGTTCCATTCGGTCCCGCGTGGGTCATGATCTCCGTGAAGCCGCCCTTCTCCTTCACGCTCACCAGACTCAACCACTTGCTATCCGCGCGGACCTTCGCCCGCACGCTCTCCGCGTCCGCCAGGTTGTACATGCCATCCTTATCGAATTCCAGGCTATAAACGCGGACCCGGCGCAAGCCCTGCGTCACTTCCCCGAGATCGCCGCCCACCAGCCCCGAGAAACCCTTCAACAGGCCCATCTGCTCCGGCCCCAAGTCCACGTTGGAGGTCTCCCGGGCCTTGCTTTCCAACCCCTTAAAAATGCTCAGATCAATTTCCTGCGCCACCAGCGGCCAGGCGAGTACGAATAGCATCGCTCCGAATTTCATTGTAAGTTCTCCTCTTGTTTGTTCGTTTGTAAATGAATCACTCGCGTCTCGGGCCCGCGCACCTGCCGCTCCACTTTGGTCAAGCGCTCCGCCACCAGGCGTAACGCAAACTCCAACTGCTGCGCCGTCTGCTCAGCCTGCAACCGGCGCTCTCGCTCCTGACGGTATTGCCAGCCGATCCCCGCCATCACCAGCACCGCCGCGGCGATGGCCAGCCATCGCGTGGACACGCCGACACGACGCCGGCCCTCCGCCCGGGCCACAATCCGCTCCGCCAAGCCAGCCGGGGCGTCCTGTCGCCGCAACATCAGCCTTAGCTGTGCTTCGAGGTCTTGCATACGCTCTCCTTCCGCTGCATCTTGGCGCGCAGCATCGCCAGCGCCCGATGCAACCGGCTCTTCACCGTCGCCACCGGCAGACGCAACACGGCGGCGATCTCCTGCGGTTCCAGCTCTTCCTGATAACGCAGCACCGTTACCACCCGCGCCGTCGCCGGCAACGACGCCACACTGTCCGCCAACTGCCGGCTGAGCAGCGGATCCTGCCACCGATCCCGCGTCGCCGGCTCGGGCACCTCATATAGCCCCGGACCACGCCGGAACTTCTGCCGCCGCACTTCGTCGATGCAGCGGTGGGCCGCCGCACGCCGCAGCCAATGCTTCACGTGCTCCATCGACTCCAGTTGGTGCAGGTTCTGATGCAAGCTTAGAAAAACGTCCTGCGTCAGTTCCTCCGCCACCGCCCGGTTGCCCAACGAATGGTAGGCGAGCGAATAGACGAGGCTCTGATGCTGGTGGACGATTTCGGCAAACCCTGGCAAACTGGCCATCTGTCACACTAATACGCGCCATCCTGCCCAGCGGTGCCAACAAAAAGTGATACCCTGGCGAACGCGGCCATGCTCACCACTTTGCTTACTCTTCTGCTTGCGCAAGGCATCTACCCCCAGTACGAGCCTGACGACAATACTGGTTTCGTCTCGATCTTTGACGGCAAGACACTCGCCGGTTGGGATGGCGACACTACGTTCTGGCGTGTCGAGAATGGCGAAATCGTCGGTGAGACCACTCCGGACAAGGTAGTGAAGCTGAACAACTTTCTCATCTGGCGCGGCGGCAAGGTGAAGGACTTCGAGCTCAAAGTCGACTTCAAGCTAAGTGGCACGAACAGCGGCATCCAGTATCGCAGCCTGGAGCTACCGGAACTCGGCAAGTGGGTGCTGAAAGGCTACCAGGCTGATCTCGACATTACCAATGGGTACACCGGGAACCTGCACGAGGAGCGCGGTCGCAAGCCCGGCCATGTCGTGCTGGCCCGGCGCGGAGACGTCACCCGCATCGCCGCGGGGCCGAAATACAAGGTCCTCGCCAAGATCGGCGACAACCAGATGCTGCGCGGAGTCGTGAATGTGCAAGGCTGGAACACCTACCACATCATCGCCCGCGGACCCGTCATGCTCCAGATCCTGAATGGCCAACTCATCAGTGCCACCATCGATGAGGACGAGAAGAACTTCGTCCCCGAAGGACTGCTCGGCTTCCAGATGCACGTCGGCCCGCCCTTCCGCGTGGCCTATCGCAATATCTGGTACCGCAAACTGTAAGCTACTTCTTGGCCGGGGTCTTGCTCTTGCGGAGGCAACCCGGGAATAGCTTCTTCAGCTTCTCCACCTTGGGGTCCGACACGTTGACGATGTAGGGATTCCAACGATTGTTGCCGGCGTAGTTCTGGTGGTAGCTCTCCGCCGTGTAGAACTTGTCGAGCGCCGCCACTTCGGTCACGATCATCTTGGGGAAGACGTGTGCTTTGTTCAATTGCTGAATGTAGGCCTCGGCGACCTTCTTCTGTTCCGCATTCGCGTAGAATATGGCGCTGCGGTATTGAGTGCCGACGTCGGGGCCCTGACGATTGAGTGAGGTGGGATCATGCGCGACGCTGAAGAAGATCTTCAGCAGTTGGCCGTAGCTGGTCTTCGTCGGGTCGAAGGTGATCAGCACTGCTTCCGCGTGCTTGGTGGCGCCGCCGGAGACGATGTCGTACTTGGCTTTTTCCTCGGTATCGCCCGAGTAGCCGGAGACGACGTCTTCGACGCCTTCCATGATCTCGAACACGGCTTCCACGCACCAGAAGCAGCCGCCGGCAAACACGGCCGTTTGCTTAGCGGGGCTGGCCTTTTTCACGTCCAGGGCAGGGTCAGGAAAGTTGGCATCGACGGCCAACAGCGGCAGCGCCGCCAGGAAAAGGAGACTTCGGCGAACGATTTCCATACCTCCATTCTAATATTTCCGCGCTGCGGAGTCTGAAACACGTGTGCAGAGACAGGCAACCGGTTTCTTTTCGTCAAAATGTAATGTAGGCTTACATCAAGGAGTCTTAATGATGCGCCACGTCTTTTCGCGTCTTCTCACGGCGGCCCTGTTAGCCAGCGTCGCTTTCTCCCAAGTCCGCTCCGGCACGATCGTCGGCTCGGTGGTGGATTCCACCGGCGCCCCTGCGGTGGATGTCGAAGTCACGGTTCTTGAAACCCTCACCAATGCCAGCCAAACGCTGCGGACGAATTCGGCCGGCGAATTCAACGTCCCGTATCTCGCCTATGGCACGTACAATGTCTCCGCGAAGAAGTCCGGCTTTAAGCAAGTCAACCGAACCGGCATCAGCCTGACGACCAACCAGACCGTGCGCGTCGATCTGCGCCTTGAGGTCGGCGCCGTGGAGACGTCAGTGACGATTTCGAGCACCTCGCTGGAGTTGCAGACGGAAAGCTCGCGCGTCACGAATACGGTTTCGGAAGAGGTAATTCGCGCGATTCCGAACATCAACAACAACCCGCTGAACTATGCGACTCTGACGCAGGGCGTGACGGCGCGGCAGTCGATGAATAGCTCGCAGTCCGCTTTGAGCTTCGGCATTGGCACGGACGCTCGCCGCGCGCTTTCGAATTTTTCGGTGAACGGCGGTAACTCCTTTACCAGTGACATTCAGATGGACGGCGTGTCGATTCAAGCTTCGGCGTGGAACGAAGTCGCGATCCTGCCGAACACGGAAGGTATTCAGGAAGTCAAGACGAATATCAATAACATGAGCGCCGAATATGGGCGCTCACAAGGGACGGTGGTGTTTACGACCAAGAGCGGTACGAATCAGTTTCATGGCTCCGGCCAGTATCGTTTGCGAAACGAGGCACTGAATGCGAACACCTTTGGCAACAACGCGCAGGGCATCGCGCGCGCACCCTTCAAGGTGAAGAACTTCTCCGGCACTTTCGGCGGACCGGTGCGCATTCCCAAACTCTACAACGGCACGGACAAAACATTCTTCTTCGTGAGCTACGAAGGCATGCGTTTTAACCAGGCTTTGGACTACCTGCGCACGGTGCCTACGGCTGCCGAGCGCCGCGGCGACTTCTCGAATACGCTGACCACCGTCGCCGGGCAGTATCTGCCGGTGAACGTCTTTGATCCTTTCTCCGTCACCAGTGTGGGGGTGAATCAATGGCAACGTGCGCAATTTCCGAATGCGATTTTGCCCCCCAGCCGCATCAATCCCTTCCAGAGCCGCTTGATCAATGAATTCCCCGCGCCGAACCGCCCCGGGCAAGATCCTTTGCTGAATACGAACAACTTCTATAACCGCGCGATCCGTGGTTTTGTGCGCAATAGCACCAACGGCCGTTTTGACCATCGCCTGGCGAAACACTCGATTTACTTCACCGGCGGCGGCAACTTAGGCTCCATCGACAGTCCCAACGGCTGGGGAGCGGGCACGAGAGCTTTCACTCAGCAGGGTGGCTTTATTGGCGCCGTAAACGGCGACCGGAACTACTATGCCTCGGTGGGCGATACCTGGGTGATTACGCCCACGCTGGTCGCCGATCTTCGCGTGGGCCTGACGCGCGTGGCGGCCGACAATCGTGCGCAGACCTTTAGCGATATCGACTATTCCACGTTTGGTGTCCCCAATGGCTAGTCCAGCACGATCGGTTTAGCGGGCGCCTACCCGGAGGCCACCAGTTTCGGCGGCGGCTGGAGTAACATTGCGGCCTTGAACCAAACGGCCTATCTGGCCAAGATCGAGCGGCAGACGAATTGGAATATCGTCTATTCGCTCACGAAGACTTCCGGTAAGTTCACCCACAAGTGGGGCGGGGAATACCGGAACTACCTCTCGAACTACACCGACGCGCGCGGCAGCTACAACTTACTCAGCGGCGCGAATTTCACTTCTGGCAATATCCTGGGGCCCACGGCGAATAACATCAACGCGCTGACGGCTCCTTTCAACGGCAGTGGCCTGGCGAGTTCGCTCCTCGGCGCGGGTTCCATCGCGGCCGGTGAAAACGCCGTTTTGATGGCCCTGTCTGCGAAGTACTTCGCCCTTTACGGGCAAAGTGACTGGCGGGTGAATAATCGCCTTACCGTGAATCTCGGCCTGCGCTGGGACTTGCAGCCGTCGCCGACCGAACGGTACAACCGCTTGAGCTCCTTCAGCTACCGCGAGCAGACCGCCGGTACACAAGGTGCTCTCTATTTCCCGGGCGCCAACGGTAACGACCGTCATCTTTACCAGACCCGTTACAAGGATTTCGGTCCGCGTGTCGGCATGGCCTATCGCCTCGGCGACAAGATGGTGATCCGCGCCGGCGCCGGCGTTAATTTCCTGCCGTCGAATACCGGATACTACGGCGGCCCCTATTACTACGGCAACCAGAATTTCGCCCCGGTGCTCAGCGCGCCGAACGCTCTACAATACGGCCCCACGCCCCAAGCGTTGTTGCTGGCGCAATATAACCAGGTGAACACGCTGATTCCGACGATCGGCGCCAATGGCAATGCGCCCCAATACTACGGCGCCGGCGGCAACGAGCCCCGCTTTGACCGTGATACTTTCCGGAATTCCAAGGTTTACCAATGGAACTTCTTCGTCGAACGTAAGTTGGGCAAGAACTATCAGATGAACCTGGGCTACTCCGGCAGCCGGGGACAGAATTTGCTCATCGGCCGCTTCAGCGCCAACACCGAGCAGCTACTGCCGCCCGCATTGCTCGATTCCTGGCGTACGACTTACATTGCGACCAACGGCAATAATCCCGCGACGCAACTGGTGCCGAACCGTTTCAACCCCAACGGCACGATTCTCTACAATGGGAACTTGCGCAATACGAGCATTCCGCTACGGGAGTCAGTCTTCCCGTATCCGCTGCTGACGGGTAACTTAGTCGGCACCATGGTCGGCTTTTCCACTTACAACTCGTTCATGGCGAGCATTCAGCGCTCCTACTCCAATGGGCTCCTGTTCAACGTCCACTACACTTTTTCGAAGTCGATCGAAATGTCGAATCCGGAGTTGCAGAACAATAACTTTGGCGAGAATGGCGGCTTCAACGCTAATAACGTGGACCGGCGCAATTACAAGAATAGCTACAACATCTCGTCGAATGACATTCCCCACCGCATAGTGGGCACCGTCGTCTATCAATTGCCGTTCGGCAAGGGTAAGCAGTTTGACACGCAGAATAAGTTCGCCAATGCCCTGGTGGGCGGGTGGCAACTCGGCAACGTTCTGATCTTGCAGAGCGGCCAGCCGCAGCAGGGCTTCGGTGGGTGCAACTCCCTGAACGGCCTGTGCGACCGCGTCAGCGGCGTCGACATCGAAGTGCCGAAGAACCTGCAGAAGTGGTATGACTCGCCCAACGCCATCGACCGCACGGTGACCTTGCCGAGCGGCCGCCAGATCACACCGGCCCGCTTCACGTATTTGAAGTACAACCCCGAAGCGCTCGCCGGCCGCACAGTGACCTTGCCCAACGGCAACGTCGCCCCGGACATCTACTGGTTTGGCACCGCCGCTCTGCGCTACGGCGATTTCCGCGGCGCCAATTACTACAACCACAATGTCAGCCTGCAGAAGGACTTTAAGATCGGCGAGAAGATCCAGATGCTCTTCTCCGCGGAAGCGACGAACCTCTGGAATCGCGCGCAGTTGACCGGTACGGCTAACGCCGGCTCCGGTAACATCTTCACGGCGGCGAATCCCACCCGCGGCATCCGGCCCGGCAACATCCAGAACGAGAGCTTCGGAACCTTCGGCCTGGGTACGCTGGACCCCCGTCAGGTGGAATTGCGGTTGCGCATCCGCTTCTAGGCAGTTGGGCAAAAGCCTTATCGTTCTCCCTTCAGAACGAAGCGTAAGGGCAAGTCACGCGACTGGCTGATGCCGATGCGCGGGGTGACCAGGATTTCGCCCTGGTGAGGGCCCGCGTCCAGGATGCGGAGGGGGCCGCGAGTAAGGTCGGCGCCGTTTTGGGCGCGGGTGATGCCGAGGGCCTGGGTAAGTTTGCCCGGGCCGCCGGCCAGGTCACCCGTGCCGCGGCGCTCGCGCATCCGGTCGAGGCCGGTAAGCGGCGTCAGCGCGCGGATGAGGACGCAGCCGGGGACGCCGTCCGGTTCGGCGACGACGTTCAGACATTCGTACATGCCGTAAATCAGGTAGACGTAGGCATGGCCGGGCGAGCCGAAGATCACTTGGGTGCGCGGTGTGATGCCTCGCGCGGAGTGGGCGGCCAGGTCGTTCTGCCCGAGGTAGGCTTCCACTTCGATGATGCGTCCGCTGGTCTCGCCGTGCGCAAGAACCTGGCCGAGCAGGCCGCGCGCCACGTCCACGGTGGGCTGACGATAGAATGAACGGGTTAGCGTCTTCATCGGAAACTCTTATCGTAATGCGGCTCTTCACCGGACTCTCGCTCACCTATGAGGTGCGGCGCAATATCGAACTGCTCTACCAATCGCTGCAGCCGCTGGCGGCGGTCGACTGGACGCCGCCGGGGAACCTGCACATCACGACGAAGTTTATTGGCGAGTGGCCCGAGGAGCGTCTGGACGAGTTGAAGGCCGCGTTGCGCGGGATGGCGAAGCCCGCGCCGTTTCCGGTTTCCATCGACGGCTTCGGCTGGTTTCCGACGCCGCACCACCCCCGCCACCTCTTTGCGGCGGTGCGGGCACCCGAAGGATTGGCGGCGCTGGCCGCCGCGACGGAAGCGGCAATGATCTCACGCGGGGTCGCCGCGGAGAGCAAGCCCTATCGCCCGCACGTTACTTTGGCTAAGATCAAAGAGGCTAAAATCAAAGACGCTACGCTTGACCTAGCGCCGGTGAAACAATTCATCGCCCAATTGCCTTCGACGGACTTCGGGCGCATGACCGTGAACAGCTTCAAGCTCTACGCGAGCCGCAACAGTCTATACTCCGTCTTGGAGGATTATCCTTTATGATTCCGATTCTGGCCTTGCTGGCCGCTTACCTGATTGGGGGCATTCCGTTTGGGTACCTGCTGGTGCGTTGGCGCACCGGGGAGGACGTCCGCACGCAAGGGAGCGGCAACATCGGCGCCACCAACGTGCTGCGAACCACGGGCAAGGTCTTGGGCATCGTGACGCTGCTGCTCGATATCGGGAAGGGCGCGTTGGCCGTCTACCTGATGGACCTGGCCAGCGGGAGTGACCCGCTGTGGATGTCCTTGGCCGCACTGGCGGTGATCCTCGGCCACGCTTTCCCGGTATTCCTCAAGTTCCAGGGCGGCAAAGCCGTGGCGAGCTTTGTGGGCGCCTTCCTCTATTTGACGCCAGGGCCGCTGTTCGCGGTGGTGATCCTTTTCGTGGCGACGGTGGGGGTGACGAAGTATGTGTCGCTGGCCTCCATGGTGGGCGCGCTGCTGTTTCCCTTGGCCTGCTGGCTGCTGTTGCAGCCGCCGTGGCCGGTGTTGCTGGCGGCGATCGCGGGCGGCGCGTTCATCATCTGGCGGCATCGCGCGAATTGGGCCCGCCTGCGCGCGGGCTGTGAGAACACGCTCTCGTTCGCAGAACGCGCATGAGCCATTTGCAGGTGGTGGGCGCCGGTAGTTGGGGCACAGCCCTGGCCATCGTGCTGTCGCCGCGCTTTGCCCGGGTAGAGCTTTGGGCACGTGACCCGCGGCTGGTGGCCGCGATGCAAAAGGCGCGGGAGAACTCGCGCTATTTGCCCGGTTTCCCCCTCCCGGACAACGTCTATCCGGTGGCAGAGCTGACGGGCGAAACCGATTATCTCCTGAACGTGGTGCCGTCGCAGCATACGCGGCGCATCTGGCAGCCGTTGGCGATGCCGGCGAAAGCCCAGCTGGTGTCGGCTTCGAAAGGTATCGAGCAGGGGAGCCTGTTGCGGGTCTCCGAAGTGATGACCGAGGTGACGGGCCGGCCGGTGGCGGTACTCTCCGGGCCGTCTTTTGCGAAAGAGGTCGCGGCGGGGGAACCGGCCGCGATGGTGGTGGCCGCCAGCGACGCGGCCTTGGCCACGGCGGTGCAGGAGGCCTTTTCCACGCCGGCCTTCCGGCTCTATACCAGCGCGGACCCGATCGGCGTGGAACTCGGAGCGGCGCTGAAGAACGTGATCGCCATCGCGGCCGGTGTCGTGCAGGGGCTCGGGCTCGGAAGCAATACGCGGGCGGCGTTGATTGCGCGGGGACTGGCCGAAATCACGCGTCTGGCCGTCGCGATGGGAGCGGAGGCCAGAACTTTGTCCGGGCTGGCGGGTTTAGGCGACTTGGTGTTGACTTGTACAGGCGAACTGAGCCGGAATCGGAGGGTCGGCATCGAACTCGCCCAAGGCAAGCCCCTTACCGAGGTACTCAGGACCATGGGCATGGTGGCGGAAGGTGTGGATACGACGGCGGCGGCGCTGGAACTAGCGGCGCGATGCGGCGTGGAAATGCCGATCGCGGCCCAGGTGGCACGGCTGTTGCGATCTGAAGTTTCCCCCGCCGAGGCGATCCGCCAACTGATGGCCCGAGGATTAAAGGGCGAATAACCTTGGAAATCCCCGGCAAAGTCCCGCAACCTTCTCCAGAAAACGGGGTTAACAAGGACATGAGCGTCGCCGCGGCCATTGAACATGATGCACAACTCATGCTCCGGGTTCGGGAGGGCGATACCGCTTCGTTCGCCCAGTTGCTGGACCGGCACCGGGTTCCAGTAATCCACTTCGTCTACCGGATGATTCAGAATCAGGCGGTGGCGGAGGAGTTGGCGCAGGAAGTTTTTCTTCGCGTGTACCGCTCCCGCGCCACCTACGAGCCCACGGCGAAGTTCACCACGTGGCTCTTCCGCATCACGACGCACCTGGCCCTGAATTGGATTCGCGACCAGAAGAATGAGCGCCATCAGCAGAGCCTGGACTCGGAGGCACCTGAAGGCACCGCGCCGCTGCAGGTAGCGGATCACCTCCCGAATGTGGAACAGAGCATGGTGCGGACGGCCCGCATGGAAGAGATCCGGCGCGCGATTCTGGCCCTGCCTGACAAGCAACGTGCGGCGGTAACGATGCACAAGTACCAGGAGATGGATTACAGCCAGATTGCGGGTGTGTTAAAGTGCTCGGAATCGGCGGTAAAATCGTTGTTGTTCCGGGCGTACGAGACGCTGCGAATGAAATTGGCGCACCTCAACCGGGGCGTGAGCGAGTAAGAGTACAGGAGGATGAATCTGATGTGTCCCATGCAAAGCAAGGAAAACGCCGAAATCCTCTTGGAGTATTGCGCGCGGACGCTGCCCACGGACACGATGGCGCGGCTGGACGCGCACGTGGCGATGTGCTCGTCTTGCCAGCAGGAACTCGCCGCGCAGCGCCAGCTTTGGTCGGCGCTGGATGAGTTCGATGCGGCTGAGTTGCAGATCACGCCGGACTTTGACCGCCGGCTCTATGCGCGCATTGAGGCGGAAGGGCGCGATCCCTTTTGGGTACGGGCGTGGCGCAGCGTTTTCGTGAGCGGCCAGCCCCGTCCCTGGCGCCCGGCGATGACGATGGCCTTGGCCGGCTTAGCTACGGTCGCCCTGATTTTCGTCCAGTTTCCGGGCAGCGAACGCACGGTAGCTCCGGGCGCTCCTCCCGTCGCCACGATTTCGGACGAAGGCGCGACCGTGGAAGACGCCGCTTTGAAGACGGCCACCGTCGACAAGTTGGAGATCGAGCGCTTGGATACGGCGCTGGAGGATCTCGAAATGCTGCAAGTGTTGGGGACGAAGACGGGCGTGGGAACGTCCAATAAGCTGTAGGATCTTCTGCTTGATGCTGTTGCCGTACCCTCAATTCGTAAGGCTGGCGATGGGTTTGGCGATTTGCGCCGCCTTGGGATTCGCCCAGGGTCGAGCCGGTGGTGCGATTGGCTTGAAGGACGGTGGCTTTAAGGGCGGTGGCTTTAAGGACGGCAGCCTGAAAGATGGTAGGCGGATGGGTCCGGGGATGAGGCCTGGCCTTAAGAAGGGTCCGCCGCCGCCCGCGCGGGCGATGATCGAGCGTTGGCGCGAGATGTCCCCCGACGAGCGGCAGCAGATGGTGGATCGTCTGCCGCCGGAACGCCGCGAAGCCTTCCGCCGCCGCATGGAGATGTGGGACAGCCTGAATCCGCAGGAGCGCAAAGGCGCTGGCGACCGGCTGGACCGCTTCCGGGATCTCCCGCCGGCCCAGCAGCGCGCCGCGCGCCAGGCGTTTCGCCAGTTCAATCAGCTACCGCCGGAACGCCGCCGGGAAATGCGCCAGGAAATGACCGTGCTGCGCGGCATGAGCGACGAAGAGCGCACCGCGCGCTTGAATTCCGACGACTTCCGCAGTAAGTTCGACGCCCGCGAACGCGGCCTGCTACAAGACCTCGCCGCTTCGCTACCCGAGTAGATATAATCGGAGGGCCATGAATCACCTCAACCTCGGCCGGCGGGATTGGCTCCGGCTCACCACGGCGGGCATGACCGCCGCCTCTTACAGCAAAATCCTCGGCGCAAACGGCCGCGTGAACCTCGGGCTGATCGGCGCGGGCTCGCGCGGACAGGGCGTGATGGGCGGCTTCCAGAAGTCCGGCCGCGTAGATGTGAAGGCCGTCTGCGACGTCTTCGCCGAACGCGTGGACTCTGCACAAACGAAGGCCCCCGGAGCCAAGGGCTTCAGCGAGCATCGCAAGCTGCTGGAGATGAAAGAAGTGGACGCCGTGCTGATCGCCACGCCGGACCACTGGCACGCCGGCACGGCCATCGATGCACTGAATGCCGGTAAGGACGTCTACGTCGAGAAGCCGCTCACGCTGCGCATTGACGAGGGTCCGCCGATCATCAAGGCCGCGCGGGTGAATAATCGGATCTGCCAGGTGGGCATGCAGCAGCGCTCCGGCTCGCACTATTTGGAGGCGAAGGAGAAGTATTTCAAGACTGGTAAGCTCGGCAAGGTCACGTTGGCGCGCACCTGGTGGCATGGCAACGGCTACCATTTGCTGAAGGCGCCCCCGCGGATGCAGACGCTGCCTTCGAACCTCGATTGGGCGCGTTTCCTGGGCCCGGTGAAGTGGCGCGACTACGATCCGCAGCAATACTGGAGCTTCCGGGCCTACCTCGATTTCGGCGGCGGCCAGGTCACCGATCTGTTTACCCACTGGATTGACGTGGTGCATATGTTCATGGACCAGGACAACCCGATCGCCGCGGTCGCGTCGGGTGGCGTCTATCACTACAAGGACGGCCGCACCGCGCCGGACACGATCACGGTGCTGCTCGAATATCCCGGCGAATGGACGGCCACTTTCGAAGCGACGCTGGCGCCCGGCGTCACCGGCGCCGCCGTGGAGATGTGCGGCACCGAAGGCAAGCTCTGGATCAATCGCAGCAAGTACGAGTTCACGCCGAAGGGCGCCAAGGCTCCCACGGAGGTCGCCGAGTATAAGGGCGACGCGACGGATGAGCACATTGCCAACTTCCTCGATTGCATCGCGTCGCGCAAGCGGCCGAACGGCGATGTGTTGATCGGCCACCGGTCAGCGCAGGCGTCGCACTTGGGCAATATCGCTTACGTGGAAAAGCGACGGCTGCGCTTCGATCCGAATCGCGAAGAGATTCTGCCGCTCTAGTGCAGCTTCCCGCTGACCTTCGCCACGCCCTGGAGCAACAACTCCAGGGCGTTCTGTTTTCGGAGCTACAGGCCGCCTCGCAACGGCTGACGGAGCAATATCGCGCGGGGCAGCCGAGCCGCTTGCACACGCCGATCGAGCAACTCGCCTACGCCGCGGTGCGCATGCCGGCGACCTACGCGGCGGTGCGATCCGCGTTGTCGCAGTTCGCGGGCGAGCCCCGCACGCTGCTCGATCTGGGGGCCGGGCCGGGCACCGCCACGTGGGCCGCCCATGGCGTTTTTCCGTCGCTCCAGTCCGCGCAACTGTTGGAGCGCAATCGCGGTCTGGTGCAACTGGGGCAGCGTCTGGGGTCGCCCCTGCCGGTGACTTGGAGTACCGTTGATCTGGCGGAAGGCGCCGCTTATCCGGCGGCCGATCTGGTAATCGTCTCCTATGCGTTAAACGAGGTGAAGGCGCGCGCCGCTTTGCTGGCGCAGGCCTGGCAAGCGACTGCGCAGGTGCTGGCGCTCGTCGAGCCGGGCACGCCGGCGGGATTCCGGCATCTGCGCGCCGCGCGCGATTGGCTGCTCAACCAGGGCGGCTTTGTCGCCGCCCCGTGTCCGCACGCGTCGCCCTGCCCGATGATGGGCGACAACTGGTGCCACTTCGCCGCGCGCGTGGAGCGCAGTAGTCTGCACCGGCGCATCAAAGGAGGTGACCTGGGCTACGAAGACGAGAAGTTCAGCTACCTGCTAGTGACACGGGAGCCGGCGCGGCCAGCCGTTGCCCGCATCATCCGTCATCCCCAGCACAAAGCCGGCTACGTACAAGTGGAGCTTTGCACGGCGACTGGGCTTGAGGCGCGCAACGTCCCGAAGTCGGCGGGCGAAGTGCATCGGCACGCCAGAAAGGCGAGTTGGGGCGATGCCTGGTCCGGCTAAATCTAACGCAGCCTGCGTCGCAGATACGCCTGGTCGACGGGGTTAGCCGCGAGCGACAAGGCGCGCTCGTAGGCGGCGCGGGCGTCTTCGGGGCGGCCGAGGCGGCGGAGCAAGTCGGCGCGGGCGGCGTGTAGTAGGTAGTAAGACGAGAGTTGGGTGAGAGACTCCATCAGCGCCAAGCCCTGTGCGTATCCCTCGCTCATCGCCACGGCTACGGCGTGATTGAGGCGGACGACGGCGGTGTCCTGATAGCGCAGCAACTCGCGGTAAAGAAACTCGATGCGGGCCCAGTCCGTGGCCTCCGATGAAGGGGACTTGGCGTGTTCCGCGGCAATCGCGGCTTGCAGCTGGTAGTTACCCGGAGTGGGCCGCAAGAGGGCCAAGCCAGCCAGAATTTGCCCCTGGTGCCACTGGTTACGATCTTGCTCCTCCAAGGTGAGGAAGTGGCCCTCGGCATCGAGCCGCGCGGCCGCGCGGGAGTCCTGGAGCAGCATCAAGGCTAGCAGCCCGGCGACTTCCGGCTCCTGCGGCATCAGGTCCCGCAGGACGCGCGCGAGACGAAGGGCGTCGGCGGCGAGCCGGCGGCGTTGCGCCGAGTAGCCTTCGTTGAAGATGAGGTACAGCGTCGCCATGACGGCTTCCAGCCGCTCGGCGAGTTGGTTCGCGGGTGGCACCTGATAGCGAATGCCGGCCGATTGAATCTTGCGTTTCGCCCGCACCAGGCGCTGCGCGAGCGTCGGCTCCGGCACCAGGAACGCGCGGGCGATTTCGGGGGTCGAGAGTCCGCCCAGGGTGTGCAGCGTTAGCGCGATTTGCGCCTCCATCGAGAGCGCGGGATGGCAGCAGGTAAAGATGAGCCGGAGCGGGTCGTCATGCATGTCGTCCTCGCTTTCGTCTGCCTGGGTTACCGTGGGGGCGCGATAGTCGAGCAATAACTCCTGCCGCCGGGCTTGCTGACGGATGCGGTCCAGCAGTTTGCGTTTGGCGGTGGTGAGAATCCAGGCGGCGGGCACTTCGGGCAGGCCCGTCCGGGGCCAATGTTCCAGGGCCTCCACCAAGGCATCCTGCAGCGCCTCTTCGGCCGTATCGAAATTTCGCGCCAGGCGGATGAGCGTGGCCAGAATCCGGCCACGCTCCGCCTGAAAAAGCGCTTCAACCATGCATCATGGCCGAGAGATCGAGGATGGGCCGCACCTCGACGCAGACGCCGTTGAAGGTATGCAGCGCGCAGATCTGCTTGGCGCAAGCGAGCGCCTGGTCGAGGTCCGGGCAGTCGACGATGTAGTAGCCGCCCATCTGCTCCTTGGTTTCGGCGTAAGGGCCGTCGGTGGTCACCGCGTTGGCGCCCACTGGCTGGCGCACGGTGGTGGCGGTGGCCGCGGGCTTCAGGGGGTCACCGGCGACGTAGAAGCCCTTTTTCTTGATCTCTTCGGTGAAGGCCATATAGCCCCCGAAGAGCTGGCCATTCTGTTCCGGCGTGGCCAAGGCTCCGGCCTTTTCGTCGTTGTAGATCGCCAACATGTATTTCATGGTTTGTATTCCTTTCGAAGTGCGGACACCAGAGAGACGGGTGGCCTGGGGCGAAATCGACATTCTCGCACTTTATTTTTTGTTGTCCGCGGAGAGTTCAGCCAAACGACGAAACGAACCGGGGAGTTGTTGATTCTATTGGGGCATCAGCGAGGCCAACGGGATGTCGCCCCAGTTGGCGTCCTCTGGTGGCTGCCAACGGGAGGCGCGTTGGACGATTTCATTGGTCCAGGCGAGCAGGAGGCAGAGGGCGCGTTTTTCCACCCCCCAGGTGAGCCGTTCTCTTCCCGCGTGGTTCACAAGGAGGTCCTCCAGGGCCGCCTGGTACTCGGCGATGTGGTGGTCGGAGAGCAGGCTCAGGTCCAGCTGGGGGACCCGCCGTTTGAGCCAGGCGACGACGTCGCCGGCCTCAATGTGGGCGATGGCCTCGTGCATCGGGAGGTCATCATATTCGCCGCTGTCGAGGGCGGAGTTCAGTTCCAGAATGATGTAGGTGAAGAAGCAAATTTTCATTGGGTGGGCGCCTTTTCGCGTCCCCAGGGTAGCAGGTGGGTCGTGGTGAAAATCGCTAAGTGATTGACTTGATTCAGCAACTTTGCTGTGACCGGGGCAGGGCCGGCGGCGGAAACGCGAGAACTCGTTGGAAAACGTCGCCGCTCCCGAAGGACCCCCTCGCTGCGCTCGGGGCTGGGGCGCTGATGGGCTTTGGGCCGCACAACCGCCGGGAAAAAATGCAAGTTGCATTTCGATGATCGATTTTGGGGAGCGTGTTGCTGGAACGGACGTCGCTGATTCGGTGTCAAACTGAGGCATGGGTTGGCGAATAGCCGGAAGAATCTTGGTGCTCGCGGCGCCAGCGGCGGGTCTGGCCCCCGCGTGCTCTTGCGGAGACGAGGGGTCAGCCCCGGCTTGCGAACGAATCGGCCGGACGGAGATCGTGTTTTGGGGACGGTGTTGGCCGCCGAGCCCGATCCCCAGATGACGACCACGCGAGCGCGCGTGTATCGCTTCGGGGTGGAGACAGCATACAAAGGGCTGGCCGCTGATGCAAAACAGGTGATCGTTAATCCGGATAACTTCACATCCTGCACCACGCAGTATCTGCCAGGAAAACGGTATTTGATTTTCGGGGAGCGGCTCCCTGGTAGCGCGCAGATTCGCTCGGGCGGCTGCAATGGCTCCCGCCTGACCGAATATGCCGCGGAAGATCTGCGATTCCTGGAGGAGTACCGGCTGGGCAAGGCAACGAACTCGGTGTATGGCCGCGTGCTGCAATGGGTGACGACAGATGGCCGTCCGGACTAATCAGCAATCTACATGGTGAACTCCTTTCGTTCACTAGACCTGCCAGGCTGATCCTGGCGCACCGACCGTTTGGGAGGGGATTGCTCCGTCAGCCTCGAACCTTGGCCGATCTGCCAGCAGGTTCACGAGAATGCCGATTTTGCTGGGTTTTTCGAGAAAAACGATCAACCGCCCGCGGTGCGCGCAGAGCAATCCCCTCCCTAACGGTCGGGGTTCGTTAAGGGCCGGAAACCGCATCGGGGCCCATTTTTTCTGAGCTTCTGAGCTGAGCTGAGGCTGAGCGATGGGGCACGCATGCAGAGCTTGTCGAGTGGCCCGACTTGGCCGTCGACACAACACGCAAGGTGGTCACTGAGCGCCAAGCGCGAACGGTCTGGACTCTTTCAAGCACGCCCTTCAAGGGGCCGCACTTCGCCACCTTGCCCATCAAGTTACCTGAGCGCTGCCTATTACTGGCGATGAAGCCGGGTGATGTCGCCCCACGGTACGCCACCGCTGAATCGGCATGGACACCCGCTACGGGGGCCGTGTTAGCCTTTCTTTGATGAAGTATTTGGTTTACAGCTACAACGGAGGCGCGCCCGAGGCGGGCGTGCTCGTGAAAGATCGCGTGATTTCGATTTCTGGCTGCGGCTTTGGGTCGCTCTTGCCGGTGATCGCGGGGGGCGCCGCCGCGCGCGCCACGATTGAAGCGCATTTGGCGAAGGGGCATCCCGGGGTGCCGCTGGCCGACGTGAAGTTGCACGCGCCGATCCCGAATCCGCCGAAGCTCTTTATGATCGGCTTGAATTACCGGGATCATGCCATCGAATCCGGCATGGCCATTCCCACCACGCCCACCGTGTTCAGCAAGTTCAACAACTCCATCATCGGCCCCGGCGACACCGTCGTGCTCCCCAAGGCGAGCGCGCAGCCGGACTACGAAGCCGAGTTCGCCTTTGTGATCGGCAAGACAGCCAAGCACGTCAAAGCCGCGGACTGGAAGGAGTACGTCTTCGGGTACACCGTCATCAACGACGTCTCCGCGCGCGACCTGCAACTGGCGTCGCCGCAGTGGCTGATGGGCAAGAGCTGCGATACGTTTTGCCCGATGGGTCCCACGCTGGTGACGGCCGAGGAGATCGCCGATCCGCACAACCTGCAGATCAAGCTGACGCTGAATGGCGAAGTGCTCCAGAACTCCAACACCAAGGAATTGATCTTCAACATCCCGGCCTTGATCGAACACATCACGCAGGTGATTACGCTGGAGCCCGGCGACGTGATCTCCACCGGCACGCCGCCCGGCGTCGGCTTCGCGCGCAAGCCTCCGGTGTATCTGCGCGACGGCGACGACTGCGTCGTTTACGTCGAGGGCTTGGGCGAACTGCGCAACCCGGTGGCGGTAGAAGCCTAGTACGGCAGCATTCCCCGACCGTAAGGTAAGTGTAAGAAGCTCAGAAAAACTGCGCCGGCATCGCCAAACAGTCCACCGCGTGAGAAGCTCAGAAAAAATCGGCAGACGTGCCCACAACGAACCCCGACCGTAAGGGAGGGGATGTTTGGCCTGCGGGCATATTCCTGCATGTATTTGATTTTATGTGACTTGCTGGCCGATGAGGCTCGCGAGGCCATCCCCTCCCTTACGGTCGGGGTTCGTTAGAAGGTCCAAGACCGCAGGCAACACATTTTTTCTGAGCTTCTGAGCGGTGGGTTACATCGTCTGAGCGGCGAGAAGCCCAGCAAAACAGGCTTATTCCTCGCACTGTAACCCATCGCTCACGCGATGGGTGGTCAAGGCTAAGGGAGGGATGCTGTCCAGTGCAGCTATCGCACTCGCACCGGAAACGCCGCGCTCGGCACCCCCGAAACGCTGAGCACCAGCGGCTGATCGCCGCTGGCGAGCCCCGCCGGTACCGTCAGGTTCGCTTGCCAGATGCCCAGGAATCCCGGTGCGGCGCCGAGAAACAAGGGCTCCGCGCGAACGCCGCCCACGGTGACCGACCACGGCAAGCCCGTCCGGCCCCCTGCCAAATACAGCGTTAGCGGACGCCCGGCCGTCACCGGCGCGGACGGGCTATTCAGCGTTTGCTCGTCGTGATTCAGCGCCAGGTAAATGGCCGGCGCGGCTTCGGTGACCCAGATGAGCCGGTCCACGCGCAAGTCATTGCCGGAGAAGAGTTGCAAGCGGCTGGTGCCGGGCTCGGTGTTTAAGGGAACCAGGAAATTGAGTTGGCTGGCGTCGCCGCCGATTACCGTCGCCGCGCGGCCATTTACGGTAGCGCGCAAGCCATTGAGATTGGCGCCGAAGGCCGCCGCGATCGAACCGGCTGCCACGGGCCGGGCGTCGTAATTGGCTGAATTCACCACGCCGTAGCGCGACACGCAGGGCGTCGTCGCCGCGGCGCAAGTGTTCTCGCGTTGCCGCGCGGCGACGCAACCCGGCACCCGCCGGCAGACCTCCTCACGCAAGGCGGGCAGCACCGGATAAAGCGCCAGGCCCGGACACTCGGTGCGGCCACTGGCGCGCGGCGAGAGCCCGGCGTCGCGATGGCCGCTGATGACGTTCAGTTCCAGGGCGCTCGCTGCGTGCAGAGTCTCAGCGTAGGGGTCAAGCTGATAGCGCTGCGCTTGCCACGTGAGTAAGTCGAGCAAAGTGGCAAGAGCGGCGTCGCTGGGCGGGCGGTCCGTGTAAGTGCCGATCATCGAGATGCCCGCAGTGCCCGTGTTGACGGCGGAGAAATGCGCGCCGAGAATGCCATCGCCGCGGCCCTCGTAGGCGACGCCGTTGGGATCGACCAGGAAGTTGTAGCCGATGTCCGCCCAGCCATTGCCTCGCACGTGCAGTTCCCAGATGGCGCGCATCACGGCGGCCCAGTCCGCGGCCGCGTTGTTGCCGGCGGTGTGATGGACGATCAGGTGCGTAGGACGCGTGAACGACGGGTCACTATTCTTGGGGCAGACGAAGGGCGCGGGGCACCAGTCGGCGCGGCCTTGGATGGCGGGGTCCGCGGCGCGTTTGGCATCGCGTGTCGGCGTAATGCCTGGGTCAATTAGTAGGAGCCGTGCGTCGCCCGCGCCTTCCACTTCCACCACGCGCGCCGGCTCGTCGAGCCAGATCAGTGTGCCTTCTTCGGGGTCCGTCCCGTAGGTGCGCCATGCGGACCAAGTGCGGCCGTCGCTGAAGCGAACCTGCACTTCCCGCGCCTCGCCACCAGCCGCAATGCCGACCGCTCGTGCGACGCCGGTCGCCGTCAATCGCCGCGTCTCCGCCGGCAAGCTCAGCGCCAGTAAAAGACAGACGAAGCCGCCACGAATCCACATAGCTTCTAAGCTAACCCAGATCGCTCTGCAACGCCTCGCGAGGATCCTGCCGGACGGCCATCCAAGCTGGCGCCAACGCCGCTCCCGCGGTGACGGCCAACACCAGTAGGCCGACGCTGCCCAGCGTGATGGGGTTGGACGGCGACACCTGATACAGCATTTCCGCCAACGCCCGAGCCAAGACGAAGGCCAGCAACATGCCGGCCACTTCGCCGAGCACGGCCCAACGCAAGGCCCGCCCCACGCACTCCGCCACCAGGCGGCGTTGCCCCGCGCCCAGCGCGGACTTCACCGCGATCTCCTTCGCCCGCACGGTGACGCTTTCGCTGATCACGCTGTGCATGCCCGCCGCCGCCAGCAGCACCGCGCCCGCCGCGAAGAGCAGCATCAGCGACAGGCTGAACCGGCTTCGGGCCGTCTGGCGTTGCCGCAGTTCCCGCAACGTGGCGGGGCTGGCAATGGCTTGGCTCGAGTCGATCTCTTTCAGCACCCGGCGTGCGACGGAGAGCAACCCGTCTACCGGGGCGCTGCCTCTCAGCACGACATAGTTCGTCGGCGCGCCGGCTTGCCGGTACGGCACGTAGACGTCGTCCATGGCTTCCACCACGCGCCGGTAGCGGGCATCGGCGACGACGCCAACTACCGTGCGCCAAGCGCCGAAAGTCCGCATGCGTTGGCCCAGCGGCGAGTGGCCGCTGGCGCGCATCCGCCGCGCCAAGGACTGGCTGATGATCACCCGCTTCTCCGTCTGCTCATCGTCCCGTTCATCGAAGTCACGCCCTTCGAGCAACGGTGTCCCCACCGTTTCGAAGTAGCCCGGCGTTACCACTTCGAAATTCGCTTTGGTGAGTAAGTTGGGATCGCGTTGACCGGCTTCGAATTCAAACTGATACTCCGTGTCCCAACCAATGGGACCTTCCATCGGCCGCAGCAGCACCGCGGCGGCATGCGTCACTTCGGGCGCCGCACGCAAGCGTCGCAGCAGTTCGTTATAGAAGGCGCGCCGGGTGGCCAAGTCCGCTTGGGGCCTTCTAAAGGCCAGATTCAGGGTGAGCACTTCCTCATGCTGGAAGCCGATGTTCTCCTGGCGCATGGCCTGATCACTGAGATACAAGAACAGTCCCACGGCGAGGATCGCCACGGAGAGGCCCGCCTGGGCGAAGACAAAGGCGTCCTGCAAGCGCCGGCCCGCGCGGGAGCCGGAGCCACGCGCTTGCCTCAGCACTTTGTCGATCCGTTCCGTCCACAGTACCAGCACGGGGCCTACCAGGCAGCCGAGCGTCGCGAAGCCGGCCAAGGCGACGGCGAGCGCGAACGCCCTCAGGTCCAAGTGCGCCGATTCCAGGCGCGGAATGTCCGGCGGCGCCCAATGCACCAGCGCCCGGATGGCCGCGTAGGCCAAAACGGCGCCCGCCACGCTGGCCAAGCCAGCAGCCAAGCCCGCCTCCGCGGCGAACTGCGCCAGCACCTGTCCACGCGAAGCGCCGAGCGCCACCCGCGTCGCCACTTCGCGCCGCCGGGTGAGCGTGCGCGACAGAAACAGATTGCCCGCGCTTACCGCGGCCGAGAGCAACAGCAATCCGGAAGCGAAGAGGGAGACGAGTAACTGTAGCTTCGAAGAGCCGGTAAGAAAATCGGCCAGCGGCGTAACGACGCCCCGCTGCGTGGCGGAGTACTCATTCAGATGGTCGGCGATTTGGGCCCGGAAGGTGGTATCCACGGCGGCCCGCAAGGCGTTGGGCGACTGGCCGGGGCGCACGCGGGCCACGGCTTGCAGATAGGTGAGCCCTCGGTTGGGGTCCGGGTTGATCGGCACCCAGAGGCCGGCGCCGCGCGGGAAGTCGACCGCGGCGGCCATCACGCCAATCACCGTGTGGGCCACGCCATTCAGATTGACGGCCTCGCCGATCACCGAGGGCCGGGCGCTGAAGTGCGCTCGCCAAACCCGATCCGACAGGATGACCACGCGCCGGTCATCGGCGGCGAAGTCGCGGCCGAGCGCAGGCTTCACACCGAGGACGCGGAAGAGATCCGGCGTCGTCGGGCAGCCCTCAATCTGCACCGGCTCCTGTCCGCTCCGTTGCAGCACGCGGCCGTTGCCGTAGAGCGCCGCCGGAATCAGGGCGACCTTCTCGATGGCCGGATTCGCCTGCAAATCGGCCAATTCCGGATACGCCAACTCGCCCACCACATTCTGCTTGAGCTGCGTGTCGATCTTCCAAATCAGGTGTACGTTCTCCTGGCCGGGAAACGGCAGCGGACTCAGCACCACCGCCTGCACCAGCGAGAACATCGCCACGCTCAAGCCGATGCCCACCGCCAGAATCGCCGTCGCCAGCCCATAGGCGCCCGCATGGTGCCGGTAGGATCTCCAAGCAAAGCGCGCGTGGCGCACCACGGTCTCCAGACGATGAAACCAGCCGAGGTCGCGCACCTCCTCCTCGATGCCCAGCCGGTTGCCCAGCCGCCGCTGCGCGTAGCGCAACGCCTCCGCTTCGCTGTCGCCCGCCGCCAGGCGCTCCTGCTTCAATTGCTCGAAATGGAAAGCCAACTCGTCGTCAATGGGATCGCGCATCTTAGGCGGGCCTCATCACCCGGCTGACGGCCAGCACCGCCGCGTCCCAACGGGAACGCTCAATGCCTACCTGCTTGCGCCCGGCGGGCGTCAGCGCATAATAACGCGCCTTCCGGTTGCCGGCGGAGACAGCCCAGTCCGCGGTCACCCAGCCGCTGGCCTCCAGTCGGCGGAGGGCCGGATACAAGGACCCATGGTCCACCTGTAGCTCCTCGGCGGAGAGCTCTTCAATGCGCTTGGCGATCTCATAGCCGTTCGCTTTGCGGCGGGAGAGCACCTGCAGGATCATCATGTTCAGGGTGCCGGGCAGTAAATCAACGGGCATGTCACACAGTAGCACACTACCGGTAGATAAACTACTATGCTCGACGCTGGTATGTTAAACGGATGCTGATCCGCCTTCTGCTGCTCGCCGCCACCACCCTGTCCGCCCAACCCACCGCCCGCGAAGTGATCGACCGCATCAGGGCGCAAGTGGGCGTCCCTTGGACCGAGCCCACCGTCGACACCATCAAGGCCGGCGATCCGGAGACGCCCATCACCGGCATCGCCACGACGATGATGGCCACCCACGACGTGCTGCAGCGGGCCGCCGCCGCCGGGCTCAATCTGATCATCACGCACGAACCCACTTTCTACAGCCACCTGGAGGGCACCGATGTGCTGGCCAAGGAACAGGACCCCGTGTGGGCCGCCAAGGAGAAGTTCATCCGCGAGCACAAGCTCGTCGTGTGGCGCTTCCACGACTACTGGCACCGCCGCCGGCCGGACGGCATTCTGCAAGGCATGGTGACGGCGCTCGGCTGGACGAAGTATCAGAACGCCGCCACGCCGGCGCTCTTCACGGTGCCCGAAACTTCGGTGGAAACGCTCGCCGGCCGCATCCGTCAGACCATGAAGATTCGCGTGCTGCGCGTGGTGGGCGGCCAGAATTTGAAGGTGACGAAACTAGCGTTGCTCCCCGGCGCGTCCGGCGCGGTGGCGCATCGGAGACTGCTGCAGCGCGACGATGTGGAGGCGCTGGTGATCGGCGAGGTCCCCGAATGGGAGACGATCGAGTACGTCCTGGACGCATCGGCGCAAGGGAAGCGCAAGGCCCTGATCCTGATGGGCCACGTCCCTTCGGAGCAGGCCGGCATGGAGAATTGCGCGGCGTGGCTGAAGACCTTCCTCCAAGACGTAAAGGTGAGCTTCGTGCCCACGGCGGAGCCGTTTTGGATGCCGAAGTAAGTTACTCGCTCAAGCTCTTGATGAGCGCCTCGAGCGCGGTGCGATTGAGTGCGTCCGGCGCTTGCGGCAAAGCCTTGCGTGCATGCTCCAGTGCTTTCGCCTTATCGCCGTTGGCGGCGTATCCCCGCGCCAAGCCCACATGCGTCGGCCAGGCTTCGCCGAAGCGCTTGGCGTTCAACTCGAAGACAGCTAAGGCGTCCGCGTTCTGCTGATTGTTCAGCAACTGGCGTCCGTATTGGTGAATCTCAAAGGTGGTGGTGCCGGGCAGTTCAATGGCGGTGCGCATAATCGCCTTGGCCTCATCGGTGCGCTGCAAGCGCCGCAATACTTGTGCCTTGGTACTGAGCGTGGCGTAATTCTTTTGGCCCACAAAGGCCCCGGCTATCGCGTAATCCGCCCACTGGAGCGCTTCTTCGAGATTCGTGTTCGCTTGCACGCAGTACTGCGCGGCGTTAGTCCAAGCTAAATATTGAAAGCCCACGTCCGTGCGCAGTTCCTGCCGCAGGCGGGAGAGGTAGATTTCCGTGGCTCCCGTCACTTTGATGTTGAAGGAGACGGACAGGTCTTCCCACTGCAAGGAAGCCGTGGCGGAGTCGGGCTTGCGATCCAGGAATTCGTAAGTCAGATACTCGCGATACTCGTGCTTCTGGGGCTTTACCTTGACGCGCAAGGCATCTTCGGTGGCATCGTAGAAGAAGCTTCCCCAGGAGGTGGAGTTCTTCGAAAAGATCAGGGTCCATTCGTTGGGGTCGACGATGGCATGAAAGCCATAGCGGCCGGCGGCGAGGGCCTGGCCCTCAATCTGCACGGGATGCGTGAAGGTGAACACCGTATTCTCGTTGGCGCCCGCGCGCCAGGGCGCTTGCTTGCTGGTGCCAAAGCCGGGGTCGGTCAAGCCATATGGAACCAGGGCGCCCCAGATCTTGCCGCGCCGGTCTACCGGGGGTCCGCCGGGCACGCCCGGACCATGGACCGCGGGCGAAGAGTAGTCGATTGTGACTTTCGCCGGTCCGATCATCTGGCTAACGGAGGCCGCCTGATTGTTACCGGAAGCAGGGAGCGACAAGCCAGCATACTGGGCCGCCGCGGGAAGTGCGCAGAGCGTGAGGCAGAGAAAACGAGACATGGACCGTTAGACGGCCGGCGTGCGAATTTGGGTGCAACCGAGGGATCAGCCGGGCTCGCAACGGGGTGAACGGGCGTATCATTTGGGGATGATCCGTCGTCTGCTCCTGCCTTGCCTGTTGCCGGCTCTCTTGGCCCAAAGCGTCTTCACTCCGGGTACGCAGCCCTTCATTCGCTACCAGGCGCCGGTAATCGCGTTGACGCATGTGCGCGTCATCGACGGCACGGGAGCACCAGCGGTGGAAGACCAAACCGTCGTGATCCGCCAGGGCCGCATCGCCGCCATAGGTACCATGGCCGCTCCGGAGGGCGCCCTGGTGGTGGACCTGAAGGGGCACACCGTCATTCCCGGCCTGGTGGGGATGCATGAGCATCTCTTCTATCCTTCGCGACCGGGCGTGCCGCTCTATACGGAGCACGCGCTCAGCTTTCCGCGATTGTACTTGGCTTCCGGCGTAACCACCGCACGCACCGCGGGAACGCTGGAACCCGTGACGGACCTCAACACGAAGAAGCTGATTGACGCGGGACGCATGCCCGGGCCGAAGATGCTGATTACGGTGGGCTACCTCGAAGGACCGGGTAGCTTCGCCGTGCAGATGCCGGAATTGAAGACTCCCGAAGACGCGCGGGCGTTTGTCGACTATTGGTCCAGCCAGGGTGCGCATTCCTTTAAAGCCTATATGAATATCTCCCGCGCGGCTCTGAAAGCCGCCATTGATGCGGCGCACGCGCGCGGAAAACAACTTACTGGACATTTATGCTCGGTCGGTTTTCGTGAAGCCGCCGCCATGGGCATCGATAATCTGGAGCATGGCATTCTTACCGACGTGGAGCACTTACCCGCGAAACAGCCGGACCTTTGCTTGCCCGGTGGCGGACAGATTGCCGAAGGCGAAACCCAACGCGCGATTATCGCCGACTTAGTGGCGCGGAAAGTCGCGATCACCTCGACCTTAGCCGTATTCGAAGTCGCGCCGCCCTTGCAGCAGCGCTTCCTGGACGTCCTGGCGCCCCACGCCGCCTTGAATTACCTGGCCGCGCGCGATCGCATTTCGCCGGAGGGCCTGCGCAATGCTGCGCTGCGCGTCGAGAAGGAGCAAGCCTTCGAGCGGGCCTTCGTCGCGGCAGGCGGTTTGCTGGTTGCGGGCTGCGACCCCACCGGCAATGGCTCCGCCATGGCCGGCTTCGGGGATCAACGCAATATCGTCTTGCTGGTGGCGGCGGGGTTCACACCGCTGGAAGCGATCCGGATTGCGACTTTGAATGGCGCCAAGCTCCTGAAGCTGGACGCCGAAATCGGTTCGCTAGCAGTGGGCAAAGCCGCCGATATCGCGGTGATCGAAGGCGACCCGTCGCGCCGGATCGCGGATATCGAGAACGTGCGGTTCGTCTTTAAGGACGGCATAGGTTACGATTCGGCGAAGTTACTCGAGTCAGTAAAAGGGCGAGTGGGGATTCATTAGCTGGCACTTCGCCGCCATGACGGTGTCTACTTTGGCATGCAGACAACAATTTCTTTGTGGTTACTCCAAGAAGGCGCGTCGATTAGTTTTGAGAGAATCCGCGAGCCCATCCGTGGAGTGGAGATCGCGGTGATTCTGGCCTTTATCATTGGCGTGGGTATCGGCGTATTCTTCTTACTTCGCCGGCGCGGAGAGGAACCGCCAAAGATGCGTTTGCACGACTAACGAATCGCCACGAGTAAGCGCGGGGGAGATTGCGGAACGTCCGTAAGTTCGCTGGCGCCGAAGCCCCGCGGCGTCGAGCATTTCCTGGTATTCGCTCAGCGTGAAGGCATCGCCACTCGGCGTGTTAGCCAGCATCATCAGGGAGAAAGAACCCGGATCCGGGGGCGAGATCCGGTCTTCGTTCGGAATCATTTCGAGCACGTCCATGCGGACGCCGGGGCGCAGGGCGGCGTGGAAGCGGCGCATGAGGGCGATGTTACCTTCGATTCGAGAAATGGTGGAAGAGGTTAGTTACTAAAACGGTATCGTAGCCGGTGCCGAGGTCGGCGGTGCAAGCACTGCCGGGGAGTGAGGTAATCTTTAGCCCTGCAGCGCGGGCGTGTTCCTGAGTTACTTCGATCTCACTCTAGAGGCGATTATCGCCAGTTTAGTTGCCCCACCCACCCCGCCGGTCGAGCGCCAGGCGCCGCCTCGGGTACGGTAGGGTCGGCGTCTGGTGGATTGTCGTCGTCCTTCGGCAGGGCGGCCTCCACGGCATCCGCGGCCTCGGCCACTAGCGGAGGCTTCTCGGGCTGGACTCGACTTCGCCCGGACCCCTTCCACCCCCACAAAACAGGCCGCCAAAGCCATCCCGCGGCACGAATCGACGGTCCGTGCGTGGCAGCCATCGGAGAAGCCCTCACGAGTTCCCCGGATTGCGACGAAAGCAGTCAGGTGAAAGACTACAACTCCCCCAGAAAGCTGACCCCGGCTGACAGGTGCGCACCGAAGTTCTCGGCGACCGTTTGCCCGATGTCCGACAGGCTAGTGCGCGTCCCTAGGTTTACGCCCGAACGGCCGCCGTACGCCAACAGGGGCGTGTATTCGCGGGAATGGTCAGTCGAGGCGGTGGTGGGGTCGCAGCCGTGATCGGCGGTGAGGATCAGCAGGTCGCTGGGGGTGAGGGCGCTGAGTAGGGAGGGCAGCCAACGGTCGGCTTCTTCCAGCGCGCGGGCGTAGCCTTCCACGTCGTTGCGATGGCCGTAGAGCGAATCGAAGTCGACGAGGTTGACGAAGATCAGGCCCGCGGGAGTCGTGTTCAGCGCGGCGAGCGTCTTGGCCATGCCGTCGGCGTTGCTCTTGGTCTTGTCGCTGACGCCGATGCCGCGGCCGAGGAAGATGTCGGAGATCTTGCCGACGCTGTGGACGGCGACGCCGCGGGCGGCCAACTGGTCGAGGAGCATGCCGGCCGGAGGCGGCACGGCGTAGTCATGCCGGTTGGCGGTACGGGTGAAGGCGCCGGGCTGGCCGAGAAACGGCCGGGCGATGACGCGGCCCACTTCGTGCTCGCCGCTCAGCAGGCCGCGCGCGATCTCGCAGTAGCGGTAGAGCTCGGCCAGCGGAATCACCTCTTCGTGTGCCGCGATCTGGAAGACGCTATCGGCCGAGGTGTAGACGATGGGGCGTCCGGTGCGCACGTGCTCTTCGCCCAACTCGGTGAGAATCTCCGTGCCAGACGCCGCTTTATTGCCCAGCGTGCCGCGACCGATCGCCGCTTCGAAGGCCTGCATCAGGCTGGCCGGGAAGCCGTGCGGATAGAGCGGAAAGGGCTTCGGCAGATGGATGCCCACCATCTCCCAATGGCCGGTGGTGGTGTCCTTGCCCGGCGAGGCGAGGGCGCACTTGCCGTAAGCGCCTTGCGGCGCGGGGTCCGGCGGCAGACCCACGAAGGGGCGGATGTTGCCCAGGCCCAAACGGCACAGATTCGGCAACGCGAGCGGACGTTGCCGGGCGATGTTGCCTAACGTGTCGCTATCGAGCGGCCCGTCATAGCTCTCGGCGTCCGGCATCTTGCCGATGCCGACGCTGTCGAGCACGATCCAGATGATGCGGCGGAAGCTCATTCCACCAGCGCCTGCTCAATGCGCTCGGCCAGCATGTCGACGAAGCGGTCCGCGATGAAGCCATTCATGCGGCTGACCAGTTCGCCACGGGTATTGAAGATCATGGTGGTGGGAATCGAATTCACCTTGAGCAGGTTGCTGAGACCATCGTCGAACCAGACCGTCTTGGCCCACTTGTTGGCTTCGAGGAACGGCTTCACACCGGCGCGTTCTTCGTCCGTATTCAGGTTCAGAAACACGACCTTGGCGTTCTGCTTATAGCGCTCCTTCACTTGCTCATAGAGCGGCTGCTGCGCGCGGCAGGGTCCGCACCAGGTGGCCCAGAAGTCCAGGACGACGACCTTGCCCTTGAGGCTCTTCAGATGCAGCTTCTCATTGGTGAGGCCGGAGAGCGTGAAGTCGAGCGGATCCTCGACGCCGTAGTTGGGGTCCACTTGACGGAGGGCGGTGCGGCGCACGTCGCCGGCCTTGCTGGCGCGGTCGAAGCCCTTCAGCACTTCGTCGCCCAAGCCGGTGCTGGAGCCTTTCCACTTCTGATAGACCTCGCCCATCTCCTGGCGGATCTTGTCGCGATCCTCGCTATCGAGCGCGAAGGCGTCGGCGAAGCGCGCGACGGCGTCGGCCGGGCGATTCAGCTTGGCGTAGCCACGGCCCAGGAAGCGCGCGGTTTCGACGTCGGGGTCGAGGCGAAAGCTGGCCTCGGCCTTCTCGATCGCCGCGGCGCTTTGTCCTTGCAGATCGAGCGCGCGGGCCCAAACCAGATCGGCCTTGGCGAGGCTCTCATTCAAGTCAGCGAGCAGTTTGGCCTGCTCGCGCGCGGAACCTTGCTTCTCTTTGGCGGCGATCTTGAGGTTGTCCACGAGTTGCTCGGCATAGACGGCCGCGCGCTGGGCGGACGGCTTGTCGCCTTGTTCGACAAGCGCCTCGGCGACGGCGAGCATGATGGGGGCGTCCGAACGGTCCTTCTTGAGGAGCCGCTCGCCGTAGTCGATGATCCGTTTGCGGTCCGCCGCCTGGATAGAGCTCTTGAGGATGGCGCGCTCAATCTCATCGCGGCGGGTGGACTTGGGGAATTTCTTCAAGTGGCCTTCGAGCGCGCGCAGGAACTCCACCGGCGAATTGCCGGCTTCGCCAAGCGCCTGGCGAAGGACCTGCTGCTCGTCCTCAACCGGTGGCTGGGCGGCCGGGGGCTGGGCCCAGGCGAGCGATAGGGCCCATAGCGTTAAAACGAATCTCACGGCTTCCCTTTCGTGGGCGGGTCAGCGGGCGGGGGCGGAGGCGGCGGATTGCGAAACACCTCCGCCAAGCTCGCCGCGCGCTCGCGCGCCACATTCATATAGCTGGAATTTTTCGCCACGCGATCGAGCAGTGGCAGATACTGCGGCCAGGCGACCAGTCGCTTGCGGTCATAGGCGGCTTCCAGTTGCAACAAGGCCTTATAGACGCCGAGCTTGTCGTATTTGACGGTGCGTTCCAGCGTAAAGAAGAGCATCTCGCTTTCGGTGATGCGCTCGAACCAATCCTGCAGCTTGATCGCGTCCGGGTCCTGCGAGTAGTTGAACTTCTGCTCGGTGACCGGCGCGCCCGCGCCGGGTTCCCAGCGGAAAGTCTTTTCGCCCATGAAGGCCACTTTCAGGCCGCTTTCGAGGGTCCGCTTGAAGTGCTCCAGCTTTTCGGCCAGGGCAAAGATCTCGGCGGCTTCGTTGGGTTCAATCTTCAGCTTCACCGGTTGCTCGTCGTCGACCGCTTCTTTGTAGACGATTTCGCCGGTGGGCGAGAGTTGGATGGAGACGTAGGCGGGCACCGAGTTCGGGAAGCTCTTCGAATAGAAGAGCTGGCCCGCGGTGGCCAAGTTGGAGAGGAGCAACAGACTGAAGAAGTGCTTCATGACGCCACGCCCATTTTGCGCTGGCTAGTGAGATGGTTAGCGTGGCAGATGGCAACGGCCATGGCGTCGGCGGCGTCTTCCTTGGCCACCACGGCCAACTCTTCCGGCGTCCGCAACTCAAGCAAGCTTCGCACCATCAACTGCACTTGGCTTTTCTCCGCGCGGCCATAACCTACGACGCTCATCTTCACTTCAAGCGGCGAATACTCGCCCAGGCTCAGCCCGGCTTCGGTCACCGCCAACATCGCGACGCCGCGCACGTGGGCCAATTTCAGGGTACTCTTCACGTTCACCGCGTGGAAGACCTCTTCGATCGCTGCCTCGCCGGGCGCATGCAACCGCATCACGTCGCGCAGGCCTTGTGCGATGGAGCACAGGCGGCTGGCCAAGGGCAGCTTCGGGCTGGTGACAATCACGCCGGCGGCGACCAGCCGGTGGCCGCGCAACTGGGAGTCCACCACCGCGAAGCCGGTGCGCTCGGTGCCGCAATCGATGCCGAGCACACGCATCGCCGGGTTACTCCAGGTCCTGCTCGTCGATGTCGAAGTTGGCGAAGAGGTTTTGGACGTCGTCGTTGTCGTCGAGCGCGTCGTAGAGGCGCAGCATGGCCCGCGCCTGCACGCCTTCCACCTTGATCAGGTTATCTGGCACGTAGGCGATTTCGGCCGAGAGCGTGGGGATCTTGGCCTTCTGCACGGCTTCGAGCACGGCGTCGTGCGCGGCGGGCTCGGAGAGCACCATCCAGCTTTCGCCGTCGTCGCGGAGATCTTCGCCACCGGCTTCGAGCACCAGGTCCATCAGTTGGTCCTCGGTGGCATGGGTCTTCTCGATGGCGATGGTGCTGCGGCGCTTAAACATCCAGGCCACGCTGCCGGGTTCACCGAGATTGCCGCCGTTCTTCGAGAAGATGCTGCGCACGTCGCTGACGGTGCGGTTGCGATTGTCGGTGGCCGCGGCGACCAGTACGGCGACGCCGCCGGGTCCGTAGCCCTCATACATCACTTCTTCAATGGTGGCGCCTTCGAGTTCACCGGTGCCGCGCTTGATGGCGCGATTGATGTTGTCGGCGGGCATCGAAAGGCTCTTGGCGGCCGTAATGGCCGTGCGCAAGCGCGCATTCGCCGCCGGATCGCCGCCATTGCGCGCCGCGATCACGATTTCCTTGATGAGCCGGGTAAAGATCTTGCCGCGCTTCGAATCAAGCGCCGCCTTTTTGTGCTTAATGGTATGCCACTTGGAATGGCCAGACATGTTGGGACTTATTTCCTTGCGCGGCCGGTTATTCCGGCCTAAATCTGAGAATAGCAAAGAGGCGGCGCTTTGGGCACACTCACAAGTCCCATGGATTGAGAACGGGGACTCCCGCGCGGTCGAAGTGAATCTGGTCGCGGGTGACGACGGTGAGTCCATGATGTGCCGCAGTCGCGGCAATGAGAAGATCCGGTTGGCAAAACGTATGCCCGGTCTTTCGACCGGCTTCCAACAGAACGCGCCACTTGAGAAGGATGTCTTCCGTCACGGGCAGGGTTCGGAGAGGATCGAACATGGGGCGTACCTTGAACATGAGCCAATCTTGCAGTGCGGCGCGCCGTTGTGCATCAGGACTAAGTTCGATGCCGAACCGAATCTCAGCCAGACTGACAGCGCTGACGTAGAGATCGAAGAGCGGAGTGGACGAGACAAACTCCACAACTCTCCCCTCCGCTTTGGGCTTGCGCAACTCAGAAATGACGTTGGTGTCGAGCAACCAGGCCATTACAAGGTGACGTCCCGCGTCAGCGGCGAAGGCACTCGGGGAGGCTCAAGGTCAACTTCGGGATAGGGGCAGGCGTGGATCGCGGCGACCAGTTCAGCTCCGGTTCTTACATCGGATGGAGTTGAACCCAACGCCGCCCGATGAGGTCTTCGGGGCTTTTGAAAGAACCCGTCTGCATCCGCAGGCGGATAAGCGCCTCAACGTCCGGGCTGTTGATTTCGATGGTCATGACGCGTTTTTAGGCCTTAATCTGAGAATAGCAGAGGTCCTCCGGCGATCAGTTCTACTATGGAACCGATGACCGCTGCTCGCCAAGCACCCTTCCTGTTTCCTGACGGGGCCCGCCTCGGCGTAGATAACGTGCTTCTCCACGCACGCGCCAAGCGGCATGAGGTGCGGAACTACGCGGGACCGCTGTCCATCAAGACGGTCTTGGCGGGGCGGGTGGCTTGGACCGTCGCGGGCCGGGATTTGGTCGTCGATCCGGCCAGCTTCCTGATTCTGCCTGCAGGCCAGGAGTATTCGATGCACATCGATGCGCCGAGGCCGGTGGAGACCTGCTGCGCGTTTTTCGCGCCGGGCTTCGTGGAGCGCACCGTGTTTGACGCGATCTCTCCGTTGGAGCAATCGCTGGACCCTGCGGAAAGATTGGGTCCCGTGGCGCCCTACCTCGCCGCCGTACATCACGATGCGGAGCGCGCACTCGTCGGCCGCGCGCAGAGCCTGGTTCACCGTGGCCGGCATTCACTCGCTCCCAGCGGATGGGAGGAAGATTTTCTACTGCTGGCCATCGAACTGATGCGCTTTAGCCGGCTGATTCGCGAACAGGCGGCACGGATTCCGGCAGCGAAGAGCTCCACTCGCGCGGAGTTGTTTCGCCGGCTGCTCATCGGCCGCGAGTACATGCACTCGCGCTTAGCGGGACCGGTTTCGTTGGCTGACGTGGCTCGTTCCGCCTGCCTGTCGCCGTTTCATTTCCATCGGGCCTTCACGCAAGCTTTCCAGAAGACACCGCACCACTATCTGACGAGCCTTCGTTTGGCCCAGGCCCGTGGGATGCTCGAGCGCGGTTCACGGGTGCTGGATGCCTGCCTCGACGCCGGCTTCGTGAGTCCGGCTGCCTTTACGCGGTTGTTCCGGACTCAGTACGGGGAGAGTCCGTCGGCAATCCGAAAATTCGCAAGATTGAGCAAGAAGTGAAATTTGCGGCTATGACACAATGGCCGCATGCTCACCTTAGCCCTGTTTACTCTTCTCGCCGCTGGTGTAATTCTGGCCCAAGCGGAGCCGCCCGCGCTTAAGGTCTCGATGATCGCGCTCGGCGTCAAGGATCCAGCGCGCTCGCTCAAGTTCTACCAGGAAACTCTCGGGATGAAGTTGATGAACCGGCCCGGGGAAGTCACGATCCTCCAAGCACGCGAGGTGCAGATCATACTGAACCAGCCCCTCGGCGATGCCGCGAACGGCGCGTTAGTTGGCGCCGTCGAAGTGATCTTCTCCGTGACTGGCGTGGTGGCCGCACATCAGAGTCTGGCGGAGCGCGGGTGTACGTTCATTCGCGAGCCGAGGGAGATCTTCGCTGGAACTTGGGCCGCCACGTTTACCGATCCCGATGGACACCGGCTGACTATTCTCGGGCCCCGTTGACGAACTGGCCGGCGCGGCCGATGGCGAATCAGACCTTGACACAATGTGCCAAGTAGGGTACATCTCGAACATGGCCACGACTCGGACAACCGTCAATATCTCCATCACCCCGGAACTCGATGCCTTCTTGCAAGGCCGGGTCCAGTCCGGCCGCTATCAGACCACCAGCGAAGTCGTACGCGAAGCGCTTCGTTTGTTGGAGCGCCATGAACGGGAACGCGATGAGGCCTTCCTCCAACTGAAGACCAAACTTCAGCGTGGCGCGGAGGAAGGCGAGCGCGGAGAGTTGCTCGATGGTGACGAGGTTTTCGATGAACTGCGCGAGATGATCGACGAACGCCGGCGTGCCAAGGCTGCCAATCAGTGAAGCGCCTCAAATGCTCCGGTGATTTTAGTTTTGGCCGTTAACGGACGCGTACGGGCTGGTTCCAGCCGGTAGAATGCTTAAAATCGGTCGCGTTCTTCAGGTTCGACGTCTGGCACTCTGGCTAACACACCGAGAAACTTCGCCCGGTCACCCCGCTTTGCCCGGTTCTCCAGTCGCTCCCATGCCGCAACATGTTCCTCGCACGCGGTGGCGAATACAAGGCTCCCATCTGCTGCAAGAATTCGATTGGCCGAAGGACCTGTCAGACCTATGGCGGCACGATCATTGAACTTCTAACAGATCCCACCAGTCGCGCGTGGCATGCAGAATACGGATAATCGAGACGCCATCTGGACGCGGAAGATAGAAAATCAGGAAGTTCTCAAATTGCTTGACGCGCCACTTGCGCAAACCCTCAAAACGGGCCGCCCTCGACGACAAGGGCGCGCCCATCGCGGGATGACTGGCCAGATCGCGAAAGCTTTCCTCGGCCTGCTGCAAGAACCGTTCGGCGACCTCTTCACCGGCCTGCTCGGCCAGATGAACATAGTGATCCACTAATCCCTTTTCGCGCTGGCGCGCTTACGGATCATCGGGGATCAACGCTGCTTCTTGCGGCTCTTCAGCCGGACCAGCGCTTCACGCCGGATGTCAGCGAAGTCCTGCGGCGTAAGGTCAGTCTCTTCGCTCTCGAGCCCTTCGAGCAGCAAGGCCTCCAGGCGGGATTCGGCTTTGCGTTTTTCATCATCGCGGATCAGTTCGCGGATGTATTCGCTCACGCTGCTGTAACGGCCATCCGAGATCTGGTGATCAACGAATTCCTTCAGCGGATCGGGCAAAGAGATATTCATGGTCTGCATGGGTGACACTCCTGGCTGCTTGTTCTATCTTGTCAGGCATGGCAATTGATGTCAATTGTTGCCAACGCTCCCCGAATGATTCGAAGCGCCCATCCCTACCTCCCCTTAACGAGTTCGCGCGCGATCACCAGGCGCTGGATCTCGCTGGTGCCTTCGCCGATCGTCATAAGCTTGACGTCGCGGTAGAACTTCTCTACGGGATAGTCCTTGATGAAGCCGTAGCCGCCGTGAATCTGCACCGCCTCTGACGCCACTCGGCAGGCGACCTCGGAGGCGTAGAGCTTCGCCATCGCCGACGCCTTCGTTACCGGACGCCCCGCGTCCTTGAGCGCTGCCGCGCGGTATACCAGCAGGCGCGCGGCTTCAATCTCGGTCGCCATGTCGGCCAGCTTGTGGCTGATGGCCTGAAACTCCACAATCGCCTTGCCGAATTGCTTGCGCTGTTGCGCGTAGCGAAACGCCGCGTCGAAGGCGCCTTGCGCGATGCCCAGCGACAAAGCGGCGATTGAAATGCGGCCGCCGTCCAGGATGCGCAGGCTATCGACGAAGCCCTCGCCGAGCTGGCCCAGGCGCTGTTCGTCCGAAACGTGGACGCCGCTAAAGACCACTTCGCCGGTGGCGCTGGCGCGCATGCCGAGCTTGTTTTCTTTCTTGCCCGGATGAAAGCTGCCGCGGTCCAGCACGAAGGCGGAGATGCCGTGCTGCTTCCGGCTGGCGTCAGTGACGGCCATGGCGACGCAGACGTCGGCGTAGTGGGCGTTCGTCGTAAAGGTCTTGGCGCCGTTCAGCACCCAGCCGTCGCCCACGCGATCCGCAGTGGAGCGGGTGCCGCCGGCGTCGGAGCCGGCTTCGGGTTCGGTAAGGCTCCAGCAGCCGATCCATTCGCCGGTGGCGAGCTTCGGCAAATAGCGTTCCCGCTGCGCCTGGCTACCGGCGACAAAGATATGGTTTGAGCACAGCGACGTGTGCGCGGCCACGATGAGGCCGACGGAGGGATCGACGCGGCCGAGTTCCTCGACGATGATCGCGTACTCGGCGTAGCCCATTTCGGCGCCGCCCAGGTTTTCGGGAAAGATCGAGCCCAGGTAGCCCAGTTGCCCCAACTCCTTCACGACGGCGAGGGGGAAGGTCTGCTCCTCATCCCAGGCGAGCACGTGGGGCTGGATTTCGCGCTCGGCGAAGTCACGCACCGCTTTGCGCAGTTGCACCTGGTCGGGGGAGGGATCCAGCGTCATGAGACGATCTCTTCCTTAGCGGCGTCCCAGCGTACGGGCCGGCCCAACCGGTAGCTTTCCACGGCCATGCGGCAGGCGATCGACGTTCTATAGCCGATTTCGAAAGGACAATTCGGCGTGGCGCCGGTGCGGATGCAATCGAAGAAGTTACGCAGATGGGCTTGCGGCAGGGTCCGCGTTTCGCCGGCCACTTCCGGCACCGACGCCTGGTTGACCTTTTGCGGCGTGTAGCGCAGTTGCTGCGACTTGTGGATCGTGCCGTCCGTGCCGAGGACGAACTCGCCGGTGCCGAGCTTATCGTTGCCGAAGCCGCTGGTCCAATTCACCAGGACGTCCTCGGCGTGCTCCATCGTCACCGACATCGTATCGGGCACTTCGCGGCCGTCTTTCCAGAGGTACAGCCCGCCGGTCATGCTCACTTGCGTGGGAATGGAAAGCTGCAAGGGCTGATACCAGAAGGCGATCTGGTGCGACATATTCTCGAAGACGCTGCCGCCGGAGGTGTCCCAATAGAGCCGCCAGTTGATGAAGCGTTGGGGGTCGAAGTCGCGCGCGGGCGCGGGGCCGAGGAAGCTCTTCCAGAGGACGTTTTCGGGTGACAGGTCAGCGGGGACGGGCCGCGTCCACTGCGGCTTCCCGTGGGGCGAATTCCGGTACATGTGCATCACGATGGCGGTGATCTTGCCCATGGGCAAGCGGCGCAGTTGGGCGACGGCGTCGGTCATCAGGCCCGAAGACAGGCTCTGATGGCCGATCTGCACCACACGCCGGGCGCGCAGATAGGCGTCGCGCATGCGCTTGGCGTCGGCGACTTCGAAGGCCATGGTCTTCTCTTGGTAGACGTGTTTGCCGGCATCGAGCGACGCCACGAAGTGCTCGGCGTGCAGGTGGGGCGGCGTGGCGATGATGACGGCGTCGAGCGACGCGTCTTCGAGCAAATAGCGGTGGTCGAGATACGTCTTGATGTCGCCCTTGATCGCCTGCGCCTGCTCGAGGCGGCGCGTGTAGACGTCAGCGGCGGCGACGAAGTCCACGTGGGGAATCAGCAGGGCTTCGCGGAGCAGTTGCTGGCCGCGGTCGCCGGCGCCGATGATGCCCACACGTAGCCGATCCTGACCCGTACCGGGCACCTGCGTGCCCGCGAGTGCCGTAGCGGCAGTCGCCGCCGTGCCGAGAAAATTGCGCCGTGAATCTTGCCCCATGCACTTTCAGCTTATCGCCTTCCGCGCCTAAACTGGAATACAGATGCCCCAGATTCTCATCCCCACCGCCTTGCGCCGCTTCACCGATGGCGCCGATACCGCCCAAATCAGCGCGGCCACCGCCGGCGAAGCGCTGCGCGCCTTGGCCGCGCAGTTCCCCGAACTCGGCAAGAACCTCTTCAACGACGAGGGCAAGCTGCGTAGCTTCGTCAATATCTACGTAAATGACGAAGACATCCGCTACCTGCAGCGGGAAGCGACACCGGTTACGGCCACGGACACCGTCTCCATTGTGCCCAGCATCGCCGGCGGCGCGCTCTCGCAGGAAGAGATGCTGCGCTACAGCCGGCAGTTGATTATGCCGGAGGTCGGCGTGGAGGGGCAGGAGAAGCTGAAGGCCGCGCGCGTGCTGATGATTGGCACGGGCGGACTGGGCGCGCCGATCGGCATGTACCTCGCGGCGGCGGGCGTGGGCACCATCGGACTCATGGACTTCGACGTCGTCGACGCCACCAACCTGCACCGGCAGGTGATCCACGGTACGGCCGACGTGGGCCGCAAGAAGCTGGACTCCGCGGCGGACCGCATGCTCGGCATCAACCCCAACACCACCATCATCCGCCACGAGATGGCGCTTTCGAGCGAGAACGCCCTCGGCGTGATCGCCAACTATGACCTTGTCGTCGACGGCACCGACAATTTCCCCACGCGCTACCTGGTGAACGACGCCTGCATGATCGCCGGCAAGCCCAACGTCTACGGCAGTATTTTTCGCTTCGAGGGCCAGGCCACGGTCTTTTGCCTCGATGACGGCCCGTGCTATCGCTGTCTTTATCCGGAGCCGCCGCCACCCGGCCTGGTGCCCTCCTGCGCCGAAGGCGGCGTGCTCGGTATCCTGCCGGGCATCGTCGGCCTGGTGCAAGCCACGGAAGCCGTGAAGCTGATTTTGGGCATCGGCCAGTCGCTCAAAGGCCGTCTGCTGCTCTACGATGCCCTCGAAATGAAGTTCCGCGAGCTTCGCCTGCGCCGCGACCCCGCCTGCGCCTGGCACGACCGTTCGCGCCCGCAGAAGCTGATCGACTACCAGCAATTCTGCGGCATCCTGCCGCCCCCGGCCGGCGAACTGGAGCCGCGCGAGGTGAAAGCCAAGTTCGACCGTGGCGAGAGTTTCCTGCTGGTGGACGTCCGCGAGCCGCACGAATGGCAAATCGGCCGGATTGACGGCGCGAAGCTGATCCCGCTGGGCGACCTGCCCCAGCGCCTGGCTGAACTGGATCCGGCCGCCGAAATCGTGATGCACTGCAAGGCCGGGGGGCGCAGCGCTAAGGCGGTCGCGCTACTGAAGGAGAAGGGCTACGCCAACGTCACCAATATGAAGGGCGGCATCCTGTTGTGGAGCGATCAAGTGGATGCGAGTGTGCCGAAGTATTAGTGCTCTGATACACGGTTCCATCGTGCGCGGTCGGTTTACGTTTTCGGAGAGCTACCGTCGCCATGCGCTGCGGGTCCATTGGCACCGGAGCGTGACAGGCACTGTCACCCTTTTTCACCGGCACTCCGGTTTGACCTCGGCAGCACGTTATCCGCTTACAATGCGCGCCAAAAGCGTTCCTCGGCAATATGGGAATCGCTTTTCATGAGGCCAACGTGATTGCTAACATTTGCATGCTCACAGCTTCCGACAACAACACGATCGGCGACCGAGACCCAAGCCAGTACTTTGCTGAGATCTCTTCGGAGTCCCGCGCAGAGGGCACTAGTACCTCAAGCGGATCATTTAGGTGGGCGGACGTTTTCGGAGTTTACTGCGGCCCGCGCTGAATTGCTGGCACAAAAGGCTCGCGACCTCATTGCGAAAGGATGAGCGCCGTGAGAGGGAAGAAAGAAGAAAGGGAGTCAGACTGATATAAGGAAAGCGGGTCGGAAGCGGGTCAGACTTGCATCAGCCCACGGGACACGAAAAGTGGGGAGGCGGTCGACTTGCGATTGATCGCCGAAGGTCTGAAAGTAATTCGGGGTCGGAGAAACTCTCTCAACTGAGACAGAAGCTAGGCCAAAGGGCTCAGCAGGAGCCGAAGTTCCGGTTTTATGCATAGTATGACCGGATCTATCGGATGGATGTATTAGAAGCGGCAGTGACTCGAGTGCGTAATAACCAAGGTGCGCCGGGAGTCGACGGAGTTACTTTCGAGCACCAAGAAGGTGGCACGGGCGAATGGCTCCGGAAGTTACAAGAGGAGTTACGTACGAAGAGTTATCAGCCGCAAGCGGTCCGGCAAGTGTACATCCCTAAGGCGAATGGGAAGCAGCGGCCGCTGGGGATCCCAACGATCCGTGACCGCGTGGTGCAAATAGCCACTCTGTTGATCCTGGAGCCGATTTTCGAAGCGGATTTCCTGGACTGTTCGTACGGGTTCCGGCCCGGACGGAATGCGCACCAGGCGCTGGAGGAGATCCGGCACTGGCTCACGGGTTATCAAGCGGTGTACGACGCCGACCTGAAATCGTATTTCGACACGATTTCCCACGAGAAACTGCTGGCGTGTGTGGCGCACCGGATTGCGGATCGGCAAGTACTTAGTCTGATTCGGCGGTGGCTGGAGGCGGTGGTGGTGGAACTGGAGGGGAAACGTACCCGGAGTGGAGGCGGAACGCCGCAGGGGGGAGTCATTTCCCCATTGTTGGCCAACTTATACTTACACTGGTTCGACGCTTTGTTTCATGGGCCGCAAGGTCCGGCGCGCTGGGCGAATGCCAAGTTAGTCCGCTAGGCGGACGATATGGTCATCCTGGCGAGTAAGTGGAATACGGAGTTGACCGACTGGGTGGAAACCCGATTAGAGGGTAAGTTCGGACTGGAGATCAACCGCGAGAAGACGCGCGTGGTGGAAGTGAAGCGGAGGCGGGAGCCTGGATTTTCTTGGGATACACGTTTCGCTGGGATCGGGACCTAAAGGGCCGTCCGCAAGCCGTACTGAAACGTGTTTCCGTCGGCGAAAGCGGTGGCGAAGGGGCCCCATTCGAGCCACAGCAAAGTTCTACCCAGAAGGCTTGAAGTCAAGCGTAAACCCTAGCCGATGACGGCGTCCAACTCCTCCGCGCCTTGCAACACCGCCAACCCGGAACCTTCCACCCAGCGCAGACTCGGCACGTCGGCCAGCCACACCAACCGCGTGCGGCGGCCCAGGCGATGGGCGACTTCGGGCCAGCCGGTTTCGGCCAGTTTAGCTGAGCAGAAGACGACGTCGAAGGCCAGGCGCTCCAGCCGGTCTACCGCTTCGTCTACCGTTTGGACAGGCAACGCGCGGATCCCGCGTTCGCTCAGCGCGGAGAGGTACGCGCGGCGCCGCGCGGCGTCGGGCTCTAACAGGAGAGTCGTGCGGACCAGAGTACCTCCTTGCGGCATGCTCTCTTGGGCGAACTGCCGGTCCTCCTCGCGCATCAGGGCGCGCAGGCGCTCCACGATCGCCGGATGGCCGCGGTCATGCTCCAGTTCGGCGATCACCCGCTGCAAGACTTCGCTTACCGCTTGGCGCTTCTCGGCGCGCGCTTCGTGCTCGCGCGTTTCGGCGTCGTTCAGGCGGGCCAAGGTGGCGCCGATCTGGCGCGCTAGGTAATTGAGGCTGGTGGAGTCCGCTTCGGCCAGACCTTCCCCGCGCAGCACGAGCACGCCGTGCGCTTCGTCGCCGAGTTCACAGGGCAGATAGTGCGTGATCTCGGCCGAGCCAGGCTCACGCAAGCGCGACGAGACGCGATGCCGGAAGGCGAGCGCGATGGCGGCGGGTTCGCCTTCGGCGGGCGCATGCACGGGAATCACGTGGACGCCGGCTTCGAGGGTGCGGCGCCCGCGCTCGTAGAGGTAGAGCCGCAACGCCACCGGGCCCAGCGCGGCCGGCAGATCCTGCTCCAGCACCTCACCTACTTCGCGGCGGCTGGCGGCGGCGAGGACGCGCGCGCCGAGCCGCTCCAGCTTGCCCGCCACGTCGCGCCAGGCTTCAATCTGGCGGGTGCCCGAACGCCACACCCAGAAGACGGCGCCCACGGCCAGCAGGATTACCGCGTACCAGGCTGTTGCGTCAGGAGCCATGTGTCAAGCCTCGGATCGGAGAAGTGGGGGATTTCGAGATCGACGGGCCCGCCCAGGTCAGTGAGGCCCGCGCTGTTGATCGCGACGACGCGCGCGCCGGAGGCGCGGGCCGCGGCGAGGCCCGTGGGCGAGTCCTCAAAGACGATGCAGTCGCCGGGCGGGGTGCCGAGCATCTGCGCGGCCTTGAGGTACATGTCGGGATACGGCTTGGGCCGTTCCACCTGATGGCCGTCGAGCACGACGCGGAAGGCGTCCTTTAAGCCCGAGCCCCGCAAGACGAATTCGATGTTGGCGGGTTCGGCATTCGAGCCCACGGCCAGCGGGCTGGCGGCGTGGCGCCGGATGAAGTCCACGACGCCTTCAATCATGAATTCGTCCAGACGGCCTTCCATCATCTCGCGCCACAGCTCTTCCTTCTCCGCGCCATGCGCCATCACGGTGTCGTCGTCGAGATGGTGGCCGAAGAGGTCGCGTACGAGTTGGTCATTGCGTTTGCCATGCATGCGCTTGGCGGCGGCATCGGGCGGCAGGCCATGGCGCGTGAGGTGTGCTTCCCAGGCCTTGGTGTGCAGGGGCATGGAGTCGACGATGACGCCGTCCATGTCGAAGAGGAGCGCTAAAGAGGGGTGGGCGACGGCGCGCCCGGCAGAGGTCGATGCGGGTGTCAAACCTTGAGTCTAACCTCAATCCGCGTGCGGCTACAGCCGCAACACCTCCAGAAATAGCCAGGAACTGTGCCGGTGTCTGTTACGTGTTCCCAGTTCGTCTCTCAAAGAAGGCCCTGCTGCTGAAGACTGGCGAAGACAAAGGGGCTCATACTCTTCGCTTCGGCCGGACTCCAGTCTCCTCCCAAGATCTTGGAGACGTGCTCGGACCGCATTTTGCAGACTTCGGGTTTTCGCAAACCAAGACGTTCAATCGTCGATTCCGCTTTCTTTGCCAACGCGACAGAACACTTCGGATTTACCAGGATCTCCCCCGACACAGGATTGAGCGTAAAGGTATTCTCGGGAAGTTCGAAGGGATCAAGGACGTCCGCGTAGTCTTTTTTTCGACCATTCATCAAGCCGCATACGAGGCGGAAATTGTCCCAGTCATAGGCCAATTCGGGATACTGGCTCTTGGGCTTGAAGTGCTCAACGGACCGAAAGCCGGTGACCCGTTCGATGCGAACAGCCGCAAACGCGCAAGTCCGGCTATAGGCTTCGTAAAGATCAGGCAGCACCTTACGCCAATGCGCCTTCCCCTCCCAGAATTTGGTGGGCACGGGTGGCGGCGGGAAGGTTTTCGGAAGCTTGCCGATTTTGTCGCGGAAGCCGGTGGGGGGTGATCTTCGCTGCACGGGAATCACTTCAACCAGCCCCTCTTCTCCCCCACGCGCCGCCAACGGACCCAAAAGGAATCGATCTCCGGCAGATGATCCCGAAGCTTGGCATCCTGCGTCTGGAACTCCGCCTTCTTCACAGATCCGGGCACGCTCAATTCGCGCTCTACTAGCTGTGCGGCCACCGCTAACTCGCTTTCCGCTCCTTCGGAGTAAGTCGTCTTGAGATCGAAATTGGGACCGAGCAACCAGCTTTCTCCGGTACCGCGTTTGGTAAACGGGACCTGTTCGATGCGGACGCCATTGGCCGGATCCAGGTCGAGGTCAAGCAGCACGTCTTTTTCTGGATCGAAGACGGGCTCCAGCGAAACACAGACTAACGGCGAATGCGTCGAAGCGATCAGTTGGATACTGGGCTTCGTAGTGGAGGACGTCATCGTTTCTACTAGCCGCAGAATGGAGGGAAGAATGCGTCTTTGCCAAGCCGGATGAAGGTGGGCTTCCACTTCATCAATCAGGAAGATCACGCGCGGGGCCGGTTTCTGTTTTCGCTTCGCTGACGCGAGGAGGTGTTCGTTCCAGGCCCAAATCAGCAAGTATGCCAACGCCACAATCCGCCGGATGGCCGCGGACGCATGAATCAGTGGCACGTCGATGCCATATGGCATGTGAATGGATGGGTAGTCTTGTGAATCCTCGGTGCTGATGCGCTGCAACAAGCCGGGCCGGAGTTTCTCCTGTGGCGGAGAAAGCGCCTCCAGCGCAACCTTCAAGCTTTTGTAACTTTGGTTGTCTTCCCGCTGCCAGGAGGCCCAGTCACGGTATAGGCCATTGCATCTCCATTGCCCATGGTCTTCGAGGCCCGTCCAGACCTGGCGAGAATCGAAGAGAAATGCCGCAGGCCGGTTTTGCCCCTCCTCTTGCCAATAATTTCTGGCGGGATCCCAAACGGAAAAGCTACCGTCCACCTGCGCGTAAATTACCAAACCGGGCATCTGCGGACGGGCCTGAGGCTGCACCCAGGTCTGCTTGGAGAAGTCGTACGAAATCTTTCGCACCGTGGATTTCGAACTCTGACCCTTGACCGTGGTCTCGATGGTGGCTTTGCGAGCGTCTTCACGAGGGATACTCTGTCTGCCCGAACTGGGCCACGTTCTGGTTAACGCCCACCACGCAACGTCCAGCAAGAAGCTTTTCCCAACGCCGTTGTCGCCCGTAATGAGGCTCAGCCGATTGCCAAACTCGATCTCCAAGCGTCTGGCTGGCCCCACGCCTTCGAGGCTAAGTTTCTGAAGCACCCAGGTATTATCGCGTAATGCTGGGAAACCCGCATGGGGGATCGCTCCAAGGGTCGCGGCATCGTGGCGGCCACCCGTGGCGGTTCAATCCGCCCGCGACTAGGGCCGCAACACCGACAGAAATAGACTTGGACCCGTAAACGGCGCGCCCGGTGCCGGGCCCGTGCCGGGGAAGTCCGGGGAAAACGTCTGGCCGAAAAGCAAGATCGACGATCCCGCTCCCGCGCCCGTCCACCAAAGGAGATCCGGCGCAACTCCGGCCAAGGCCACCGCATACTGTAAGCGCGTGTCCGCAGCAAAGCTGATCGCGAAGATGTCAGATACCGTGGAGAGATTCGGCGGCACCAGCGCGCCGCTTTCCCGCAGCACTTGCCCCGGAAAGTCCGTGGCGCTCTCGATCTGACCCGTTACCACCGCTTGGCCGCTCGCCGTCAGCGTCAAATTGTATGACCCGCTCAGCCCTACGCCCAGGTAGGTGAGGTAGGTCACCTCGCCGGCCGGCGTCACTTTGGCGAGAAACAGTTCTTGCTGGGCGGGCAGGATGAAATGGGCCACGCCACCGTCGCCCACAGAGAGTTGGGCGGCGCCTTGGGCAGCATTGAGCACAATCGGCAGGGCTTGCCAGGACCGTCCCAAGTCAGGGCTGCGCACCAACCGGCCATCGGCGCCGAGGCCCAACAAAACTCCCGGCCGGCCTGGCTGGAAGCCGAACTGCAGCAGCGGCACCAGCAATGGCGGCAAGTCTTCGATCGCCGGGAAGGTGGAAGGCTGCGTACGGGACAGGCGGCCGTTGTTCACCAGGTAAAGCTGGCCCGGCTCAAACGGATTGAAGTGGAAACTCGACTGCCCTTGCGTCAGCGGGGCGGACGTGCGAAACGTAAGGCCGCCATCGTCGCTCAGGCGAATCCTGGGGATCGGCGGCGAGAAACGGCCCGCGAACGACGTAGTGACGACGGCGACCGCGGCCGCGTCGACCACGATGGACGAGATCGGGTCTTCAAACGTGCGCTGGGTGAAGGTCTCTCCGCCGTCCAGCGTCGCGAAAAGCGTTTGGCCATTGGTCACGTAAAGCACCCGCGGATCCTCGGGATGGGCGGCCAAACTGAACTCGGATCCCGTCCCCAGCGGCGGCAAACTCCGCCACTGGTTCCCGGTATCATCCGAATACCAGACCGTCGTAGAGGCGTTGCTACCGGCCGTCAACACCCAGAGGCGGCCGCCGCCCGTCGCCATGCTGCGAATGCCGCGGAATGGTGCCGTTTCATTGATTAGCTCCCATGTCCAGCCATTGTCTACTGTGCGCGCCAATCCGCGCGATGTCGCGGCGAACAGCCGATTCGGCTCGCTGCGATCCACCTCTAGCAGTCTCGCCGTCAGGCCGCGGATGGGTCCGGGCGGAGTGAGGCTCTGCTGCCCCTCCGCGCGCAAGTAACTGAAGCGCGACGGTTCGTTTCGCCACGCGCCGGGCGTTACGGGTAGCATCCCAGCGAAGCCCGTGCCGGCAATCCAGTACCCACCATCCGGGCTGGGCACCGCGCGCGTCGGCTGGACTTCCGGGGCCAGGGCTAACGGAATGCGCCGCGGCTGGCCGTCAGGCCGAATTTCTAGCAGGGTGGTCCGCGGCGGCGATACCGGCGTTCCGCTGGCCGGGTCGAACACGGCCGCCGTCACCGTACCATCCCCGGCCACCGCAAACTCCAGCGGCGGACCATTCACCGGCACGCCCACCGCATACACCAGCCGTCCAGTAGACGGATTCACGCGCACCACCGCGCCCCGCGGGCCGGCGCTCATCACCAACGGGCCATCGGTGAAGGGGAAATCCGGGGAAGTGGTCTGCATCGCGGCCGCGAGATTGCCTGCGGCGTCCACGCGCAAGGCCGTCAGTTGGTCAAGGCCCGATCCGCCCAGGTAAGTTGAGAACAGAATCCGGCTGCCGTCCGGCGATAGTTGCATCAGATAGGCATCGCTTTGCCCTGCTGGACGGCTCCGCAGTGGGCGGACCAGCGGCAGATTCGGCTCAGCCGTGCCGCCCGCCAAAGTGATGTTGCCCGCGCGGTCGAGCGCGATGGCATTCACCTGGAATCGCCAGGAGGAGTCGCCCAGAGCCTTGCGCAGCAGGACTTTTCCGGTCGAGTCCAATTTCACCAGCGCAAAGGGCTGGCACTCCTGCAAAATGCTACAAGGCTGGGGACTCACCAGCAGCACATTGCCTAAGCCGTCTCCCGCCACGATCACTTGCGGGGAAAAGATCGGGCCCAGCAACGCCGTCTCCACCGTGGCGGCGCCAGCGGAGAGAGCCACCAGAAAAAGCCAGGACTGGCGGAAGGTCATGGGTGAAGTACCTCGCCTCATTCTAACGTCACTTGCCGCCGGAGTTCCGTACCCACCGGTTCATTGGAAACAGGCCTTTCCTCTCACCTCGAATGCCGACGGCGCGTGGCGGCTTACGGTTTGATGACGAAGTCCTTCTCGATGGCTGTTGTGCCAGCGTCGAATTCGGCGGCATATTCTCGCTTGAGGTCGCGCTTCCAACTGTCGGTGACTTCCACGCGGATCTTGCGGTTGGCGGGGACAGGGAATTGGCCCCACGGCTGTTTTTGAGTCGGGAGATAAAAAACGATCTCTTCCCAGTTGTTGCCGGTGATGCGGACGCGGGCGGTGGTCATGGGCTTGCCGTCGGGGAAGCGGACGCGGATGGCGAGCCTGCGATAGGTAATGGGGGGCCCAGGAACGATCACCAGCCCCTTGACCTGCTGGCCAGGACCTGTGATTTCAATCGCCTGAGCCTTCTCCCGGGTGCTGCCAAGGGGGTAATATGCACTGTCCCAGTTGGAAGAGACTTCCGAAGGCCGCTGCGGTTCCAATTTTACGGCGTATTTTCCAGGAGAGACGTTCTTGAACGAGAACCCTCGGACTTACTGGCATAAGCCCTGAGTTCGAACGGCCTGCGTCCTGGAGGCGCCGGATCAGCGTCACGGAGGGTGACCGTTCCTACGGAGAGAAGCTTGCCGTCGGGGTCGCGAAGCTGTCCCTCGATGGTGTTTCCCGTGCTGAGAGCGATATCCCGGATGGCGCAGCCAGCGGCAGGCACGGCTACGGAAAAAGGTTCCAGCGGGAGGTAAGCAGGGCTTGAAACGCTGATGCGGTAATCACCGGCGGAGGGTACCTTGATTTCGTATTCGCCGCGATCATCAACGAGCGCGGTGTAGCTGCTCTCTCCCTGGGTGGCAACTACCCGGACGCCTTTCGGCGGACGGCTCTCGCCCATCAACAGGCTAAGTTCGACATACGATTCGTGGCTGCTAGCCGCGACCCGGCCTCGGAGCCGGTATCGGTTTCGGCTGGCGTAGTAGTCCCGCACCAAGGCGACCTCGGCGGCGGACTCCTCCACGAGGCGGCCCGTGAAGCCGCACAGGCTCTCCTCGCCTTCATGGACGGTCCTGGGGAAAACCAGATAGCGGCGTCCGAGGATGTAGGGCATCGGAGAACACATACCGGCGGTTGGGGAGACTCGCATGACAAAGACCGGGCGAGGCTGGTCCGTACCGAAGCTTTCCAGGACCTTAAAGCGAACTTGCGTGGCAGGAGAGTACCAGGGGTCCAGCTGGACTGAGTCGATTCCGCCGGAGATTACTTCGCCGATGAAGGGCTTTACCGAAGGCCGGGCCAGCCATTGGCAGACGGAGACGCTGCTGCAACTGCATCCGAACATAGCAGTTGGGCTGAACAAGAGAAGTAAGCAAACGGGAACAGTCTTCATGAGCCGTGCCATCTTCATTGTATGGCCTGTGGGATTGCGGAAGCTTATGTTTCAAACCAATGCTGTGGCGGATTCAACTGAGATCAGTTCCCGATCACCAGAACGAGGGTCTGGCCGCCCGGCGCGTCTCGGTTGCGTGGCCAGCCGTAATCGCCAGCCGGGTCCTAGCGATTCGCGTCGCGCAGCGCCAGCAGCCGCTCCCGCAATGCGTCCGGGGTGACCGGTTCGTGAATCGGCTCGCCGACCCACACCGTCACGCGCGGCCGCCAGAGGCGCTCCCAACTGCCCAGGACTCTCCCGCTCTTCATGCTCAGCGGATGGCCCCAGAGGCCTTCGAGCCACACGGGGACGACCGGCGCGAGTAGCTCGGGCGATCCCTTGCGCTCGACGATGCGCTCGAAGCCGCTCTTGAAGGGCATCAATTCGCCCGTGCGTGTGATCTGGCCTTCGGGGAAAATGCCGGCCAGTTCGCCGGCTTCCACTTCGCGGCGCGCGCGCGCCAAGGAGGCTAGCGCCTCCCGTGGCGATCGCTGCGAAATCGGGATCGCGCGCAGCAGCACAAAGAAGGGCTTGAAAGCGCTTTCGTAGAAGGGCTCCCACAGCAGAAACCGGATCCAGCGCTTCGTCGCGGAGCCGATCAGCACCGCGTCAGCGTAGGAGACATGATTAGAAACGATCAGCGCTCCGGTTGCTTCCGGTAAGTTCTCCGCACCCACCACGCGCACGCGGAAGAGGGTGTGCAGCGCGCACCAGAGCACGAAGCGCAGCGCCAGCAGCATCGTCTAGACAGCCGCTTTAGCCGCGGCGACCGCGGCTTCCATCTCACGGCGGTAGCTATTCAGCGCCTGATCGTTGGCGGCTTCGAAGCGCATCACCAGCACCGGCTGCGTATTGGAGGCGCGCACCAGTCCCCAGCCTTCGGGAAACAGCACGCGGACGCCGTCCACATCCACCACTTTGTGCGTCGCTTTGTAGCGCGCCGCCAAGCGGGCGACGACGTCGAACTTCTCTTCATCCGGGCAATCGATGCGCAACTCGGGCGTGCTCACCGTCTTGGGAAGGCCTTCCACTTGCGCCGAGAGCGGACGCCCGGAGTCGGCGACGATCTCGATCAGGCGGCAGGCGGCGTACATGGCGTCGTCGAAGCCATGGTAGCGGTCCGCGAAGAACATGTGGCCGGACATCTCGCCGGCGAGTTCGGCGTGCTCCTCTTTCATCTTGGTCTTGATGAGAGAATGGCCGGTCTTGTACATGATGGGGCGGCCGCCGAGCCGCTCGAGTTCGTCGTACATCACCTGCGAGCATTTCACTTCGCCGATGAACGTGGCCCCGGGTTTCCGAGTGAGGATCTCGCGCGCGTAGATCAAGAGGAGGAAGTCACCGTAGACCACTTCGCCGTGTTCATCCACCGCGCCGATGCGATCCGTATCGCCGTCGAAGGCGATGCCCAGGTCGGCCTTTTCCGCGCGAACGGCGCGGGCCAGATGCGCGAGGTTTTCGAGCACGGTAGGGTCCGGGTGATGATTCGGGAAGTTGCCGTCCGGCGCGAAGAACAAGGGCGTGGCGTCGATGTTGAGCTTGGCCAGAATGCGCTCCATCACGGGGCCGCCGGTGCCGTTGCCGGCGTCCACCACCACCTTCACGCGCCGCGACAGCGCCGTAAACTGCGCCGCCACCTGGTCCACGTAGGGCGTCACGGCGTCGGCGTGGCTGAGCAAGCCGGTGCCTGTAGAGAAGTCTTCCGCCGCGAGAATCCTGTAGATCTCCTGAATCGCCGCGCCGAAGACGGACTTCGTCGCCGTCATCATTTTGAAGCCGTTGTACTCGGCCGGATTGTGGCTGCCCGTGATCATCACGCCACCATCGGCGTGCAGATGATGCACGGAGAAATAGAGGACGGGGGTGGGCACCACGCCGATGTCGGTGACGTCGCAGCCCGCGGCCCGTAGGCCTTCGAGCAAAGCGGCATGCAGACGCGTGCCACTCAAGCGCACGTCGCGGCCCAGGGCGACCTTGGGCCCGGAGTGGCGGCGCAGATAAGTGCCTATCGCGCGGCCCAGGTTCACCACATCGGGCGAAAGCAGGTCTTCTTCAGCGATTCCGCGGATGTCGTACTCGCGGAAGATCGTCGGTTTTAGCATTCGCTCTCATGATATCAGCGTGCTTCATAATAGACGGTAGTGACCTATCCTGAGCAATACAAGCAAGACCTTTTGAAGACGATGGACCTGGTGGACTTGAACCAGGTGGACCAGGCGATCCGCATGTTCGCCGCGGCCCGCGACGAGGGCCGCATGATCTTCGTCTGCGGCAACGGCGGCAGCGCGGCTAGCGTGTCGCACTTCACCTGCGACATGGTGAAAGGCGCCAGCTACCAGCGCGCCGTGGAAAAGCGCTTCAAGATCCTCGCCCTCACCGACATGATGCCGACCATGACCGCCTACGGCAACGACGTCGGCTACGACGCCGTCTTCCTGGAGCCCCTGAAGAACTTCGCCCGCCCCGGCGACCTCTTCATGACGGTAAGCTGTTCCGGCACGTCGCCCAACGTGGTGGCAGCGCTCGAGTACGCCAAGCAGATCGGCTGCAAGACGATCGCCCTGAGCGGCAAGGACGGCGGCAAGATCGGCCCCCTGGCGGACCTGAGCATCAACGTGGCGGCGTCGCACTACGGGCGCATCGAAGACGCCCACATGATCGTCTGCCACATGATCTGCTACTACTTCATGGACGTCGACCGCGCATAGGTCGCGTCATTAGCCAAACAGGAGCGCGAGGGAGAGCGTCGCCGCTGGCTGAGCCAGCGGCGAGAGGCTTTCGGTGGCTTCCCAAGTCCGCAGCGAAGTGTAGCCATCGGGGCCGGGGTCGCGGTGCGCGACGAGACGGCGCCCCTTGAGATCCACCACCCAATACTCCACGATGCCCGCGCGGGAGTAGAGTTGGGCTTTGGGGCCTAGATCGTGGTCCAGGGTCGAGTCGCTTATTTCCACCAGGAGCGCGATGTCGGCTGGCTGGGGATTTTGGGTTAGCTCACCGGCGGAACGATTGAGGACAGTAATATCGGGCTCGGGCTCACTGGTGGGGTTGTCTTCGGGAGCCACGTCGATACTGCAGGTGGGCAAGATATGGTCCGTGGGGAAGACGCTGGAAAGCCAAACATCCATCAACTTGGAAATCCTCGCATGAGGCAAATTGGTGCCCATCTTGCTGACGATTTCTCCTTGCACCAGTTCCCAGCGCGCGGGCAGCAAGCCCGTGTCGGCGAGCGCGCGGCAGTCCGCGCGCGTCCACATGATGGCCTTGCGGGCGCGCACGGTAGCGGGAGCTTCCATGGTGGCGGGCATGTTTCTAGTTTGACACTGGCGCTGCCGTGTCCTGCTTGTGGTCGATGGTGACGAAGCAGCTTTCGAAGGCATGATCCAACACTTCGGCGGTGAGTTCGAAGGGAAGGCGCTCGAAGCGGATGAAGTCGATCGCATGGGTGAGGACGTCGCGGGGGTGGCAGCGGCGCATGCGCTTGTTGGCCTTCTGATAGCGCTCGCGGATGAAGGCTTCGAGAAGTTCTTCTTCAAAAGGCAGCTTCTGCGCCGTGCAGAAACGCCGGAAGATCTCCTTGAACTCGTCCTCCGCCGGACTCTTCATCATCATCTTGTACTGAATGCGGCGCAAGAAGGCTTCGTCGCCCAGTTGCTCGGGATTGAGGTTCGTCGAGAAGATCAGGAAGCATTCGAACGGCACGGCGACCTTGCCGCCGGTCTCGAACGAGAGGTAGTCCTGCTTGCGCTCCATGGGGACAATCCAGCGGTTGAGCACCTCGGCCGGCGAGACCTTCTGGCGGCCGAAGTCGTCAATGAGGTAGATACCGTTATTAGCCTTCATCTGGAAGGGCGCGTCGTAGATTTTGGAGCCCTGGTTGAAGCTCAGGTCGAGCATGGCGAGCGAGAGTTCGCCGCCCGTCATGATAAACGGGCGCGGGGCGTGGAACCAGCGCGGATCGTAGAGCACCTCGTCGCTGACGGCGTTGAGGACTGACTCTGCGGCTGCGTCCTTATGGCTGTGTAGAGGCTTATGATAGAGCGGATCGTAGACCTGGATGATCTGGCCCTGCGCCTCCACCGCGAAGGGGATGTAGATCGGTTCGCGGCTGATCTGGAAGAGCGCCTCGGCCAGGAACGTCTTTCCGTTGCCGGGCTGGCCGTAAATCAGAAAGCTCTTGCCGGCGTTGACGGCCGGGCCCAACTGGGAGATCACTTCCTTGGTGAGCACGAGCCCCTTCAACGCCTCCAGCAGGTTCTCCTTGGTGAGCCAACTGTCGCGCAGCCGTTGCTTGGCGATCTGCGCGGTGTACTGGTCAATCGGCACGGGGGCGGGGCCGGCATACTGATTCTGCAGTAAGTGATCGCGCGCCAGGAGGCGGCCGGCGTCGGCGAGGAAATACGTCGCCGAGACGCTGCCCATGCCAAGCGACTTCTTCACGGCTATCAGTTGCAACCGCTTCAGATTGTCGAGAATCGGCTCAATCAGGCTGTACTTGAGGGCAATCGCGGCGCCGAGTTGCCGGCCCGTGATCTCGCCCCGGAAGTAGAGGATCTTGAGGAGCAACGCCTCGATGAAGGTATCTTTGAGGCCCGTCGCTTCGAGCGTTTCGGGTACCGGCGGAGCCAGCACCGGCACTTGCTCTTCTTTCCCCGCGGCACCCATGCTGAGGCTGCGAATGTTCGAAAGCCACCCGGCGCCACTGGCCGCGGGGGCGCCCGCCGGTTCAGGCCCTTTCGGGGTTTCGGGCTTCTTTTCGGGCTGAGCGGCCTGCGCCGGAACCGGCGCCTTGGCGGCCGGAGCGGGAATCGGTTTCGGAATCGGCTTGGGCGCGCCGGCGGCGGCCGGTGCCTGGGGTGCCGGGGTTTGGGGCGGCGGCGCCTTCGCCACCGGGGGGCTCGCCGCCGGAGCTGCAGATACCGGGGGTTTGGCGGCGGGCGCGCCCGGCATGCCTGGGTTGGCCGCCGGATTCGCCGCTGGGCGGGGCAAAACGCTAATCGACGGCAGCGGACGCTTCACCGTTCCCGGCGCCGGCGTGGACCCCGGCGCTGGCCCTGGCTTTGGCTTCTCTTCCGTTGCGTCCAACGGCTTCGTACCTGAGAGTACTTCGCTCATCCACTGAGACTATCGGCGGACCGGACTGAAAAATTGAGGGCTTCTAGGGTAAATTACCCGATATCCTGGAAGCTGGATGCAAGGTCTACTTTGGCTGGTTTGGCACGAACTCCAGCCGCGCTCCCTCTCCGCCGCCTGGGCCTCTGCCCGGCAAACCTTCCGGTACCTGATGGAAACCGAGGTGCATGTCTACGGCTTCTCCATCGCCGCGAGCGTCCTGCTGGCCTTCATGCCCTTCCTCGTCGTGATGGCCTCCCTATGCCGCCACGTCTTTGGACTCCCCGCCGCCGAACAAGCCCTCTACTTCGCCGTCCGCGACCTCTTCCCCGACGACGTCGGCAAGGCGATCAGCTTCCGCGTCCAGGAATTGCTCTACACCCGCGGGCCGCTGCAACTTACCTCTATGTTTTTGCTCTTTTTCACCGCCAACGGCATCTTTGAACCGTTGGAGGTGGCCCTGAACCGCGCCTTCAATATCCGGACGAACCGCAGCTACTTCCGCAACCAGCTCATCAGTTTGGGGCTGATCTTCGCTTGCGGCACGCTTTTTATGATCTCGACTGTGTTTACCGGCATGAACGTTAGCCTCCTCTCGCGGCTGATGCCAGCGAACTCGTTCCTGCTCAGTTGGTCCACTCTGCTCTTCTTCAAACTTGCCGCTGTTCCCGCCCTGATGCTGTGTCTGTTTTTGATCTACTGGCTGCTGCCCAATGGTCCGGTGCCGATTCGTCGCATTGTACCCACGGCGGTGCTGGTGGGTCTGCTGCTCGAAATCTTTAAGAACCTGAACCTGCTGCTGTGGCCCCTGCTACAGAAGAAGCTCTTGAGCGAGTACAGCGCGTTCTACATGTCGGTCTCGATCATCCTTTTCAGCTTTGTGGGCTCGATGGTCGTCCTCGGCGGCGCGGAATGGGCCGCCCGGGGCGCTCATTCGCCCAAGAATGCATTAGACTATTCAATTGGCCCCGTAGGAGAAAAAAATGCCGAATCAACCCACTCGTCGTGACGCCGTGAAGACCACCGCCGTTGGCGTGGCCGCCGCCTCCAGCCTGATCACCGGCGCCCCTTGGATCCAGAAAGTGAAAGGCGCCAACAGCAAGGTCAGCTATGGCTTTATTGGCACCGGTAGCCGCGGCCAGTACCTGCTGAAGCACCTCAAGGGCATCGACAATGGGCTCTGCACCGCCGTGTGCGACGTCTACCAGCCCGCGCTCGACAAGGGCGCTGAAACCATCGGCACGAATCCCAAGAAATTCAAGGACTACCGCGAACTCCTCTCAGCCTCGAACCTCGACGCCGTGCTGATCGCCACGCCGCTCTTCGCCCACTTCCCGGTCACCAAAGCCGCGCTCGAGAGCGGTAAGCATGTGTTCTGCGAGAAATCGCTCGTCTTCACCGCCGAAGAGGTGCATGCCTTACGCGCGCTGGCGAATTCAAAGCCCAAGCAGACGTTGCAGGTGGGTTTGCAGCGCCGCTACTCGAAGTTCTACCAGACGGCCAAGCAGATGATCGACAAGGGCATGATCGGCCAAGTCACCCACATCCGCGGCCAGTGGCATCGCAATACCTTCGCCAAGGACCCCTGGAACAAGCCCGTCCCCGCCGGCCGCACTGACAAAGAGCAGAACTGGCGCAAGTACCGCGAGTTCTCCGGCGGCCTCACCGCGGAGTTGGCGTCGCACCAGATCGACATCGCCGACTGGATGTTCGGCTCCGGCCCCGAGTACGTCGTGGGCGTCGGTGGTACGGACTACATCAAAGACGGCCGCGACATCTTCGACAACATTCAGTTGATTTACCGCTACCCCAAGGGCCAGAAGCTAATCTATACGTCGATGACGACCAATCAGCACCTGCCCCTCTTCGACGGCAGCCGCACCGAATTCGGCGAGTGCATCATGGGCACGCAAGGCACCATCCACATCACGGTGGGCACCGACAATGAGCCTGCCCTCGGCATGTGGTTCCGCGAGCCGGCGCTCCCAAGCGCTTATCCGGCCGGCAAGTCCGCCGCGCCGGCGGCCGTGGGCGCGTCGCTCGTCAGCACCGGCAAGGGCAGCAAGGGCCTGCCGATCCTGCTCGATCAGCACAAGGTGCAGGGCTCAGACTCTTTCCTGCAAAGCGAGCTCAAGTTCGCCAAGCTCTGGCTCTACGGCAAGGGCGTGATGGTGCCGGAGGAGGACTCGAATCCGGTGGACGTCGAACTCGCCAGCTTCTTCGATTGCTGCGCGACGGGCAAGCGTCCGTTGGCCGATCTCGAAGTCGGTTTGCACGACTCGACGGCCGTGATTCTGTCGAATCAGGCGATGTACGACGAGCGCAAGATCTACTTCAACGAGATCGACAAGATGGGCAAGGGTCCCGTAGCGCCCAAGAAAGCCTAACGAATCGGCGGCAGGTCCGCCCAGAAGATCTCGGCAAGTTGTTCGTCGAGGGCAAAGTAGAGCTGATTCGCCCGCACTGATAACCCCACTGCGCTCACGCGCGTCCGCGTCAGCCGCAGCAGACTCCGGCGCGGAGAGCTGAAACGCTGGACGGTGAAAGCCGCGCCCTGCGGCCGGCCCTCGGAGTTGAGCCTTTGCCCGGAGATGGTCCGCTGGCCTTCGGCGTCGTCGAGGAAGAAGAGTTGGCGCGAGTCCTCACTCCAGGCGGGTAACATCGCGATGTCGGCGCCGGTGGTGATGGGGATCCATTCCGAAGGAGGCGTTTCGCGCATCGCCGGCGCGACGTAGATGCGGCGGCCTTCCCGGCTGGTCTCCGCGTAGAAGGCGATCCAGCGTCCGTCGGGCGAATAGCGCGCGCCGCGCAGGCTGTACTCCGGATGCCGCAGAAAGACTTCCGGCTGCCGCGTGGTGAGATTGAAACGGCCCACGAAGGCGATCGTAGCGCCGGGCTCGTACAATAGATACTGCCCATCGGGCGACCAACTGGTCGGCGCACCGCAATCCTGGCAGACGCGTTCAACTTTCTTCGTGGCCGTGTCGGCCATCAGGATGGGGACTGCGGGAAGCTCGTTCTGGCGGAAGGCGACGCGGGTAGAGTCCGGCGAGAGGATCGGGTAATCCTGGGAGAAGGCTGAAGGGGATACAAGGCGCTCCACTTGGGTTTCGAGATCGCGGAGGTAGATTTGGCGCTGGACCTGCCGGTCCGCGGCGTAGGCGAGCCAACGTCCGTTGGGTGAAGGGGCGGGGAAGATCTCGCTATCGGTGTGCGAGGTTGCGCGAACCGGGAGCCCGCCCAGCAGACGGCCTTCGGCGTTGGCCTGCAGCGGCAGGCGCCAGATGTCGATTGAGGTAGTTCCGCTCGCCACCACGGCCCGGTGCGCATTCGATTGGCGCGAGGGATAGCGGCGCGCGCGCGCCCGCAGGTCGGCGTTAGCGCCAAACGAAAGGCGCTCCGGCGGCGTTTCACCCGTATAGTTCAGCTCCGTATTCAGCGCCAGCCGCCACAAGGGCACCGTACTCGAGAGCGGATTCCCCAGCGGGCTCGAGAAGTAGATAAAGTTGCCCAACCAGTCGGCCGGCTGTTCCAGGAATTCGTTGGGCGGAATTTTGGCCTTGCCCGCTGAAAGGTGCCGGCGCAGGTTGGGGAACGCGGTGGTCTTATGGACGGCCAGGTTGCGGCTTTGGTTGTTCTCCGGGACCTCAATGATCCACCAATCGTGTTCGAGCTCCGGCTCGTTGGAGACCTTCGTGCCGCAGAAGAGAAGCTGGCTGGAATCTTCCGAGAAGATGCCGAAGTGGGCGTCGGCGAAGTCGCTGGCGACCTCAATCGGGGCGCCGCCCTGCGCCGGCACGACGCCAATGCGGCCCGGTTGCCACTCCTGCTCATTGCGGATCGTATAGGAGATCCAGCGGCCATCGGGTGAGTAGCGGGGCCGGAGTCCGCCGGGCACCAGCAGTTGGGGCGTGCCTCCCGCGATGAGGCGCCGGTAGATGCCGGGCGCGCGGGGGTCTCGCGAGCCGTAGACGAGCCATTGGCCGTCGGGCGAGACGTCCGGACGGATCGCGTCGTAGGGCTCCGGAGTGAGCTTCTGCGGCTCGCCACCATCCAACGGCTGACGCCAGAGGGCCATGGTCGCGCCTGAGCCACGGTCGGCCGAATAGATGACGGACTTGCCGTCGGGAAGCAGCACCGGGTCCGTGGCGAAGCCGTTGTCGAGGGTGAGTCGATGCCACGTGATGGCTGGCTGGTCCCCAGTACGGTCGCGAGACGCGTACCACGCGCCACCGGCCAGCCCGATGAGCAGGGCAACTCCCGCCACGGCCTTCCAAAATCGGTTCGCAGGCGCCGCTTCCGGTGGAGCGGCCACGGGCAAGATGGTTTCTGGAGGCGCTTCGGCGACCTCAATCTGCACGCCGTACTTCCCCTTTGGTAGTACGAAACGCAGCGGGGCATCCTTACCTTCTGCCGCATAATATTGGTCGAGTTTTTGCCGAAGCCGGTGCGCCTCAACCCGGACGATTGCGTCCTCTTTCGGGTTGTACCCCATCGGCCGGTCAAACACCTGGGTGCCGACTACAGATTCCTTTAGCTGCTCGGGTGTGCCGTTGAGGGTAGTCTGCACCGAGTACCGGATGAAGCGCTTTAGACGTTCTGACTGGCCTAGTACCGTCGAGGCGCAGAGCCGCTCCAGCTCCGCAGCGACGAGTTGTGGCGAGTATTTCCGATCCTCCACCGGGTCAGCCATGGACGTGAGGATATCATTTCAGGGGTTACGAAGTCGATTAAGTGTAGATAAGTACTACGATTTGGGGTTAGGTAACCCAGAGATAACCTAGTCCTGACTTCCCAATCGTTGCAAAAGTCCTGCATCCTGGGCTTACGCAACCTGGGTCGTCCGAATTGGTCTGGCCGCTCCGCGAGAATCCATCTCTTCTCTCTTCAACGGATTTTTGTGGTTTGGCTGGTTCCAGACGGCCGGCAACCCCCGGGACTGGGGCCCTACTTCGTACGCTTCCTGCACAAAACGCACCAAGTAGGGCCTCTAAATTATCCGAGCGAGTCAGGATTGCTCTCCGGCCGGATGAGTTCGGAGGTAGTGACAGGCAACTGTCATTCGCCTCATCCGGCCGGGAAAGATCTATTAGTCTACCAATCCGCTACACTACCGTCTTTGTGGAAGGCGGGCATCATCACTTCCGGTTCCCAAGGATGCTTTAAGGCAACCGTTTCGTTAATGTCGATCCCAAGTCCCGGCGCCGTAGGAGTACTCACTGACCCTTGGTTTACGTTGAAGCCGCCGATCACGATCTCGTCCCGCCAGGGAACGTCCGCCCGCACCACTTCCTGAATCAGGTAGTTCGGCGTCGCAAAGGCGACATGCAGCGAACTCGCCGTCGACACCGGGCCTTGCGGATTGTGGCAGGCCATGGGGATTGAGTACGTTTCGGCCATCGCGCCAATGCGCCGGGCCTCGCTGATGCCGCCGCAGTGGGAGACATCGGGCTGGATGATGGCCACGGCGCGCTTCTCCAGCAGTTCGCGAAACTCCCAGCGGCCCACCAGGCGCTCGCCGGTGGCAATGGGGAAGGGCAGCGCGCGGGAGACCTCCACCAGGGCGTCGATGTGCTCCGGCCAGCAGGGCTCCTCAAACCAGTAGAGGTTGTAATCCACCAGCAGACGGCCAAACTGGATCGCTGCCGCCGACGTCGTGCGGGCGTGCAGGTCCAGCATGATATCGACGCTGTCGCCGACGGCCAACCGCATCAGTTCCACGGCGCGGGCCGCCTTCTTCAGCACCGCCGGCGACTCGATATACTCCGCGATCGGCACCGGCATGCACTTGAAGGCGGTAAAGCCGCGCGCGACGCTCTCCTTGGCCAGTTCCGCAAAGGACTCGGGTTCCCCCGTGCGGTACATGCCCTCCAAGCTACCGCCGCCGAGGTGATCGTAGAGGCGCATGGAGTCGCGCACGGGTCCGCCGAGGAGTTCGCAGACGGGCTTGCCGACTTCTTTGCCCTTGATGTCCCACAAGGCCTGGTCAATCCCGCTCATCGCCGAGTAGTTGGTGATGCCGCCGCGCCAGAAGTACTGATGGTGCATGATCTGCCAGCAGTGCTCCACGCGGCGCGGATCCTGGCCGATCAGGAGGACGGAGAGGTCCTGCACGGCGCCGACGACGCCCTTCGTCTTCCATTCCAGGGTCGCTTCGCCCCAGCCATAGAGGCCCGGCTGATCGGTTTCCACCTTGACGAGCACCCAATTGCGCATGCGCGCGTGGACCACCAGGGTCCGGATCGCGGTAATCTTCATGCTACTCAAGATACACCGTGGTTACGGGCTTCAGCCCGTACTTGTAAGACGGACCCCCTGGTCCGTCACCCCAGCCGCGCCCGGAGCCACCGACGCGCTGCGCGCGTCATGAGGGGCGGAAAGCACCCCGATCGCCGCGCCATCAAGCCCCGCGCGAAGCGAGTGGGTCCGAAAAAGAATCAAGGGTTTACGGGGTGGTTTCTGGAGTTCCATTCACTCTACTGGGACCCGTCACTTCGTTCCGGGCTTGCCCGTGGGCGCAATTGGCGCAGTTCGTGGAGCCTCATGACGCCCCAAGGCGTCGGGGACTGCGTGCGTGGCGGGTGGGTTTATCTAAACACTTTTTCCATAAAAACTCCAATCCAATACTACCAGCGCGCCTCAACATACAATAGAGTCTGTGGAACCCCATCGGCTAGAACGCACTACGGAAGCGATCCGCGAAGTGTTGAGCGAAATGATCGCGCTCGAAATGGAAGATCCGCGTTTGGATGGCCTCGAGGTGGTGGAAGTGAATGTGTCACCGGACAAGCGGCACGCCTACGTCGCCATCAAGAGTCATGAAGGTACGATTACGCCCGACACGCTCGCCGCGCTCGAAGGCGCTCGCGGCTTTTTGAAGCGCGAAGTGGGCCAGCGGTTGGGTTTGTTTCGTTCTCCGGAACTGCACTTCGATACCACGGCGAATTTCGGTCCCCAGAAGCGCGTCGACAGCATTCTAAAGCGTATCCGCAAGGGCCGCCCCAAGGACGAGGAGAAGCCCGCTTGAACCGCCGCCAACTGCTCGCCCTGCCCCTCGCCGCAATGAACGCGCAAACCCCCAAGAAACTTGTCAAACCCGCCGCGCTCCAATCGGGCGACGTCGTCGGCCTGATCACGCCCGCCTCGAACGTCGTCAACTCGGGCGACTGGGCGCGCATCGAGCAGACCATGAAGGGCCTGGGCCTCGAGCCGCGCTACGGCAAGAACATTCGCCGCAAGGGCTACGTCGCGGGCACGATTGAAGACCGCGTCGCCGACCTGCACGACATGTTTCGCGACCCCGCCGTCAAGGGCGTCTTCGCCATTCGCGGCGGCTACGGCACGCCGCAGTTGCTCGACAAGATCGACTATGACCTGCTCAGGAAGAATCCCAAGGTCTTCTGCGGCTATAGCGACATCACCGCCCTGCACCTGGCCTTCCACCAGAAGCTCGGCCTGGTCACCTTCCACGGACCCACGGCGAACGCCAAGTTCCCCCCCTTCACCCTGGAACATTTTCGTAAGGCTTTGTTTGATACGGCGCCCATCGGCAAATTGACCAATCCCGCCGAAGGCCACACCTTGCGCGCCATCCGGCCCGGCACGGCCCGGGGCCGGATCGTGGTGGGCAACCTCTCGCTGATCTCGAACCTGATGGGGACGCCCTACGAGATCGACACGCGCGACAAGATTCTCCTGCTCGAAGACGTGGGCGAAGAGGCCTTCCGGATTGACCGGATGCTCACCCAACTCAAGCTGGCCGGCAAGCTGGACCGCATCGCCGGCGTCGTCTGGGGCGAGTGCGAAAAGTGCAAGCCCACCTCCGGCGTCGAAGTGCCCCTCACCGAACGCGAGGTCGTCGACCGCATTCTCGGCGGACTAGGCGTACCCGTACTCAGCGGTCTCACCTTCGGCCACACCGACAATCAACTCACCCTGCCGCAAGGCGTGATGGCGACGCTGGACTCGACCGCCGGCACCCTCACGCTTGAAGAATCCGCGCTGGCAAGCCGGTAAGGTAACCTAGTGGATAGTGTCTGAAATCTCGATTACTCTGCCAGATGGCAGCCAAAAACCCATGCCCGCGGGATCGCGGCCGCTCGATGTCGCGCTGGCGATCTCGAAGCGCTTGGCGGACGATTGCATCGTCGCTAAAGTGAACGGAGAACTCTGGGATCTCACCCGCCCCTTCACGGGCGACGCGCAACTGCAGTTGCTCACCACGAAGGACCCCGAGTCGCTCGACGTCTATCGCCACTCCACCGCCCACCTGCTCGCCGCCGCCGTGCTCGAGCTTTACCCCGAGACCAAGCTGGGCATCGGGCCCTTCATCGAAAACGGCTTCTACTACGACTTTGACCGCGCCACCGCTTTCACCCCCGACGATCTCGAAAAGATCGAAAAGAAAATGTGGGAGATTCAGGCGCGCAACCTCACCTACGACCGCGTTTATACGAAGAAGGAAGAAGGCCTCACCAAGTACGCGCACGAGCCGATGAAGGTGGAACTGATCACCGAGCGCGCCGGCGAAGTCTTCTCCGAGTACACGCTGGGCCCGAATTTCATCGACTTTTGCCGCGGTCCGCATCTTCCGTCCACCGCGAAGATCAAAGCATTTAAGCTCCTGAATGTTTCGGGCGCCTATTGGAAGGGCGACGAAAAGCGGCAGCAGTTGCAGCGCATCTACGCCACCGCCTGGTTCACCAAGAAGGATCAGGACGAATTCCTGCTGCGCATCGAAGAGGCCAAGAAGCGCGACCACCGCAAGCTCGGCAAGGAGCTCGACCTGATCTCGATTCAAGAACTGGCCGGCCCCGGCCTGATCTTCTTTCATCCCAAGGGCGGCATCATCCGCAAGGCCCTGGAAGACTGGATGCGCGAGCAATACCTGGCGCGCGGTTACTCGCTCGTCTACACGCCGCACGTCGCCCGCCTGGACTTGTGGAAGACCTCCGGCCACGCCAATTTCTACGCCGACAACATGTTCGTCCCCATGGAATTGGACGACGCGACGTATCAATTGAAGCCGATGAACTGCCCGTTCCACATCCTCATTTACGCGGACCGGCAGAAGAGCTATCGCGACCTGCCCGTCCGCCTAGGCGAACTCGGCACCGTCTATCGCTATGAACGCAGCGGCACCTTGCACGGTCTGCTGCGCGTCCGCGGCTTCTGCCAGGACGACGCCCACATCTTCTGCCGGCCCGATCAGGTGGAAGACGAAGTGATCGGCTGTTTGGAATTCGCGCGCGACACGCTCACCACCTTTGGCTTTACAGAGTACGAAGCCGAGATCTCCACCTGGGACGGCGGCGCCTCTGGCAAGTACGACGGCGAGCCCGCCCAGTGGGAACTCGCCGAAAACGCGCTACGCAACGCCTGTGACCGCGTCGGCCTGAAGGCCAAGGTGATCGCCGACGAAGCGGCCTTCTACGGGCCTAAGATCGACGTCAAGCTGGTGGACGCCATTGGCCGCAAGTGGCAGCTTTCGACGGTGCAATTCGACTTTACGCTGCCGCGCCGCTTTGGCCTCGAGTACGTCGGCGAGGACAACAAGAAGCACCAGCCGCTGATGGTGCACCGCGCCCTATTCGGGTCAGTCGAGCGTTTCTTCGGCATCCTGGTGGAGCATTACGCGGGCGCCTTCCCGATGTGGCTCGCGCCGGTGCAAGTGGTGGTGTGTCCGATTACGGATCGCCAGAATGACTTCGCCCACGCCCTCGGCCAACAACTAAAGGACGCTGGCATGCGTGTGGAAGTGGACGATCGCAGCGAAAAGGTAAACCTCAAGATTCGCGACGCCCAGATGCAGAAGATCCCCTTCATGCTGGTGGTAGGCGGCCGCGAGGCCGAGGCCGGCAGCGTCAGCGTCCGCCATCGCAAACACGGCGACCAGGGCGTCGTGCCGGTAGCCGAGTTCATCGCCCGCGCGAAGCAGTTGATCGACACCAAGTCGTCAACCGATTAAGGTAGGGCGGGCCCCGGCCCGCCCCTGTTTTTTTGGTTGACGGGCCAGGGGGCCCGTCCTACAACATGCTCTTCCTCGTGCTCATCCTGACTACCGGTGGTTGCGTCTATCTCATGCTGAGCGTGATCGCCGCCATCCGGTATCTGGAAGTCCCCCCGCCGAAACCGGCCACGCTACCCATCAGCATCCTCAAGCCCCTGGCCGGCGCCGACCTCGGCCTCGAAGAGAACCTGCGCAGCTTCTTCCAGCAAGACTACGCCGGACCCTGCGAAATCCTCTTCGCCACCCGCACCAGCGCTGACCCCGCGCTCCCCATCGTCCGCCAGTTGCAAGCCGAATTCCCCCACGTACCGAGCCAGATTCTTGAAGTCGGCGAGCCGCCGTACGCCAACGCCAAAGTCTGGAGCCTGGAGAAGCTCACCCAGGCCGCCCGCCATGACCTGCTCGCCATGGCGGACTCCGACATTCGCGTCAGCCCGGCCTTCCTCGCCACCGTCGCCGCCGAGTTCGCTGACCCTGCCGTCGACCTCGCCACCTGCCCCTATCGCGCTATCGGCGGACCCAGCCTCTGGAGCCGCCTTGAAGCCGCCGGGCTCAACACCGAATTCATCGGCGGCCTGCTCGTCGCCCGGATGCTGGAAGGCGTCCGCTTCGCCGTCGGTCCCACGATCGTGGTCCGCCGTCCGGTGCTCGCCGCTATCGGAGGCTTCCCCGCCCTCAGCCGTTACCTCGCCGAGGACTTCGTCATGGGCCAATGGGCCGCCGAAAAGGGCTTCGGCGTCATCCTCTCGCGCTACGTCATCGAGCACCGCATCGGCAGCGAGCCGCTCGCCAAGAACTTCGCGCACCGCCTACGCTGGAATCGCAGCACGCGCCGCTCGCGCCCGGCGGGCTACGTGGGGCAAGTCTTCATGAACCCGCTGCCCTGGGCGATGATGCTCGCGTTCACCGCCTGGTGGCCGCTCGCCGTCTTCGCCATCCTTCTGCGGATACTCTGCGGCATCTATCTCTCAGCCCGCGTCCTCGGCGCGCCGTGGATTTGGCTGACGCTGCCGCAGGACTTCCTCAGTCTGCTGTTCTGGGTCCTGGGCTTCTGGGGCAACACCATCACTTGGCGTGACCGCCGGTACCGCCTGCACCCTGACGGCACTTTCACGTTGGTCCCGCGGTAGCGGTAGAGTGAAATCATGGACGTGGTAATGAATGCTCGGAGGTAGCCGCTTCAGCGGCTGGAGGCATGGCCTGGCGGCCCTGTCCCTCGCGAATCTTTGCCTGCTCCGAATCTGGGTAGGCCTGCTCGGCGAGCCGGTACCCCGCGCCTGGTACGCCGCGGCGCTGCTGAACCTCTTGCTCCTGTCGCTCCTCTTCTGGACCATCTCCCGCTTTACCCTAGGACGTTGGATCGCGGGCGTCGCCGGCCTCGCGCTGATCACCAAAGAAGCCACCCTCGCCTCCGGCCAGGACGCACTCCTGAAGCCGGTGGCGCAAATGATGGAAGCCGGACTGCGCCAAGGCTGGCTCCTGCCCGCCGCCGCGCTGGGAGCCTCTCTAGCGGCTTGGCTACTCTGGCGCCTGCCAACGCGCTGGATCCTCTCCGCGCTGCTCATCCTCAGCCCCGTCGTCGCCGTGACGGCCGGGCCTGTCGCCTGGCGCCTGGCCTTTTCGCCCGCGCCACCCTCCCCAGCCTTTCGCCCTTCGACTGCTCCCGGACTCCGCCATGGCACCGTCGTCTGGATCCTCTTCGACGAACTCGACGAGCGCGTCGCCTTCACGGCCCGTCCCGCCGGACTGCGACTGCCGGCCCTCGACGCCTTTCGTGCCGAGTCCGTCGTCTTCCGGGAAGCGCGCAGCCCCGCGAACTCCACCGCTGTCGCCATCCCGCTCATGCTGGGAAACCTGCTGGAGCGTCCCGGTCTGCGGACCGGCCTGATCGGCTGGTATCTGCCCTACTGCCAGACTTACCCGGCGCTCGCCAGTTGCCAGGCCTGGCCGATGGACCGCCAACGCAACAGCTACGGCCACACGCTCGGCGCCGCCCTGCGCGACCAGTTGCGGAGCTTCTTCGAATCCAGCCTGTACTCCGTCTTCGGCCAGTCGCTCGCGATTGAAGCGCACGTGCGGACCATCCTGGCCATGGAAGAGGCTTCGGTTCGTTTGGTACAAGCGCCCGGCTACGACCTCGTCTTTCTACACCTCCCCACGCCGCATTCGCCCTACGTCTACGACGCCGCGCGCGGCACGCTCAGCGCCACCAACCAGGACGCCCGCGGCTACCTGGGGAACCTGCAGGTCGCTGACCGGCTCTTCGCGAAGGTCCGCGAAAGCCTGGAACGCGCCGGACGCTGGCGCGACACGCACGTCATCGTCACCGGCGATCATGGCTACCGGCAGGCCCAAAAACTGGGCTATCCGCCCGACGACCTGCATGTACCCTGGTTGTGGAAGCCGCCAGGCGAAAGCCGCGCCCGCGAGGTGCGGCAGCCCTTCGCCACGCGCGACGCCGCCGCCTTCGTCGGCCACCTGCTGGATGGCGATGCCCCGGAGAGCGTCCTCGCGCGTTATCCTTGAAGTTCCCACGCATGGCCAAGCCAGACTCCACACCCAAACCCGCGTCCGCGCCCGTTCCGCCGCCGGAACCGGTCGTCATTCCGCTACGCGTCTCGGTGGTCGTCATCACGCGCAACCAGTCCGAGGCCCTGCGGCGCACGCTCGCCTCGCTCGAACGCTCGACGCCGCGCGAACTGCTCGAGATCCTCGTCGTCGACGCGGGCAGCGTCGACGACACGCGCGACATCGAGGCGTCGTTTCCCGCCATCAAGCTGCTGCGCACGCCGAAGAACTTCGGCTGGACCAAGTCCGCGAACATCGGCACGCGCACCGCCAAGGGCGATTACCTGTTCTTTCTGCCGCCCGGCGTCGAAGTGGAAGCCGATACCGTGGCTCGCCTTGCGGCGCGCCTGGACGAGGCCGCCGACGTCACGGCGGTGTGTCCGCTGGAGCGCAACAGCGCCGGCGAAACCGTCGGCCGCAGTTACGCCTTGCCCACCCCGGCCGATCTGGGCGTCCGTCTGCGTACCGGCCAATGGCCCATGGCCAACGCGCCGGACTTCCCCGCCGGTGCCCCCCTCATGATCCGCCGCCAAGCCATCGTCCAGATCAATTATTTGGACGAGAAGACCTACGGCCAATTCGGCGCCGACGTGGACCTCTTCCATCAACTGAAGCGCGGTGGCCGCCGCATCGCTTTCGCCGAAGAGATTCCCGTCCGCGTTTCGTCGCGTCCTACGGAACTGGCCCTCGGCACGGATCCCGTCGACATGGCGCACGGCGCCGCCTCCTACATCGGCAAATGGCACGGCTTCGGCGCGGGACTCGGAAACCGCATTCAGTTTGCGCTCGGCCGCTTGGGAAGCCTCGATTTCGGCGGCTTCATGGGCGTGCTGATGGGCGCCAAAACCGACGGCCAATAAGGCGCGTGATAAGGTAGAAGGCGCTTATGAACCGCCGACTCTTCACGCAAGCGCTCGCCGCTGCTCCTTTCGTTGCCCAAACTGCGCGGGCCCAAGCCGCACCGGACTGGGGTGGACCCGTCGTCGATTGCCACCACCACCTCCGCCGCACCGCCGAGGCCAACATCACTCACCTCGAAGGCTGCGGCGTCTCGAACGCCATGGTGCTCGCCCGCGAGAATTCCGTGGAAGCCATCGCCGCCGTGCAGAAGCAGTATCCCGGCAAAGTGCTCGGCTGGTTCGCCTCTGCCGACATCACCAAGCCTGACGCCGAAGCTCTGCTCACCCAGGCCGTGAAGAACGGCGCTATTGGGTTTGGCGAATTGAAGTTTCACGTCGAAGCCGCCGGCCCCGAATTGCGCCGGATGTACGCGCTCGCCGCGGAGCTGAACGTCCCCATACTGGTGCATTTTCAAGAGGTGCCGCACACGCCCACCGAAGGCGTCTTCGCCACGGGCTTCAAGAACTTTGAGGCCATGTTGAAGGCCTACCCCAAGACCCGTTTCATCGGCCACGCCGACGCCTTCTGGGCCAACATCAGCGCGGACTACGCCAACGACGTCGACTACCCCAAAGGCAAGATCAAAAAGGGCGGCGTCACCGACAAGCTGCTCGGCGACTACGCCAATCTCTACGGCGACCTCGCCGCCAACTCCGGCAACAACGCCCTCTCCCGCGATCCCGAATTCACCCCCGGCTTCCTCAAGCGCCACCAGTCCAAGCTGATCTACGGCAGCGACTGCAGTTGCACCGACGGCCGCGGCGGCGGAGTCTCCCAACAAGGCAACCCCGGCGCCAGCCGCCTGGCCGGCAAATGCGTCGCGAGAGAGACCCTCACCTTGCTAAAGAACACCGTCTCCCCCGCCGCCTTTAAACAGCTCACCTGGGGCAACGCCCACAAAGTGTACCGGCTCAAGGCCTAAGACAGACCGGTCGCGGACGCCATGGGGCGTCATGAACCACCTCGCAGGAATGCACTTAGTAAACTCTTCGGGGTACACAGTATTTGTTTATCGGCTTCACGTTTACCGGGGAGAGACAAGAAATCGACTCGCGTTGGCTGGTAAGTACAAGAAACCAGATGGAATAAAAACGAGAAATATTCGTCACCAACCTTGGTTGCTTGGTTGCTTGGTTGCCGGGCCAGGGGCCCGACCTGCCGGGCAGAGGATATGTGAGAACTTTGGCTCGCGAAACCCACTTATCAGTATGACTGAACGTGATTTCCGGCCGGAGCGCCTCTATGGGGGTGACGCAGCGGGGAAATCAGGGTAAGTGGGTCTACCGGGACGATGATGATTTCCGGAAGGCCCTGAAGCTGATGCGCCGCTATGCGCGGACGTATGGGGGTCGTACTGGACGGTCTTGTTGATCAGCGGCCAGAGCTCACGCTCTTCGACGGCCCGTTTGGCCTTGCGGCATTCGCGAATCACGGCGGCGAGGAGCCTTACGGTCACCTTGCCCAACGGCAAGGTCGCCCCGGACATCCTCGCCAGGTGGAGTTGTGAGTTGCGGATCCGCTTCTAGCCGGTCGCCCGCTGCGGGCCGGCTTCTATTCAGGCATGACAGTTACGGGGTGGGCGGCTCCCAGTCGGGGTGGCGGCCGAGGTTGATGTTGATGTGGCGCTGGAAGGCGCGGCGCTTGGCTTCAGCTTCTTGTTCCTCGGGGGTGGTTTTGGGTTCGTTTGGTATCGCTTCGGTTTCGAATTTGGGTTCGATTGGGGTGGGCTCTTCTTCCGGCTCCGGGATATGGCGCTGGGCTTGTAAGTCGCGGAGATCTTTGAGGCAATTGCGGTAGAGGCGATTGAGTTGGGCGTCGTAACGGAGGTAGAGTTTTAGGATTTGCTCGGATTTGGCGATGCCGTTGGCGAGGTGGGCGCGGGGGTCGGCGTTGGGGAGGGTTTTGCGGAATTCTTTCTCGTCTTTGGCGATGGCGACTTCAAGTTGCGCGGCTTCGGCGGCCCAGAGCCTTTGTTGGCGGAACTTGGCGAAGACGGCTTCGGTGAGTAAGTCGAGCTCGTGTTGGCCTTGGGGGGAGTAAGTGGCCAGATATTGGTTGAGCATGCCTAAGTACTGGTCTTGATCTTCCATTTGCAGGAAACACGCTGCGGCGAGCGGGTTGCGGTTGAGGCTGGAGAGTCCGTGAGTCGTGGAGTTTTGGGCGGAGCGGGCTTTGCCTTCGGGGGTCCGCGGACCGGTGGAGCGTAGCGCATTGCGGCGATTGGCTTCGATTCGTTTTTTGGATGACATGATTGGTTCCTTTCTTTTGTCGGGCCGGGGGGCCCGACTTATAAATCTTCTGGCTGTTCAATTGATCTATCTGGGACCCGTCACTACGTTCCGGGCTTGCTGGCGCGGGGGGAGTCATGGCGCGTCGGCGTCGGCAACTTAAACTTACAGGGGCATGGTGCCTGGGGGACGTCGCGGTTTTCGAGGCCTTGGAGGGTTTTGCGGGTTTCGCGTATGGCTTCGATGGCGGCGTCGTGGGCG
>JAIEMJ010000044.1 GCA_019752335.1 Bryobacteraceae bacterium
ATCGGCCCCGGTTGGCTCCTTTCATCCAACGAGATTCTGCCCATGCTGGGCACACAGCCCATCGCGTGAGCGATGGGGCCACGCACGCAGAATACCGCTGTTTTGCTGGGGTTTTCGCGGGAAAGTGGCGGAACGTGCCGCTTAAGAGGTGGGGCAACGGAGTCAGAATACGCTTGTGGGTGTTCGCGAGAGATTGGCGGACCGTGCCCCTTCGCTCACGCGATGGGCTTTCCGATTTTCCCTTCCCTGGAGAGCCCCGTACCCGATGCCTTGAAGCTTTCAAGCGCTTTCTCCAGCAGAGCAGTCATTCCTTGAGACTATCCGATGCGAACCGCAGCCAAGCGACTAGCTCCGCATTCCCGTTGCGTAGCGCGGCGCCCAAGGGCGTGAGGCGATCATGGCCAACCCAGTGTAGGTCCGCGCCGTGTTGGAGCAAGAGCTGCGCGGTGATCAACTGGCCCCCGTGGCAGGCGCCCCAGAAGGCGTTCGTGATGGCCTCGGCGTCAACCGAGCCTAGCTCTTCCTGCACGCGATCCACTAAGCCCAACGCGGCCGCTTGCCAGATTGTGGTGCGGGCGCCGCGCTCTACCAACCGGCGCGCGGCGCGCCACGTCGCGAAGGCGACCGCATCGGCCAGCGGCGTTCCGCCCCCAATCACGCCCCCGGTAGCCTCGATGTCCGCGCCGTGGTCCAGCAGCGCATCCAAGGCAGCGACGTCATCGCTACTCGCGGCCCAGTGCAGCGGGGTCTCCGAGTGGGCCGGGCCGAGGAACTTCGCGTTCACGTCGGCGCCGTGGGCGGCCAGGGCGGCAATCGTATCGCGGACGTGGGGAAAGTGTCCGGGCCAGTCAGTGGCGATGTGCAACAGGGTCCGTTCGCCGTCCGGCGTGGCGCGGGCGAGCGCGGGGTCCGCGGAGAGCAGCCTCCGGAGTGTGGCCGTATCTCCGCTCCGAATGGCCTGGACGGCGGGATGGGACATGTCTTTCAGAATAGCGGTACACCCGAGCCGCACAGCGGAGCCAAGGGGCGGCCCCCCTTGGGCCGCCTCAGGACCCTGTTATCATTAAGCCGATAGGTGATAACATGACGCGAACTCAAATCAGCCTGCACCCCGACGAATACCTAATGGCCAAAGCCGAAGCGAAGGCGCTGGGCATTTCCGTAGCGGAGTTCGTGCGGCGAGCCGTGCGCGAGGCGCTGCCAGTGCCGGGAAGCGCGCCATGGATGAAATTCGCGGGCTTGGTGGAATCCGGCAATCCTGCTTCGCGCCAAAGCGTGGATGAAATCGTCTATGGTCAAAAAGACTAGCTGTTATGTGGACACGTCGGCGTTCATCGCTTTCTTAGACCGCTCCGACAGCTATCACAGCCTCTTCCGGCGCCTCTTCGCCTCACCGCCCCAGTTGACCACTTCCGCCTTAGTGATTGCCGAAGGGCACGGCTGGTTTCTTCGCCGCTATGACTCGCAGCGCGCCATGCAATTCCTCGCCTTCGTCGATGCTCTGCCCGCTCTACACATTCGCGCCTTCGATGCCACCGAATTGGCAAGCACCAAGCGTGTACTGAAACGCTTCTCGGATCAAACTCTCACTTTGGCTGATGCCCACGGCTTGGCCATGATGCGGGAGTTGCGCATTGGCGCCTGTTGGTCTACGGACCGGCACCTGACGCTGGACGGCGTGCCCCTCGTGATCTAAAACCGGATACAATCCCCTGTAATGCGACTCTTCCCCTTCCTCCTCCTCGCCCTCTCCGCCTGCGCGCAAACGACTGTCAAGCCCGTGCCGCCGCCCGGCGTCGAAGTTCCCGCGGCTGACCGCAAGGAGCTTGAAGCCGGCCTCAAGCGCCTCGCCGACGCCATGGCGCCCCTGCGCCAACATGCCGACTATGCTGACGTCGCCATCTTCCACCAGGCCGTCCGCTATGCGCTCACCTACAACGAATTCTTCAAAGTCGAGGAGATCTTCCGTGCCAAGGAACTCCTGAAGCAGGGCCTCACCCGCGCCGAAGAACTCGCCGCCGGACGCCCCTCCTGGACCCACTCGACCGGGCTCGTCGTGCGTGGCTACCTCTCCCGCATTGACCACAGTCCACAACCCTACGCCGTCAACGTTCCCGCTAGCTATGAGCGCGAACCCCAACGTCCGCGCCGCCTGGACTTCTGGGCCCACGGCCGCAATGAGACCTTGAGCGAGGTGAACTTCCTCTGGACCCAGCAACGCCAGGCCGGCGAATGGGCCCCCGCCGACACCTTTTTCGTCCAACTCTACGGCCGCTTCTGCAACGCCAACAAGTTCGCGGGCGAAGTGGACCTGAGCGAAGTGCTCGCCGACATGCGGCGACGTTATCCCATCGACGACGACCGCGTGCTCATCCGCGGCTTCTCCATGGGCGGCGCCTCCACCTGGCAGTTCGCGACGCATTCGGCGTGGAAGTTTGCCGCCGCCGCGCCCGGCGCGGGCTTCGCCGAAACCCCCGTCTTCCTCAAGCTGAAGCCCGAAGAACTCGCCAAAACGCCGGACTGGCAGAAGAAACTCTGGCGCCTCTACAACGCCACGGACTACGCCGCCAACCTCTACAACGTCCCCGTCGTCGCCTACTCCGGCGAGGACGACGGCCAGAAGCAGGCCGCCGACATTATGGCCAAAGCGCTCGAAGCCGAAGGCCTGCAACTGACGCACGTCATCGGACCCAAAACCGGCCATCGCTATCACCCGGACTCAAAGCCCATCATCGCCGCCAAACTCGACGCCTTGGCCGCACGCGGTCGCGAACCGTATGCGCGCAAGGTGAAGTTCGTCACGTATACCCTGCGGTACAACCGCATGAAGTGGATCGTCGTCGACGGGCTGGAGCAGCACTGGGAGCGCGGCCGCGTGGACGCCGAGTACAACGCCACCGGCTTCGACCTCAAGACGAGCGGCATCACGGCTCTGCGGCTGGACTTCGCGGCCGGCGGCTATCCGCTGGACCCGGCCACGCCGCCGGCCTTGCGCATCGACGGCCAGTCCCTGACGGGTCCCGCGCCGTTTACCGACCGCTCTTACGCCGCCTCGCTGGTGAAGCGCAACGGCAAGTGGACGCTGGGCGCGCCGGAAGTGGGCCAGAAACGCCACGGTCTGCAAGGGCCCATTGACGACGCCTTCTGGAATTCGTTTCTAATGGTGAAGCCCACCGGGACGCCGGCGGACCCGAGCGTCGTCGGGTGGGTGAAGCAAGAAAGCGAGCGCGCCGTCAGCGAGTGGCGCAAGGTCTTCCGCGGCGACGCGCCGGTGAAGGACGACACGCAAGTCACCGACGCCGACATCGCCGCCAATCACCTGGTGCTGTGGGGCGATCCAGGCTCAAACCAGGTACTCGCCCGCCTGGCCGCGCGGTTGCCCGTGAAGTGGACCGCCGCCGGGGTAACGGTTGGCGCGAAGACCTACGCTCCGGGCCACGTGCCGCTCTTGATCTATCCGAATCCCTTAAACCCGGCGAAGTACGTCGTGCTCAACAGCGGCTTCACCTTCCGCGAGTTCGATGCCTTGAACAATGCCCGGCAAGTCCCCAAGCTGCCGGACTGGGCCATCATCGACACCGCCACGCCCCCCGACGCCTACGCTCCCGGCAAGATCGCCGCCGCCGGATTCTTCGGCGAAGACTGGAAACTCAAACTGTAGGGCGGGCCCCCTGGCCCGCCTCTATTTTGCCTAACGGACAGACCGGAGGTCTGTCCTACAACGAGATAGTCCTATTAGTACCTTTTTTTCTAGTACTCGTCAGATTGAACCTACAACTTTCCTGGGACTTTGGTTATACTCTGGGTCGTCCCCCCGAATTTCAGAAAAGGATCAATCCGAACGCGATGCGATACGCAATCGTCTGAACTTGTCTCTTCGCCCTGGCGGCCACCACCGCTTTATTTGCCCAATGCCCCGCCAATCCGCTCACCGCCCTCAGTGGCACCTGGACGTTCAACGCCCAGGGCAAGACTACTAACGTTGACGATCCGGCGGTGGCCTACGTCATCGCGGGGCAGTTTACCACTAGCATCGTCACCACCAGTGGGGGCACCCAGGTGGGCCGCCTCACCATCCGCGCCACTTCGAACCAAGCCCAGAACGCCACGGTTGAGCAGCAGGGCAGTGGGAGCTCCAACTCTCTCATCGTTTCCCATGCAGTAGGACTTCTGGTTCTTCAACCAGGGAAGATTGATGTACCTGGTGAGCACTAGCGACGGCAAATCCGCCAACGGCAGCGCGCACGCCGGGGTGACGGGTTGCCCCATCGGCGTTACGGATCCGCAGGCACTGGTATCCGGCATGTACAGCGCGCGGTTGCAACGTATGCCGAACGCACCACAGGAATCTTTCACTTTGGTGGGCCTACTGAACGCGTTGAGTGGCGGGCGGTTGGCGATCAATGCGACGTCGACGATTGGCGCCAGCGCCAGCGTCGCCCGCGCGGAAAGCGACGCCGGCCGCTATCAGGTGGAACCAGACTGCACCACCGGCACGCTCACCTTCAACCTGAGCTCGCGCCCGGCGCAGTACCAGTTCTACTTCCGGGCTGGCTTCCAGACGTTGGACCTCATCAGCATCTTCGGACCGGAGGCTTACGGCATCGCGACTCGCTTCTAACCAGCCCCGAACGGCAGTGAGGGGGTCGCCGCAAAGAAAAGAGGGCGGGGCAAATTTGCCCCGCCCGCGAAACAGGTTTGCTCTATGGACAGTAGGCTTTTGAGAGCAGACATGAGCGGAGAACAGGCTAGTGCTCCGCTAAAAACCTTATCGGCCCGACGGGTACAACCCTTTAGCCCAAGGTAGGGCGGGCCCCCTGGCCCGCCACCAGATTTTCATCCCCTGGTGTGGCTCCGGGCGAATCACATCAATTTAAAAAAATCACAACCCACCGCAACCAAACCACTTAACCTCCATTCACCCACGCCAAATCCATCCCCCATTTGGCCACCCATGTCACCCTAGAATCATGCCCAGGCCAATCACCGAAGCTCAACGCGCTGCCTGCCAACGCAACGCCCAAATGTCGACCGGTCCTCGCACCGAAGCCGGCAAATCCCGCGCCCGCCTCAACGCCGTCAAGCACGGACTCACCGCCAAGCTCCCCGTCCTCCCCTTCGAAAACGAAGCCGACTTCATCGAACTCCGCGACGGCTTCCTCGCCGACTTCGCCCCCAGAAACACCTACGAAAAATTCTTAGTCACCCAGTTAGCCACCCAAGCCTGGCGCGTCCTCCGCTGCCAACAAATGGAAGTCGGACTCCACACGCTGATGATGAAACAAACCCTCCACGACCTCCGTTCCCGCGGCCTCAACCCCGATAAAGCCCTCGCCGAAACCCCCTTCACCGGACTCGCCGGCACTTTGGAAGAAAAGCAAATCCACCACACCTTCTTCCGCTACCAAAACGAGGTCAACCGCTCCTTCGAACGTGCCCGAAAGGCTGTAGAATCAAGCACTCGCCGGTTCGTTCCGTCAGCCCCGCCGGAACCTCCACTACCTGCGAAACCAGCCACTCCAGGTGTAGGACAGACCTCCGGTCTGTCCACCGATTTCGTCCCCAGCCATCAACAGCCTGACATTCCAGGAGAAACCATCCCGAATTGCAGCGTACCAACCACCCGCGCACGAAGTGAGCGGCTCGTTCAGAATCAATAGTTTACGGAGTGGAGTAGTTGCTAAATTGTAAGATGGACCCCCTGGTCCGTCACCCCGTTTGTCGAAATCCTTTAGGAGTTCTCACCAATAAAATCAAACGACCCTTATCTATGTGGCATCTACGGGCTGAAGCCCGTAACCACCCTGCGCCGGTTGCGTGCATAGCCGCCGGCGAATTTACTAGAATTGGATTCTCATGAAGCTCGCCTGGGGACTCGTCGCCGTCACGCTCGCCGCGCAGGAATGCCGCCTCACGCCGCAGAGTCCGGCGCAGCCGCCGCTCAAGGTGGAAGAGGGCGAGCGCGCCACCGAGTCGCAGACGTTTCAGTCGGCCGTCTTCGCCGTTTCTCCCACGAACCTCGTCCATTTCGTTGACGCCATCGGCCGGATCCGCCGCATGGAATCGAACGGGCGCCTCACCACGCTCTCCGGCTCCAGCGACCCCTCGTTGAATCCCGCCGTCACCCAGTTGCTCTTCTCGCCCAGCAGCGTGCTGCACTTCGTTTCGCTGGGCCGAGTGTGGCGCTGGGCCGATGGAAACGCGGAAGCCGTCGCAGGCAGCGGCCTGCCTGGCTTCAACGGCGAAAGCGGCAAGGCCGCGGAGGTGAACCTGGGCGCCGTCGCCAATGCCGCCTTCGCGCCCACCGGCGAACTGCTCATCGTCGACGGCTACAACCGCGTCCGCCGCCTCGAAAAAGACGGCACCCTCCACACCATCGCCGGCGGACCCCGCGCCGCCGCCACCGCCGGACTCACCGGCGACAACGGCCCCGCCACGGCCGCCGCGCTCTCCTCGCCGCGCCAGGTGGTGCCCCTGCGCGACGGCACCCTTTGGATCCGCGACCTCACCGGGCGCCATCTGCGCGCCATCACCCCGGACGGCATCATCCGCACCCTGCAAACCAGCTTCGACACCAACATCAGCATTCTGCTCGCCCCGGACGGACGCCCCATGGCCGTCACCACCAATCGCGTCTATCCGCTCACCAGCACCGGTGCGCTGGAGACCGGCCAGCAACCTTATCCGTCCTTCACCGGCGCGCCGCGCGGCATTGGCCCCACGGGCTCACTCTATTTCGAGGGCAACGCGCGGCCGGAACAGCGCAATCCGCTGGTGCGGCTGGAGCGGACGCAGACCGTGATTGCCGGCGCGCCTGTCGCCGCCACGGTCGACGGCCAGGCACCCCCGTTCGGTGCGTGGCGCAATGGCACGCTCGTCTACGCCGCGCAGCAAGGCGGCAAGAGCGGCATCCTCGAAGCGCGCCCCGGCCAGGCGCCGCGCTTCGTGGTGGGCGGCGGCGATGACGTCGGCGACGCCGACGGCAAGTCCGCCACCAGCCTCTCGATCTTCGGCGTGCAGAGCTTCACCGTGGATGGCGCGGGCCGCATTGTGCTGGCGGACGTTTACCGGCAGCGCATCCTGGTGATTGAAACCAGCGGCCAGGTGAGCGTCCTGCGCAGCAACGACGGGCCCATTCCCTTCGCGCCCATCGGCGCGCTGGCCACCCTGCAGCGCATTACCGCAGACCAGGCCGGCAACATCTACTGGTATGTCCAAGGCGCCACGCCCACGGGCGGCGTCTTCTCCGGCGACATCGCCGTCTGGACACGCGCCACGCGCTCCGTCAACGTCTTTACCCTGAGCGGTGTCTCCGCCCTCGGCCGACTGGACGACGGCAGTGCGATCGCCATCACGGGCAACAGCGGCACCTTTCGCAGCACTTACCGGCTGACCCCTGCGGGCCTGGGCGAGCCCGTGCTCGGCCTGCGCCAGTTGCCGTTGCAGTCGGTGACGCGCTGGCGCGATCTGCCTTACTTCACGGCCGCCACGCGGCTCTTCCGCGGCGAACCCGGCCGCATCCAATGGCTGAACCTGCCGAACTTCGTGCCGGACTTCGTCCTCGCCACCGGCGACTCGCTCACCGTGCATCTCACCGACGGCGGCTTCTATCGTCTGGATGGCATTGAGGCCTGCCCCTGGACCTCCCAGCCCGTCGTAACCGCCGTCACCAACGCGGCGAGTTTCGGTAACCCCGACACACTGTCGCCGCGCCAATTGGTAACGATCTTCGGCACCGGACTCGGCCCGCCTGCTGGCCAAGGCCTCATCCTCGACGGCCTCCTCCGCGCCGGAGGCCAGCCCGCGCCCTTTCCCGCCATGGTGCTGGGCAACTTCAGCGGCGCGATTCCCTTCGCGGCGCTGACGGGCACTACCCTGCCCGTCGTCTTTTCGAACGACCGCCAGATGACCGTCCAAGGCCTCCCGGCGATTCCGGCCGGCGGCGAGAGCTTGCTCTACTTCAGTTGGCAAGGGCTGACCCTGATATATCCCACCCCCGTGCGCTTCGTCACCGCGACGCCGGGCCTCTTCTCTGCGGCCTTAAATCCCAATGGATCGCTGAATAGCGCTGCGGAACCCGCCGCCGCCGGCATTCCCTTGCAACTCTACGCCACGGGCCTGGGAGCGATCGATACGAATCCCGCCTTGGGCGATTTCTTCTCGCTCACCGCCCTGACGAACACGGTGAACGCGGTGACGGCCACGGTGGATGGCGAGCCCGCCGAAGTCCTCTTCGCCGGAGGCGCGCCGGGCCAGATCGGCGGCCTCTACCAGATCAACCTGCGCCTCCCCGATGCCCTCGCGCCCGGCGCCCACGCCGTCGTTTTGCGCGTCGCCGGGCAGAACTCCAACCCGCTCACGGTTTACGTGAGTACCAGACCTTGAGCCCGCCGCGTACCCACGCGCTAGCTCAGCAGTAGCTCCAGGTCCTCGCGCTTGATGTCGCGCAAGACGCTCGTGTCGGCCGCAATGATCGCGTCGGCCAATTCGCGCTTGTCCTTTTGCAGCTCAAGCACTTTTTCTTCCACCGTGTCGCGCGCGATCAGGCGATAAGCGAAGACATGCCGGTCCTGCCCGATGCGATGCGCGCGGTCTACCGCTTGCGCCTCGACGGCCGGGTTCCACCAGGGATCTAGCAGAAAGACGTAGTCCGCGGCGGTAAGGTTCAAGCCGACCCCACCCGCCTTCAGGCTAATCAGAAACAGGCTGCACTGTGCCTCGTTCTCGAACGTATCCACGTGCTGCTGACGATTCTTCGTCTGGCCGTCGAGATACTCGTAGACCACCTTTTTCTCGTCCAAACGCTTCCGCAGGATAGCCAGCAGGCTGGTGAATTGCGAGAAGATCAGCGCCTTGTGGCCCTCCGCGCGCAACTCTTCCAGCTTCGGCAGTAAGACGTCGAATTTTGCGCTCGGCTCGCCTTCCTGGGCCGGATTTAGTAACCCCGGATGGCACGCCGCCTGACGCAAGCGCAACAAAGCTTCGAGGACGTGCATCTTACTCTTGGCGAGGCCGACCTCCTTGATCTTCACCCAAGATCGATTGCCGGTAGTGCGCGCGCAACTCGTCATAGAGCTTGCGTTGCGCGGGCTCCATCTCGCAGTAGAGTGTCTGCGCCGTTTTCGGCGGTAGCTCCTTGGCCACTTGCCCTTTCGTACGCCGCAGAATAAATGGCCGCAGCGCTCGTGCGAGTAACTCGCGCGACTCGGGGCTGCCGCCTTTGTCGAAAGCTTTCATCGTACCCAGCATGCCGGGGTTCAGGAATTCAAATAGACTCCACAATTCGCCTAAGTGATTCTCCACCGGCGTCCCGGTCATCGCCAGGCGCCGGCGCCCGTTCAGTAAACGCGCGGCCTTCGCCGACTCGCTGGCCGGATTCTTAATCGCCTGCGCCTCGTCCAGAATGACGTAGTCGAATTCGAACTCGCGAAAGTCCACCGCGTCCCGGCGTAGCGTGCCGTAAGTGGCAATTACTAAGTGGTAACCCGAAAATGCGCTGGCGTCTTTGCCCCGCGCGCTGCCGCTATGGTCCAATACTTTCAGTTCGGGCGTGAAGCGCGCCGCTTCACGTATCCAGTTATCCACCAACGAGCGCGGCATCACGGCCAGCGACGGACCCGCGCCCGCCACCCGCCGGCTTTCGAGCAAGGCCAATACCTGCGGCGTTTTGCCGACGCCCATATCGTCCGCCAGGCAGCCGCCGAAGCCGAAGTTATCCAGAAACTTCATCCAGGCCAAACCGTGGCGCTGATAGTCCCGTAACGTGCCGGCGAAGCCTGCGGGCTGGTCCACTGGCTGAATGCCATCAAAGGCCCGCAACGCGGCGCGCGCTTCGGCGAACACTTCGTCCACCCGCACGCCTTTTTTGTCCGCCAGCAATAAATCGAGTAACCCGGCCTGGCTGCGTTTGAAACGCACACTTTCGCCGGCGATCTTGCCCATCGACACAATCGTGCCGTAGCGCTCCACTAAGTCCGGCGGCAATACTCCGAACCCGCCGCCCGGTAAGACGACCACCGCCTCGCCCTTCTCGAGTGCCTGTAGCAGAGTAGGCAGAGTGACGGCGGCGCCGTCGTAACTTACCGACACTTGTAGGTCGAACCAGTCGATACCGGAAGTGACATTAAAGTCAAACTGCGTCGCTTGCCGGAACTCTTCGCCTTCTACTTCCAGGGCCCAACCGGCACGGGCCAATTCCCGCACGACGCGACTTACATTCCGCGTGGGCATGTCCCAGCTATGGTCACCCGAGTAGAAGCGGTCTTGCGCCAGGCCCAGCGAGACTAACTTCTCTTTGGCCGTACGCTCCGCTTCCTCATCACGGCGGCGCACCAGACGGGCCTTCGGGTCTACCAGGTTGGGAGCCCGATGGCTCTCCGGAATCGACACGGGTCCGTAGAAAACGCGCAGCTTGCCCTCGGTACGATCCTTGCGCCAGGAGTAGGTACTCTTCAGGCGTAAATGAAACCGCGGGGGCTCCTGAATTCCGGTGTAAGCCAATTCCGCCGGCCACTCAACCCGCAACGGCTGGCTGCCGGAAATCACTTCGCCGACAAACTCCGCTGCCTGCGAAGCCGGAATGATCAACTCGTCCTTTTCGGCGCGCAGCGCCGCAATCCAGCCAAACTGGCCTTCATGCACCAGCCCGGCTATCACGCCGTCGAGGATTACGAAGCCCGCGGCGAACAAAATCCCCGCGCTCTCCAGGTCACGCTGTTCACCGTCGCGTTCCAGCTTGCCGGTCAGCTTCCAGCACTCAATCTCGGGTGCTTCCCGGATCTCCGGCACAAAGCGCCACGGCGCGCCCGGGTCCCAACTCAGTTGCTGCCACTCCTGCACCGGCGCTTTCGGGGACTCGCGCCAAAAAAGACGCCCGCTCTCGCAAAGCCGCGGCACATAGACCGGCAGGAGCGCGGGCCGCAAGTGGAACCGCGTGGGCAGCGATTCCGCGTTGCGGTCATTCGCGTCAGGAATGCCGGCGAGCGAGAGTAGTAGATCGCGCTGGGCGAGGTCGGGCCACGCGGCTAGCTCCGCCACGCGCAACCGGATCGACTTCGGCTTACTCAGCGCAAACGCGCCCGGCGTCTTCAGCCGGTCACGAATCGCCAGGTCCACGGCGATGCCGGGCGTGGAGGAAGCTGCGTTGGCGGCCATGTCGAGCACATAGAAGACTTCGCGACCCTTCGGCCACTCGCCGCTGACGGGCGCTTCCGGATCCAGGGCGGGCCTGGATTGGACACTGCGCACCAGCGCACGCCAGTCCGGCGGCTTCCGCGCCCCATGGAACTTCCCTTCCAACCGCTCCACCGGCGTGCCGTCGCCTTGCAAATAGCCCCTATCGCGGGCGAGGCACAACAACGCCCAAACGTGCTTGCAGGGCTCCTCTCCCCGATATTCTGGGCAACTGCAGTGAACCTGCAAGGCTCTGTCGTTGCGTTCGGCCTGCATCTGATAGTAAGTGCCGAAGGTCATGTACGCATCCATGCCCTGGGCGTTAGCCGTCAGGACCCTTACGCGCCTCAGGCGTGCCAATTCTTCTCCTCGCTGGCGAGCAGTTGCGGAAAAATAGCGGCCCAGTTGTTTCAGCAAGAGCGCGCTCGTAAATTCACTCCTCTCTAGTCGGCCGGCACCAGCCGGATCATGCTCAGGTTTACGGTAAGCTGCCGCGCGTCGCCGGCTGGCTGCCACAGCGGACTTACTTGAATTTCTACCTGGTAGTCCCGCGCCGGCGGTACATCTTGTTCGATCACAAACAATCCCGGCCGGTCCAACTTAGTCTCGCCCGCCTCCTGTCCATTTACTCGCAAAGCGACGCGAAACAACTGCTCCGGACGCTCCGGCGCGAAGCCCCGGATGCGCAGGCGCTGCGCGGATCCGCGCACGTTCTCTAGGGTCGCTGTCGCCCGTCCGCCAATCCAGCGGAAGCGATTGCCGAAGACTCCTTCGAGCGGATGCCAACCCTCACCCAGCCGCGCTTCGTGGCCCGGCAGGCTGAAGTCAATCACGTCGGCGCGCTCGCCGGGGTAGAGCTCCTTCTTGTCGGCGCTGTTGAGTAAGTTATAGACGCCGCCTTCGTTCGGGGTCGCGTAAGTACAACTGCCGCAGAGTAACTGGTCGTCCGCATCGCGGTGTAAGTCGCCACCGCAGTCGGGGCAGCGCAGATATTGCTCGAACTTCGTGGCCTCGTAGGGAGGGCTTACTGCTGTTCCTGCCTTACGGCAACTCGCCGCGAGCGTACCGCCGAGCCCACGCGCTCCCCGCCAGTCCGATCCGTACGGATCCAGCTTCTGCAGCAAGCGCTTCATCCCGCGCTCACCCCAGCCGCGTTCCGGCACGCAGATCTCGTACTCCTGCGCGACAAAGTGCTTGCGGACTAAGTCATGCCAATGCCGCAGATTCATCCGGTGATTCTGCCGGATGCCGAAGCTCTCCTCCTGATGCGCGCCGATCACGTCCCGCACTAAGTAGCCCAGTAAGCCCCATTCGTGTAACTTCCGTTCCCAAGGCTTCATCGTCTCTACGTAGGGGCAGCGGTACAGCCGCAGGCTCAAGGCACGGCGCATCGGCTCTTCGCCAAAGATAAAGACGCCCCCGGGCTGCAGGACGCGCTTCACTTCGAGAAATACGGCTTCGATATCCTGAAACTGGCTCAGCATCTGATAGGCCAGCACCGTACGCAGACTATTGTCCTTGAACGGTAGCCGCAACGCGTCGCCGGCCATGCGGACCGGAGCTTTTGGCATTCCCCATTGCTCCTGCAAGGCGATGCCGTGCCGCAGCGAGTCCGCCGAAATATCCAGGGCGAAGCCCTCAGCGGAGAACTCGTTCGCCAGCATGTAACTCGTGTGCCCGGCATTGGCGCCAATTTCGAGAAAAGGAGTAAACCCGCCAATGAAGGCCGCGTGCTTCTTCAGGATGGCGCCGCGGCGCTCGTTTTCTTCGGCGTAAACCCGGCTGGCGCGTTCAGGCTCGCCCAACGAAGCGAAGTTATGAAACTCCACTTCGGCGCGCTTGACAGACATGGCCTGCGCACTGTGGTTCATAGCTGCTCCAGCTTCAGTTGACGTAAATCCTCCAGCAGAATGTCCGGCGCGTGGACGGCCAATTCGTCCACCGAATAGTGGCCCGTCGCCACCGCGATGGACACCATCCCATTCTGCTTCGCGGCCGCGATGTCGTTGGCGGTATCGCCAATCAAGTAAGTTGGCGTCTGCCGCGTCGCCCAACCGGCACGCCGCGCTTCGCGCGCGGCTAGGCCCGCCAAAATGCCGCGCGTGGACCCCATGTCCGCAAAGGCGCCGAGGTGAAAGTGATGGCCCAAGCCAGCCTGCTGCACCTTCCGCCAGCCAATCGCACTGAGGTTGCCCGTGACGAGGCCCACCGTGGCTTGGCGCTGGCCGAGTTTCCGCAACAAGGGCCGGACGCCGGGGCAAACACGCTGGCGCAAGTCCGGGCAACGGCGCTGGTAGAGCCGCTGCGCCCGCGCGACGATACCGGGCATCGCGGCGCGAATCGCCGCCGGACGCTGGCCCGCTTCGCGCATCATCTGCGTGATGATGTCACGGTCCAACATGCCGTACACCGGCACGTTCTCCATACTGACGCGGACGCCGGTCTCCAGGCGCACGGCGTCTTCCAGGGCCTGTCCATGGGCGGGTCCGGCCCGGCGGAGGAGCGTGCCGTCGATGTCAAAGAGAACAAGAATGCTACCGGTCAAGCCCCCATTATCGCAAGCCGCGTGTGGTCATCGCTTATTCACGGCGCTTACATGACCTCGCAACTCGCGCTCGCTATGGTGACGGTTATGCACTCTGCTCTTCGGGCGGTAACCCTTTTCAGTCTTGCGTCCAGTTTGCTGTTCCCCCAAAGCCAGGCGATCGACGGCAATGTGGAGGGCGTGGTTCGCGCGAAGGACGGCCTGGCGATTGCGGGCGCTATCGTGAAGATCACCAATCGGGGCACCGGACTGGTCCGTGAAGCCGTCACCAATGAACAAGGCCAATACCGGATTCAACTTCTTCCGGTGGGCGCCTACTCCGTCAGCGCCGCCAAGCCCGGCTTCGCAAATCAGCTTCGCCCTGAGGTCGCCCTGGGCGCGGGGCAAACCCTGACCTTGGACTTCTCCCTCCAAGTGGGCGAAGTAGCCACCACGGTAGAGGTCACCGAGGAAATTCCTGCCGTGGAAGTAGGCCGTACCAGCGCCTACTCGAATATCTATACCGCGCGCGAAGCGCGCAACCTGCCGACGGCCGGACGTAGCCTCCTGGACTTCTTCGTGATGAACCCCGCCGTGAACGCTCCGCCCCTCTCCACGGGCGGCTCCGGCACCGGCACGCCTTCGCTATCCTTTGGTGGCTTAGGTTTCCGCCAGATTAATGTCGATGGCGTTTCGAATAATATTCAAGGGGGCGCGCGTAACTTAGTCATTAGCCAGGAATCGATCGGATCGTTTCAGTTATCGAATAACTATCCCGCGGAGTTCGGCCGCCAAGCCGCCGTACTGATGAATTCGTTCTCCCAGTCCGGCACCAACGATCTGCATGGTTCCGGATTTCTCTTCGCCCGGAACAAGGCTCTGTCGGCCCGGCCCTTTCTGCTGGCTCCCACCGCGCCCACACCAGAATTCTTCCGTTATAACTTCGGCGGCACGGTTTCTGGTGCGCTGATCAAGAACAAGGCATTTTTCTTTGGCACCTACGAACGCTGGACCCAGGACCTTCCCGTGATCTCCACTTTCGGCGGAACTCAGCAAGCCGCCATCGGCCGCCAATTGGGGATTCCGGCCGAGAGCTTAGGCACGTTCACCACCACCTTCCGCGCCCACACGGCGACGGCAAAGCTAGACTACGAAGTGAACGCGAAGAACCGGATCTCGGCGCGCTATAACTTTTACTTTGATCGTGAGTCCCCGCTGCAAGGCGGCCAGCAAAGCAGGGAAGTTTCCACCCGTTTCGACGAAGCGCCGCAGTCCTTTACGACGCAATTGGTGACGGCGGCCTCCCCCACGTTTCTGAACGAAGCGCGCTTTCTCTTCGCGACGCGCGGTATCGAGAACGGTGTCATCAACCCGTTGAACCCGCAGATCAACATTGCCGGCATCGGTAACTTCAATGGGAACTCCGATGGCGTCTTCTCTTCGCGGGAACGCGGCGTGCAGCTTATCGACAATGTCACCTGGAATCGCGGTGTCCACTCGTTCAAGGCGGGATTCGACTTACTGCCGGTGAATTTCCGTGAACGTACACGCAACCTGAACGGGACTTTTACTTTCGCCGGTTTGCCCGCTGTCGCCAGCGGACGAGGGGCAGTAACTCCCTTGCAGCACTATCAAAACACCGTGGATCGCGTGGTAGACCCCGCTACCGGACAACCCTTCACCTACAGCCAATTCACCCGCGCACTGGGCCAGGAGTTTTTCAACGCCACGGTAATCAATCAAGGCTACTTCTTTCAAGACGACTGGCGCATCAATAGCCGCCTCAAGCTCCATCTCGGCCTTCGCTATGAGCTCTTCGCGCGGCCCAGCGGCTTGGCCAATCCGGACTTTCCCGCCACCGGCGTAATTCCGCAAGACAAGAATAACTGGGCGCCGCGGATATCGATGGCCTTCGATCCCCTGGGGAAAGGTAAGTCCGTCATTCGGGCCGGCTACGGAATCTACTACAACACGACGGTCGCGCAAACGTTCAACACGTTTCTGCGCGGCAACGGACGCGAAGTGCGCAATGTGACGATTACCGGTACGCAAGCGGGCGCGCCGCCCTTCACGCGCTCCACGGTACCAGCCTTCACGGGCGGCACTCTACAGGTTTCGAACCTGAATGTCTTTGGTTCCAGCTTCGACGACCCCATGGTCCATAGCTATTTCGTTTCTTTTGACCAGGAGATTGCTCCCGGCCATTCTCTATCCGTGCAGTACCTGGGTAACCGCGCTCGCAGTCTTCCCTATGCCTTACTTTCGAATCTGCGAGCGACGGGCACGCTACCGGATGGGCGCGTGCTCTACGGCGGTACCGCCAATCGCCCCGACCCGCGGTTTGGCAATATCTTCACGACGGTGTCGCAAGGTTATCAGAACTTCAACGGCATGTTAGTGACACTGACGCGCCGGCTCAGCCATGGGCTTAGCTTTCAGGCCGGATATTTGTACCAAGATGTGCAGGGAGTCGCTTATGTGAACGGCGCCGGCGCCTTTACGAACTTTGGCGCGACGGTGGTACCCGCGGATCCGGCACGGCCGGAGAGCGACCGCGGCCGCGGCGACTTCAACCAACCGCACCGGTTTACGCTTACCGCGGTTTGGGAGCCAAGGATTAGCGTCTTAAAGGGCGCGGCCTCGCAAGTACTCAACGGCTGGCAATTGTCTACGCGGACTGTGGCCCAATCCGGCCTACCGTTCTCGCCCCTGACGGGACAGGATAACAATGGCGACACGCAATTTACTGACCGGCCCGTGGGCATCGCCTATAATTCCTATCGCTTACCCACCTACGCGACGATTGACCTCCGCCTCACCCGCAATTTCCGCATGGGCGAGCGGCGGAACCTGGAGTTACTCGGCGAAGTCTTCAACCTCACCAGCCGTCTCAATGCGACCAATGTAAACCGCACTTGGGGACCAAATCCAATAGCGGCCACAGCTTTCAATCAACCCACGGCCGCTGAGACATCGCGGCAGTTTCAATTGGGCGTGAGATACTCCTTCTAACTGGGCGGGTTGATGATCTTCAGCACGGCGGGGCCGTAGCGGGCGGCCAGGCGTGGGCTCACACCGGAGACGGCCACTAAGTCGTCGTAGTTGTACGGCTCGGCTTCCAGGATCGCGGTGAGCACACGGTCAGAGAAAATGCGGAAGGCCGGCACGCCTTGTTGCTTCGCTTCGGCCAAGCGCCACTGCTTCAAAGCTAGTTCGCGCGGATCAGCGGCTGCGGTGGGAGCGCGCTTGCGAGCCACCTTTACCGGAGTCTTGTCCCGGCGGCGTGTGTCGCGCGTACGCGAGGATTTTGGCGGCGCTTCCTTCAGCAGTAACTCGACGCCGTCCAGCGCGTGCGGATCGTCGCCAGCGTTGGTGAGTGTTACTTTGCGGAAGGTAATCTCGCGGCCTTCGGTGGTAAAGGTGGCGTCGCGTATGTCGATTAAGCCCGCCCTCGCTACGGCGCCGAGTAACTGCTCAAAAGTATCCCGATCCACCTTGCCGCCGAACTCGGAGTGAAGCTTGCCGGTGGACCGCCCGTCGGACTTGCGCAACGCCGCCAACACCATGCTGACGATGCCGGTCTCTTGCGGTGTCGCTTCGCGGAAGGACTGGGCCTGCGAGGTTTCCGGTGCGCAGAAATCGCATAGGCCGCAGGACTGCTTTGCACCGGCGTGGTCACCGAAGTGGGCCACCAGCGCGCTCATGCGGCAACGGTTCTCCTCGGTGAACTTCAACATGCTTTGGAGCTGCGTTACGCGCTGGCCGATTTGCGTCTGATAAGGAGCCCGCCAACCGTCCGTGCCGCGCGTGACGTTTTCGGCGAAGTCCACCACGGCGCCGCCGTGGATCCATAACTTCTCCAGCGCCTTGTCGAAGGTTTCGGCTTCAATCTTCAGGCGCTTCTGTAAGTCTTCCTTCGCTTCCGGCTCTTCTCGTAAGGCCGTAAAGATCTTGTCGAGTAAAGCGATATCCGGGTAGTCGCGTTCGTGGAAGTAATCGTGGGTGTGCCGGTCCGCATACGAGTGCATCAACACCGCACGTGACGGCAGACCGTCGCGGCCCGCGCGACCGATCTCCTGATAGTACCCTTCGACGCTGGCAGGCAGGGCGGTATGAATCACCGTGCGGACGTCGGCTTTGTCGATGCCCATGCCGAAGGCGATCGTCGCTACGATCACGTCGAGTTGGCCGCTGAGAAAAGCGCTCTGCACCTTCTGGCGCACGCTCGCCGCCAAGCCTGCGTGATAGGCGGCGACCGGAAAATGCCGTTTGAGTTCGTCCGCGAATTCATCCGCTTTTTTGCGCGTCGGCGCATAGACGATGGCCGGCCGGCGCGCTTTGTCGCTCAGGAATTCGCGGACTAGGTCTACGCGTTGCCCCGGCGGAGCTTCCACCACTTCAATCGCTAGATTGTCGCGCCGGAAGCCTTGGATGAAGCGCCCTTGGTCGCCCAAGTTCAACTGTGAGGCAATGTCGTCCTGCACGATGGGCGTGGCGGTGGCGGTAAGGGCGATGACCGGCGCGGGCCGCAATAGCGGTAAGTGCTGGCCTAGAGTACGGTAGTCCGGCCGGAAGTCGTGGCCCCATTGCGAAATACAATGCGCCTCATCGACCGCTACTAACGTAGGCTTGCGCTTGGCGAGCATTTCCGGAAAACCGGGAACGCGTAAGCGTTCGGGGGCGATAAACAGAAATTGTAAGTTGCCCTGTAAGTAATCGATACAGGCTTGGCGCGAATCGGCGCGGTCACGGCCGGAGTGAATACGCTCGACGGCGAAGCCGCGCTCCTTTAGCTTGGCGACTTGGTCCTCCATCAGCGCGATCAGCGGACTGATGACCAAGGTGGTGCCGCCCCGCGCGAGACCGGGTAATTGGTAGCACAAGCTTTTGCCGGCGCCGGTGGGCATGACGAGTAAGACGTCGTGCCCTTCCACCACCGCGCGGCAGACGGCTTCCTGGCTGGGCCGGAATTGCGAAAAGCCGAAGGCCGATTTCAGCAGGGCTGGTAAGTCGTCCGTTTGGCCTTCCCACTCTCTGTGAACCACCGTTTCCTTATGACCCCTCACTTCATGACCCCTCACTTCGTTCGGGGCTTGGTCGCGCGTAGCAGTTGGTGCGGCGGGCGAAGTCTGCGAGACCTTGCCGACTACGTCGCGTACATAGTCCTCAATGCCCTTCACAAAGGGCGGCAGATGGGCTTGGCCGCGCTCAATGCGCTTCAAGAAGGCTTCCCACTGGCCCGTCATCGCGGGGCTCTTCACTTCGGGATGGACCACTTCAATCAGGTGAATCCCTTTGTCGGTAGCTTCCAGCGTTTTGCCCTCGCGCTGGATGTAGCCGCGCTTCAGCAGCACTTCGATGATGTTGGCGCGGGTGGCGGGCGTGCCCAGGCCAGTCTCCTTCATGGCGTCCGACAGTTCCTTCTCGTCGAGCGTCTTGCCGGCCGTCTGCATGGCCGTGAGTAACGTGGCGTCGTTGAAACGCTTGGGAGGGCGGGTTTTCTTAAGGACGGACTCCGCGGCCAGCACGTCCTGCGCTTGCCCAGCCTGCAGCGTCACCGGCAAAGTCTGCTCCGCGTCTTTACCTTTTTTCTCGACCGCGATGTCGAGGACTTTCCAGCCCATCTGGCGGATGATGGTGCCCGTGGAGTGGTAGCGATCCGTAAAGCCAGGATTGGTGATCAGCGTGATGACGGTAGTTACTTCGGTGAGGAAATCGTCATGCCAGGCGGAGAGTAAGCGGCGGCAGACTAAGTCGTATAAGCGCTTTTCATCTTCCGAGAGACGAGCCTTGCTGGGCGAGGTCGCCGTGGGAATAATGGCGTGGTGGTCAGTAATCTTCGTATCGTCCACATAGCGCGCGCCCAGCGGACTCCCCGTGCCGGGCGCGAGTAAGTCCGCATAAGCCGGACTGATGGCCGCGACGACGCCGGGTAGCGTCTTGGCGATGGCTTGCGAGAGATGGCGGCTGTCGGTACGGGGATAGCTGAGTAACTTGTGGGTTTCGTACAAGGCCTGCGCGACGTCCAGCGTCTTCTGCGCGCTGAAGCCGTACAGGCGGTTGGCGTGGCGTTGTAACTCTGCTAAGTCATACAAGCCCGGCGGACTCATACGCTTCTGCTCGGGCTGCACGGACTCAATCCGGGCGTCGCCCGATTTCGCCCGGGCTACCACTGCCTTGGCTTCTTCGGGCGCCGCTGGCAGGCGCATCGCTTGGGAGAGCGTCTCGTTCTTGGCCACGGGGCGGAAACAGGTGCCCTCGTACTTCGGGCGCGGCGCAGTGCTGTCCTTCGGCGAGAAGGTCGCAACGACTTCGCGGTATTCCTCGGGAACGAAGGCTCGCACGGCGAGTTCGCGCTCCACGATCATGGCCAGGGTGGGAGTTTGTACGCGGCCGACGGAGAGCTCTTCGTCGAAGGCGAGGGAGTAAGCCCGTGAGAGGTTCATGCCGACGAGCCAGTCCGCGCGGCTGCGGCCGCGGGCGGCGTCGCCGAGGCCGTCGTATTCCTGGGCGCTCTTCAAGCTATCGAAGCCGGCGCGGATGGCATCGGCGGTGAGCGACGAGATCCACAGGCGATCTACCGGTTTGTTGGTGTGGGCGGCGTCGTAGATGTAGCGGAAGATGAGTTCACCTTCGCGCCCGGCGTCGGTGGCGCAGACGACGCGGCCCACTTTGGGGGAATTCAGAATCTGGCGGACCACTTCGAATTGGTCCTTCGTTTTGTCGTAGACGACGAGTGGCCAGTCGTCGGGCAGCATCGGCAGGAGGTGCTTGCGCCATTGCTTCCACTCGGGGCGAATCTCATGCGGCTGGGCGAGCGAGACCAGATGGCCGATGGCCCAGGTGACGATGTAACCGCCGCCGTGCAGGTAGCCGTCGCCTTTCTGGTGGGCGCCGAGGACTTTGGCAATATCGCGGGCGACGGAGGGCTTTTCCGCCACGACGGCAATGGTGTGAGCTACGGCAGGGGTGGACAAGGGCAGCCTTTATTGTAGCGGGCGCGATACACTGGAGGAAGGCCATGAGTTCCGCTTGGATTCGCGCCTTCTGCCTGTCACTGCCGCACGCCACCGAGGACGTGAAGTGGGAGAAGGACCTCGTGTTTTGTATCGGAGCGAAGATGTTCGCGGTGACGTGCCTGGAGCCGCACACGGTCTCGCTGTCTTTCAAATGCACGCCCGAGAGCTTCGCTGAACTCGTCGAGCGGCCAGGCGTCATTCCCGCGCCGTATCTGGCGCGAGCCCATTGGGTAGCCCTCGAAAGTGAGGACGCTTTGTCGCGCCGGGAACTGGAGCCGTTGTTGCGCACGGCCTACGAACTGGTGTTGGCGAAGCTGCCCAAGCGCGTCCGCGACGGCTTATAGATGCAAAAACCCTACATCCTCACGTTGAACGGCGGTTCCTCCAGCTTGAAGTTCGCTGTCTTCGAAGCCGGCGAGCGGCGTTTGCGGGGGAGTATCGAGCGCATCGGGATGTCCGGTACACGGATGTCCGTGGATGGCGCGGCGGTGCGTTGCCCGAAACTGGACCAGAGTGCCGCGCCGGGCTTTCTACTCGACTGGTTGGAACGGCAGCCGCTTTTCCCGTTGATCGGCGCGGTGGGGCATCGCGTGGTGCATGGCATGCGACATACGCAGCCGGAACTGGTGTCGGCGAAGTTACTCGCGAAGCTGCGACGCATTTCTCCTTATGACCCAGAGCATATGCCGCACGAGATTGCGTTGCTCGAGGCGGTGCGCCGGCGGTATCCGAAGTTACCGCAAGTGGCGTGTTTCGATACGGCTTTTCATCGCACGATGCCGCGCGTGGCGAAGCTACTTCCTTTGCCCCGCCGCTATCAGGCGAAGGGCGTAGAGCGCTATGGGTTTCATGGACTTTCTTACGCTTACTTAGTCGAAGAACTTACTCGTTTGCAGGGCAAGCGGGGCCGCGTGATTCTGGCGCACTTAGGCAGCGGCGCGAGTTTGGCGGCTGTGCGCGACGGTATTTGCCAGGAGACGACGATGGGCTTCACTCCGTCGGCCGGGGTGATGATGAGTACGCGCACGGGTGATCTGGATCCGGGCTTAGTTTATTATCTGGCGCGGACCGAGAGGATGACGGCCGCGGGTTTTCAGCGGCTGGTGAATCACGAGAGCGGGCTGCTGGGCGTCTCCGGCAGCAGCGGCGACATTCGCGACTTGTGCGCGCGCGAAGCGGAGGACCCTCGTGCCGGCGAAGCGGTGGAGCTTTTCTGCTATCAGGTGCGCAAGACGATTGGCGCGCTGACGGCGGTGCTGGGCGGCTTGGACACGCTGGTGTTTTCCGCGGGCATCGGCGAGAATTCGCCGCTGATTCGCCAGCGCATTTGCCATGGGCTGGAGTATTTAGGCCTTACGGTGGACGCGCGCCGGAATCAGCGTCAGGCGGCGGTAATCTCGAAGCCAAACGGCACGGTGACGGTGCGTGTGTTGCGGACGGATGAAGAGATGATGATTGCCCGGTCAACCGGCCGGTTATTACAGGAGGTTCGATGAGTCCCCAGGAACTTACCGCCGTTGACGCTTACTGGCGCGCGGCAAATTACTTATCGGTCGGGCAGATGTACCTCTGCGCGAATCCGCTGCTGCGGCGGCCACTGGAGCTGAGCGACATCAAGCGGATGTTACTCGGGCACTGGGGGACTACTCCTGGGCAGAACTTCATTTATGCACACTTGAACCGGATTATTCAGCAGCATGACTTGAATATGATCTATGTCTGCGGCCCTGGGCACGGCGGGCCGACGGTGGTGAGCAATACTTATCTCGAAGGCACTTACAGCGAAATTTATCCAGACATTAGCCAGGATGAGTCTGGTTTACAAAAACTGTTTCTCCAATTCTCGTTTCCTGGAGGGATTCCGAGCCATGCGTCGCCGGAGTGTCCGGGTTCAATCCATGAGGGCGGCGAGTTGGGCTATTCACTGAGCCACGCTTTTGGCGCGGTATTTGACAACCCGGACCTGATCGCCGCCTGCGTCGTGGGCGACGGCGAAGCAGAGACTGGCCCTTTGGCGACCGCGTGGCACTCGAATAAATTCCTCAACCCAGTGACTGACGGTGTCGTACTGCCGATTCTGCATTTGAACGGCTACAAGATCGCGAATCCGACGATTCTGGCGCGGATTCCACACGAGGAACTAGAGCAGTTGTTCCGTGGCTACGGGTGGGAGCCTTATTTCGTCGGCGCCGACCATGCGGAGATGGCCGCCGCTTTGGACCGCGCTGTGGAGGAGATTCGCCGGATCAAGAGCGGCGGAGCACCGGCGAAGTGGCCGATGATCGTGTTGCGGTCGCCGAAGGGTTGGACGGGCCCGAAGGACGTGGAGGGGACTTACCGCTCACATCAGGTGCCGCTGTCCGATCCGGTGGCGCATCCGGAGCATCTGCCGATGCTGGAGGCGTGGCTGCGGAGTTACCGGCCGGAGGAGTTGTTCGACGAGGCCGGCAAGGTGCGGCCCGAAGTAGTCTCGCTGGTTCCGCAAGGGAGTCGCCGGATGGGGGCGAATCCGCATGCCAATGGCGGATCGCTGCTGCGCGACCTGCACCTGCCGGATTTCCGCGACTATGCCGCCGCAGTGCCCGCGCCCGGCTCGCGCGGCATCGGCGATACGCGCGTGTTGGGTCCTTTCCTGCGCGATGTGACGCGTCTAAACGATCACCATTTCCGCATCTTTGGTCCGGATGAGACGGTGTCGAATGGCCTGGGCGCGGTGCTGGAAGTTACGGCCCGCCAGTGGGAGGCCGAGATGCTACCTACGGATGATGGTTTGGCGCGCGCGGGCCGCGTCGTGGAAATGTTGAGCGAGCATCAATGCGAAGGCTGGCTCGAAGGCTACTTACTTACGGGCCGCCATGGACTCTTCAATTGCTACGAAGCCTTTATTCACATTATTGCCTCAATGTTCAATCAGCATGCTAAGTGGCTGAAGGTGACTTCTGAAATTCCGTGGCGGCGGCCAATCGCTTCCCTGAATTACTTACTCGCTTCGCACGTCTGGCGGCAGGATCACAATGGCTTCTCGCATCAGGACCCGGGCTTTATTGACCACGTCATGAACAAGAAGGCCGGCGTCGTGCGGGTGTACCTGCCGCCGGACGCCAACTGCCTGCTGTCCGTGATGGACCACTGTTTGCGCAGCCGGCATTACGTGAATGTCGTCATCGCGGGGAAGCATCCGGCGCCGCAGTGGCTGACGATGGACCAGGCGGTTACTCACTGCCAACAGGGTATCGACGTGTGGCAGTGGGCGAGCAACGACCAGGGAGCCGAGCCCGACGTGGTGATGGCTTGTTGCGGCGACGTACCGACGCTGGAGACCCTGGCGGCGGTTTCGATCCTGCGCGAGCACCTACCGGCCCTGAAGATTCGGGTGGTGAATGTCGTCGATCTGATGAAATTGCAGCCGGACACCGAGCATCCGCACGGACTTGCTGGCGCTGACTTCGATTTACTCTTTACTAAAAATCGGCCGGTGATCTTCGCTTTCCATGGCTACCCCTGGCTCATTCATCGCCTGACTTACAAACGCACGAATCACGACAATATTCACGTGCGCGGCTATAAAGAAGAGGGCACCATCACGACGCCCTTCGATATGACGGTGCTGAATGACCTGGACCGCTTCCATCTGGCCATGGACGCGATTGACCGGCTGCCCCAGACGGGTGCGGCGGGGCTCTATTTGAAGCAGCAGTTGAAGGCGAAGCTGATCGCGCACGGGCAATATATCCGCCTTAACGGCGAGGACATGCCCGAGGTGAAGCAGTGGACTTGGCCAGGAAATTAGAGAGAATAGCGGGCATGAGATTTCTTCTGTTGCTGATGGTGTCGCTGGCTTGCGCGGCGGACAAGAATATTCTGCTGGTGGCCGGGAAACCGAGCCATCCGCCTGGGCAGCATGAGCACAATGCCGGGGTCCGGTTGTTGACGAAGTGGCTGAATACGGTGCCCGGGGTGAAGGCCACCGCGACCTACGGCGGCGAGTGGCCTAGCGACGCGGCGTTCGACCAAGCCGATGCGATCTTGTTCTTCTCCGACGGCGGTGACCGGCATTTCGGCTTCGCGGACGGGCATCCGGCGGCGATCAGCAAAGTGGCGAAACGCGGCGCGGGGCTGATGTTCCTGCACTACGCGGTGGAGCCTCCCGAAAAAAGCGGCCACGCGGAGATGCTGGAATGGCTGGGCGGCTACTTTGAGCCGTACTACTCGATCAATCCTCACTGGGACGCCAAGTACTCCGCGCTGCCGAAGCATCCGGTGATGAACGGCGTGAAGCCTTTCGAACTGCGCGATGAGTGGTACTACAACATGCGCTTCCGCGACGGAAAGAAAGGTGTAACGGACCTGTTGGTGGCGACGCCTCCGGCCAGCACGGTGGGCAAGGACGGCATCCGGAGCGGGAATGCGGAGGTCCGCAAACAGATCGGGCAGCCGCAGACGACAGCGTGGGCATACCTGCGTCCTGGCGGCGGCCGGTCAGTCGGGTTGACCGGTGGCCACTTTCACAAGAATCTCGGCGATGACAACTGGCGCAAGGTGCTGCTGAACGGGCTGCTGTGGGTGGCGAAGTCGCCGGTACCGAAGTCCGGCGTTACCGTGACGGTGACGCCGGAGGAGTTAGCGGAGGGGCTCGATCCGAAGCCCGCGCCGGCGCGGAAGGGCGATTAGTTGCGGAGGCGGGCCAGGGGGCCCGCCCTACATGGCTAAATTGCTTTTTTCTTGATGGAGACGCCGCCGTTGCGGGTGGCGATGCGGATGGGGGCTCCGCCGGAGCCCAGGTTAAACTCGACATTCCTTTGCTGGCGGAGGTCAGAACCCATGGGGAATTCCGAACGGATGCCGCCGTTGTGCGTGCTGGCGACGATGCGCGCGGAGTAGTTCAGCGGTACGTGCAGGCTGACGCCGCCGTTCACGGTTTGGGCGTCGAGGCCCGTGCCCTGCCAGCGGTCGCCGGCCATTTCGACGTTCACGCCGCCGTTCTTCGTTTCACCGCGCACGTTTCCTGCCAGGCGCGAAAGGGTGACGCCGCCGTTGACACTGGTGGCCTTGAGGTCGATGCGGTGGGGGACGAAGACTTCGTAGGTTACGGTCCACCAGGAGTCGTTGTAGTTGAGGTTCGTGGGTCCCGCAACGGCGACGCGACCGGCGCCGGCTTGCACTTGCACCTGACTGGCGAGCGTCTTAGCCTGGGCTTCGGTGGGCGCGGCGGCCTCGACTTTGGCACGGACCAGGATCTCCTGCCGGTTCCAACCGCGGACCGTCACCCCGCCATTCGGCGATGCCGAAACGTCCAGTCGCTGCATGGCGGGCAGCTTTTGTTCGCGCACTTCGCAGAAGCGTTCGTACTTGCTGCTCTGCCAGCCCTGACAACTGAGCTTTGGTTCGGTGTTTTCCCGCATCTGGCCGAAAGCGGGAATCATCAGTGTCAATAGTGGGACGACGAGGGGGGTAAGTTTCATGGGTACACTCCTTATGTGGCTCGATAGACGAAGCCTAATCACTTCGGTTAGGCGCGGGCAGCCAAAGGATCTGCAATTTTCATGCCGTTGCACTGTGACTTTTTGATTATTGGCGCCGGGGTAGCCGGGCTGCGGGCGGCGATCGAACTGGCGCCGCATGGCAAGGTGCTGGTGCTGACGAAGGACTCATTGAAGGAGTCCTCTTCGGAATACGCGCAGGGCGGGATCGCCGCCGCGCTGGCCGCGGACGACCAAACCGAATTGCACCTGCAGGACACGATCGTCGCGGGCGACGGCCTGTGCGACGAGGCCGCGGTGCGGACGCTGGTGACCGAGGGTCCGGCGGCAATTGAAGAGCTAATCAAGTGGGGCGCCGGGTTTGACCGGGATGGCGCCGATTTGCTCTTTGCCCGCGAAGGCGCTCACTCGCGCAGCCGGATTCTGCACGCGCAAGGCGATTCCACGGGCCGCGAACTGGCGCGGACGCTGTATTGGAAAGCGGCCTCGTTTCCGAACGTCGAGTTCCGCCGCTTTGCCGCGATGACAGATCTGCTGGTGGATGACGGTGGCGCCGTAGGAGGCGCGGTGGTGTTTGACCAGAAGGCGCAGGAGTCGCTGGCGGTTTACGCGCGTGGCGTATTGCTGGCCACGGGCGGATTGGGGCGCGTCTTCTCCGACACGACGAATCCGGACGTCGCGACCGGCGACGGCGTCGCGACGGCGTTCCGCGCCGGGGCCGACATTGCCGACCTCGAGTTCGTGCAGTTTCACCCCACCGCGCTCAGCCTGCCTGGCGCACCGCGCTTTCTGCTGTCGGAGGCGCTACGGGGCGAAGGCGCTTATCTGCGCAACAGCCGGGGCGAGCGTTTCATGGAGCGCTACCACGCGCTGGGCGACTTGGCCCCGCGCGACGTCGTCGCGCGCGCCATCGTGATGGAGATGCGGGCCACCGGCGGCGCCGTCTTTCTGGACCTGACGCACCTCGGCGCGGACCATGTCCGCGTGCGTTTTCCGCGCATCTACGAGACGTGCCTGCTCTTCGGGATTGACCTGGGGCGCCAGATGGCCCCGGTGCATCCGGCGGCGCACTACGCCATGGGTGGCGTGCTGACGAATTTGGACGGACAGACGTCCGTGGAGCGCCTCTTTGCCGCGGGCGAAGCGGCCTGTACGGGCGTCCACGGGGCGAACCGGCTGGCGAGCAACTCGCTGCTGGAGGGGGTGGTGTTCGGCGAGCGGGTGGGCAAGGTGATGGCGTCGTTGACGGCGCGTCCGGGAGCGAGCGAGATCGATTTGCCGGAGAATCGCTTCCCGCAGATTTCGCAGGTCGAGTTGCGCCGTCTGGCTTGGGAGCAATGCGGGATCGTCCGCGACGGCGACGGGTTGCGGACCGCCGTCGAGACGTTGGCGCAGGTGCCGCACGCCGCCCGGGCAAACCTCTCGCGGCTGGATTTCGACACCCGCAGTATCGACGAGGTGCTGCGCATTTTGGCTACCTGCGCCCTGGCGCGGGAAGAGAGCCGGGGCGGGCATTTCCGCACGGATTTCCCCGCGAAGGACGATGTCCGATTCCGGGCGCACTCGGTGATGGCGCGGCACAGTGGGGTCCGTTTTGTGGAGAAGATTCATCCTTGAGTTTAAGTAGAGCTACAAGAAGCGAGTCAGTTTTCTGTCAGAATTGACTCGCGCACCTGTGAAAAAACGTATTTACTACGAGATCCGGGATACTGTTGTAATTCTCAGCACTTGTGCCTCTGCACACGTGTTTTCAGGATTGACAGGCCGCAAAGTCAGCGGTAAGTTCATATAAAGTTTTGTGAAATTCGATAAAGCTAGGGGAACTATGAAATCTCTGAAGACGGTCTGCCTTGGGCTAACCTTTCTAATGGCCAGCGCCCTTCCGGCCGCGGCGCAAACACTCTATGGTTCCGTGGTGGGAACGGTACTCGATTCGAGCGGGGGCCAACTGCCGAATGCCAAGATCTCGTTGACGAACAAGGGCACGGGTTTGGTGCTGGAAGCGACTTCTGGCCCAGACGGGTCCTTCACGATCCTCAACGTGGTGCCGGGTACCTACGATGCCAAGGCCTCGGTGGGTGGGTTTAAGGCGCAGTCCTTGACGGACCTGACGGTCGCGGTGAATACGGTAAGCCGTATCGACTTCAATATGGCCGTGGGCGCGGTGACCGATCAGATTACGGTGGCGGCCGAGGTCGCCCAGTTGCAGACGGACAAGGCCGACACCCATACCGAGATTCGCTCGGATATGGTGGTGAACATGCCGCTGCCCGGGTTGCGCAACTACCAGAGCCTGATTAACCTGGTGCCCGGCGCGACGCCTGCAGCTTTCCAGAACTCGATCACGGACACTCCGATGCGGTCCTTGCGCACGAATATCAATGGTACGAATGCCAACAACAACGTCACCCGCTTAGACGGCGCGACTAGTGTCAATCTTTGGCTGCCGCACCATGCCGGTTATGTGATGCCCTCCGAGATGATCGAGACGGTGAACGTCACCACGGTGGCGGGCGACGCGGAGCAGGGCATGGCGGGCGGCGCGGCGATCACGCTGGTGACCAAGAGCGGCACCAATGATTTTCACGGCAGCGCCTTTTGGTTCCACGATAACCAGCGCTTGCGGGCGCGCAACTTCTTTGCACCCGCCAAGCCGGTAAGCATCTTCAATAACTTTGGCGGCACCATTGGTGGCCCCATTGCGAAGAACAAGCTCTTCTTCTTCTACAGCTACGACAACACGAAGCAGCGCATCGGCCAGTTCGGCCTTTACTCCGTGCCCACTGCGCCGTTGCGCGTGGGTAACTTCAGCAACATCGCCACGACGATCTTCGATCCGAATACGGGCAATGCCGATGGTACGGGCCGCTCGGCCTTCCCGGGTAACGTCATTCCCGCCAGCCGCATCAGTCCGATCGCGCAGCGGATCCAGAGCTTCTATCCGGCGCCGAACTTCGGCACGACGGAATTGGCGAACCTGAACGTGGCGGCGACGCCTTTGTTCAATCGGGCGTACAACGACATCAAGCTGAATTATCAGCGCAACCAGAATCATGTGATCTGGGGCCGCTACGGGCAGATGAATGCGCTCTCGGGCGGGCGAGGAGTCTTCGGAGACGGCGTCGGCCCGGCCCCGGGCGCTGACCCCGGCCTGGGTGACACGCGGGTGAAGAACATGGCCATCGGCCACACCCTTACCCTGAGCCCCAATCTTCTGATTGACGGCGTCATCGGCTACCAGCGCATGGATCAGGTTGTCCAGGGTCAGGACTTCGGCAAGGACTTTTCGTCCACGCTGGGTATCCCGGGCCTCGGTGGCCCCGACCCTCGCCAGCAGGGCTTCCCCAATATCTCGTTCAACGGCTACAACGGCTTCGGTGTCCCGAACTGGATGCCGGCTGAGCGCATTGAGGAAAGCTTCACGATTTCGCAAAACGTGCGCTGGGTGAAGGGCAAGCACAACCTCGCGTTCGGCTTCGACGGCGTGCTGCATCGCCTGAATCACTGGCAGCCCGAACTGGGCGCCGGTCCGCGCGGCTCGTTCAACTTCAACGGTGGCGTCACCGGAAACGGGTCTTTCAACAACTTCAATAGCTACGCCGCGTTCCTGCTCGGTCTGCCGAATCAGATCCAGAAGAGCATCCAGAACATTCTGGCAACGGGGCGGGAATACCAGTTTGGCTTCTACGCGCAGGATCGCTTCCAGGCGACGCGCAAGTTGACCGTAAGCTGGGGCCTGCGCTACGAATACTATCCGCTAATGGGCCGTTCGAACGGCTTCGGCATTGAGCGTTACGTGCCGGAGACCAACCAGGTATTCCTGGGTGGCCGCGGCAGCGTGCCGCGCAGCAATGGTTTCTCCGTCAGCAAACTGAACCTGGCGCCACGCTTGGGCTTGGCGTATCGCTTGAACGACAAGACGGTGGTCCGCACCGGCTACGGCATCAACTACAGCCCGCTGCCTTGGAGCCGTCCGCTCCGCGGCTTCTACCCGCTCACGGTGAACTTCAATTTCCCGTCGGCGAATGACAACGTCGCCGTCCGCTCCTTGGCGCTGGGGATTCCGCCCGTCTTTGGGCCGGACCTCTCCACGGGCGTCGTGAATCTGCCTGCCGCGGCTGACATGCGCAGCCCGGTTTCCGGCGAGATTACCCGCGGTTACATCCAGAGCTGGAACTTCACCTTGGAGCGCCGCCTGCCGGGCTCCATCGTCTCCTCGGTGGCCTACGTTGGCACCCAGACCGTTCACATGATGGCCGACCGCGACGTGAACTCGGGCCAAGTGCTCGGTGCTGGCAACGCGGGCCGCCCGTTCTCGGCTCCGTTTGGCCGCAACATCGCCAGCCTCCTCTGGGATGGTTACCTCAGTTCGAACTACCACGCGCTGCAGACCCAGGTTCGCCGCCAGGCCAAGGGCTTAACCTTGCAGGGCGCCTACACGTGGTCAAAGGCGATCAACATGGCTGACGACGAAGGCTGGGTCACGCCGACCTACAACTGGGGTCCGGCGTTCCGCCGCAATCGCTCCGCCGCCAGCTTCGACCGCACGCACAACTTCCAGATGGGCTACGTCTATGAATTGCCTTTCGGCAAGGGCAAGACCTGGGCGAACAGCAATAAAATGGCCGACTACGTGATCGGTGGCTGGCAGCTTTCGGGCGTCACCGCTGCTTTCACGGGTACACCGTTCACTCCGAGTTCCCCGGCCGGTACCCTCAATCTGCCGGGCAATGCCCAGACCCCCGATCAGGTAAAGGCCGATGTCGGCCGTCCGGAGGGGATCGGCAGCACCGGTACCTTCTACGACACCAGCGCTTTCGCTGCACTGCCTACGGGCCAGGCGCCCCGCTTCGGCTCCATGGGCCGCAACAGCCTGCGCAACCCCGGCGTCTTCCGCAATGACATCACGCTGAGCAAGAATTTCCGTTTCATGGAAAAGCTCACGGTGAACTTCAAAGCCGAAGCGTACAACTTTACGAACAGCCGTCTCTCGACCGGCTTCGCCTCCTCCGACGTCACCAACGCCAACTTCCTTCGGGTGCTGAGTGCTACGGACGAGCGGCAGATTCGGTTCGCACTCCGATTCCAGTTCTAACCGCGGATCGCGCGGTTAAAAAAAACGGCCCCGGTTTCCGCCGGGGCCGTTTTGCATTTGCGATCCTAGGAGAAGTGCTTCCGCTGCTGCTAGTTTTGTTGGCCCAGTCACCGGGTGTGGAACAGAAGGCGGCGCAGGCGCGTGCCTTGATGGAGCAGGGTCGCTTTGCCGAGGCGGCGCCGCTGTGGGGTGACCTCGTCAAGGCGATGCCTGGCAATCCCGGATTGCTGCTCAACCTAGGCATGGCGTTGCATCTGGCGGGCGAGGACGCTAAGGCGATTCCGCTGTTGGAACAAGCGGCCAAGGGCGGCGCGCCGCCGGCGTTTCTGTTTCTGGGGGCCAGTTACCTGCGGACGGGCCAGCCGACGAAGGCGATGGCGCCGTTGAAGCGGTTTGTGGCGGCGGATCCGCGCCATGTGGAGGCGCGGCTGATGCTGGTGGATGCCGCCCAGGGTCAAGCGACGGAAGCCTTGCCGCATTTGGAAGTGTTGTCGCGTCTGGATGCGGCGCGTCCGGCCGTCTGGTACCAACTGGGGCGCGCCTATGAGGAGTTCGCCTTTGCGGAGTTCGCGCAACTGGGGAAGCAGTTTCCGGAGAGCGGACCGTGGTTTGCCCTGCTGGCTGACTCGCGCTCCAAAACCAGCCAGAACCGCGCGGCGTTTTTCTTCTACCGCAAGGCGCTGGCGAAGTCGCCAGGGATGCGCGGGCTGCATGCGGCGGTCGCCGAAATCTACCGCCGCGCGGGTGAGCCATCCTGGGCCTTGAGCGAAGACGCCGCGGAGGTGAAGCTGGGCGAGCCGGTCTGTAAGGTGATGACGGCCGAGTGCGCCTTCGCGGCCGGCAAGCTGTCGCAGACGCTGGCGCTGGCGCGTCCGCTGCGGACGGCGGAGGGCGCTTACTGGCGGGTCCGCGCTTACGATGGCTTGGCGCGGGAGGCTTTTGGGCGTTTGAATGCGCTGCCGGAGTCGCCGGAGGGGTATCGCTTTCAGGCGGAGACGCTGCGGGAGCAGCAGAAGTACGCCGAGAGCGTCGCGGCGTGGCGGGAGGCGTTGCGGCTAGCGCCCGGGCATCCGGACTACACGCGCGAACTGATTAGCGGCTTGCTGCAGACGCGCGACTATGCCGAGGCGCAGAAGTTATTGGATGCCGCGCCGGAGAAGTCGCCCGATTTGAATTTTCTGCAAGGCGACCTGTTGCTGAATCAGCAACTGGCGGACCAGGCCATTCCGTTTTTGGAGAAAGCCGCCAAACAGGATCCCAACTTGCTGGCCGCGCGCGCGGCGTTGGCGCGGGCGCTATTGCAAGCGGGCCAGCCCGCCGCGGCCTTGCCGCACGCCACCGCCGCGCTCTCGCTCGATACCGACGGCAGCCTGCACTTCCAACTGGCGCGCGCTTATCAGGCGGCGGGCCAAGCCGAGCCGGCCCGGGCGGCGATGGCCAAATACCAGGAGATTAAGGCCCGCAACACGGAACAGGAGCGGCTGGCGGAGGAGCAGGCCAGGATCACGCCGCCATGATGCTCTTCTGGCTAGCGCTCGCCCAGATTCGTTTCGAGGCGATGCCGCCGCCGGGCTTCGTGCTGCGGAACCATGCGACGGCCGATAAGCAATTGATCGAGACGATGCCGGGTGGGGTCGGCGTGTTCGACTACAACGGCGATGGCCGTCCGGACTTGTTTTTCGCCAACGGCGCGGCGGTGCCAAGTTTGCGGAAGGAAGGCGCGAAGGACGCGAACCGCCTCTATCGCAACGATGGCAATTGGAAGTTCACCGATGTTACTGAGTCGGCGGGGGTCGCTGGGGAAGGCTACGCGATGGGCGTGGCCGCCGGTGACTTTGACGGCGATGGCCACGTCGATTTATTTGTGGCCGGCGTCTACCGCAATCAGTTGCTGCGCAATCTGGGTAACGGAAAATTCGAAGATGTGACGAGTAAGTCGAAAATCAAGAGCGATGAGTGGAGCGTCGCGGCGGGTTGGTTCGATTATGACGGCGACGGGCGGCTCGACTTACTCGTGGCCAATTACGGTAAGTGGACGGCCGCCGAAAACCGTTATTGCGGCGACAGTGCGCGCCACTTACGCGTCTATTGCCACCCGAAGTACTTCGCGCCGCGTCCGAATCAGCTGTATCGCAACCTGGGCGATGGCACTTTCGAAGATGTCTCCGTCAAGAGCGGGATGGCGCTCTCGAAGGGGCGGGGCATGGCCGTCGTCTTCGCGGACTACGATGGCGACGGCCGGCTGGATGCCTTTGTGACGAACGACAATCTGCCGAATTTTCTCTTCCACAACTTGGGCGGCGGTAAGTTTGAGGAAGTGGCGTTGTTGGCCGGAGTCGCGCTGTTGGACCATGGGCGTCCGGTGGCCAGCATGGGCGCGGACTTCCGGGACTACGACGGCGATGGCCGCCCGGATATTGTCGTCACGGCCTTAAATGGTGAAACGTTCCCGGTGTTTCGGAATCAGGGCGACGGCACGTTTCGCGACCAGACGTTTGCGTCGCAAGTCGCGCGGCTAACGAATACCAAGGCCGGCTGGGGCGTGGGCTTCGTGGACTTCGACAATGACGGCGCGCTCGATTTATTTACCGCGAATTCGCACGTGAACGACCTAGTGGATCAATTCGAAGCGGCGGCTTACTTACAGGCGAATTCGGTTTTTCGTCAGGCCGAAAAAGGGAAGTTCGCGGCGGTGGAAAATAGTGGACTAGAGAAAGCCGTGGCCGCGCACCGCGGCTGTACTTTTGCTGACGTCGACGGCGACGGACGGGTGGACGCGATCGTAACGGTGCTGGACGGCGCGGTGGAGCTATGGCGGAATGTGAGTCCGGCGGCTGGGCACTGGCTGGTGTTCGACGTGCCGCTGGGCACGCAGGTGGAGGTGGATGGGCGGAAGCAACGGATGATGTCGAGCCTGAGTTACGCCTCGTCGGCGCACGCCGGGCTGCACTTTGGCCTGGGCCCGAACGCGGAGCCGCGCCGGGTGGTGGTGACGTGGCCGTCGGGGAAGCAGCAGGTGTTGGAGAAGGTCGCGGTGGATCAGCGGGTCAGCGTGCCGCGTTAGCGTCGGGGCGACGTGGTGAGGTATCTGGGAAAAACGCCACAAAACGGCACAATTCGTGAACGTGCCCCGCCGCTGACGCGGCGGGCTGGAGGCTCAGATAAAGACTTCCACCGACACCCGGAACCGCTCCGCTAACCTTCGGGCGTGCGCCTTGCTGATCTCCCGCTGGCCGCCCAGCACTTGCGAGGCTACGGCCCGCGAACCGAAGACGTCTACCAGGTCTACCGGCCGCAGGTTGTTTTGCTCCATCAGAAATTGCAAGACCTCCCGGGGCGTGGCGGCGGGCGGCGGTACCGTCCGGTCTTCGTACTCCGTGCAGAGATGGGCGAGCAAAGTCTGCAGGGCTTGCTCTTCGGGGTCGAGTTCGCGTTCCTCTTCGAGAGTGTCGAGGGCCTCGAGTTCCGCGGCGAGCCGATCAAAGTCCTGATCGGATTGGATTAGCCGCGGGCGGAACTTTCCTAGGAGCCGGCAAGGCGTCACTTCCCGGATAGGATGATCGTGTTGCCTTCGGAATCGGTCATCCGGAGAAAGGATCCCCAGGGCTGGCGCTCTGGTGGACCACTCATTTGCACACCCTTGGCAGTCAGTTCCTCATACGTCCGGCCGATGTCGTCCACCTCCCACGACGTATTCACGAACGTCCCTACGCGATCCTCGTGGCCTTCCGGCGTAAAGAGGGCGATGCCGGTCGTGGCGCCTGGGATGGTGAGTTCGATCCAGCGCTGTTGGTCGTTGAAAGCCTGGTCCGTCAGAATCTGGAAGCCTAGTTTCTCCGTGTAGAAGGCGAGGGCCCGATCTTGGTCCCGGACGGGAATGCCGAGGAACTTGATGCGTTTGATCATGAGGGGAGCATGCCAGCTTCCGGGCCCGCTTTCAAGCGAAAACGGACGAATCGCTGCATTGCTTGCTATAGCAATAGATACGATAGAGACATGAAGCTGGACGTTTATGTGATCGACACCTTAATGCGAGACCTGGTGAGCCACAGCCGTTCCGCCTCGGCTTATCTGGTTTATCTGCACTTGTACCGGCAAACCGAGGGCGAGGGCCGCGCCTCGATCGCGACCAGCTACGCGGTGCTGGCCAGCGCTACGGGACTCTCGAAACGGTCAGTCCAGGCGGCCGTCGTCCACTTGCAGGATCGCCGCCTGATCCGTAAGCGGCAGGCCCGTCCCACCGCGACGCCGGTCTACTCCGTACTGACGCCGTGGCAGCGTAGCCGTCGCAGTCCATCAACCGGGGCCGAGGAGCGTTAGCGGGCGTGGCGCCGGCCCGGACGGTAGGATCAATCCCTTCTGTCTTCCCACGCCCGGCCGCCATGCGTAAGCGGCTAGCCCGGCGAGTCGAACCAAGGCTCAATCAAAAATTATTCTCCCCCCCCTTCAGCCCCAGGACTCGCCCGTAGCGCCAGGCGCTTCGAGGATCGCGATGAGGGTTTGCAAGAAAGCGGCCGCGGCCACGCCGTCCACGACGCGGTGATCCACCGACAGGGAGATGGGCAAGGTGAGGCGCGCCACCACCGCGTCGCCCACCACCACCGGGCGCTTGCGGATGCTGCCGGCGGCGACGATGATGCTTTGCGGCGGATTGAGGATGGCTTGAAAGCGGTCGACGCCGAAGGGGCCTAGGTTCGAGAGTGTCGCCGAGGCGTCGGCGAAGTCGGCTGGGCGGGTGGTGCGTTGTCGGCAGCGCTCCAGGACTTCGAGGCGATCAGCGGTGATCTGCGCGAGCGACTTCTCGGCGGGGTTCGGAATGACGGGCGTGAGGAGCTGTTCGCCCACTTGCGCCGCCAAAGCGACGTGGTGCGTAACGCGCGCGACGACGCCATCGTTAGCCCAATAGGCGTTGACGCGCGGATGGCGGGTGAGGGCCAATGCGATGGCCTTCAGCAGCAGGTCGTTGTAGGAGAGCGGGCGGCGCTGGTCGCGGTAGTGCGCGAGAGCCTCGGCATCGGCGTCGGCGTGGAGATAGAAATGCGGCGCGCGGAAGCTCTCTTCCATGCGCGTAGCTACCGTCACCCTGTGCGGCAAGGGGCGGGCGATTTTTTGCACATCAGCGGCGATGATGCGCTGCTTGCCCGGGCGCGGCTGCACCTGCGCGAGATCGACGCCCAACTCCTTGGCGACGGCCCGCGCCCGAGGGCTCACCGGAGTCCGCTCCGGCGAGCTTACTACGGGCACCGACTCGCCCTCGCGCAGTAAGTGGCCCAGTAACTGACCCACGGTGACCACGTCACCCGGCTGCGGCGAAGTGGCCAGAATGTGCAGGACGCCCGAATCCAGCGCCTCCACATCCATCGTGACCTTGTCGCTTTCGAGCGAAAACAGGGGCTCACCGGCCGACACCGTGTCGCCGTTCGCCTTCAGCCAATTGCCGAAGATACCCTCCTCCATCGACCAGCCCAAGCGCGGCACCGTGATTTCGATGGCCATCTTACTCGTCCACCAATTCGCGAATCGCCGCCTCAATGCGGGCTTGGCTGGGGATCACCTCGGGCTCAAGCGTTGGGCTATAAGGCGTCGGTGCAAAGGCCCCGTTCAGCCGCCGGATGGGCGCGTCGAGTAAGTCGAAGCCGATATCGGCCATCTGCGCGGCGATTTCGGCGCCGATGCCGCAGGGGCCGAAGGCCTCGTCGACGATCAGCAGACGGCCGGTCTTCGCGAGCGACCGCCGGATGCTCTCGGTATCGAGTGGCGATACCGTGCGCGGGTCGATCACTTCGACGGAGAGGCCCTCGGCTTGCAGCGACCGCGCCGCCGCCAGCGCGCGCTGCGCCAAGTGTCCCAGGCCGACGACGGTAATCTGATTACCCGCCAGCAGCGTGCGCGCTTGCCCGAACTCAATCTCGTAGTCGCCCTCCGGCACGGGCCCCTTCAGGCTCAGCAACTCGCGCGGCTCCAGAAACAGCACCGGGTCGTCGCAGCGCAGCGCGTGGATCAGCAGCCCCTTGGCGTCGTAAGGCGTGGACGGCATCACCACGCGCAGGCCTGGGATGTGGCTGTAGATCGAGTGGTAGCTGCCCGAATGATGCGTGGCGGCGGCGTGGCCAATGCCGACGCAGCCGCGCAGCAGCAACGGCATGCGCAAGCGTCCGCTGCTCATGTACTGCATCTTCGCGATCTGGTTGATAATCTCGCCGAAGGCGTCGTTGATGAAGTCGATGAACATGAAGTCGACTACGGGGCGCGTGCCCGTCATCGCGGCGCCGCCGGCCAGGCCGACAAAGCCGCGCTCGGTGATCGGCGTATCGCGCAAGCGCTGCGCGCCATACTTCGCGTAGAGCCCCACCGTGGTGCCGAAGTTGCCGCCCCGGACGCCGATGCCCTCGCCGAGCACGAAAATATGGGGATTCCGGGCCATTTCGTGGTCCAGCGCCTCCAGCGTGGCGGCGCTGTAGGAGATCTCCCGGGTGCCGGGCTCGGCCGGAGCGTCTACGCGGCGGGGCGTCGCGTAGACGTGCGTGGTGGCCGTTGAGGACTCGGGAAAAGGCGCTTTCTCGGCCGCTTCGCTCACGGCGGCGATCTCCGCTCGTAGCTCGGCGTCGATGGCATCGAGCGCGGCGGCGGTCGCCTCGCCACGCTCAATCAGCGTCGCCCGCAGGCGCGCAATCGGGCAACGCTCCCGCCACGCGGCGACCTCTTCGCGCGTGCGATACGTGTAGTCGCCCATGCCTTCTGAATGCGGGCGCGTGCGATAGGTCTTGCATTCGAGCAGCGTTGGGCCCAGGCCTTGGCGAGCGCGCGCGATGGCCTCTCCTGCGGCCCGATGCACGGCCAGCGCGTCGTTGCCGTCGAGCGACACGCCGGTGAAGCCGTAGTTCGCGGCCCGCGACGCGACTTCGGGATTGCCGGCGGCGTAGGCGAAGGGCACCTCGGTGGCGAACTGGTTATTCTCACAGACAAAGAGCACGGGCAGCTTCCAGATCGCGGCCAGATTCAAGCCTTCGTGAAACGCGCCGTTGTTCACCGCGCCATCGCCAAAGAAAGCCACCGCCACTTGGTTCGTCTTCCGTAGCGCGAAGCTATAGCCGGCGCCCGCCGCCTGCAGGATCGACGGGCCGACGATGCCGCTGGTGCCCATCAGGCCGATCTCCGGCGAAAACAGATGCATGGATCCGCCGCGCCCGCGCGAACAGCCACCGGCGCGGCCAAAGAGCTCTTCAAAGAGCTCCGCCGGCGGCAAGCCCTTGGCCAACGCATGGCCATGGCCGCGATGCGTGCTGAAGACGACGTCGTCGTTATTCAGGTGAGCGCAGACGCCCGCCGCGATCGCCTCCTGGCCGACGTAAGTGTGGCAGGCGCCATGCACCAGTCCGCGCGCGTGGCAGCGCGCCAGTTGCTCCTCCGCCGTGCGGATCAGTTGCATGGTCCGGTATAGGTTCACGTCTTCCTCCGCGGCGTGCCGCCCGCATTCATCGCCAAGTTGCCGCCGTCCATGGGAATGATGGCGCCCGTGATCCAACGCGACGCATCGGAGGCAAGCAGCACCGCCAAGCCGCGGATGTCGTCCGGATGGCCGAAGCGCCCCGCCGGAATGCCGCTCAAGAATTGCTCGGCGAGAGGCGGCGACTCCGCGATGCGCTGCTCCAGGCTGGGATTCAGCACCTGCGCCGGCAGAATCGCGTTCACCCGCACGCCGCCCGAGGACCACTCCGTCGAAAGTTCGCGCGTCATCTGCACCACCGCGCCCATGGCCATCGAATAAGCGATATGGCCGCGCCCCAGCGCCGTCACGCTGGCGATGGACCCAATGTTGAGGATGCTGCCGCTGCCCGCGGCCAGCATGCGGCGGCCCGCCTCCTGGCAGGCACAGAAGCGCCCCAGCACCAGATTGCGCCACACCTGTTCGACGTCGGCGAGCGTGATCGCCTCCGGCGCGCCCATGATGCTTTCGCCGGCGACGTTGGCCAGGAAGTCCACGCGGCCGAACTCTTCGTCGAGCCGGGCGAAGAGCGCGCGCACCTGGTCGGGCTCGGAGACGTCGGTGGTGGCGGCGACAGCGCGGCGGCCATATTGACGGACCTCGCCGGCCGTGCGCTCGACGCCCGCGGCGTTGCGGTCCACCAGTAGCAAGTCCGCGCCGGCTTCGGCGAGCGACAGCGCGATCGCCCGGCCCAGGCCTTGCGCCGCGCCACTTACGATGGCGGCTTTGCCGGAAAGGTCGAAGAGGGTAGAGGACATGGCAGAGCTATTGTATCCGTCCGGACGCAGCTCACAATCAGCCCCCCTAGCAGGTAGCAGCAGGCCAGAAAGAAGAGGCAGGCGCTGTCGCTGGCGCCTTGTCCCTTCATCCAGCCGAAGAGATGATTTCCCACGTAGCCGGCCAGGTTGGCGAACATGTTGATGAAGCCGATGCCCGCGGCGGCGGCCGATGCGGTGAGCGTCTGCGTGGGCAAAGCCCAGAAGGGCGGCGGCCAGGAGTAAGCGACCAGCCCGGTGAAGCAGAGCCAGATCATCACCAGCCAGAAGGGTTGGCCCGGAATCGCGCTGGCCACCAGAAAGAGCCCCGTCAGCGACTGCCCGGCGACGCAGTGCCACTTACGGTCACCCGTGCGGTCCGACGAGTAGCCCGCGTAGAGCACGCCCGCCACGCCGCATAGGTAGAACAGGCCGCTGAAGAGCAGCGCCGAACGGTCCGACCCGCCGGACAGGTTCCGCACCGTCGTCGGCAGCCAGAAGCCCAGCGCGTAGCCGCCGGTGTTGGTGGCGAAGATGCCCAAAGCCAGCAGCCACACCGCGGGCAGCCGCAGCGTCTGCCCAATGCTCAGCTTCCCGGCGGACTCCTTCACCTGCGCCTCGGCGGCCAGTTCGCCCTCCAGGTAGTCGCGCTCCTCGGCGGTCAGCCAGGTGGCTTGTCGCGGGCGGTCCGTGAAGATGAAGAGCGTCAGGATGCCCAGCGCCACCGCCGGCAAGCCTTCGCAGATGAAGAGCCACTGCCAGCCCGACAGGCCAAACCAATGGACGTCGAGCAGCAGCGCGGAGAGCGGCGCGCCCAGCGCCAGGCTGAACGGCACGGCCACAATGAAGCCCGACATCGCCCGCGCGCGGTCCCGCGCGGGGAACCAATGCGTGAAGTAGACGATGATGCCCGGGAAGAAGCCGGCTTCGGCGACGCCCAGCAGAAACCGGACGGTGTTGAACTGCAGCGGCGTCTCGACGAAGGCGGTCGCCGCGGAGAGCATGCCCCAGGTAATCAGAATCCGCGCAAACCACTTGCGCGCGCTCCAACGCTCCACCAGCAGCGCCCCCGGAATCTCCAGCAGTTGGTAGCCGAGGAAGAAGATGCCGATGCCCAGGCCAAAGACCTCCTCGGAGAAGTGCAGGTCGCTGGCCATGCGCAGCTTGGCGAAGCCGACATTGGCGCGGTCCAGGTAGGCGACGAGGTAGAGGCAGATGACGAGCGGCAGAATGCGCCAGGCAACCTTGCGGCGGAGTGTGGCGATCTGTTCCGGTGACACGCAGCAGCCAGTATACTGCCGGAGCCGGATCAGGCGAAGCGCGGCCCTCTGGTATCCTTCCCCTATGGCCGTATCCCGCACCACCGTAACCATTCCGGCCTCGACGCTTGAGGAAGGCCTATGTCAGAAGTCGGCTCAGCAACGGGCGGAAGACTTCGTCGAGCGAATGGGCCGGGCCTTTGTTGGCCTAACGGAAGATGAGCTGCGCCTGGTAAACGGTATCCACCTGAAGGAGCACCGCCGGCGCCGGTAAGTGGCAGATACCAGTGCCGAGAGTTGGTTGTCCAGAGAACCGCCGTTGCGGCAATCGGGGCGAGTCGTTAGGCCACGCCGGGGCCGGAACAATAGAAGTTTTGGACGGGCGGAAATCGGGAGACGGCCTGATCTATGTTCGAGCATCCGCCAAATGTAGCGCATGGCAACATCTCTTCAGGCTGCTTTGTTAGACTGAAACCGTATGTCGACCGGAAGTGCGCCAAAGATTTACGTTTGCGCTCCATTGGAATTGCCGAACGAAAACCTGTTCGCTTTCCAGCATCTCCTTAGCGAAGGTGGCCGGTTTGAAGTTTTTCCGCGCCCAGACGTCATCCTTCCAGGACAGAACATCAGGAAAACACTCGACCGGCAACTGCGGACGGCGGACATTTATCTAGTTCTAAAGACCAGTGACCATGACCAGACCTGGGATCCTGAGGAATTTAAGCACCTGCGCACTCTGGTTGATCAAGAGATTCCTCGAGTCCTCCCGGTCATTGAAAAGCCCGCCTCGACCAGAGGGATGGGTGAATTCCTCCAAGACTTGAAGCCTGTCAGGTTACCTGAGGGGACGATCACAAACCCCAGTGAGTTTATTCAAGAAAAACTCTTTCGGTTAATTGCGGTTACAGACCTCACTCAGGCTATCGACAATCTCGTATCGCTGCGACGAAAGCCAAAGACAGGAAACGATGGCGGCCGTGGGTACTTTGCCGACATCACGCTGGAGAACTTTTACGGATTTCGCCAAGCCCAGACGCTGAATTTGCGGTCCAGTGAGAAAGGTATCGCCCGCTGGACCGTGATCCTAGGCGACAACGGAGCAGGCAAGACCACGATTTTACGGGCCCTTGCAGCGTTCTCCGCCGCTGCACCAACCGGATGGCGCAATGCAGTTAGTAATTGTAAGATCCGGGTGGTGCGCAGCATGACGAGTGAAGCGAAGGATCTTCGCATCGATGGTGAATCGGCCGATCATGATGATCTGCGGCCCCTTGTATTCGGATATGGAGCAGGCCGGCGAGCGGTTCCGGCGCGGCTATCCGCTGGTCCCATCGGACCGTCTGCCACGCTTTTCGATGACAGTGAGGAACTGCCTGACGCGGAAGAATGGCTCCTGCAAAGCGATCATTCGCGGCTTGTCGAAGGAGGGGAAGCCGCGCAACGTCATTTCAAGCAGATGAAGGAAGTTCTGATCCGGATACTTCCGGACGTCACTGATATCCAGGTTGAGCCAATAGCGGGTCGCACGCGAGCCAGTGTCAAGATGCACGGACAGTGGTTCCCAATGGCCTCGATGAGCCTGGGATATAAGACGGCGTTGACCTGGATGGTCGATCTCGCTCGTAGAATGTTTGATCGCTTCCCGGACAGCCTCAATCCGCTCGACGAGCCGGTGGTGGTTCTGATCGACGAGATTGACCTACATCTGCACCCGCGTTGGCAGCGAGAATTGCTAGCGGAACTGGATCGGACATTTCCACAAGCCCAGTTCATTATCACAGCGCACAGTCCGTTAATTGTGCAGGCCGCTCCAAACGCTAACCTCGTCTTGGTTCGTCGAGAGCAACAGCAGATTGTGATCGACAATGACTGCGATTATGTTCGAGATTGGCGCGTCGATCAGATCTTGGCAAGCGAATTATTTGGCAGCCAACCAATTCACGGTATGATCGTCCAGCAGCTACTGAAGCGGAGGGCGGATTTATTGAATGCCGGCCAGTCGCGTGACGACGTAGCTTTGCGCGAAGTCGATGCTGCTCTCGAGAAGGTCCCTACCGCCGCCAATCCGGAGGATCAAGAAGCGATGGACTTGATCCGCCGCACCGCCAGACTAATTCAGGCTAAGTAGACTGACGAATGATCCGAATTCATCGGGAGAGTATTCCACCGCCGGTATTGGCGGAACAATCCATCGCGGCAACCCAAAAACTATGCGAGCAGTACGATGCGGGCAAAAGAACGTTTAATTTTGACGCCAAGATCTACGCGGCTCCCCAAGTGAAGGCGGTCCTAAAGCTCGCGCAGCATCTGAAATGTTGCTTCTGCGAGCGAACGGTGGGAGAAGACGGCCACATCGAGCACTTCCGGCCGAAAGGTGCGGTGCGTCAAGATCTAGAGTCGCCCAGGTCAGAGAGTGGATACTACTGGCTTGCGTACGAATGGGCCAATCTATTGCTTTCCTGCGCCGACTGTAACGTTCGCCATAAAGCCAATTTATTTCCCCTTGCATCTCCGAACCGCGCAGTGTCCCATCATGAGTCTGTCGAAACGGAGATGCCTCTTTTTCATTAATCCCGCGGATGAGGATCCCGAGGAATTGATCGAGTGGCACGACGAAATCCCCCAGGCAATCAACGGCAATAAACGAGCTGAGGAGACGTTGAAGGCTCTCCGCTTGGGCGCGGTAGATCGCGATGGCCTGGTCGAGTCACGTCGCCAGCACCTAATGATCGTGAAAAGCCTCGTTGACAGCCTGGTTTTCACTCGCACTCGTCCTGAGTCACCGGAAGCATTGGCTCTAACCGAAGACTTGCAGAAGCAGTTGAAGAAAGCTGCGAGTCCAGCGGGAAAGTATTGCGCGATGATTCGAGCCAGGCTTCGATCTGAAGGGGTCAGTTTCAATGATCAGGGGAAATCAAATCGCTAGTCAGCGCAGCGCGGGGATCGCCTCCACCCGCACGACGCGCGGCCGGTAATTGCCGACCTCCTGCCGCAGGTACAACACCTGCTCATCGGCTGACAGCCGAAGCTCTTGCGGCTCCCAGGCGACGAAGCCGGCAAACGTCGATTGGCCGGTGGGCCACTCTACCCGGAGGATCGAGTAGCCCTTGCCCTCGGCGCGCGGCGCATAGCCGTAGCTTACTCGCGCGCCGTGTGCCCCTGCTCCGAAACCGAAACGAACACCTGGCGGCGTGGCCAGCTTGGTCGGCTCTCCTCCCTTCAGCGGGACTCGTGAGAACTCGCCTTCACCCGCGGAGAAGAAGTAGAGGTCCTGGCCATCGGGCGAGATCCGAATGGGCCTCCCCCGGGCACCGAGGCGCTGTAGACTGCCGTCCGCCAGGCTGACCCGCACCAACAGTTGTCCAACATGAACTGTATCGGTGACCGACCAATCCTGAACGGCGACCAGGGATCGACTGTCCAGGCTCCACACCGGCGACTCCAGCGAAAAGGCTTGCCGCCCCAAACGTCGCGGCGCGCCGCCCGCGGACGGCAGAACGTAGAGGTTGGAGAGCACATCCGTATTGCCCGCCTGAGGCCTCACCAGGAACGCGATCCATTTTCCATCGGGCGACCAACGCAACGAATGCGGATAACTCTCGCCGAACGGCTTCGGCACCGGCGGAATCACCTGCAACAGTGGACGCTCGGCGGTGCCGTCCACGTTGGCCGTCCAGACTTCGCTCACGCCCGTACGGGTGGAAATGAAAGCCTTGCGTCGGCCATCGGGCGAGTAGACGGAATGGGACGCCGGTGCCGCGGAGAGCCGCAGGGGAACGGTGCGGATATCGGCTTGCCAGAGAACTTCATTGGTCGGTTGCTGCAACGCGAGCGCCACGCCACCGGGCAGTAGCTGAGCGATCCGCAGCTTCGGCGGCCAGTCCGGAATCAGGCGCGGCCGGGCTCCCGCGGTCAGGCTGATCCGTCGCGTATACGGAACGTCGCCCCAGCAGGAGTACCACAGCTCCGGCCGGTCCGGCGGCCAACTCACCTGGAAAATATCCCGTGGCTCCCGGGCGACGTGCCGGGCGGGCCCGGCGGGCCGGAAGTCTGGGGTGACGGGAAGAAGGAAGAGGTCCTGGCCGTCGCCGTAAGCGAAGGAACGCCCGTCGGGCGAGAGCGCTCCTGGCCCGCCGCGAGGGGCGAGATGCCGCAGCCGCTGGCCGGTCCGGGTATCGAAAACCGTCGGCCGGCAGGGACCAAATCGACCTTGCCGGTCGGAGGAAAGGTAAGTGTTGCCGATCAGCAAACGGCCATCCCGGCTCCAGCTCACTTCCTTGGCCCCGGTGCAAGTAACGCCCAAAGGCAGTTCGGGCGTGCCGTACAACGCCCGGATGGCGAGCGTCGTTACCCAACCCGGAGCGCCGCGGCTGAAGGCGATCTGTTTGCCGTCCGGTGACCACCGGGCATCGCCGATCCAGCCCTCGCCACCTGCCACGAAGAACTGAGCGGGCCCTCCAGCGGCGGCTCGCAGGTAAAGGCCGCATTCCTTCGAACACGCGGCGAAAACGATTTGCCGGCCATGGGGAGAGAGCTGGGCCTGCTCCGCATCCAGCCACGGCTGCACACGAATCTGCGCCGCAGTCAGCGTGGTGAAGGCCCAACTCAAGACCAAGACTTTCCGCGCCGCCATACTGTCACTCTACCGGACCATCAGCCGGACTTCCGCTTTGCCGCTACCGCAAACTGCTATACACCACGACCACCAAGCCAATCACCGACGCCAGAATGACGGAATGGCGCAGCGTGAACCGGAACAGGCGGCTCTCGTCTTCCGGTTTCATCCCCGTCGCCGCGGCGGCCACGGCGATCGACTGTAGGCTGATCATCTTGCCCATCACCCCGCCCGACGAATTCGACGCCGCCATCAGCACCGGGTCCAACCCCAGCTTCGTCGCCGTCACCACCTGCAAGTTGCCGAACAGCGCATTGGCCGACGTGTCGGAGCCCGTCAGAAACACGCCCAGCCATCCGAGCAGCGCCGAGAAGAACGGGAACAGCTTGCCGGTAGCGGCAAACGCCAAGCCCAATGTACCCGTCGCGCCCGCGTAGTTCATCAGGAACGCCAGGCCCAACACACTCGCGATGGTCAGCATGGACTTGGCCAGTTGATTCACGGTCGTCGCAAACACCTTCCCCAACTGCGCCAGCGAAATGCGCAGAATCAAAGCCGAGCCAAACGCCGCCAGCATGCACGCCGTGCCCGCCGCCGAGAGCCAGTTGAAGTTGAATACCGCCGCGTAGGGGGTCGGCTTGGCCATCACCGGCGGCATCCGCTCCACCAGATTGTGCAGGCCCGGCCACTGGTACGTCACCGACACTTGGTTCAGGTAGTACTTAATACTGTGGCCGTCGATCTTGATCGTCTCCTCGCCCCACAGAAACACGAAAACCACCAACAGCAGGTAAGGAGACCAGGCCAGAAAGATCTCGCCCACCGGATGATGCTTCACGTTGCTCGTCGCCCGCGTCGTCTCCGAAAAGACGAAGTTGTCGGTCGGCTTCCACACCCGCGACAGCAGCAGCAGGCTCGTCAGCGCGGCCAGCGAACTGAGGATATCCACCAGCGTCGGGCCGAGGAAGTTCGACGTGTAGAACTGCACGCCCGCGAACGAAATGCCGCACAGAGTCACCGCCGGCCACACTCCTACCAACGCGCGCCAGCCGCCCATCACGGCGATCAGGTACGCCGGCACGAAGAGCGACACCGGGGCGCAGATGCGTCCCACCCAGGCCGAGAGGTCCGCCAGCGGCAGACCCGTGATGCCAGCCAGCGTGATCACCGGGATGCCGATGGACCCGAAGGCCACCGGCGCCGTGTTCGCCAGCAGGCAAATGCCGGCCGCGTAGAAGGGCGAGAAGCCCAGCCCGGCCAACATTCCGGCCGCCACCGCCACGGGCGTGCCGAAGCCCGCCGCGCCTTCAATGAACGCGCCGAAGGCGAAGGCGATCAGCAACGCTTGCAGGCGCCGGTCCTCCGTCAGGGACCCGATCGAGTCCTTCAGAATCTCAAACTTGCCCGTTTCGAGCGTAATCCGGTAGAGAATAATGGCCCAGAAGACAATCCAGCCGATGGGGAAAAGTCCGAACGCCGCGCCGTAAGTGACGGCGCCGATCATCGGCCCGAGGGGCATCTGGTACTCAAAGAGCGCCACGGCGATCGCCGCGCCCAAGCCACTTAGCGCCGCCACCCAGGCTGGTTTTCGCGCGACGCCCAGCAGGTAGAGCAGCACGGCAATGGGGAAGCAGGCACACAGCGCGGAAGCCATCAGGCTGTCGCCGATTGGAGTATAAGATTGTTGCCACATGAAGCTACCGACAGTAGTTGAACGGGTAGGTCCCTGTCAACCCCTAGTCGTTCCGGTAGACCTGGCCCGCCTTCATCACGAAGCGGACCTTCTCCAGATTGCGGATGTCGGCCAGCGGATCCCCGCTCACGGCGATGATGTCGGCCCAGTGGCCTTTCGCCACCTGCCCGGCCTTACCCGTCAGATTCATGAGCGCGGCATTGGTGAGCGTGGCCGCGCGGATCGCCTCGATCGCCTTCATGCCGAACTCCGTCATGTACGGAAACTGCTTCCAATTGTCCCCATGCGGATAAACGCCGCCATCGGTACCGAAGCCCAGCGTCGCGCCGCCCAGGTAGGCCTTGCGGAAGTTCTCCCGCTGCAATTTGCCCACCAGCTTCTCCTTCTCAATCGACTCCGGCAGCACGCCATTCTTCGGCCCCTCCGCCAGAATGTAGTCGTCGTTGTAGATGTCGAAGACCAGCACCGTGCCCTTTTCCTTCGCCAGCCGGATTCCCTCTTCGTCGATCAGCGAGCAGTGCTCCACGGAGTCGACCCCGGCGCGGATGGCATCCTTGATCCCCTCGGCGCCGTGCGCGTGCGCGGCCACCTTGCGCTCCAGCTTGTGGGCCTCCTCGACGATGGCCTTCATCTCTTCCAACGTGTACTGCTGTGTACCCACGCCGTCGCCTTTCGAAAGCACCCCGCCCGTGGCGCAGATCTTGATCAGGTCCGCGCCGTACTTGATGACTTCGCGCACCTTGGCGCGCGCCTCCCACGGACCATTCGCCACCCCCGCCGACCGGAAGCCGTACTCGGACGGCAGTAAGTTCGAATCGCAATGGCCACCCGTAATCCCCAGCGAAGGCCCGGAGACGAACAGGCGCGGACCCACCACATCGCCGTCCTGAATCGCATCGCGCAAAGCGACGTCGGCGTAGCCTCGCGCTCCCACATTGCGCAAGGTGGTGAAGCCGGCCATCAGCGTCGCCCGCGCCTGCCGCACACCGGTGAGCGCTTCGCGCGGCACCGAGATGCCCAGGCGGCGGTAGCCCGAATTGCGCGGGTCACTGGTGATATGCGTGTGGACGTCGATCAGCCCGGGAAGGCAGAAGGAGCCGGAGAGGTCCACCGTCTTGGCGTTGGCCGGCAGCGGGCCGTTGATGGATTCGATGAACCCGCCAGCGACGATGATCGTCGCGTTGCTCAAGTAAGTGCCCGCCTTCACGTCGAGCAGTTTCCCGCAGCGGAGGACCGTGGTGTCCGCCGCGGAAGCCCCGAGAGCGAGGCAGAGGAGTCCGGTCAGATATCGCATCGTTCCCCATCCTAGCTCATAGCGTGCTCACCCGTGCGCGGACGGCACACGGTGGCGCAGCCGTCCGCGAATCCGGCCAAAGCGCCATCTGGCCTGCGGAAAAACGCTTTGCCACCTTTGGCATTTACTTCCAGGCCGCTGTGATCATCGTCCCTTTTTCCAGGAAAATTGCTTTGTTCCAATGCCGATAAAGCGCTTTGCCGCAAGCTAGGTCGCGCTATTAGGTCGCCGCGGGCCGGTGTTCCTTGCGGATAGGCTGGTATGGCTTCAGGAGGGTGCGGGGATCCGGTTAACTCCGCGCTTTGCGCCGGACCGCGAACGCAGACCGCTGGCTTCGGGCGTCTGACACTTGGTTTATCGAAGAGGCGCGTTCCGCTCTTGCGGTGGAGATACCACCACGCACGCTCCCCACGCCCTCGATCGTCTCTAACTCGTCAATCGTTGCCAGTCTCCAGCCTGGGGGCGCATCCAGCAAGTACCTACGCGCTATCTTGACTGGCAGTTTGTGCTTTACAAGTCAGGCTAACCGCAAGCAACAGAAGAAGAGCGGGTTTGCGCATGGCGTACCCTTTCAGTTCTATTGAGGTGAGCGGATCTCACCTCTTCTTCATTCGCGACTCGCCCGCCTTCGAGGCTTCCAGAACCGTTATACCCCACCTGGCATTTGATGATTTCGGGCCGATTGGAAGCCGCCCAAGGACCATGCTCAAACCTGCCTGAACCGGACAGACCGGAGGTCTGTCCTACACGTGACACTACTTGCCGAACTTACCGTGGAAGACGATTTCGGCTAGCGGCTTGCGCTCCCCTTGCCCGGTCTCCTGGCCTTGCAACTGAGGATCGAGCGTGGCGGGATCGCCTTCGTAGCCGATGGCGAAGGCCGCGGCGGCTACGTGGCCCTCGGGAATGGCGAGGGCTTCCTGGCAGGCGGCGGGATCGAAGCCCCCCATCTGGTGGACCTTGAGGCCTTCGTGCTCCGCTTGAATGGCCAACTGGGCCATGGCTTGGCCGGTGTCGTAGTGGGCCCAGCCGTTGGGTTTGCCGCTGGCAAAATTCAGGTTGGCGACGGCGATGCCCAGCACCGCGGCGGACTTGGCCCAGCCCTGGTTAAACGGGACCAGCGTGCTCAGGATGCCAGCGAAGGCGGCAGCGTCGCTGGCGTGCGCGACCACGAATCGCCAGGGCTGCTCGTTGTAGCAAGAGGGCGCCCAGCGCGCCGCCTCCAGCAGCCGCTCCAAGACCTCCGGAGCGACGGCTTGGCTCGAAAAGGCGCGGGGGCTCCAGCGCTGTTGGATGAGCGGCTGCAGGCCGCTGGGACGATTCGTAATCTTCTTCATAGGTTCCTCTTTTACTTCAAGTCAAAAGCGATCAATTCGGTGGCGGCCTGCGCGGTGAAGACGACTTCGCTCTCCTGCTCGATCGCCGCGCCGTCGCCGGTGGCCAACGGCTGCCCGTTGACGGTTATCGACCCCGCCGCTACCTGGACCCAGACTCCCCGGTCCGGCGCCACCGGCAGTTTCACGGTTTGGCCCGCTTCCAAAATCAACGCGTACATCTTCGCATCGGCCTCAATCTTGAGCGAACCCGCTTCGCCCGTGGGCGAGGCGACGAGTTGCAGTTGATTGCGGCGGGCGTCGCGATCAAAGGTCTTCTGCGAGTAGCCGGGGCGCACCCCTTCTTTATCCGGATGGATCCAGATCTGGAAGAGATGGACGGGCTCGGTTTTCGAAGCGTTGAATTCGCTGTGCATCAGGCCGCTGCCAGCGCTCATGGCCTGCAATTCGCCGGGGCCGATTTGGCCTTCGCCGCCGGTGGAGTCGCGATGGGCGAGGGCGCCGGAGTTCACCCAGGTGAGGATCTCCATGTTGTCGTGGGGGTGCATGCCGAAGCCCTGGCCGCCGCCGAAGCGGTCCTCGTTGATGACGCGCAGGGCGCGGAAGCCCATGCGGCGGGGGTCGTAGTAGTTGTTGAAGCTAAAGCTGTACTTGGCGTCGAGCCAGGCGTTCTTGAAGGCACCCCGCTCCGCCGACGGGCGAATCTCAATCATGTTTTCTTCTTTCTGTGATCCCGTTATTCGTGATCACGATTATCATAGATGCGGCACCTAACGAATGGATGCAAGCAGCCGGCCCAGTTCCTTCAGTTCGGCTTGGGTGAGGTGGCCCATGCTTTCGCGGTGGTACCCGGCGATCACTTCGTCCAGGCTTTCGAGTAGCCGCAGCCCTTCGTTGGTAATGCGGGCTAGCTGCACGCGCCGGTCCTGCCGTCCGCGTTCGCGCAGGATCCAGCCGGGGCGCTCCATGCGGTCAAAAAGACGGGTAACGTCGGGATCCTGGTTGATCATGCGCGCGGCGACTTCGCCACAGGGCAGCCCGTCCGGCCCGGCGCCGCGCAGAATCCGTAAGGCGTTGTACTGGGTGGGCGACACGCCGTAGGGCTTGAGGGTTTGGGCCAGACGTCCGAGTAGCCGGTCCGCCGCGCGTTGCAGCGCAATCCAGGTGTCGGCTTCCAGCAGGCGTTTCGCGCTCACCTCCCCAATATAGTCGTGATCACGACATTCGTCAATAGCCTTCAGCCAGCCGCGCGGAAAGAATCGGCGGCAGGCCGGCGGCGTCGATGGCGGCCTGGGCCAGGGGGACGTCATATTCCGCACGGCGGTAGGCGAGCGAGTGGGCGCCGCTCTCGTAGAGGGCGTAGGCGGCGCGGCGGTCCCGGTCGCGGGGCTGGCCGACGCTGCCCGGATTCAACAGGCAGCGCGTGCCGGGCTGCCACTCGTAGACAGCGGCCCGCTCTTTGGCCGGCAGGCGCGGGACGGTGAGCATTCGGCGCCCGGCGCGCACGAAGCCGCCCTGGAGGTGGGTATGGCCGAAGAAGGCGAGCGCGGGCTCCAGATAGTCGAGGGCGTCGCGGGCCAGGTCGGGTGAGGTGATGTATTCGTCTTCATCGAGCGGGGCGCCGTGGATGAGGGCGAAGTCCTCATGAGGAAGCGGACCCTGTGGCAGGGCCCGCAGCCAAGCCTTGTTTTCGGCGCTGAGTTCCGCCATGGTCCAAAGCGCGGAAGCCCGTGCGTGGTCGTTAAACCAGTCGAGGCTGGTGAGGCCGCAGGCGGCGCGGTCATGATTGCCGCGAAGGTTGACGGAGACATGGGCCCGCGCCCAGTCGACGACCTCGTTCGGCGACGCGCCGTAGCCGACGTAGTCGCCGAGACAGAGGATCCGGTCATACTGCCCAGCCGCATCGGCGAGCACGGCTTCCAGGGCCTGCCAGTTGGCATGGATGTCGCTGAGGATAAGGTAGCGCAACTCTTAGTTCAGCACAGGCGGCGGGATAAAGTCATAGTCCAGCACACACTTCTCGATCAAGGCCTTGCGCAAATCGCGTTCAACCCCGGCAAGGTCCGGATTCCCGGCCAGATTCTTGAGTTCGCTGGGATCTTCGTCGAGGTCAAAGAGCTCGTAAATTGGCCGGGGGTGGGTGAAGTAGGCGCGGTCGAGTGCGGGGGAGAGCTTGCCTGCGGCGTGCGCCTGGAGCATCTGCGTCCAACCGGGATCGCGGGCGCTATCGACAGGCTGGTACTCCATCCACGGCGTGACGTTATAGATGAGCTTGTAGCGGGAACTGCGAACGCTGCGGGATAGATCCCAGCCGCTGCTCTTGGTGGTGGGGGTCATGGTGGTGCTGCCGTGTTGCAGACGGGCGCTAAAGACATGCGTGCGCGGGCGATAGCCCGGCTCACCGCGCAGGAGCTTGAGGAAGCTCTGGCCGGACATGCCGGGCGCCTTGGCGAGGCCGGCCGCGTCAAGCAGGGTGGGCGTAAGATCCTCGCCCGAAATCAATTCCTTGGTGTTGCCGCCCGGCGCGACCTTGCCGGGCCAACGCGCGATGAGGGGGACGTGGGTGCCGGGGTCATAGAGGCTGCCTTTGCCATGCGGCAGGGCCATGCCGTTGTCGCCCATGAAGACGACGAGCGTGTCTTTGGCGAGTCCACGGGCGTCGAGGATATCGAGGATACTCTTCACCTCGCCATCGACGCGCGAGATCTCGTCGAGGTAAATGCCGAAGTCGGCGCGGAGGCCGGGGAGGTCCGGGAAATGGGGCGGCAGCTTGAGCTTGGCCGGATCGTGCGGCGGGGTGATGGCGTTCTTATCCCAGGGATGATGAGGATCGTTGAAGTTCACCCAGAGGAAGAATGGCTTGTTTTTGGGCGCCTGGTCAAGAAATTGGTTGACGACTTTCACCGTCGTGCCGGGTCCGCTGCGATCGACAAAGTCGAGGCGTTTGGCGAAGGTTTGCAGGTGTTCCTGCTCGATCACCTGGGCGACGTAGCCCGCCTGCGGATTGGTGCCGGGGCCGTCCAAATGGTACATGCGGCGCGCGACGCCGGTGAAATAACCGGCTTTCTTCAGGAGGTCCGGGAGGGTGATGATCTCCGGCGGCAGGGGCGAATTGAAGCGGCCCATGCGGGCGCTGACGGGGGAGCGGCCGGTGAGCATGGCAGTACGCGCGGGTACGCACTGGGGAGCGGCCTGGAAGGCACGGTGGAAGAGCATGCCGTCCGCGGCGAGCTTGTCGAGCGTGGGGGTGCGCATGTCGGGATAGCCGTAGCAGCCGAGGTAGGGGAAGCTGTGGTCGTCCGACAGCAGGAAGAGAATATTCGGCGCTTTGTCCGCGGCGGGGGCGGCGAGGGGAGCCAAGAGGGAGAGACCAAAGTCGCGACGGTTCATCAGCGCCATTATTCCACAGGCTATGATCAAAGGAGTGCTTGTATCCATTGAGCCCGCCAAGCCGAAGCGTCCCGAGTGGCTGCGCGCCCCGGCGCCTGTGGGCGATAACTACCGTGACCTGAAGGACCTCGTCACGCGCCTGAAGCTGCATACGGTGTGCGAAAGCGCGGCTTGCCCCAATATCGGCGACTGCTGGAATCGCCGGACGGCGACCTTTATGATTCTGGGCAACGTCTGCACGCGCCGCTGTGGCTTTTGCGCGGTGCAGAAGGGCGAACCGCTGGACGTCGATTACGACGAGCCCCGGCGGGTCGCCGAAGCGGTGGAGGCGATGGGACTCAGCTATGCGGTGATCACGAGCGTGAACCGCGACGATCGGAAGGACGGCGGGGCGGACCTATTCGCGGCCGTCATCCACGCGATTCGCGCGCGAGTGGCGGGCTGCAAGGTGGAAGTGCTGACGCCGGATTTCCAGGGCTCGCACGCCGCGATCGATACGGTGCTGGAAGCCGCTCCTGATTGCTTTAACCACAACACGGAGACCGTGCCACGCCTCTATAAGCAGGTCCGCCTGGGGGCTCGGTTTGAGCGTTCGCTCGATGTGCTCCTGTACGCCAAGACGTCGCACCCGGAGATTCCGGCGAAGTCCGGCCTGATGCTGGGTTTGGGGGAGACCAACGACGAGGTCCGCGAGACGATGCGGCAACTGCGGCAGGCGAAGGTGGATATCGTGACGTTGGGGCAGTACCTGCGCCCGTCGCCGAAGCATTTGCCGATCATTCGTTACGTGCCAGTGGCCGAGTTCCAAGAACTGCGCGATTTTGGCTATACGCTAGGCTTTCAGCATGTGGAGGCGGGTCCGCTGGTGCGGAGTAGCTATCATGCGGATGAAGCGTTGTAGCGGCTGACTACCGGGACGGGCCAGCGCGGTGAGTGAGCGGTGGGGGCAGCGCGGTCAGAGTGTGCTTGTTTTGCTGGGCTTCTCGCGAAAACACGGCGGAACGTACCCCGCCGATTACGCGGCGGGCTAGTGCAGCTTCCTGGCGCGTAGATACTCGAGCAAAGCGGCGGGGTCGTCGCTGATGATGGCGTCGGCGCGGGCGGCGATCAGTTTGTCCCAGTCCGCGGGTTGGTTGGCCGTCCAGGGGACGACCTGCAGGCCGGCGTCGTGCGCGGCCTGCACTTTTTCGGGCGTTACCAACTTGAACTGCGGCGAGATGATGGTGGCGCCGGCTTCGCGGGCGGAGAGGACGAAGTCCTGCGCGGCGAAGGCGACAAGGGCCGAGAGGCGAATCTCGGGCGCGAGGCGATGCATGACTTTGAGGGTGCGGAAGTCGAAGCTTTGGACGATGACGCGGCGCTCCAACCCGTGTTGACGGATGAGCGCGAGTAGGAGTGAGGCGAAGCGCTCGGGCTCCGGCGTGAGGCTGGGACGGTGAGGAAAGATCTTAGTTTCGACGTTGAAGTGAAAGGCGCCCCGCTTGCTAAGGGCGAAAACCTGGTCGAGCGACGGGACGCGCGTGCCCGGTAGGGCCTTTTGCTGCGGGAATTCGGGGTTAGGCTTCGCGCCGCAATCCCAGCGTTGGACTTCGGCGTAGGTCATTTCGCGAATGAGCGTGGGCGAACCGGCGGGGCCGACGCAGTGGACCGGGTTCATCTCCGGGTCATGCGAAACGACGAGGGCGTCGTCCTTAGTGACGGCGACGTCGAGTTCGAGAACATCGACTCCGAGTCCAATCGCGTACTCAAAAGCGGGGAGCGAATTCTCCGGCAACCGGGCGCGCGCGCCGCGGTGGCCATGTACTTCTATCTTTTCGGCCAGCATCAAGGAGGAGCTTAGCAGCAGAACCAGAGTGAGTGGTGATCTCATCCCTTTGAGGATAGACGACGAAAGTTTCAGTCTGGTGTCGGCCTGGGCTTACTCCGGCTTCGAATAGTAGTAGCTGTGATAGTAGGTGTACTTGGAGTACAGTTCGCCGCGGCGCGCGCCGTTGGCGATGATGCCGAGCATGTTGTTTTCGCACAGGGACTGCATGGCGCGAGTAACAGAGTCGATGGTGGTGTGGCCAAGGCGCACGACGAGCACGGTGCCGTCGGACATCGTGGAGAGCAGGTTAGCGTCGGCGGCGAACAGCAGCGGCGGGCTGTCGAGCACTACCCAACTGAAGAGCTTGGGCAACATGTCGAGGAGTTGCTTTACTTCGCGCAGGTTGAGCAATTCGAGCGGATTGATGACGGCCTCGCCGGCGGGCATGATATAGAGATTGGTGCCGGCCACGCGCTTGATCACTTCCTCGAGGGTCGCTTTGCCCATGAGGTAGTCGGTGATGCCGGGCGTCCGGTCCACCTGGAAGAGGTGATGGACGATGGGGCGGCGGAAGTCAAAGTCACAGAGGAGGGTGTTGTTGCCGGCCAGGTGGGACTGAGCCAGCGCCAGGTTCACGGCAGCCAGGCTCTTGCCCTCCGCGGGCGAGGGCGACGTCACCACGATCGAATGAATCGGCTGGAGGCTCTGCATGTGGTTGAGGCGGGTCCGCAAGGTGCGGAACTCCTCAGTAGGGGCTTCGTGCGGACGCGCGGCGTCAATCAGGTGGGCTTCGGGCGCCGGATTAAACGGCACTTCCTGAACCTTTTCGAGGAGACCCGCCAACATCGAGGTCTGCTCGGCCGACAGCGTAGTGTCCATCATCACCGAGCGGCGTGTGCCGTCGGGCGGGGCGAGCGCCGTGGGGTTGAAGCTGCCCGCCTGCTCAGCGCGGCGTAGCGCATCGTGAACTCGACTCATGATTCCTCCGAAATAACTGTGTTGCGCATCTTAGGCCCGATTCTTAGGTCCGATTCGCGAAATAATAAACCACGGAGCCGGTCATGATGAGAATGCCGGCGAGGCAGGCGGTGGACCAAGCCAGCCAGGTGAGACGGCGGCGGCGGCGCACCACCAGGTCGTTCTCGAGCAGCGGGACGCTGCCCAGCACGGTCAGCTGAGTATAAGCGCGGACGTCCTTCAGGCTCTTGAGCGTCGTGTCTTTCATTTCGCGCGCGGCGACGATGAACATGCCAATCAGGGCGCCGATGCCCAAGCCGGCCCCGACGATGAAGTAGCGATTCGGCTCGGTGGGCTGTTGCGGCGTGTTGGCCGGATCGAGCAGTTCGAGCGTTTCACTCTGCTTGCGGTTGTTCAGTTGCACTTGGGTCTTCGAAATTTCCGACTTCTTCGAAGTCTCCTCGTACTGTTCCTTGGCCAGGGCGCGCTCGCGCAGCAGTTCGTCGTACTTGGCTTCGCCGACCGGAGTGGCGGAAATCTGGGCCTGCAGGCTCCGCGATTGCGTCGCTGCGGCGTTATAGTCCTGTTGCAGGGTTTCTGTTTCCACGCGCTTCGCTTCAATCATGCTCTGCGTGGAAGCGATTTGCGCTTCGATCTCGCGGACTTCGCGGACCTGGGCGCCGGACATGCCCCGCGGCTTCTCCGGGGTGGGAGCGGGAGCGGCTTTCTTGGTCTCGTCTTCGCTGGCCACGATGTCCCGGCGGCGCTTCAGGACGGCCAGTTCGCTCTTGCGGCGCTGGACGTCTGGATGATTTTCCCGGTACTGCTCCAGAAGCGCGGCCAGATTGGTCTCGGCCGAGAGAATGTCGCGCTCAATGCTGGCCAGACGGTCGCTGGTGGCCCGCTCGCGCTGTTCGCGCTGTTCGGACTGAATGGCGATCGGCTGGCTCGATTGCCGCAACTGGTCTTTCAGGATGCTCAAGCGGCTTTCGAACAGCATCTTATCCTGGGCGGCGCGTTGGATGCCGCTGTTCAGGTTGCCCATGCGCGCCTCAATGGCTTGCAACTGGCTCAGCGACGCGCTGATCTGCTCCGGCAGGCGGCCCTGGTTCTGGACGCGGAAAGCGGTCAAGCGGTTGTCGATGTCCTCCAACCGCTTTTTGCGGGCGTCCAGTTGCTCGTTAAAGAAGTCGTCAGCCGAGGTCATCTGTGTGTTCTGCGTGCGCAGGTTGGCGTCGATGAACTTGGTTACCAGTTCCTGGCAGACCTTCTGAGCCAGCAGCCGGTCACTATAGGAAAACGAGATGCGGAAGGCGTTGACGCGTTCACTGGCCTGAGTGGCCAGCAGGCCGACGCCGCCGATCTTGATGTCCTTGCGCATCATTTCCACGACGTCTTCGTTGGGCAGGCGCTTGCGATCGCGCGGATAGAGTTGTAGGGAGTTGATGATGTTGGTGAGCGCGGTACGGCTGAGGATTTCGTTGGCCATGCTGCTGACGCGCTGCGACATTTCGGCGTTGATGACCTGGGGCGCCATGCGCTCGCTCACCTGCGACGGGGTAACGCGAATCATGGCGCTCGACACATAGGTATCAGGCCAGAGGAAGGCCACTACCACCGAAATCACCAGGGCGGCAAACATTGGCCCTAACATCCAGGCGCGATGGCGGCGCAGGACGTCGATGTAATCTTCCATATCCAGCGCGCGGCGCGGGATGGCAAACGGATCTTGTAAAGGTTGCATACGTCTTGGTCCTCCGGCAGCTACCGAACGATAATCTGGTCGCCCGGCAACAATTCGATGTTCTGTTCCATCTTCTTCCCCCGGGTGACCTCCTTGTAGTTAAACTTGATCACTTGGCCCTTGCGAATGATCCGGATGTCCTTCTCATTCGCGAACTCCTGCAGGCCACCAGCCAGGCCGAGCGCCTCCAGCACGGTGAGCTTCGAAACCAGGGGGAACGAGCCCGCCCGATTCACTTGGCCCTGCACGTAATACTTCTTGCTGCGAACGTCCTGCACGGAGACGGCTACCTGCGGGCGGTTCATCACCGTTTCGAGGGCCGTTACCACCTTTGCTTCGAGTTGCTTTGGCGTAGACCCGCCAGCTTCAATCTCGCCCACCAGCGGCATGCTGATCTTGCCATCCGGCCGGACGACATAGAGAGCAGACATCTCCTGTTCGCGCCAAACGCGAATGGCGATGATGTCTTCCGGGCCGATAACGTAGGAACGCGGATCCACGGCGGCGCCGGCGACTTTCGACAGATCTTCCTTCTTCAGGTCAAGATCCGGCGCCACCGGTATCGGTGTCACGTCGGTCTTACTCTTTTCCTTTTTCGGGGTCTTGTCGACCTGCTGCGCTCCGGCAAGGCAGCCGGCAGCAGAAAACAAGAGAGCGCAATAGGCCAACCCATAGGCCGGGACACGGCCCAAACTGATCCTCATCCGCAAAACTCCTCCGCCAACAAATCCAAGCAATGTCTCACTTGAAAAGATACAACATCTTGATTATATGTCAGTTTAGCCGATTTGGCAGCCCCGGCGGCGGTACCTGCCGGCTGGCGGTCCTAGGCTGAGTGCGGTACTAATGAGAAATGCCGTACTTCCTGGCCAAAACCGAAGCCTCCGTCTACTCGATTTCCGACCTCGAACGCGACCAGCGAACCACCTGGGACGGGGTTCGCAACGCCCAGGCGCTGGGCGCCATTCGGACGATGCGGCCCGGCGACCGCGTGTTCATCTACCACAGCACCGGCGAATCTTCGATTGTCGGGCTGGCCAAAGTGGCGTCTGAGCCGCGACCGGACCCGAAGGATGCCAAGCTGACGGTGGTGGATCTGGAGTTCGTTTCGCAACTCACCCCGCCCACGGCGCTGGCCGAAATCAAAGGCAGCGGCCTTTTCGCGGACTTCGCGCTGGTGCGCCAAAGCCGCCTCTCCACCATGGCCGTGCCCGACGCTTTCGTCGCCTGGCTCCGGCAGCGCTACCCGAAATCGAAGATCTGACCGATTCCGCGGGCCTCCGCGGCGGCCAGAATCGCCCGCGCGATCGCGGCGTCCTGCGCCGCATGGCCCACTGACTTGAAGACGGTGACCTCATCGCGGGTCTGCCGGCCCGGATGGTGGCCACTGACGACTTCACCCAATTCGGCGTCAATCGGCACCTCGCCTTGCAGTTCGCCCGCTTCGGCGCGCGCGCTGTCGCGGCAATCGACGATGACCGTGGCCAGGGCCATGGTCTCGGCGTCCAGTTCGCGCAGATCCGGACGATAGGAGCCAATCGCATTGATGTGGATTCCCGGTGCGAGATGCCGCGCGGCGAAGACGGGCGTCGCCGAGTTGGTCGCCGTAACGACGATATCCGCGCCTTCGAGGGCCGCGGCGGGATCCTCGCCGCGACGAACCACGCGGACCTCCCCGATGTCGCGCACAGCACGCACCCCAGCAATCTGCTGGGCCGACTGTCCACCCGCGCCAAACACCGTGAGCACGCGCGCGTCGGCCCGGGCCAACAGACTGGTGGCCAGTCCGGTGGCGGCGCCGGTGCGCAACGCCGTCAGCGCGCGGCCATCGAGCAGGGCGAGGGGTTGGCCGGTGGCGGGATCGAGCACCAGCACCGCGCCCTGAATCGCGTCGAGCCCGCGGAGACGGTTACCCGGGTAGACGGAGACCACCTTCACGGCAAGAGCGCCGCCGCCATCGGGCAAGTAGGCCGGCATGGTGAGCACAACGCCGCCGGGCGTGGGCGTCGCCACGCGCGGCGCCACCGTAGCGGCGCCCGACGAGATCTGCTCGAACGCCACGCGCATGGCCGCAATCGCGTCGGGCATGCTCACCGCTTCGGCAATCTGGGAGCCGGTGAGAATTCTCACTTACAACCTCACGAAGATGCCGCGCCGGTATAAGAGCCACGCGACACCGTAAAGTAAGACAACTTGCGCGAGGGCGGCCGTTAGCGAGCCGAGGCGTAAGTCAGTAAATAGGCCGGAATAGAAGTGGCTCCAGAGCCAGGGTCCGGCGCCGGTAAGGCTGAGTAGCTTGCCGAGCAGACCGGATAAGACAAACATCACGATGGCGTTGCTGCCGTAGATGCGCAGCGGGGTGAAAGAAAATGCATGGACGTCACACAGCCAATAGAAAGTAGCGAGGCTAAGCGAGGCGAGTCCCGCCATCAGCAGCGTGTAGGACGGCGTCCACAGGCTCTTGTTGATGGGGATCCAGGGATCGAGAAATAGTCCGGCGAGTAAGAGTAAGTTTCCCGAAAAATAGAGCCAGGCTACTTTTTCGAGCGGCGCCTTCGGCGAGCGGACTAAGTAACCCGCCAGCGCACCCAACAAGCAACTGGCGATGGCGGGCAGAGTACTGACGATGCCCTCCGGATCCCAGACTTTGGTATTCACCCACATATGCCCCGCAAGCCAAAGCGAATCCATGGAGCGCGCATAGTTATTGTGGATAGACCAGGGGTCGGCGTAGCCATGCCCGGTCATCAGCACCGTGTAGAAGACGAGTAACACCGCCACCGCGACGGCCAGCCCGCGCGTCGAAGTCAGCAGGAAGATCGCCGCCGCGAGTAAGTAGCAAATCCCGATGCGCTGCAGGACGCCGGGGATCCGCACGTGGGCGAAGTCAAAGAGCGGCACCAGATTCAGGAACAGGCCGAGGCCCAAGATGGCTGCGCCCCGCCGCAGTGTATGCAGATACAGCTTCGCGCGATCGGCGCCCGCCTCCACGCGCCGGGCGAAGGAGAAGGTGAGCGAAAGGCCCACCATCCACAGGAAAAAGGGGAAGACCAGGTCAGTAAACGTCCAGCCGTGCCACACGGCGTGGCGCAGTGGCGGAAAGACGTGCGCCCAGGAGCCAGGATTGTTTACCAGGATCATCGACGCGATGGTGGCGCCGCGCAGGACGTCGAGAGAAACAAGCCGGGGCATGCTTTTGAGGATACGATGAGTAACATGGCCTTGGGCGTACTGGTGTACGGCGACAATCACCTGATCTTGCGGGGACCGCGGCCCAGCCTGCGGGAGGCGCGCCAACTGGCGGGCCACTACGGCCTGTCGCTGACGCAGATTGGTTCGCCGGCGGACGGCGGCGTCTGGTCCATTTCCGTGCGCGAGTTTCGCGAGAATTTGGAGTGGGCGGTGAGGCTCACCGCGGAGTCCGCCACCACGCCGGCGGTGGAAGAGTTACTGGCGGGCCTGGCCCAACGGGGCATCGAAATTACAGAGGAGAGCGCATGCGCGTCTTAGTAGTCATCATCGGATTGTTCACTCTGGCCGGCTGTCGGCCCCCTTTGACGCGGACCGACATCCACTCCTACGCGCAACCGGAACTCGCCCGCGTGCGCCACATCGAGCTCGACCTCGACGTCCTCTTCGGCCAGCGCCAGTTGGCTGGGTCGGCGACGCTCAGCGTAGAGGGCCCCGGGCCGTTGACGCTCGACACTCGCGGACTCGCCATCGAACGCGTAGAACTGTGGAACGCGACGCGACGCGCCTGGGATGCGGGTACGTTCACGCTGGGCGCGAGTGATCCGGTGCTCGGGGCGCCCCTCGAAATTCCGCTCACTGCCCCAGACCAGGGCGTGCGAGTCTACTATCGCACCAGTCCGCAAGCGACGGCGCTCCAGTGGCTCGATCCGCCGCAGACCGCCGGCAAGAAGTGGCCGCTGCTGTTCACGCAATCCGAGTCGATCTACGCGCGCACCTGGATTCCCTTACAGGATTCGCCCGGCATTCGCGTCACCTATAAGGCGCGCATCCGCACCGCGCGCGAACTCACCGCCGTGATGAGCGCCGATAATTCGAAGAACCGTCCGCGCACGGGAGAATACGTCTTCGACATGCCGCAGCGGATTCCGCCCTACCTGATCGCCATCGCCGTGGGTGACCTCGAATATCGCGCCCTCTCGAATCGTACGGGCGTCTACGCCGAGCCCGCCACCGTGGAACTCGCCGCGAAGGAATTCTCCGACACCGAACGCATGGTGGGCGCCATCGAAGCGATGTACGGCCCCTACCGCTGGCAGCAGTACGACATCTTCGTCGGGCCGCCCAGCTTTCCCATCGGCGGCATGGAGAATCCCCGGCTGACGTTCGCCACGCCCACGGTGCTCGCCGGCGACAAGAGCCTCGTCGGCCTGATCGCGCATGAACTGGCGCACTCCTGGTCCGGCAATCTCGTCTCGAACGCTACCTGGCGGGACCTGTGGCTGAACGAAGGCTTCACCACGTATCTCGAGAACCGGATTCAGGAGAAGCTTTACGGGCGCGAGCGGGCGGAGAAGGAGTTCGCCATCGAAGTGGGCGAATTGCGCGAGGAGATGAAGCGCTTGGCCCCGCGCGACCAGATCCTGTGGGTGAATCTCGACGGGCGCGATCCCGAGGAGGGCTTTACGCAGGTGCCGTACGTGAAGGGGGCGCTGCTGCTGCGAACGCTGGAACGCGAAGTGGGCCGCGAAAAGTGGGACGCCTTCTTGCGCGAGTATTTCGCGCGCTTCGCCTTCGAAAGCATTACGACGTCTACGTTTCTCGATTTTCTTCGTCTGCGCCTGCCCGAGTCGGTGGGAGTCGACGTGAGCCAATGGGTTTACGCGAGCGGCTTGCCCGACGGCGCCGCCTTGCCCGCGCCCGGCGTCTTCGCGGCCATCGACGCGGCCATCGTCAGCTTCGGGCAGAGCAAGACCTTTTCCACCGAGGGGTGGAGCACGCAGGATTGGCTTCGTTTTTTGCGCGGACTCCCCGAAGACACCGCCGGACCCGCCATGACGCGCTTGGACGAAGCCTACAAGTTCTCGGCGACCGGTAATTCGGAGATTCTCACGCAATGGCTGCGCATGTCGATTCGCGCGGGCTATGAGCCGGGGCTGGCCCGGTTAGAGCCGTTCTTGCTGTCCGTGGGGCGCCAGAAGATGTTGCGTCCGCTTTACACGGAACTCGCGCGAACGGAGGCGGGCAAAGCGAAAGCGCGGGAGATTTTCGGACGCGCGCGGGCAGGCTATCACCCACTTGCGGCGGCGATGGTCGCAAACCTCCTGAAATAGCGCTCGTTGCTGTAGTGATCGGCCCCCGAAGCCGATAACTCAGAGATGGGACGCTACGCCTGCCTACTTCTCCTGCTGGCCAGTCTGCAAGCCGCCAGCCTACCGCGCCTCGCGCCGAACCTGGCGCCGGTCGTCGATTCGCTGGGTGACCTTCGTACACGCCTGCACATTCCGGGGTTAGCTGCGGCGATCACGCTGGACGGGCAGGTAGTTTGGCGAGGCGAATGGGGCAACCTGACCACCACCACGCCCCGCGACGTCGCTTCCGTCACCAAGACGATGGCCGCCGTCATCGCGCTGCAAGAGGTGGAACGCGGCCGGCTCAACCTGCAGGACGCGGTGGCGGGCCTGCCGGGCGTCCAGGTGCGGCACTTGCTGTCGCACACCAGCGCGGGGAAGCCGGGCACGAGCTTTCACTACAACAATCCGCGCTACGGTGTGATGGGTCCCATTCTGGAGCGGAGCGCGGGGCAATCGTTCGCTCGTCTTTTGCAGCAACGAGTGCTGGGTCCGTCCGGCATGCGCGGCACGCGGCCGGGAGCCAACACCGTATCCGGCGTCGTGAGTGACGTCGAGGATCTGGCGCGTTATCTGGTCGCGCTCGACGGCGACGAACTGCTCGGCGAGCGCGAAAAGCAATGGATGTGGATGCCGATGGCGGCGGGGATGCCGTACGCGCTCGGCTGGTACTCGCAGAGCTACGCCGGCCAAAGGGTGGTGTGGCATTACGGGCAGTTGAACGGCTACGGGTCCAGCCTGGTGGTGAAGATTCCGGCTCTTCGCGCCAATCTGGTGGTGCTTTCAAACTCGTCGTTGTTGTCGGACGCTTATCATCTCGAAAGCGGCGACATCCTACGGTCGCCGTTGGGGAGAAGCTTTCTGTCAGCGATGGTGGACCATCTGCCGGTGGAAGCGTCACCCGGCCCTCGCCCCAAGCCTCCCATCACGTCGATTGTCTTCCCTGCCCCGCGTGCCACTACCCGCCGGGCCATCGTCTACGGTCTGGGCTTGTGAGTAAGCCAGTGGTTACGGGCTTTAGCCCGTAAACGCTTTTCTCATAACCTGACGGGCCAGGGGGCCCGTCCTACACCTACGGGCTGAAGCTAGTCCCACTACAAAATAGTGCACTTGGCGAGATGCGAACCCACTAAAACAACAATCGCAGACCCTTCCAACACAGGTTGCCGCCCACGATCACGAGCGTCACGTTGAGCGTGGCGCGCAGTGGCTTGGCGGGTAACTTAGTGCCGACCGAAGCGCCCACCAACGCGCCAATGATTCCCGCCGGCGCTAAGTAAGCGAGCACTTCGCCATTGTAAGTGCCTGTGGAGAGATGAAAGGCGCCGCCAGCGGCCGAAAGGATCAGACCGAAGAGTAAGTCCGTGCCGATCACGACGGCCGGCTCGATCTTGGCGCAACTTTGGAGAAGCAGACTGCCGAGCGCGCCTGCGCCCGCCGAGGAGAATCCCACTTCGACGCCGATGGGCAAAGCCAAACCCGTCAGCCATCGCGGCCGGTGGACGCCCACGGGCGGCTTGCGGAATAGCTTCACCAGGCTGACGATGGCCAGCGAGACGATGGTTAAGCCAACGATGGCTAGGATCACCGGCGTCAGGCGTTCGGTATTCATCTTGGAGAGGAAATAAGCGCCGCCCAACACGCCGGGCAAGCCACCCAGCAACAGGCGCTTCAGCACGGGCAGGTTAATTTGGCCGCGGAACCAGTAAACGGGCGTGGCGAAGATCTTCGTCGCCGTCACAAAGAGCAGCGCGGTGCCGACGGCTTCCGCCGCGGGCATACCCAAGGCGATGATCAGCGCGGGCACGGTGAGCGTGCCACCGCCGACGCCGGTGAGTCCCACGGCGAGGCCGATTAAGAGTCCGATAAGGGCCGTCATGACGTTATCTCTCCGTAGCGGTGTGAATGCCGCATTCGAGCTTATTACCACCCCAACGTCCCGAGCGCAGATTGCCGGGGTCGAGGGGCTTTTGGGTGCAAGGCGCGCAGCCGATGCTGGTGTAGCCATCGGCGTAGAGCGAGAGTTCGGGCAGGCTGTTGATAGTGGCGTAGGCCTGGACGTCTTTCCACGTCCATTCGGCTAAGGGCGAGATCTTCTGGATCTGGCGGCCGGAAGGTAACTTGTGGGGCTCCACGTATTGTAAGTTGGCCCGCGTGGGCGATTGCTCGCGGCGCAAGCCAGTCACCCAGGCGTTGTAATTGTCGAGGCCAGCCATCAGGCCTTTTACCTTCCGCCAGTTGCAGCAAGCCGCCGGGTCAGTCTTGTATAGCTCCACCGGCGCTTCCGCGGGCGGCGTGATATTCACTAAGTTCAACTTCCAGTCACTCGCCACCTGGTCCCGGTAGGCCAGCGTCTCGGGAAAATGGTAGCCAGTTTCGAGGAAGAGCACCGGCACTTCGGGGTCGACTGTTTTGAGCAAGTGGAGTAAGACGACGTCTTCCACTTGGAAGCTACAGGTGTAACAGTAATTCCCGCGGTGATCGCGCACGGTCTGCTCGATCAGTGACTGGGCAGTGGAAAGAATATCGGGCATCTTAAATTCCCTCTCCTTGGTCCTGGACGTCTTGCGGCGTAATTACGCCACGGGTTTCGAGTTCTTGCATCGTCTCGTCCACTTCGCGCAGAGTGAGCGCGGAGTGGGTGTGGCCCTCCAGCTTCGCCTGCGAGATGACAATGCAGCCGGCCTCAAGTAACTCGGGCAGCGCGGTATCGGTACGCAGCACATGCACGCCGCGTTCAAACAATCGGCGCTCGAGTTGGATGGCGGCTGCCGGATTGCTGTGATGAATCCAGGCGGGGCGATGGCCGTGGGCGGTGATGCGCTCCGCCAAAGTGACGGGGCCGCTGCGGAATTGTTCGCGCGCGCCACCCGTGCGGCGTGCGGACGCCATCTCCTCGATCATGCCAGCCGCCAAAGTCAGGTTGCTGAGCGGATCCACGAGAATGAAGGCGCCAGTGAACCGGTTGTTCTGATACAGGTCGCCGTGCAGGGGCTGCGCGGTTTCCACGCGCACCCGCGCGATGTCGTTGATTTGCAGCGTATCGACGCTAAGCGGCGCGTAGTTGGCTACGTCCACTCGATGGTCAATATTCACCACGCGCGCCTGCACCTGGTGCGGACCGTGGCGCAGCAAGTAAGTGTGTCCGATGACGAGCGGCTCGGCGGACATCCACACGGTCATCGCGGCGAACTCGCGCGTCACCGTGCTCTCCCAACCGGTATGCACGATCTGATTCCCGCGGCTGACGTCCACTTCGTCGGCCAGCACCAAGGTGACCGACATTGGCGCGATCGCCTCTTCGAGGTCGCCGTCAAACGTGACAATGCGTTCGATCCGGCTGGTGCGGGCGCTGGGCAAGATCGTGACGCGGTCGCCCACGCGAACGCGGCCCGTGGCGATCTGTCCCGCGAAGCCGCGGAAGTCCAGATGCGGACGAATCACCAGTTGCACTGGGAAGCGGAAGGCTTGGCTCGCGGCCGGAGTTACTTCGACATTTTCGAGAAACTCGAGCAGCGTCGGCCCGTGGTACCAGGGCGTGCGCTCGCTGCGCGCCACCACGTTATCGCCATCGAGCGCACTCAGCGGAATAAAGTGTATGTTCGCGCCGCGTAAGTGCGGGCTGAGCGCAGTAAACTCGGCGACAATGGCGTCGTAGACGGCGGGTGAGAAATCCACCAGGTCCATCTTGTTGATGGCGATGGCTAAGTGACGAATTCCCAACAGAGCGGAAATATAAGCGTGCCGCCGGGACTGTTCCAGCACGCCCTTGCGCGCGTCAATCAGAATGACCGCGACATCGGCCGTAGAGGCGCCCGTCGCCATGTTGCGCGTATATTGTTCGTGGCCCGGCGTATCAGCGACGATAAATTTCCGCTTCGGCGTCGAAAAGTAGCGATAGGCCACGTCGATAGTAATGCCTTGTTCGCGCTCCGCGGTAAGTCCGTCGGTCAACAAGGAGAAGTCGAGTTCGCGGCCGGAGCGATTCACCTTGCTCGAACGGACGGCTTCAATCTGGTCATCAAAGGCACCTTTGGTTTCCACCAACAGACGGCCGATGAGAGTGCTCTTACCGTCGTCGACGCTGCCGGCGGTGGAGAAGCGCAGCAACGTGCGCTCGCTCGTATTCTGCGTGAAGTGCGTCAGGGGCAGGGGCATGATCGCGGTGGCCATTTTAGAAGTACCCCTCACGCTTCTTGAGTTCCATGGAGCCGTCCTGGTCATGGTCAATCACGCGATTCTCGCGTTCGGAGCGGCGGAAGACAAAGAGCTCTTCGATGATCTTGGTGACGGTATCGGCGTCCGAACGAATGGCGCCGCTGCACGGGGTGCATCCCAGCGAGCGCATGCGGATCTTCACCATCTTGGGCTCCTCGCCCGGCAGCAGCCGCACGTTCGATTCGTACGGAATCAGGGTACCGCCGCGCTCCAGCACCGGCCGTTCCTTGGCGAAGTAGAGCGGCACCAGCGAGATGTTTTCGAGCTCAATGTAGGCCCAGATGTCGAACTCGGTCCAGTTCGAAAGCGGGAAGACGCGGATGGATTCGCCCTTGTCGACGCGGCCGTTGTAGATGTTCCAGAGTTCGGGGCGCTGGTTCTTGGGGTCCCAGTGGCCATTGGAGTCGCGGAAGGAGAAGACGCGCTCCTTGGCGCGGGATTTTTCCTCATCGCGCCGCGCGCCGCCCAGGGCCGCATCGAAGCCGTAGTGTTTCAGGCCATCGACGACGGCCTTGGTGCGGAGGAGTCCGCAGCACTTGGACGTCCCCAGCGAATAGGGATTGGCGCCATCGGCAATGGCGGCGTCGTTGGTGTAAACCAGAAGCTGCGCGCCGATCTCGCGCGTGAACGAGTCGCGGAATTCGATCATCTCCGGGTACTCGTAGGTAGTGTCTATATGTAAGAGGGGAAAGGGAATCAGGCCGGGATAAAAGGCTTTGCGGGCCAGGTGCAGCAGGACAGACGAGTCCTTGCCGATGGAATAGAGAAGGACGGGCTTGGCAAACTGGGCGGCGGTTTCGCGCAGAATGTGGATGGCCTCGGCTTCAATCGAACGTAGATGCGATAGCGACATCGAGATTCGAGCATAACACTACATCCCTATGTCGATCAAGTCACTAGGGTATGGTACGAAAGGACCAAGGGCGGCTGATTAACACCATCAGGATATGGCCTGGCACGAAGCTGACGAAGCCCAGCATGGCCACAAAGTGGAGCAACCGCACCACGGGCCAACTCGCTGGCGACGCCATCACCCAGGGAATCTGCACCGGCTGCGCCAACAGTAGACCGGTGAGCAGCGACGTCGCACCCAGAGTGAGCACGGCCAGGTAGGCGGCTTTCTGCAGCGGGTTGTAGCCGTTGGCGAGCACTGGCTGGGGACCGCGCAGGAAGTAATAGCGGAGCATGGGCCAGATGCCGCGCCATTCGTTTTGGCCGAAGGCGAGGCGCCGCCAGCCGCCGCGGAGGAGGTCGGCGGCGTAGAGGAGTCCGGCGGCGGAGTAGATCCAAGCGAAGGCGAAGTGCCAGGCGAGCGCGCCCCCCAGCCACCCGCCGAGTCCCTTGAGTGGGACGTCGATCACGCCAGTGGTTCCGGCGAAGCCGGGGAAGGCTTGAAAGATCTGGATGCCGCTGAGCGTGAGAATGACAACGGCAACCGCAGCCAACCAGTGGCTGATGCCCATGCCCCAGGTAGACATCGCTAGATGCCCCCGTACCAGGGATAACCCTGGTCAACCCAGTAGCCCCGCTTGGCGGAGAGAACCTGGGAGACGCGCAGCTTGTTCACGTATTTGGCTTGCTTGTAGCCGAGTTTGGTGGGCATTTGCAGACGCAAAGGCGCGCCGTGGCCAGAGGTGAGCGGCGCGCCGTACATCTCATAACAGAGCAGGGTCTGCGGATGGAGCGCGGTAGCGATGTCGATGGATTCGTAGTAGTCATCCTCGCACTCCACTTCGACGAAGCGCGCGTCGGGCGCGGCGCCGACGTGACGGAGAAAGGCGCCTAGCGGCACGCCGCCAAAACTACCGATCACGGCCCAGCCTTCGATACAAATATGGCGAGTTACTTGCACCCGCTTGGGTAGCGCCCGTAAGTCATCCAGCGAGTAAGCGCCGGGCTTTTTCACTTGGCCTTCTACGGTGAACCGCCAAGTGGCTAAGTCGACGCCGGGATCGTCCGTTAGGTAGGAGTTGTGCGGGAACCGCGCGAGTGGGGTGAGGGAAGCGCGAGAGAATTCGGGGGCGAGGCGCGCGGAATGGAAGTAAGCGGCGGCGGTGTCGTTGGCTTGTTGCGCTTTTGAGAGCAGTGTCTTTTGCCAGGCGGGGATGGCGAAAGGGGAGAGGGCCGCCGCGGGGGCCAGCATGAGTAAGTCGCGGCGAGTGCGCATACCCTTTACTACGGTGGCAGGAATATTTTGGATCTCACGAATCCGTTGGCCCAGGCGCGTGCGTAAGTCCGGGTGAGAGCCAAACGAAAGGACATTCCAAATCTCATGAACAAACGAAACTTTATTTCTCTACTCGGCGCCACGTTTTTGACGGCCGCGGCCTTTGCCAAGAACCCCATGGTGGGTGGCAAGGAGATGTTCCCCACGAAGAACATCATCGAGAACGCGGTGAACTCCGCGGACCACACGACCCTCGTCGCCGCGGTGAAGGCCGCCGGACTCGTCGATACCCTGATGTCGCCCGGACCCTTCACCGTCTTCGCGCCGACCAACGACGCCTTCGCTAAGTTGCCCGCGGGCACGGTGGATACGATGCTGAAGCCGGAGAGTAAACCCACCTTGACCAAGGTGCTCACCTATCACGTCGTAGCCGGCAAGATGTCAAGCATTGACCTGAAGAAGGCCATCAAAATGGGCGGTGGCCAAGCGACGCTGAAGACCGTGGCCGGCGGGACGCTCACCGCGTCGATGCAGGGTACGGCCATCGTACTGAAGGACGAAAAGGGCGGCATGTCGAAGGTGACGCAAGCCAACGTCTTCCAGAGCAACGGCGTGATCCACGTGGTGGATTCGGTGATGTTACCCAACTAATTCCGTTGGCGAAAAGAGGGCCAGGCATTCGTGCCTGGCCTCTTTCGCGTTTAAGGGGCGCACTGAGCATCGTCCCGGTGGACGAAGTAACTCTTGTAGCGGCGATTTTTCGGGTCCATGCAGCCGGATAAATTCAGCAGCCGAATGTTCCGAAACTCGACCGGATGGCTCTCACTTTGTAAGCCGATAAAGCCTTCGCTGAGTAACTTGCCGTCGATCTTGATGGCTGGATCAAAGCCGTGTGCCACGCCGCCGCCGATCTGCGGCTTCTCGTATTGCAACACCGTCTCACCGTCGATGAGGTGGCGCACCCGGTCTGACCCGTGTACCTCCACCTCTACCTTCACCCAGCCGTTCCCCCGGTAAATCTTCGACGTGGAATTCGTACAATGCGCTTTCACCATCTCGCCGCGCATAAAGATCTCTGTACCCGGCGTGCAGACATTCATCGTGGGGCGCTTCAAGTCGCCGTCGTTGCTGAGAAACTGGGCCTCCACCGAGATCGGCCAATCCTGATCCTTCAGAATCGTGGCCGGAGCTTGCGAGTGGATCATGACGCCGCTATTGAGCCGCGCGTAGCTCGGGCCGCCCTTCACTTGTTCACCGGTAAACCGGTACTCCAGCGACAGGCGATAGTGCGAGAATTTCTCTTTGAAGAATAAGTGCGAGAAGCGCACGCCGAATTCCGGATATTGGTCATAAGAGACGCGGATGACGCCGTCTTCGGCGCGGAAGGTGCGACCGAAGTTATCGCCGAGGTCGTAGCCGGCAATCTTCACGACCCAACCATCCAGGTTCTTCCCGTTGAAGAGTTCGCGCCACTCTTCCTTGGTTGGTTGGCCGAAGAGCGAAAGCGGCAGCAAGAGGGCGAAGATGAGTTTCGACATGCGGGCTTGATTATATCGAGTGGAACCGGATCGCGCGCGCAGCCATCCAAGCACATGACGGGAGTGAATTTATGAAACGACTTTGGACCATGACCTTGTTGGGTGCGGCGGCGGCATGGGCGCAGCGCGACGTAGTAACCATACAGCCCCGGCTTACCGGCGGCGATTCGTCCAGTGGGCGCTGCATTGTTCGCATCATGGTGGACGACACCGTGAATGTGCGCATCGGCAATGGGCAGATCCGGGTAGAGACAGTTACCGGCCGCCCCAGCCGCGACGACGGCACCGAGTGCTCGTCGCTGCTGCGAAACGGGCGTAACTTGAGCGATTTCCGCTTTAGCGGACGAGACGGACGAGGCGAGGTACGCTTACAGTCCGACCCGCGGCAGGATCGCCGGGGTGAGGCCGTGATTTTCATTCGCGATGCCAAAGGCGGAGACGAAGGCTATACCTTCGAAGTAAGTTGGCAGGGTGACGACGGCAGCAGTACTGGCAATCGCGGTGGCGGCGGTTTCTTCGGCGGCCGGCCGCAAGCTCGTGACACGAATCAAGGCGCGAATGCGTGCCTGGACCGGGTGCGCGCGCAGGCCGAAAGCGACTTCGGCGTCAGCAATCTGATCTTCGAGAACCTGAACGCTGATAACAACAATGGTCCGCGAGATCGCATTACCGGCACGGCTCGAGCCGGGCGTCGCGGCGATCTTTACCGCTATGAGTGCCAGATGAACCTGAACAACGGCAACGTTCGCAACGTGAGTGTACGCCGCCAGTGATACCGTATGCTTCATGCGTATCGTATTGCCCCTGCTTGCTGTCCTGCTGCTTGCCACGTGCCAGCGCAATGAAGAACACTACGACCTGATCATCGCCGGCGGGGCGGTGCTCGATGGCGAGAATCACCCCGCCGTCGACACCGACATCGGCATCCGCGGCGGATTGATCGCCCGCATTGGACCCCTGGGCAGCGCCGACGCCACCCAACGTATCGATGCGCGCGGCCTGACGGTGGCACCCGGCTTCATCGACGTCCACTCGCATTCGGACTACACCATGCTGCGCGAACCCAAGGGCGAGAGCATGGTCCGCCAAGGCGTGACGACGCAGATTCTGGGCGAAGGGCCATCGGCGGGTCCGGTGAAGCCGGAGAAGCGCGGCCTGGAGGTGGAAGGCGTCAAAGTGGATTGGAGCACGCTCGGCGGCTACTTCGCGCGGCTCGAAAAGCAGGGCATCGCCACGAACATCGGCTCCTATGTGGGGCAAGGGCAGATTTGGAACTACGTCATGGGCGATACGTTTCAATTGCCGGGGCCGGCCGAGATGGAGGCGATGAAGAAGCTGATCGCCGAAGCGATGGATGATGGCGCGCTGGGCCTTTCGTCGCAACTGATGCTGCCTCCGGCGAACCTGGCGCACGCTCCGGAGTTGGGTCAACTGGCGAGCGCCATTTCCCCCGGCCACGGGATTTACTCGTCGCACATTCGCGACGAAGGCGAAACCGTGTTCGCGGCGGTGGACGAAGCCATCGACGTCGGCCGGCGCGCCAAGGTCCCGGTGGACATCATCCACCTGAAGATCGCGCACAAGAAGCTGTGGGGCCGCATGGCCGAAGTGGTGGCGAGAATCGAGAAGGCCCGCGCCGAGGGGCTCACCGTCACGGCCAATGTCTACCCGTATACGGCGGGCCAGAATAGCCTGGTTTCCATCGTGCCGCCCTGGGCGCACGAAGGCGGGCGCGAAAAGCTGCTCGCCCGGCTGCGCAACCCGGCGGATCGCGCGCGGATGCACAAAGAGGTCCTCAGCGGCTTGCCCAATTGGTACAACCACTATCTCGCCACCGGCGACGGCTGGGCAGGCATGCTGCTGGTGTCGCTCAAGAGCGAGCGCTTCAAACGCTTTCAAGGCAAACGAATGAGCGACGTAATCGCCGCCGAAGGGAAGGATCCCGTGGAGACGATGTTCGACGTAATCCTTGAAGAGCGCGGCCAAACGCCTACCGTCTTCTTCCATCACAGCGAGCAGGACATGCGGCTCGCGCTGAAGCAGCCGTGGACCTCGATCGGGTCAGACGGCGCCGCCGTGAATCCCGAAGGCCCCACCGGCGTGCCGCACCATCATCCGCGCTACTACGGTACGTTTCCGCGCATCCTCGGCAAGTACGTCCGCGAAGAGAAGGTGCTGACGTTGCCGGAAGCCGTCTACAAGATGACCGCACTCAACGCCGACAAGCTCGGCATCCGCGACCGCGGACGTCTCAAAGAGGGGCTCGCGGCCGACATTACGCTCTTCAACGCGCGCATGGTGATTGACCAGGCTACGTTCGAGAAGCCGAAGCAATACCCGATTGGCATTCCTTATGTGATCGTGAACGGCCAGATCGTGCTGGACCGTGCACGGCACACCGGCAACTTGCCCGGGAAGATCGTTTATGGAGGCGGGAAGAAAAAAGAGAGGTGAGCGCCAAACATGAGAGAGGGGCCTGGCGCTCACCAAGATTGGTCCAGAGCCAGATTGCGAGCTGGCTTCCGGGGAGGACTACTTGCTACTACCCTATAGTGCGTTTCGCGAGCGATTCGTCTCACTTATTTTCGAACTATTTTTCGAGAGTGTAGGGAATCGTGACAAAGGGGTGCCGCTCCGGGGAGAAATCCTTCGTATTGCGGGTAGCCAGCTTCAGATTGTGGGTCTGGGCGACGGCTGCTTGCAGAGTATCCGGCAATTTCCAGCGATGCTCGCGCCGTAGCTTGGCGGCCAGGTCAGCGACCTGCTTCGTGATATCGAGAACCGGAAAGATATCGAGCAGAGGCAAGGCTAAAACCGTGCCGGCCTCATCAAAGCCAGCCAGGACCTCAGCGCGCGTGATGACGGAGATCGCGGCGCCGCCGTGTACCATGCGCAAGTAAGCCGTCGCGGCCGGGATATTGTTAAAGTGGTCGATCAGAATGACGGAGTCCAGCAGGAGCGTCACTTACCACTCCTGCCGTGACTTTTCCTGATACGACAGGCCGTCGCCGTTTTGCCAAATTCCTTTTGTTTGCTGCAAGATGGAATCGAACTGGCCGCGTTCCTGCTCTTGCAAAAGACGAACCGCCCGCCGGACGAGTTCGGTCATCGGCACGCCCTCCTGGGCCGCGCGTGTATCAAGCCACTGCTTGATATCTGGTTCAATTGAGATGACGGTTCTAGTCATACTTGATGATAGCATTGGCGTGATATCATGTCAAGACTTGGCATGAGTCACGCGCTCGATAGCGAGGGTACGCATGCGTTTGTGGAGGTTGGTGCGCTCCATACCGAGTCCGCGAGCGGCTTGGGAGACGTTCCACGAGGCGGCTTCGAGGGCTTTCAAAATCTGCTCTCGCTCGGCCATGTCACGCGCTTCGTGCAGGGCGGACCGGGGAGTGCTGGCGGCCGGCGCGGCGCGGACCTCCAGGGGGACCACGGCCGGGTCAATGGCGTCGCCGGGCGAAAGGATCGCCATGCGCTCCACGATGTTGCGGAGTTCGCGGACGTTGCCGGGCCAGTGGTAAGCCGAGAGCAGGTCATAGACTTCGGGCGCCACCTGCTTCGGGCGGAAGTTATTCCGGCCGCAGAACTCCTCCAAGAAATAAGCGGCGATGGCCGGAATGTCGGACGGCCGTTCGCGCAGGCTGGGGACGCGGAGAGGCATCACGGAGAGGCGGTAGTAGAGGTCCTCGCGGAACTTGCCTTGGGCGACCATCTCGGTGAGGTCGCGATTGGTCGCGGCGAGCACGCGCACTTGCACCTGAATCGGACGCTCGCCGCCGACGCGATGGAACTCGCCCTCCTGCAAGACGCGGAGCAACTTGGCTTGCGAATTGGCGTGCAGGTCGCCGACTTCGTCGAGGAACAACGTACCGCCGTCGGCGAGTTCGAATTTGCCCCGGCGCAGGGCGGTCGCTCCGGTGAAGGAGCCCTTTTCGTGGCCGAATAGCTCGCTCTCAATCAAGTCATTCGGAATGGCGGCGCAGTTTACCTTGACGAACGCGCCGTGGGAAAAGGGGCTTTCGCGATGGATGTGCGCGGCGATCAATTCTTTGCCCGTGCCGCTTTCGCCAATCAGCAAAACGCGAGCGTCGCTGCGGGCGGCCAGAGTCGCTTGCTCCAGCACTTGTAAGAAAGCCGGCGAACTGCCCACCATCTTCGGCCCGGCGCCGATCTGCTCCTTCAGGCGTTGGTTCTCTTCGCGCAGCGAACGCTGCTCCAGCGCGTTGGCGACGCCGAGCAGCACGCGCTCGCGCGCCAGCGGCTTTTCCAGAAAGTCAAAGGCGCCGGCGCGTGTCGCCTCCACGGCGTCGGCGATGGTGCCGTGGCCGGAGATCATGATTACGGGCGCGCTGGAACCTTCTTGCCGCAGGGCGCGAAGCAAGTCGATGCCGTTGCCGTCGGGCAGACGGACGTCGAATAGATAAAGGTCGGCTTTGGGCGCCGTCTGGAAGGCGGCGGCGGAGTGGCACAGTAACACGGAGTAACCTTCGCGCTCCAGAATCATCCGCAAGCTGCGCCCGATATTCTCCTCGTCGTCGACGATCAAAATCCGATTTGCCATGAGTTAGCTACTTTCCGCGACCGCTGGAAGAATGACCCGAAAAGCCGCTCCACCGAGTTCGCTGTCAATTAATTCGATATCGCCGCGATTGAGCAAAGCGCTCTTGCGCGCGATGGAGAGGCCAAGCCCCATGCCGCTTTTCTTAAACGAGATGGTGGGCTCAAAGAGACTCTGCCGTGCGGTGGGCGACAGGCCGGGGCCCGAGTCATGCACCTCAATCGCGACGCGACCGTCGGCGAGGCGTTGGCTGAGCGAAAGAATCGCCGGGGCGGCTTGGGCGGCATTTTCCATCAGGTTCGTGAGAATGCCGCGCACCAGGTCCTCGTCGGCCCAAGCGCGGGGAGTCGCGCTATCCAGGCGGCTCTGGTAGCTCACCTCCGGATGGCCGGACTTCAGAAAGGCCATCCGCTCCTCCAGCAGCGCGTTCACGTCGAGCGCGGCCGGATGCACCGGCGGCTCCGAGGCCAAGTCAGAGAAGGCGCGCACGCGGCGCTCCAGGCCGGTGACTTCGTCAGCGACAATCTGCGCGGCCTGCTTCAAAAAAGCCGGGTCGCTCGAGCCATGGCGCGCGACCATCTCCTCCACCGTCAGGCGAATCGGGGTGAGCGAGTTCTTCACCTCGTGCGCCATCTTGCGCGCCAGCATCTGCCAGCTCTCCAGGCGCGCGACGAACAAGAAGCGCTCGCGATTCCGCTCCAGTTGCGCCGCCATGTCGTTGAAGCCGTCGATGGCCTGGCCAATCTCGTCCAAACGGTGTACGGGTACGCGGACATTGGCCTCGCCCTGGCCAAAGCGCCGCAGCGCGCCAGCCAACTGCTGAATCGGCTGCGCGATGCGGTGGGTTAGATATACCAGTAACGCCAGAGCCAGCAGCCAGGTGGCACTAGCCAGCACCAGGAACGTCGTGAAGAAACCGCCGCGCCAATCGCGCTCACGCGCTTTCTCCACCTGCGCACGCGCTTCGCTGTACTGGCGCGCCAGTTTGCTCAGGCCGACGGGCCCTAAAGACTCTTCGTAAACGGCGATGCGCGGGCCCTGACGTACCAGATAACGCAGATGGTCACCGTCCGGGCCGGTAAGTTCGAACCGCTCCGGTTCATTGCCCGTCGCAAAGGCGGCCAAGTCCTGCGGCCAGGGTGCCTGCACCACCCGGTCCGGCGCGGGTTTGGTTTGCAGGCTGAGGCGTGCCCGGCGATAGAGTTCACGGCCAGTCACTTCGAGCGAGCGGGAGACGTGGTCGAGCTCGCGGGTGGCAGTAAGGTCAAAGGAGCGGTCAATCAAGGAGCGCACCAGCCAGATGGTGAGCGCGAGCGGTGCCAGTGTGGCCAGAAAGAAGACGGCGATGAGGCGAGTGCGCAGCCGGTGCATGACTTACTTACAGCGTAGCGAGCCGGAATGCTGCACGCCAGAAGCCGATAGCAGTTTGCCCGCCAACTCGTAAGTATCTGATCCTGATCGGCGGACGAATGCACCAGGTGTGCCGTCCGCGCACAGGTGGCCGTGGGAGCCAACAACGCCAGCCTGCCAGGCTGGGCGCTTGAAGCTGAGCGGCTGGAATCCTTGGCAAGATAGCGGTTGGGGTAGAGGCTGCGGAGCGCGCTGCGATTTCGGAACTGGGTTCCGCTTAAGACTGATGGGTAGGTGGCTCCCAGTCGGCGGGCGGCCGAGGTTGATGTTGATGTGGCGCTGGAAGGCGCGGCGCTTGGCTTCGGCGGCTTGTTCTTCCGGGGTGGGTTTGGGTTCGTTTGGGGTGGCTTCGGTTTCGGATTTGGGTTCGATTGGGGTGGGTTCTTCTTCCGGCTCCGGGATATGGCGTTGGGCTTGTAAGTCGCGGAGATCTTTGAGGCTGTTGCGGTAGATGCGATTGAATTGGGCGTCGTAGCGGAGGTAGAGCTTTAGGATTTGTTCGGATTTGGCGATGCCGTTGGCGAGGTGGGCGCGGGGGTCGGCGTTGGGGAGGGTTTTGCGGAAGTCCTTTTCGCCTTGCGCGATGGCGACTTCGGGTTGGGCGGCTTCGGCGGCCCAGAGCCGCTGTTGGCGGAACTTGGCGTAGACGGCTTCGGTGAGTAAGTCGAGCTCGTGTTGGCCTTGGGGTGAGTAAGTGGCCAGATAGTCACCGGCTCGTCCTCGGCGGTCCGTTTCGTCACCCGCCGACTCAGGCCAAAATGGCGTGGATGGGCTCCCCGTAGTCGAGGTCGATCCGCTTGTGGCCCGGGACTTCGAGCTTCCGCGGGTCGATGCCGAGTTGATGCAGAATCGTGGCGTGAATGTCGGTGACATAGTGCCGGTGCTCGACGGCGTGGAAACCGATTTCGTCTGTGGCCCCGTGCGCGACGCCGCCTTTGATGCCGCCGCCGGCCAGCCAGGCTGAGAAGCCGTAAGGATGATGATCCCGGCCGTTCGTACCCTCCGCGCCCGGCGTCCGTCCAAACTCCGTCGCGAAGACGACCAGCGTATCCTCCAGCAGACCGCGCTGCTTCAGGTCCTTCAACAGCCCCGCAATCGGCTGATCCACCTGCGCACACAGTTCGCCGTGCGTCTTCTTCAAATTGCTATGCGCGTCCCACTTGCCGGCGCCCCCCGTGCTGCCATGGAACACCTGGATAAAGCGCACGCCGCTCTCCGCCAAACGGCGCGCCGCCAGCAGCGTTTCGCCGAACGGCTTGGTCACTTCGTGGTCCAACCCATACAGCTTGCGCGTCGCCTCGCTCTCCACGCCCAGTTGCATCACCTCTGGCACTGCGGTTTGCATCCGGAAGGCCAACTCGTAGGATTGAATCCGCGCCTTCAGCGCCGGATCGTCCGGATATTCGATCTGCGCCAGCCGGTTGAAATCGCGGATCAGGTCGAACTGCCGCCGCTGCTCCGCCGCCGTCGTCGCTGTATAGGACTTGGCATAAGACAGCGGACTCTCCGGCTTCACGTCCAGCCGCACCCCGCCATGCTGCGGACCCAAGTAACCCGCCCCGTGCGCCCCCGGACCACCGCAGCAAGTATCGATCGGATCGCCCAGCACCACAAACTGCGGCAGATTCTCATTCAAGGACCCCAAGCCGTAATGCACCCAGGACCCAATCGTCGGCAACTGGCCTTCCAGCACATGCCGCCCCGTATGAAACTGCATCTGCGCCCCGTGGTTGTTATCCGTCGTCCACAGGGACCGCACCACGGCGATATCGTCAATGCAGCTACCCACGTGTGGGAACCAGTCGCTCACTTCGATGCCGCTTTGCCCGCGCTTCTGGAAGCCCGTCTGCAAGGGGTACAAGCGTGGTTGCGCTTTATGGAGGCCGGCGATCAGTTCGCGCAGATTCTGCTTCACCAGCGGACTTTCGAGCGCCGCCGCGTGCGGCGTATCACCCAACAGCCGGCCCGCGTATTTGTTCAACTCGGGCTTCGGATCGAAGCTCTCCATGTGGCTCACGCCGCCCACCATGAAGAGCCAGATCACGCGCTTGGCCTTTGCTTGCGGAGCGGGCGCCTGTGCGGCCATCATGGAGCCCAGGGCCAGGCCAGTAAAGCCCATGCCCGTATCGGTGAGAAATTGCCGGCGTCGCATCAATGGTATCTCCCGCTTAGCGTATCGTCACAAACTCATGATGATTCAATAGTACCTGCGTCAGCATGAGCGCGCTGCCGCTGGTCTCCGCCAGCGCCAGTTCCGCCGCCGTCGGCGGACGGCCGAGTACCCGTTCGAAAACGCGCTCCGCGAAGCGCGGACCCTCCAAACGCTTCGCGATCACCGCCGCCATCTGCTGGCTGAGTTGGCTGTTCGCCATCGCCAAGGCCTGTTGCGGAACTACGCTTTCATCGCGCCGGTAGCACTCCGTCGGATTCGGCCCGTCGAAGACCTTCAGAAATTCCATTTGCCCATCGGGCGACTGGCTAAAGTACAGGCTGCGCCGGTGCGTGTCAAAGCCCTTGGCCGGGTCCAGTTCCGGGCCGCCCCGGCTGTAGTCGAGTTCACCGGCCACGGCGAGTGTGCTGTCGCGCACGGCCTCCGCTTCCAGGCGCCGCGGATTCATGCGCCACAGATAGCGATTGTCGGGGTCGATCTTCGCGTTCGGATGCTCCGCCGTCCCCGCCGTGGAGCGCATCTGATAGGCCTCGCTGGTGAGCATCAGGCGGTGCATCGCCTTTAGGCTCCAGCCCGTGCGCATGAATTCGGTCGCCAGGTAATCGAGTAACTCGGGATGGCTCGGCGCTTGGCCATTGCGGCCAAAGTCGAAGACCGTATTTACCAGCGCGCTGCCGAAGTGACGCAGCCAAAGGTGATTCACGGCGACGCGCGCGGTGAGCGGATTCTCGCGCGACGTGATCCACTGCGCGAGCGCCGTGCGCCGGCCGGTGCTCTTCGTCAGGTACTCCGGGCCGATCGGCGTGTAGCCGGTAGCTGGCTGGGTGAGCGCAGCGGTCGCCGCCGCCAGCCGCTTCTGCGCCTCGGCAACCTTCTTTTCGTTCGTTTTGCCGCTCAGCGCTTCGGCGAGTTCCATGCGCGCTCCGAAGACCTTCGCGTCGCCCATGAGGATGCCCGCCGCGCGCTCCTTCGTCCGCGCCACAGCGGCGAGTTCCTCATAGCGCGGATCCGGCGGCTCGGCGTACTTCGCTTGGTCCGCCGCGATGCGGGCTTCGAGCGCCGGCAAAGCGGCCTGGGCCGCTGCCAACGTCTTCTTGGCTAGTTCCCACTGGTCCGCCGCTTGGCGCATCTTCTCGAAGCCGGTCTTCACGGGGCTGTCGGCCAGCTCTTTTTCGATCGCCGAGTAAGTCTGCTGTTGCTTAGCTAAGTCCGCTTCCGCCGCGGTAACTTTCGCGCGCGCTTCGGCCAGTAAGTCACGCGCCACAAATTCGCGCCGATCCGGATAGTAAGCCGACAGTGGTAACGAAACGGGAGTTACTTTCCCTAACGCAGGACCCAAGTGTGCGGGCACACCGGGCAAGAGAATATTCGATTTATCCGGCGTTTGAATATTGCCGCGAATGAGTAAGTAAGTCGGCCGGTCGAGGGCGGCGTCGTAGATGCGAGTCAACCCATCTTGATCGGTGTCCACTTTACCCGGCACGCGGTCGATACGGACTTCGTAGGGTTCAAAGATCGCGCGGAAACGATAGTACTCTTCCTGCGAGATCGGATCGTACTTATGGTCATGGCAGCGGGCGCACTTTACGGTGACGCCCAGGAAGCCGAGCGCGGTATGGTCCACCGCGTCCTGCATCCAGCCGTCGCGGTCGTACTTCGAGTAATTGCGGGCCAGGAAACCCGTGGCCCGTAAAGTATCCGGATCCCCCGGAGCTACTTCGTCGCCGGCCAGCATTTCGAGGATCATGCGGTCATAGGGCTTGTCGCTGTTCAACGACTCCACGATCCAATCGCGCCAGCGCCACAGATACTTATGGCTGTTGCGAACGTCATTGCTGCTGCGATAGCCATACCAGTCGCTGTAGCGAAAAATGTCCATGAAGTGCCGGCCCCAGCGTTCGCCGTAGCGTGGATCCGCCAGTAACCGGTCAACTAACTCCGGGTAAGATTTCTCCGTCAGGAAGCGCTTCACGTCGGCTTCCGTCGGTGGCACGCCGAGTAAGTCCAGATAAGCCCGGCGGACTAATGTCCGTGGGTCAGCCGCCGGCACGGGCGTCAACTTACGGCGGCCACGTTCGGCCGCGAGAAACGCGTCAATTGGATTGCCCGGGCCAGGCGGCGTGGGCCGTTCGGGTTTGCGGAAGGCCCAGTGCTCTGGCGCCGCGATGGTTCCATTCTTCTCGGAAGACCACGCCGCGCCCGCATCAATCCAGGCCGCGAGCGTCGCCAATTCGGCCTCGTTTAGCCGTGCGCCGGCCTTCGGCATAAAGGGCTTGGCCTCATGCGCTGCCGCCTGATACAGCAGGCTCTCCTTGGCGTGACCCGGGATCAGGCCAGGCCCGCGCTCACCGCCGCGAATGACGCGGTCGCGCTGCGTTACGTCCAGGCCGCCCTGCCGGGTTTGCGCGTTATGGCAACCGGCACACCGCTTGGCGAGTAAGTCCACCGCCGGCGGGGTCTGCGCGTAAGTTACGGCGACGAGCCAGAGTAAGTGCTTAGACGATGCCACGAATCACCTCGCCTTGAATCTCCGTCAAGCGCTCGCGACGGCCTTGGTGCAGGTAATTGAGCGAGTCCTGCTCCAGGCCAAGCTGATGCAGGATCGTCGTATGAATATCGCGTAAGTGGTGCGGATTCTCGGTGGCGTAGAGGCCGCAGTCGTCGGTCGCGCCTTCCACCACGCCGCCTTTGATGCCGCCGCCGGCCATCCACATGGTGAAGCCAGTATTATTGTGGTCGCGCCCCTTGCCGCCTTGCGCCTCCGGAGTCCGCCCGAACTCGCCACCCCACACGACGAGCGTGCTCTCCAGCAAGCCGCGCTGATGCAGGTCCTTGAGCAACGCCGCGATGGGCTGATCCGTCCGCGCGGCCATGCGCAAGTGATTCTCTTCGATGTCGTCGTGCGCGTCCCACTGCGAAATCGCCGGGCCGCCCGAAACCACGGTGACGCAGCGCACGCCCTTCTCGACGAGCCGCCGGGCCATCAGGCAGCGGCGTCCGAAGTCTTCGGTGACCGCTTGGTCCATTCCGTAAAGGCGGCGGATGTGCTCCGGTTCTTGGGACAAGTCGAAGACGGCCGGAGCCTCGGTCTGCATGCGGAAGGCTAAGTCATAAGTGCTCAGCCGCGCCGAGAATTCGTCGTCGCCCGGGGGCATCGTTGCCTCGTCGATCTCGCGAATGAAGCCCAGGGTCTTCTTGCGCTGCGCTAAGTCGACGCCTTCCGGCAGTTCCAGATTCAGCACTGGCTTCGGACCACCGCGAAAGACGTTCGGCTGATAAACGGCCGGCAGAAAGGCGTTCGAATAAACCGGCTGCCCCGCTTCAATGGTGCCGTAAGGATCCGGCATCACCACGTAACCGGGCAGGCTTTGGCTCTCCGAACCCAGGCCATACAGCGCCCACGATCCCAGACTGGGAAAGCCCGGCAGAATGCGGCCAGTAAATAGCTGATACTGCGCCGACGAGTGAATAAAGGCGTCGGCCTGGCAGGAGCGGATCACGGCTAAGTGGTCCACACAAGTGGCCGTATGCGGCAGTAAGTCCGACACCCACAGGCCGCTTTGTCCGTGTTGGCGGAAAGTCCGCTTGGTGCCGAGTAACTTGGGCGTGCCGTTGATAAACTGGCGCTTCGCCGGCCGGAAGGAGTCTGGCAGCGGCTGGCCGTTCAATTGATTCAGTAGCGGCTTCGGGTCAAAGGTCTCCATTTGGCTGGGCCCACCCGCCATAAAGAGAAAAATGACCGACTTCGCCTTAGCGGGGCGGTGCGGGCGCTTCGCCGCCAGCGGATTCACCGTCTCGGCTTGTAACATCGCACCAAACGCCAAACTGCCGAAGCCGCAAAAGGCGTCCGTGAGAAACTCACGCCGGTTCCGGGTTGGCTGATAGTGGCTCATTGGACGTATAAAAAGTCATTGGCCGCAAAGAGCGCCAAAGCGAATTCCCTCAGTGGACTGGAGGCCAGAAACTTCTCCGCCGCCGCTCTTTCCTTGGCGACCGGCGGCCGGCCAAAGACCGCTTCGAAGGCCTGCAAGATCCGCTGCGCCGGCGCCAGCTTCTCCAGGCGTTCCGCCAAGGCTACCGAAGCTTGGCGCGTCACCGGGCCGTTGAGTAACTCCAACGCCTGTGGCGCGTGCGTGCTGCTTTCGCGGCGGGCGCAACTTAGTAAGGTATCCGGCGCATCGAAGACTTCCATGAACGGCATGCGCATGTTGCGCTTCTGGAATAAGTAAATACTGCGGCGATTGTGTTCGGCGGCGTCCGGAGTTACGGCCCATTGGTCTGGCTTATAGAGTAAGTTGACTAACTCCGGCTCAATCGGCGTAATCACGCCGGGACCGCCGCGCCGGGGATTCAAGATCCCCGCCGCCGACAGCATGGCGTCGCGCATCTCCTCGGCCTGCAGACGGCGGCGCGAGTAAGTCCACAGAAAGCGATTGCGGGGATCTTTGTCTCGCCCCGCGGGCGTCGTCCGCGACGCTTGCTGGTAAGTCTGGCTCAGCACCATCAGCCGGTGGATGGGCTTGATGCGGAAGCCGCCGGCGACGAATTCGTTGGCTAGCCAATCGAGTAGCTCGGGATGCGTGGGGCGGGCTCCCATGCGGCCAAAATCGCTCGGCGTGGCCACGATGCCCGCGCCGAAGTGGCCCATCCACAGGCGATTCACCAGCACGCGCGCCGTCAGCGGATTCGCCGGGTCCACGATCCAGCGCGCCAGCTTCAACCGGGGCTGCGCCAGCGCGTCGCCCCACTCGGGGGCCTCGTCCGGCAGCAGGACCCCCAAGGGCCGCATGCCGACCTTGGCCGCCGGAGCGTCGCTCGAGCCGCGCAAGAGCACGTGTACCGGCTGGTATAGAGCGGGATCGTCGCGCACCGTCTTCAACTCCGGCAGAGGCTCCGGCACCTGCTTCTCCTTCACGCCGATCCGTTGCTCGATGGCTGCTTTGTCCGCCGGAGCCGCCTCTTTCAGGCGCTTCTTCAGCGCGGCCAACTCCTGATTCACGGCCGCCGTACGCTCTTTCCAGGCGGCCTTCTCCGCCTCAGTCGACATCGGAATGTCGTGCTGCTCGGTGGTGGCGAAGAAGCTTTGCAGGCGGTAATAGTCGGTGTGGCGGATGGGGTCGAACTTATGGTCATGGCAGCGGGCACAGCCCAAGGTGACGCCCAAGAACGCCGAGCCCACCACGTTCGTCATCTCGGTGAGAATCTCGTTGCGGATGTAAGCCTTGTCCTGATTGCCGGCGTTGCGGCGATAGGGCCCTAGCCGGTTGAAGCTCGCCGCCACCTGCATCTCCAGGTCGCCGGGAGCGAGTTCGTCGCCCGCGAGTTGCTCGGTCACAAACCGGTCATAGGGCTTGTCTTCGGCGAAGGAGCGAATCACGTAGTCGCGATACCGCCACGCCTCGCTGCGATGGGTGTCGTACTCGAAGCCATCGCTCTCGGCGAAGCGGACTACGTCGAGCCACTGCCGCGCCTGGCGCTCCGCATACTCGGGCGAAGCCAGCAGCCGGTCGACGAGTTGCTCGTAGGCTTGGGGTGAACGGTCGGCCACAAAAGCACGAACAGCGTCGGGCGTCGGGGGAAGGCCGGTCAGGTCGAAGGTGACCCGCCGGATCAGCGCCTGGCGGCTGGCCGGCGGACTCATCGTGAGCCCCTGCTCCTTCAGTTTGGCCAGGATGAAGGCGTCAATCGGATGAGCGGCCAGGGAGGGCACTGCAGGGGTCGCACGGGGGCGCAAGGACCAATGGCGGCGCTCAGCCACCGTGTAGCTTTCCCCCAGCGCGAGGCTACAGCAAGCCAGGAACCACGCGAATTGGGGAATGTTTACGGCCACGTGAATCTTCCCAAATTATCATAGCCCGGCTTGCTGCAAAATCCTACACCCCCATCTGGGGAAAGGTAGTCGCCCGCAAAAGAGTTGAGAATAATGGCCCGCGAAACACACTACAAGGTATGAGCTCACCCGCCATCGACCTCTCGCAGTTCGACGCCGAATACCGGCGCCAACTGACTAACCCGGACGCCGCCCAATCGGAGGTACCGGACGGACGTTATCACGTGAATGTGGAAAACGTCGAACTCACCGAGGCCAAGTCCTCCGGAGCACCCATGCTGAAGTGGACGCTCCGGATTTTGGGTCCGTCGCACATCAACCGCCTGCTATGGCACAACAAGGTGATTTCCACCAACTCCATGCCCTTCGTCGCGCAGGAGCTGAAAATCTGTGGCCTGAATCTGGAGAACTTCTCGGACCTCCCGCGTCATCTGGGCAAGCTGCTGGACGTGCAACTCGAGATTACGAAGCGCACGAAAGACGCCTACATCAATATCTATTTTGAGAATCGGATGAACGTTCCGAAGGACGAGGAGGACGACCTGGTGCCCTTCTGAGGCAGGAAGATTAATGGCGGGGACGACGGGGCTCGAACCCGCGACCTCCGACGTGACAGGCCGGCGCTCTAACCAACTGAGCTACGTCCCCGCACCACTAACTCTCGTAGGATACCATCGGACACCGCCAGCTTACAACTCACAGGCTCCCCCCACAAGCGAAAAGCGGGAAACGAAGACGTTTCCCGCTTTTTCAAGGTTGGAGTAGTCTCCCTGCACTCCGCGCTGAGCGGGCACGAGGGGGGGGTATGAGCTAGAAGCCGACGGGCGGTTCAACAGGGGGTTGCTGTCCCATGGTGTTTGCCTCCTGGATTTGTGTCTCGGTCACAAATCGAGCATAAGGGGGCCCGGAAATTTACGGCGGAGATTGGAAGAGATTTTCAGATCGAGCATTCCGGCGGGTATCGCCTGGGAACGCACAGGGCGAAATCCTCACGAGTAAATGATTTCAGGCCAGTTTCTGTGCATGGTGGTTCGACTGCGGGATCCCCAACAAAAGATTAATTTTCCAGATTCTGGGCGAGCCTCCAAAATCCTGGGGATTTCTATGGATCTCGAGCAAATTCTTTAGAATTGTTCTACGCGGGTCCACTTTCCCCGCTCCCGGGGAAGCGATACACTAGGGAAACGTGCCCGGGTGGCGAAATCGGCAGACGCAACGGACTTAAAATCCGTTATCCTCACGGGTGTGTGGGTTCAAGTCCCACCCCGGGCACCAATAAAATCAAGGGTTGCAGCGAAAAGTCGCCCGCCCCTCAATTCTTCCGGTGTGACTCCTGTGTGACAGACCCCTTGCTCGCGCCTGCTTTCGCTGACTTTTCCCGCACTTCCGCCCCGCCGTTGACGTGATCGCTCAACCGCTGGGCAGCCGCCATCAGGTCCTTTTCGCTGACGATATCGTAGCGGTCGAAGATGCTCCGCGTCTTGTGGCCGCTGATCGCCATGCAGACTTTTTCACTGGTCCCGCTCCGCACCATGTTGCGCACGGCGCTCCGGCGGCAGTCATGAAGCAGCTTCGTTGGCTTATTCGACGCATCCACAAAGCCCGCCTTTCGGCAAGCAATGCGCCATGCCGAGCTTAGGCCCGTGATCGGCTGGCCATCGTCGAAACAGAAAACGCGTTCGGCCTCCGGGTGAAAGAGTTCCCTCCGCGTCTTTTGCATTTCGAGCGCCCCCACCACTTCGGCAGTCAGCGGAATGATTCGCCCGTCGCGGTTCTTTGTCGCGGTCGGCGGCAGCCGGACGATACCCGATTGCAGGTCCACCTGTGACCATTGCAGGCCCAGTATCTCGCCACGTCGGCAGCCGGTGTAATAGGCGAAGGTCAGAATCGGCTGAAGGTGAGAGGGCAACTCGCGCAGGATCGCCCGATAGTCCGCATGCTCGAAAAAGCCTTGGCGAGAATTCTGTTCGGCCAACATTTCGAAATTGAGCATCCGCGCCACCTTTGGCGGGCTGGCCTTGCGGCCCAGGTTGTACGCACGGCGCAAGAGGGCAAGCGCCCGGTTCACCGTAGCCGCCGCCGCTCCAGCCTCAAGGCGGACCTCTGTGAAGCGCCTAAGGTCCGACGTGGCCACGCGTGCCGCTGCCATCGCTCCGAAGGTTGGCCGCAAATGCAGCCGAACGATTTGCTCCGCCGATTTGACATTTTTCTTGTTCAGCCGGTAGTCCCGCAGGACATCATCCAGCAAATCGCCCACCGTCACCGACAAAACCGCCGCGCCCGTACCGGCCAAATCGCGATCCCTCTCGACTTCGGCGGCCCAGCGCTCGGCGTCCTTGCGCCCGCCGGTGATGGTCCGCGTCTTGAATTGGCGATTCCCTTGCCCGTCGCGCCCCAGGAAAACGCGAACCAGAAACTTGTTTCGCCCGCGTGCGGTAATTTGCGCCATTGGTTAGCCCCTCTTCCCCGTCAGAATCCGATTGATCACGACACCATGCCACGGCTTGCCCGTGCGAGTCGGCAAGCCCTCTTCATTCAACTTCACGGCCACGCGGTCAAAGCCCAAGCCTTCGGCCCGTAACGCCTTCATGCGCTCCAAGCCCTTTTCCTCGCCCTCATAGAAGCCGTAGGGCTTGCGGCCCTCACAACGGCCCGTCTGCGCCCGCTTGCGCATCCTGGAGCCAGCCAGCTTCAGCACGATCATGCTCTTATCGTATTGGGCAAAAACGCCCATCATCTGCCGGAAAGCCGTCCGGCTGGGGTCGGTGGCCATCAGGTCCGGTTCTGCCACGCTGACGATGGTAAACCCATGCTGGCTGAAATAGCTCAAGGCGGCCTCTTGCACCATGAGGTCGCGCGCCAGCCGATCCAGCTTTTCCACAATCACCGTCCGCACGCCGTTCGAATGAAGGGTGGCGACCATGCGGGCGAACTCCGGCCGATTCGTGGTCTCGATTGCGCCGCTGACGCCCTCATCGGCAAACTCCCCTGCCATGGTGAAGCCGTGGGCCTTGGCATAGGCCTTGATTGCGGCCCGCTGACGCGGAAAGCCGTCGCCCGCAACTTGGCCCTTGCCGCTGACTCGAAGGTAGCTGAATGCTTTCACCATGAGCCTATTTTGCGCCTCTATCGGCTGGTAGTCAATACCAATTCTGTGGATAAAGTTTGTTTCGTTTAAAATTAAAGATTTAGCCGCAATGTGCCTACTGGATCTCTTTCAGGAGTGCGGCGACTTCTTTCGATATTTGCATTAGATCCCAGGTGGCTCGGCGCTGCTCGCGGAATCGTTCCGATGAGAGCTTGGACCCATCGACTAAAACCAGGAAAAGGTCCATGTTGGCGACGCTTGCGCAAGTCCCCTCTCGGGAGATTGTGCTCCGAATTCCAGTTACGCTCTTCTGGGTCCGACTGATACGCCGAATATACTGTGTGCAATCGAATTCAAGAGGCTTCGTCACTATCTCTTTCTCATCCCAACTCGCAATCTCGTAAATGTCGGTATCGACGTAGAGAGAGCGCGTACCGCTATCGCCCAGGATCTTCGCTGTCGCCTCCCTGCAAGTTCCCGACTCTTTAGAACAGGTAATCTCCGTCGTCTGCACGGGATCGGCCATCTTGTCACCGGAGATGGTCCATGTTCCGTTCGCTCTCACGAACCCATAGTCCCAAGAGCGAATCGAAACGCTAAGCGACGGTAGCCGGAGCACGTCCGCGTCAAGCCTCGCAACGTCAGCCGCAATCTTTTCCATCGTTTCGAAGCTTAGGGGATTCCTTGTGACAGGTAGCCCCCGGGACTTCTCATAAGCGCCCAAAGCATTTTGACCTTTTTCGTCGAGAGTTCCGACTAACGGGCCAATCCCATAGCCGAGTCGAGCCAATAGGGATTCTGCCAAGACTGTCATCAGCGAGCGCATTTTCTCGTACTCTGCCGGTTTGGTCCGCTTGAGATTTGCGAGATCCCTATTGAACTTGTTCTTCTCCTCTAGTCGTTTATCGCCCCCCACCGGTTGCGCTCCGACGATTGACAAGCAACCCATGGCGAGCATCGCGCCGACAGCGAGGACGAGCATCCAAGACTTCGGCAAAGCCAAACAATTGGCGTTCATCTTTGAATTGTATTGGTTTTTAGCCTCTCTGGTGGCCACCTCGCGCGCACGCAGGCGGCCCCCGCGTTGAATATAGTCAAACTTTCGGTGAAAAGGCAACCGCTGGGCGGCTGCCGGTCAAGGCTCCCTTCCGCACGCCTCCTTCGCAAGCGCGTTAAGCGCGATAAGCGCGGTATCGAGAAGCCCAACGGCTTAAGGCGCTTTTCGCGCTTAAGGCGCATGATAGAACCATCGTTCCGTTGATCTGCCGTCGCCCGGTTCCATCACCTTACAGGCTTCGCCCCGCGCTTCGAGTACGCCCAAGGCGCGACCGATTTCCGCCGACGGCTTGTGGTTCCTAAAGTGGCTCCGAATGTCGCTTCGGGCTAGTCCGCCGTCGCCTGCCGTCTTCAGGGCATTCAAAATGTCATCTGCCGTGGCATCTCCGAGGGCATCGCCAAAAATGAACCGGGCAGAGTCGCGGCAATAATCCCAAACTGCAAGGCCAGCCCGCATATGTTCCTCTTCGATTTCGTCGGATCCAGCCAACAGCGCGAATAGCAGCGACAGCCGGACAACTTGAGCTTCGGCTCTGCTGGTTACCGAGCCAAACAATCCCGGTTGGCCCTCTGATAGTTCTGCGTATCCTGAATGCCAAAGACGGCGCGCTTCGTCGTCCCGCTCGAAGTGCTTCACCGACTTGGCACCCTCAACCACTGGCCTTAGCCGGGCCACAAAGGCATCGATTGCCGTAGGGTCCAGGTTTCCGCCATCGGGTAGGAGTTTGGATCGCTTAGCGTAAACCCAAAGGAATCGATTGGCGAATCCATTCGCCGTCGCCGTGTCCGAAAGCTTGCGCTTCAATTCGTCTGCCGTAATATGTCCGATTACCGATACATGCGCATTGGTGGCGCGCGCTGATTCCTTGCGGGTGAGCGTCTGGAGTTTGCCTTCATCCCAAGCCTGCCGGAGTACCGCCGAAAGCGTATTGTTCTCGCGTTCGGCCACGGTGAGAGCGCGCGCGAATTCCGTTTCGGTTACCAACAGCCGCTTATCCGTCTCGCCAGGGTCATTTTCCCCGATGGGGTCTCTTACGTGCCAAATGAGGCCTTCGCCAGACGCGAGACCACTTACGATTCGGCCCCCGGCAAGCGATGGGTCCACCTTTTCCAAGACGTTGCGGACATGCCCCCACGACGTGCCCTTGCGCGCCTTCGACGACTCACCGACTACTACGACGAACAAATTCCCGAAGTGCCGATCAGCCTCAACCGGGAAGTATGCGGACCGTCCGAAAACGGCACCCATGCCGGCAAGAAACTGAAGCAGAATCGCGGCTTCATCGGCTTCCGTATGGGGAGACACCATGCGTACAAAATCGCCAGCCGCCCCAACTAGCGCTTCAGACTTGAGCGTGGGGTGGATTCGCCTATCGGACTTCGCAGGCGCGTGGCGGCCGCTGGCATTTTCAGCAAGCGCGCGCCTAAGGTTTGCCGATTCGACTTCAGCTCTAGAGACGGCCATGCGGCACCTCCCATGGCTGAATGATTCGCGTTACTACTTCCTGATAGCGTGCCTGCCATGCTCTGCCCGCCGCTTCAAGTCCGGCGGTTTGGGCGGGGTCGGCTTGGCGGGCCTCTGCCCACGCTTCGTCGATGCCAGCCGCATCCAATCGCGAAAGCCAATATAGTGCGGACGATGCTGCTTCAAACGCTGCCTCATTCCATGGCCCTTCAAAGCCATTGCTAAGGCGCTTCCGAATCTCCAGCTTTTCGCGCGCCGATTCGAGCCACCATATAGCCAGTTGCGCGTTCTCCGCCGCTTCCTGGCGCGCCTTGGCATACGCGCGCCGTTGCTCCAGCGAAGGCGTCAGTTTCGGCGCAATGGGGATACCCGCGAAGTCTGCTAGCCATTGATAGGCTTCGCCCTGAGAACAACCGAGCGCTTTGCGAATCAGGGCCAATTTGCCCCCACCCTCGCCGGACACAAAGTCGTGCCACAAGCCGCGCGCTGGGTCGATAGCCACGCTATACCCGTCGCCATTGCGCCAGAGTGCCCGCCCACGCCCTCGCCGGAGTTTCCCGCCCCCAAGGCCCAGCCAAATTTCTTCGATGCTACAGGCGTCAATTACCGGGTCTGGCATGCCCATTAGGCGTCCCGCTTCCAGCCGCCATCGAGCTTGTATCCGCCAGCTTCGATGAAGGCATTTAAGGCATCGGGTGATACGCGAACTTGCCGGCCAATGCGAACGGCAGGAATGAGGGACCGGCGGATTATGTCAGCTGCGCGTGCATATGAAACTCCGAGGACTTCGCCTAGTTGTGCAATGGTCAAGAGCTTTCTATCGGGTGGTAGAGGAGTCATAATGCGATCATCCGCCCCTAGCCTGCCTCAGATAAACTGGAAAACTACGTGATCAGGTACTTTCCGTAATTTTGCGTGGACGGCCCGGTTTGTCCCTGCGGAGGGGAATTCGCAAGCGATCCGAAACTCGTTCCAGCGTCTTCCGCACCCCACTGTTAAAGTCGCCAGCCGATTCACCTTTACGCTGGTTCGCAAGCTTACTCATTGAAACTCCCTCGCACTGGAAACGCCAAAAGAGGCTCAACTCAGCATCGTCAAAGAGTCGGGAGGTACGCTCTTTATCGAGAGCGAGACACCAAACGAGCTGAATATTAAGCCAAGGGTCGAATGCCGCTAATATTCGTTTCCGTGCTTTTGCCATCGACTCCCGGTTGGGCCGAACCGTCATGGCTAAAAATAGGGTTGCGGCTGCCACATTGAGCCGTTCTTGAAATTCCGGCGCTAGTTCGGTGATCACGTCTGATATGGGCGCCGGGATACCTTTCAAAGCTCGAACCGCCAAGCCCACTGTTCCTCCGTGCAAGGGAATTTGGAACGTTCCCGCATTTTGGCGACTTTCCCACATTCTGTCGATCCAACGTTCGTCCTTGCCGAATCCGATCAATTCGCGCTGCACCCACCCGGGCACCTTCCCGTTCTCATCGAGCAAGTGCCGGTGAGTTGCCCATCGGGTGATGCCAGCCGCCGTGTAGTCCCACCTAGGTCTTAGCCAGAAGCTATCCTGTGCCCTTGCAAAAAACCAAAAGATGCATGCGTCCTGGATCGATGGCCAAGTTTCCTCCCATTGCGAAAGCATCGCATCCTGCTTAGGTTTTTCTGTGTGACTAGAGTGTGACAACTTCGCCATAATCGCGAAATCTCCTCAACACTCAGAATAACAAGCTTGGGGCGAAGTGTATTCTTTTCAATATTCTATGGTGTCATGAGATTTTCTGAGATTGGCCCCGGACCGACTTAAAATCCGTTATCCTCACGGGTGTGTGGGTTCAAGTCCCACCCCGGGCACCATTCAAAACAGCCACTCGGCTAACTGCGCTCGCGTCAGATTTCCGCCGCACAGAATCGTGGCCAAGGACTGGCCGGTGAAATCATCCGGGGAGTCCAGGATGGCCGCGAGGCCCACCGCGCCGGAGGGCTCGATCGCCAAACCCGTATGCTCGTGAATCAGCCGCATCGCCTCCAGGATGCGCTCGTCCGACACCAGGCGCATCTCATCCACCGTTCCCTGCATGTCGGCCACGGCTTCCGGTACGGGCACGCGCACGGCGATGCCGTCGGCGATCGTGCTGGCGGAGGGCTGCTCCACGGCTTGGCCCGCGGCGAAGGAGCGCTGCATGGCGTCGGCCCCCGCGGCGCAGACGCCGATGACGCGGGTCGCCGGGCTCGCCGCTTTCATCCACCGTCCGATGCCCGTCACCAGCGCGCCGTTCCCTACCGGCACCAGCACCGCGTCGAGAGCAGGCCGGGGCACCAGCAACTCCACCGCGATTGACCCGGCCCCCTCGGAGATCTCCGGCTCCGCGCCATCCTCCACCATCCAAGCCCCGGCGGCGGCGGCAGCGGCCTTTGCCGCGGCCTTCGCTGCGTCAAAGTCCGCGCCTGCCAAGCGAACCTCGGCGCCGAAGAGGCGCATGCGCTCGATCTTGAGCGAATTCGCGTTGGTCGCCGCGTAGACGATCAGGCTCCGGCCGCGGGCCCGGGCGGCGTAGGCTAGCGCCTGTCCCCAGTTTCCGGCGCTGGCGCAGACCAGCGGCCGCTCATCACGCTTTTCGGCGAGAAAGAAATCCGCGCCGCGGCCCTTGAAGCTGCGGATGGGATTCACCGTCTCCACCTTCAGGGTGAGCCGGCAGCCCAACGCGCTGCTCAGGGACTCGCAGTCGAACTGGGGTGAGCCGCGAAACACCGGATCGATGGTGGCCGCGGCGCGGGCGATCCGGTCGAGCGAAAGTCGCGGCCGTGGCCGTCCCGTGGCCACCAGTTCGGCATGCCGCGCGATGGGCTGCACGGCATCCGGCCCATAGGCGCGGTCCGTCATGAGGACGCCGTCGAGGTGGTCCACTTCGTGCTGGACGAGTTCAGCCAAATCGGGCGGGAGGTTCGTCCACACGCGGTGGCGTCCGGCTTCGTCCAGGAACCGCAGTGAAAGGCTCTGGTGCCGCTGCACGCGTACGATGCGGTCCGGGATGCTGAGGCAGTCGTCCCAGACTTCGAAGAGACCGGCGCTCGGAGCGTAGATCTCTGGATTGAGCAGGGCGAAAGGACCCGCGCCTAGATTCATCACGACGATGCGCTTCAGAATCCCCACCTGCGGGGCCGCCATGGCCCGGCCAAAGCCCTTCGCACGGCGAAAATCGGCCAGCGTGGCATGAAGCGCCTCGAGTTCCGGGGTCAGGCTCGGGTCCGGGAAACGGACGGGCTCGCAGCGCTGGCGCAGGACGGGGTCGCCGAGGATCCGGATGGGGAGCGGTTGGGGCATGCTGTCTCTAGTTTCGTATGACGCCGCAAGCTGCCAGAGGCGAAAGCACGATCAGAGCCGTGCTACGGCGGCAAGAGTCCGGTCGACGTGCTCCTCCGTGTGGGCCGCGGATAGGTACCACCGGCCATCGGGCAGCACCAGAATGCCTTCGTCGAGCAAGGCCAGGGCGAAGTCGCTGTAGAGCTTCGTGTCGCCGAGGAGAGTCTCCCGATAGTTCCGGGGCGGCATGTCCTGGAAGCTCAACTGAAACACCGGTCCCAAGCCGTTGGTGGCAATCGCGTGGCCTTTTTTGCGGAGTAAGTCACTGAGGCCATCCCGGAGACGTTCACCGCATTTCCAGATCTTCCGATACACCGCACCATCATCGTGGGCCAGCGTTTCGAGGGTAGCCTTCGCGGCGGCGAGCACCAGTGGGTTTCCGTTTAACGTGCCCGCGTGAACCACCGTCCCATTCGAGATGTGATCCATCAGCGCGGCCTTGCCGGCCAACATGCTCAACGGCAAGCCGCCGCCGACGGCCTTGGCAAAAGTGGCTAAGTCCGGCGTGACTCCGTAGTAAGCCTGGCCGCCGCCGATTCCCAAACGAAAGCCGGTAATTACTTCGTCAAAAATTAATACCGCGCCCGCCGACAGGGTCGCTTCGCGCAGAAACTCCAGAAAACCCGGCACCGGCGGAATACATCCGCTGTTGCACAGCACCGGCTCGCAGATCACGGCGGAGATCTCCGCGCCATGGCGGCGGAAGGCGGCTTCCACGCCGGCCCGGTCATTCCACTCGACGACAATCGCGCCCGAGTTCGGACGTTGTCCCGCGCCCACCGGAATGGGCTCATAGCCGAACTCGCGAATCTGCTCGCCGGAGGGCTTGTAACTCACCAGGACACTGTCGGCCCAGCCATGATAGTGGCCTTCGAATTTCAGATACATCTGGCGGCCCGTGTGGGCGCGCGCCAGGCGCAAGGCGACTTGCACAATTTCCGTACCGCTATTGGCGAAGCAGACGCGCTCCGCGCAAGGCACGTGGGCCTGAATCAATTCCGCGACTTCGTACTCGAGGTCGTGCTGCGCGCCAAAGGTATGTCCGCGCTCCAAATTCTGGCGGATTGCCTCATTCACCTCGGGCGGGGCATGGCCCAGAATCAGCGGCCCCCACGCCAGGGTGTAATCGACATAGTGGTTACCGTCAACGTCGGTGACTTCGGCGCCCGCGCCACTCTGGTAAAACATCGGAAATGGCCGCGCCGTGCGGCGCAGCCCACTCGACACGCCACCCGCCAAACTGCCCTTCGACCTCTCCCAACGCGCCAAGGACCCGGCCGCTTTGCGCCGAACACTGGCTTCCCGAACTTCCGCCCCAAACCCCATGCCTACTCCCCTTCTTCCTGAACCACCAAGAACAGCGGATCGCCGGCCCGTACCACGGGCAGTTCCCGCGCTAATCCCACCAAGCCGTTTGCGGGCGCGTGATACGCTTCCAGAACGCGGCCTTCCAAATCGACCAGCCGGCCCAGGCATTGCCCGGCCGTCACCCGCTGCAACACACGCACGCATTTCATGAGAAAACCGGATTGGCCCGCCTGCACGCCGGCGTCAGTATTGCCATCGCCCCACAGGCGGTGCTGAATTGGCGCCGGCGTTGGCGGCCCCGGCAGGACGCGCAAATGGTGCAGCAGATTCACGATGCCGCGCTTCATCATCGCCAGATCGTCCGGATGAATCCGGCCCGCTCCGCGAGCCTCGGTGTAGAGCCAAGGAATGTTCAGGCTCGCCGCGAAGGAGATTGTGCGGCCGGGATCGAGGTGTGGGTGGCCCCAGATGACGTCTGCGCCGAAGGCTTCGGCGGCCGCGCGTCCGCGCGGGTCCTGCGCGGCGTAACCCACCATGGCCGGCATGCCGAAGGCGATGCCGCCGCTGTGCAGATCCAGATACAGAGAGGCGCGCGCGATGATCGCTTGCGCGAAGCCGTGCGCGAGGCGCTCGGACAGGGTGCCTGCGGGTTTACCGGGAAAGACACGCGCCAGGTTCGCCCCATCCACCGGACTGAGCCGCGTGCTGTGCCAGAAGGCCGGCGCGTTCACGACGGGTACGGCCAGTAAGTCGCCGGACATGCGGAGAGGGTCCAACTCGTCGAAGACTTCGAAGATCGCCCGCACGCCCTCGTACTCGTCGCCGTGTACCCCGGCAGACGCGACGAGCACCGGTCCGGGCGTCGCGCCGCGGGCGAGCAACACCGGCAAGCTTTCGTCCGCGTCCACGGCCAGACGCAGCCGGTGCTTTTCGCCGCGCGCGAAATTTTCCGGTTGAAACGACAAAAGTGGTGGGGGGGCCAACCCGCTATTATAGCGCTCAACCCCTAAATGCCGACGCGGATCGTGGTCTTCCCGTAACTCGCCGCGCTGGCTTGGGCGGGGCAAGCGCGGCCGTCTGTTTTCCCAGTGAAACGATTTATACGACGTCCTTCCGGGCCATCGACGCCAGGCCCAGTTGACCGCCGAGCCCCATGGTCTCCACGGCGGAGGACGGCACCACGACCATCGCGCCCTTCTCTTTCATGGCCTCATAGAGCATGTTCATGGCGCGCAGATGCAGCGCCATGGGATGGCCTTCGTAGACTTGCGCCGCGCTGACGAACTTCTCCGCGGCTTCGGACTCGGCTTGGCCGAAGATGATGCGCGCCCGGCGCTCGCGTTCGGCCTGCGCCTCGCGCGACATCGCGTCCTCCAGCGCTTGGGGAATCTGCACGTCGCGCACCTCCACGCTCTGGATCGTGATGCCCCAGGGATTGGTCTTCTCATCCAGCGTTCGCTGCAGTTCCTCGCCAATCGCCTCGCGCTCGGTGATCATTTGCGCCAGTTCATGCCGGCCAATCGATTCCCGCAGCGCCGTCTGCGCCGCCATGCCGATCGCCTCCTCAAAGTCCTCCACCTCGAGAATCGCCTTCTCCGCGTTCCACACTACCCAGAAGAAGACCGCGTCCACACTTACGGGGACCGTGTCGCGCGTGAGCGTGGACTCGGCCTTGACGTTACCCACCCTCACCCGCTGATCCACCGACAAACTCACCGAATCCACCACCGGAATAATCCAGAACATGCCGGGGCCGCGCAGGCCTTGATACCGGCCTAGCCGCAACAGCGCCACGCGCTCCCACTGGTCCGCGACGCGCACCGAAAGCAACAGATAGATGCCCAGCAGCACGCCGCCGAAGAGCGGCCAGGGCGTCCGGATCGCGATCGCCCACGCGCCACCCACGGCCAGGCAGGCCAACGCCAGGACGCCGCCCACCGGGCTCAAGCTGGTGTTCGTTTGCTGAATTTTCATATCGATTTCCTTTTGGCGATCTTCTCGAGCCGGCCGATGATCTCTTCCACCTGAAAGCCGGCCGCGCCGGCGCGGGCCAGGAACTCACCGGTCATCAAGTCCAGTTGGCGCTGCCGTTCGGCCCCGCCACGTTCCACCTTTTGCGCACTCACGAACGTGCCCGTGCCCTGATGGGTCTCAATGGCGCCCAGGAGGTCGAGTTCGCGGTAAGCGCGCACCACGGTGTTCGGATTGATAGCCAGTTCGACGGCCGCTTGGCGCACCGTGGGCAACTGGTCACCCACGCGCAGGGTGCCCAGCGCGAGGCCGCCCCGGACCTGGTCAATGATCTGGCGGTAAACGGGGACGCCGCTCGCCAGATCGAGCTGGAAACGGAAGGGACGCTGGGGCTTACCGGCCATCTAGAACAATAGTGTACTAGTTTACTGATACAGTCAAGCAGTTTCGGCGAAGACGGAATCACTTGACAGAACTAATCAGATGACTTAGTTTTTAGATAGTCATGCCAAAAGTGAATGTCCGCCCGCGAGAGCAAGCCTCGGCCGGGGAACAAGTGGTGATGCCGGTAGAAGCGGCGCCGGCCCGCCGCAAGCTAGGTACCGCGCAAGCCGACTTCCGTGTGCCGGACGACTTCGACGCCAGCCTGCCGGAAGAAGTCCTGCGTGGCTTTGAGCGGTGAAGATCCTTCCGACGCCCGGCGACCGCATCCGGGAGTATGACGTAGACTTGCTGTAGTTGACCACGATACGCACATTCCTACTCCTCGGCCTGACACTCCGGTGGGCAGCCGCCGATGACCGGGCCGTTTTCCCGGTGAAGCAGGTTTTGGACCTGCCGCCCGCCCCCGGCAACCCCCGCAATACGGAGGGGGCCTTCGTTTCTTTGCGCGACGGGCGTATTCTCTTCGCCTATACGAAGTTCACGGGCGGCGGCAGTGACCATGATGCCGCCACCATCGTGGCGCGCTATTCGCGCGACCAGGGCCGCACCTGGACCGCCACCGACGCGCCGCTCGTCGGCCGCGAGGGGCAGATGAACGCCATGAGCGTCTCCCTCCTGCGGCTACAGGACGGACGCATCGCCCTCTTCTATCTGCGCAAGAATTCGCTTGCCGATTGCCATCCTTATCTGCGTTATTCCTCGGACGAAGGCGCCACTTGGACTGAGGCGGTAAGCACCATCGCCGAACCGGGCTACTACGTCCTCAACAATGACCGGGTGGTGCAACTGCGGGGTGGCCGTCTGGTGATGCCGGTGGCGCTGCATGCCCCGATTGACGGCAAATTCAGTACGCGCGGTGTCGCCATGACGTACCTTTCGGACGATGCCGGCCGGACCTGGCGACGCACGCTGGTCGCGGAGCCCCCGATGGAAGAGGGCGCCTGGCGCGCCGGCTTTCAAGAGCCCGGCGTGGTGGAACTTTCCGACGGCCGCTTGCTGATGTTCATCCGTACGCAGCAATCTAGCCAGTATCTGGCTTACTCGAGCGACCAGGGCACAACCTGGAGCGTGCCGCAGCCCTCCCCAATCGCCTCGCCGCTGTCGCCGGCCTCGATCAAACGGCTGCCCGGCAAGGGCGGTTTGCTGATGGTGTGGAACGACCACGCGTCCGCGCCAGAGCCAGTCCGCGCGACGGCGAAGAGCGGCGGGAAGCGCACGCCGCTCACTGTGGCCATTTCGACCGATGATGGGAAAACCTGGAGCAAACGCCATGACATTCGCAACGCGCCGGACGGCTGGTATTGCTACACCGCGATCCATTTCGTAAAGGACCAGGTGCTGCTCGGCTTTGCCTCCGGCGGCAGCGGACTGCCGGGACTTTCGCGCATGGAACTGGTGCGTTTCCGCTGGCGCGATCTACGGTGACGGACCAGGGGGGCCGCCCTAAGAAGTGGCTTAGGCGTTCAGATCTAGCCGGCCGGTGCTGTCGCCGAATTGTTCGGTGGGCACGCCGACGCGGTCCAGCATGTTTACGAAAAGATTAGCCACGGGAGTCATCTCCGGGGCCTTGATGAAGCGTCCGCCGCGCTGGCCGCCGGCGCGTCCGGCGACGAGCAGGGGCAGGTCCACGTAGGAGTGCTGGTTGCCGTCGCTGATGGCGCCGCCGTAGAGAATCGTGGAATGGTCGAGTAAGTTGCCATCGCCGTCCGGCGTCGATTTGAGCTTATCCAGGAAATAAGCAAACAGCTCAACGTGGAAGCAGTTGATCTTGGTTACTTTCTCGATAAAGTCGGGATGGCCGCGATGATGAGTGAGCGGGTGGTGTGGATCAGGCACGCCGATTTCGGGGTACGTGCGCACGCTGCCTTCACGGCCGATCATCATGGTGGAAACGCGCGTCAGGTCCGATTGGAAGGCGATGGTTTGTAAGTCGAACATCAACTTCACATAGTCGGCGAACTGGAAGGGGATGCCAGACGGCTTCTCCATCGCGGGGACTTCGGTGTCTTTTTCGGCCGACTCAATGCGCTTCTCTACTTCGCGAATCGACGTCAGATACTCGTCGATCTTGCGGCGATCCGCCGGGCCCAAGGTGGCGACTAACTGTTGCGTACTGGCCAGGGAGCGGTCCAGAATACTGCGGCGGTACAGTGACCGGCGCGCGCGGACTTCGGGCGGCAGGCTAGGATCGACGTTGCCGAAGAGCCGCTCAAACACTGAGCGCGGATTTACTTCCACCATCATCGGCGTGTCGGCGTCTTTCCAGGAGATGCTATTCGTATAAGCACAACTGGAGCCGGTGTCGCAGTTGCCCACCATGCGCGAATCTTCGCAGCCCAGTTGCAAGGAAGCCACGCGCGTTTCGGAGGCGAATTTCTTCGCGGCGAGTTGATCGAACGTCAAGCCGGCGTGGACGTCGGAGCCGACGGTGTACTTCGGCGGCACGGACGACAGAAAGCTGCCCGAGGCTTTGGCATGGCCGCCGCCCTTGGCTTTGCCCGCCGCCGGATTCGTCAGGTTGCTGACGATGTTGATGTCGTTCTTGAAGGGCGCCAACGGCTGCAGGATGCGGGAGAATTCGAAGTCGGCGCCCGTGCCCTTGGGCGTCCACTGGTTCATGATGATGCCGTTCGGCACGTATACCACGGCCACGCGGCGAGCCTGCCCGGCCGCCTTGGCCGGCGCCGCCATGGCGGGACGCATCGCGTCCAGCAGTGGCAACGAAATAGCGCCGCCAATCAGGGCGCGGCGAGAAAGATGCTTGCCAGTTAAGTAGGTCATTTCCGTAGATCTCCTGCAATGAGGGCGTTACTTCGGCGGCGCATTTGGAATGGATAGCTATTGACGATCTCGAGAACCAGTTGCGAGAAGCGATAATTCTTGGCGGGTAACCGGTCGGCGATGGCGGCGACCAGGGAACGGTCGTACCGTTCGAGTCCGCGGCCTAGCGCGTAGGTGAAGAGCTTGTCGGTCATCCCGCGCACGAAGGCGGCGCGGTCGTCCTTGAGTAACTTCTTCAGTTCCACAGGGCCTTGAAAGAGCCGGTTGCCGGGTAAAGAGCCCGAAGCATCCACCGGGAACTTGCCGTCCACCGTGCGCCACGCGCCGACGGCGTCAAAATTTTCGAGGCCGAAGCCGAGCGGATCCATCTTCGAGTGGCAACTCGCGCAAGCCGGACTCTTCCGGTGCGCCTCCATCTGCTGCCGCAGCGACGCCGACAGGCCGACCTTGGTGTCGTCAAGCGCGGGCACCGAAGGCGGCGGCGGGGGAGGCGGCGAGTTGAGTAAGTTCTCCAAAATCCATTTGCCGCGCAATACCGGCGAGGTTCGTGTGGAGTAAGACGATATGGTGAGGATACTACCGTGCGCCAGGATGCCGCCGCCGCGCTGATTCTGGCTCATGTCGACGCGGCGGAAGGCCGGGCCGGTAATTCCGGGGATGCCGTAGTAGCGCGCTAGACGCTCGTTCAAGTAAGTGTAGTTCGCGTCCAGAATCTCCAGCACGCTGCCGTCGTTGGAAACGATATTCTGCAGGAATAGCTCGGTTTCACGGCGCATGGAGTAACGCAGGCTTTCGTCAAAATCCTTAAAGCGTTCCAGATCCGGCTTCATCACGTCGATGTTCTTGAATTGCAGCCATTGGCCCGCGAAGTTCTCCACCAACGCCTTGGATTTGGGGTCGCGCAGCATCCGCTGTACTTGCGCGGCCTGGACGGCCGGCTGCCGGAGCTGTCCCGTACCAGCTAAGCGCAGCAACTCTGCGTCCGGCGTGCTGCTCCACAGGAAATACGAGAGCCGCGTGGCGAGTTCGTAGGCGTTGACGGGTTGATCCGGGCCAGCCGGCTTCGAAGAATTATCTCTTTCGATCCGGAAGAGGAAATTCGGCGAGACCAGGATTCCTTCCAGCGCCGTAGCGATGCCTTCTTCGAAGGAGTCACCGTTCTTGCGGGCGAGCTGGTAGAAATCAACAAACTGGCTGGTTTCGGCGGCGGTAACGGGCCGCCGGAAAGCGCGGGCGGCGAAGGTGCTGATAATAGTCCGCGCACAGGGCGCATCCTTCGTGCGGCAGACGAAAATCTTCGCCAGGCTCTCGGGCGAGGGGCCAATGGTCTGGTTGAACGGCCCGCCAATATCCAAGCTCTCCCAGCGATTGTCGATGCGTGTCTCAATGCGATCCGTCTTGATCTTCGTGCCGTACTTCCGTAGCGTCTCGATATCCTTTTCGGTTAGCTTGCCGCGGGTGCCAATCAGCGGCTCGGCTTTGCGGGTAGACGGCTCCGGAGCCTGGTAGAACGGCGGCAAGCCATGGTAATTCCGGATGTAGGACATCGACAGCAGATGCTCGCCGGCCTTTACCGGCGCGCGCACCTCGACGATTTGTCCTTCAAGGTCGGTCGCATCGACTGACCATTCTTTGATCTTCACGCCGTCCATCCACAGCGACGGCGTCACCGGCTCGGACTGGTTCGGACGGTGGCCATTCAGCACCAGGCGGAAATTGTACTCGGCGTCCACCGGAAAACGGTGCAGGAAATGAGCGGCGTGGCGGGTGCTGAGTCCGGTAAGGTCGTAGTCTTTCACCTGCTCGGGCGTCAAGGGCCGGCCCTTGCTCTCGTTGGTGAGCAGATCGTTCAAACGCACGGGCGCCGAGTAATGGATGTTGGCGGGCTTCAGTTTGTCCGGCCCAAACACCGCGGTACGCACCACGCGCTCCGCCGCGTCGACGTACTTTTCGAGCAACACCGGTGACAGATTCAGCGCCTCTCCGATGTTGTCAAAGCCAAACGCCGACTCGTCCTGCGGGAAATTCTCCGTCGGGCGGATGTCGACGCCGAGCAGGTCGCGCACCGTATTGTTGTATTCCACGCGATTCAGGCGGCGGGGCGTTGGCCGGCCTGCGTCGGGCTTGGTCGCCCGGTCCTGCCGCAGGAATTCGGCGGCCAGCCACTGGGTGACGGCTGCGGCGTCGGCGGCGGAGGGCCGGGGCGCGCCTTGCGGCGGCATCTCGCCGGACTTGATCTTCTCGGCCACCCGCTCCCAGAGCTCCCGTTCGCCATCGAAGTCGTGCCGGCCGCTGAGGTTGACGTCGCCGGACTGCACCTTGGCGTTGTGGCAGCCCACGCAGTTCTTGCTCACCAAAGCCGAGACGGCTTTGCCGTCCGCCCGGAGCGTCGCGGCAAGAATGAGAGTGAGAGCGGCGAGATGGAGTGCGGAAGAAATAGTAGAACGCCTCTGTAAGAAAGATGATGAAAAACCGTACATAGTTACAAGGAAGATTTCGTCCGCAGACTAGCTTATCAGCAGGACTAAGGGCTAACCGCGATCCCGTTCGAGCGCGTAGCCGTAAAAGATCAGCGACGCGACCCAGGCGATCACCGTCACCACGGCCAGACGGGGGTCCACGCGGTGGACCACAGTACCGGCGCCGAGCATCAGCACGATTTGGAGGGCGCAGGTTTCGAGCGAGGCCCCCGACGCGAAGCGCCAGCGCTTTTGGGGACGTGGCTTCACCACCGATGGGTGGTGCCCTACCGCTAAAGCACCAAGAATCGCCGCCAACGCGGCGAGCGGCGACAGACCCAAGTTCAGCAGCAGCGCGAGCGCGATCAACGGGACGTCCTTGGCGAGCAGCACCTGCCAGCCGCGCAGCGGCATCAACTGATACCGGACGAAGCCCGATGGGCCGTCCAGGGCGAGCAGCGATTGGGCAATCGTACTCAAGGCCAGTACTACCAGCAAGCTGACGCCGAAAAAGGCCTCGGGGTCGAGCGGCTTGCCGAAGAGGCGATAGAGGGTCGCGGCGAGGGCGAGCAGCAGGGCCAGGTAAGTGTCCAGCACGCCGAGCAGTTCGCGGGCGTTCTTCGCCATCAGGGCGGCTAGCGGGTGGTGCAAAACGGGAATCAGGCGCAGCGCATTCAAGTGCGGCAGTCGCGCGGGCAGCACGGTGAAGAGGTACGTCACCGCGGCGATGCCGGCACCAAGGGCGAGAAACCGCCAGCCCAGCGCCAGGGAACCGGAAGCGCCGCGCACGCCCCAAGCCATCAGGCCGAGCGTGATCCACGCAATCGGACTCATCAAAAGGCTCCCGGCTCGCAAAACGCCACGCTCGAGTTGGTTGAGCGGCCAATGCCCCAGGCGATCCACGGGAACGCGGCCCAGCGGATCGGCACTGAGGGGGAAGAGCAAGATCAGCCCCAGGACGAGGGGTAGAAAAGCATTGGACGGCTGCATGCCGAAGATGAGCATCGCGAAGAGGAAGAAGTTATTCGTGCCCAGCGAGTTGAAACGGCGCAAATCCCGCCAGCTCAGCTTGGCGAGAGTAACTAGGATTGCGGCGAGCCGAGCCATGACCAATTTCCGGCGCGCGGCGCCTCTACTAAGTCGAAATAAATCGTTTCGAGCGGTTGCGTTAATCCGTCGCGGCGGGAATCGAAGACTAACTTACCAGCCCGAATCATCATCACGTGCGTCGCGATTTCTTCCACGATAGAAAGAATATGCGAGGTAAGAAATATCGTCACACCGCGCGGCGCAATTTGCACGAGTAAGTCGCGAATGGAACGCGACACCACCGGGTCCAGCCCTTCGAAGGGTTCGTCAAGAAATAAGACCTGCGGATTCGGCAACAAGGCCATGGCGAGCGCCGTCTTTTTGCGCATCCCGTAGGAGCAGTCATCGAGAAAGGTCTGTCGGCCATGGTCCAGGGCGAGCGCGCTCAATAGCTCGTCCGTGCGCTCGCGAGTTTCGGTCGCGGTGAGTCCGTAGACGGAGCCCGTCAGGGTGAGGTGCTCTTCCACCGTCAGCGAGTCAAAGAGCCCTAGGCTTTCGGGCAGCACGCCGACGGCGCGGGAGAGCGCCGGCGTACACGGCGACGCCGCGATGCCCGCGACGGTAGCGCTGCCGGACGTGGGGGTGAGCAGGCCGGTGAGCATCTTCACCGCGGTCGACTTTCCCGCGCCGTTGGGGCCTAAAAACGCGCAGATCGTGCCGCGTTCGATATTCAGGTCCAACCCGTCGACCGCCGTATGGGCGCCATAAGTCTTCGTTAGTTTGCGTGCTTCGATCATGCCATCTGCTCGATTTCTTCCGTCCGCCGCAACGGACGGCCATCGGGTAAAGTGAGGGCCATCGCCAAGCCAAACAAGGGGATCGCCGCCACCACCAAAAACATGCGCTCCACGGAGGTATGGTCGGCCAGCCAGCCCAGTAACGGCGATGCGACGCCACCCACCGTGGTGGCCAAGCCGATCGTAATTCCCGACGCCGTGCCCACACGATTCGGCAGATACTCCTGCCCCAAAACTACCATCACACTAAAGTGAATAAAGAGCGCGATGCCCAGCGGAATGAGTAACCACGTGGCGAGGGTGACGTCGCGCACCTGCTGGAGTAACCACAGGGTGGGGCCCAGCAAGGAAAAAGCAATGATGATGACGCGCTTCCGGCTCCAGCGATCCGCCATTTGTCCGCCGAGCAGAGTGCCAAAGGCGCCGGCGGCGAGTAAGATCGATAAGGCGGTGCCGCCGGCCGACTTAGTCTGATGCAAGACTTCAATCCAAAAAATCGGCAAAAACGTGTAAATGCCAAACGACACCATGGAGCGCGCCGCCACACAGCCGCTCAGCCGCCAAAAAGCGCTCCAGCGATCCACGCCGCGCAACGCGGCCTTGCGCGTCGCCTGCCGTTCCCGCGCGACGCGTTCGAGGTAACCTAGCTGGCTCAGCAGCCACGTGGCCATCAGCACCGCCGGCGCCAGCAGCCAGGCGACGCCGCCCAGGCCATAGGCGACCATCGCTTGGGTGGCCAGAAACGGACCTAGCGCGAAGCCAGCGTTGCCGCCCACCGCGAAGACGCTCATGCCGGTGGCATGCCGGTCACCCGAGGAGAGCATCACCAGTCGCGCGGCTTCCGGGTGGTAAGCGGCCATGCCGCAGCCGGCCAGCATCATCGCGGCGAGCGCCAGCGGATAGCTGCCGGCAAAGCCGGCCAGCGCCAAACCGAGGCCGGCCACCAGCAGACCGGCGGGCAACAGCCACGGCGAATTCCGGCGATCCGCCATGTGCCCGAACCACGGCTGAATCACCGAAGAGACCACGTTGGCCGCGAAGACCAGGCTGGCGGCCGCCGCGTAGGTGTAATGGCGTTCAGAGACGAAGAACGGCACCAGAGCGGGCACCGCGCCTTGGCTGATGTCGAGGAAGAGGTGGCTAACGGTCACCGTGGAGACCGCGCGCTTGTTCATGTCGCCGGGTCCGCCGGAGGGCGCGCCGCCGGCTGCGTCGCTTCGATGCTCTTCGCCACGGCATCCAGTAGACCGTTGATAAACGGGACGCTCTCGTCGCCCGAAAAGCGGCGCGCAAGTTCCAGGGCCTCGTCGATCACAATGGCCGACGCGCTTTCGCCGCGCATCAGTTCGTAGGTGGCGATGCGCAGGATGTTGCGATCCACGGACGGCATACGCTCCACCCGCCAGTTCTGCGAATACTTGGCGAGCGTCTCGTCGATCGTGGTCAGGCGGTCCAGCGTGCCGTAGACCAGCGCCTCCATAAAGCGGTCCCGCTCCATGCGCGCATCGGGCAGGTCATCCTGGGAGTGCAGCGTTTCGTAGAAGGCGTTCAGCGCCTCCTGCACGTCCAACTTGCGCATGTCGCACGCGAAAACGACCTGCATGGCCCGCTCACGGGATTTATTGCGTCCGGCCATCTAGGCGCGCAGCTTCTTGAGGAGGTTGGCCATCTCGATAGCGGTGTTGGCGGCATCGGCCCCCTTGTTGCCGCTCTTGCCGCCGGCCCGGTCGAGCGCCTGCTCCAGGGTATTGGTGGTGAGCACGCCGAAGGCGACGGGGATGCCGGAGTCCATCGCGGCGGCGCCGACTTTGGCGGCTTCGCCCGCCACATAGTCGAAGTGCGAGGTGTCGCCGCGGATCACGCAGCCCAAAGTGAGAATGCCGTCGTGGCGCTTCTGCCCGGCGAGTTCGCGCACCACGACGGGCATTTCGTAAGCGCCGGGCACGCGGACGATTTCGATATCGGCGGCGCGAGCGCCGGAGCGAGCCAGCGTATCGAGGGCCCCGTCAAGCAGACGGTCCGTAATCAGACTGTTGAACCGGCTGACGACGATGGCAAAGCGCAGGCCGGTGGCGTTCAATTCGCCTTCGATAGTTTTGGGATGCATGGGAAGTGACAAAGGGGGAAGTCTCCCACTAGTTTATTACACTGGTGTCTTGGGAACGCTACGCCGCGTTACGCATTGGAAACCGAAGGTTCTTGCGGAACGCCAAATCACGATTTACACGCCGCCGCATTACGGGCAGCACGATGCCCGCTATCCGGTGCTGTATCTGCATGACGGGCAGAACCTCTTCGACGCCCAGCGGGCCTTTGTTCATGGCGACATCTGGCACGTGAAGTCGACGGCCGACACCATGATTCGCAAAGGCGAAATCGAACCGCTGATCATCGTCGGGGTCGATCACGCGGGCGCCCAGCGCATTGACGAGTACACGCCCACGGCGGACCTCCGTTCGAAGCGCGGCGGCCAGGCTAAGGCCTACGGTAAGTTTCTGATCGAGGAGCTAAAGCCTTGGATCGACGCCGAATACCGCACGCAGGCCGGCCCCTGCCATACGGCCATGGGCGGCAGTTCGCTGGGCGGCCTGGTGTCACTCTACCTTGGCTTCCGCGCGCCGCACGTCTTCGGCCGGTTGGCCATCATGTCGCCGTCGCTCTGGTGGGACCGCGCCATCATGCTGCAACGGCTCCGCGCCAACATCCACGCCCGCCGCACGCGCATCTGGCTCGACATGGGTACGCGAGAGGGCCGCGCCTACGTGCAGAATATCAAGCACACCCGCAAGCTCCGCGACGAACTCGTCGCCCGCGGCTGGCGCGAAGGCGAAGACCTCGCCTACTACGAGGACCAAGGCGCCCACCATACCGAGAGCGCCTGGGCGCACCGCCTGCCGATGGCGCTCCGCTTCCTGTTTCCGCCGCCCGCATTGCTGGACGTCTGCGGCGAGAGGGTACGGGGCAAGGCGGCTCCCGAAGAGCGCATCTGGTAGGAACCGTCCCGGACGCCTTAGGTGCCAGCAAGCCCGGAACGTAGTGACGGGTCCCACCGGGCTCGCTCTCGGCGGACCAACTAACGTTCTCAAGCTTGCGGGGCACTCTCCATCTCGAGTCTCCCCGCAAAACAGGACGCCGGTTTTCGCGCGCCATTCAGGCGCCACTAGATTACGCAGGACACGGCTGATTGAAGGAGGACTTGGAACGCGGCGGCTCCCGCGATCTGCACTGCCTTGCCCAGCCAGCACGAGAGACGCTTTGAGAATTTGCCCGAGCACTTTCCCCACTCTGCGGCGATAGCGCCCGCCTGAGCCTTCAGGGCCGGCGGCAACTTCTGAGCTAGATTAGCGACTAGGCACTGGCCGAAGTTATTGCCGGCCTTTGCGTTGGCTCCCGGCTTGTCGCCGCCCACAAACATCGGCCCCTGCGCAGTCCCGCCCCCGGTAATCTGGACGACGGCCGCTTCCGCCCCTTGGGCGTTCTCGACGCCGGTAATGGAGATCATCCACACCGTTCCGCCTTGAGTCACGCGCAGCATCGACTGCCCGGCCGGGTCGATTTTCCAACCTTCGGCGGCGCGCGCCGCCGGGATGGCTCCCAGGATGATAGGCCGCTGCGCCAACCGAGCGTTGGCATTCGCAGGCGGAGCCATTTCCTCAACCGTTACGGCTCCTTGTTGCGCGAAAGCGCCCAGAGCGAGGGCAACCAGCCCGATCCATAGTTTACTTGCATGGTTCATTTCTTAAGAGGTCCTTTCTTGTGTTTCTAAGCGCCTCTAGGCGCTACCCTGGCCCGTGAGCCAGTTCGTCCCTACAAACAACCTGTAGAAGGCGCGGAGGTCATCCTGTAGGGTTATCCCTTCTGTCTTGTCAACTATCCATGCGAAGATCGAGACACTTCGGGGTCATAGATCCTGAAGTTTGCAGGGTCTAGCTCGATGCCTGCCCGAAAGCGCCCGGCGCTAAGGCGCAGCGTAACTCTCGCTGTCCGCCGTCCAGGTTGAAGAAACGTAGCCAGGACGCTTCATTTGAGCCGCTTCCCGGCGAAGTACGTGCGGCGCAACCGCAGATTGCCGCGGACGAAGTCGCGGAGTATCGCACCAAGGCCAATTTGCCCCAGCCGCCGGATGGTAGCCTAGTAGGTCGCTAAGCTATGTCCCCTGAACGATGGGAGAAAGTAAAGGAGATTTTCGCGGAAGCCCTCGATCAGCCGCCGGATGGGCGCGCGTCCTGGGTGCGGGATCATTGCGGCGACGACCCTACCGTGGCCGCGGAGGTCACCCGTCTTTTGCAGTTCTCGCCCACCAGCAAAGCCTTCCTGGACGAAGCCGCTCTGCCGCCCGGTTTATTGCAACGGGCCGCCAGTGCGCCGGAACTCTTTTCGCTGGAGCCCGGCGAAACCCTGGCCGGCCGATTCGTGATCATCCGCCGTTTGGGGGCCGGTGGCATGGGAGAAGTGTATGAGGCCGAGGACCGTAATCTCGGCAGCCGTTTGGCCGTGAAGATCATCCGGGCAGAGATCGCCCGCGACCCGCAGGTGCTGGCGCGCTTCCGCCGCGAGGTGAACCTTGCCCGGCAGGTGACGCATCCGAACGTCTGCCGCGTCTTTGACCTGGCGCATGGCACTTTGGCCAATGGGCGGGAGCTCGACTTTCTCACCATGGAGTATCTGGACGGAGAGACGCTGTCGAGCTATCTCGAAGGCCGGCCGCCCTTGACGCTGGCCCAAGCCGGCCCACTCATCCGGCAGATTGCGGAAGGGCTGGGCGCGGCACACCAGGCGGGCGTCATTCACCGGGACCTGAAGGGATCTAACATCCTGTTGGCCCGGCAAGCGGATAGCGAAGTCCGGGTGGCCATCACCGACTTTGGTCTGGCGCGTTCGATCGCCCCGACCGACGCCTCCACGTTGACGCAAAGCGGCTGGGGTGCCGGTACCCCGGCCTATATGGCGCCGGAGCAATTGGAAGGCGGGCCGACCAGTCCCGCTTCGGACTTCTACTCGCTTGGCGTCGTGATGTACGAGATGGCCACGGGGAGACCCCCGCACGGCGGCCAGAGCCCGATCGAGATCGCGGTGCGGCGGCTGAAGCAGCGGCCCGCGGCGCCCCGCGAAATCACTCCCACGATTGATCCGAAATGGGAAGCGGTGATCCTGCGCTGCTTGGAGCCCGACCCCGCCGATCGCTTTTCCGACGCCGCCTCCCTGCTGGCCGCGCTGGGCAACCGGAAGATCCTATCGAGCGTCCGGCCTAGCGTGCGCCGCCGCCTCTCGCGCGCCCTGGGTTGGCTTGCACCGCTGTTGGCGTTGCTGGTGGCCGGAGCCTGGTGGACGCTGCGCACCCCCACGCTAGCGGAACCGAGCCAACGCCTCTACAACGAAGCACTGAATGCCCTGGCCGACGGCAGCTACCTGAAAGCGAACCGTTTACTGGAGCAAACCGTACGGCAGGAGCCGGACTTCATCCCCGCGACGCTCCGGCTGGCCGAAACTTATTTGGAACTCGACCAGATTCGCCAGGCGCAAGCGACCCTGTTGCGGGTTTCTGGCCGTTGGATTCCCGCCGCCGACCCCCGCTTGCTCCGCGATGCGCTGCGCCTACTGATCCTGCGGGACTACGACGCGGCCATTCCCATTCTCGCGCAGCGTGCAGCGGGCGCCAATTCCACCCAAAGCCAGTTGGATCTCGCCCGCGCGCTCGAACGCGCCAATCGCCTCGACGAAAGCGAAAGCCAATTGCGGCAGGTGGTGCAACGCGATCCGGCCCAGGCCGGGGCACTGCTGCGCTTGGCCGCCGTCGCGTCGGCCAAAGCCGACCGGCCGGGGGCGGAACGCTACTTGGGAGAGGCCCAGCAGGCCTACACCCGCTTCGGCAACGCCGAGGGCCAGGGTGAAGCGGACCTCGTGCGCGCCAATATGGCCAAAGACCTGAACGAACTGGCCCGAGCCCGCGAGTCCGCCCAGGCGGGCGCCGAGCGAGGACAGCAGACCGGCAGCCCTTGGCTCGAGATTCGCGCGCAACTGGTACAAGCGGCCATCGACGTCTTGGACGCTAAACCGGACGAAGCCACGAAGCGAGCGGAAGCAGCGGTGGCGCGGGCCAGGGAGGCCGGCCTCGAAACTTTGGCCTGCCAAGGATTAATTGACCTCGGAATCGCGCATCTCTCGCAAGTACAAGATAGGAGAGCCGAACAAGTGCATCGCGAAGCCCTGGCTATTGCCGAACGCAACGACGCGCCGTTTTATGCGGCATCGGCGCGGCTGGGTTTGGCGATGGACCTCTCCGGCCAGTCGCGCGGCGAAGAGTCGGTCGCGATGGCCCAGCAGGCCCACGCCTACTTCGCGAAAACCAGCTTCCGTTTGAAGAAGATCGAGTCTCTGCGTGTGCTGGGCCACGCCTACTTCAGCCTCAGCGACTGGAGCAACGCCGGCCGGTATTATGGCGAAGCCGCCACCCTGGCCAACCGCCCCTGGGAGGCCGCGTTGCGCATGCGCAACCTGCAGAGCCAAGCCGATGTCGAAATGCGGTACGGCAACTTCCCCGAAGTACGCACCGCGAATCAGGCCATTCTGCGCGAAGCCGAAGCGCGCCGCCTGCCGGCGCTGGTCACCTTGCGCGCTCGTCTGGCCCTGGCGAATGTCGCCCGCTTGCTGGGCCAGTACCCGGAGGCCAATCGCCTCACGGATGAACTGTTGAACGATCCGGCCAGCCAGAACGCCGGGCTGCGGCAGCAGATTCTGAACGCACGGGTCTCGCTGCTGGCGGTCCAGGGCAAGACCGCCGCTGCCCTCGCGCTAGCGGAGGAGATCCTCACCGCCGCGGATCGGGAAGGGCGCAAAGGCAACCGTGAGGATATGGAAGTCCGCCGGTGCGGGATTCTGGCGGTGGATCCGGCGAGCGAGGCGCGTACGGCCGTGCGCCAGTGCCAGGCCGTCCTGGCGAAGTTCACGGATGCCTCGAACCAGTCCGCCGCCGATGCGCGGTTGGCGCTGGCCGAGGCTCTGCTGCGCCAGGGCGACTTCCCGGCCGCCACGGCCGCCACTCAACAAGCCCTGGCCACCTTCACGGCCAAGCGCAGCAAGAACAACGTCTTTTATTGCCACCTGCTGCAGGCGGCAATTGATCAAGCCGCGGGCCGCGTTGCCGGCGCCGCGGCTAGCCGCTCCGCCGCCACGGTGGAGTTTCAATCCATGGTCGCCCGTTGGCCCGCTGAGGATCAACGGACCTATCTTGCCCGCCCCGCGGTAGCGCGACTCAGCCAACGGGCTCAATGGACTCAGTAAAGGAAAAACGTTATGGCTTTAAAGATTACCGAAGAGCTGCGCAAAAAGCTCTACAATGCCGTTCTCGGAGACTCGGAGGCGAAGATCGCCGAATTGGATGAGGCATTCCGGACGGAAACCGCGGATCAGACCGAGGATCCTACCGTCGAGGCGATCAGTGCGGTTCTTGCGAGTCGGCAAGCCGGCAAGCCAACAGCGTTGGCGAAGATGCAACTGGCAGTGGAAGCGCTGTCACCGGCGAAACTGGAAATCGAGCCGAGAGACTTGGACGGGCTGAGCGCGGACCAAATGCGGAGGCTCTTCGCAGCCAACAACGTCGACCTCTTCGCCGGGTTGCAGAAGGATCGAACCTTCCCTCAATTGCTCGACAAGGTTGTTCAGCAGACCTACAAGAATGCCTTCGACAGGATCCTCCAGGAAGGCGCGAAATCCGCGGTGCGCGAGGCGACCCTAGACTTGCTCCGCAAATGCTATGTCAGCGTCGCGGCAGGCTCCACGCTGAGCGACTTGGTTGCCGCCATTGAAGGTACGAAACCGGCCGGCGGTTCAGAAGGCGGCGACGCCCCTTCCGGCCGCGCCGGCCTGCCGTAAAGCCGTAGGACCGGCCTCCCGGCCGGTCCACTTCTTATTCCCGACGTTGCGCGAAAACGCCCGAAAAACGGCATAATTCGTAAACGTGCCCCACCTCTTACGAGGTGGGCTAGCCGTCCGCTCCTGGCATGAATCGTCCAATCAAGGCGCTACTGCGCAGGCGTGGGTGGCGGACAGACGGCAAAGCTGCTCAAGGTCAGCCGGGCAGCGGAATAGAGCTTCAGATCCAGCGTGTTCTTAAGTTCCACCAGCACTTCCGCAAAACCTTTATCCGGATTGTTCGCCAAGTAGGCCGCCACTACCGCCGCCACCATCGGCGTCGCCATGGAAGTACCGGTGAGATAACCTTGATTCAGGAGAGGAATCAAGCTGCCGTAGGTGACGGGTAGCGCCGCGAAAATATTGCGCCCTGGTGCAAAGACATCCACCGATGAGCGCCCACTGCCTACTTGTTGCGACTTGCCGCCGCCATAGTTCGAGTACTCCCATTCGTAGGGATACCCGTCAGTGGCCACGTTCGGGTTGGGCAGGTTCAAGCGATAGGCCCCCACCGACACCGTCGCCGCGTAGGCAGCCGGATAGAGGACACCCGTAAAGTCGCCTTTTGTGGGATGATTCCCGGCCGCCGCGACAATCACCGCACCGAGCGCGGCCAACGTATCCAGGTCAGCCTTTTCGTTCGCGCTCAAGGGCGTCTCGCCGCCCAAGCTCAAATTAATCACCCTAAGAAGCTTCGCCGCCACCTTCGGCCGCAGGTCGAACAGAGCGCTGGCATAGAGCACGCTATCTACCGGGTAGTAGTATCGTCCGCCCCACTTCACCAGGTCGTTCGACATCACTTTATAGACGAGCAACTTGCCTTTCGGCAGCATCCCGACCGGAGGGGCTTGGCTACTCATGGCGCGGCCCGCCAGAATTGAACAAACGTGGGTACCGTGGCCCGCATTATCCACAATGTAATTGGGGTCACCAGGGGTGACCACACCGTCTAAAGCGGGATGTTTGGTGTCGGCGCCGGAATCGAGCACGGCCACGGTGGCGGTCAGCTCTTCCATGCATGCGGCTTTGGCCGCATAATCCACCTGCGACTTGTGCCAACCCCTAGGATAGACCTCCTCTGGATCCACGAGGGTCTGTCCCACCTTGGCGGCGATGAGATTGTTACCTAGATCTCCTCCGGGTAAGGTTTCTAGTAAAACGGGATCCCGCTCTGGCCTGTCGCCGTAAGGTTGATCCGCAATCAGACGGAGTGGCGTTCGCTCGATGTCCAACATCAATGGTGGCCTGCGGCCTAGCAGCAGCCGCCGTTGCGCCAAATGGGTGATCCGTTGCGACATGGCCTCGGTGAGCTGGTCCGGATCGAAGCGCAACATCAGGCGGCGGCGGATCTCTTGTTGCGTCGGCACGGGAAGATTCGGCAGACGCGGCGGAACAAAGGGTCCAGCCGGAATCCAGCGGTCCCCCGACGGCGTCGCGTCCCGCCGCAAAGAGGCGTTGTCCCCGAACTGCAGGTACCGGTAGAGCTCCTGCATGGTGGTACCCATGAACGCCACTGGCATGATGGCCAACGGCACGACGGGCGGAGGCCCATCCACCGCCGGACCCAGCACTGCCATCGGCCACACCTGGAAGCCCAACTGCACCAACGGCTCAATCCGCCAAAGCCCGTAGTCCCGCAGTTCGTTCAGGAAGGCCAGCACCTCCGGACGAAAACCCAAAGGATTGGCCTTTGAAGGCTGCACCTGCGCGGCAGGAGTCAGCCGCAGGATCATTTCCCCGGGATTGTACTTGGGCAGGTCAACCGGGGCTGTTGTTTGGGCCTTCTTGAAGAGGTCGATGGTCCGCACGGTTTTCTTTAGTTTCGTGGCTGAAGCCGGGTTAGTGGTGCTTGATTTCGTCGCCATTTGCTAGTTAGTGCGTAATTGTAACCCAAGGGGGGCCGTTGTTGGGCGGAAGTCTTACTCATCATTCCTTTGGCACCCAGGCCACTTACTGGGTTTCCGTCAATTCAGTTCCGGCTTCCGCTGAATGAACCACAGCACCAGGACCAGCGACACCACCATCATGCCGAAGCCCGTCCAGTAGGGGGCGGTGGGGGAGAAGGCGTCGAAGGTGAAGCCAGCCCAGAGCGGACCCAGAATCCGCGAAAGACTCCCCAGCGACTGCACCACGCCCATGATCTCGCCCTGCTCATTGCCCCCGGCGCGCTGGCTCACCAGGCTTTGCATCGCCGGGGCGGCCAGTCCGCTGCCCACGGAGAGCAGCGTCAGCGCGCCATAGACGTAGCTCGCGGCCGGCGAGAAGATCAGCGCCAGAAAGCCCACGGCGCCAAGCGCCAGGCCCGCGCGGGCCAGCTTGCTTTCGCCGAAGACGGGCATCAGGCGGCGGATGAGCCCGCCTTGGATGATCGTGATCATCACGCCGAGGTACGTCAGCAGCATCGAGTTCTGCCGTTCGTCCAGGCCATAGCGCGTCAGGGTGTAAATGGCGAAGTGGCTCTGCAAGGCGCTATAGGCGAAGTTCAGAAAGAACGTCGCGAGCAACAACAGCCGGATGTTGACGCGTCCTAGCGCGCTGCCGATAGCGCGGAACGGATTCAGCACACTCCAGGCCAGGGGAGTCTTGACGCGGCGTTCCACCGGCAAGGACTCCGGGAGGAAAAAGTAGCTCAGCAGCGTCGTCACTAACGCAAGCGTGCCCGCGGCGTAGGCCGGCGCCTGCAGGCTGATCGTCGAGAGCAAGCCGCCGATCGCGGGGCCCATCATGAAGCCGAGGCCGAAGGCGGCGCCGATCAGGCCGAAGGATTTGGCGCGGTCCTCGGGCGGCGTGATGTCGGCGACGTAAGCTTGCGCGGCCGAGATGTTGCCGCCAGTGATGCCGTCGAGCGCGCGAGCCGCAAACATGAAGGCGAGGCTGGGGGCGAGGCCGAACATGAAGTGGCCGACGGCGGTGCCGAAGAGGCTCACGAGCAAAACGGGCCGGCGGCCATAACGGTCAGAGAGGGCGCCCAGCACGGGCGTCATGAAGAACTGCGCGGCGGAGAAGATCAGCACCAGCAGGCCGATGGTGAGCGCGTCGCTGCGGTATTGCCGCACCAGATAGGGCGTGATGGGAATCAGGATGCCCACGCCGAGCAGGTCGAGAAAGAGCGTGAGAAAGATGAGAGTGAGCGGTCGCCGGTTGGACAAGTTGTGCGACCCTTATTGTCGCAGGTATGCCTCCCCCCACGTGAGGGTATCCCTTAGCCGCAGGAGAGAAAATGCGGCACACCTACGGCCCCACAGGTAAAATCACCGTACTAGTCCCCCGTCTTTTACCATCCCTTTACAAAACCGCGTATCCAACCTTTACGTTGGGGGCGCATGATAGCTTCATGCATCGGAGCAAATATCTCTTACTGGCCGCCATCGGAGTCGGATTGGCGCAGCCACCCATCGGTCCTCGCCCGGGAGGACCCGTCCCGCCGCCTCCTCCGGGAGCCGCGGCTCCTGGCCCGGGAGGAGCACTCCAGGGCTTGACGCCGGCACAGCTCGAACTGTTCACGGCGGGTAAAGCGGACTTCGAAGACCTCGAGAAGAAAGAGGACGGCCTCGGACCCGCCTTCAACGGCATCAGTTGCCACTCCTGCCACAACATCCCCAACACCGGGGGCATCGGCAATGTGAGTGTGCTGCGCGTTGGCCGCCGCCAGAATGGCGCCTTCACGGAGCCGCAAGGCGGCAGCCTGCTGCATCTCTTTGCCACCGAACCCAAGTGCCAGCCGGTGATGCCGAAGGACGCGAACGTGATGGCCCGCCGCATTCCCACGCCGCTTTTCGGCCTAGGACTGGTGGAGTTGATTCCTGATGACCTGCTCCGGCAACTGCAGGCCGTAACCGGTGGCCGCGCCGCCCTGGTTATGGACCCAGCCACGCGGACGCAGCGCGTCGGACGCTTCGGCTGGAAGGCGCAACAGGCGACCTTGCTGGCCTTCGCCGGCGACGCCTACGTCAACGAAATGGGCATCACCAACGACATCTTCCCGCGCGAAACCGGCACCGGCCTCTCCGCGCAGACGCTCTCCGAATGCGACAGCGTCGCGGACGTGGAAGACGTGCGAGACCCGGCGACCGGTCGCCGCGGCATCGACAACTTCGCCAACTTCATGCGCTTCCTGGGCCCCCCGGCTCGCGACCTGGGCCCCAACCGGCTGGACCTCTTCACCAGTACCGGCTGCGCCAGTTGCCATCTGCCCACCCTCACCACCGGACCCAGCCTGATCCCCGCGCTGGACCGTAAGCCGGTGGACGCCTTCTCCGACTTCCTGCTGCACGACATCGGCACCGCCGACGGCATTGACCAGGCCGCCGCCAACGGCAACGAATTCCGCACCGCGCCGCTGTGGGGACTTCGCCATCGCCGCATGCTGCTGCACGACGGCCGCGCCCTGAACGTGACGGATGCCATCGAAGCGCACGCCGGACAAGCCAGCGCCGCCCGGGATCGCTTCCGCCGCTTGCTGCCGCAGGAGCGTCAGGCGCTGCTCGATTACCTGAACACGCTGTAAGGCGTTTCTCGTACTCACCCTCATGAGAACGCCCGGGCCTCCTGCCCGGGCTTTTTGTCGATACCCTGGAGGAATCGGCATGCTGGCGGACCAATTCAAGATCCTGGCGTGGTTCTACGTCCACCCGAAGCGCGCCGCTTCCGCGGCGCTGGACCAGGGCAAGTTCCTCTTCGCCTTGCTGGCGGCAGTGGCCGTGACGCTCGCGATCAGTGTCGCGTCGGATGGCGAGCGGTTTCGGGAAGAGGCCGCGCTAGGGGCCTCCGCGCACTACGCGCAGCACATGAAGGCCGAAGAAGCCGGGAAGCCCGATCCGCCTGCCACCGCCGAATTCATGCGTACTTATCCCGCCCGGCGCGAACTCATCGAAAGACGGTACTTCCTCACGGGCCTGAAGGCCCCGTTTCTGATGGCAGTGGTCTTCGTGCCCGTCTGCATTCTGATCCTCACGGCCCTCGCACAGCTAGGCGGAGGAGTGACGATTCTCTTCCGGGACTTCATGCCGGTGCTGGTGGGCCTGCTGTTCTGCTGGGCCGTCGCGCATGCGCCAGTGGCCGTGGGCTGGTGGCTCGGCTTCGGCGGCGTGCCTTTGCAGGCCGTTGGACTGGTGTACTTTCTCGCGCTCGCCACTTTCGTGTTTTCCACAGTGATGGGCGTCTCGTTGGCCCAGGCTGCGGGCGCGGAGATCGGCGGGGTGGCTGCCAGCCTCGGCGCCGCGCTGCTGATGGGGAGTTCGGGCAACATCCTGTACATGTTCGCCTCGCCCTGGCTGCTCTATATGGCCTACCAGATGTTCGGCCGCGATATCGGCGCCCTCGGCGGCGGACTCGCCGCGCGGCAGCGCTTCAAACGCCAGCTGGAATTCGCCACGCTGAATCCCCGCGACGCCGACGCGCACTACCAACTCGGACTGCTCTACGCGCAACGCCGCGCCTTCACCGAAGCCGAGCAGAGCTTCCGCCGGGCGCTGGCGATTGATCCGAACGAGCCGGACGCGCTCTTCCAGCTAGGCCGTTTGCTGCGCCAGCAAGGCCACGACGCAGAAGCACGTGACCTACTGGAACGAGGAGCGCAACTGGATCCGAAGCTGGCCAGCCATCAGGTGTGGCGCGAACTCGGCGCCGTCGCGCTGGCCGGCGGCCAAGCGAACGAAGCCGCAACGCACCTCGGTTACTACGTGAACGTTCGCGAATACGACCCCGAGGGACTGGTACTCTACGGCCGGGCCCTGCGGGCGCTGGAGCGTCCCGCCGAAGCCCGGTCGGCCTTTGAGCGCGCAATCGAGGCCGTCGAAACGGCCCCGAGGTTCCGGCGCGGAGAACTCGCGCCTTTCGCCCGGCAAGCCCGGCAAGAGCTCAAGCAGTAGGCGTCAGCCCGACATGCTGAAGAGCCCCCGTGGCTCCTGCGGGGCCACAAGTAGGGTGAAAACTGTCACGACACGCCCGCGCATGATGATGCGCACCACTAGCCCCGAGCGCAGGAAGACCAGCAATAATGTGCATCGGGTTGAGTGACCGGGAGGTAAAGCCCGGTCACCCTCCCACACCACCGGACGTGCGGTTTTCCGCATCCGGCGGTTGGAGTCAGCGGCGTTAGGCCGCCGCAAGATCCGATGG
>JAIEMJ010000034.1 GCA_019752335.1 Bryobacteraceae bacterium
CCCAGCCAACCCACCCCGGAAGAACAAGCCGCCGAAGCCAAGCGCCGCGCCTTCCAGCGCCACATCAACATCAACCTAGGTCGCCCCGCCGACTGGGAGCCGCCCAGTAACGGTCCAGCGAACGAGTCCGGGCGCTGATGACTCAGCGATCGCCTCCGGCGTGCCAGGGCCCGCCGCTAAAAGATCCGCAAGCCCACCGTGAACTGGTGCATCCCAAAGGATTCCGCCGGATACAACGACTGCCCCAACGACGCTTGCCGCCATTCGGCCAGGAAGCTGGCGTGCGTGGCGACGGGAATGCGGAGCCGCGCCAGAGGCTGGTAGAACCGGCTCGGACGCGTCCCGCTCGACCGGAAGAGGCTGCCGCCCAGCGGCAGCGTCGCCTTGCGCGGCAGGCGCCAGTCCGTCGCCAACGTACCGGTGTGCGCGTTGTCCTGGTAGAGGCTCCGCGAGAAACGATACAGCACTGGATCAAGGATCGAGAAGTCGCTGCGGACCGCGCTGCGGGTGTAATCCGCCATCACCGAAACCGCCTTGCCCGTCCACTGCAAGGTCACGTTGGCTTGCTGATTTTGGCTCGTGAACGGGAAGTGATTCTTGAGGCGTGCGAAGCGCGCGTTGAGATGCCAGGCCTGGGAGAGTTGGTAACGGGCGCGCAGGCGCATCTGCTCAAAGTCCTGCAGACTCGTCCGAAAGTAGACCTGCCGGCCACGGCCCACTTCGGCATCGCCGTTCAGCGTCAGTTTCGCCGTCGGACGAAAGACGAAACCGCCCAGCGCGGAATGACGATGCAAGGCACCCGTCTCCGTGGGACCACCCGGCGCAATCGTCGCCCGCCGGACCTCCGCTCTTCACTTTTCCTTTCCACGACTTACGCCAATTCCGTCGGCTGCTAGCCTAAGGCCAAAGAATCAGGCAAGACTTGGCCGGCCCACCGGCTAGCCAGTAACTCCAATAGAATCAATCACTCGCGTTGGTTTCGTACTACGCCCGCCACGCAATGTCCACGTAGTGCGCGCCCCGCACCACGCCGCCGCCGCGCAGGATCGTCTCCACCCGGGCTTCGCCTAGCTTCGGCTTCAGCCCCACCACCCGGCAGGACTTCGCCCCCGCCGGCACCTTCACCGTCTGCGTCGCTGACCCCAGCCGTACCTCGGCCTCGGCCTCCGTCGCGAACGGCGGAAAACGTAGCACCACATCGTAGGCGCCCTGTCCGGCCAGCACAATCTCCCAATGGCCGATCCCGTTTGGCGCGTCCCAATCCGCCTTCGGTCCGCGCCAATCCTGGCGCGTCAGGGTGAGCGGATTCTCGTGGCGCGTGCCCGCGATGAAGCGCACCGCGGCAAAGCCTCGGCTGGTGGTGACGTCGCCGAACCACGCTTCGTACGACGCCTTCAGCTGCGCCGCGATGGCCGGCTGAGACTGGATCAGATTCGTCTTCTCGCCGGGGTCGGTCTTCAAGTCGTACAGTTCGAGCTTCACTTCCGCCGGCAGCGGCTTGCCGATGGGGACCGCGTGCAGCAGCTTCCACCGGTCCGTGCGCACGCAGAAGTTGCGATAGAGTACCGGCGTGTCGCCGCGGTGAATCTGGAGGAAGATCTTGCGATCCTCCCAGGTGGCGTCCGCACGCTGCAACAGCGGCGCCAGACTCTTGCCATCAAACGGTAGTTTGGGCTTGATGCCGCAGACTTCGAGCAGCGTCGGCGTGATGTCGATCATCGCCGCCATGCGATCCACCTTGCCCGGCTTCCCCGCCCCGGGTCCGCGCCAGAAGAACGGCGTGCGGATGCCGCCTTCATACACGGTGCCCTTCAGATTGCGCAGTCCGGCCGTGTACTGCGCATTCGTCGCTCCGTTGTCGGTCATGAAGATAAAGATGGTCCGTTCGGCGAGTTTCAGTTCATCCAGGCGTTTCAGAATGCGGCCAACGTTGTCGTCGATGTTTTCGATCATGCCGTAGATCTTCGCCACCTTCTCGGGCAGTCCCTTATCGAGATACGGTTGGGAGTATTTGGCGGCGATGTCGTAGGGACTGTGCGGCGCGTTGGTCGCCAGATAGGCAAAGAAGGGACGGCTCTGATGCCGTTCGATGAAAGCGATCGTCTCGTTCGCGAAGATGTCGGTGCAGTAGCCTTTGGCGCGCTCCCACTGGCCATTGCGCTGCAGCATGGGATTGTCGTAGTCGCCGCCGCCTTCGGGCGCCGAGGGCTGCGCGAGTCCGCCCCCCAGATGCACCAGCGCTTCGGCGAAGCCCTTGTCGATGGGCCGGGTGGGATAGCAGTCACCCAGGTGCCACTTACCGAAGATGCCGGTGGCATAGCCCGCTTCGCGCAGCATTTCGGCGATGGTGCGTTCGCGCGGATCCATGATGGCTTGGCCCTGGTAGGTATCGGTGACGCCGGTCCGATAGTAGTAGCGGCCCGTCATCAGGCTGGCCCGCGTCGGGGCGCAGAGCGGCGACACACAGAAGTTGGTGAATTCGACTGACTGCTTCGCCAGGCGATCCAGATGCGGCGTCCGCAGATGCGGATTGCCGTGCGACCCCAAGTCGGCGGTGCCCTGGTCGTCGGTGATGATCAGGACGATATTGGGCGGTTGCTTGGCCTGCGCTTGGAGAAGACTCGGAGCCACTAAGGCCGTGGCCAGAAAATCGCGTCGTGCCTGCATCGGCACTAGCTTATCTCAGACTGCTTGCGCCGCACCCCACACCCGCCTCACCATGCGCTCCACCCGCTTATGGCGCATCAAGCCGACGCCACGCGTGAAGGCGCGAATCACCCAAGGCTCGCGCTCCCCCCACAGTTCGCGCAGGCTCTTCACCACGCCGTCGGGCTTCCGGTAGAAGACCCGGTCGCTCCAGCGGCGCCAGCCCAACGCGTGGCCGGGATCCTCCGAGAGCACGTCGGCGATGTTGCCCAGAATGCGGTAGGTGTGTCCGTGGTTGTACTGCGGCATGAAGAGCACCTCACTCACCCCGTCGCGGACTTCCGCCACGAACTGATCAAAGCTGGTAGCGTTCGTGAGATTCAGGCAGGCGTTCGGCTCACGTCCATGGCGGTCGCCGCCCGAGATCACCGGATAGCCGAGTCCGCGCGCCAGGTCCGCCACGCGGCGGTTCTCAGCCCACGGCCGCAGGCCATTGAGTTCCAGGGCGTGAAAAAAGCGTCCGCACTCGCCCAGCAACCGGCCCAGGGCGAACCAGTGCCGTTCCAGCCCCACGCCCTTCTCGTCCCACAAGGGATGATTGAAGACGATCAGCGTTTGGGGTGAAGCGTGAAACCAGGCCAGGAGGTCACTCAGTTCGCCCTCCGCGCCCGGCTTCTGCGTGAACGCCTCCATGGCGCGCATCCACTCGGACGCCACCGCGGCCGGCATTTGATGAATGCCCAGATGAAAAAAGGTGCCCCCGAAGGGCACGGTCCACTCCACCGATACCGGCACGCGCTTGTAGGGCTGCAGGACGCGCAGTTGCATGGGGCCGGCAATCGTGTCGTGATCCGTCAGTGACACCAGCGCCGCCCGGTCCAGGCTCTGCTCAATCGCACGGCGCTCAAGTTCGTAGGCGAGCGCGGGCGCCAGCGGCGGCGTCCACCAGGCCTGGTTGAAGTCAAGCTGAGCCCCGGAGTTCAACTCCCGGTAGCGCGACGCCTGCCGCTCAATCAGGTGGCCCACCAACGGCAACGGTGAGCAGATTTGCGGGATGAATCCCAGGCTTTCCTGTGAGTGCAGTGTGTGTCCATGCAAGGACACAGCCGCGCGAAAGTTAGCCGCGACCCGGGGTTCGCGCCAGTGAAAGTGAATCCGGGAAGATTGGGGAGGCGTCAACACGCCCCTACACTCGCACCCTTTGTTTACATCCACATGAACGCTCGAACAATAAAACGTGAGGGCGCAAAAATGTTCGATTCACTACCCGCGTTTGGGGCTAAGCTTCTCTACGACGGCGCTCACTATCGCCTTACCCCGGTCATAAGCGTCGACATAGGCCGACTTCCGCTCCTGCCGCGAGTACGCATAGCCGGACCGGTAGAGCCGTTCAAAGCTTTGGCCCATGACGTAAGTCCCCGCGTAGGCGACGGCAGCTTTGGGAATCAGCCCGCCGCCCAACGGAATCTTGCCGATCAGTTCACGCGCGATGGCCCGCCAACCAAACGCGCCCGCGATAATGGAGGCGATCTCGCCGCGTTGCTCGCTGTAGCCCACGGGCCGATCACTCGCCGCGGCCAGCAGAAACGCCAGCCGTACCTGGTTCGCCGTCAGCACCGCCGTGTCCGATGCGAACTCGCCCAAGGCCCAGCCGAGGCCCAGCAGCGGCGCGATGTTGGGCATCGCCGTGGCGATGGAGAATAGCGCATTCTCCCGCGACACCGTGTGAATCGAGCGCCGGGTCACCTCGGCGCGAAACGGGGGGAAGTTGCGCGCCAGAGCGAGAGCGAACGGCTCGTGCGCGTCGAGCACCGCCTTCACCATCTGCGCCGGATTCGCCGCGTCGAAGTAGAAACCGCGGTCACTCCGTTCGAGCGCCGGATCGAAGATCTCGATGTCGTACGGTCCCGGCTGGTCCGCCGCGCGCACCACCTGACGGGCCGCGGTCCGCCGTTTGTCGACGGAAAGCGTCGCCGGCAGCATGTACTTCTCGAACTCCCGGATGAAGCCTTCACTTCCCGCGAACAAACCAATGCGGAACGGACGCTCCGCCGACTCCCGCACCGATGCCGGACTCAGGTTCGTTACCGCCTGCTTCACTTGCCCCAACCAACTCATCGTCACTCCTGCTTCCTCGCCGGAAGGCCACCGAAAGTGCGCCACTCCGCGGATGGGTTACGCCCACCATCTCCCAGTCAACCACTGGCGAGAAATAGCGTAACACCGTCGCATTGGACGGATGAAAATCGAGCGCGGGTGCAACAAAGTACAAGCGCGGACTCTCCTTGCGCAAAGCGCGGCCCGGAAAGTATCCGCGCGACGTGAATTCATCGCGCCGGACGTGCCAATCCACGCGCATCCAGTAATCGAGCGCCTGCAGGGGAAGCTGTATGTCTTCGCTCGCCTTGAGTTCCAGCACCGCCAGCCGGCCGCCCCGCTCGGCGGCGAGCAGGTCGATCAGGTCACGGTCGTTAGCCGCGAAGGCCGGCACTTGCCCGTATACCGGAGCGGTGAGGTTGGCGTTCACCAGTTCGATGCGCTGCCGCAGTTGATCTTCCAGGCGGCGCTCGGGGCCAGGGTAGGCGCGGAGCTTGGGCTCAGACCACGGGCTCTCGAGCGCGCGGCGCAGGTTGCCGTCGTCCAGCAGGTCCATCTGCTCCTCCATGCCGTCGGCATCGTAGTTATAGAGGGCGGTATCGAAGCGCGAGCGGTCCAGGTAGCGTAAGCGCAGGGCGGTGGTCTGGTGCTGGTCAATTGGCACGAAGATGGCCAAACCCTCCACCACGGCGCGCTTCTCCTGCTTCCGGCAATGGTGGTGCCAGATGAGCCCAAAGCTCAGCACCGCGTCGACGTCCGACATCGGCGTAGCCAGCATCGCGGCCCAGGCCGTGTTGCCCCGGCGCACCAGGGCGCGCGGATAAGCAGGCGACAGCGAGTGCTGTAGGTTGGCGCCGGTGGAAAGCTCCTGGATACCCCAGCCGGGAAACCGGCGCGCCAAACTTCGCCGCAGCTGCTCCATGTAGACTGTGCGCACGGCCGTCAGTTGCCGGTGGCGTTGCAAGCCGTTGTCGCGGTCGACCACTTCCAGGGTCCGCGGCTTGCCAAACAGGCTCAGGCATTCAAGCTTCAAGCGCCCCGGACCCACCCGCACAAACGACTTCACCGTGTGCGCCACGCTGCGCTCGTCGTTCCACGCATGCAGCGACAGCGTCCCCGCCCGCTCGGTAAGCGTGTAGGAATCCCACATCAAATCGAAAGGCTCCCGCCCCGCCTCCAGCAGCGCGGGACGCTTCAGCTCGCGCAACAACGTAAACAATTCGTCGGCTAATGGTAAGTTCGGCATCAGGTTCCGTAGAATAGTGGGTTGAGCATCACCGAAAATCTCATAAATTTTGAAAAAAAGATTTTGGCCGCCTGCGAGCACGCCAAACGTGCTAGGGAGGAAGTCACTCTCATCGCGGTGAGCAAGGTCTTCCCGGTGGGGGCTCTGCTGGAGGCTTATCGCGCCGGGGCCCGGCATTTCGGTGAGAATTACGTTCAAGAATTCGAATCCAAATGGCCGGAAGCAAAAGACTTATCCGATGCGAAATTCCACTTCATCGGCCATCTACAAAGCAACAAAGCCCGTCGCGCTGCCGATATCTTTCATTGCGTTCAAACAGTTGACTCCCTCAAAGTCGCCCAACGCTTGAACGAAGGCCCGCATCCCATTGATATCTTTCTGGAAGTGAAGCTTTCGGAAGAAGGCTCCAAGGCCGGAATTGACCCTATGGAGCTTCCGCAACTCATCGACGGCGTCCGCGCCTTGCCCAATCTCCGGCTTCGCGGACTGATGACGATGCCCCCCTGGTCAGAGGATCCTGAGGTCGCCCGGCCCTACTTCGCGCGCCTGCGGGAGCTCGGCCGGCAGCATGAGCTCAAGGAGCTCTCCATGGGAATGTCCCACGATTTCGCGGTCGCCATTGAGGAGGGGTCGACGATGATCCGCGTGGGGACGGCGATCTTTGGCCGCCGCGTCAAGCCGTGAACTGGTTCGCGCCCGCGGGCAACTCGGGCGTCGCGGACTATGCAAAGGTGCTGCACGCCGCCTTGCCTCCGGTGCCGGGCGTCAGCGTTTTCCACGTAGGCAACAATCCGCTGCACAAGACTCTCTACCGGCGGCTGCTCACCCGGCAGGATCCGAAGCGTGTCGTGATTCTCCACGATGCCGTACTGCATCATTTCCTCCTCGGCACCCTCACCGAGGCGGAGTATATCGAAGAATTTCTCTACAATTACGGCGAGTGGCATCGCAATCTGGCCCAGGACCTTTGGGCCCGGCGCGCGCAGTCCGGCGCCCATCCGGAGTACTTCCGCTACCCGATGCTGCGACGGGCGATGGAGGCGGCCCAGTTGGTGATCGTCCACAACCCCGCCGCGAAGCGGCTGGCCCAGGAACACGGCGCCAAGCGCGTGGAACTGGTGCCGCACTTCATTGCCCAGCCGGACGCGCCGCCCGCGCAGGACATTCTGGCCTGGCGAGCCGAGCACGGCCTCGCGCCGCAAACCTGCCTCTTCGGGGTCTTCGGACACCTGCGCGAGTCCAAGCGCATCCCCGCCATCGTGCGGGCTTTCGCGCTCCAGCGAGAGGACTGCGCGCTGCTGATTCAAGGGGACTGGGGCTCCCCCGCCCTGCGCGAGTCTTTGGAGCCCAGTGGGCCGCGCATGCTCCGCGTCGGCCCCGTGCCGGAGCGGGAACTGACCTTGCTGCTCTCGGCGACCGACGTCGGCCTCAACCTGCGCTATCCCTCGGCGGGCGAGAGTTCGGGCATTCTGGCCAGGCTAATGGCGGCTGCCAAGCCTACGATTGTGACCCGTGGCGAGGAGGTGTCGCACCTTCCTCCGGGTGCCGTCTGGCCCGTTTCGCCCGGATCGGGAGAACCAGAGGAACTCGCCACGGCGATGGCCTACTTGGCCCAGCACCCGGCCGCGCGGAAAGCCATGGGAATCGCCGCCCGGCATTACGCCCAGTCCCAGTGCGGGGTAGAAGTACTGGCCCGGGAACTAGCCGTACTACTCAGTTCCGTTTGACGCGCGCCGGTAATCGGGTTATCGTGGGAAAGTAAGTTCACTTCGGGCGCCGTAGCCAAGTGGTAAGGCAGCGGTCTGCAAAACCGTTATTCACCAGTTCGATCCTGGTCGGCGCCTCCAACCTTTCCTTAGATCATGCGATAGGCGAGCATCAGCAGCATCGCCCCTACCACCGACATCAGAAAGCCCGCCGGCGCACCGGCTTTGTACCACCCCAGCACCTGGCCGAGCCACCCGCCGACCCAACCTCCCGCCATGCCGATCAAAGCCGTCACGATGATGCCGCCCTTGTCGGCACCCGGCAACAACAATTTGGCAACGATACCGACGACAAGTCCGACGATGATTTGTCCGATGATATGGATCATGTAGCAATGCTCCTTGGCCCGTTGGATTCCTTCCGGGGGGCGACTCCTGGGATCTTATCAGATCCTGGGCAATTCGGACTTCGGAAGGCGCAAGGCCATCGATCCGGCCACCGTCACCACGTCATAGCGGCCCTGATAGGCGACGAGCATGTGCGCGGCCCAGGGCTCCATGCGGTAGTCCTGCACCAGCCAATCCACCATGTCCGAGGTGGCCAGGCGCAAAGCGCGGTCGAGCGAGGAGGCGAATTCGGGCTGGCTGCCGATCGAGATGATGGCGTCGTTGGTCACAACGCGGGGCCCGGTCAACGAGGCCTTCTTCCGTAAAGTGACCGTGAAGGCGACCTCCATCGACGTCTCGACGCCGGTGCCGCTGGGTTCGCCGTCGCCTTGCAGGGCGTGGGCGTCGCCGAGAAAGAGCAGCCCGCCGGCGTGCGTGACGGGCAGGATCACCGTGGCGCCTTGCCCGATGCGGTTGTAGTCGAGGTTGCCGCCGTAGGGGCCGGAGATGGCCGACGTCGGTCCGGAGACGCCCGCCGCCGCAGTACCGATACAGCCCAGCATCGGCACCGCCGCGAAGTCCAGCCGATGGGTTCTGCTCTTGGGCTCGCTCAGCCGGACGCGCTGCTTTTCGAGATCGATGTCCCATTTGACGATGGTGTCGCGGCCGGGAATGACCGCGTCCTTCTTGTAGACCGCCGAGTAGAGCCCTTCAATCGACTCCGGATTGATGGCGTATAGCCCAAGCCGGTAGCTAGAGAAGCCGTAGTTGCGATTCATGCGCAACCGGTCGAGCTTCACTTCGAGCGCGTCGCCGGGCTCGGCGCCCTCAATGAAGAAAGGCCCGGTGAGCGGGTTGCCGCGCTCACCGGCCTTCTTGCCGTTTTCGTCGTAGCCGCCCGCGTCCAGGGTGCGCGTCACGATCATGTCGCCGGGCTTGATGCGCGCCAGCACGGGATGGCGATGGTCGAACGAGTTGTAGTAGACCTTGGCCTGTATCTGCTGCGTCTCGGCGAGCAGCAGGAGCAACGGAAGAATCATTTCGCCCTCGCTAACTCGGCCACCAGGTCATAGTGGAACTTCACGAAGGTCTGCAAGGCCGATTCGAGGATGCGCTCCTGGTCGCTGTGCGCGCCGAAGCCTTTGGGGCCGTCCTCGGAGTCGATCATGGGGCCGATGCCGTAGCACTGCATCCCTTTGCTACGCAGGAAGGCCATGTCGGTGGCTCCGGTAGACATGGTGGGCAAGGTGGGCACGCCCGGATAGTGCTGCTTGGCGACGCTCTCAATCGCCCGGAAAGCTTCGTTGTCCAGGCCCGAAGGCGCGCCGCCGGGACGGGAGGAGCGGCCCGTCGGCACTACTTTTACGGCCGGATCATTGACGATGCTCTTGAGGGTTTCCACTAACCGGGGCAGGTCCTCGTCGGGCAGCGCGCGAATGTCGAGCGTGGCCTCGGCTTCGGAGGGAATCACGTTCGAGCGATAGCCGGCGGTGATGATGTTGGGCGAGACCGACGTGCGGATCATCGAGTTGTGCCGCGGCTCGTTGACGGCGAAGTACTCCTGAATGGCGTCGGTCTTGTCAGGATTCAACAGGCCGTTATAGCGCTCCTTTTCGGCCGGGGTCGACACGGTGGCCAGGCGTTCGAAGTAGGCGCGGGTGGTGTCGTTCAAGCGCATGGGCGGCTGCCAGGCGGCGATGCGCGAGACAGCCTGCGCGATCTTGACGACAGCATTGGTGCGCAACGGCACGGAGCCGTGCCCGGCGACGCCGGTAGCCACCAGACGCACGCCAAAGGGGAGCTTTTCGGTGGTCTGGACAGAAACGAAGCGCAGCCGGCCATCGGTCCGGACGGCGGAGCCGCCTTCAGCCAGGCAATACTCGGCGTCGATTTCGGGGTAGTGTTCCTTCACCAAATAGGCGATGCCGACGGAAGTCGCACCCTCTTCGCCGGCCTCAGAGAGGAAGATGACGTCGCGTTCAAGCGGCACATTCTGGCGCTTCAGCAGCAGGATGGTCATTAGCGCGCCGGTTAGGTTATCCTTGTCGTCGACGGTGCCGCGACCGTAAACATAGCCGCCTTCGCGGTGAGCCGAGAAAGGCCCGTGAGTCCACTTCTTGGGGTCGATGTTGACGGTGTCGCTATGGCCGACGATGAGGATCGGCTTCTTCTTGCCATTGCCCTTCAAGCGGGCGACGATGTTGGGGCGCTGCGGGTTGCCGGCCAGCACCTTGTGCTCGATGCCCTCTTTCTCGAAAACGGCTTTCAAATAGTCAACGACGGGCTTTTCGGAGCCGCCGGGGTCGGCGCTGTTGATTTGGACCAAGGCTGTGAAGTGACGAAGCGTTTCGGCCTCCACCTTGGCCCAGTCGAGCGTTTGGGCGGGCAACCCGGCGGCGAGACAAACAAGAAGCAGGAATCTGGTCATGCGAGTCAGCTTAGCAGACCGCATGCGAACCTCCTAAGCGGCGCGGCGGCCTACCGCCGGAAAATCTGCCACAGTTCAATGAGGCCGCTTACCAGATCAGTTTCAGCCCGAACTGCATCTGCCGGGGATCATTCGACTGAGTGGTGACGCGGCCGAAGTTCGCGCCGGCGGTAACGTTGGTGTTCGGGCCGCCGAAGCGAACCCGGTTGAGCGAGTTGAAGGCCTCGGCGCGGAACTGCAGCTTCAGTTTCTCGAGGATCTGGAATTGCTTGAAGATCGAAAGGTCCAGGTTGTTGATGTGATGGTTACGCAAACGCGTAACCAGGGGGCTCACATTGCCCAGGGTGAAGGGTGCGGGCTGGCTGAAGACGCTGGTATCGAACCAGCGGTCGAGCCGCGCGTGGGCGTCGACGCGGAGGGAAGGATCCTGGCCGTTGCTATTCGCCCGGATGGCTTCGGTGAAAAGGCCAGCCGTGTTATTGGCGCCGATGCCCAAGGCCGACCCCGACTGAAGATTGAAGATGCCGTTCATCTGCCAGCCGCCGAAAGCGGCGTCAAGCGACTTCGACAGGCCGGAACCGAAGCGGCGGCCCCGGCCGAACGGCAATTCGTAGACCCCGCTGAAGATGAGACGGTGTGGGACGTCGACGCTCGAAACGGCGCGGCTGGTCCGGGCATTGGTGCTGTCCTGATAGCTGGTGCCTTCGTCGATGGCTTTGGCCCAGGCGTAACTGCCCTCGAAGACGATGCCTTGGGAGAAGCGCTTGCTGAAAGTAACCTGCAGGGAGTTATAGTCCGAGGTCGCGCCTTGCGAGAACAGCGGGTAGATGGAACCGAACTGCGGATAAGGACGGAGCAACTGAGCGCGGGAAACTTGCCGGTTGGCCAGCACGCCGGTGCCGAAGCCGAAGAAGGGATTATCGACGAGCTGATTCAACTGGTTGCCCAGGCTCAGATACCGCGGATCGACTTGGTTATTGGTAAAGCCGCCTTCGCCGCCGCGGGAAAGCTGGCGGCCGCGGTTGCCCACGTACGCCGCTTCGAGGAGGACGGCCCCCGGCAACTCGCGCTGAATAGCCAGATTGTATTGGAGCGTGTAAGGAGTGTTGGTGTTACTGAGCGGGGCATCGAGGTTGCTGCCGATCGCGGTGAGGGCGCCTTGCGAGGAGCCGGGGACGGGCTTGAAGCCTTCGGGGAAAGGGTTGCTGAGCCGGTTGAGGGGCGTAATTCCGTCCAGGCTGGCCACCCACGGGGTCTCAACCCGGAAGCCATACGGGCCCACGGTGCCTTGGGCCGAGAGGGTGCTGGGCCCAAACAACTGGGCGAAGCCGCCGCGGATGGCCGTCTTCTGATTCAGTTGATAGGCGAAGCCCAAGCGCGGCGCCAGGTTGTTGAAGTCGCCGTTGAACTGCGTGCGGTCGTTGCCGTCCACCCCCACGAAGCGCAGGCCGCCCTGCAGATTACCGAAGCCCGGAACCCTGTCGGCCAAGGGAGATTTAAGCGAAGGGTCGAACCAGCTCAGGCGGTTGTAACGCTCCGTGCGCGGCGTGTCAAAGTCATAGCGGAGGCCGAGGTTGAGGGTCAACTTCCGGGTGACGCGCCAATCATCCTGGATATAGAAGGCCTGGTAGAAGCTCTGCGCGGCAACATTCTTCCAGTTCTGATAGAAATTGCCGCTGGTGCCCGTGCCGAGCAGAAAAGAGGCAAACCCGAAGCCCGCGTTCGCGCTGGCGGCGGTGGGGTTGGGGCCTTGCGTCATGGCGGCGGTGAAGCCGAACGTCCCCGCGGCGCGGGCTTCCCAGACGTTGATGCGCAGCATCCGGCCCTCATAACCCACCTTAAGCGAGTGCTGGCCGGCGATCTTACTGTAACTGCCGGAAAGGCCACAGTTATTGAAGCCGCTTTGGCGGTGATCGCTGCCACCGAGCGAAGCCTGCGTGCTGACATCGAAGCGGGGGAACATCAAGCGATCCACGGCGGTATCGAGCGACTTCGGCAAACCGAGGCTCGAAGGAACGAAGCCCAGGCCCTGGTTATCAAAGAGGAACCGGTTGCGGGCGAAGGAGAGGCGGAGGTTGAGCAGACTGGTGGGATTGAGGGTCCGCGTGTAGTCGACGACGGCATTGCGGCCAAAGTCGTTATTGATGACGCGGCCTTCGGCGATGCCGAGTTCGCCGGGAAAAAGCTGCGGCGGCGCATTATATGAGCGCCGATAGGAGAAGCGGCCGAAGATCCGCTGCTGGTCGCTCAAATTGTGGTCGATCCGCGCGTCGGCGTTGGCGGTGTTGATGGCGGCAGCTCCACTGTTGTAGAAGTTATTGCGGCCGATTAAGTCAGGCACCTGATTGGGCCTGGGATAGTAAGTGGTGGCCTTTACGGCGACCGGATCGAAGCGGCTGGAAGGAATGACGTTTCCCGGGAATATGTCCCGAATCGAGCCCGCCCCGCTGGGATTGGCGCGCGTCGTGGAAGGGTCATACATGGTGATGACCTGCGTGGCGCTGGACCGGGTTTGCGAGAAATCGCCGGCACGCTCGCGCTCGGTGGGCACGGTGGTGAGCCGCTCGGCGAAGCTCCGTTCGCGCAGGGCTTCGAAGGCGCCGAGGAAAAAGGTTTTGTTCCGGATGATGGGTCCACTCGCCGTGGCGCCGAACTGATTGCGTTTGAAACTGGCCAGCTTCGCGCCACGGGCATTCGCAAAGAAGTTATTCGCGTCCAACACGGAATTGCGTAAAAATTCGTAAGCCGTGCCGTGAAAGTCGTTGCCGCCGGACTTATAGACGACGTTCAAGACAGCCGTAATACTGCGGCCGAACTCGGCGCTAAAATTCTGGGCCTGCATCTTAAACTCGGCCACCGCGTCGACCGACGGAAAAACCGAGAGACCGGCGAAGCCGTTCACCGTGGGGAAGGCGGCGCTCGAACCGTCCACCAGCACGTCGAAGGTGCCGCCACGCGCACCATTGACGCTGAAGCTGACGGCGTTATGGGCGTTGCCGATGGAGCCCGTGACGCCGGGCGTCAGATTCACCAGTGAATAGACGTTGCGCGTGTTCAAGGGCAGTTCGATAATGCGCTTGTTGTCGACAACCTTGCCAATGGAAGAGGTGGTAGCTTCGACCACCGCGGCGTCGCCGCGCACGGAGACCGACTCGCTGAGGCCACCCACCTGTAAAGCGACATCGACGCGAGCCTGCTGCTGGACGGCGAGTTGGATGCCCGTTTGCTCAAAGCTCTTGAAGCCGGTCGCACTCACGCCCACCGTATAGGCGCCGGGGGAGAGCAAGGGAGCGGTGTAGTTGCCCTCGGTATTCGTCACCAGTTCCACCTTGCGATTGGTGCCGGTGTTGGTGATGATCACTTTGGCGGCGGGAACCGCCGCACCCGTCGAGTCGCTCACCGTACCGGTGATGGTTCCCGTGGAGGTCTGAGCCCACGCACCAAAAGACAGGCAGAATACCAAAGCAAATGTTCTCATCACAAAACCTCTTTGAGATGCTAGCAGAACAAAGTTACGAGGGTATGAAGGATGAGTTCGTCCCGAGTAAGCAAGTCCTCACCGGAGAGGGCAGGAGCTATCATCGTCACATGCGACTTATGCTGCTGCTTGTCCTGTGTACCATCGGTGCGGCCCAGGAGACCTCCCAGTCAGGCCGGGTGCTCAAAGCCGAGCGGCCCTTAATCGCCCAAGCCGAACGGGCACGGACCGGCATGGTTTCGAGCGTCCATGAGTTGGCCAGCCAGGCCGGCGTCGACATCATGAAGCGGGGCGGCAACGCGGTGGATGCGGCAGTCGCGGTGGGGTTCGCGCTGGCCGTCGTCCACCCCGAAGCCGGCAACCTGGGTGGGGGCGGCTATATGCTGATCCGGATGGCGGACGGCCGCGAGGCGGCCATCGACTACAAGGAGATGGCTCCCGCCGTGGCTTCCCCTGCGCTTTTCCAGAGTCCGCAAGAAGCGCAGGTGGGCTATAAGGCCTCCGCCGTGCCAGGCACGGTGGCCGGGCTCGCCCTGGCCCACCAGAAGTTCGGCAAGCTCACCTGGGCGCAAGTGATCGAGCCGGCCCGCCGCCTGGCCCAGCAGGGCTTCCCGGCCTCGCAGCGCATGGAGATCATTCTGGCGTTGCAGGTCCCGATCATGAAACAGTTCCCGGAGACCGCGAAGATCTTCCTGCACGGGCAGGACCAGCCGCTCAATCAAGGCGAGATCGTGAAACAGCCGGACCTGGCCGCCACCCTCAAACGCCTGCAGAAACACGGCGCGCGCGAGTTCTACGAGGGCCGCACGGCGCAACTGATTGCCGCCGACATGCAGGCCAATCGCGGCACGATTACGCTGGAGGATCTGAAAGGCTACCGGGCTCATCTGCGCCCGCCCATCAAGGGAGTCTACCGCGGGCATTCCATTCTGGCCATGGGCCCGTCTTCCTCCGGCGGGACGGCTGTGCTCCAGATGCTCAACATTCTGGAGCGGTTCTCCCTCGGGCTAGGCGACGAGGGCTCAGCAAAGGCTCGCCACCTGCATGTAGAGGCCGCGCGCCGCGCCTTCCGCGACCGCGCCGAATTCGCCGGCGACCCGGACTTCTTCGATATCCCCACGGCCCGTCTGACGTCCAAGGAGCACGCTGTGTCGCTCGCCCAGTCGATTCGCGAGGACGCCGCGTCGCCCCTGCTACGCCCAGGCACGGCCGCGGAAGGCAACGAATCCGCCGAGACGACGCACTTCAGTGTCATTGATGGCGCGGGTAACATCGTGTCCAATACCTACACGCTGAACGGTTTCTATGGGTCGCAAGTGATCGCCAAGGGCACCGGCGTCCTGCTGAATGACATCATGAGCGGCTTCGGCACCCGCGGCCGTAACGCCATCGCCGCTCGCAAGCGTCCGGTGTCGTCGATGAGCCCGGTGCTGGTGCTGAACCGGGACAACACGCCGTGGGTGGCACTGGGGTCGCCGGGGTCCCAGACGATTCCGAATACGGTGCTGCAGGTGATCGTCAACCTGATCGACTTCAAGATGTCGCTGCGCGATGCCATCGAGTATCCGCGCATCCACTATCAGGGCACGCCGGATCGCATTGACGCTGAGCCCGGCGCCCTCGTGCGCGAGGTGGCGGACAAGCTCAAGACGATGGGGCATACGCTGAATCCGAACTACCGCTCGCAGGGCGACGTTCACGCGGTCGCCGTCGAGCCGGGCACCGGCATGCGGCTCGGCTGGTCAGATGGGCGTCGCGGCGGGAAGGTGCTGGGCTACTAGCCGAGGCTAGTCCCGGGCAACGGGCGTCTGGTTCCAACGCGCTAAGGCGCGATCGAGCGAAGCCAGCATCAGCGGCTTCGTCAGAAAGTCGTCCATACCTGCGTCGAGACAACGTTGCCGCTCATCGTTCATCGCGCTCGCGGTGAGGGCGACGATCGGCAACCTGGCAAACTCACCGCCCCAGGAGCGAATCGCCCGCGTCGCGCCGTAGCCATCCAGTTCCGGCATCTGGCAATCCATCAGCACGAGGTGGATGCTGGTGGTGCGCAGGGCCTGCAGGGCCTTCAACCCATCGTCGGCCAGGACCACGGCGCAGCCCAGGCGGAGCAGCATGCGCTGGCTGATCATCTGGTTGACGGGATTGTCTTCCACCAGAAGGACGGTCATCCCGACACCGGTCATGCCAGTGCCGGGCATGCCGGAACTGGATTCCGCCAGGGCAGGCTCGGCCGCCATCGGCGCCGCTTCGTACGGCAACGTCACCTCGAAAGTGGAACCGCACCCCAGTTCGCTCTCTACCCGAACCTGGCCACCCATGGCCTCCACCAGGCGCTGCACAATCGACAGACCCAGTCCGCTGCCGCCGAAGCGCCGTGTGGTGGAGGAGTCCGCCTGGACGAAGGGATGAAACAGGGTAGGAATGGCGTCCGCCGGAATCCCCAGCCCGGTGTCCTGCACGCGGAAGGTCATCGTACGGGCCGGCGTATCCACCCGCACACCCAGGCAGATCTCACCCTTCTCGGTGAACTTCACGGCGTTGCCCAGCAGATTCAGCAGAATCTGACGCAGCCGCTGCGGATCACTCCACACGAAAGGCGGCGCCTCGAGTTCCAAAGCGAAGCGGACCGCCACGCCCTTCAGTTGGGCTTTGGACTGAAAGAGCGCGACCAAGGACTCGCCCATGGCCCGCACATCCACCACAGCGCGTTCCAGACTCATCTTGCCACTCTCCACCTTGGCCAGGCAGAGAATGTCATCGACGATCGACACCAAGTCTTCGCTGGACTGATGGATCACGGAGACCAGTTGTTTCTGCTCGCCGTTGAGCGGCGAATCGCCCAGAATCTGTACCGCCCCAAGCACGCCGTTCATCGGCGTGCGGATCTCGTGGCTCATGGTGGCCAAAAACTCAGATTTGGCCCGGTTGGCGGACTCAGCCGCGTGCATCGCCTGCGCCAGGGTGGCCGTCCGTTCGTCCACTTTTTCGGCCAACCACTGATTCCGGTCGAGCAGTTGTTTCTGCCGGCGCCAGAAGAGCAAACCGATAATCGCCAGCACCGAGACCATTGACAACGCCCGCACCCACGCCAATTGGTGCAGAGCGGGCACGATCTCCAGCGGAACGCTCAACGGTTTGCCATTCCACGCTCCGCCGCGGCTGGAGGTTTGCAAAACGAACCGGTATTGGCCCGGCGCCAAGGAGGTGTACTGTATGGTGCGCGCCTCATTGCAGGCGTGCCATTCGGGATCGAATCCCTCCAGACGCATCCGGCAGAAATCGCCACCCAGCAGGTCAAGACGCACGGTCTGAAAGAGAAACTCCAGCCGCTTGGAGCCGGGCCCGATACGCAGGGGGGCATTGAGGTTCTGCGCGGCGCCGTCGCTATTCACCTGCCGCAGGACGGCGGCCGGCGCCTGGGGTATGCGTTCAAAATCCGCCGGTTGCAGGGCAATCAGTCCCAACAATCCGGGAAACCAGATGCGGCCATCCGGACTTGTGGCGCCGGTGGCCGAGGTGACGAGGCCGAAATTGGTGGTGGGCAACGCTTGCGCCTCCCCATAGCGCTCAAAAAAGAAATGCTCTGGCGGACCGCCCCCCGCCAGAGCCAGCGCTTGCTTGCGGTCAAAGCGGATCAGGCCCTGCCGGGTAGCGCACCAGATCTTTCCGAACCGGTCTTCGCTGATATGGAAGATCTGGTCGCCCAGCCAGAGGGGCTTGGCCGTCAGGAAGCGCCCTTCCGACGGCGAATACACCTCCACGCCGTCCGTCGTCCCGATCCAGAAGAGACCTTCGCGGTCCGTCATCAGGCTATACCAGGCGCGTGCCTTGGCGGGGTCTGAGTTGCTGGCGGCCTGATACTCATTCGCTTCGAACCGGTAGAGCCCGGTATACTGCGCCAAGGCCCAGGTGCGGCCCTGCAAGTCGTGCGCCCACTGGCGGATCCGCGCTGGCCCGGTCAACGATTCCACTTGCCAATGATCACCGTCCTGCAGCCGCAGCCGGTAGTTGCCGGCATCGAACGAATACAACAGGGTGGTTGCGTTGTCCCAACCGAGCGCCGCCGCTCCGCCGAACCGCAGCGGTGTGTCGACGCGGATCGGCTCAATCGACTGATCCAGCACCCGGAAAATGCCTCGACTACTGGCGGCCAGCACGCCGGCCTCCGGGTGAGCCACCAACGCCTGGGTGGCCGCGATTCCGGCGTTCATCGGACTCGCCACGACGCGGCCGCCCGCGATCCGGATCAGGCCGGACTTGGTCGTACTCCCCCAGACGGCTCCCTCCTGATCGGTGGTCACGCCGGTGAAGTGGCTCTCGGAGGTGCCTTTCCAGGTGCCTTTTCCCTGGCTGAAGATTTCGAAGATCGGGTCGCTCAGCCGGTATAGGTTGCCCCAGTTGCCACCCGCCCAGATGCTGCCTTGGGGGTCCTGCGTGAGACACCCGATCAGTTCATCTTGATCGACGCCGAGCGGAATCGACTCCACCCGGTCCCCACAAATGCGGGACACCACCTGGGCCCCGCCTGCCCACATGCAGCCCGCCCGATCCTCCATCAGCGCCAGCACGCGTGACTTGGGCATGCCGTGCGTCTCGTTGAAGACCGTCAATTTGCCGGACTGATAACGGTACAGGCTGCGGTCGCCGCCGATCCAGATCGCGCCCGTCCGGTCGACCCGGAGTTGCGCCGTGGTGATCGCGGTACTGTCGCGCCACCGCCCATTCGGAAGGCCTTCGGCTGGCTGCCAACGCTCTTTTCCGGGTTCCGCCGAGTAGAGTTCGCCCGTACGCGTGACTCCCCAGAGCACGCCCGACGGGTCGCGCCGGGTCTGATACATCCGCTGCGTATCGGGTGGGAAGGGCGACAACTTTTCGAGCGATGCGCTGGTGGCGGGAGGTTCCAGCGTCGCCGCCAAACGCTCCACCGCGGCCATTTCGATGCGTCCGATGGCCGTATTGTGGGCCACTTCGATGGACCGGCCATCCGCCGAGTTACGCAGCCAGCGAATCGAGGCGTCCGGGCGGCTCGAGATCGGTGATTCCATCGCGAACACACGGAAGTTCGCGAAGCCTCCCAAGCGATCGCGCCGAATCTGAAAGACACATCCGCTGCCAGCTCCGGCCCAGATGTGGCCGTCCGAGCCCAGCGTTAGCACGTTCAACGTGTTGCTGCTGCAACTTCCCGTTCCTTTGGCCCGAAAGAGGTCGCCCAGCCGAAACACCTGCGCCCGGTTCCCGTCGAACCGAATCAGCCCATGATTGGCAGCCACCCAGATGTATCCGTCTCCAGTAGCCAAAAGCCCCGCGAAGGTCTCTTCCGGGACTCCGTTGGGCGCGCCCCAATGGCTGACGGTGAGACCGGCCAGTCTGTCCTCCGGGCCAACGGCGGCCAGTGGCGCGGTGAATAGCAATAACAGCAGGGTTGAGTGAACCCTGCGGCCTCCGAAACCAGTCATAGCTCTCGTGATCGTCAGAATGGCCTGATCCCGTTACCGAAAAACGCGCACTAAAGCTCCCAGTTGGCCTTCACGCCGTTGACGATCAACTCGCGAAAGCGCGGCGGCCAGGCGGGTTTCGCCATCTCTGCGCTCCAGGCTTGCCAGGAGGCCCGGAGATCTTGCACCACTTCCGGGTGCTGGGCGCTGAGGTCACGACGTTCGCCAACGTCGGCTTCCAGGTCAAAGAGTTGAGAGAATCGGTCACCGAATTCCACCAGCTTCCACTTGCCCTTCCGCACGGCGCGTCCCTGCCCGGCGCGCCAGAAGAGCGCTTGGTGGGGCAGCGCCTCATTGCGGAGAAAAGGCAGCAGATTGACGCCGTCAAACTTCGCGGTCGAAGTGATCCTGGCCGCGGCAAGGAACGTCGGGAGAATATCGCGCGACACCACCGGTCGCCGATCAAGCTTGCCGCCCGGGACTTGGCCCGGCCAGTGCAGAATGAACGGCACGCGGATACCGCCCTCGAAATAGGTCGCCTTTTCGCCATTCAGCGGGCCGTTGGTGCCGGCGCCGGTAACCACCGGGCAACCGTTGTCGCTGAGAAAGACGATCAGCGTGTTGCTTTCGAGCTTCATGGCCCGTAGCTTGGCCACCACCGCGCCCACCGTATCGTCGAGCGCCACGGTCATGGCCGCCAGCAGGCGGTGCTTCTCGTTCTTTATGCCCGCGACGCGATCGATGTACTTATCGAGAGCGTGCAACGGTGTGTGGATGGCGTTCGGCGCGAGGTAAAGAAAGAAGGGCTTGGTTTGGTTGCGATGGATGAACTGCACCGCTTCGTCGCCGAAGGCGTCCGTGAGGTAGCGACTCTCTTCGACGGGCTGATTCCCGCGCCGGATCGGGTCTCGCCGCTCCGCGGGGATCTTGCCGCCGTCGCCGTCCGAGCCAACGGCGCGTCCGTGGGGCGTCTGCCGCGTGATGAAGTCGTTGCCGCCGGTGAGGAAGCCGAAGAACTCGTCGAAACCGCGTTCCTGCGGATGATAGCCTGGGCGGACGCCCAAGTGCCATTTGCCGATGGCCATACTGCGATAGCCGGCCGGCTTCAGGTACTGCGGCAGAATCTTTTCGGCGAAGGGCAGGCCGAAGTTGATCTCGGCTTCGCGTTCCATGGGGCCAGAGTTGAACTCATGCCCAAAGCGGTGCTGATAGCGGCCCGTCAGCATCGCCGCGCGCGAAGGACTGCAGACGGCGCAGGAGACATAGGCGTCTGTGAAGCGGGTACCGCCTTTGGCCAGCGCGTCAATGTGCGGCGTCGGGACATCGGGCGAACCGTAACAGCCGATGTCGCCGTAGCCCATATCGTCGGCCAGGATGATGATCAGATTTGGGCGCCTGGTGGCCTGCGCCGATGCCGCCATCGAAGAGGCCAAAAAGAGCCTTCGCGTGAGGCCTGTGTTGGTTTGGTTCACGACTCGAAACTCTATCACACCGGCTTATCCGGCTGCGCTGAGATACGAACTACGCGTCACTGAGGACCGCCGTGGCGTACACGGGGGTATTACTGGCCCTGGAGATATTCCGTAATCAGGTTTTCGAGGTTGGGCATTGGGGCCAGGCCGAGAGCGCGCATGCGTTCGTTGCGGAGGACGGAGTATTTCGGGCGGCGGGCGGGGGTGCGGAATTGGCGTTCGTCGGCGGGCTGGAGGTTGACCTCCAGTTTGGCCGCGCGGAAGATGAGTTGGGCGTAGTCGTAGAAGGTGACGGCTTGCTCGCCGCCGCCGTGGAAGACGCCGGTTTGGCCGAGATCGACGAGGTCGGCGGTGCGGGCGGCGAGCCAGGGGGCGTAAGTGGGCGAGGCGGTCTGGTCGTTGACGACGAGCAGGGGCTTGCCGGTGGTTTTCTGCTCCTCGGCTTTCTTAAGCATGGTCTCCACGAAGTTGCCGCGGGGGGTGGCGCGGCCTCCGGGTCCAAAAACGACGGCGGTGCGGATGACCAGGGCATCCAGGTAGGCTTGGGCGTACAGTTCGCCGGCCAGCTTGGAGACGGCGTAGGCGCCGAGGGGATGGGTGGGATCGTTTTCTGTGTAGGGCACGCGGCGCTGGCCGTCGAAGACGTAGTCGGTGGAGAAATGGACGAACTTGGCGTCGAATTGGCGGCAGGCGACGGCCATGGAGCGGACGGCGAGGGCGTTGACGGCGTAGGCGCCGGCGGGGTCCTGCTCGGCGAGGTCGACCATGTTGTAGGCGGCGGCGTTCAAAACGAGGTCGGGCTGGGTTTGCTCGATGGCGCGTTGAACCTGGGCGCCGTCAGTGAGGTCGATCTGGCGGCGGGTAAAGGGATGCACTTGGGCGCGGCGCGCGGTGAACTCGCGGACTAGTTCGACGCCGAGTTGTCCCGCGGCGCCGAAGATCAAAACGGACTTGGTCATCTGGCTCAAGCTAACAGGATAGCGTCGATGGCGACCCCTGAAATTGCTACGCTGAAACCAGCCGTATGACCCGTCGCGAGACCCTAGCCCTTGTACTGCCCGCCATGCGCCTGATGGCGCAAGACGAGGCGCCCGCGCGCAGTGACGAGGTGCGCTTACTGTGTTTCGCGCCTAGCCCCTACACCAAACGGATGGACGCGCTACGCGCGGGCTACGGCCTGACGTTGCTGGTGCGCGGCCACTTGCGGAAGCTCGGCTTGTCAACGACTGTGACGCTCTACGACGGCGCAAAGCGGCTGACCCCGGCGGCGGCCAAGACGCTGTTGACGCCGTTGCCGAAGGTGTTATTGGTGGGCTCGTCGACCTGGAGCCAGGGCTCAAACCGGTTTGTGCGGGAGTTCTTCGAGGTGGCGGGCGACGCGTCCTTGCTGGGCGTGAAGGCGAGCACTTGGGGCACCAGCGGCGGAGCGCACACGGGCGGCGAGATGGTGGCGATGGATACGCAGCGGTCGTTGCAGGGGCTGGGGGCGTCGGTGTTTACGTTGGGTCAGAAGCAGATGGTGCTGACGACCGACGAGTTCGAGGACCGGAAGGCGGGAGAGTTCAGCTTGCTGGACGTGTGGTTTCTGGATCAGTTTGCGCGGATGGTGACGCTCCAGACTCTGGAGCCCGCGGCGATTCCGAAGGCGGCGGCGGCGCTCGACTTCAACATTCGCTACTACGCAGGCTTCCCGAAGAAGAGCGGCTTCGAAAGCGAAGAGATTCAGCGAATGCAGAAGATGCTGGCGACGCTGGTGACGCGGGGGTCGGCCACGCGGGAGGAATTTTTGAAGGAAGTCCGTTAGGCGCGCGGAAGCAGGGAGACGTGGGCGGAGACGATGCGCCAGCCCTCCGGGAAGCGGACCCAGACCTGGCTTTGCCGGCCGTGAACCGTTCCCTGCCCGCTGCCGCGGGAGAATTCGAGGGTGACGCTAGCATAGTCGCGGCCGAAGGTGACGATGTCTAAGCGCTCGATGTTTCGGGCCAGATTGACGGCGGGGCGGCCCTGGCGGAAGGCCTCCAATTCCGAGGGGCCATAAAGATTCTCGGCGACGCCGAAGCGCATCACTTGGGGTCCCGCCCAGAACATGGCGACGAGCGTATCGACGTCGTTGTTCACGAGCGCCTGCTCGTAGCGGGGATAGAGCTCTTGTAACTCGGCCACTACTTCGGGAAGGTTTACCATCATCTAGTTAAGATACTGGAGGAAGCGAACCGAATTCGCTTCCTCCAGTTCCAGACTACTGGATGATCCCGGTGGTTCCTACAAACGGTGGCCGGCCACCATTCCCGCCCGCGAGCACGAAGGAGAGGGCGCCGTTCGTGGCAACCCGCGGATACGCGTCATAGAAGACGGGCCGGAGATTCGCGAAGTAGGCGGTGAGGGTCACCATCTGACAGTCAAAATTGGTCAAATAGATCCCCGGATCTCCGGCGGAGCTGAGTTGGATGAAGGGGGCAGGCGACAGCACCACGGGCGGTGTCGGCGGAACCGTCGGAGGAGGAGGCAAGGGTGCGCTGATAAGCACGCGTCCGCGCTGGAACCAGAAGGAGAGCAGCTCTGGCGGCTGCACCACGACCCGGGCCCGGGTGGGATTGTCATTCGCGCCGGTGGTGACGAACTCCGAGTTCGGATACGTGCCCGACAGAAGGTTGAGCGGGCTCGCCGGACAGGTGCCGGCCGGCGGCGTCGCGGGAGCGGGCCAGGCACTGGCGATTACCGGACCTTGAAGCACGATCGGCGAGGGTGGCGGCGGCGGCGGCCCCCACGGTGGCAACGGGGGAATGGCGGCGTCGCGGAAGTCGATGCGCCGGCCGAAGGTGGCGTCGGTGACGACTTCGAAGGTCCACTGTAAGGGTTTGCCGGGGAAATACAGATAGAGCAAGCCACTCGTGCAATTGGCATTGTAGGCGATGATGGCGCTGCTCCAGTCGGACGACACGACCCACGTATCTTCGATACGCGTGGAGATGAGTTGGGCGCGCGCGCTGCCGGGCGCTACGACCAACTGCCCAGCGATGCCTGGCGTCTTGTTGAGAAAACTCCAGCGCCCGGTTAGACCGGGTACGCATTGCGAGTAAGCCGCAGGCGTAATGGAAAAGCCGACCACTAGCACTGCTAAATACTTGTAAATCATGGTACGTACAGTACTATAGTTCTTTATTCTCTGCAATGCGGTAATTTACCTCAACTGAGAGGCGCGCCGGCAGTTTTCCCTAATTTGTAGAGATCCTGTTGGGTGGCGGCGATGGTATCCCAACTGTAATTTTGTTCTACTGAGTGGCGGGCAATTTGTTCCAGCGATTTTCGCTTATCGGGGTTAGCCAGGAGATGGTCGATAGCCGCTGCGAAATTACTCGCCGTGTCGGCTTGGGTGTAGCCGGCCAGGTCTTCCAGGCCATTAATTCCGGCGGCGGTGGTGACGATCGCTTTTCCCATGGCCATGGCTTCCAGAATCTTGATATTGGTGCCGGCGGAGGCGCGGAGGGGCGCGATGACGAGGGCGGCTTGCTGGTAGGCGGGGCGGACATCGGAGACGAAGCCTTGGACCTCCACCCGGTCGACGGCTAAGTTCACGGCCACGGAGGCGCGGTAGAAGTCGAGGTAATATTCGTGGCGCGCGCCGGCGATGATTTGAAGCGTGGCCGGCGTCGTGAGTAGCGGCCATACTTCGCGGAGGAACCAGTCCAACGCGAGTAAGTTCGGTAAGTGGTTGAAGCTACCGATAAAGAGTAGGTGATTGGGCGTTACCGGCCCAGCGCCAGGCTGATAACGATCTAAGTCCACGCCGTTGGGGAGAACGACCGCGCGGGGACCGGCCGTCAGCCGGTCGCGCTCAGACATAACGATAACCTGATCGGCTTTCTGCCAGGCAGCCGTCTCGAAGCGTTGCCAGCGACTTAGTTGCTCCCGCAGTTCTTCCGAAGGATTCCGGGCGAGTAATTGCTGGTAGAGATCCAGGGTAATGTCATGCTCCACCAACAGCGTGCGCGCCTGGGAGACGGTTTCGAGATACACCGCCATCTGGGTAAATTCCAATTGCACGACGTGGGGCAGGAATTCGAGCATCAGGCGGGCGAGGACCGCGTGCATCACGGGGGAGTCGAATTCGTCGACGACATCAGGGCGGCCGGAGTCGACGCGGTAGTGGCTGCCGCGGCGGCGCACCATGACGACGCGGTGGCAGATGGCGAGTAACTCGGGGGCGGGGGCAGTAAGTTCGTCGCCGAAAACAACTAACACTTGCGAAACGCCTTGCGCCGCGGCGCGGCGCATCAGGTTGTACATGCGCACCGCGCCACCATGAGCGAGGGGATAGGGCGGATAGCAGGTGGCAATCAGCACGCGGATACCGTCCGCCGGGACTTGGCCTGGGAAACAGGCAACGTCACCGGAGCCGAGCGCCAGGATACGCTCGTCGCGCAGAACGGCGTGTGGCGCGCGGCCCTCAAGATGTTTCGCTTCGGCGAGTACGGCAAGGGGGACGGGATCTGGCTCATGGCCGGCGGCCAGCAGGTTCAGGCGCGTGATGGCGCGTTGCCAGAGGCGGGAAAAGACCTCGGGAGAATGGAGGGCGCGCGCGAGGAAACGCAGGTAATTCAGTTCCACCATGTGCCGCAAGGCGCTTTCGTCAAAGTAGCGAGACGTAGTGGAGCGATGATGGTGGACCACGCGCGCGTCACGGACATAAACCGTGGGCCAACCAGCGAGCCAAGCGCGATAGCCGAGATCGAGATCCTCGACGTAGGCGGGCCGGTAGCTTTCGTCGAGCCCGCCCAGGGCCCGCAGCTTGGCGGTGCAATAGAGCGAACAGCCGCCGGAGCCGTAGAGAACCCAGGTGAGGTCTTCGCCGGGGAGAGGCTCCAGGCAGGTGAGGGGGAAGTCCGCGGGGCCGGGGTCAGCTAGCATCGCGGCTTTGCCCGTCTCCTGGCGGCGCATGCCCTCGGGGAAGAAGATCTGCGCGGTGGCGCAGAAGAGATCGGGGACCCGATCAAAGGCTTCACGCAGAGCCGCAAAGAAGCCGGGCTCAATCACCATGTCGTTGTTGAGCAGGCATACGTGTGAGTAGCGTGCCGCGGCGATGCCGCGGTTGACCGCGGCGGCGAACGAGAGCGGTGACGCCTCCACCATACACTCGACCCCCGGCGCGGAGTACGGTACGTCGGAGCCATTGTCGACGACGATCACTTGGTCCGCCTCGACGAGAGGCAGGAGGCGTGCGAGTAAGTCCGCGCCGTTGCGCGAGGGGATAACGACGGTGAGGCCCGCGGGCAGCGACTCTCCGAAGGTAACTGGGGCGTCCGGGGAATGCTTCCAATCGGTGCCGAGGTGGAGGGCGCGCCAAACGAGCCAGGGCCGGCGAAAGTGCGAGGGGTGCGCCAGCCGCCAGAAGAACGTGTAGACGCGGCCGCCGGGATTCAGTTCGAAACGAACCGTCTCGCGGGTGCGCCACCAAAGGAAGCGGGCGATGGCGGGCAGCGAGCCGGGGCGCAGCATGAAGTGATTCAGGTCACTCGAGAAGAAGACCCAGGCGCGCCAGGAGGTGAGCTGAAGGGCGAGCCATCGCAGCGGCCAGTAGGGTACTTGCGGATCGAGGTAGAGCCCGGCCAGGCGAATGTCAAGCTCGCCCAACTGGCGCGCAATGCGAGCGCGATTGTCCGCGGCGGAGCGCAAGGGGTGGTAGGGAATCCACTGGCCCTGGGGCGGGGCGAATTCGGAGACGACATAGAGCGGGAGGTCCTCGCCAGTGTGGCGCATGGTCTCCACCAGGGCCGCCATACGCTCCCGGGAGCAGGTGGCGAAGACGACCTTGGCCCTAAATGAGCTCACGCCAGTCGGCCCGAAACGCGCCGGCTTTGCGCTCGTACCAGTAGGCGCTGGCCTGCAAGCCAAACGCCGTGGACACTGGATTGGCGAAGGGCAACAACTGCCCTTGCCGGGTGCCAAAGGCGAAGCCGCCGCGACGCCGGGGATCATCCGCGTCCTGCTGCATCAGCGTGAGGGCGTCGTGCTCCTCGCGGGCGGCGGCCCGGTCCAAGGGCAAGACGCCCGCGGCTTCGGCAAACAGGCGGGCGCGCAAGAGTTGCGCGTAGGCGTCGGCGCGGGCAAAGGCGGGCGCCGTGGCGCGCAGAAGCTTTTCGTAGACACCGATGCCTTCGCGCAGGGCCTGGGCACACGCGGGACGGTCGAGGACCGGAATCAGCCCTTCGAGGAAGTAGCCCAGCGGATGCAAGCGGTCCATGAGCGGTTCACCCTCGGCGCCCTGCACGAGTTGCCGCCAATGGAGGAGGGAGAATTCGAGTTGCCGCTCAAACGGCTTCAGGAAGGCGGGCGCGGGCAACAGTTCGGCAAGTTCGCGCCAGGCGAGCGCGGCCTTCAGTTGAAACGCACCTGGCTCACGGCTCCACCAGGGCTCGGCGGGCAGCGGTTTCTTCTCGGGCAAGCGCAGGATGCAGTGGTAGCCCTTTTCCGCCGCGAAGTCTTCCATCATGCTGCGGCCGCATTCGTGGGCGAGTTCCTTCTGCCACGTCTCACCGGTGACGCGCCACAGGCGCAGGAGCGCGCGGGCGATGATGCCGAGGTCAAAGAAGTAGGCGAATTGGGGACGGTCCTCATCGGCCTCAAAGGGCATGGTGCGAAGAGGCCGGTTCCAGGCGCCGAGCAGATAGCGGCCGGCGCGTTCCGCCGCGTCGAGGTATTCGCCTTGCTTCGTTCGTTGGTACAGTTCAAGATAGGAGGCGACGGCGTATCCGGTGATTTCGGTGGAGACCGGCAGGTTGCGGCCCTCGTCTACCTGGTAGTAACGAGCGACGCCGCCAGAGGGGTCCTGGATCCCGGAATCCAGAAACCAGCGGCCAGCCTGCTCCAAGCGGGTGAGCAGGCGAAAATCGGAAAGCGGCACAGACGTAGTTGGCAAACTAATACGATATCAGGTGTTACGAATGCATTTGTGGCTCAGTTTCGTCCTTGCCGCCGCGGCCCTGGCCGAGGATCCTCCCCCGCTGGGCATCGTGCGCGGACACTTCATCGGCTACGAAGGCACGATGGCCGCCGGCATTGTGACGGTGAAACTGGCGAAGCCCGCCGAGACGGCATACGCCTGCCGCTCCGACGGACGCACCTATATCGAACGCGACCGGCAGCGGATCCACTGGCGTGACGTGGCCGCCGGGGACTCGCTGGAACTCGTCACGGACCGGACCCATCGGTTGGCCCAATGTTACGTCCGCATGGTCCACGTGGTGGGTCCGCAGCCAGCGAAGTACCCGATTGTCCGCACCGAACGCGCCACGGAAAGCTTCGCGCCGCGCGGCAGCATCTTCTATTCGGGCGTCGTCTCTAAAGTGGAACCGGGCCGGTTGTGGATTCGCACGCGCACCGATGGCTTGAAAGACTTGCGGCTGCGTCCCGACACCCGCTACACGGCCAACGGTGACGCCGTGGAGCGCGAACAACTGCTGCCCGGTATGCGCGTCTATCTGCGCGCCGGCATCAGTTGGGACGATGATTTGGAGATCTATCAGGTGACCTGGGGCGAGATCCTGACGCCGAAGCCTTGAGGTGCACACAGCCCATCGCGTGAGCGATGGGGCCACCTATGCAAAATATAGCTGTTTTATTGGCGTTTTCGCGGATAAGCGTCGAAACGCGCCCCACCGCTCACGCGGTGGGCTTTACTTCAGGGGCTTGACGCGGATGTTCTTGTACATCACGGTGGAGCCGGGGTCGTGCGCCTGCAGGGCGAAGGTGCCGCTGGTGAGAGTGCGGCCCGGATTGCCCTTCGGACCGGCCCAGCCGTCGGGTTGCGTCCAGTCACTCACCTTTTTGTCGTTGACGAAGACCTGCACCTGCTTGCCCTTCACGACGATGTGCTCGGTGAACCACTCGCCGTCCTTGAAGGGCTCCTTGTTGTCCTGCACGTTGTAGAGTCCGCCAGTCTTCTTCCAGTCTCCGTGCGTGTTGTTGACTTGCACTTCGAAGCCCTTGTCCGGCCAGTTGGTCTCCTGATAGGCCGTGTGGAAGTAGATGCCGCCGTTCGAAACGGGCTTGGTCATCACGTCGACCTTAAGCTCAAAATTCTTGAGGTTGGCCGGTTTGCCCTTGATCAGGCCGGTGTAATAAAGGTGGCAGCGCTTGCCGTTGGCGACGATGGCGCCATCTTTCACACTAAAGGAGTCCTCATTTTCTTTGGCTTTGGTCCAATTGGTGAGGTCCTTGCCGTTGAAGAGAGAAACAAAGCCCTTTTCGGGCTTATCCGCCGCAAACAGGGCGCCGAGCACGAGGCTCATGAGGAAGACAGATCGCATTCCGATACTGTATCAGGCTTTAGTTCAGAATGAAGGCCCACAGGGTATCGCCGGTGGCGACGGTGACGTACTGATGGCCGTCGAGCAGAAAGGTCTGCGGGGCGTTGGTGACGTTGCCGATGCGCGTGTTCCACAGGGGCTTGCCGGTTTTGGCGTCGTGCGCGACGAAGTTGCCCATGCCGTCGCCGGCGAAGAGCAGTCCGCCGGCCGTAGCGAGCAGTCCGCCCCCGCCACCATTGCCGTAGTAACGATGGCGCCAGACGACCTTGCCCGTCCGATAGTCGATCGCGCTCAAGTAGTTGCCGCCCGTGCCGACGCCGACCTCTTCTTTGCCACCAAGGCCCATCGAGCCACGCGGATCAACGTCGGTGAGGTAGAAGAGCGAGAAGCCATTGCCTTCGGGCACGTAGAAAAGACCCGTGTCTGGCGAATAAGCCGGCGGCTGCCAGTTGACGGTGCCGTCCGAAGTGGGCGAGACGAGTGCGCCGCCCACCGTGGGATCCTTGCGGGGATCGTGCTCCGGTCCGCCGAATTTGTTCAGACCCTTGGCCCAGTTAGTAAACTCGCCGTACTTCGAGGTGACGAGGCGCTCGCCAGTGACGCGATCCAAGGTGAAGAAGTAGCCGTTGCGCGCCGCGGTGAGCACGAGCTTGCGCGGCTTGCCATTGAAGGGCGCGTCGATCAGGATGGGGGTCTGCGCGGAGTCATAGTCGTGCATATCGTGCGGCGACGTCTGGAAGTACCAGGCCATCTTGCCGGTGTCGACATGAATCGCCACCAGCGAGCAGGTGAAGAGGTTATCGCCGTCGCCGCGCTTGCCCGTCGTGTAGGCCGGCGTGGGATTGCCGGTGCCGATGATGTAGAGCTTCGTCTCCGGGTCATACGCGCCGGGGATCCAGGTCTGGGCGCCGCCATGGCGGGCGGCATCGAGGCTGGCCCAGGTGTCGAGGCCGGGGTCGCCTTTCTGCATCGGCACGGTGTAGAACTTCCATTCGAGCTCACCGGTCTCGGCGTCGAAGGAGAGCAGGAAGCCGGGTGAATCGATGTCGTTGCCGGTGCCCACCAAAACATGGTTGCCGGCCACGATGGGCGCGGGCGTCGAGAAGTAGCCCTGGTCCAGGTCGGCGATGGTTTTGTGCCAGCGCTCTTTGCCGGTGCGGGCGTCGAGTGACACCAAGTAATTGTCGGGCGTCTCCATGTAGAGGTAGTGGTTCCACATGGCCAAGCCGCGATTGCCGATGTGCGTGCCGCCGCGCGTCTTCCAGTAGTAATGCCACAGTTCGCGGCCGTCGCGCGCATCCACGGCCCAGGCGTTGTCGGGCATGGAGAAATACAGGGTGCCGCCCACGGCCAGGACGGAGGCCTTGATGGTGCCGCCGCCGGCCGCGAAGTCGCCGGTGCCTTCGCCGCCGATGATCAGCTTCGCGGGAGGCGCGCCGCCGCGGCCCCGGCCCGCCGGGGCGTTGGGGCCGGGCGTGTAGCGCTGGCTCCAGGCCAGCGACAGATGCTTCACGGTAGCGGTGTTGATGTCTTTTAGGGCGCTAAAGCGGCGGCCGGAGTAGTCGCCATTATAGGTGGGCCAATCGTTCTTGAGCGGCTTCAGTAGGTCAGCCGGAGTCACTTGGGCGAGGGCCGGAAGAGCGGCACAAAGTAAGAGGAGGATTCTCATTTCAGGGTCACCAAATAGGCCGTCACGTTGTGGATGTCTTCGTCGGAGTAGACGGAGAAGAGGGCGCGATGGGGCGCGAGCGGATCGTTCACCTCCACCTTGGGGACGTCGCCGTTGCGACGGAAGGAGCGGGAGGTTTCGTCGGGCAATTCCAGCGCCACCAGGAAGTCATCCAAGCGCAGCAGGCGGCCCGACACCGGAGCTTCGCCGGGCGCGGTGACCGTGACCGTGACTTTGCGATTCGGCCCTGCGGCGCGGCCGCGTCCCGCGACCCACGTATTCTGCAGCGTCTTCGGATCCGGGATGCGCGCGGCCAAGCCTTGCAGGTCGCCGGTGACGGAGTGGCAACTGGCGCACTGCTTCTCGAAGTACGCCTTTCCGGCAGTGGCGTTGCCGACCAGGATGGTCGGAGGCTGGAGCGCGCTCGGCGGCATGCCCTGCCCGCCGATGGTCGCCATCACGCTGCGCACATAAGCCGCGACGGCCTTGGCGTCGGCGCCGCTCATGGGAATCGCAGGCATGCCGCCGGCCTGCAGGCTACCCTCGATGACGGGCACGATCTTCTCGCCCTCGCGATCACTCAAGGCCAGTTGGGAGCGCAGCAGGTTGGGTCCGCCGATGTCGCCGCCGCGGAGATCTGCCCCGTGACAGGCGCGACAGGAGAGGCCATACAGGCTCTTGCCGCGCGCGACCTGCGCCGGGTCCTCGTCGGCGCGCTTCTGCCCGGGGACGAAGCCGCCCTGCCGGCGCGCCGGGGTGGGAATGGCCGGAGTCTGGGCGAGGAGTTGAGTGGTGAGGAATTGAGTAGTGAGGAGGGCCAGGGCGAGCCGTCCGGTCAGCAGCGTCATAAGCCCCTATTGTAGCTTTGGCCAGCCGTTCTTCGACGTCCACGCGGCGTAATTCATTTAGGGGATCGTCCAGCGGAGAGGCCGTGTGGCAAAATCGAAAGGCATGTCTTCGCGCCTCAAACAAGCCGTCACTGTTTTGTTTGGACTGCTGCTGCTCAATTCGGCCTACCTCGCTGCCTTCGCGACGCCATCGGTGTTCTACATGGTGAACGTGCTGCTGCATGTCACGGTGGGCGCAGCCGGTTTGCTGGCCTTCGGGTGGCTCGTGCGAAGAGACCATCCCGGGGGCGCGGCCCTGTTGCTGGTGGCGGGCGCGCTGGGCGCCTGGCTGGCGGCAGTGGGCAATACGCTCGATCAGCGCGCGCTGCTCTACGCGCACATCGCCGTGGCGGCGGTGGCGGTGTTGCTGGTGGGGAGTTTTTTCCGCCGGCTGAGCCTGGTCCTCGCGGCGCTGGCCTTGGTGATTTTCTTCCTCCCCGTCAAGCCCGACCGCATCCGCAACGAAACGGCCTTCGTGCCCACCTCCATGGAGCAGGAAGGCAACGGGCCGAAGTCGCCATTCTGGCCTTCTTCGATTAAAACGAACCTGGAGAACGGCAATGGCAAGATCCAGGCAAAGTTCTTTATGGAGTCCAAGCAGTGCGGGGAGTGTCACAAGGATATTTACCAGCAGTGGGAAGGCTCGATGCACCACTTTGCTTCCTTCAATAACCAGTACTACCGGAAATCAATTGAACATATGCAGGAGATTGGCGGCGTACAGCCTTCAAAATGGTGCGCGGGTTGTCATGACCACGCGGTGATCTTCTCCGGCAAATGGGAAAAGCCGATTCAGGACCAGATCGACACGCCCGAAGCACAGACCGGACTGGGCTGCGTGTCGTGCCACTCCATTACCCACGTAGAGGGCTCGATGGGCCAAGGTGGTTACACGATGGAGTATCCGGCACTCCACGACTTGGCGGCCAGCGAAAATAAGTATATCCGGATGATCGACTATTTCCTGACTTACACGGATCCGGAACCGCATCGTAAGTCCTTCATGAAACCGTTTATGCGCCAGGACTCCGCCGAATACTGCGCCGCCTGCCATAAGGTGCATCTGGATAAACCAGTGAATAACTACCGCTGGCTACGTGGCTTTAACGACTACGACAACTGGCAGGCGAGCGGCGTCTCGGGCCAGGGGGCACGCAGCTTCTACTATCCGGAGAAGTCAGCGACCTGTTCGGATTGCCACATGCCGCTCGTGCCCTCACGGGATCCGGGGCATAAGCAGGGCAAAATTCATTCGCATCGCTTTCCCGCCGCGAATACAGCAGTACCGTTCGTCAATCAGGACGCGGCCCAGCTAGCAGAGACCACGAAGTTTCTGCAGTCAGGTTGGATTTCCGTGGATATTTTCGCCATCTCTCCCGCCGCCGCGCCGCCGCGGGAAATGCCGATGCAACGGCGGGCGGAGCAGCCCAAGCTGAATTCCACGATGGCGGTGGGCGAAGAGGGCGAAAGCAGCGCACCGGCGTATGAACGGGAAGTCGGCCAGGTCTCGGCGCCGGTGGGCGTCGCGCAGACCGCGATTCAGCCGGGCTCCACGGTGCGGGTGGACGTCGTAGTACGGACGCGCAAAGTCGGCCATTTTTTCCCTGGCGGCACGATTGATGCTTTCGACATCTGGCTCGAGCTCGAAGGCCGCGACGCCAAGGGCAAACTCGTCTACTGGAGCGGCAAGTTACAGCCGGATGGCGCGGTGGAACCCGGGGCGCACTTTTATCGCTCTTACATGCTCGACGGCGATGGCCAGCAGATCAACAAACGGAACGCCTGGCAGGCCCGCAGTGCCCTCTATGTCCGCCTGATCCCGCCCGGCGCCGCGGACGTCGCGCACTACCGTGTCGCCGTGCCGCCGACGGCACAGGGCGAGATCACCTTCACCGCGAAGCTAAACTATCGTAAGTTCTCGCACTACTTCAACAAATACGCTTACGCGGGCCAGGCCAAGCCGGGCGAAGTCCGATTGGATGCCGATAAGCGCGAGTATACCTTCGACAGGATTCCGGCCAATGTCTCGGGCAAGATTAAGGATCGTATTCCGGAGATTCCGATTGTGGTGGTAGCGGCGGCCGAGGCGAAGGTACCCTTGGGGCCAGCCACTTACTCGCCGAAACTACGCAAGGAAGATAAGCTCCGCTGGAACGACTGGGGCATCGGCATGTTACTGCAAGGCGACCTGAAAGGCGCCCAGTATGCCTTCACCAAAGTCACCGAAGCTGACCCCACTTACGCCGACGGCTGGCTCAACGTCGCGCGCGCGCTGATTCAGGAGGGCGAAACCGAAGCGGCGCGGCCTTATCTGGATAAAGCCATGGCCCTAAACGGCAAGCTCGCGCGCGTTCATTATTTCCGTTCCCAAGTGCAAAAAGCAGCGGGCGACTATGACGGCGCGCTGGCTTCACTCGAAACGGTACTGGCGCAGTATCCGCGCGATCGCGTCGCGCTGAACCAGGCGGGGCGCGTGCATTTCCTGAAGCGGCAGTATACGGCGGCGATCGCACGCTTCGAACAGACCCTCAGCGTCGACCCCGAGGACTTACAGGCGCACTATAACCTGATGCTGTGTTATCGCGGCTTAGGCGATGCGGCAAAGGCGTCGCGCGAAGAGACTTTATTCCGGCGCTTCAAGGCAGACGAGTCCTCGCAGACACTGACGGCAAAGGCGCGTCTCCTCAATCCGGAAGACAATAACGAACGGCAGGCCCTCCACGAACATGAAAGCGCTCCTCTCCCTTAGTCTTGCTTGCACCCTGCAGGCCGTCACCTTCACGGACGCGACGGCCGCCGCCGGCATTACCTTCACCCACAATGCCGGCAAAACCGGCAAGAAGTGGATGCCAGAAACCATGGGCGCCGGCTGCGCCTGGATTGACTTCGACAACGACGGCTGGCCCGATATCTTCTTCGTCAACGGCAAGGATTGGAGCCCGCGCGGACGCCGCACGCCTCCCGCGCTCTACCGCAATAACCGCAATGGCACCTTCACCAACGTCACCCCCGGCAGCGGACTCGATGTCGAGCTATACGGCATCGGCGTCTCCGCGGCGGACTACGACGGCGACGGTAAGCTCGACCTCTATGTCACCGCGCTGGAAGGTGACCGGCTTTTTCACAATCTGGGCGGCGGTAAGTTCGCGGATGTTACGGCTACTTCGGGAATCGTCAACGCGTCTTTCGGTACATCATCGGCCTGGTTCGACTATGACCGCGACGGACGCCTCGACTTATTCGTGGCTAATTACGTTTCCTGGAAGCGCGAGAAAGATCTATGGTGTTCGATGGATGGATCGACGAAGAGCTACTGTACGCCGGAGAGTTATCCGGGTACTTCGTCAAAGTTATTCCACAATTTAGGCGGCGGAAAGTTCGCGGATGTCACGGCGAAGGCGGGCTTGGGGGAAAGTAAGTCCAAGAGCCTGGGCGTCGCGGTGCTGGACTATAACGCTGACGGCTGGCCAGACCTCTTTGTCGCCAACGATACCCAGCCGAATAAGCTTTATCGCAACGACAAGAACGGCCACTTCACGGAGGAGGGCGTCGCGGCAGGCATTGCCTTCGGCGAGGACGGCGTGGCGCGCGGCGCGATGGGCGTCGACGCGGCAGACTATGACCGTACCGGCCGCCCGCACTTAGCTGTAGGCAACTTCAGTAACCAGATGTTGGGGCTTTATCACAACGAAGGCAAAGGACTCTTCGTCGATGAAGCGCCGCGGTCGAACTTAGGACGCTCCACCTTACTCACGCTCACCTTTGGCCTCTTCTATTTCGACTTCGACTTAGACGGCTGGCTCGACTTATTCCTGGCCAACGGCCACATCGACGAGGAAATCAACCGGGTACAGAAAAAGGTCCAGTACGCGCAAGTACCGCTCCTGTTCCGCAATGCCGGCCAAGGCCGCTTCGAAAACACGAACGCCTTTACCCAAGCCCTGGTGGCGCGTGGCGCCGCCTACGCCGACTATGACCGCGACGGCGACCTCGACATTCTCGTCACGGCAAACGGCGGCCCTGCCAGGCTCTACCGCAACGACGGCGGCAATCAGAACCAATGGCTCAGCGTGCGCGCTCCGATCGGCACCGTAATCACCATCGGCAAGCAGACCCAGGTCGTCACCAGCGGCTCCAGTTACTGCTCGCAGAGTGACCTCGTGCGCGTCTTCGGCCTCGGCAAGGAGAACACCGCCAACGTCGACATCCTTTGGCCCAACGGTAAACGCAAACAACTCCCGGGCGTGAAGGCTGGGCAATTCCTCGTCTTGCCGCAAGAGTAAACTAGGAAGACGAATGAAGCAACTACGCATGCCCATCGCGGCAATCACTGACGAATTCTCTTCCGACTTAGCTACCGCGCTTGAACCCATGGCCGCCATGGGCATGACGGGCGCCGAACTCCGGGTCGTCTTCGGCAAGAACATCATGGACCTCACCGACGACGAACTGAAGCTCGCCAAGGATCTCTGTGACCAGAAAGGCATGCGCATCATTGGGATCGCGTCGCCCATTCTGAAGTGCGTCCTGCCCGGCGCGCCGCCCGTGGATCCGCGCTTTCAACAGGACACCTTCAACTCGAAGCACACCTTCGACGACCAGGCCCGCCTGGCGGACCGCGCCTTCGACATCGCCGACCGCCTCGGCGCCGGAATCATCCGCGTCTTCTCGTACTGGCGCAGTGTAGAACCCGAGGCCTGTTTTGAGGCCATCGTGAAGGCGCTTGCCGGGCTCGCGGAGCAAGCCAAGCAACGCGGCGTCATCATCGGCCTTGAGAACGAGCACGCCTGCAACATCGGCACGGCGGTCGAGTCCCGAAAACTGCTCGACGCGCTCCATCACCCGAACCTGCAACTGGTCTGGGACCCCGCCAATGCCCTGGTCGGCGGCGAGAAGGCGTTTCCCGATGGTTATGAATTGTTGCCCGTTAAGCGCATCGCACACGTCCACGTGAAGGATTGCCACATGGAAGGCCACACGCCGATTTGGGGACCGGTGGGTACGCGCATGGTGAATTGGCAGGGCCACATCGCGGCGCTGTTGCGTGACGGGTACCCGGGCTACCTAAGCCTGGAGACGCACTGGCCCGGTCCGCCGAAGGCCGATGGCTCGGGCTACGACAAGTTCCTCGCGTCGACCATCTGCGGCTGGAATCTGCGTGGCTTAGTTTCGGCTTCGTAGGACCTAACGAGCGTAGAGAGACTTCAACTGCGCGATGGCGGACTCGACGAGCCGCTCGCCCGAACCGCGGGCGGCGCGTGAGGTTACCACTTCGTAATTGCCCTGGGGAAACGCGGCCTCGTTCGGGAAGTACGTTACCGGCCCATGCGCAAGCTCGACGACGATGGTGTGCGCGAAGGGCGAGGCCTGCTTGATGCGCTGGCCCAACTCGACGAAGATTTCGCCCGGCAACGCCACCCAGGCCAAGTCCTGGCCTAAGGCGATCACCTGCACTTCGGCGCTCCAGGACCGGCCCGCGCGTTCGGCGACGTCGAGCGTCTTGAAGGCCGCCACGGTATCCAGAAATTTCGGATTCTCTCCGGCCCGCACCTGCGCTGCAATCTTCTTGGCCTGCGCGAGTTCATCGGCCGTGATGCTGGCCAGGTCCAGTTCCACTTGCGCGGTGCTGGTCCGCAGCAAGCCCTTCGCCGGGCGCAGCCGCGTGAAAGTCTTGATCACTTCGCCCGCCAGGACAGTGCCGATCCGCGCCGCCTCGCCATGGCCCTTTTGTGGCTCCCGGTGGCTGACGTCGATGTGATTCACGTTGCCCGATGTGCCCATGGTGAAGAGCGTCACCATTGAGGAGCCCTGCACCTTGCCGAGCACTTCGCTCAAGGCGTAAGGGTAGTCCGCGGAGAACTCGGTACCGCCCACGGTGTCGAGGTGGAGCGCATAGTTGACGTAAGTGGCGATGGCCGGCGTGCCGAAGACCACCACGTTGACGTCCGGGTCCACGGGACCCGCCGGCTTCACGATGCCGGGGTTGAGTTTCCCGGGGTTCCAGCCCACGGAGCCATCGCGCATGTGGAACCGGCGGTTGAAGACGAGCGAGCCCTCCTGGCCCGTCCCCCAGGAGACGGTAGCCGGCACCACGGCAGCCCGCGCTTGGGCGACGGCGGCCGCGATCCGCTTAGGCAGTTCGCGCATGTACCCGGCCACGACGGGCAAGTCGCCGCCGTAAGCCGAATTTCGGCTCGAGTTGGTGCTCAGCACCGGCCCGGTATGCGAGTGCGTCGCGCTGATCATGACGTGCCCGGCGGGCCAGCCGATCAGGGCTTCGGCCTGTTCAATCACTTCCGGCGGCAGGTTGGTGAGGTCGCAGGCGACCAGCGCCACGGTCTGCCCCGCCTGTTCGAGGACGATCGCCTTGGCCTGCAGCGGATCGTGCATGCCGGTGGCGAGCCGGGTGGAGTAGTAGCCGGCGAGCGGCATCCCGACGGGCGGCGTGATGTCGACTTGCGCCGCGCCCACACGCAGTCCGGGATCCTGAGCCAGCAAGAGCAGCGAGAGGAGAATCACGAGTTTAGGCTACACCAATCCTATTGCGGTAGGACACGGGCATGCCACGTGGAAGGCCAATGAGCCTATCCGCCCGGATAACCGAAACAGCGCGGGACGCTTTGAAAATTCTGCCCGGCCTGGAAGCAGTGTCCGAGTGGGAAAAGGAGTATGGCGCTTTCACCCAGAGAGAACTCAACGAAGCCCGGCGCCGCGAACGGTCCGGCTGGGTGGGTTTATCTAAGTGGCATTGGGCTTCAGCCCGTAAGTTGAACGACGGACCCCTGGTCCGTCCCACAAACCGTTAGGCTCTCACAACCAAGCCATCGCCGTCACGAAATTGCATTGACTCTGTAACTCAATTGACATATTTTTGAAAGGTGACGAATCCTTGGTTCGTTTGCCTCCTCCTCGGTGCCAGTCTGGGTTGGGGAAGCCATGCCGGTAGTGGCAAGTTGCGGACGGAGGGCGAACCCCTCCAACGTTGCGAACCCGCCTTGCGGGGCGCCTTCTGGCCAGGTGACGCCAATGCCCATCCACGGCTAGCAAATCAGTACGCGCGCGAAGGCCGCTTGTGGATCTGCGGCGTATCGCGGCAGGGTCTGGCGTGGCAACAGATCGCTATTCATTTCAAACAGTTATCGCGCGAACGTAGACCTCCACGGGTCAACTTGGTACAGTAGCGTAAAGAGTGTCTTCCCCGCCCTTCAACGTACATCTGCTCCAATACGATGGGCCGCTCGACCTGCTGCTCGATCTGATTCGCAAACAGAAGATCGACATCTATGACATTCCGATTGCGAAGATCACCTCGCAGTACATGGAATACATGAGCCAGGCGGCGGCGCTCGATATTGAGCTGTCGGCCGAGTTCGTCTATATGGCGGCGACCTTGATCCATATCAAGTCGAAGCTGCTGCTGCCCGTGGACCCTGAGCTCGAAAAGATCTCGCCTGAGGAAGATCCGCGCAAGGAACTCGTCGATCGATTGTTGGAGCACGAGCGGTTCAAAAACGCCGCCGAGATGCTGCACCAGAAGCGCCTCATCGAGGAGGCCATCTGGTCGAATCCGCAGATCGCGCAGTTCACGGCTGAGGATGAAGATCCCGGGCTCGCCGTCTCCTTGCATGACCTGGTGAAGACTTTCCAGGAACTGCTGGACCGCGCCAAGAACCGGCCCATCTACAATTTGGAGAAGGAAGACGTTACCGTGCCGGACATGATTGCCATGCTTCGGAATCTCTTTCGCGGTAAGGGGCGCAGCGAGGCGATCGCGGCGCGGGAGTTGTTTGAGACGCAGAAGTCCCGGCGCGGGATGATTTGCCTTTTCCTGGCGATCCTGGAGATGGTGAAACGGCAAGCGCTGGATTTGGTGCAGAAGGAATCCTTCGGCGAGATAGCGCTGAAGAAGTCCGCCCAGTTTGAAGAGACAATGGGCTCGGATGCCGCCCTGGCGGGGCTCCAAGAGGAATATACGTAAGCGCGATGGAACAGAGTGGTCAACAGGTAGCGATGGAAGAGGAAGAGGTCGTAGAGGCCTTAGAGGCCGAAACTGCGGCGCCCGAGGCGTCCAACGACGAGCCCTTACCGACGGTGGTGATGAGCGACGAGTTCTTCTCGTCCGCCGTGTCGGACTCGGCGCTCAACGTCATTCAGGCGGCCGAGCAGGAGTTGCGCAGTCTGCTGGAGGCGATCGTCTACATCACCGACGAACCGCTCTCCGCGCAACAGATCGCCACCGCCATTGAGCGTCCGCTGGACCAAGTGCAGAAGGGGCTCGACAAGCTCGTCGAACTCTACGAGGGACCGGAGCACGGCCTCACCATCCGCGAACTCGCCGGCGGTTACAAGATGGGCACCAAGCCCGAGCACCACGAGTCCATGCGGACCTTCGTGAAGAAGATGAAGCCGCCGCTGAAGCTGTCGCTGGCCGCGCTCGAGACGCTGGCCGTCATCGCCTACAAGCAGCCCGCCACCGGCCCCGAGATCATGGAGATCCGCGGCGTGCAGGGAGGCGGCGTGATGAAGACGCTGCTGGACCGCAAGCTGATCGCTTCGGCCGGACGCAAGAACGTCGTCGGCAAGCCGATGATGTACAAGACGACCCGCGAATTCCTCCTGCAGTTCGGCCTGAAGGACCTCGCCGAGTTGCCCACCTTGAAGGAGTTCGAGGAGCTCAAACGCCTCGCCCTGAACGACCCCGAAATGGACGCGCCGCCCGAAGAGGTGGACGGTCCGGCGTCGCCGGAAGAAGCGGCCGCTGCCGTGGAAGCCACAGCAGACCGCGCCGTGGTCGGCGAAGGCAACGAGCGCGCCAACCTGGACGAAGCCACCGAGGTTACCGAGGTGGAAGAGCCCTTGCCACATCCCATGGCTCCGGCGGAAGAACAAGAAGAAGGCTGAATTGGCTGTAGAACGTCTGCAAAAGATTATCGCCGGCGCCGGTTTGGCTTCGCGCCGCAAGGCCGAAGAGCTGATCACGGGCGGCGACGTCACCGTGAACGGCAAGGTCGTCACCGCGCTCGGCACCAAGGCTGACCTCGAGCGCGACCACATCAAGGTCTTCGGCAAGCTCCTGAAGCCGCCCGCGCATATGGTCTACCTGGCGCTCAACAAGCCCGATGGCTGCGTCACTACGGTGAGCGATCCCGAGGGCCGCCCCACGGTGATGGAGTACGTGCGCGGCGTGAAAGATCGCGTCTATCCCGTCGGCCGGCTCGACTATCACAGCGAAGGCTTGCTGCTCTTCACCAACGATGGCGAGTTCGCCAATCGCATTACCTCGGCGAAGTTTCACGTGCAGAAGACTTACCTGGTGAAAGCCAACGGGAACCTGACGGTGGAGCAGCAGGAGAAGTTCCGCGCCGGCCTGCCGATCTCCGGCAAACGCACCGCGCCCGCCGAGATTCGCCTGCATAAGCCTGGCGTGAATCCCTGGTATGAAGTGAAGCTCACCGAAGGCCGCCAGAATCAGATCCGCCTGATGTTCCGGCACTTGGGCAAGCTCGTCGAACGTCTGCGCCGTGTGCGCATTGGCTTTCTGGAGCTCGGCAAGCTAAAGACCGGTACGTGGCGTCCGTTGACGGAGCAGGAAGTGCATAAGCTGCGCAAGCAGGTCGGCCTGAAAGAGGGCGGCGAGGGCTTCATCCAGGAGAGCCGGACCCCGTACGCCACGGAGGCCGATGGCCCCTTTGTCGCGCCGCCGTCGCAGGTGAAGTCCGCCGAACAGAAGGCGCGTGAGGCCAAGGCGCGAGCCGACAAGTACCGCCGCCCGAAGTTCCTGGCGCCGAAGCCGGTAAAGCCCGAAGTAGAAGCGCCGCCGGTGCCGGCACGCAAGTTTGCCAGCAAGAACCGCGCCAAGCCGGCTCCGTTCTCGAAGCCAGCGTCCAAACCGCGCGCGCCGTTTTCGTCCGGACCAGCCAAGCCGTTCGCGAAGCCGTACGCCACGGGCCCGGGCGCCAAGGGTCCGGGCGCCCAGTCCCCCGGACCTAGAAGCCCGAAGCCCACAACACAGCAGAGGCCTTTCGCCAAGAAGCGTTCCTTCTCGCCCAAGCCACCTGGCAATCGCAACCGCCCCCGGTGATAATGGTCGGGTGACTCCCGCCGAAAAGATCCTCCGCGAAGCCAAGACCATCGCCGTCGTCGGCCTCTCCTCGAACCCCATGCGACCCAGCTTCGGCGTGGCCCGCTACATGCAGAAGCAGGGCTACCGCATCGTGCCGGTGAACCCGGCCGAAGCCAGCATTCTGGGTGAGACCAGCTACGCGACGCTCGCCGACATCCCCTTCCCCGTCGATTGCGTCAACGTCTTCCGCCGCCCGGAGTTCGTCCCTGAGATTGTCGAAGACGCGATTCGGATCGGGGCCAAGTCGGTCTGGATGCAGGAAGAGGTGGTTCACGAAGAGGCGGCCGCGCGAGCCCGCGCCGCCGGGCTCGACGTCGTGATGGACAAGTGCCTCCTGAAAGAACACCGCGGACTGGGATTCCCCCCTGCGGCCGTGCTCGCCTTATGCCTGCTGCTCGCCTTCTCCAGCGCGGCCAGCGCCGCCGACTGGCCTTCGATGAAAGCCTGGCGCGGCTCGACGCCTAAGCTCGATGGCACAATCGGCGCACAGGAGTACGCCGACGCTACGCACTTCACCGGCGTGAAGCACTGGGCCCACACCTTTCACCCCACCACCGACGACCGCGACCTCTCGCTCGAAGGCTGGGTGAAGCACGACGGCAACGCCCTCTACTTCGCCTTCCGCGTCACCGACGACGTCCTCTACGGCGTCGACACGCCGCGCTGGCTGAGCAACAATCCGCGGGCGCACGAACTGACCCGCGAAGGCTTCCCCTGGTTCGGCGACGAGATGGAACTGCTCTTGAACGCCACGAACAAATTCGTGGGCAACGAAAGCGTCGCGGGCAACGGGCAGAGCTGGCAGATGGTCTGCAACGTGACGAAGTCGCGCCTGGGCGGCGTGGGCAAGGGAGGGCTCCTCGAAGGCGAACCGCGCCGCGAGCTATCCGCCTGGAACACCTACCAGAGCTGGATCCAATCCGGAGCCCAGCGCTGCGCCGTCCAGCGGACGCCGCAGGGCTACGTGCTCGAGTGGAGCATCCAGTTCAAGCCCTGCGTCGAAGTCGCTCCGGGCGAGTTCTACTCGGTGAAGATGGGCGACAAAGCGGTTGGCCTGAACATCGCCCTGGGCGATCTGGACCAGAAGGAGCGCGGCGCGGGCAATCCCTACTTCTTCCACCACGAGGACTGGTGGAGCGGCGGACCCAAGACCCGTACGCAGCTGAACAACTTCGGCACGTTGTGGCTGATGGCCGGGAAGCGGCCTGCCGCGCGTTAACCAGCTACTCCACCAACACCACCGTCGCAATCGTCCGCTCACCCGTCCGTAGCTGGTTGACGACGTTTCCCTTCGCGTCCATCTCCACCAAGCGCCGGCCGGTGTAATCCGCAATCAACCAGTTGCCGTTCGGCAACACCGCAAGGCCGCTAGCCCAGCCGAACTGGGTGTCGAGCCGCTTACCGCCCACGCTGCGCACCACTTGGCCTGCGGAATCGAGTTCCAGCACTTCCCCCGGATCGGACAGCGACACCATCGTATGCCCGTTCGCCAGACGCCGGCCCTGGTAGAGCCGGCGCTTGTCGCCTTCGGGCGACTGCCACTGCCAAACGATCTTTTTGTCCGCGTCCACTTCAATCAGCTTCGCGACGGCCTCCACGGCGATCAGCGTCGTGCCGGCCGCCGTTCGATTCACGTTGCGCATCCGCATGTTGGCAAGATCAGCACTTTGGTACTCCCACACCACTTTGCCGCTGGGTTCCACCTCGATCACGCGCCCTTGCTTCGCGTCGCCAATCAGCGTGCGGCCGTTCGGCAAGCGCTGCGCGGCCAGTGGATGCTCCAGGCCGGTGCTGAAGGCCCACACTTCCCTGCCCTGCGCATCCACCTCTACCACCTTGCCCTTGGCTCCCACGGTGTAGAGGATGTGGCCGCCGGGCAGGCTCTGGGCGTCATGCCCGCGTTCGTTGGGACGGGTAAAGAGTTCTCGGCCGGAAGGCCACAGCATCCCCACTACTTCGCCGCGGAGGCCATGATCGGACACGAGAATCGGGGTCTGCTTCGCTTCCGGCTTCAGGTGCTTGTCGAAGTAGGCAAACAGCCGGGCTTCGGCGCGTTCGGCGTCGGCGCCTTTGAAGCCGTGGCCAGCGCCCGTCAGGGTCTCGAGTTCCGCGTCGACACCGGCGGAGAGCAGCTTCGACGTCAACCACACCGAATGCTCATAGGCGACGTAGGTGTCCTTGGTCCCATGCACCGAGAGAATGGGCGGCGAGAGCGGTGTGACGTAGTAAAGCGGGCTCGACGTAAGATGCTCCTGGCGGTTGTGCGCGAGGTCACCGCCGAGGAAGAGCGGCAATACCTCGTGGGCGTCGACGCTCTTGCCGTAGGACTGGGTGAAGTCCGTGGGTCCGTAGAAATTCACCACCGCCTGCACCGCGCTCGACTGGTCCCGATTTGGGCCGGAGCCCTCAAACACCTTCAGCGGACCCGTCAAGCCCACCATCAGCGCCAAGTGTCCGCCGGCCGAACCACCCGTCACGCCGATCCGCGCCGGATCGATCCCGTACTTCTTCGCATTGGCGCGCAGGAATCTCACCGCGGCCTTGGCATCTTCCACCGGGGCGGGAAACTGATGCCGCGGCGCAAGCCGGTAGCTCATGGTGGCGCAGGTGTAGCCGCGCTGCGCCAGCTTAATGCAGAGCGGGTGATAGCTGGTGCGCTTGCCGGCGCGGAAGCCGCCGCCGTGAATGGCGAGCACCGCCGGATTCGTTCCCGCGTCTCCTGCCGGACGGAAAATGTCGAGGAAAACCCGCTCGCCCACGCGGCTATACTCGACGTCCATTTCGGCCACGACATTGGCGGGCACGATCGTCGGAGCCTGGGCCCAAGCTAAGGAGGTGATGAGGAAAAGCAGTCTACGCATCGATTCAGAGCGTATCACGCCAACGCAGCCGTGGAACGGCCCCCTCAGTGCAAGACATCGTCAAGCCCGCAGCAGGCGGCGGGCGTTGTCCGCGTAGACCTTCTTCAATACTGCGTCAGCGAGGCCCAAGCCGTAGATACGCCAACGGCCTTGCGGCGGCACCTTGGCGGGGGCATAGTCGAAGTACTCGTCTTCGGTTTCGAGAAAGCGGAAGTAGATCTGGTAGAGCAGGTCGCCGAAGACCTGCTGGGGAAACTCGTCGCCGTGCGGGACCGCGTCGGTGCCGAAGAGGATGCGGTCCTGATAACGGTCAAAGAACTTCTTGGCCGTGCGGGGCTGGCGGCCGAGTTCGCCGATGCGGGCGGCGATGTCGATGGAGAGGTTCGGATAGCGGTCCAGCCGCTGGGCGACGTGCGCCAGGTTCTCCGCGAAGTTCCCGGCGTGCAGGGCCACGAACTGCGTCTTGGGATGACGGGCAAAGACGCGGTCGCGGGCGGCGAGGAGTTCGTCGTTGGACGGGAAGCCGGGGCCGTGGAAGCTCCAGTCGGGATGGTTGTTGAGTTCCTCATAGCGCTCGTTGAACCGGTCAGTCGGCGTGAAGAAGGCCAGCGGATCGGAGACGTGGATCGCGACGGGAATGCGCATGGCGGCGCAGGCCTCCCACATGGGATCGAAGCGCCGGTCATCGACGGCGATCAGTTTGCCGGCCGTGACGTCCTCGCGCAGATACAGGCCCAGGGTCTTCAGGATCTTCAGGCCACGCGCGCCGGCCGTGGCCGCGGCTACCACTTCATCGGCCTGCCGGCGGGGATAGTCGCTGGCGGCGACGGCGGACCACATCGGCTCCATGAAGGTAAAGAAGCGCCCTGGCTGCACGCGATCATACTTCGCGATGGCTTCGCGGACCCCGGCGCCGTAGCCGCCGGTGAGGTTCACCAGCGCGCGGACGTTGCGGCGCTCCATCACCGCGAGCAACTCGGCGGGCGGCATCAGGTACGTGCGCTCCGGGATCAGGCCGACGCCCTTTTCGCTCTTCGCACTCCAGCAAAGGTGGGCGTGGAAGTCGATGGCGGGATAACGGGCGCGCTCGACGCGCGTTTCGGGGACGGCCAGCGTACTGCGTGGCTCAAAGTCCTTCAGCGGCAGTTGCTGGGCAGCGAGCAGAAAGTGTCGGCGAAGCATAGTGTGCATGATAACGTGAGAACGAATGACTGATCTCGATGGCCGCGTAATCCTCGTCACCGGAGCCGCTAAGCGCATTGGCCGCGCAATCGCCCTGGCGCTGGCGAAGCGCGGCGCGCGGGTGGCGATTCACTATAGCGCTTCGCGGGCGGAAGCCGAAGCGACGGCGGCCGAGTGTGGCGCGGCCCCCATCTTCGCGGCGAACCTCGAAAGCGTTGCCGAGATTGAGCGGCTCTTCGCCGAAGTCCACCGGCACTTCGGGCGCCTGGATGGCCTGGTAAACAATGCGGCGCGCTTCACCAAACTCGACCCCCTCACGATCACGGAAGCTGACTGGGACTTCATCCACGACGTGAACCTCAAGGCAGTTTTCTTCTGCTGCCAGCAGGCGGCGCGGCTGATGCTACCCGCGGGCGGTGGACGGATCGTCAACATCAGTTCGGGCGGCGCGCTACGGCCATGGCCTTACCATGCTCACTACTGCGCGTCGAAGGCCGGGGTCGCGCATTTGACGCGCGCGCTCGCGGTGGCCTGGGCGCCCACCTTGAGCGTGAATTCCATCGCGCCCGGCGTGATTCCGTTTGGCGAAGAGAACGAGCCGGGGGTGAAGGCGTTGATCGACAAGAGCCCCGCGAGGCGGCCCGGGACGGGCGACGAGATCGCCGAAGGCGTAATCCACTTTCTAACGGCGTCGCGGTTTACGACGGGCCAAGTGCTCGCGGTCGACGGCGGCCTGAGCCTGGTGTGACGATTTTAGGTCGTCACAGCGATTTTCCCCAACTCTTTCAAACACTTAGCCCGAACTACTCGATCACGCCTGCTATCCTCAATAAAGAGCAGAATCCACGTAGCATCTCCAGCCGCGCACGACAGGTAAACAGCTTCTTTACGCGTCAATCGATCCCCAATGGAATCAACAGCTTCCCGGTTCGTTTCGTAGACCGGTTCTCCAGCCGCGCACGATCAGTAAGCGGCTCGCTTACGCCGTAGACAGAATAATCACGTACGGGGCGGCTATGGAAGCTGGAATTCGGTAAACGAGCCGCTCCGTGCGCGGCTGGGAGACCGCGCTTGGTTTCTGCTCCTCCTGACGCGCCCAGCCTCCGGGATCAGCGCTCATAGACCGCCAGGGTGCGGCGGATGCCGTCGGCGACGGGGGTCTTCGGCAAGCCCGGAATGAGGCGGTTCAGGAGCGTGTCGTCCATGCGGTTCGCCACCGGCACCCGCGGACCCGTCACCGCCAGCGTCCCCTTCGCGCGTGGCCGGATCTCTTCCACCAGCGTCACGAAGTCGCGCATGTCGATCACTTCACCAGCCAGGTTGCAGACGTGCGCGCCGTCGATATCCGCAAAGAGCCCCGCCACAAAAGCTGCCGCGACGTCTTCCACGTACTGCAGGTCCATGGGACCCGAGACCGGCAGCGTGTAGGACTCGCCACGCGCTACTTGCTGCAGCGCCAGCGTGGGCGCGGCGGTGAGGCCGCCGTCGCGGCCAGGGCCGTAGACCGTCCAGGGGCGTAACGCGAAGGAGGAGATGCCGTTGGTCTTGTAGAAGACCATCGCCGAGCTTTCGTTGGCGTGCTTGAAGATGCCGTAGTGCGTCGAAGGTAACGGCGAGTCCTGTTCGTTCAGCTTACGGTTTTCGTAGAGGTCCTCCGGGCCCCAGACGGCCGAAGAACTGGCGTAGCTGATGCGAACCGCCCGGCCAGCATCGCGGGCGGCTTCAAAGACGTTCAGGGTGCCAATGACGTTGATCAGCCCGCCGGAGACGGGGTTGGCCTGGCAATAGGGCATCAGGACGGCGGCCAAGTGGACGATGTGCGTGATGCCGCTGTCCTTCACCAAGCTCTTGAGGCGCGCCGTGTCCTCAATGCGGCCCAGTTCATGATGCAGCCGCCCGCGCGACAGATCGGGGGCGATCAGTTGGAGACGCTGATTGTGGGCGGTGAGGTCATAGGTGATGACTTCGGCTCCGGCTTCGAGCAATTGCTTGGTTACCCAGGCGCCGATGCATCCTTCGGCGCCAGTGACTAATACTTTGTGGTGGGTCATTGCGAAATCACCACTCTAACGCAAGAGGGCCCCGCGTTTCATCGCGGGGCCCTCTGCTGCAACGGAACGGCAGGTTAGTGCTTCTTACGCGAACAGGCATTCAGCGCGCCGGTGATGTCGATGGCCGCGCTGCCTTCCTCAATGTGGTCAATCTTGCCATCGGTGTCGATGACGAAGGTGGCCCGATTGGCCATGCCTCTACCCTCAATCAGCACGCCATAATCCTTGGCCGCCTTGCGCGTGGCGAAGTCGCTCGCGAAGGTGAATTCCGGCTTGATGACGTTGTCCGCCCAATATTTGAGGCTCGGCGTATTGTCCGTCGACACGCCAATCACCTCGTAGCCCATGTCTTTAAATTTTGCGATACCAGCCTGGTACGCGGTCATTTCCTTCGTTCAACCACCGGTGAAGGCGGCGGGAAAAAAGGCGAGTACGACGCCCTTCTGCCCCTTGAAGTCCTTCAGCGAGACGGACTTGTTGGCGATGGTAGCCAACGTGAAGTCCGGCGCCAAGTCGCCCACTTTGAGGTGCGTCTTGGGCGGAGCTGCCTGTTGCGCTTGCGCAAATCCGGCAGCCATGCCGCCCGAAAGCGCGATAGCTGTTCTACGATTCATTCACTAGCCTCCCAGCAGACAGCGTAGCACTAGTCGTAGTGTCCACGTACCTGATAGAGGCGCACGCGCAGCAAATCGCTGAAAGCCTGCAGGCCATTGAGCATGGTGACCTTGGTGCCTTCCGCGTTCGCCCAACGCACCGGCACCTCGACAATCTGGTAGCGCAGGAGCTGCGCGACGAAGAGCGCCTCCACGTCGAAGCCGAAGCCGGGAATGCGGACGCGCTGGAAGACGGCGTGCGCGGCGTCGCGCCGGAAGAGCTTGAAGCCGCATTGCGTGTCGGCGTAAGGCAGGCCGGTGATCAGGCGCATCATCAGGTTAAAAAAGCGGCCCGAGTACTCGCGAAAGGCAGACTGGTGAACGCTCACCAGCTTACGATTCAAAGCGCGCGAGCCAATGGCGCCGTCGGCGTTTTGCTCGCGCACGGCGGCGAGGAGCTTTTCTACTTCCTCAATGGGCGCGGAGAGGTCAGCGTCGGAGAAGAGGATCCAGTCGCCTTGCGCTGTCATGACGCCGTTGCGCACGGCGTAGCCCTTGCCCTGGTTGCCAGGGTTGCGGACGACGCGGACGGAGGGGTACAAGCGGCCGAAGTCCTCGACGAGAGCGGCGGTATGGTCGCGGGACCCGTCGTCGACAATCAGCACCTCCACCTCGCCCAGGTGGGTGCTTTCGAGGTACGACATCAGACGCGCCAGCGTCGCCGGCAGCCGATTCTCCTCGTTGTAAGCGGGAATCACGATCGAAAGGAAGGCCAACTCGACATTATACTGTGAAGGCCATTATCATGAAGGGGAAACCCGCCCCAAGGAGCCTCATTTGTCCCTCGAACAGGATCTACTCGCCCAACGCCTCGAACGCGTGCGGGAGATCGAGAAGCTGGGCTTCGCGCCCTACGGCCACCGCTTTGACGCCTCGCACGAACTGCCGGCGATCACGGCGCGCGCCGATGAATATACCGCCGAGGCGCTCGAAGCCAATCCGGTGAATGTGAAGATCTGCGGCCGCCTGCAGACCATCCGCCGCATGGGAAAGGCCGGCTTCGCGAACCTGGAGCAGGGCGGCGCGAAGCTGCAGATTTACATCAAGAAGGACGACGTGAGCGAGGCGGCCTACGAACTCTACAAGGGGCTCGACCTGGGCGACATCATTGGCTGCGAAGGCTTTCTGTTTCGCACCCGGACCGGCGAACTCAGCGTCCACGTGAAGACGCTCACCTTCCTCGCGAAGACCCTGCTGGCTATGCCCGAGAAGTTCCATGGCCTGGAAGATACCGAGACACGCTACCGGCAGCGTTACCTCGACCTGCTCTCGAATCCGGAGGTCCGCGAGATCTTCGTGAAGCGCGCCAAGACGGTGTCGTCCCTGCGGCGGCAACTCGACGCCAAGGGCTTCATTGAAGTGGAGACGCCGATGCTGCAGTCGCAGTACGGCGGCGCGGCGGCGCGTCCGTTTATGACGCACCACAACACGCTCGACATTGACTTGTATCTGCGCATCGCGCCCGAACTGAACCTGAAGCGCCTCGTGGTGGGCGGGCTGGATCGCGTCTACGAGATCAATCGCAACTTCCGCAACGAGGGCATCTCGACGCGGCACAATCCGGAATTCACGATGCTCGAGTTCTATCAGGCCTACACCGATTACCTCGGCCTGATGGACCTCACCTGCGAGCTACTGAAGCAGACGGCGCTCGACGTGAACGGCGCCACGGTGGCCGAGTGGGATGGCCACCAGATTGACCTGGGGCAGATCCGGCGGTATACGATGCGCGAAGCCGTGGTCGAGTTCTGGCCGGACGCCGCTACCAAGCCGTCGCTCGACAATGTGCGCGACGCCGATTGGTTGAAGCAACACGGCCACAAAACCAGTGCGGGCGAGAACCTCGTCGAGATCTTCGAGCGCGTCGCTGAGCATCACCTGATTCAGCCCACCATCATCTACGACTTCCCGGTGGAGGTATCGCCGCTGGCCATGCGCAAGCCCAGCGAACCGGCCCTGACCGATCGTTTCGAGGTGTACGCCTGCGGCATGGAGATCGGCAACGCCTTCACCGAGTTGAATGATCCACAGGAGCAGCGCCGCCGCTTCGACATGCAACTCGGCATGCGTGAGCGCGGTGATGACGAAGCGCACCAGATGGACGAGGACTACGTCCGCGCCCTGAGCTACGGCATGCCCCCGGCCGGAGGCGAGGGTATCGGCATTGACCGGTTGGCGATGATCCTGACGGGGCAGAAGTCCATCCGCGATGTGATTCTGTTCCCGCTATTGCGCCCCGAAGGCTCCATCGGCTTGGCGGAGCAGTTGCGCGGTCTGGACCGCCTTGTTTGAACTGTTCGTCGCCGGGCGGTACCTGCGCGCCAAGCGCAAGCAAGCGGTAATCTCCGTCATTACGGTGATCTCGGTGCTCGGTGTGGCGGCGGGCGTGATGGCGCTGATCATCGCGCTGGCGGTGAACAACGGCTTCCGGGGCACCTTCCAGCGTTCACTGCTGGGCGCGACGGCGCATATCAATGTGCTCGAAAAGCAGGTGGACCAGGGCATCCCCGAGTGGCGCTCGCTCACCGCGAAGATTGCTCAAATTCCGCGTGTGACGGGCGCCGCCGCGACGCTCTATGGCAGCGTCTTTCTGTCCGGACCCTTGCAGCCCGCGGGCTGCGTGCTCAAAGGGATTGACCCGCAGAGCCCCACGCAACGCGCCGACGTCCTGAAGGTGTTGCGCAGCGGTTCGCTCGATGCCCTGGAGGGCGACTTGCCGGGGATCATCCTGGGGTCGAAGCTGGCTCAGGAGACCGGCATGCGGCTGAACAGCCATATCCAGGTGATCAGTCCGCAGGGGGAGATGACGCCCTTCGGCTTTCGCCCGGCTTACTTCCGGATGAAGGTAGTCGGCATCTTCGAAAGCGGGTTCTACGACCTCGACAAGACTTGGGCCTTTACGTCGCTCAAGCAAGCGCAGCGCGTGATGTCGCTGCCGGATGTCGTGAATTCGATCGAGATCAAAGTGAGCGATTTGGACGCTGCGCCGGAGATCGCGCGCGAAGTGGAACGCCTGGCCGGACCGAAGCTCGCTGCCCTGCCCTGGACCGAGCAGAACCGGCAAATCCTCGGCGCGATGCGCCTGGAGCGCACGGTGGCGATTCTGACGATCGGCTTGATTCAGATGGTGGCCGCGCTGAATATCCTGATCTCGCTGATCATGATGGTGATGGAGAAGCAACGCGACATCGCCATCCTGATGTCGATGGGTACGCGCCGCGATCAGGTGCGGCGCATCTTTCTCTACCAGGGGCTGCTGATCGGCGTGATCGGCGCCAGCCTGGGCCTGATTCTCGGCTACGGCCTGTGCTATCTGGGCGACCGCTACCGCTGGATCAGCCTGGACGAAGCCGTCTATTCGATCGCCTACGTGCCCTTCGAGACGCGCTGGGTGGATGGCCTATGGGTGGCGGGACTCGCGATCGCCGTCAGCGTTCTGGCGACGCTCTATCCGGCGCGCGCGGCGACCAGGGTCGCGCCGGCTGAGGCGTTGCGGTATGAGTAGCTCTATAATGGAGGGGTAATGGCCGCAGCAACGCCAATCCTGCAATTGTTTCCGCCTATCGGCGAGTGGACCGAGGCGGATTACTTCCCTTTGTCTGACCAAGGGCGCTTGGTCGAGTTGTCGAATGGCGAGATAGAGATCCTCCCTATGCCGACCGACTTCCATCAGTTGCTGTTGCTTCGCCTTACGGCCTCACTGTATCCCTTTGTGGCGCAACACAAGCTTGGGCAGATTCGCTTTGCGCCCTTGCCCGTCCGGTTGTGGGAAGGCAAGATTCGCGAGCCGGATTTCCTGTTCATGTCTGCCGCCCATGCCGACCGCATCGGCACCTATTGGGGCATTCCCGACTTGGCGGGCGAGATCCTCTCGGAAGGCACCGTACAGAAGGATCGTGAGACCAAGCGCATTGAATATGCCCGCGCTGGTATTCCCGAATACTGGATTATCGATCCCTGGCTGCGCAGCGTGGAGCGATTGGAACTTGCAGGCTCCGTCTACGTGGCCGCAGCAGCGTCCGAGGTCCTTAGCTCGCCCCAGTTTCCCGGGTGGAGCTTGCCCCTGACCGAACTGTTCGCTGAGTAGCTTATCGATCCCGTTCCGTCACTAACTCGGTTACGGAAAGCAAGGCCCGGCGGTAGGGCGAATCCGGGAAGGACAGAATCAGGTCGCGGGCGCGGTTGGCGAAGGTGGCCGCCCGATCGCGGGCTAACTCGACGCCGCGATGATCTTCGATTAGCGTCAAGATGCGGGAGAACGGTACGCGGTCGTAGCTCTTGTCCTTGAGTACGGTCTCCACTAAGCGGACTTCTTCGCGATTTGCGCTCGCTAAGGCATAGAGCAGGGGTAGGGTTACTTTACCCTCCTGTAAGTCATTGCCGACCGGCTTACCGAGGATATTTTCGCGGGACGTGAAGTCCAGAATATCGTCGATTAACTGGAAAGCCATGCCGAGGTTCCAGGCGAACTCGGATAACTTCGCCTGACCCTCGGTATCGCCGCGTTGGCCAATGTAGCCGCCGACTTCGGCGCAGGCGCCGAAGAGCGCGGCCGTCTTGCGGTCAATCAATTCCATGTAATCCGCTTCGGTGATGTCCAGCTTACCGATGCGTTCCAGTTGGAGTAATTCGCCTTCCACCATGCGCTGGGTGACATTCATCAGAATGTCGATGATGCGGAAATCACGCAACTCCAAGGTGATCTGGAAGGCTTGCATGTAGATCCAGTCGCCGGCCAGTACCGAGACGTGATTGCCCCAGATGGCGTTGGCCGATGGACGCCCGCGCCGGGTGTTGGCCATGTCGATGACGTCGTCGTGGATCAGGGTCGCCGTGTGGAGCAATTCCATCACGGCGGCCATGCGGATGGCGTCGGCACTGACGTCGCCCACGAGACGGGCGCTGAGCAGCAGAAGGATCGGCCGCAGACGCTTACCGCCGCCGGCTTGCATGTGGCTGGCGACGGCCGTCACAGTGTGCGACGAGGCGGCGGATTCCAATTGGAAATGCTGCTCGACTTTTTTCAGGTCGTCGCGCACTAAGTCGTGGATCTCGCGGCTGGTAAGGGCCAGGCCGATGTTGGTCATGCCGTTCCTTTCAGAGCAGCCCGGGGAAAGAGCCGGGCGAAATTGGCCGTCGTGAGTTGGTCGATCTCGGATAGCGTAACACCGCGCAGTTCGGCCAGGCGGGCGGCGGTGTGTTGGACGTAAGCGGGCTCGTTGCGCTTGCCGCGGAAAGGCACCGGGGCCAGGTACGGGCAGTCAGTTTCGAGCAATAGCTTTTCGGCGGGGGCTTCGCGGGCGGCCTCATGCACGTTCGTGGCTTTGGGGTAAGTGAGGACGCCACCGAAGCCGAGAGAGAAGCCCAAGCTTACCGCGCGGCGCATCTCGTCGACGCCACCGGAGAAACAGTGAAAGATGCCGCCGAGGCCGGCGGGCCAGTGTTTTTCAAGCAGGCTGAAGGTATCGTCCCAGGCTTCACGGGAGTGAATGATGATGGGTAAGCCGGCCTCGCGCGCAACGTCCATTTGCCGCACGAAGACGTCGTGCTGGGTGTCGCGGGGAGCGAAGTCGTAATGATAGTCAAGACCGATCTCACCGAGTGCCACAACTTTCGGATGCTGGCAAAGGCCCGGAAGGCGGGAGAAAGTTTCAGCATCGGCGACGGAGGCCTTGTGCGGATGCACGCCGACGGTGGCCACGAAGTCCGAATAGCGTTCGGCGAGGCGAATACCAGCCTCAAGATCCGGCGGGCCGTCGCCGGAGCCGATGGCCAGAAAACGACTTACGCCCGCCGCTCGAGCGCGGGCGATTACCGCTTCCCGATCCGCGTCAAAGTCGCTGTCGTCGACGTGGCAATGCGAGTCGATCACTTGAGGCGTGCCCCGACGGGAACCTCCTCGAGGAAAGCCGCCAGCACCGGCGGCCCGCCTTCGAGCGATGCCGCTACAATCATGCCCTTGCTTTCAATGCCCCTTAACTTCCGCGGCGCCAAATTGGCTACAATGACGACCTTGCGATTTACCAGCGTCTCCGGCGCATAGGCCTTCGCAATGCCGGCGACGATGGTGCGTGGTTCGGCTTCGCCGATGTCGACCTTCAGGTGGAGTAACTTGTCGGCGCCCTTCACCGCTTCGGCGGAAATTACGAGGCCGACGCGTAAGTCGACTTTGACAAAATCGTCGATCGTAATTTCGGGCGACAGCGGACTGACGGCACTTACGTCGGCCTCCGGCGCGGCTACTTTGCCGAGTAAGGCATTCTGGCGGGCCAATTCGGCCTGTTCGAGTTCTTGCATTTGAGGAATCACCAACTTCGCGTCCAGGCGCGGGAATACGGGCGTGAGGTCACCCACTTGGCCATCGGCGCCCATCTGGGCGCGGATCTTGTCGATGGACGCGGGAATGACGGGATGAGCCAGGTTACAGATCGCTTCGAGCGCGCGGTAAGTGGAGCAGAGTACCGTGTCGAGCCGCTCATGCTCGCTGCGTTTGGCCAACTCCCAGGGCTTCTCCTCCATGATGAGGCGGTCCAGAAAGCCGATTAACGCCCAGATGGTTTCGAGCGCCTTGGAGAATTCAAACTTGGCGTAGTGGGCTTGCGCTTGCTGCGTGGTGGCGGCGATCTGCGCGGCGACGCTTTCGAGCACCGGCACCGTGGGCACCAGTCCGGCACGATACTGCTTGATCATGGTCAGCGTGCGGCTGGTGAGGTTACCCAGACCATTGGCAAGGTCCGCGTTGTAGCGCGCGACAAGGGCATCGAGCGAGAAATTGCCGTCCGAGCCGAAGACGACTTCACGCAGGAGGAAGTAGCGCAGCGCGTCAACGCCGACCACTGTGGTAATGGGCGTCGCGCGGAGTAAGTTCCCCTTCGTCTTTGACATCTTGTCGTTTTCGAAGAGTAGCCAACCGTGCGCGAAGATCTGCTTGGGTAACGGCCAGTCGGCGGCCATCAGGAAGGCGGGCCAGAAGACAGCATGAAAGCGGAGGATTTCCTTGCCGATCAGATGTAAGTCGGCCGGCCAGCGGCCTTCCCCGTCGACGGCGCTCACGTACGTGGTGAGCGCGTCGAACCAGACGTAGAAGACGTGCTTCTCCTCGTTCGGCACGGGGATGCCCCAGGTGATCGACGTACGGCTGATGGAGAGATCCTGCAGGCCGCCCCGCACAAAGGCGAGGACTTCGTTGCGGCGAATCTCCGGTTGAATAAAGTCAGGCTGCTCTTCGTAGAGCTTCAGCAGACGATCCTGGAAGGCCGAGAGTTTGAAGAAGTAGTTCTCTTCGGTGACTTCTTCGAGGATGCGCCCGCAAATCGGGCAAGGTTCACCCGGCTTGTTCTCGTTCGCGTACAGCTCGTCCGACACGCAATAGGCGCCCGTGTAGCTGCTCTTATAGACGAAGCCGCGTTCCTGGCAGCGCAAGAACAATTCCTGCACTTTGCGGTGATGCGCCGGATCCGTGGTGCGCTTGAAACGGTCAATCTGCAAGCCGAGTTCGGCCCATTGCTTGGTAAACTCGCCCGAGACGACGTCGGTAAAGGCCTGCGGCGACTGGTTCACGGCCTTGGCCGCGCGCTCAATCTTCTGCCCGTGTTCGTCGGTACCGGTGGCGAGCACTACTTCGTAGCCTTCGGCGCGCTTCAGGCGCGCGATCACTTCGGCGGCAATCGTCGTGTACGTGTGGCCGATGTGGGGCGCGGCGTTGACGTAGTAAATGGGGGTAGTGAGGTAGAACTGCTTCATCGAGTGGATTGGTAAGTGAAATGGGCGGCGGCGATGACGTCCTTCAGCGGTACGCGGCGTTCGCGCGCCAGCTTCTGGCAGTCATCGTATTCGGGCGTGGCGGAGCCTTCCTCGGAGACCTTCATGCGGACCTCGCCATAGGGCGTTGCGACCGGCACGGTCTTGCGGGCCAGCACGCGGCGTTGCGCGGTGTACATGCGCACGCCGAGCGACGTGGTCTCGGCGAGGATGAGTTGGGCCAGCTTCTCCTGGTCCTCCGGCTTCGCGATCACGCGGAGCAAAGTACCTTGCCGGTTCTTCTTCATCTGCAAAGGTTGCAGGGCGACGTCGAGCGCTCCTTCTTCGAAGAGGCGTTCCATGGTGTAGCCAAGCACCTGCGGCGTGGTGTCGTCGATGTTAGCTTCAATCACCGTGACGGTGGCCGCTTCGGCAGCGGCGGACGCCTCGCCCACCATCACGCGAAGCATGTTGGAGTGGCCTGGAAAGTCTTTGGTGCCGGCGCCGAAACCGATCTTGTCCACCTTCATGGCGGGCATCTGCCCGAAGCTCTCCGCCAAGGCGGCGGCGAAGGCGGCGCCAGTGGGGGTGGTGAGTTCCACCGACGGCCCGGAAGCATAAGTGGGATGGCCGGTGAGCAACTTGGCGGTGGCCGGCGCGGGCACGGGCATCAGGCCGTGGTCACACTGGACGGTGCCGCTGCCGACATTCACGTTCGACATGTAGATGCGCTCAATGCCCAGCAGATCGAGACCGTAGCAGGCGCCGACAATGTCGCAGATGGAGTCCACGGCGCCCACTTCGTGGAAGTGGACGCGTTCCAGCGAAATGCCATGCACGCTGGCCTCGGCTTCGCCCAGTTTGCGGAAGACGCGCTTCGAGCGGTCCTTCGTCGTGGCGGGCAGGCCGGACTCGTCAATGATCTTGTCAATGTGATGCAAATGGCGGTGCTTGTTGTCGGTGGGCGCTTCGACCACGAAGCGCGTGCCGGCGATGCCGGCGCGCTTTACGGGCTCCACGGTAAACTTCGCGGCGGTGCCAAGGCTGGTGAGGCCGCTGGTGAGGGCCTGCGCGTCGGCGCCGGCGTCGAGGAGGGCGGCCACGGTCATGTCGCCGGCGATGCCGGAGAACGCGTCAAAGTAAGCGATACGCACTTCTCTATCTTAGCGAGGGTTCGATACAATGTGGGCCATGGCAAAAGCACCCCGACGTAATTTCATCGCCCTGGCCGCCGCCGCTCCGGCCGCGGCAGCGGCCGCACAGGCGCCTTCCGCACCCGTCAAGAAGGTCCACTACCGCAACGGCAAGAAGCCAGAGAAGACGCCGCTCTTCAACGGCGGCGTCTCTTACGGCAACCTGCTTTTTGTCGCCGGCAAGGGCGCCCACTTCGAAGGCGACATCAAGGCGCACACCAAGCACGTGCTGGACGAGGTGGAAAAGGAGTTGGTAAACGCCGGCTCGTCGATGGAGAAGGTGCTTAAGTGCAACGTCTACTTGAATGACCTGAAAGATTACAAGGAGATGAACGAAGTGTTTCAAGGCCGCTTCGGCGCGGAGCCGCCGGTGCGGACCACCATTGCTGCGGCGGGCGGCATTCCGGGCAACTCGCTCGTCGAAATCGACGTGATCGCGTTTATCTGAGCCTCGGCCATTCGTGATAGAGTGGCCCTCAGGCTGGGCTCGCGTTGAGCCCGGCAAAAGGGAAAGAGGGCCGGAAAATGAAGTGGTTAATGGCTATGGTGGTGGCGATGGCCGCCTTCGCGCAGTCTGATCGGGGCACCATCTCGGGAACCGTGTCGGATCCAGGTGGCGCCCTGATCCCGAATGCCGCCGTGGTGATTGTGAATCAGGGCACCGGCATTAAGTTCGAGACCACGACTACCGCCACTGGCAACTTCACGGCGCCCTATTTGAGCGCCGGTCTGTACGATCTCTCCGTGGAAGTCTCCGGCTTTCGCAAGTCGATTCAGAAGGGCATCCGCGTGCAGGTGGCGCAGACCGCATCGATCGACGTGATCCTGCAGATCGGTACGGCGACGGAATCAGTGTCGGTGACGGCGTCGACACCGTTGCTGAACACGGAGAGCGCGGCGGCGTCCACGACGATCAATCGTGAACAACTGAATCAACTGCCGTTGAATTTTGCCATCGGCCAGGGCGCCATCCGGAATCCGCTGAGCTTTGCGCAGCTTTCGCCCGGCGCGAGCATCAATGGCTGGAACAATATCAAGGTGAACGGTGCCCCGGCGGGCACGTTTAAGATCATTTTTGAGGGTCAGGACACGACGAGCGCGCTGGACGGCAGAGTTTCGGATGAGTCGCAAGCGTCGGTGGAGTCCGTGGAGGAGTTTACACTACAGACTTCGAATTACTCGGCTGAATTCGGCCAGGTGGGCGGCGGGCTCTTTAACTTTACCTCCCGTTCCGGCACCAACAATTACCACGGCACCGTCTACGACTATCTGGTGAACGAAGCTTTCAACGCGGGCATCCCCTTTACGAACAACGGGAATAACCAATTGATTCGTCCACGCGCCCGGCGTAATAACTTTGGCTTTAACTTCGGCGGACCGGTGGTGATTCCGAAGCTCTACAACGGCAAGAATCGCACCTTCTTCTTTTTCAACTACGAGAAGTATTTGAATAAAGAGGGTAAGTTCGATGGATTCGGCACCGTACCCACGGAAGCCTATCGCAACGGCGACTTCAGCGCGGCGCTTACCGGCCGCGTGCTCGCGACAGACGGCCTGGGCCGTGGCGTCCTCGAGAACGGTATCTACGACGCCCGTACTAGCCGCACGGGTCCGGACGGCCGCATCTACCGCGACTACTATCCGAATAACGTGATACCCGCCTCGCTGCTCGATCCCGTCGCCTTGAAGATTCAGGCGCTGGTGCCGAAGCCAAACAACGGCGGGTTGATCAATAACTTTGAGCGCCGGTATAACTTCCGCAAGATCCAGGATATTCCCAGCGTCAAGATTGACCATAACCTGACGGCGAATACCAAGATCAGTGCTTATTACTCGCTGCAGCGGACCGACAAGGACAATGGCCAGGAAGGCTTGCCGGATCCGATCAGCGCGCGGCGGGATCAGATTATCCGGTCGCACACGACGCGCATTAACTTCGATGCTACGCTGAAGCCGACCTTGCTGCTGCACCTGGGCGTGGGCTATCAGCGCTATCGCAATCCGGACGCTTCGCCGGACGTGATCACGAGTTACGACGCGGTGGGCCAACTCGGATTGAAGGGCGCTTATGGCACCGGTTTCCCGCGCATTACGTCGCTGGGCGGTGCGCAGGGCGGACTCAATTTCGACATTGGCCCCACGAACCGGACGCTCTATTTGCAGGACAAGCCCACGGCGGTGGCATCGGCGACCTGGATCAAGGGCAGCCACAATGTGAAGTTCGGCGGCGAATGGAAGTTCGATAACTTCACGAACCTGTCCACCGGCGGTGTGGCCGGCAATTACGCCTTTGCCAGCGCGCAGACGTCGCAGCCGGCGCTGCAGGGCGTGGCCCTGGCGGGCGGCAATGCCGGTTTCAACTACGCGAGCTTCCTGCTCGGGAATGCGAACACGGCCAGCATCTCGAATCCGCAGGACCCGCAGTACCGGCGCCCCACGTGGGGTTTCTTTGTGCAAGATACTTGGCGGCTCACGAAGAAGCTGACGCTCGATTACGGCGTCCGCTACGACTATCAGCCCGCCTCGCGCGAATTGCATAATCGTATGTCGATGTTCGCGCCGACGCTACGCAATCCGGCGGCGGGGAACTTACTCGGCGCCACGCTGTACGCGGGGAATGGTCCGGGCCGCTGTAACTGCGAACTGACTAAGACTTACCCCTGGGCCTTTGGCCCGCGCATCGGCATGGCCTATCAGTTCGCGCCGAAATGGGTGGCGCGCGCCGGCTTCGCGATTAGTTACGCGCAGGTGGCGAACTTCGCTTACATCGGTGGCGGCAATTCGCTCGGCATGGGATTTAATACGATCGCCTTCTCGAATCCGGCCTTCGCGGAACCCGGCGTCGTGCTGCGCAACGGGCTCACTTACAACGTAGCCGACTTAACGGCCGCGAGCTACGATCCCGGCATTCGGCCGAGCCCGGGCCAGATCAATTCCCCGCCCGCGCTGGTGGACCCCAACGCGGGACGCCCGCCGCGGATGGCGAACTGGAATCTCGCTCTGCAACGCGAATTCGGAGCGAACCTGGTGGCGGAAGTTGCTTATGTCGGCAACCGCGGCGCGTGGTTCCGTGCTGACGGCCTGAACGACTACAACGGCCTGACCGAGGCACGTTTGAAGACCTTCGGCCTGGACATCGGCAATGCGGCGGACCGTACGCTGTTGAACTCGCGCATTGATTCGCCGGCGGTAACCGCGCGCGGCTTCAACAAGCCGTACGACAGCTTCGCGGGCTCGAACACGCTGGCGCAGTCCTTGCGGCCTTTCCCGCAATTCGGCGGCTTGGGCAGCCTGTGGGCGCCGCTGGGCAGCACTTGGTATGACTCGCTGCAGGTGAAGGTGACGAAGCGCTATTCGCGCGGGCTGACGGGTAGCCTGGCCTACACGTGGTCAAAGAATCTTACCAATGTGGAGACGCAATCGGGCGGCATCGTACCAACGAACGACGTCTACAACCGGCCCAACCAGAAGACGTTCTCGGTGAATGATCAGCCGCATGTGCTGGTGGTGGGCTTCAACTACGATTCGCCGAAGATGAACCAGAATTGGGCGACGCGCGCTTTCCTGAGTTCGTGGACCGTGGGCGGCATTCTCCGCTATTCGAGCGGCTTCCCGATTCAGGCGCCGAATTCCAACAATGCGCTGGGCAGCCTGCTGTTCCGCGGCACGCGCTTCAACCGCGTTCCGGGTCAGCCGCTGTATTTGAAGAATCTGAACGATGGTTCGAGCATCGATCCCTTCAAGGATTTGACCCTGAATCCCGCCGCGTGGAGCGACGCGGGCCCCGGGCAGTGGGGCACGGCGTCGGCCTACTACAGCGACTATCGCACGGCTCGCCGGCCGGACGAGCAGATCTCGCTGGGCCGCACGTTCCGGATCAAGGAGCGCTATGCGCTGAGCTTCCGGGCGGAGTTCTTTAACGTGTTCAACCGCACGTATCTCAACAACCCGGATAGCGGCAACCCGGCCGCAACAGTCAACCGGGATGCGCTGGGACGGGTGAACGCGGGCTTTGGCCGGGTGAATCCGGCCAGCGTATTCTCTCCGCCCCGCAGCGGCCAGATCGTGGCCCGGTTCGCTTTCTAGCTGTCACCTTCAGAATTGTTTGGCGTAGCTCCGCCAACGTGGATTCGGCGATGTTCCCGGTGCCGGGCGGACCGAGTACCGGTCGCCTCTACACTGTGACGACAAGGCAGGATCTCGCGCGGCTCCTACAGGAGTGGCTGCCAAAGCACGGTGCGCCAGTCCGCGGAATTCGGGCTAGTGTCTGGACCGACGACGTAACACTCAAAGAGATCGGGTCCCGTGGTATGCCCATGGGTGGCGATCCAAGCTTTGAATTCTCCCCAAGCCGCGCCCAGGCCCTCATAGCCACCGTGGTAGGTGGTACGCACCACGGTCAAGACCGGAAACGCCCCCGCCTTGACGCGGCCCACCGGTGTCACTGATGCGGTGACGGGCACGCAGATCTCAAAGTCAAAAGTAGCGGGGTCCATCTTGAAATGGTGGGTGAACCATGGGCCCGCAGGGCGAATTCCTTGGGCCTCTAGTGTTTCCATGATCTCGGAAAGACCAGGACCCATCGCAGCCTGAATCTGATTCCTGGGAATGGCGAGTTGCATCACGGCCGCCAACTGCGCCACGGTTTCGGTGACGACCGGATGTTCAATCATTGATTTTCGCCCAGTTTGTCTGCCCTCAACAATTCCTCCAGCCGGTCGTAGCCTGCTGCCATGCCGTGCTCCATGCCCGAGCGGCGGGCGGTATCGCGCGCCTCCTTGGATTCGTAGCGGACGGTGACCGTGACCTTGGTGATCTCGCCCAGTTCGGTAAACACTGTGGTGTCCAAGGCGTCGCCTGGATACCAGGAGTCGTCGAACCTTTCGGTAGCTACCAGCCGCCTTGGCGCTGAGACTTCACGAAACAATCCGCCCATGCCCATGTCGCTCACGCCTTCCTTGCGCCAAACGTAGCGGTATGCGCCGCCCACGCGCAGGTCGATTTCACAGACAGGCATCGTCCAACCGGGAGGACCCAGGAGCCAGCGCCGCACCAGCGCCGGCTTGGTAAATGCATCAAATACTAAGGCACGGGGTGCGTGAAAGTCACGAGTAATCTCGATTTCAAGGTCACTCGGGGCGGATACCTTGAAGCTGTCGGGATAAAACATATGGAACTCCTTTAGGGCTTCCTCTTGGAGCCCCGTTTTTTCTCAACCTGCAATTCATCGAGCAACCCATCTAAGCGGCGGAACGAAGTATCCCAAAATTGGCGATACTCCTCGATCCAGCCGCTGGCTTCAGCCAGCGGCTGGGCGACCAAACGGCTGGGCCGCCGCTGAGCGTCGCGATCTCTGGCAATCAGACCGGCGCGCTCCAGAACCTTGAGATGCTTAGAGATCGCCGCCTGAGTCATGGTGAATGGCCCAGCCAGCTCGGTCACGGAAGCATCACCGCGGGATAGCCGGGCAAGAATGGCGCGCCGAGTGGGGTCCGCGAGGGCGGCGAAAGTTGCATCGAGGGGGTTCGGTGCGGTCCGTGAATAACCACTTGGTTGCATAACCTAATGGTATAGTACATCTGGTGGCGTGTCAAGAGCCGGTTTTCGTTGCGCGATCCACTCTTCGAGCGATCAGTGACGATCAACCGCGTGCCTGGAAATAGCCTTGCCCGATCCAGTTCGCGGTTTCCTTTCCGACTCCTCGGACTCCGATCCGGAAAACAAGGCGAAAGCGCTACCTTAGACCCGGAGCGAGCCACGAAAGGCCCGCGCAGCGTAGCAGGACTTCGCACCGTGGTGATGCACGAGAACCGTGTCGTAGCGCCTATCGCCAAGGAGGGCGCCGCCAAGCTTTCTGACTCGCGAAGGTATTTCAATCCAGTTCGATGTCGTCGTGTCGAACGTTCCGAGTGTCTGCAATTGTCGATACTGCTCTTCCGTCAGAAGCTCGACTCACATTGCATCTGCCATGGCGAGCGCACTGTCCGCCGGCTTGTTTTGCCTTCTCGACTCGATGGCTTCAGGAACATTGCAGATGCTCCCCCGGCCAGCCGGACTCTGCGGTGAACAGTCGCAAAAGATGTACTCACCCGTCGTTTCATCGCGCCCAATGACGTCTGGTTCACCCCCGGTCCAAATCTTTCAGGCCAGGCCTCCAGCTTTGCTTGCACCTTAGGCTACGTCAGACCCTGATGACGGCTCTGGTTTCGCTCGAAACGGGCTCGCAAAATTTTGAGTAGCTGGTCGCGCTGGTTGGGGGACAGGGTCCGAGCGCCACCATTCCCGCCTCGCTTTGGTGGATTCTTCATTTTGCGTGCTCAAGAGACCCTGTCACGATTAGCTGATCGGGACTTAAAGGGTCCACCCGCAACATGGCCGATACCTTTTCCGAAGCTACCAGTCCGTCGCAGACTCCCGCAAAACGGCGTAACGTACGGTGCTCGGCCAGCCCACCGGGCACGGTTTGGCGCTCACCAAACCGGACGATTTCGCAACGGCGGGCTTCGCTTAGCACGGGCATCGCGACAGGTTTCCATGACACGGGACGGCGACCCTGGTAGGCAAAATCAGGTTGACGTACCTATTCGGCTTCCTCGCGAAACCGGAGCAGCCCGAAGGGCGTGGGCAGGGCGCGGCGTACCGGAGCCGGGTAAGGCACCTGTTCGCCCTTGATGCTGTGCCAGAGAATGCGATTGAGGGCGTCCTCGTCGACGCGGTCGTATTCGCGGAAATCCATGCGGGCGGACTCGGCGGCTCCATAGCCGTGAGCGGGGTTCTTCGAAAGCAGGTCAATGCGGGCGGACTGGGCCGTGAAGCCACTCAAGTCCGGCTTGGCCATGAAGGTGTTCACCATGGGCGGCGCGGCGGCATCGTGCTGGGTCATCGGGGGCAGGCCCAGCAGGAGTTCGATGGTCCGCAGCATGGAGACGGTGGAATACATATTGCTGTCGACGGCTCCGCGCTTCACGTAGGGGCTAATCACCAGACCCGCCGTACGGTGCGAATCGACATGGTCAGGTCCGTTTTGCGCGTCGTCCTCGATGATGAAGATGGCGAACTTGCTCCAGGCGCGGCTCTTGGTGATGGCTTCCACGATCTTGCCGACGGCCGCATCGTTCGAAGCGACTTGGGCCTTCGGCGTGTAGGCGCCGGGCGACGTGCCACTGGTGTGATTCTCCCCGAGGGACATCATCATGAAGTTGGGAACCTGGCCGGCGCGGTCCAGTTCCTCGAATTCCTTGACAAAGCGGTCCGCGCGATCGGTATCGCGGGCGCGCAGGGTGCCGTCCGCGGCGCGTTGGTCAAAGGCTTCGCTACGCAGCTTCGCCACGCCCCGACGGTTGCCCATGCCGTAGGTGCGAGCCTTGAGCCCTTGCTGGACGGCCAATTCCCAGATGTAGGGCGTGGACTGGTCAGCGATGCCGCCGCTGATGTTGACGCGGCCGTGACGCGAATAGCTGAGCGTCCAGGCGCGCTGGGTAAACTCATTGACGTAGGCCGAGGTGGTCCAGGGCTGCCCGTCCTGCGATACTTCGCCACTGCAGTAAAGATTGTCGAGCAGCACGAACTGCTCCGCGAGCGCGTGCTGATTAGGGGTCACATCGCGGCCGAAGAGCGTGAGGGAGGGGTCGCCGTTGCCCTGCTTCAGGTCACCGAAAACCTGGTCATAGGTGCGATTCTCCTTCATGATGAAGAGCACGTGCTCGATGGGTGACTTCTGGCCAACGCGCGTGGGAATCACGCTGCCCGCCGGGGCGCCGGACTGCTCCAGCAGGGCGTCACGGTAGGGCGAGTTGTCGTAGACCTGCTTCGTATAGGCGGCCAGCTTCTTGGCGTCCGGCGTGTCGATGAACGAAAGCAGGCCGTTCAATTGGTTTCCCATGTGTTGGAAGCTGACGGCGGGAGCGGTGGGATCGATGGGCCGCTTCACGCGATTGGGACCGGTGCCGTTGCCCTTGCCACTACCGACGAGCAGACGCTTGCCGTCCGGCGAGGTGGTGACGAAGGTGGGATACCAGCCCGTCGGCAGGAAGCCGAGCACCTTGCTCTTGCCCTTATCTTCCACCTCAATCACGCCCACTGAGTTGTTGTCGGCGTTAGCGACGTAGAGCATCTCGCCATCGGGCGAGAGGGCCAGTGAATTCGGCGTAGTTCCGGCCGGGGCCTTCGGGCCCAGGCTCAGGTTGACCACTTCGAGGCGTTGTCCGGTCTTCAGGTCATACGAAAGGACATGGTTGGAATGGCCGCAGGAGACAAAGAGACGGCCGTCGGCGGTGAGGGCGAGCGAGTTGGGATGCGGATCGGTAGCGAGGGAGCCGGTGACTTTCGGTTGAGCCGGGTTCGTCACGTCCACCACGCTGATGGTGGCGTCGCCGAGGTTCGCGACGTAGAGCGTTTTGCCGTCCTTGGCGAGCGCGGCGCTCAGGGGATGGTCACCCAGTTTGAGCTTGGCCACGCCGCGGCCACCGTGCGTTTCCAGGATGTAGAGGTGATGGTCAGAGTTGTTGAGCGCGTAGAGCAGCTTGCCATCGGGCGACACGTTGAGGGAGGAGACCGCCGTGCGGTCCTTGGCCGCGCCGAAAAGCGTGAAGCCCACGCGCCCCTCGCGCCAGGTGTCGTTGTCCCAACGGTCAAAATACTGGATATCGCTATGCGTGTAGCCGGCGCCGCTGGAGATGAAGATGCGCTTGCTGTCGGGCGTGAAGACGAGGCCGCTCCAGCTCTGCTCCAAGGGAAAGGTGGCGATCTCCTTCTCGGTGGCCAAATCGACGACGTGGAGTTGGTGGCGCGTGTAGCCCGTGTTGGTGAAGGCGAAGAGCTTACCGTCTGGACTTACCTGTCCGCTCAGCATCATGTCGCCGGTGGAGAGGTGACGGCCGGCGGGCGTGGTCTTCCAGCCGCTCACCAGGAGCGTGTCCGCGCCGGAGCGTCCGGGTACGCTGATCTCCTGGCCGGAGGCGGGATGCTTGATGCGAAAGCGTTCGGCGGCCGTCCAGGCGGCACCGGCGCCCAGGACGAGAATGATAGCGATGGCAGAGCGATTCATGCATGACATCTTACACGCTAGGCGCTTACCAGGAATGACGATTCGGTTTCGATTCTAGAAATGCGACTCGAACGAAATGCGGCGTAAGCGCCGCCGGACCTCATCGTATGGCGCCCAACTGAGCAATGCCTCTGGCGCCAGCGACTCAAGCAGGGTCCGCACGCCGCTCACCACGTAAGGGCGGACGTCGAGGCCGCGGCCGTCGGACATTTCCAGGCGAATGAGCGCCGCCGGCGGTACGGTGATGGCGAGTTCGTTGCGTTCCAGGTCCACTTCGCGCAAGCGCACAGCGCCCGGCAGGCTGGGGTTGCGATCCCAAACGGTGGCCCTTCCGCCGGCCTGCTGCTGCGAGGAGATCTCCGGGAAGACGAGCCTCATCTCGCTTTGCAGGGGTGTGGCCGGTGCGGACTGAGCAAAGAAGGCGGCGGAGATGGCCCAGCCATGCTGAGCCACCACGCGGACGGCAACCCAATCGCCAGGGCCGGACGGGCTCCACGGCAGGGTCACTTCGATGTCCGGTCCGGCAGCGTCATGGGCCGCAATGACGCGGTTGTGGGACCACAGCTCGACACGCTGCAAAGCGCCGTCGCGGGCAGAGGCGCGCACGTCCAGGCGGTCCGGTTTCGGCATGGTTACAGCCAAGTCGGGGCCGGTGGACGCGACGGTATGGCGCGCGCGGATCGCCTTTGCCACGCAATCCAGCGAATCGCCAGGACAGGCGACAACCAAGCGCCCGTTGGGGCCAGCGGCGGGCGCCAGTACGTAGCCGTGGTCCAGCAGGAGCGACCAAAGCGCGAGGGCCCGTTCGGGGTCTTCGGTGACGGTGAGGCCGTCCACCAGGCCGGCCGCGAGGAGGAAGGGCAAGCGGCGCTCGTACGCGCTGGCGACAATCGCCGCGCCTTGCGCGCGCGCCGTAGTGAGGCTATCCAGAGAATTGTCTTTGAGCGTCGCACCCACCGCGGTAAGGTCAGCGGGAAACGTGGCAAGCAGGAAGAGCAAGGAGAGCGGCACTTACCTTGGATACCGCATGGCGCCCGGCCCGCGCAATGGGCTAGGGCAGAAACCGGTAGCCTTTGCCACGAATCGTGTGGATGTGGCGGGGATTTTGGGGATTCGCTTCGAGCTTCTGGCGCAGCCAGGCGACGTGGACGTCGACGGTGCGCGAGGAGACTTCGCTTTGGTATTCCCACACTTCGCGGAGTAACTCCTCGCGCGGTACGACACGTCCTCGGGCATCCACCAAATAGCGGAGTAGCTTTAATTCCTTGCCAGCGAGGGCGACGGGGATCTCGTCCTTCGTCACGTCGCCAGATTCGAAATCGACTTTCACGCCATCGAACGCGAACGTATGCACGGGAATGCGATGGTCCTTCTTGACGCGGCGTAGCAGGGCTTCCACGCGGGCGAGTAACTCGGCCGGGTCAAACGGTTTGGCCAGATAGTCGTCAGCGCCTAACTTCAGGCCGACCACGCGGTCGACCACCTGGGTCTTCGCCGTCAGCATGAGAATCGCAACGTCGTTGCCTTTCTGGCGTAGCTCGCGACAAACCTCGAAGCCATTTTTCTTCGGCAGCATAACGTCGAGAATGAGTAAGTCGAACTCCTCGCGCGAGGCGCGGGCGAGACCCGCCTCGCCGTCGGCTTCGGTGAAGACTAAGTGGCCGTCCGTCGAGAGTAAGTCGGGGATGGTGAGGAGTAAGCCGGGCGAATCTTCAACCAGCAGTATGCGCGAACTCATCTTGCATCTCCGGTGGGGCCACGGGGATCCGGACCACGAATTCACTGCCTTGGGGGATATGTTGCCGAACCTCGATGCTGCCACCATGGGCTTCGACGATCTTTTTTACCAGGCTGAGGCCGAGCCCCGTACCCTGCACCTGATCGGCGAGCGCCCGGCGGCCGCGGAAAAACGGATCGAAGACGAGAGCGCGCTCTTCGGCGGGAATCCCCGGACCGCGATCGGCGACGCGAATTTCCACAACGTCAGCGTCCTGGCGGGCGGTAAGGCCAATCCAGTTACTCGTCTCGGTGCCATATTTGACGGCATTGTCGAGTAAGTTGCGCACCACGTGCTGCAAAGCACGTTCGTCGGCGAGCACAAGGGGCAAGTCGGCGGGAATGTCTTTCTCGAGTTGGTAAGGCGAGGCGTCGAGCGCTAGCTGGCTCGACGCAATGCCGCCTTCGATTACATCGTCAATCAATACCGCCTCCCGTTCCTGAATTACCTGGCCGGCGCGGGTACTGGCGTAACGCAGCACTTGCTCTACCAAGGCGCCGAGTTTCTCACTTTGCTCTTGAATCAGCTTACCGTACCGTTCCACTTGTTCCGGTTTCGCCGCCACGGCACCGCGCAGGTTAAAGGCGGCCGTGCGAATTACGGTGAGGGGGGTGCGCAATTCGTGGGAGACGCCGGAGACAAAATTCATTTGTAACTCGGCCAGTTGCTGGGCTTGGCGCGCCGAGCGCACGAGTAAGAGAGCCGTGGCGACGATGAGGAGGAGAAGGGTGAGCGCCATGGCCAGGTTACGCCAGCGGGTGCGGTCGACTAAGTCCCCGAGTGACCCGCCGGGCAAGCTGGCGTAAAGTTGCCAACCGGCGCTGCCGGGATCGGGGCGGCCGCGCTTGCCTCCCGCGAAGGGTGGCCGCATCTCGGGCCGTTGACGTTCGAAGAGCCTGACGGATGCCAGCGCATTCCGCCGCAGGGTGGCGCCTTCGGGCAGCCCAAGCCGCAGCAGGGGCGTCCCGGCCGCGTCACTCGCGTAGACCTCCACCTGATAACTACCGGGCCCGAGGTGACGCGCAATCTGACGCGCCAGAAATACATCGCGCAGATAGGCAGGATCGAGTTCGAGAATCAGCCAGTCCTGTTCGGCGAGACCACCCGGCACCGGGGGGCGGCCGAAGCGGGGAATTTCGAGGAGAAACTCGTTGGGCTCACCGGGGCGGAGGCGTTCGCCGCGCATACGGCTGGTAAGTTGGTCGCGCAGCAGAGTCCACGCCACGGGCCATTCGGACGCGGCAAAGCCCTGCTCGGGAGTCCATCGCTTCAGGGTGAGTTGGCCGTCATTGGGAATGGCGATGGCCAACTCCCGAAAGACCTTGGCGTGGGGATTGTGACGAAAACGAGCCGCGTAGGCCGCTTCGCGGCCCAGGTCGGCGACTTCGGCGGGAGTAGGCTGTAACTGGCCGAGCGTGGCGCTGAGCTCAGCGTCGAGGCCTGCGCTAAGCCGGTTCAACGACTGCTGGAGCGCTTCTTTGAGCCGCGCTTCTTCGGCCCGGCTGAGTTCACCGGTCCAGCGGTACTGCAGGAAGGCCATTACCAGGCCAAGCAGGGCAAGGAGAGCGATGAGTCCGCCAGAGACCCAGGCTCGCCGCTGCATTTGATCAAGGTCCATATGCGTCCACCCTCTACGATAGTCGATGGGTGGACGGGCGGGAACCAAATCCTGGTAAAGCCAGAGTAAAGAATGTTAAGGCTTACCGGGCGAAGGTGAAGCCGAGGCCGGTGGTGTAGAGGATGTCGTTGGGTTTGCGTCCAGGCGCCGGGTTACTCAAGCGGCGGTTACTGAGCGAGACGGTCCAATTGAGCCACTTCGTCAAGGCGGTGGTGGCGCCGACGTCGAAGTTGAGGCGATAGGCGCCGCTTTCGCTGAGGTTGTTGAACATGCGAAAACCCTGAACGATGCTGGTGCGAGAATTCAGTTTGTAGCTGAAATCGTTGCCCCAATATGCCTCGGCCGAACTCCGAGTGAAGGCTGGCTTGGCCGCGGGGCTAAAAGACTCGCGATTCCAAGCCAGGCCGCCGACGGCATCGAAGCGTCCGCGTTCGTTTTGCCAGACGTGATAACCGAGGCCGCCACCGAGGACAACACGTAAGTCCAGTGACTGAAAACGATCATGCTCGAAGTCGTTAAAGCCGTTGGCAAAGATTTTCTGGTTTAGGTTACGGCTGTAGCCCCAGCCGCCACGTACCGCGCTGGCCGTCTGCGCGCTTACTCCGTTCACTAACGCCGAGGAGCGAATGGAATTAAAGTAAGCCGTGGTGCGGCTGGTTCGCGACGCGCGGGCGAAGTTAATCGGCGTGGTAATCACCGAGGTGTCAGCATTGCCTTTGGTGCCGGCGAACGCGAGACTGCCGGTGATGGTCCAGAGGTCGAGCAAGCCGGGACGGAGTAAGCGCTGGTAGGCGCGTTCCTCGGCGTCGTTGCGAAGGGCAATAATCTGGGCAGGCTCCACCAGGCGGGGTTCGCCGGTGGAGGCGAGTTGGATGCGGCCTTCCTGGGTTTGAATCTTCGCCTTTACGGCCTGGTCACCGGGGAGGACGACGTTCAGCGCCTGGTCCGTCGTGAGGTTGGCGATGTCGTCCCATTTCAGGGTGACCGCGCCAAAATTCTTACTCTGAATGGTAACGGTTTGGCCGTCTTTCTTGACGATACTGCCGGTGACCCGATCGCCATCCTTAAGGACGATCACGTCGGCCTGGAGACAGGCCAGACTCAGGCAGGTGAGGACGCACCAATGCAATGTGAACTTCGCTGGGTTCATGATTTTCTCTCTTCGTATTTGATACTGCCACGGCATGCGCCGGAGAAAAGTAAACTTTAGCCACCGGTGGCGGCGGGCTTACCGTGAAACTGCGCATGGAACTGACGGGCCTGGGTGAGCCAGTCTTCGCGGGTAATGCGGTCGGGAATCGTATCGAGTTGGTCACCGATGGTTTCCACTTCCTGCGTCGTCCATTCGGCGATTTGCCGGAAAGTGTAAACCCCCAATGAGTGCAACCGGCGCTCCAATACCGGTCCGATGCCCTTGATGAGTTGCAGCTTATCGGGCTTGGGCGGCGTGGCGGGCGGGGGTGGGGTAGCCGGCACCTGGAGCAATTTCTCCAAGCGGGCGATTTCGCTCGTCCGCATCGAGATCTCGTCGGCGAGTTGTTGGCGCAATTGCGCGATGGTGGCGTCCTTGCCCGCAAGTTGCGCTTCGAGGTCGGCATGCCGGGCGTAGGGGGTGAGATCCACGGGTGGCGGCGGCGCGGGTATCTTGGGCAGTTCACTACGCAGAGCAAAGCCGCTCACGTCGGGGACAGTGGGCAGCGCAGACCGCAAGGCGTAGCCACTCAAATCCGGCACCTTGGGGAGTTCGGATTTCAGGGCGAAGCCGCTGACGTCGGGCACGGTCGGCAGCTCTGACCTCAGAGCGAAGCCGCTCACGTCGGGCACGGTCGGCAGCTCTGACTTCAGGGCGAAGCCGCTGACGTCGGGCACTGTTGGTAGCTCTGACTTCAGGGCGAAGCCGCTGACGTCGGGCACGGTTGGTAGCTCTGACTTCAGCGCGAAGCCGCTCACGTCGGGCACGGTCGGCAGTTCGGACTTCAACGCGAAGCCGCTCACGTCGGGCACGGTCGGCAACTCTGACCTCAGGGCGAAGCCGCTCACGTCGGGCACGGTCGGCAGCTCTGACCTCAGGGCGAAGCCGCTCACGTCGGGCACGGTCGGCAGTTCGGACTTCAAGGCGAAGCCGCTCACGTCGGGCACGGTCGGCAGTTCCGACTTCAAGGCAAAGCCGCTGACGTCCGGCACTGTCGGTAGCTCTGACTTCAGGGCGAAGCCGCTGACGTCAGGCACTGTTGGTAGCTCTGACTTCAGGGCGAAACCGCTCACGTCGGGCACTGTCGGCAACTCTGACTTCAGGGCGAAGCCGCTCACGTCGGGCACTGTCGGCAGCTCTGACCTCAGGGCGAAGCCGCTCACGTCGGGCACGGTCGGCAGTTCGGACTTCAAGGCGAAGCCGCTCACGTCGGGCACGGTCGGCAGTTCCGACTTCAAGGCAAAGCCGCTGACGTCCGGCACTGTCGGTAGCTCTGACTTCAGGGCGAAGCCGCTGACGTCAGGCACTGTTGGTAGCTCTGACTTCAGGGCGAAACCGCTCACGTCGGGCACGGTCGGTAGTTCGGACTTCAGGGCGAAACCGCTCACGTCGGGCACGGTCGGCAGTTCCGACTTGAGGGCGTAGCCGCTTAGATCCGGCAGCTTCGGCAATTCGGACTTAAGCGCGAAGCCGCTGACGTCTGGCACGCTCGGCAATTCAGACCTGAGAGCGAAGCCACTCAAGTCCGGCGCTTTGGGCAGATTCGAAAGCAACGCGAAACTTGCGAAGTCGGGCAGCATGGGCAACTCGGACTTCAGAGCGTAGCCGCTCAAGTCGGGCACTTTCGGCAACTCGGATTTCAAGGCAAAGCCGCTTAGATCGGGCAGTTTGGGCAATTCGGACTTCAAGGCGAAGCCGCTCAGGTCTGGCAACTGGGGCAACTCGGACTTCAGGGCAAAGCCACTCACGTCCGGCACGCGGGGCAGCTCTGCTTTCAAAGCAAACCCGCTCAAATCCGGCGACTTGGGCAAGCTGGACAGCAACGCAAAACTCGCGAAGTCCGGCAACTGAGGCAACTCCGACTTCAGCGCAAAGCCACTCACATCGGGAACGCGAGGCAAGTCTGACTTGAGCGCGTAACCGCTGAGATCGGGGATGTCGCTTTTCAAGGCGTGGGCAGTCAAATCAGGTAGATCCGTACGCAAGGCAAAGCCGCTGACATCGGGGACCTTGGGCAACTCGGCGCGTTTGGCATAGATGCTCAAGTCCGGCAGCTTGGGCAAGTCGGACTTCAAAGCGAAGCCGCTCAGGTCGGGCGCTTTCGGCAACTGCGAGAGCAAGGCAAAGCCGCTCAGGTCGGGCATTTTCGGCAGTTCCGCCTTAAGCGCCAGTCCGGAGAGGTCCGGCATTTTTGGCAACTCTTTGCGGAGCGCGTAGCCGCTCAGATCGGGAGGAGCCGGCAATTGAGAACGCAAGGCATAGGGCGCGAGATTGGGTAACTCGTCGCGGCGAGCGAGGTCCGCGAGAGCGCGTTTCAAGCACCACGCAAATGCGCCACCCAGACCGAAGGCAGCCAGCAGACAGGGCCAAATATGAGCAAGTACCGTGAACATTTCAGTGATTCCTCCGAGTTACTTCACCGTAATTTCGACCCGCCGGTTTTGGCCGCGGCCTTCAGGAGTAGCGTTGTTGGCGATGGGTTTATCGGGACCGAAGCCGGAGGCGGACATGCGGTCCTTGGCGATGCCGTGGCCGCTGAGCCAATCCACCACCGCCTCTGCTCTCGCCGCGCTCAGCGTGCGATTGGCGTCGGGCAGACCTACGTTGTCGGTGTGGCCAGCAATGTTGATGGCCAGATTCGGCGCCTGATTTAAGACCTTCAGCACTTCGTCGAGGACGGGAGTGCTGGAGGGCAACAAGACGTTCTTGCCGGTTTCGAACTCAATCTTCTTCTCGAGAAGGATCTTCGTCAGGACGGGCTGGAGGACGTGCGCTTCCACGCCGACAAGCAACTGATTATCGACGGTGCGTACGCCGGGCGTGGCGAGGGCGGCAATACCCGCCTTGGTTTTGGCCTCTTCCGTTGGCACCAGACCGGTCAACACCACCTCGCGCCCATCGACGCCGACCTTCACGCCCGCGACTGGAGCGGCCTGGAGACTGGCCTCCGTCGACGCCTTGACGGTGGAGGCGATGATGCCGCTGTGGCTCGAAACGCAATTCCAGACCAGGAAAAGCAGACCCAACAACGATCCGTAGGCACCAAACTTACTGAGCATGGTCGCCCCGATCCGCCGGTTTCTGACCGGCTACGCCACCGAGCAACGATACACAGGCCGCGCCAGCCAAAAATGCCGCGAGCACCGCCATGACAATTTCAATTTGTAACAAAGCCATCTCTTCTCTCTCCTTCAGTTCGATGACCCCACAACCTTTTGTGAATCATGCTGCCACAACTGTCGACTCGATGGGCAGCGAATGTGTCACATTTCCAATAAATAATTCTTTTGGATAGTTTTTCATCAGATGTGACATTTCCTCCGAGCCACGGGTCCTGAAGGTATGAGATCCTCTCACCGATGGCCCAAGAATCGACATTGGAAAGTAATGATCGTGACGAGGCGCTGGTGCGCGCGCTGCGGGAAGCGGGAGAGGGTGACTTACGGGCCTTCGAGGAATTGATGGAGCGCCACCAACGCCGCATTCTTGCCGACTGCCGACATCTAACACGCGACGACCTGCACTCGGAGGACCTGGCCCAGGAAGTCTTCGTCAAAGCCTATTTCGCGCTGCCCGCTTTCGAAGGCCGTTCCAGCTTTCGGCACTGGCTGCAGCGCATCAAGGTGAACCAGTGCTTGAATCATCTAAAGAAGCGGGCCGGCAAAGAGTCCTTGTCGATTGAAGAGGAGCACCTCGAGAGCCACCAGCAGATGCAAGTGCCGGCCGAGGCGCTGGGCGACCTGGAAGCGGCAGCGCGGCGCGAACGGATTGACGCGATCCTGCGAGGCATGCCCGACACGCTGCGCGTTCCGCTCATCATGTGCGACATGGACGAGCTGACCTACGACGAGATCGCCGCGAAACTGGGGATTGGCCTCTCGGCGGTGAAGATGCGCATCAAGCGCGCCAGGGAACAGTTCCGCGCGCTCTACCAGGCGGAGGCGACATGACGCCCGATCCACTCGACCCTGGTCCACCGATTGAGGTGCTGAAGGAATTGCAGAGCGAAACCTCGGCACGCTTCGGTCGGCTGGTACGAGGCCGAATCCATCGGAGGGCGGCCTCGTCGCAACTGACGTCGTATTCGTGGCACATGCCCAAAAGCACGCTGCTCGAGATGGCGCGGATGCTGGCCCATTTTTTCCAGTCCTTTGGGACGCGTAAGGAGCCCTAACGCCATGCAAGAAAAACTCATCCAGGCCTTCGGGGGACTGCTCGATTCCACGGTCGCCGCGGCGCCCAAAGTGGTGGTTGGCATTCTGTTGGCCGTCTTGGCCTTCGTGGTGGCGAAAGTAGTGGAGACGTTGCTGCGCCGCAGCCTGACGCGCATGCACTTCGACGACCTCATGACGAAGGCGGGTATCGGCGACGCCTTGAAACGGCTGGGCGTCCGGCAGCCCTTGTCCGGCGTATTGCCGCGACTGGTGTACTTCCTGATCCTGCTGGTGCTGGCGCGCACAGCCGGCGACGCCCTCGGGCTCGACGCCATTTCGGGAGCCATCGGCGCGTTCTTCGCCTACCTGCCGAACGTGTTTGCCGCGCTGATCCTGCTATTGCTGGGCAGCGCGATGGGGCAATTCGTGGGCGAGGCGGTAAGGAACTCGGCGGAGAGCGCGGGCATCGACTTCGCCCCGGCACTCGGCAAGCTGATCTCCGGCGCGATTCTCTTCGTCTGCGCCATGATGGCGATCGGGCAACTGAAGATCGATACGGAGATCGTGCGTGTCGTAACGACGCTCGTGTTGGGAGGCGCGGCCCTGGCCTTCGGACTGTCCTTCGGGCTGGGCACACGCGACATCATCCGCAACATCACCGCCGGCTTCTACGCGCGCAAGGTGCTCAGCATGGGTAAGCCGCTCGAAATCGCCGGCCAGCGCGGAACACTGCGCGCCATTACGGCCACGCACTTAGTGCTCGAACACGAAGGCCAAGAAACCAGTGTGGCGAACGCGACGCTCCTGGATCATGTCGCGAAGCAGTAGACGCTAACTCAAATAGCGGAACTCATTCGACGTGGCCTGCGAGTTCGTGAACAGTTCGCGGCTGCGATACCAGGCGGCGAACCACAGATAGGCGAGCACGACCGCGGGGAGCCACCAGTCACTCTGCTTCTGTAGCTTCACGGCGATGGCGCCGCCCAGGAAACTGCACAGGAGAAAGAAGCCGATGCGGAGCGTGCCCGGCACCAGGTAAAGCACGAGCGCCGCTAACTCCACGGCGCCGAGGCTCGTCATGTAGGGACGCAGGTTCCAACCACGAAACGCCTCGACGATCATTTTCGTCTCGGCGAACTTTTCAATGATGCTCCACAGCATCACGGCTATGAAGGGTGCATTGATGAGCCACCCGATCCATCGCTTATCCATGGCTTTCAGTGTAGCCTTTATGTCTCGTCCAGCACGGCGTCAATCGTGCCTGGAGCGTTGCCTTCGAGACGATTGTTGACAAAGATGAGTCCGCGGCGTCCGGACTTCTTCGCCCCGGCGATCAATTCGCGCAGCGTCTGGCGGACGGAGGCGTTCTCTTCCTGCACGTGCGTGTAGGGCGAGAAGCGTTGTACGGCCTCTTCATAGGCGCGGCCGGGCCGCAACAGGGCGCGCACGACGAAGAAGTCCGTGGTCAAGACGCCCGGCATGCTCGCCTGCGCCGCGAGTTCCGGCATCCGCGTCCAGGAGTTCAAGACGTGGGCGACTTGATGGCGCGTTAGCAGGGCGAGGTAATCGGAGGTGAAGAACTCTGGATTGCGGATCTCCACCGCGTAGCGAAAGCCCGCGGGCAGGCTGGCCAGGAACGCCTCGAGTTCGGCGAGAAACTCCGGCTCTTGCGGACGCGCGACGGTGCCGAATTCGAAGATCAGCGTCTCGACGCGCGCGGCATAGGGCGCCAGCGCCTCGGTGAAGCTGGCGCGAAAGAGTTGGCTGTCGAGGTAAGTGCTGTTGCGCAAACCGCCGCGGGCGCCATAGCGCGCATGCGACGGCCACTGCCGCACGGTGATCTCTTCCGGCACTTTGAAGGCGAAGCTCAAGCCAGCCGGAGCCGCCGCGAAAAGGCGTTGCCAGAAGGCGGGCGTGGGGAACTGATAAAAGGAGAAGTCGCCACAGACCACGGGGAAGATCTCGCCGTACTCCGTGAGGCACGTCTCTTCGAACTTCTTGTGGGAGTGCTTGCCGCGCGTGACATAGCGCTCCGGCGTGTAGATCTCGCCGAGCCAGCCCTCGTACTTCCAGCTACTCGCGCCAATCAGGACGCCCTCACCGGCTAAGCGCTTCAGCCGGGGCGCGAGCTTGGCCTTCAGCGGCGGCTCGTCAGGCGCAAAGAGGGACAGGTTCACAGGAGCACCGTCTCGAGGTCATCGTTGGGCTCGGGCTCGGGGCGTTGCGCGTCTGGGGGCGGCGCGCCGCTCACCCAACTGCGGAGCGCGCCTTCGTTGCCGTCGAAGTAACGGTCCGCCATCTCGGCCAGGGCCGCCCGGCGCAAGGTTTCGCGGTCAACGGCCGGCCGGTAGACGAAGTAGCGCCCGGTTTTCTTGCGCTGGGCGGCGCCTTTGCGGGCCAACCGGTCGAGCAGGGTCATCACCGTGGTGTAAGCCAGCACATGGCGGCCCAACAGCGCTTCGCGCACTTGCGACACGTTAGCCGCCTCCAGCCGCCACAACACACGCAGACACTCGAGCTCGAGCGGCGGCGGGATGGCGCTCGGGAGAGCCTTTTTGCGCATCTATAGATTATGCCTTAGCCGCCCGCGCCCGGAGAGGATCATGCCGCGGGAACCAGGGCCAGACGCGCGGGCCACGCAGACGCCAAATCACGGACCGCGGGACATCGGCTTGAAAGCTCTCGCGGAGATACTCGAGCGCGTTCGCTAAGTCTTCGCGGTCCGTTTGCGCCAGGGTCAGGAAGGCTTCCCAGTCGATCCGGCACGCCCGCAGGGTGAGTAAAGCGTCCACCGCCCACTGCGACTGGCCATGCGCCGCCTGCACGCAGGTTCGCAGCAACTGGCGTACCGGGGGGAGCATCACATAGGCGGCCACCGGCCAGGCTTGCTCCCAAATCGCTTCGTCCTGGCAGATCTCCGACGTTACTTCCCCGCCCTCGGGCATCGGTTCAGAAGCCAGCAACGCCAAGCGCTCGATGGGACGAGCGGCGGGGTCACCATAGATGCCCAGCGCCAGGGCCGCGTCATCCAGCAACAAGATCCGTCCGGGCAAGCCCCGCAGAATGGCCAGTTGTTGCTGATTGCGCCGCCGGCACTCGTGGTAATCGCGGCGCAGCCCGAACGCCGCGGCAGGGTGCCCATGCTGGCTCAGGTTACGGAAGACCTGGGGCAACAGCGACGGCTCGGTCACGCTATCCACCTGCCGCCAAGCCGCCAACGACGTCTCCGCGTCACCCGTGGCAGCCCGAACCAAGGCCTCGGCACGCGGACTGAGAGTGGACAACAGCCTCATCTACCCCTATGGTAGCGGACCCTTACCACTCCGAGTACAACGTGCCTTCGAGGGACTTCTTGTCGGACCCGGAGCGTACGTCGAAGATGCCGGGCTCCGTCTGGCTGACGCTCGACAAGGCGTCCTCCATGATGATTTTCCAGGTGGAATTCGACTTGGTCATCGGATCCATCGGCACCTCGCGGAGGTAACCCTGGTCCACCAGTTCCTGCAGCGTCTGCGGACCCTTCTGCTTGTCGTAGGTGTACTCGTCGATCATCGTGCGCAGGGTGAACAGGTTGCTGCGCAACACGGTCTCGTTGGCCCGGATCAGCGACTTCTGATAAGTCGGAATGGCGATTCCCACCAGGATGCCGATGATCGTGAGCACGATCATCAACTCGATGATCGTGAAGCCTTTTCTTCTACCACTCCGCATATGGCGTCCCACTCGAATCCTTTTCCGTGCTCTTGCTATAGACTGCAAACACATTTTGCCCGCCCCAGGAGTTCGATTTGGGGTCGTCACGCGTGCTGCGCATGCCCCACTCCGCCTTGCCGGTCATCGGGTCCTTGGGTAGCCTTCGCAGGAAGCGGATTTTCTTGTCCACGGCCCCCTGCGCTTTAACGCCCTCCACTAGGACCTCGAGCTTCTCCGGGTAGTTGTCGGTGTCGATCTTCTGCGTGCCCAGCTGATTCTGGTCCGCCATGTCCTTGTACTTATCGATGGCGGCGTGAATCTCGCGCAAGGCGTACCGCAGTTCCTTCTCGCGCTCGCGCCGGATCTTGTACTTCGTGAGCGGCACGGACATCGCGGTAAGGGTGGCCAGGATGGTGAAGGCGACGATGAGTTCAATCAGCGTCAGCCCCCGGCGGCTGCCGAAACGTCTATGTGTCTCACTGGAAATCGGCACTGGCATGGCTATTGAATACTCAGGGAAAGTTCCGGCTTCACGGTGGGAATGGCTTCCCGCCGCGAGTTTTCGAGCTGAATTTCGTCGAGCGCGATGGAGGCAGTGCCCTTCCCCAGCGCCATAAAGGTAAAGGTGACCAGCGCGCCGCTACCATTCACGCCGCCGGATCCCGGCAGGCGATTCTGCTTGATGCTTCCGGCGGCCAAGTCGCGCGTGAAGTTCACTTGCTCATTGCTACCCAGCAAGCCGCCCTTCGACACTTCCATGAGTTTCAGCAGCTTCTGGTCATAGCGGACCTTCATCGGCGCCGACGCTAGGTCGAGCGCGCCCGTCATCTGCACCGTCACGCTCACCATCTCCCCCGTCTTGGCCGTCATCACCGGCGTCGTGAGGTAGAGCAGAGCTAGGCCGCCCGGCTGGCCAGGCTGAATCGCGGGCGGGGGGGGGGTAGCCGATGGGGTACCCGGAGGCGCGCCCGGCAGCGGCGTGCCAAGGCCAGGAATAGGCGGTGCACCGGGCGACGTGGCGCCCGGGGGAGTCAGAGCCGGCGGCAACTGCGGCTGCGTCGGCGTGCCGGCGGGCGCAGCCGGCGGAGCGGGAGCGGGCGCCGGCGCGGGCTTTTCTTCCTTCACCGGCTTCGGCGCAAAGCTTACCTTCACCACCTGATCATTACCGGCCGAAATGCCCTTCATATTCACGTCGGTGATGTCGGCCGAACGCACGATCCGCGGCACCAGCGCAATCAACAACTCGCTACGATTGTCCTCGCGGCCTTCCGTGCTGGTCAGCCACTTCAAGCCCGGAATGTTGCCAAGGCCAGGTATGCCGACGATGGTCCGCGAATTGTTCAAGGTGGTCAGGCCGCCCAGCAGAGTGACTTCGCCCTGCTTCACGCGGACGTCCTCATTCACGCGCCGCGTGCCGATCACGGGCTGCTTCAAGCCGCCCACGTCGATGTTGTCGCGAATGTTCGAAACTTCGATTTCGATATGCATCGAGACTTCCTCGCCGCCGTGAATCTTCGGCGTCAGGTCGATATTCACGCCGACGTCGGCGAACTGGAACTGCGTGCTGACCAGCGGGCTGACGCCGATGGCTCCCACGCCGGGCTGAAAGCTACCCGTCGCGTAGGGATATTTGTCACCGATCTTCAGCGTGACCTTCGTGTTATCAAGCGTGCGCACGCTGGGATTCTGCAAGACGCGGGTCTGCCGGTCATTCATCACAGCGTTCAACAAGAGGCCCGGCATATTGGCGACCGAATAGTCGTTGGTGCTGATCCGCCCCAGACGCGCAAGAGACAAACCGGTACCCGCCGCGGTGGTGGTGGTAGAAGTACCCGGCGTCGTGGAGGTGCCCGTCGTCGTCGTCGTTGTCGTGCCCCCGGAGAGCAAAGGATTCCGCGGCGTGAAGTTGATGCTATTCTTGAAACCCGCCGCGCCCGCCGAGGCGATGGCCGAGGCCAGATCGCGCGTCTTTACGCGGTTGGCTTCCATCACCAACACGTCGATTACTACTTCGCCCTTCGCCTTGTCAAGATCGAGAATTACCTTCTGCGCAAGATTAATCTGATCAACGGAGCCGCGAATGGTCATGGCCATTTGGCCGTTATAGGTCAGCAACCGCCGGATATCGGTCACCGTGCGAATTACGGTGGCAATTTCCTGCAGCTCCTGCGCGGACGTCACATTCTGCAGGTAAAACGTCTTTACCACCTGCTCTTCATAGTCGCGCCGCTTGGTGACGTTGTCCTGGGTCACAAACACCGAAGTCGGCGTCAGCGGCTTCCAATAGGCCTTGGTCATCACGCCGAGCGCGTCAAAGGCCTCTTCCACGCTGACGTTGTTCGCGTCGTAAGAGTAATTGCGGGTGGACTGCGAGATGAAGTCCTGGTCAAACAGGACATTGATCCCGCCCAGCTTACCCAAGGTCTCCCAGAGCACCTTTACCGGCTGGTTGTTCATCTTCAGATTGTTGATCCGCGCCGTGGTGGGCTTCAGATCCGGCACGCCGAGCATGGAACTCGACTTCTCCTCCATATCCTTGCGCGCCTGCTGGCCCGGCGTGAGGCCACGGTCCTCGGGTGTTGCGGCCTCAGGCTGCCCCTGGTCCTTCTTATCCTTCTCGCGTTTGATCATGTCAAACGTCCGCCGCAGTTCCTGCTCGGCGATCGTCGACCCCGGATCCATCGCGAAGGCCTTTTGGAACTCCGCCAGCGCTTCTTCCAGCTTCCCGGAGCGCCGCAACTTCTGGCCCGAGTCGACGTGGCCCTGCGACGCCTGAAAGCGCGCGCGGCGGACGGCCAACTGGTAGCCCTGATCACTCGGATCCGACTGGAGCGCCTCTTCAAAAAGCTTCAAGGCGAGATCGAATTCGCGGCGGTTCTCCGCCAACTGGCCGTCCTTCAGGAGCTTTTCGCCCTTCTTCGTGCGGGCCTCGAGGGGGGAGAGGACTAAGAAGATTACGAGTATCACACTCAGTACTTCTCGCGCTGTTTCCCGTAAATGCTTGAGTATAGGCATCTTATATGGCGTATGGTAAAATCAGACTTAGTGTCCGGTAGCACAACCCGTTACACTGGCTACTAGCACTTGACGTTCGCACCCCGGATCCCGTGCAATAGGAAATTCAACCACTTGAAAGCGCCCACCGGCATCAAGATCATCGCCGACAACCGCCGTGCCGGTTACGAGTACCATCTGCTCGACCGCTACGAGTGCGGCATCGTCCTCACCGGCACCGAGGTGAAGGCGGCCCGCGGTGGCCGCGTCCAAATCGCGGACGCCTACGCCGAGGTGCTCGACAACGAGGCCTGGCTCCAAAACGCCCACATCAGCGAGTACACGCACGGTAATATTTCCAATCACTTACCGGTGCATAAGCGCAAGCTGCTACTGCATCGCAAGGAGATCGAGAAGCTGCACCACACCACCCGCGAAAAGGGACTCACGTTAATTCCGACCAAAATGTACCTAAAGGATGGGCGCATAAAAGTCGAAGTTGCCGTGGGTAAGGGAAAGAAGCTGCACGACAAACGCGCCACCGAACGCCAGCGCGAACAGGAAGCCGAGGCCCGCGCCGCCGTCTCCGCCCGGCGCCGATAGAACTGTAAGACCACCGACGAAAGAAGCCCATGGAAACCAAAATCGCCTTTACGCCCTTCGAAACCATCGACGCCGACGCGTTGGTGTTGATCGCCTTCGAACAGACGGCGCAGTCCCATAGCTGGATCGCCGAATTGGTCGACACCGGCGAATTCGCCGGCAAACTGCTTGACTCCGTTATCCTCCACCATCCGAACGGCATCGCGGCCAAGCGGCTGGTCGCGGTGGGCGGCGGCAAGGCGGATCGCTTCACCCCCACCGAAATGCGGCAAGTCGCCGGGGCCATGGTCCGCCTGCTGAAGGGCAAGAAGATGCGTAAGATCGCCATCGTGCTCAGCGAGGCCTTCCAGTACCCGGAATATGTCGCCGCGGCCGTCGGCGGGGCGATCCTTGGGGAATGGGAACCCGATCTCCACAAGAGCAAGAAAGAGGCCAGCGGCATCGACGAATTCACCGTCGTCTGCCCCGGCGGCGTCACCGAACTCGCGGACTCTTTCACGCGCGGCCAAGTGATCGCCGTCGCCCAGAACTTCGCGCGGGATCTCGGCAACGAGCCGCCCAATATCCTCACCCCCACCGTGCTCGCGCGCCGCGCGGCCCAGATGGCCGCCGAAACCGGACTCGGCTGCGACATCCTCGATCAGGACCGCATGCGCCAACTCGGCATGGGCGCCTTGCTCGGCGTCGCCCAGGGTAGCGCCGAACCGCCCCATCTCATCGTCCTCACGTATACGCCGCCCGTCCCCGCCGGCGGCGTTCACCTAGCCCTGGTTGGCAAAGCCGTCACTTTCGATACCGGTGGCATCTCCATCAAGCCCTCCGAAAAGATGGAGCTGATGAAGTTCGACATGTGCGGCGGCGCCGCGGTGCTGGGCGCCATGCAAGCCATTGCCAGCCTGAAGCCCTCCATCGCCGTCACGGCCTACATCCCCACCGTCGAGAACATGCCCGGGGGTAAGGCCCAACGCCCCGGCGACATCGTCACCAGCCTCTCCGGCAAGACGATCGAGATCCTCAACACCGACGCCGAAGGCCGCCTGATCATGGCCGACGCCATCACCTACGCCAAGCGCCAAGGCGCGACGCACTTGATTGACGCCTCGACGCTCACCGGCGCCATCGTCGTCGCCCTGGGCACCGTCAACTCCGGCGTCTTCTCCAATCACGAGCTCTTCCAAAGCCGCCTCCTCGATTCGGCGCGCATGCAAGGCGAGAAGATGTGGCCGATGCCGATGGACGACGACTACAAGGAGTCGCTCAAGACGGTATACGCTGACCTCCCCAATATCGGCTCCCGCGGCGGCGGCTCGATTACGGCCGCGAAATTCCTCGAAGCCTTCGCCGAGGAGACGCCCTGGATCCACCTCGACATCGCCGGCACGGCCTGGATCGACGAGGCCAAGCCCTACATGGCCAAGGGCCCGACCGGCGTGGCGCTGCGCACCTTCGTCCACTTGGCGCAGAACTGGGAATAAGTGCCCGCCCCGGCCTTCGATGCGGGCTTTCGTAACACGCTCGCCGAACTGCTGCACTGGCGCCGCGACGTCCGTCATTTTCTGACGGACCCCGTGGACGCCGCGCTCGTCCAGCGTCTGCTCCGTCAGGCCATGCGCGCCCCCTCGGTTGGCCTCTCGCAGCCCTGGCGCTGGGTGCTCGTCGAGCAGCCCGCCCGCCGCCAAGCCGTGGAAGCCAATTTTGCCGCCGCCAACGCCGCGGCAGCCGCGCGTTATCAGGGCGAGCAGGCCACGCGCTACGCTGCCCTGAAGCTCGAAGGACTCCGCCAGGCGCCCGTCCATCTGGCCGTCTTCGCCGACCCCGATCCCGGCACCGGCCACGGCCTCGGCCGCCAGACCATGCCCGGCACCCTGATCTGGTCCGTCGTGATGGCGATTCACACGCTCTGGCTCGCCGCCCGCGCTGAGGGTCTTGGCCTCGGGTGGGTTTCGATTCTCGATCCCGCGCCCTTGAACAGCCTACTCGACGTCCCGCCGCATTGGACGCCCATCGCCTATCTCTGCCTCGGCTGGCCGGAGCGCGCGAGCGAGTCGCCGCTGCTCGAGGAAGCGGGCTGGGAACAACGCTCGCCCGTCGAGGGCTTGGTGTTCAGGCGCTAGCGGGAATCCCACCTCCGCCCTCGAACCGCCCAACCCGACCTGAGCCGCTTTAGCCTACTGAAATAACGATTCCATGGAAGTGGTAGTGCTCAGCCAGTTGCACCGGCGGGCGACCGTAGTCGCGCCACACCAACGCATAGTAGAGCAGATTGCGCTGGGCAAAATCCTCCTGGCGATAGCCCTGCAACTCGGTATGAATTAGGGTGCCATCCTCGGCTTCGAACAAGACATCGGGATGGAGATTGCCGACGGTAATCAACTCCGTAGGCAGAATCCGGCTCACCACAACTTCCAGCCCCAGCGCCTGGGACAGCAAGCGGTGCGGCGGATTCTGGAACAGCTTCTTGAGCGTCTCGTCGTATTTCACTGGCTGGCCTTACTTCGGTTCGAGCAACGCCGGCCAATTCTGAATCAAATGGACCACCCGCGCCTCGGCGAGCGCCTCCGCCGTCCGCTCGATCACCACGAATTATGGACGGGCTGTGGGGAACCCGGTCACTCCGTTCCCAGCTGGTTCGGCCTGGAGTTTCGGCGACCGTCATCCGATCTCAGAACCAATCATGGCTTGGCGCCCTCCTTCGGCAGCAGTACCGTCCAGTCGCTGAGGAATTGATGATCCAGTTCCTCGGGCTGATCGGTGGAAAGCAGCAGGATCCGCCCATCCTTGTCCATCGCCGCCACATTATTGCCAGACAGGCCCAGAACCCTAGCGGAAAAAAGGACCGAACTCGGACCCAGCACGGGTAGACCAGCCGCATTGCGAGTGACTGGCTGGCACTCGACGCGGTTCACAGGCACGCGACGAACGCCACAAACCTCCTTGCCGTCCGGGGAAAAGAATGGTTTCTGCACGTCCAGGTTCACCCGGTGCGCCTCCAGTTTCTGGCTTTGCAGGGAGACAAAATAGCCTCCCTCGCTCAGCAGCCATTTTCCATCGGGCGTCAGGTAGACACGGCCGCCGGACCGAAAGTTCTCGCTCCGCGGGAGCCAATCTTCCGGCTCCGCCGCGGCACGGGACAGGTCGAGCCGGAATACGTCTGGATCCGAATCACCGGCAGTCGTCAGGAGCAGGTACTTGCCATTGAGGGTGACGGCCTGAGGCATAAGTTGTAGGACCGTGCGGCTCAAGACTTCCGGTGCGCTCTCACCGCTAGCCGCGTGCCGGACGATCTCATTCCGGTCATCAGCGCCTCGCTGCACATAGTAGATCCACTTACTGTCGGGTGACCAGACGGATAAAGGATTCACCCCCTCCGGTGCCGTAGAGAGCCGTCTAAGCTTGCTCACACCGCGATCGAAGATCCAAACATCCCGTAGAAAGGATCCAATCACTAACGCAACTTGCCGCCCATCGGGCGAAAGAGACAAGCTTGAGATCCGCTTCGTCTTCTCGCCAATGGTGCCGGTTATCTCTCCATTCCGCTTATGCCACCGCACCTGCCAAACGGGTACGGTTGAAGCATTCCTGCTGGTTATCACGCCCCCGGTAAGCGCTACCGAAAAGTTGAAGGTAGTGCCGTACGTTGCGACCGAATCCTGAATCTGCTCGGGCTGGCCGGACACCTCACCGGTGGAGGGATTCACCGCCGTCATCAGAAGATTGCGGCGTTCCCAGCCAAAGAAGAAGAGCCGCCACTCCCCGGTATGAGGATTCGTGGCGAGCGAAACTCTGCTGGGAGTATCGAGCAACCGCTTCGTCTCGCCGCCCTTTAAGGAGGTGCGGTACAACGCCCGTCTCGGCGCCTTCGCCGGACGCGCCAACACCAGGAAATTGTCCTGGCTCTTCGGCAGAAACACGGGGTTCAGTGGGTCCGGATCCGGAGCGAGAGCGAGCGGGATGACGCGAGTTTGGGAAGACGCGACGTCGAGTAAATGCAGCTTGCCGTCCGAGACGTACAGGACCTCACCGCTGGATGCGGTACCCCGCCAGTCGGCGCCGCCTGGCGTTGGCGCCGTGACATGACTGCGTATCTCCAGCGTCGACACGTTGATGCTGCGAAGCTTGCCGTTCTGGAAGAAGCCAATCGCCGTGGAATCCGCACACCAGAAGGGGAATCTCGCATTTTCGGTTCCCGGCAACGGGCGCGCGCGCAATTCGTCCAAGCGCCTCAACTCCAGCGGGCTCGATTGTCCGTCTACCGACTGCAGAAGAAACAGAGTGCCATCCGGGCTAATGGTGGTAGGACCTTGAGAATTGAGGGCCAGGCGCACTACCGGCGCTGGGTTCGTCCGAGGTTGCCGCCACAGTTGGATGCCGGTTGCCGCGGCGATCAGCAGAGCGGCGGCAGTAGCAGCCATCCAAAGCGTCGGTCGTCGTCTGGGAGGCGCCGTTGCGGCTGGTTCTGGCTCAAGCAATAACCGAGCGTCGCCGATGTCGCGCAACCGGGTGCGCGGATCCCGGTCCTGGCAGCGCCGTAGTAGCTTTTGCGCCGGCATGGGGACCAGGGTGAAGTCGATCTCCTTGGTGAGCGTCTGCGCCAGGATGTCGCTCACCGTCTCGCCTTCGAAGAGCCGCTTGCCCGTCAGCAACTCATACACGACGACGCCAAAGGCCCAAATGTCCGCCCGCTTGTCGACCGCCTTGCCCCGCGCCTGCTCCGGCGCCATATACGCCGCCGTCCCCATGATCACGCCGGCTACGGTGCCCAGCGCCATGGTCATCGTGGGCGAGTCCGCCGTGTTCGTCGACGTCAGGCCAGGCTCATTCGCCAGTGCCTTGGCCAAGCCAAAGTCGAGCACCTTCACCCGGCCCTCATCCGTCAGCTTGATGTTCGCCGGCTTCAGGTCGCGATGGATGATGCCCTTCTCATGCGCATACTCAATGGCGTCGACCAACTGCTGGACCACCGGCAGCGCCTCGCCCCAGGGCATCGGCCCCGAGCGCTCCGCCAGCGTCGGACCCTCCACCAACTCCATCACCAACGCGTTCGACTCTACCCCGTACACCGCCGCAATCCCCGGATGATTCAGCGACGCCAGCACTTGCGCCTCGCGAGCGAACCGCGCCAAACGCTCCGCATCCTGCGCAAAAACCGGCGACAGCACCTTCAGCGCCACCTCGCGCTTCAGCCGCGTATCCTGCGCCCGATAGACCACACCCATGCCGCCCTCGCCGAGGGCGCCGGTGATCTTGTAGTGCGCAATTTCCGAGCCGATCATGACCCCCCATCATACCCAAGTCCCCCAAATAGTCGCTCAAAGGCGGAAGCCCTATTGCAGGCTAACCATCATCCGGTATCCTTGAATCGATGCAGGACTTCGAAAAGCTCAGCGTATTCTACCTGGGGCGCGAGGTCTAGTCGCCCGCTCGTCGAACGGCCCACCCGCGGCCAACGCCGCCGCTGCCGCGCGCTACCAGGCCCTCAAGCTCGAGAGTCTGCGCCAGACCATGCCGGGCACTCTCGTCTGCAGCGTCGTGATGGCGATTTATACGCTGTGCCTCGCCGCCCGCGCCGAAAGCCTCGGCCTCGGGTGGGTTTCGATCCTGGATCCCGCGCGCCTCAACAGTCTTCTCGAAGTCCCGCCGCATTGGACCCCGATCGCCTATCTCTCTCTACCTGAGCTGGCCGGAGCGCGTGAGCAAGTCGCCGCTGCTGGAAGAAGCCGGCTGGGAGCAACGCTCGCCCGTGGAAATCTTGGTGCTGAAGCGCTAGCCGACGACTTCCGCTCCAGCCCGGGCCGGCCGATTGTCAGCGAGGAGGATCATCCGCGAGTTGGCTTAGTTGTCACCCCTGACGGCGAGCGATTCGCTGAACGGAGAGGATTCTCCCCAGACGATGTTCGAACCCCAGACGACGTTGGAACCGAAGGTGTTGCTTTCGCCCCAGACGACGTTGGAACCCCAGACGACATTTTCGCCCCACACCACGTTTGAGCCCCAGACTACGTTCGAGCCCCACACCACATTCGAACCCCAGACCACGTTGACGCCGGTGATCCCAGGATAGGTGTTGGAGAGCCGGACCTGGCCATTCGACCGAATGACGCGCGGCGAAAGGGCGCGGGAGGTAGCCGGGATCTTCTCGGCGTTGATCAGCGCGGCACCGGCGTCCACCATGCCGGCGCCGATCGTGAAGATGTCGTGCTGGACGGCGAAGCTTTGTTTCGTTGACCGGTCGGTAATGGAGGCCGTGGGGGGCAAGCCTTTCCACGCCGTCTTCATCAGGCGGGCCTTAATCTGGTCGGGCGTGAGCGTGCTGTCCTTTTGGATCAAGAGGGCGGCGACACCGGCCACGGCCGGCGTGGCCATGCTCGTACCGCTGAGCTGGAACAGATTCGGGATTGGGAAACCGTTGATGGTGGCACTGGTGACGTTGTCGGGGTAAGTCTGGGAGAGGCCGGCCGAAGGCAGCAGTTGCGCGTGGACGAGGTTGCCGGCAGCCACTAAGTCCGGCTTTACCACCTGATCGAGCAAGGTGGGACCCTTCGAGCTATAGCTGGCGATGGTGTGGTCTTCCCGGACGCCGAAGCCGGTCGACCAGGCCTGTCGGGTGGCACCGACGGTGAGGACGTAGGGATCGTTGCCTGGCGAGGTGATCGTGGAGTAGCCGCTGGTCCTCATCGAGTTGTCACGACCATTGTTGCCGGCGGCGACCACGACAAAGATTCCGGCCTTCCAGGCTCTCTCGACGGCCTGGCAGAGAGGGTCCTGCGTAAAGGTTTCCCGAATGGGCCGGCCGAGGGACAGACTGAGAACGCGGATGTTATAGGTGGATCGCAGGGCAATGGCACGGTCGATGGCCGCGATGACCGCACTGTCGGTGCCGCGGCCGGTGCGGTTGAGCACTCTCAAATTGACAATATTCACCCCCGTGGCGGTGCCGGAAAAATCGGAGGTGTTGGCGCCGGCGGCTTTTCCCAGGCAGATCCCCTGGCCGGCCAGGATGCCCGCCACGTGGGTGCCGTGACCATACGGATCGCCAGTGGTGGTCTCGCCCGGAACGAAGTTCTGGGAGTACACGACGCGGTTAGCCGTGCAGGTATCGTTACGGAAGGAGAGGTAGCTGGAGTCGATACCGCTGTCAAGGATCGCCACGCCGACGCCTCTGCCGGTGTAAGTGTCATCGTTGGGGTCGATTTTCGCTAGGGCCCGCACTTCGTGAATACCGATCTTGAAGCTTTGGGTGGCGCCGAGTTCGCGGTCCGGCGTGATGTAGGCAACCTCAGGCTGGTCCGCCAATTCGGCCAGCCCAGCGGCGTCGACGCGCGCCTCAGCCATGCGCGTTTCGGCGTTTACTTTGCTGTAGCGCCGCGCAGACTTTGTCGAGAGAGCGCGCGCATCAACGGAGTCGTGGAACTGGACGATCACCCGTCCCCCTTCCCATCCGGCGAAGTCCGGGGCGACTTTATCGTGCTTCTTGTGCCACGGCACGTCTTGGGCGACGGACAAAATGGCGCTGATCGCCCCGAGGAGGGCAAACTTCTGAATGCTCATACAACGACTACTGCACGTTGATCGCCAACTCTAACGTATAGATTCTTTGACCACCTAGCCCAGAGCGACGACAATTTGTCCGGTTTCGGGGACACTTTGTCCGGCCCTGGGTGCCGCGTGACTAGCTTGCAGTCAGTAGCCAAGATACAACTCGCGGCGCCGGACGAGCAGGCCCGGCTCGCCGAAGTGGCCTGGGAACAGCACCTGCCCGCCCGAGGCGTGGCGTTCAGGCGCTAGGCATCATCCGGTATCCTTGAATCGATGCAGGACTTCGAAAAGCTCGGCGTATTCTACCTGGGGCGCGAGAGCCAGTCGCCCGATAACCTCCTCCTCTACGACTCGAAGGACCTCGTCACCCACGCCGTCTGCGTCGGCATGACCGGTTCCGGCAAGACCGGACTCTGCCTCAGCCTCCTCGAAGAAGCCGCCATCGACAGCATCCCCGCGTTGATGATCGACCCCAAGGGCGACCTCGCCAATTTACTTCTGCAATTTCCCAACCTCAGCGCCGAAGAGTTCCGCCCGTGGATCAATGAGGAAGAGGCCAAGCAGCAGGGCGTCACCCCCGATGCCTTCGCGCAACAGCAGGCCGACCTCTGGAAGAACGGACTCGCCAAATGGGGCCAGTCCGGCGAGCGCATCAAGAAGCTGCTCTCGACCGTTGACCTAGCCATCTATACGCCCGGCTCGCAAGCCGGCCTGCCGCTGAGCATCATCAAGTCCTTCGCGCCGCCCGACACCGACGACACCGAAGCCGTCCGTGATCGCGTGACTACTACCGCCACGGCGCTGCTCGGCTTGCTCGGCATCGACGCTGACCCCGTGAAGAGCCGCGAGCACATCCTGCTCAGCCAGATTCTTGGCCGCGCCTGGGCGGCCGGACGCGCGCTCGATCTCGCGGCCATCATTACGGCCATTCAACAACCCGGCTTTCAGAAAATCGGCGTGATGGACGTGGAGAGTTTCTACCCGGCTAAGGACCGCTTCGAACTTGCCACCGCCTTGAACAACTTACTCGCTTCACCCGGCTTCGAGGCTTGGATGGAAGGCGAACCGCTCGATATTCAGAGCCTGCTCTACACGCCCCAAGGAAAGCCGCGTATGACGGTACTCTCCATCGCGCACTTGAGCGACAGCGAGCGCATGTTTTTCGTCTCGCTCCTGCTCAACGAATTTCTGGCTTGGACGCGCAAACAATCCGGCACTACCAGCTTGCGCGCCATCCTTTACATGGACGAGATCTTCGGCTACTTTCCGCCCATCGCGAATCCGCCTTCAAAGAAGCCTCTACTTACTCTGCTCAAACAAGCCCGCGCTTACGGCGTCGGCGTGATGCTCGCCACGCAGAATCCGGTGGACCTCGATTACAAGGGACTCGGCAATACCGGCACCTGGTTTATTGGCCGTCTGCAAACCGAACGCGACAAGGACCGCTTGCTCGAAGGACTCGAGAGCGCCACCGCCGAAGCCGGCAAGGGCTTCGATCGCGCGGGCATGGATAAGTTACTCTCGAGCCTCGGCAAGCGCGTTTTTCTCATGAATAACGTCCACGAAAACGCGCCGGTCGTTTTCGAGAGCCGTTGGGCTCTGAGTTACCTCCGCGGACCTCTCACGCGCGCGCAAATCCAGTCGCTGATGAAGGACCGCAAGGCAGCCTTGCCAGCCGCCGTCCCCAAGGCCGCCTTGCCCTCGACCACGGGCACACGACCGGTGCTGCCGCCAGAAATTCCGCAGTACTTCATGCCCTCCGCCGCGCACGATCCTAGCTATCATCCCCGCCTCTTCGCCGCCGCCAGCATCCGCTTCAGCGACGACAGCCTCGCCGATGACTATCTGCGCGATGTATCCTACTTAGTGCCCATCGACGACGATGCGAATCCTATCAACTGGGAAACCGCTTACTTAGTCGACACGCCACCGGATGGCTTGGAAACAGAGCCCGCCAGCGCCGGCACTTACGCTGATTTGCCGTCCGCCGCCGCCATCGCCAAGAATTACGCTAAGTGGCAAAAGGACTATGTGGTCTGGCTCACCGGCGAAGAGACACTTACTTTATTTCGCGGCGGCACGTCGGGCGCCGTCTCTGAGCCCGGCGAAACCGAAGCAGCCTTCCGCCAACGCATCGGACAGTCGGTGCGCGAAAGCCGCGACGCCCAAATCGAAGCTCTCCGCGCCAAATACGCGAGTAAGACCAATATGCTGCAAGATCGCCTGCTGCGCGCCCAACAGGCCGAGGCCAAGCAGAAACAGCAGTCCCAAGGCCAGTGGCTCGGCGCCGCCGTCACGGTGGGCTCCTCTGTGCTGGGTGCGCTATTCGGCGGCGGACGCCGCAGTACCACCGACAAAGCCGTCGCCGCGGCGGGCAAGGTGATCGGCAGCCTGAACCGCGCCCGCACCGAATCCGGCGACGTGGATCGCGCTTCCGAAACGGTGGAAGCCGTCCAGGAACACATCAAGGAGTTGGAGGCCGAAGTGCAAAACCAAATCGATCAGATCCCCGCCACCGGACAGGCAGAATTCCTCGAAACCCTGAATTTGAAGGCCAAGAAAACCGCGATCACGGTGAAGCTAGTCGCGCTGGCTTGGAGCCCCGAATGAAACGCCGCGACTTACTCCTCGCTTCTCCCGCTCTCTTACTCGGCCAGAGCCGTCCGCGCCTGGAGCACGGTATTCAGATCGGCGACGTCGCGAACGGCCGCGCCACCATCTGGACCCGCGCCAACTCGCCTGGCCGTATGTCTGTCACCTGGCAGACCAGCGCCAACGGGCCGCTTCATCGGGTCACCGGGCCCACGCTGAACACCGCTGCTGACCTCACCGGCCGCCTGGAACTGACGGGCTTGCCACCCGGACAGACCATCCTGGTGCAGGCGAGCGTGGACGGCAGTGAACCCGTCGCTGGCCAGTTCCGCACTGCCGCCCACAATCCTCAGCGCTGCCGCCTCACCTGGGGCGGCGACACCGTCGGCCAAGGTTGGGGCATTAGTGAAGAATTCGGCGGCATGAAAATCTACGAGAGCATGCGGCAGCGTCAGCCAGATTTCTTCATTCACAGCGGCGACACCATTTACGCCGATGGCCCGGTGCCCGCCCAGATGAAGCTGAAAGATGGCAGTATCTGGCGCAACGTGGTTACCGAAGCGAAGAGCAAAGTCGCCGAGAGCCTCGACGAATTCCGCGGCGCCTATCGTTATAACTTACTGGACCAGAATCTTCGCCGCTTCAATGCCGAAGTTCCGCAGCTTTGGCAATGGGATGACCATGAGGTGATGAATAACTGGTCCCCGAGCCGCCGCCTGGAAGAAAAACCCGAGTACAAGGAAAAGAATCTCTCCCTGTTAGTCGCGCGCGGCAAGCAAGCCTTTCTCGAATACAGTCCGATGAAGTTCAACCGCGACGAGGCGGGGCGCGTGTATCGGAAGATTTCCTATGGCGGTCTGGTGGATGTCTTCATGCTCGATATGCGGACTTATCGCGGCCCGAACACCGCGAACTTGCAGGCGACCGAGTCGGCCGATACGTCGTATCTCGGTACCGCCCAACGGAAGTGGCTCAAGGCTTCGCTCAAGAGTTCGCGCGCGCTCTTCAAAGTCATCGCGGCGGACATGCCCATTGGGCTGAACGTGGGCGATGGCAAATCCGGTGACACGCCGCTTTGGGAAGCGTCCGCCAATGGCCAGGCCGGTCCGCCGCTCGGTCGCGAACTCGAGATCGCTGACCTCCTGCGCTTTATGCAACGCGAGCGCATCCGCAACACGGTCTGGATCACAGCGGACGTCCACTACTGCGCGGCTCACGAATACCGTCCCGTCCCTGGTGGCTTTCAGGAATTCGACCCCTTCTGGGAATTCGTCGGCGGACCGCTCAACGCCGGCTCCTTCGGACCCGCCGAGACCGACGCTACCTTCGGCCCTCGCGTCGACTTCTACCGCTGTCCGCCCAAGGACCGCATGGCCTGTGGCCCCGCCGACGGCTATCAATTCTTCGGCGAAATCAACGCGGACGCCGCGGCGCGTACGCTCACGGTTGATCTGCGCGACTTAAATGGCCGAAGCGTTTATCAGAAAATACTTCCTGCCGTATGAAATACCTCCTGGCCATTCTCGCCACAAGCCTCGCGGCCGAGGACTTCTCTCACTTCGAGAGCAGAGTCCGGCCGGTGCTCGCGAGTAAGTGCCAGAGTTGCCACGGAGCCGACAAGCAGTTCGCCGCTCTTCGCCTCGATAGCCGCGAAGCCATTCTTCAGGGCGGCCAGCACGGCCCAGCAGCCCTACCCGGTCAACCCGAAGCCAGCCTGCTCATCAAGGCCATAAAACATCTCGGACCCCAAATGCCCCTGGGGAGTAAGTTGGCTGACGCCGAGATCGCCGCCTTCGAAGAGTGGATCCGCGTGGGACTTCCCTGGCCCGCCAGCGGCAAGGCCGCCCCCTCCGGTCTTTACGACAAACTGCTGCGCGAACACTGGGCCTACCAACCGGTCAGACGGTCGGCGTTGCCGCCCGGCAAGACGACCAACCCGATTGATCGCTTTCTCCCCGCCACAGCCTCCCTCGCCGACAAGCGTGTCCTGGCTCGCCGCGCGGCCTACGTGGTTACTGGACTTCTCCCGCGTCCCGAATGGCTCGCAGCCTACTTGAGCGACCCAAGCCCCAAAGCCTACGAGAATTACCTGGATACCTTACTCGCCTCTCCGCGTTACGGCGAACGCTGGGCCCGCCACTGGATGGATGTGGTCCGCTACGCGGAAACCTATGGCTACGAATGGAACTACGAGATTCAAGGCGCCTGGCAATATCGCGACTATCTCATCCGCTCCTTGAACCTCGACTTACCTTACAACCAATTCGTCCGTGAACACATCGCCGGAGACTTATTGCCCGCCCCTCGCTTTGTAAATGGAAATAACGAGTCGATCCTGGCTACCGCTTTCTATCGCCTCGGCGAAATGGGCCACGACAATTGTGACCAGTTCCGCGAGATTCGCACCGATGTCGTCGATAACCAAATTGACACCCTCTCGAAGGCCTTTCAGGGCGTCACCGTCTCCTGCGCCCGTTGCCACGACCATAAGATCGATCCCATACCCACCGAAGACTACTACGCGCTCTACGGCATCCTGAATAGCTCCCGCCCGGTCGCCCGCACCGTCACGCGGCCCGCGACCATCAGCCCAATCACCGAACTCAAAGCCGCCATCCGCGCGGAATTGGCCAGCGCTTGGCTGAAGGACACCGCGTCTATCGCCCGGGAGTTGCAGGCTGCGCTTGCCGCAAGACAAGATGCTTCCAACGCCGCCGATCTGGCCCAGGGCCTTGATCCCGCCCGCATTGACCGTTGGCGCAAGTTACTGGATCGCGACGGCATAGACCTCAGCGATCCGCTTTCCGTCTTCACTACTAGCTTCAACTACGCCAAGGAATCCGAGGAGAGGAGAGCCTATAACCAGAAGCACTTCACCACCGCGGCAGACTTCACCCAAGGCATGCCCGCCGGCTGGAGCATCGACGGACTCGGCCTACCCGGCATCTCCCGCGCCGGCGACTTCGCCGTCGCTACGGAAGGCTCGGAAGCCGTCACCGGCATTTATCCCGCCGGGCTGTTTACGCATCTCGTCACTGATCGTTGGAACGGTACGCTTCGCTCTCCGCTGCTGCCTTCGAGTAAGAAGTACGCCAGCTTCCAGATCCTCGGCGGTAAGTTCGCGGCCCGCCGTTCCATCGTCGACAACTGCGTCATCGGCGAAGGGAACAACTTACTCGATCACCGCGACCTTCGCTGGGACAGGGTCTCCACGAAGGAAGCTGGGAAGTTTCCGGTCTATCTCGAAGTCAACACGAAAACCGATAACCCGCGCCTGCCGGAGCGGCCGGGCAAATTCAAACAAGTGATCGACGAAGGGCCGCGCTCTTACTTCGGTGTTACCCGCATCGTTTATCACGATGAAGAACTTACTCCGAAGGCGACGCTCGATCATCTTCAGGCACTGGCCGCCAACCCGACCCCAGAGCGCTTCGCGGCTCAGGTCAGCGAGGCTCTCATCGCCTGGCAAAACGGCTCGCCGACTCCAGACCAGGTGACCTGGCTCACCTGGTTACTCGACCAGGGCATCCTCGTCAATTCCCGCAATCTCACTCCCCAACTGCGCGAACTTACCAGCCAATTCCGCGCCGCCGAAGCGCAGCTTCCCGCGCCCACGGTCATCGCCAGCATGGGCGACTTTGACCCTGGCCGCGACCATCCGATTTTCCTCGCTGGCGCCGCCACCAGCCCCGGCCCCATCGCGCCGCGGCATTTCCTGACGCTAATGCCCGCCGCACTGAAGACCGTAAGTACTTCCGGCAGCGGACGCCGTGAGTTAGCCGAGGCGATAGCCAGCCCCGAGAATCCGCTTACCGCCCGCGTGATGGTGAATCGCATCTGGCATCACGTCTTCGGCCGCGGCATCGTCGCCAGCCCCGACGACTTCGGACGCAACGGCGCCGCGCCTTCGCACCCCGATTTACTCGACTATCTCGCCAGCGAATACATGGCGCATGGCTGGTCCACCAAGCGACTATTGCGCTTGCTACTTACCTCCCAGGCCTTCCAGCAAACCGGTTACCCCGTGCGGCGCCTGGAAGCCGAAGCCGTCCGCGACACGTTGCTCAGCGTCTCTGGACGCCTGGACGAGCGGCTCTACGGCCCCAGCGTCCAACCCTATCGCGCCGAACCGCAGGAACACCGCCGCCTCTTCGCCGGCCCGCTGGACGGCGACGGCCGCCGTTCCATTTACCTGAAGATCACCCGCATGGAAGGCCCACGCTTCCTCGAAATCTTCGATTTTCCCAATCCGCTGCAAACCCGGGGCAACCGCGACGTCACCAACGTTCCGCCCCAAGCCCTGGCCATGTTGAACGACCCCTTCGTGCGCGACCAAGCCCAGCAGTGGGCGCGACGCCTAGTCGCCCGCAAGGACGACACGCCCGACGCCAGGCTCAACGCCATGTTTCTGGCCGCCTACGGGCGCCCGATTCACGCACAAGAATTAGTCATCTGGCGCGACTTACTCGCCACATTCCGCGCCCAGCAAGATAACGAAGAATCCATCTGGACCGAAGCTGCCCACACCATCTTTAACGCCAAGGAGTTTCTCTACCTGCGATGATTTCCCGCCGGCACTTACTCCGCACCGCCTCGAATGGCTTTGGCGCCTTGGCGCTCTCGTCGCTTCTGCATGACCGGGCCTACGCCGGCCAAGGTCCCCATCATCCTCCCAAAGCCAAGAACGTCATCTTCTGTTTCATGCCTGGCGGCGTTTCGCACATGGATAGCTTCGATCCCAAGCCTAAGCTCGCCGAGCTTGATGGTAAGCCAGCCGTGCTCGAAAGCTATGTTGCCGGGCCCAAGCGAAAATGGCTCGCCTCACCTTGGAAATTCCGTCAATATGGCCAGAGCGGGCTCACCGTCAGCGAGCTATTTCCCCACCTCGCCACCGTAGCCGACGAACTTACCGTGGTTCGTTCGATGAAGAGCGAGTTCCCCCTGCATGCTCGGGCCAACGTATTTCTACACACGGGACGCAACTTCGGCGGCTTTCCCAGCTTAGGTTCCTGGGTAAACTACGGCCTCGGCAGTGAGAACCACAACTTACCCGGCTACTTACTCCTGAACCACGGCGACAATCCGCCGGGCGGCCTGGAGAACTTCTCCAACGGCTTCCTCCCCGCCACCCATCAAGCCATGCCGGTGCGGGCTGCGGGCGTACCGGTGGATAACTTAGTCCCCGCCGCCGCTGACTTGCAACGCGACAAGCTCGCCGCCCTAAGGAAGCAGGACGAGCGCTTCCTGCAAGCTACTGCCAACGACCAAGCCGTCGAGTCCGCCATTGCCAATCTCGAAATGGCGTACCGCATGCAGTCGCTGGCGCCGGACGTCCTGAACCTGGACGCGGAGCCGGCCTCGGTCAAGCAACTCTATGGGCTCGACGCCAAGAACAGCCATCAGCGTGCCTACGCGCTGCAGTGCCTCCGGGCGCGCCGCCTCGTGGAAGCCGGGGTACGCTTCGTTGAGATCACGCCGCCTAATCTTTATGGCGGCAATAACGGCACTTGGGACCAGCACGACAAGCTCCGTGAGGGCCACGAGACGAACGCCCAAGTTACTGACCAAGCCGTCACCGCGCTCATCAAGGACCTGCGCTCCCGCGGCATGCTTGAAGACACTCTCGTCCTGTGGGCCGGGGAGTTCGGCCGCACGCCCGACACCGGCAACGGCGATGGCCGCGATCACCATCCCTTCGGCTTCACCATCTGGATGGCGGGCGGCGGCGCCAAGGCTGGACTGATCTACGGCGCCACCGACGAGTTGGGCAACCACGCCGTGGAAAACGTGGTTACCGTACACGATCTACACGCCACCATTCTGCACCTACTTGGCATCGATCATCGCCGCCTTACCTATCGCTTCGGCGGCCGCGACGTCACCCTGCCGGACGTCCATGGCCAAGTGGTCCCGGCGCTGGTAGGATGAGATTCGATGAGTGATCCCATTTCTGAATACCTCCGTTGGAAGCAGCAAGGCCAGAACCTGCGTTCCAACGCCAAACAAGCCATTGAGCAGCGCTTTCGCGAATTGCTCACCGAGGCCGCGCACCTCGCCGAAGAGTACAAGAGCGACTTCGGCAAGGCCTTGGTTCCGCCGCCAGTTATCACGTCCTTCCGCTACAAGGCAGGACCGAAGCGCCCCGCCGCGAAGAAGACAGCCGCGCCCGCCGTGAAGGTTGACCCGAAGATCGCCGCCCTCGCCAAGAAACTGGCTGGAGCCAAGGCTAAACTCGAAGCGGCGAAAGTAGCGGGCACGCCCACCAAGAATCTAGAAGACAAAGTCTACGAACTCGAGGACGACCTGCGCCTCGCGCAATCCGCCTAAATGCACATCATCGACGTTCCCGCTCTTCCGCCCAACAACCAAACTTACTCCCAGGCCGTGCGCCTGGGAGACTTAGTCTTCGTCTCAGGCCAACTCGGCGTGGATCCGGCGACGAGATCCCTCGTAACGGGCGGCATTCAAGCCGAAACCCAACAAGCGATCGACAATATCGCCACCATTCTGCAAGCGGCCGGTAGCTCCCTCCAGAAAGTCGCCAAGGTGAATATCTTCATCATCGACTTCGCTTGGCTTCCCGCCATGAACGAGGTCTATGCCACGCGGTTTCCCCACCGTCCCGCGAAGACGACGGTTGAGATCGCTCGCCTCGATAAGGACGCTCTAGTGGAGATCGACGTAGTCGCGGCAGTCTAGGTTGGGTTGCAACGCGGGACGTATCCGTGATAGCGTGAGCGTCCAATATGTACCGCACTCTCTTTGGTCTGCTCTGCGCCGCGACGCTTCTCTGGTCACAGGCGGCAGGCACCGCGACCTTGGTCGGAAGAATCGCCGATAGCACCGGCTCCATCATCCCGGGCGCGAAGGTCACGGTCGTCAATATTGACACCGCCTTCGTCTCGGAAACCATGGCGACCGCCGAGGGCACTTACAACGTGCCGTACCTGGCGCCGGGCAATTACCGTCTCACCGTGGAATCTCAGGGTTTCAAACGCCATGTCCGCGAAGGGATCCAGCTTCGCACGGGCGAGACGCCTCGTTTGGACGTCGTGCTCGAGGTCGGCGCGGTGACGGAGAGCGTACAGGTGGACGGCGCGGCTCCTTTGCTCGAAACAGAAACGTCTGCTTCCGGTTTGGTGCTTTCCGGTGAGCAGCTATTGAAGATCCCCGTCCCGCAGAAGCGCGCGATCCGGATGCTTTTCTACTATCCCGGCGCCAGCGCCATTAATGGCTTCCACATTCTCGGCCAACGGCCCGGAGCCATGGGCTACACGATGGACGGCGTAAATGGCAAAGAACCCGGCATCGGCATTATTGGCGGCACCAACGAACAAATCTCCACCACGCAGGACGCTTTTCAGGAAGTGAAGGTTTACACCACCGGCACCCCCGCCGAGTTTGGCCACTCCGCTGGCGGACTGATGTCCGCCGTCTTTAAGTCCGGTGGCAATGAGTTTCACGGCTCCGGCGAAGATCGTTACATCAACAAGGCGATGGTCCACCGTGCCTACCTGGAGCAACTGGCGCGAACGAATCCCTTCAAGTATCACGAAACTACTTTTCTCTTTACGGGTCCGGTCCTGCTGCCGAAAATCTACAACGGCCGGAACAAGACCTTCTGGCTGGCCGGTTGGGAACGCCACCTGGAGAACGCCGGCGCGAACAGCGTCCGCAACACCGTGCCCACCCCCGAGATGTACGGCGGCGACTTCTCCTTCGGCGGCCAACGCACACCCGCGCCGCTGCCCGTTTACAATCCCTTCAGCACCCGCCAGAGCGGCACGGACTTCTCGCGAGACCCCTTCCCCGGCAACATCATCCCCAAAAGCCTGATCGATCCTGCCGTGCAAAAGTTCCTGGATCGTAAGCCTTTCGCCCCGCCCAACCAGGCCGGCTTTGCCACGGCTACCGGGCCTAACGAAAACATGGTCGCCAATAACCTGAAATTCATTCGCCGTACGCGTTGGGATGCCAAGATCGACCATCAGTTCAACTCCAACCACAAGATCTTCGGCCGCTACTCGCAGGCCCGCCACCGCGCCGACAAAGGCGACCGGCAGGAACAATTTGCCTGGATCGAGTTAGACCCGAATCGCCAGCCGGCTCCCGTAGATCATGTCAATCTTGCTTTCTCCGACATGCTCATCCTCAGTCCCACCATGAACAACGAGATCCGCCTCGGATTCAACCGCCGCGCCCGCTCCGAGACGGCCTTCACGAAAGATGGAGATTGGGCCAAACAACTCGGCATTCCGAATGTCTCTGGCGGTACGTTTCCTTATTTCAACATCGGTTACACGCTCGGCGCGCTACCCAGCTTTCAGAACATCGGCGAAGACTTCATGTTTCAGAACAATCTTTCGAAGATCGCCGGCAAACACACACTAAAAATGGGTTACGAGATCCTCCGTACCCGCTACAACGCCACCACCTCGGCGCTCCCGGGCGGCACTTACAATTTCGGGGCGACGAACGCTCCATTTACTCCCAACACCGGCCAAACCTTCGCTTCTTTCCTCCTCGGCACCGTCACCAGCGCAACCTTCACGCAGGACTTCGGCAGTTGGCTGCCGCGCTGGTGGTCGCATCAGGCCTATGTTCAGGACGATTGGAAGCCCTTCCGCAATCTCACCTTCAACCTGGGCCTGCGCTGGTCCTACGAGACTCCCTTCCAGACCAAGTACGGCCAACAGGCGCAGTTCGATCCCAACGTCCGGGACCCCATCAGCGGCTTGATGGGCGCCATCACCCACCCCAAGGGCCCCCTGGCCCGCAAGGACTTGAATAACTTCGCTCCGCGGGTCGGCTTGGCCTGGAACTTCCGGCCAAAGGTCGTCTTCCGCGCCTCTTTCGGACTCATCCACCAGGACATTTTTGCCCAGGCCACGAACATCATGTTCAACGAGTATCTCGCCACGGCCACGTTTCAAGCTCCAGTCGGCGATCCCCGCCACGTCTTCCGTCTCTCGGAAGGGCCGCCCTCCATTCGTTTCAATCAACAGGCCGATGGCTCGGTGCCTTTTGTCGGGACGAATTTTTCCACTCGCTCCGCCAGTTGGTATGACCAGAATATGCGCATGCCTTATGTGATGAGTTGGTCCGGCGGGCTGCAGTACGAGTTTGCGAAGAACTGGCTGCTCGACGCACAGTACCAGGGCCAGAGCGGTGTAGGGTTGGCGAATAACTGGGATCTCAACGCAATCCGCCTGGATGTCTCGCGTGACCCTGCCACACTCAATACTATTTTCCAAAACGTGCAGAATAACAAACCCTATCCGCAATTCGGGTCGGTGAATCATTATTCAAACTATGGGCACAATTCGTTTCACTCGGGCACGGTGCGCGTCGAGAAGCGGTATCAGGCGGGTCTGCAATTCAATACCTTTTATACCTACCAGAAGACGATTACCGAAACTGAAGGCGAGGGCGGTGATAACGGCATCACGTTCTACAATCGCCGCCTGGAGAAGGCCCGCGCCAGTTACGACATTCGCCACCGCTTCGTGAACGTCCTCAGCTACCAACTCCCCTTCGGTGCCGGCAGGCGGTGGATGACCAGCCGCGGTATCTCGAATCAACTCTTCGGCGGATGGGAACTTACTTGGACGCAAACGCTGCAAAGCGGCCCCCCCTTCACGGTCTCGTTCGCCGGCAGCGCAAATCGTTTTCTGCCCGGAGAGTCGCGGCCCAACATTCTCACCACGAACGAACAGGCCAGAGTGAGTGACTGGACCATCGGCGCGAACCGCTTCCCCACCGCCGCGCAGAATCCTTATCTCAACGCCAGTTCATTCGCCTACCCACCTCAGTTCACGGCGGGAACGCTGGGCCGAAACACTTTCGAAGCACCCGGCCTCAACTGGACCCAGCTTTCGCTGGCGAAATGGTGGCAAGTGAAAGAGCGGCTGCGCTTTCAAGTCCGGCTCGACGCTAACAACTTCCCCCTCAAGCAGCCACAATTCTCGAATCCTTCGGGTTCGTATAACACCAACAACCTCGCCGCGTTCGCCCGGATCGGCACCGGCACGCGCGGCGCGTTCTCGGACGTCGGTACGGCGAATGCCAACATGCTGTTGGTGCTCAAAGTACAATTCTAGGAGATGCACTCTCTCCTGCTTTGCCTCGCCTTAGCTCAATGGCAGCCACTCTTCGACGGCGTGTCGCTCAAGGGTTGGCGCGCGGCCGAGTTTCCCAACGGCGGCGCGGTGAAGGTGGAGAATGGCGCTATCGTGTTGCCGCCTGGCGGACCCATGACCGGGGTGAACTACACCGGCGCGTTACCCTCCACCAATTACGAAATCCGCTTTGAGGCGGCCCGCCTCCAAGGGAACGACTTCTTCGCCAGCCTCACCTTTCCTGCGGGCGGGGCCCATGCCACTTGGGTGACCGGCGGCTGGGGCGGCGATATCATCGGCATCTCCAGCATTGACGGCTGGGACGCCTCCGACAACGAAACCCGCGCCTACTTCATGTTCGAAACCGGCCGTTGGTACCGCTTCCGTTTGCAGGTCAGCGATGACCGGTTGCGCGCGTGGATTGACGATGAACCGGTGATCAATGTCGTCATCACCGGCCGGCAACTCTCGCTGCGCCCAGGGCCCACGAAGTATTCCCTGCCCTTCGGCTTCGCCGCTTACAACACGGCCGGCAGTATCCGGCGCGTTGAGTTACTGGTGAAGAAGTAAGTTATCCGTTTAGCGTCCAATTTGGCCGATAAGTGCGCTTCAGCCAATCGTTGGCCTCGGCCATATTCGTCACCTTGCCGTTCACGGCGTCGTATTCGAGTTTTTTGCCCGCGCGATGCGCCACCAAGCCGAGTAACATCTGCTCCATCATGGAGCCGGCATAGTCGAAGTCGCAATGGGTCTTGCTACTGGTGCCGTGCGTCACCGCGTTCGCCCGTCCCTTGCAGGCTTCAAGCCATTCGCGCTGGAAGACGTCACCCGTAACGGGGCGCCCTTCGCGCTCCGCCGCCAGCATGCCTTCGATGGAGGAGTTCGGCAAGCCGAGCGCGGCGGGAATCTTTCCGTCTTGTAACTGAATTTCGGGAAAGCCATTCGGACCCACCTCGGCGCTCGGCATCCGACTAAAGCCAGCGGGTAGCGCGGTGGGAGGGCGGCGCGCGGGAGCCGCTTGCGTCACCTGGCCTGTGCCGCCAATCAACGGTAGCCGTTCATCCGCGTTGCGGCGCTTGTAGTAAGTGAGGTCACCGTCGTCGTTGGCGGGGAGCAGAATCCGGCTGGTAAAGTCAGCCACGATGGCTCCCTTAGTGCCTTCGAAGATCGCGCCATTGGGGATCTTTGCGAGATCGATATAGCCGCGCGGCGAATCGGGCTTCAGTCCGCCCTGGTACCACACGATGGAGATGGGGCCACGCCAACTATTCGCGGGGTGCTCAAAGGTAGCTTTCAATTTCACCGGACAGATGTTCGGATCGTAGGCGTCACTTACCTCACGGTCAATATCGATGGTGGAAGGCGCGCCGCAGTCGACGGCGTTCCAGAGTAAGTCCATCGTATGCGCGCCCATGTCGCCCATCTGGCCGACGCCGAAGTCGCGGTACATGTTCCAGAAGAGGCAATTCAAGCCGGACGTGCCGCCAAAGTATTGCGGGCTGTAAGGATGATACGGTGACGGTCCAATCCACTGTTCGTAATGCAAGGAGGATGGCGGCTGCCCCTCAGCTACGGGATAACCAGGACGCGGCAAGCGGCGGCTATCCCAGCCGTGAACGGTCTTCAACTGGCCGATGGCGCCGTCGAGAATCAGTTCGCGCAGGCGCTCGAAGTTGGGGTAAGCGTGGCGCTGCGTGCCATGTTGCGTGGCCACCTTCACCTTGTTCTTCAGGTAATTCGCGCGGACGGTGCGCACCTCTTCCACGCTGATGCCGAGCGGCTTCTCGCAATAGACGTGCATGCCCCGGTTGATGGCCCAATTGGCGATGAAGGCGTGGTGGTGGTCCGCCGTGCAGATGATCACCGCTTCCACGTTCTTCTGGTCCAGGCATTGCCGCCAGTCGACATAGGTCTTGGCCCTCGGAAACAGCTCCAGGCCTTCCTTGGTGCGGAAGTCATTCACGTCGCAAAGGGCGACCACGTTTTCGCCGCGCAGGACGTTGTAATGCGCGGTGCCTCGCCCCCACACCCCGATCAGCGCCACATTCAGCTTGTTACTCGGAGCGTTCTGGCCACGGAGCGTTCCGCTCTTCAAAATGGTGAGGCCGGCGGCCTGCAGTAGTTGTCGTCGTTGCATGGAAAAACTCCTCCCTACATACTACATGTGCTAGACCTGAAGGGGTGATTTCCCGACGCTCATTTTTAGCTGCGGCGGCGGCAGCTTCCGCCGCTGATTCCGTCTCGCTCTTTGACGGCGAATCCACGCGCGGCTGGCGTTGCGCGGGTGGCGGTGAGTTCCCCTCGCACTGCTGGACTATTGAAGAAGGATGCCTCAAGGCCCTGGTCGCCAAGCCGACCTTCGCCGACATCCGGACCGTCGAGGAGTTCGGCGATTTCGACTTCGAGTTCGAGTGGAAGATCTCCCCGAATGGCAACTCAGGCGTGAAGTACTTGCTCTACCGGGAGGACGTCTGGAAGCCGGGCGGGGCGGCGTTGCCCCACGCGCGGGGGCGGGGCTTTGAGTATCAGATCGCCCATGGCCTCTCCGCGCGGAAGGACACCGAAGCGGCAGGCGCGCTTTACGAGTTTCTCGCTCCCGTTGGCGGCACAGCGAAGGTGGGCGAGTTTAACCAGGGCCGCATCGTACGACGCGGGGCTCGCATCGAGCACTGGCTCAATGGGGTCCGCGTGGTGGAGGCGCAATTAGATTCGCCGGAAATGCAAGCGCGGATGCGGGAGCGCAAGGTCCCCGTAGAGTTGCCAGGCCGTTCGGCGATTGTGCTGCAGAACCACGCCAGCGAGGCATGGTTTCGCCGCTTGCGACTGAAAGTATAGTGTTAAGGTGCAACTTACCAGACGGCACCTCCTGTTGGCCACGGCGGCCGGAGCCTTTGCCAAGCGCCCCAACGTGCTGATGATCGTCGCCGACGACCAAGGCTGGGGAGACCTCAGCATTCACGGCAACACCAATCTCGAGACGCCGAATATCGACTCCCTGGCCCGCGATGGCGCCCTGATTGACCGCTTCTACGCCTGCCCGGTCTGCGCGCCGATGCGCGCCGAGTTCATGACCGGGCGCTACCACGCGCGCGGCGGCGTGCGTGGCGTCAGCACCGGGGCGGAGCGGCTTAACCTGGGGGAACTGACGATTGCCGAGGTCTTCAAAGGTGCGGGCTACGCCACCGGCATCTTCGGCAAGTGGCACAACGGCAGCCAGCCGCCGTATCATCCCAACTTCCGCGGCTTCGATGAATTCTATGGCTTCACCTCCGGCCATTGGGGACAGTACTTCACGCCGGAGTTAGACCATAACGGCGAGCTGGTGCGCGGGCAGGGATACATTATCGATGACCTCACCAATCACGCCATGGACTTTATGGCCCTGCACCAGAAGCGATCTTTCTTCTGCTATGTGCCGTTTAACAGCCCGCACTCACCGATGCAAGTGCCGGATCGTTTCTACGACAAATTCAAGGACGCGCCGTTGCCAATGCGCGCCACCGACGCCGCCAAGGAGGATTTGCCATTTACACGCGCGGCGTTGGCGATGTGCGAGAACATCGATTGGAACGTGGGCCGGTTGCTGGAGCAGTTGCGCAAGCTCAAACTGGCGCAGGACACAATTGTCGTCTACGTCAGCGACAACGGCCCCAATAGCTGGCGCTGGAATGGCGGCATGAAGGGGCGGAAAGCCTCTACCGACGAAGGCGGCGTACGTGTGCCTTGCTTGATGCGCTGGCCAGGACGAGTCGCGCCGGGGACGAAGATCCCGCAAATCGCCGGGGCGATCGACTTACTCCCCACGTTGACGGACTTAGCCGGCGTCACCTTCCGCGCGCCAAAGCCTTTGGATGGCCGTAGCCTGAAGCCGCTCCTGACGGCCAAGAACCCACCCTGGGAGGATCGCATGATCTTCTCGCAGCAGAACCGGCAAGTAAGTGTACGAACGCAACGCTATCGCCTGGACGCCGCGGGTAAGCTCTTTGACATGGTGCAGGATCCGGGCCAGACGACCGATATCGCCAGCCGGGAGCCGGCGGAGACGAAGCGTCTGGCGGAGGCGGTGGCGAAGTTTCGCCAGGAAGTGGCGCCGTTTATCGGGCCCGATGACCGGCCATTTCCGATCGGTTACGCGAAAACCACTTGGCTTCCAGCGCGCGATGGTGTAGGACACGGCGGGATTCAACGCAGCGCCCAAGCGCCCAATTGTTCCTTCTTTACGCACTGGACGGCGAAGGAAGATCGCATGACTTGGAATGTGGAGGTGTTGCAGGCGGGCACTTACTCAGTGGATCTCTATTACACTTGCGCGGCCGCCGATGTGGGGTCAACGGTCGAGATGACTTTGGGAGCGAGTAAGTTGACCGGGAAGATCGACGCCGCGCATGATCCCCCGTTGGAGGGCGCCAAAGAAGATCGCGTTGATCGGGGGCAGGAGAGTTATGTGAAAGCCTTTAAGCCCCTGCGACTGGGCAGTGTCCGGTTGGAGCGCGGGCGCGGTAGCTTGGCGTTGAGGGCGACCGAGATTTCCGGTAAGCAAGTAGCCGACGTCCGTTATGTGATTCTACGGAGGGCCTAAGCGATGACCAGAAGAGTAATGTTGGCGGCAGTAAGTGGAGGGAGTCTTTTGGGGAAGGCTGCGCAGCCCAGCAGCAAGGTGAGTTTCCCCGTACCCGCCCACGCCTGCGATTGCCACACGCATATCTTCGGCGAATATCCGCTCTTCGCGGGACGTAGTTACACTCCGGAGCACGCTTTGCCCGCGGAGATGTCCGCGCTGCACCGGGCCCTGGGCATTGAGCGAGTGGTGATCGTCACACCGAGTATCTACGGCACCGACAATGCGGCGACTCTCGCCGGGATGAAGGCGCGGGGCAAGAGCGCCCGAGGCGTCGCCGTGATTGATGAGCGGACTTCGGAGGCCGAACTGGATCAGATGCACCAGGCGGGCATGCGGGGCATCCGCTTGAACTTGAACAACGGTCCGCGCAGTGGACTGTCGCCGCGAGAGCGATTTACTCAGGCTGCGCAATGGATGGGGAAACGCGGTTGGCACATCCAGATGTTTGTGAGTCCCGTGGTGATCTCGAATCTTCGTGACTTAGTCAGCCAGTCGCCGGTTCCGGCAGTCTTTGACCATTTCGGCGGCGCTAGCTTCGCGGCCGGCGCGGAGCAGCCAGGATTTTCTGACTTAGTCGACTTAGTAAGTGCGGGCAAGGCTTACGTGAAGCTCTCCGTCTCTGGACCAAATATTGGTTTACCTTCCGAAGGGGCTGATCCATTGGCCAAAGCATTGATCGCTGCGAACCCGGACCGCGTACTCTGGGGTACTGACTGGCCGCATCCGGACGCCGCCTCCGGCCGTCCGGCGACCGAAGTATCGCCGTTGAAGCAAGTAGACGACGGCGCTGCGCTCAGCCAACTCGCCCGTTGGGCGCCCGATGCCGCAACGCGGAAGAAGATTCTCGTCGATAACCCGGCGCGCCTCTACAAGTTTTAGCAGCGTCACCGCAGAGGCGGCGTAGAGGCGGGCGCGTGGCGCCAGCGCGTCGCTTGCTCGTAGCTGTAAGCCCAGCGGAGTAACTGGCGCTCGCTCCAGGCGGCGCCCAGAAAGGTGATCCCCGCCGGTAGCGTACCGCGCGTGTAACCCATCGGTACGTTCACGGCGGGAAAGCCCGAGGTGGGCGAGAAGACCTGACTGTTGTCGCCTCCGGGCGTATTCAGGTCGCCGATCAGGCGAGGCGGATTGCTCCAGGTGGGATAGACGAAGCCGTCTAATTGCTGGGCTGCCATCGCCTGCTGCAAGGCCTCCCGAAACTGGCGCCGGTATGCCATCTCCGCGACGCACTCCGCCGACTCGGGCCCGTTCGGCTTACTCTTTTCCGCTTGCTCCAATCGCACCTGCACGGACGGGTGAAACTTGCGCGACTTCACCACCTCGGAGAGGCTCTTCACGGGCACGGCGTCGCCAAGGCTCGCGAGGAAGCGGTCCAGGTCGTAGTGAAAGCCCATGCAGGAGCCAGCGGGCCGCTTGGGCAACTCTACCTTGACGCCGTCAACGACTGTGGCCCCGGCTTGCCTCAGGTCACCGAGCGCCGCGCTAAAGACGCGCAGCACCTCGGCGTCGGCGGTGTCGCGCTCATAGGCTTGGCGCAGAATGCCTAGGCGCACGCCGCGCAGGCCGTCGCGACTGAGAGCCAGATAGTCTTCCTGGGGGCGGCCGCGAGACGCGGACGTCACTTCGTCGTTGGAATCTTCGCCCACGATCACGGCGAGGACGCGAGCCGCGTCTTCCACGGTGCGGGCCATGGGTCCGGCGATGTCGGCCAAGAGGTTTAGCGGAAAGATGCCGGCGCGGCTGGTGCGGCCCATAGTGGACCGTATGCCGGCCAGAGCCTGATGCGCGGAGGGTCCGCGAATCGAGTTGCCGGTGTCCGTGCTGAGGCCCACCAGGCCGAAGCTCGCGGCGATGGCCGCCGCGGTGCCGCCACTGGAGCCAGCGGTCACGCGGTCCAAGGCGTAGGGATTGCGCGTGTAGCCCGGCAGAATCGAGCTGACAGTTTCCACCGGACTAAAGGCAAACTCGGCCATGTTGCTCTTGGCCAGAATCAGCGCCCCGGCTTCCTTCACTCGCTTCACCTGGAAGGCATCCTGCCGCGCGACGAAGCCCGCCAAGGACAGCGACCCGGCCGCGCTTTGCATTCCCACCGTGGCGAAGTTGTCCTTCACGATCATCGGCACACAATGCAGCGGACCGGTGAGGCCACTTTGCGCGAAGCGGCGATCGAGTTCCGCGGCCTCGACGTCGGCTTGCTCGTTCAGCACGACGAGCGAATTGAGCGCCGGGCCATTCTTGTCGTAAGCGGCAATGCGCCGCAGATACTGCGCGACGACTTGGCGGCAGGTGACTTCGCCGGCTTGGATGGCGGCGTGCAGGCCGGCGATGGTGGCCTCGGTGACTTCGAAGGCCGCGGGCAAGGGTACGGCGAGGAGGAGCAAGAGCAGGAGTCGCATTACCTGCCAAGCTAGCAGGAAAATCGCCTATGCTGGACGAAGCATGAAAGCCGCCCTCCTCTTGTCTTTGCTCGCTCCCCTCGGCCGCGCCGCCGGCACGCCTTGCGAGCAACTAGTCGACATGACGTTGCCGAACGTCACCATACGCTCGGCGGTGATGGCGCAGACGTCGCCGGCGGGCGCGGCGCTGCCGGCCTTCTGCCGGATTCGCGCCGTAGCGCGGCCCGTGGCCGATTCTGAAATCGAGTTTGAGGTGTGGATTCCCGCCGCTTGGAATGGCAAGTTCCAAGGGGTCGGCAACGGTGGCTACTCGGGGGCGCTGGGCTACGCGGCGATGCAGCGCGCGTTGCGCTCCGGTTATGCCACGGCCAGCCACAATACGGGCCACGCGGGCGATGATCTGCGCTTCGGGCAAGGCCATCCGGAGAAGGTCCGAGACTACGCCTATCGCGCGGTCCACGTGATGACGGTGAATGCCAAGCTGCTGATCCGCGCGCATACGGGCCGCGCCGCGGACAAGCACTACTTTGTCGGCTGCTCGGCGGGCGGGCATCAGGCGATGTCCGAAGCGCAACGCTACCCCGAGGACTACGACGGCATCGTGGCCGGCGCTCCCGCAAACAACCGTCTGCGGCAGACGATGGGTCTGCACTACAGTTGGCGTGCCCTGCATCGCGAGGACGGGACGCCGATCGTGCCCGCAGCGAAACTGCCGCTGATCACGCAGGCCGTGGTCGCGTCCTGCGATGCGCGCGACGGGCTGAAGGACGGGCTGATCGCAGACCCGCGGCGCTGTGGTCCGGTGGACCTGTCGGGCATCCTGACGGAGCCCGAGGCCGAAGCCGTGCGCAAGGTATGGGCCGGGTTGCCCGGCATCTTCGCCGGCTGGCCCATGGGCAGCGAAGACAACGGCAGCCAGAGTTGGAAGACGTATCTGTTGACCCCCACTGAGCCCATGCGCAGCGGCCTCTTCCGCTACTTCCTCTTCCACGATCCCCACTGGGACTGGCGCACGCTCGACTACCAACGCGACCTCGCTTACGCCGAGCAACATCTCGGCTTCATGCAGGCCACCGCGCGCGATATGACGCCCTTTGCGCGCCGCGGCGGCAAGCTGCTGATGTACGCGGGCTGGGTGGACCCGGTGGTGCCGCCGCAGGATACGGTGAGCTACTACGAGGCCGTCAGCCGCCAGATGGGCGAGCCCGCCACGCACGGTTTCTTCCGTCTCTTCATGGCCCCGGGCATGGCGCATTGCGGCGGTGGCCCGGGGCCGAACGACTTTGACTCGGTGGGGGCGCTGGACCAATGGGTAACCAAAGGCATCGCCCCGGAACGAATCATCGCCGGCCACGCCACGAACGGCATCGTAGACCGGACGCGTCCGCTGTGCGCGCATCCGAAGGTGGCGCGGTACAAGGGCGCGGGCAGCATCGACGAAGCGGCGAACTTCGTTTGCGCTTATAGCGAGAACTCAAAGTCCTCGAGCGGCGAACGATAGCGCCACTTCTCGCGGCGCTCATTCGGATGGGACTCGATCTCGTCGGGCGGGCCCTTGACGATGTAGACGCGCCCGCGTGGCGTCTTCCAGCCCTTGGTCTGATCCTTGCTGAAGCGCTCATTCGCGTAAGCGATGCGGCGGTAGTGCTCTTCTTTCTTCTCGTTCGCTTCGGTGCCGGGTGTGGGATCGCGGCGGGCCCAGAATTGCTCGATGAACTTCTCACGCTCCGCGTCGGAGCCGAGCGCGCTGAAGCGCGCCGCTTCTTCGGGCGTGATGATGTAGACGACATCTTCTTGCAACCACCGGTCGTAGGCGGTGGGCTTCCCCGCCTGCACGCGCTGGCCGAGTTGCTCCAGGTTGATGAGTTGCTCGATCATCGCTTCGGTCGCGCGATAGTCGGGATGAGTGGGGCGGTAGGTTTGGCGCAGACGATCGAGACGCTGACGCATCTCAGCGAGTTCGGTGGCCCGCTGCCTGCGTTCGGTCTCCGCCAGTTCAGCCTGGACCGTGGCGGCCTTCACCGCCTCGGCCTGCTTCTGCAGTTCGGCCTCCTGTTGCCGCGCGTCGCTCATCGCCAGAGCCGCGCGCAATTCGGCCACTTCTTGCTTTAGGCGCTCCACTTCCGGCTCGAATGGCTCCGGTGCTTGGACCGGTGCCTCTGCTGCTGCTCCCTGCCGGAGACTCTCTGATTCGGACTTGATTGGACTCGTTGCTCGCAACGGCACCGGCGCTTTCACCGCCGGTGACTGGGTTGGCGCTGACGGGGTTGCCGTGGACTGGGCGCGTGACTCGAACACCGGCAGCGTCATCGTGCCGACCAATACCAGGGCCGCGACCAAGGCCGGCCAACGCAGGCGGGCGGGCCGCTCCGCTTGTCCCAACAGTCTGGCGATCCGCTGGCGCAGACTTCCGCCAGTGGCCGCATTGGTTAATGTCATTCCTTGCATAGCCATCTCCTCTAAGTTCACTAACGCTTCGGCGTATTGCCGGACGCCCCCGGTTGCCGCGGCCGCCATTTCGTCGCAGCAGATCTCACGCTCGGCGCGCATCACTCGTGATACCCACCACACGGCCGGATGGTAGAAGAGCAGCGTCTCCATCAGGGTTTGCCACCAGTTCACCAGGTAGTCGTGGCGGGCGATGTGCGCCAGTTCGTGGGCGATGATCGCCTCCACGTGCGCGGCCGGCAGTTGGGTTAAGAGTCCGGCAGGCAGCAGGATCACGGGCTTCCAGAAGCCGGCCTGGAGCGGTCCGGTGACGCGAGTGGAGGCCAGGAAGGCTACGGGCCCGCGGATGCCGAGGCGCGCGCGAAGATGCGGCCAGTGGTCAGCCAGTCGCTCGCCGCGCGAGAGTCGATGGACCGCACAAGCCGCCAGGATCAGCCGCGCCGACAGCACCGTCACGCCCACCATCCACACTGCCGGGAGCCAGGCGATCCAGCGGATAGGCTCGGCCCCGATGACGGCGCGGGAGAGCGCGTCGCCGGAGCCCAAGGCCAGGGCCATCTGGCCGAGGCGAACGGTGGGGCCGGGTTGGCTGAGCCAAAGATAAGTGAATACCGGAGCCAGCGTCATGCAGGCGAGCGCGCCACAGGCGCCGGCATACCGCACGCGCGCGGAGCGGGTGGCGGTGAGCCAGAGGCCCAAGAGTAAGGCGGCGATAGCGCCTTGCCAGAGAAAGTGGATCAGCGTCCAACCGAGCGTCATTTGCGGCCTCCGTTCTTCTCTTCATAACGGTCCAGCATCAGGCGAATCTCATCGATCTCGGCCTTGGTGGCGCGCTTGCTTTCGAGCGCTTGCTGCACCAGCAGAGCCGCGGAGCCTTGGAATGCGCGATCCAGCAAGTCGCCGAGCAACTGCGTCTGCGTTTGTTCCTGGCGGAGTCGCGGCGTGTAGCGGTGCGCGCGCTCCTGCTCGTCACGCTTCACGAGCCCCTTGCCAGCCATGATCTGCATCAGCTTCAGGACCGTGGTGTAGCCGGTGGGCTTGGCCGCGTTCAGTACGTCGTGGACCTCACGGACGGTGGCAGGTTTCGCCAGCCGCCACAGGACGTCGAGAATTTCCAGTTCGCCGGCCGTGGGCTTGGGTAGCTTCATCTAGGGTCAGTGTATACGAAGAAGTTCGTATATGTCAACGAAGAAGTTCGTAGAATATGTGGAGGCTTGCGAAACTATCCCCTCCCTCAGTCTCAGCTCAGCTCAGAAGCTCAGAAACAAGGACGTCCCGTAACGAACCCCGACCGTGAGGGAGGGGATGCTTGGCCTGCGGCTATGTTCCCGCATGCGTTCGATGTTCTTCGGCTTTTTCACCGATGGGCCTTGGGAGGCTATCCCCTCCCTGACGGTCGGGGTTCGTTAGGGGCAGCGAGGTACTAGCCCCGCAACAGCCGCTCCACCGCGGACTGCAACTGTTCCGCGCGCGCGGCCGTGGTCGCCTCGGCAGCGATCCGCAGGAGCGGCTCGGTGTTCGAGGCGCGCACGTGGATCCAGCCATCGGCGAAGGTGAGCTTCAGTCCGTCCGAACGATTCGTGTCGGCGTCGGGATACGCCGCTTCCAAGCTCTGCATGAGCGGACCGAGGCGGCCGTGCTCGAAGGCGACCTTGCCCGAACGGCGGAAGAAGCTCGGCAGAGCCGCCACACGCTCGGATACCGTGCCCGGCGAACTCGCCAGGCGGTTCAGCAGGAACGCCATTCCGGTGTAGCTATCGCGGCAGAGGTGGACGGACGGAAAGATGACGCCGCCGTTTGAGCCTTCGCCGCCGATCGCGGTGCGGACGCTTTGCATCCCTTCGACGACATTGGCCTCTCCAACGGGCGTGCGGAAGACGCGGCGGCCATGCCGCGCGGCGACGGCGTCGATCACCGAGGAGGTAGTCAGGTTCACAACGACATCGCCCTCCACGCGTTCGAGCGCAGCGTCGGAGACCAAGGCCAGCACGTCGTCATTGTCGATCACGTGGCCGGTCTCGTCGCAAACGGCGAGGCGATCACCATCGGGATCCTGCCCGAAGCCGATGTCGCAGTGCTCGCGGCGCACGAGCGCGGCTAGGTCACCCAGAGTATCCGGCCGCGGCTCGGCCTCTCGGGGGAAGACCTGCGTGGGGTCGACCGAGATGGCGTGCAAGTCGCAGCCGAGCACGTCGCGGAGAAAATGCACCGACATGCGGGAGCCCGCGCCGTTGACGCCGTCGAGCGCGACGCGGAAGCGGCGGGCGCGGATGAGGTCGAGGTCCACGTGCCGTAAGACGCGTTCCAAATGGAGGGCCATGGGACGATCGGCGTGGACTTGGACGCCGCGCATCTCTTCGTTCGTCGCCTGGTAGAAGTCGCTCTGGTGATAGAGGTCCAGCAGTTCGGCGCGTTCGTAGTGGTTGAAGAAGAGGCCCGCATGGTTAAAGAGCTTGAGCGCGTTGTACTCGGGCGGATTGTGCGACGCCGTCAGCGCGATGCCGCCGGCGGCGCCGATAGCGGCGACGTACATCTGGATGGTGGGCGTGGGAAGCACGCCCACCTGGATCACCTCGCAACCGGCGGCCAGCAGGCCCGCCGTTACGGCGTTCTCCAGCATCTCGCCGCTGGAGCGGGTATCGCGGCCCAGAACCACGCGGCCCTGCTCGACGTAGGTGCCAAAGGCCTGGGCGAATTCGCAGGCCAGGCCGGGGGTGAGAAAACCGCCGACGACGCCGCGAATGCCGGAGACGCCGATCTTGAGCAAGTGTTCGCGCTTCGACATCGCTAGGCCAGCCTCCGTACTTGTTCCATCAGTCCATCGAAGAGCGCTTGCGGCGGATCGCCTTGCGCCTCGCAAATCACCCGCACCAGCGGCTCGGTTTGTGAGACGCGCACGTGAAACCATTGCTCCGGCCAATCGACGCGGAGCCCGTCGAGCGTATCGGCGCGGCCCTGATGGCCGAAGGCGTCGCGCAGTTCGCTGTAGAGCTGCGGGATGCGCATCTGCTTCAAGGGGACTTCCCCCTTCAGCATCGAGTAGCGCGGGAAACTGCCGGCAATTTCGTGCAAGGCCTGTCCGCGGTCCGCCATGATGGTGAGCACCATCAGCATGGCCGCGATGCCGTCGTAGACGAAGCGGAATTGCGGCAGCATAATCGCGCCGGTGCCTTCGCCGGCCAGCGCGATTTGTTCGGGCCGGTACCCGCTTAAGGCGTCGATGGCCGCCTGGCGGCCCACGGGAACACGAATCACTTCCCCGCCCCGCCGCCGCGCGACTTCGTCGACCAAGGCAGTGGTCGAGAGGTTCGTAAGGACGAGGCGGCCGGGAAACTTCGCCAATTGGCCGTCAGCGACGAGCGGCAGAATCAGCTCTTCGCTCAAGGCCTCGCCGCGCGACGTGGCGCACGCGACGCGGTCCGCGTCGGCATCGAAGAGGAAGCCCGCGTCGGCCGCAAGGGGCTGGATCAAGGGACCCAATTGCGAGCCCACCATGCGGGCGCTGGTCTCTGGCTCGTGCGCGAAAGCCGCGCCTTCCAGGCGTGCGTTGATCAGAATCAAGGGCCAGGCGAAGCGCTCCCGCACGCGCTCCAGAATGGTGGACGACGTGCCGTTGCAACAATCGACGACGACCCGGAACTGGCGCAGCCGGGCAAAGTCGAAGACGCGCTCCAGGTCATCCAGGTAAGTCTCAATGGCGTCATCGGCGGTGGAGAGCTTGCCGATCTGATGCCAGTCGACGAAGGCAAACTTCTTCAAGTGGTAGATGTCGAGCAACTCACCGGCTTCGCTGGAAGCAAGGTAAGTGCCGGCGGGGCCGAGGAACTTGAGCGCATTCCATTCGGCGGCGTTGTGGCTGGCGCCCAGCGAGATCCCTCCGGCGGCGTTGCGCCGGCGAATGGCGTGCTGAATCACGGGCGTCGAAACGATGCCGAGGTCGATGACGTCGCGGCCGCAGGCGAGCAGGGCGGAGGTGGCGGCGGCTCGCAGCATGTTGCCGCTGGAGCGCGGGTCGCGGCCGAGGAGGACGGGGCCATCGGTCGCCAGGAGCGTGCCAAAGGCCGCCGCGAAGTCGAGGGCATGAGTCACGGTAAGGCCCGGGCCGACGATGCCGCGGACACCAACGGGGGATATGCGCAGCGCTTTGGCTCTTTGCATGTTCTACCAGTATGCCAAGGGGCGATACCATGGAGGGCAACTATGAAATTTCTGCCTCTCTTCGGATGTTTCGCCATGCTCGCCAGTGCCCAATCCGCTCCTCTGCCGGACTGGGTCACCATCGACGCCAACCTCGCCTACGACGCGCATCCGGAAACCAAGCTCGACATCCTCCGTCCCAAGAACGCCACCGGCCAACAGCCCGCTATTCTTTTCATCCACGGCGGCGGCTGGGTGGGCGGCGCCAAGGAGAATGTCGTGGCCAACTTCTGCCTGCCGTATCTCGAGAAGGGCTTCGTAGTGGCGAACGTCGAGTACCGGCTGGCGAAGGCGGCACTGGCGCCGGCGGCCGTGTCGGACGTGCTGAAGGCCGCCGAATGGCTCGCGAAGAACGCCGCCAAATATGGCGTTGACCCGAAGAAGATCATCGCCTCGGGCGACTCGGCGGGCGGCCACCTGGCCCTGATGGTGGGGCTGACGCCGCGGCAAGCCAACCTCGGCAGCCCGGCGAAAGTGGCCGCCATCGTCAATTTCTACGGCATCACCGACGTCGGCGATGTGCTGGAGGGCCAGAACATGAAGAGCTACACCGTGGGCTGGATTCCGGATTCCTTGGCCGACCGCCGCGAGATCGCTCGCCGCGTGTCGCCACAGAATTGGGTCCGCAAAAAACTGCCCCCCAGCCTGACGATCCACGGCGGCGAGGACCCCACGGTTCCCTACGAGCACGGCGTCGTTTTCGTAAAAATGATGCGCAGCGAGGGCAACGACGCGGAGCTCTACAGCGTACCGAAGGGCCAACACGGCGACTTTCTCAAGAATCCGGTAGAGGGTGCGCAGGTCTGGAAAGCCATCTTTGACTTCCTGAGCCGCCGTGGCCTGATGCCACCGTCGTGAAGGGCGCGGGGAACAGACTCGCGGCGCAAAGCGGCGAGGGCAATCGGCATCCCATCTCTCCGGCGCCAGTCGCGAGATCTTACAAAATCGATTGTAACCACGTACGCCGACTTTGGCCCGCCGCGTGCCTCTACCTTCCGGTGCGCAAACCGCGTGACTTTCGTCCGGAGCAACTCTACGCTATCACCCAACGCGGCAATGGCGGCCAGTGGATTCATCTCGATGACGAGGACTTCACCCAGGCCATCGCCTTCATGCGGAAATACGCCGCTCTGCATGAGGTGCATATTCACGGCTGGTGCCTGATGCACAACCATGGCCATTGGATCTTCGAGGCGGCCAAACCCAAGTCCATCTCCAATCTCATGCGCGATATGCAGAGCCGCTACTCGCATTACCTCAATGT
>JAIEMJ010000010.1 GCA_019752335.1 Bryobacteraceae bacterium
TACCAAAACGAGGTCAACCGCTCCTTCGAGCGCGCCCGAAAGGCTGTAGAATCAACCACTCGCCGGTCCGTTTCGTCACCCTCCCCAGCACCCCAGCCCCCGGCCGCCCCGAGTGTACCGGTGGACCCACCGGAACGCCGCACTGCCCCCTCAATGGACTACCGTCCGGCAATCTCCACCCAATCCACCGTGGACGCCTCACTCGCTAGGACCTCCACCACGGAGGAGCCCTGCAGCGTCTGAGGGGCGCGCCAGACGCGGAAAGGATGATTGGGCAGGGGCTTTCCCACGGGGGATGGCTGGTTCAGCGCCGGGCATACCTCGCCATTCACGCGGACTTCGCCCACCTTCCCGTCCACCGACAGTCGCACCTCCGCCTCCCGCAGCGCGGGACCCACCGGCAAACGGAACGCCGCGGCTTGGCCCGCCTCCAACCGCTTGGGCAGGGCGGCGACACCGGTTTCGCCCGGCGCATATGTGTCGGAGAAGGTCAACACGTGCCGTCGCGGCTTCCCCGCCAACGTCGCCAGCGAGCCGCACTCGCGCAGCGCCAATCGCGTATCTTCGCCGGACTCCATCGCCGTTTCGCTATCCATGTAGTTGAACAGGTAGATGCGGTCCGCCCCCCGCGCCAGCAACGCCGCCGCCGCGCCGCGCACCGTCTCGAGCGAATTGAACTGAATCGGCCGAAACGCATTGTAGGGCCGCACGATCAGCTCCAGCCCCGCCCCCAGCAGGACCCGGGCAGGCAACAACCGCCGCCACCATTCCATCGGCATATCCGGCTCAATCGTATTCCAGAACGGACACGCCACCACCAGATCCACCCAGCCTTGTTGCGCCCACTCGACCGCATCGAGCCCCATCAGATAGGCCGTCTGCGGTCGCGACGCCACCCGGACGCCCAGCCGCAAACGCCGGCCCCGCTTGCGGCCCCATTGGTCCAGCAAGGCGCGCGTACGCCGCATAAATTCGCTCAGCTTCGGCCGTCCCGCATCTTCCTGCCCCGCCCGCAGATGATGCGGAAAGCGCATCCAGTCAAGCTCCAGGCCGTCGAAGTCGTAGCGCGCGCAGTACTCCTCGATCAGCCGAAAAGAATACTCACGCACTTCGGCTTGGCCGAAGTCGAGGGCGCGGTCGGCGCCGGAACTGAAACGCCAGGGCGATCGCCGGAACTCCGGATGCTGCCGCCAAAACGTGGAGTGCATGTAGCTGGCTTCGTCCTCGACGTTGTGCAGATCATTCATGCGCATGCTGATCCAGGGCGACATCCCGTGTTGACGGGCGCGGGCGATCCACAGCGCATAAGGGTCAATCTGCCGCTGGGCCAGATCCCAGGCAGTGTGGATCCACCGCCGCGCCCCGGCCCGCGCCGCCGCCGGAGTAGACCGCAGCAGCGGCTGATCGTCCGGCCCCTGGGGATCGTAGCCCTTCCAGATCGGATCCCAAGCCTGGCTGGCAAAGCTCGTCCGCATGCTGTTCGCGCTCAGCATCATCTCGCGAATCTGCGTGCCGCGATACTGGTCCATAAACGCGGCGACCGTAGCGGCATCCAGCTTTTGCCCGGCGCGCGTCGAAAAGAAGTGGCTGTTGTCCTCGTTGAAGCAGAGCCCCGTAGCCGTGGCCGCGGGCGCCGCCCAGGCAGCCAGTGGCAGCGGGAGAAACGCGCGGCGCGAGGTCAACCGCGTCCGCCGGTGAGTTTGCGGACTTCCGGGAGTAACTCCTCGTAAGTCATCTTGCCGGGATGGTAGAGCCGCACCAAGCCCGCCGCATCCACTAAGACCAGCGTCGGCGAAGTACTCGATCCATACTGCTTGAAGTTCTCCTCGCTCACCGGCGACGGCGCATCGGCTAAGTCCGCGTAGAATTCTTTGCGGACCTTGTCGATATACTTGATCTCCGCGGCCGGCGTAGTATCCGCGCCGCCAGCGACATAGCCATAGCGCTGCGTCGGCATCAGCACCGTTAAGCCGGGAAATTCCCGCCGTAACTTCGCCAGCACCGGACCCTGCATCTTACAATCGGCGCACCAATGCGCCCAGAAAAACAGCACCACCGGCTTTCCTTTGTAACTCGCGAGTAACTTCGGCTTGCCGCCCACCCACTCCGCAATATCCAAGGCGGGCGCCGGTTGCCCACTGAGCGAGAGTAAGTTCAAATTCTTTTGGATACGCGCCCGCATCGACGTGGCTTTCCAGGCCTTCACCTCCTGGCTCAAAAACGCCACGGCCTCGGAACGCTGGCCGCGCGCCGCCAGCGCTTGGCCCTGCACCTCGATCGACGCGCCCAGGCCAATCGGCAAATGCGGCTCCGCGTCCACTGGGCGGGACTTCAACAGCGCCAGTGCCATCTCCCGCGTCTTGCCCGCGTAAGTGAGCGCCTGGTCATACTTCTTCGCCGCCAGGGCCGCGCGGCCCAGCCAGGAGTAAGCTTCGAGGTATTCGCCGTTTGCCCCTTGCGACGCCTTGAAGGCGGCCGCCATCTTCTCGGCTCCCGCGAAATCGCCGCCCTGCGCCAGCGCTTTCACCTCAGCCACCACCTGCCCATGCAGGCTTACCGCCAACAGCAACCAGCACCATCTCATGTTAGTAAGTATCCTCCGTCCACAATAATCGTCTGTCCGGTCACATAGGAGCTTTTCCCACTCGCCAACATCAACGCGATTTCCGCGATTTCGATCGGCTGCCCTAAGTGCCGCATCGGCTGGTTACCGAGAAAACGATCCCGCCGCGCGTCGTCTTTCCAATAGAATTCACTCAACTGCGTTTGAATTAATCCCGGCGCAATCGCATTCACTCTCACCCCCGACGGCCCCAATTCCAAGGCATAAGACTGCGTCATCATAATCAACGCCGCCTTCGTCATCGAATACAGCAAGCTCTGCGGCTGCGGCCGCAATCCCGCTACCGACGAAATATTGATAATTGACCCTGACCCCTGCGCCACCATCACCGGCGCAATCGCCTGCGTCAAACGCCACGCACTCTTTACATTCGTCTCAATCATCTTGTCGAACTGCACTTCGCCGAACTCGAGGCAAGGGCCTTGCGCGATGTTCGTGGCGGCGTTATTCACCAGCACGTCCAAACGGCCATTGTGCGCCTTGGCGCGGCCCACTAAAGCCTCCAGATCAGCCGCCTTGCCGACATGCGCCACCACGGGAATCGCTTGCCCCGAATGGCCCAACCCGTTTAACCGGCCGGCCGCTTCTTCCAGCGTCTCCGCCTTGCGTCCGCAGATAAACACGGCCGCGCCTTCGCGCATCAGCACGCCCGCAATCGCTTCGCCGATGCCCCGGCTGGCGCCGGTGACGATCGCCGTCTTCCCCTTCATCATGCTAGGTTCTCCAATACCTTTCGAGTGTAAGCGGCACTCGCCGCTAAGTCCGCCTGCTGGGCCGCCGCCACCTGGTCCTTCGCCGGATTCACGTACGGCGCCAGCGGCTTGGCGAGTTCCGCATAGTTGATGAACCGCGCGTACTCCCAGGCCGGCATGCGCGAATAGGCTTCCCAAAACTGGGGCTCCTGCACCTTGAAAAGCCGCGGCCCAAAGCAGATGATCTCCATCGAGAGCGCCTTGCCCGGGCACAGTTGCACGTACTTCTTCACCCATTCGCCAATCCGAATGTTGCCCTCGCCCATGCGCATCCACTGCACCTGCAGTCCCTCTTCGGTACGCCACAGATAGCTATCGCGCACGTGGCTGGTGAGCACATAGGGCGCCAGAGTTTCAAGCGTCAAGTGCGGATCTTCGAGCGCCCAGACGGGGTTGCCGGAGTCGAGGCACGCGCCGACGGTGTCCTTGCCAGCGGCCTCAATCAAGGCCTTCAGCTCACGCGCCTGCAAGTCGCCCGCATGGTTCTCGACCGCGATCTTCAGGCCAGCATCCTGCGCGCGGGTGCGCACGGCGCGCAGGGTCTTCACGCAGTTCTCGATGTGCTGCTCCAGCGGCACGGCTGTCCGCCGGTCATCCAGGCTGCCCAATACACAGCGCACCAGTTTCGACCCCGCCACCCGCGCCCCTTCAATCACGCGCGCGAGTTGCTCGACGGCCGTGCCCTGCGCCGGGTCAAAGCGTTTGGAAGTCTCGCAGATCGAGAGCATCCCGATCTCGAGCGCGATGCCCAGCCTCTCCGCGTGCACGCGGACCCGCTTCAGATGCTCCGGCTCCAGGCCGCCGAGGAAGCGCAGCTCGGAGAAATGCACCACCTCGGCGCCGAGCCTGGCGCAATAGTCCAGGTATTCGAAGGCCGTGAAATTGGAGTTGCGGATGCTAAACAGGTCCACTCCGAATTTGATGTTGGGTTTCATGGAAGCGGCTACCGTTGCCAGGCTGGCACTACTCGCGGCGACAAATGCGCGACGATTCATGCTTCAGATTGTCTCAGTTTTGGACCCCGATCTGCTCCGTGCAGGCGATCAGGTCGCCCGAAAGCGCCGTAGCGCCAAGCGTTCTGCGATTCGCCACGGATCGTTCAGCCGGAGAATCCGGATGGTGGCCTCTCCTGCATCCGACAACGGTTGAAGGACAGCTCGGTCGAAACGGAAGTGTTCGTCCCAGGTTTGCCGTCGTGGGTGAAACAGCCGGACCGGATGGCCGGCTTCATTGAGGGCAGCGATGTCAGAGCCCTTGTGCCGGTTACAAGCCACGCAAGCCAAGGCTAAATTATCCTCGGTCGGGGCTCCCCCATGCTTCCTGCTTACGATATGGTCCAATTGATGCGGGTAGCCGCTATGTTCTTCGCGCAACTGGCAGTATTCGCAAGCCCAGCTTGCCCGGAAAGCCACCCGCCGCCGGACGTCGTCGCTAACCGCCCTAGGCACCTGAGAGGATCAGACGGGCCTTGGCCTTGGCCATGCGCATCAGGTGTTCCAGATGCATACAGTGATCAAGTTCGAGCTTTTCGTCGTCCGAGAGAGCGCCCTCTTTCTCGCGATCAATCAGATCTTCGAGGCGCAGGATCGCTTCCGCCGAGGGGCGGAAGTGTATAATCGCCGTTGGTGTTGTCCCAGCCGCGATGAAGTCGACGATCTCCTGCTCTGCCGATGCCGCTACACTCATCCTGTTCTAATCTTACACCCGAATCGGCACAGTTTTGGAGCGCGCTAAGCTGGAGCGAGTGCTGGAAAAGCTCGACCAACTCCCGTTAGCCTCGCGCACCCCCCTCGCCTGGGGAGCGCAAGCGCTCGCCGATCCGCTCGCCCTCCTGGTGGACCACGCCTTTCTCGAAATGAAAGCCGCCCAGAACGCCATGGAACTGATGACACGCTGGCCGCAGGATTGGACGCCCGGTTGGGTGGAGACCATGACCAGCGTCGCCCGCGACGAGACGGCGCATCTGGCGCAGGTCTCCCGCCTGCTGATTCGCCGGGGTGGACGCATGGAACGCGGCCACAAGAGCACCTACGCGGCGGCCTTGCGCAAGCTGGTCCGCTCCGGCAAAGCGCCCGAAACATTGGACCGTCTTTGTGTTTCGGCCTTGATCGAGGCCCGTTCCTGTGAGCGCTTCGCGGTGCTCGCGGCCAGCACCAGCGACGAGGAACTGGCGAAGTTCTACCAGGCCTTGTTTTCCTCGGAGATGGGCCATTACAAAGTCTTTCTGAAGCTGGCGCACAAGATGGCGCCAAAGGACGAAGTCGCGCGGCGTTGGGAGCAATTGCGTCAGGCCGAAGCGGTCATCATCGCCGCCGAGCCCCCGGGCTGCCGAATCCATTCGGGCTTGGCGTAAGCACTACTCGAACGAGGCCAGGAAGGCCAGCACATGCGCCAGCGTGGTTTGCGTAGCGGCCCAATGCAAGGCGTGGCCGGCGTGGACTTGCACCACCGTGGCATCGGCCGCCTCGCGCTCCAGGGCCGTGGCGTCGGCGTTGGTGAGCATGCCACCACGATCGGGGTCAGCCTGGAGGACAAGGGCCGGGCAGCGCAAGCCACGGAAGATCTCCTGCACCGGGTAGCCGTCGAGCCAGCGGCCTTCGGCGACGGGGTCGAGCACGGTGGGGTCCAGCCGGCGTAGGCAACTGGCGGCGAAGCGCAGGGTGGTGGCGTCACGCGTGTCGCCGCAGCGGATGGAATTGCCGGGGCCATAGCGCAACTCGGCCAGATCGCGCGCCAGTTCGCCGATGGGCTTGGGTGAGCCGGCCAAGGTCCTGAGGGCGGTGAAGTAGCTGCCGAGGGGCGAGTCGTGAATGCGGTCACCCATGGTGTGGAAGGGCGGATCTTCCAGCACGACGCCGGTGACGCGCTTGGGCCGCATGGCGGCCACGGCGGCCGCGGCCATGGCTCCGAGTGAGTGCCCGTAAACAAAGACGCGCTCCTGGGGCACGACGTCGAGGAAGTCGAGGGCGTCCTGGACGTAGTCGGTGACGTGGTAGGGTCCGCGGCGGGGCGACTCGCCGTGGCCGCGGAAGTCATGCTGGTGAAGATGGTAGTGCTCGCCCAGGGTGCCGGTGATCGGCGCGAAGGTCTCTGCCCGGCGGGTGAGTCCGTGAAGGAAGAGAATGGCGGCCTCGGATTTCATCTGCTCAAGGATAGCCGAATCGTAGGAGGATAAGCAGATGCGATTCCTTTGGTTACTCCTGCTGCTGACCGCGGCCCACGCGGCGGCGCCGAAGAAGATTGTGATTCTGGCGGGCCTGAAGAGCCACGGGCCGGGCTTTCATGAGTATGCCAAGAGCGCCAAATTGCTGAAGATCCTGCTGGAGCGCGCCACGCCGCTGGCGAAGGTGGAACTCCACTTCCGGGGTTGGCCGGACGAACCCACGACGCTCGACACCGCGGACTCCATCATCGTCATCTCCGACGGCCAGGACGGCCACTTGGGCAGTCCCGTGCCGTTCCTGTTGCCCGAGCGCATGGCCATCATGGAGCGCCAAATGAAGCGCGGCTGCGGACTCGGGCTGATTCACTTCTCGACGTTCTTCCCCGACGCGGATGGCCAGCGAATCCTGGCCTGGAGCGGCGGCTATTTTGACTGGCAGGACGAGACCGGCGCGCGCAAATGGTCTTCGGCGATCAAGACGCTGGAAGCGACCGTCGAGCCAGCCACGCCGGGCCACCCCGCACTGCGCGGGTTGGCGCCGTTCGCGCTGAAGGAGGAGTTCTACTACCAAATGGCTTTCCCGGCGAATCGCACCGGCTGGAAGCCGCTGCTCCGCGTGCCGGCGCTCGGCGGCACACCGGACTCGCAGACCGTCGCCTGGTCCGTGCAGCGGCGCGACGGCGGGCGCGGCTTCGGGACGTCGATGGGCCACTTCGACGCGAACTGGCAGGTGCCGGCTTACCGGAAGTTCTTCTTGAACCTGATCGCCTGGAGCGCCGGATTGAAGGTTCCCACGCGCGGATTCGAGGGCGAATTCGTCGAAGCTACCGGCGAAATCCCTTCTCGCTAGGCCCACTATTGTTGGCTACACCATGCAGCTTTCCGGCGTTGAACGCGCAATTCGAAGCGACGGGGCAAAGATCGCACTTCGGGTTTAAGCTCTTGCATAGCTTCTGCCCATGTCACTTCAGAAGCAGGTAGCTCCGGATGCGGGAATCAAATTTGCGAGGCAGCCCATCTTCGATGAGTCGTTGCGCTTCGCAGTATGTGCGCCTGTAGTTAGCCTGTTCTTGGCCTGTGCGAAGGCGGACCAAGACGTAGGGGCAGTTAGAAGGGACGGCCGCCGTCGCTGAAATCCGCGCAAACAGCAGAATGCGATCCGCGCCTGGATCGGCGATGCTCGGAAATTGCTTCAGTGCGGTTCGCGCTTTCGCGAGAGCAAGGCCCTTAAGTCCCTCGCGTAAATCGCCCCCGTATTGCTTGAGAACGCGGCCGGCTATCTCCTGAAGGCGCATCGCTCTGAGTTCCGGAATCATCCCCCCCGGTTTTAGTGCATCGGCGAGCCTCGAGGGGTTGGCTTTCAGTATGTTTTCGGCAGTCACGCCAATTGTGCCATTCAATGACTCCCAGCCTTTGGTGCACTTCGGTTCACTGGCAGGGTATCCGCAGTGTAACCATACAAGGAACAAATAGGGGTCGGAAGGCCAAGGTGCAGATTGTTCTCCATGGTGGGCCGCCAGGGCGTCGAGAAGCTGAGTTAGAACCATTGCATTAGCCATCGTGAAGACGGAACATGGTCAAAATAACTCGCGGTCAAGGTCCGTGCAAGGGATGGGGCAACCGTTTGCCCCACTTCCACGTGCCGTGGCGTTCCTTGAGAGGCGAGCTGGGGTTAACATCAAGGTACCGTGCAGTTCGGCAGTAGACTCCAGATCGAATTCGAAGCCAGGAAGACAAAGAACCCGCGATATTCCTTGCGCGCCTTCGCTGCCTCGATAGGAGCTGAGCACTCGACGGTTTCTCAAATCCTGCGAGGCACGAGGCCTGTTCCCACCGGAACGATCCGTGCGTGGGCGCTGAAACTTGGCATGTTGCCGGAGGAGGCTGCGATTTATGTCGCAGCATCGCACGCTGCGACTCCGGAGAGCTCGCGTCGAGCGCAACAACTGTTGCATTGGACCGCGGAGGCCTTGGCGGTGATCAACGAGCCGGTTCATTTTGATATTTTGCGAATGACCCGGGATCCGGGGTTTCGGCCTGATGTGCGCTGGATCAGCCGGCAAACCGGAGTGAGCATTGACCACGTGAATATCGCGTTGACGCGCCTACTTCGGCTTCAGCTCCTAGAAATGGCTTCCGGGGAATGGAAGGATGTTACCGGTTTCCAGGAACTAACGGAGCGGAAGGTCCGGAAGCTGGCATTGGAACGAGTGCGGTGGGCGGCCGCGGAAAACCGAATCAATCTAGGAAGGAAATCCAACTCATGAGTAACGCAGTAATGCAGTTCCAGATTATCTCGAGAGATCCGCAAGGAACCTCTCAGTTCTATGCCAACCTGTTTGGCTGGAAGGTGAATGCCGATAACCCGATGGGATATCGCGAGGTGAACACCGGAGCCACGGAAGGAATCCAAGGGGGCATTTGGCCCGCCCCGCCACAGTCTCCAAACTTCGTCCAACTCTTCATTTCGGTGGATGACATCAAGGCATACTCCGCCAAAGCGGAGAGCCTGGGGGCAACAGTTTTGATTCCATGCACGGTGCTGCCCGATGGAGGTTCGATGAGCGTTCTCCATGATTCGCAAGGGATGCCCTTCGGACTATGGCAACGGCCAGCCTAAAGCCGTTAGCCCGGGCTAAGGCCGCCCTCGGGCTTGTCGCATCTGGGCTACTACTCCTAAGCGGGGGAGCACACTTAGCTCTCGGCTGGCCCGCCGTGCAGGCAGAACTCGGCAAGGCGAATGTTCCGCGGGATTTGATCAACGGAATCATGGTCGCCTGGCAATTCGGAGGCACGATGATGCTGGCGCTAGCTGGGCTGATGGGAAGGCTCTTCCTGAACCGATGGCAGGGGCTGGACTCATCTTCATTCCCAGCGGCAGTTGTGGGCATCGCGTACGTGATGTTTGGAATGTGGGCATTGATTTCATTTGGCTTTGACGTCTTCTTCCTTGTATTTATTGGGCCAGGGTTACTGCTCCTCCTTGCTGCCTCGCTCGATAGATAACGAACAGTCGCTCCGGGTCAGTTGAAGGGGTACGTGCGGCCACACCGCATGGTCTGCGGCGTTATCTGGACAGCATTGCCGTTAGGCCACCTACGGCTCGGCGAGCAGGCGCTTCAGATTCGCTTCGACATCAGCGCGGCCGGCCAAGCCGATGTATTTGGCGGCGACGCGGCCCTTCTTGTCGATCAGATAACTTACCGGTAAGGCCTCGATCAAATAAGCTTCGGTGACTTTATCGTCGCCCATGAGGACGGGATACCGGATCCCGCGCTCCTTGACAAACGGGCTGACGCGCGCCCAGGCTTCACTGGGTCCCTTGAGATCGTGATAGAGAATTTCCATGGAGACACCCACCATTTGCAGCCCGCGAGGGCGGTAGACTCGATCAAATTCCATGAAATACGGGAGTTCCTGTTCGCAGGCACCGCACTCTGTCGCCCAGAAGTTCAGCAGGATAACCCGGCCGCGAAAGTCCTCTAAGCCGGTGAGTTTCCCAGCGGCATCGGCCAAACGGAACGCGGGGGCCGGCTTCCGTTCCTTGGCGGGCTGAAGCGTCGTCATCACGGCCACCAGGCCCAATAGAATCGTCTTCAGCATGTGGTTCCTCTACTCGGCAAGCAGCCGTTTGATCTCGTCTTCGTGCATGTTCTTCGTGGCCAATCCCGTATGCCGGGCCACGATGCGCCCGGCCTTGTCGATCAGCAAAGTGACGGGCAGTGACTCAACGCCATACGCCTTCGCCAACTCGCCGTTGCCCAGCATGACGGGATAATTCAATTGGTTCTGCAAAAGGAAAGGCCGGACCGATTTCCACCCGCCCTCGTCCAGCGAGACACCCAGCACCATCAGGCCTTTCTGCCGGTACTGCTGCTGAAGGTCGACGAACCACGGAATCTCCGTGAGGCAAGGCTGGCACCAAGTTGCCCAGAAGTTCAGCAGGACTACTTTTCCCCGCATTGAATGCAGGTCGATCTGGATTCCGTCGGCGTCGGGCAAGCGAAAGCCAGGGGCCGCATATCGCTGAACCGCTGTGCCTGAACTGACGGTGGTGAGGCCTAGGATGGCGCTGGTTCCGGCGACACACGCATCAGCACAACGTCCGGCCCAGGCACGCGTCGCGGGAAGCGCTAGTAGAGTTGCCATCACGGCGGCGAAGGCCACCGCATAAGCGGCACTTGGGCGCTGAGGCCGCCGTTGGAGGCGTGTCCAGGCGCGCTGCTGGTCTGGCTCCCAGTCCTTGGGAGGGCGCAACGTGGCTAGTTGGTTCTGAATCCATTCTTCATCCATACCTTGCCAGATACTCCTTTCGAAAGGTCTGTTGGGCCCGGCTCAAGAGTGTCCCGACAGACGCCGGATTTAGACCGAGCGCGGCGGCTAATTCTTCGTAGGAAAACCCCTCGGTACGCAGCAGCAACAACGCCGCTTCGCGCGGCTTCATCCGGGCCAGCACAGCGCGGACGCCGTCCCGTGCTTGCTTGGCCGCATGGATTTCTTCTGGCGTATCGGGCGGACGCCGCCAAGGCAGGAACCGGCTGAGGCGCTCACGCCGGGTTCGCGCACGGAGTTCGTCGATCGCCAAATTCGCGGCGGTCTTGTAGAGCCAGCCCTCGGGATGGGCATTTTGCTCGCGGTCCCAACGGAGGAAGACTTCCACAGCAAGCTCTTCCGCGCGCCCACAGTCACCTAACACCAGGGCGATGGTGCGGGCGACGCGGGCATAGTGGGTTGCGAAGACGGATTGCAGGTCCAAGCGATCAATGACGTTTAGCGTCGACTCCACGGTAACAAGAACGTCTAGACCCGGGAATTTGTGACAGATCTTGCAAGATGCCCACCATCGCGAGCGACGAGAGCTAACGAGTCGGCAGGAAGGCCGAGGTCTGTGCGCGTTTCCAGTAGCGCGAGAAGCGCTTTAAGTCGACTTGGCCGCGTAACTCGACGAAGGGTACGGGGTCCAACACTTCGACGGGGAGTTGGATGCGGTCGCGGATTTTGGCCCAGTGGGGGGAGGGCGAACTAACGGTGGCTATTCGTCCAGTTCCCTGCGCTTTGGCTTGCGCTTGAAGAACGGCAGCGGCGTCGCCGCGCTCGATGATGACGGGTAACTCCAGTAAGCACTCATAGACGAATTGGATGCGCTTCAAGCTCCACAATGAGTGGGACTCGTCAAAGACGAAAACAGCGGGGGCCTGCGGATACAGGGCGAAGGGCGGCGCGGTTTCGCTTAGGCAGTCTTCATGAATCCACAGTAATGGCGAAGAGACGTTGGTTGAGCTCATCGTAACTCCCTTCGAATGCACAATGCCCGCGTTGGGGGCAGGTGCGACAGTACAGGCCGCCGGTGTACTTTTCCAGATTCTCGCGGTTGAAGAAATAAGGTTTATGGGAGAAGGTACTCGCCACCCATTGCCACGATAAATGATTGCTGGCCGGGTCACCGTCGAGTAAGTGCTCCAGAAACCAATCGGCGCCGGCCTGCCAGCGGATGCGGCGGAAATGGACGATATAGGCCGCCAGCCACATACGCGCGTGGTTGTGTAAGTAGCCGGTGGTGACTAAGTCGGTGGCGAAGGAATCCATGCAGGCTAGTCCGGTGCGGCCGGCGCGAATGTCTTCGGGTAGTTCGGCGGAGTAAGTGGTGTGGCCGGTTTTGTAACTTTCGCGATCGTGGTGGATGCCCTCGCCCCAGGCGGCATAGAGTCGCTGCCAGTAGTCTCGCCAGGCGAGTTCGGTGATGAACTTGGTCGCCTGGGCGGCGTGGCTGACGCGGCGGAGGGCAAAGTCGCGGACTTCGGCTAGAGTCAAAACTCCGTGACGGAGGTAGGGCGAGAGGCGGGTGACTGAGCCATTCAGGTAGTTGCGGCTGCTGGCATAGCGCACGGGGTCGATGGCGGCTAAGCGCTCCAAGGCGGCGCGGCGTCCACCGGTGATCTCCCCGGCGGGGCCGGTGGCTTGCGGAAACTCGGCTCGCAGATACGCCGTCAACGCTTCGCGGCTGGCAAAGTCACGACGCATGGGCCGCTTTCTTGTGACGGCGGCAGCGCTCGCCGCAGTAGCGGACCTGCTCCCAATCGCGTTCCCAGCGTTTCCGCCAGACAAAGGGCCGGCCACAGACCAGGCAGATCTTCTCCGGCAGATTTTGCTTCTTCACACCACGCATGCAAGCGCATTGATGCGGCCCTGCGGCGCCGGGCGCTAATTTCTACCGGGCGCGCGGGTGCGATAATTTGAGGTGGCGACCCCATGGATCTTTTCGACGAAATTGTCCGGCTCCGGCGTGACGGACAGAAGTGCGCTTTAGCGACGATTGTGCAGGTAAATGGCTCCATCCCGAGCTATGAGAGCGCGAAGATGCTGGTGCGGGAGGACGGCTCCATCGTGGGGACGGTGGGCGGCGGGTGTGTGGAGGCCGAAGTTTGGAACGCGGCGCGCGAGGTGATGGAGAGCGAAAAGCCGAAGCATCTCACGTTCTCCCTGGGCCAGGATGCCGCCTACGACAACGGCCTGATCTGTGGCGGCCAACTGAATGTCTTCATCGAGCCGATTGTGCCGCAACCGCACGCGCTGATCTTTGGCGCGGGGCACGTTTCGAAGGGCTTGGCGCAGGTGGCGCAACTGGCGGGCTTTGGCGTGAGCGTCATCGACGACCGTGAGCAATTCGCGAATCGCGAGCGTTTTCCTCAGGTGGAAGAGGTCTATGCCGATGAATACGAGGCCGTGTTTCCGAAGCTGCGGCTGAACACGAATAGCTTCATCATCATCGTGACGCGCGGCCATCGGGATGATATGCGCGTGCTGCGTTGGGCGGTGGGGACTCCGGCCAAGTACATCGCGATGATCGGCAGCCGCCGCAAGACGATCGCCATTGTGAAGGAACTGGAGCGCGAGGGCTTCGCGCGCGACTTGTTTACCCGCATCCATGCGCCGATGGGGCTGGACATTGGCGCGATTACGCCGGAAGAGATCGCGGTGTCGGTGGTGGCGGAGATGATCGCCGCGCGACGGCAACCGGCGTCGGACTGGAAGGCGCTCTCCAAGAGCCTCTTCGCGAGTGAATCATCGCGGGCCTTGCTGAAGTGAAGCCGGCCGCGATTCTGCTGGCGGGCGGGGCGTCGACGCGCATGGGCCAACCGAAGGCGCTGCTGCCAATTGCGGGCGAGACGTTTCTCGGCCGCTTGATCGGCCTCTATGCAAAGCACTGCGCGCCGGTGATCGTCGTGCTGGGTTATCAGGCCGACACGATCCGCGCCGCGATCCCGATGACGGCGGATTTCGTCCGCAATCCGCAACCGGAATTGGGCCAGTTCAGTTCCCTGCAGACCGGGCTACGCGCGTTGCCGCGCGGCGCCGATTGCCTCTTTCAACCCATTGACTATCCGGCGGTGAGTGAGAAGACGGTGGAACTGCTGGCCAGCACCTCGGGCGAACTCGTCATTCCGCGCTACGCCGGAGAGCGCGGGCATCCGGTGCGGCTATCGCCCGCCATCGTCGCCGAACTGCTCGGGTTGCCGCCGGATGCCCAAGCGCGCGACGTGATCCGCGCGCACTATCCGGAGGCGACGTTCGTCGAGGTGGACGACCCCGGCATCACCAAAGATATCGACACGCCCGAGGACTTCGCCCGATGGATCGCCTAGTGCAGCGCTACGGAAAGCGCATTCTTCTGCTGGTGCTGGGCATCGTCGCCTGGCGCGTCTACCAGGCCGATTTCTGGCAGGCGAACCGTTTTCGCGAGCCCATTCGCGCGGCGATTGAGCGCGCCTTGGGGCGTCGTGTCGAGGTGCAGGGCGACCTCGCTTATAGCTTTTTGAAGGGTCCGGGTTTTATCGTCGAGAAGGTGATCGTCCATGAGGATCCGGCGCATGGCCTGGAACCGTTTGCTTACGTCACCAGCCTGGAGGCGCGGCTGAACGTTTGGCGGCTGTTCACCGGGCATGTGGAGTTCGGCACCTTGCGGCTCGATGAGCCGAGCCTGAACCTGTCGCGCCAGGCGGACCACGGCGCCAACCTGACGCCGCTGATTCAGCGCGCTCTCTCCTCCCGTGCCGACGCCGGACTTCCTGACGTGCAGGTCCGCAACGGCCGGGTGAACTTCGTCTTTAACCGTCGCAAGAGCGTCTTTTACCTCACCGGCGTCGACCTGGACCTGACCCCGATTGAGCGTACCGGCTTCCGAGTCCGCTTTGCCGGCGAGCCCGCCCGCACGGACCGGCGCGCGCTGGGCTTTGGCCGCTTTGCCGCCACGGGCAGCATCCGTTTCAACGGGAGCGCCGAGCCGGAGGTGGATCTGAGCCTGGACCTCGACCGCACCTCAGCGGCCGAAGTCGCGACGCTGTTTGAGCGCCGCGCGAATCACCTGACGGGGCGCATTAGCACCGCGGCGCGCCTGCGCGGGCCCATCTCGGAGATCGCGATCGCCGGCAAGCTAACCTTGGAGCCGTCGCGGCGGGAACTGAATCCCTTGCGCCAGTCGGGCCTGCCGCTGGCGTACCACGGCAAGCTCGATTTGCGCGGGCAGACACTGCGGCTGGACTCGCTACCCGCCGATAATCCCACCTTGCCCGCCTTGGCGTTGCGCTTCCGCTCGCGCGAGATCCTGCGGGACCCCCGTTGGGCCGCGCTGTTCACCTTAAGGCAGCAGGAGATTCAGCCCGTGGTCGGCTTCCTGCGCAGCTTCGGCTACGAACTGCCGGAGCCCACGAGCTTTGGCGGCACGGTGTCGGGGACTTTTGGCCTCTCCATGGGTGGCTACGAGGGGATGGCGGTGTACGAGCGGCTGGCAGAGTCGGAGACGGTCAACAACGCGTCGCTCCTGGTCGATGGGCCGCGCGTCGTTTTTGAGACGGGCTTCCGTGACTTGGCCGTGGAGCAGTTTCGCGGCGCCTTTAATAGTCTTTTCGGCGCCTGGGCGCCGGGCTTCGTGACGGACATCTCCCAGGGCAAGCTGACCGGGAATCTGCGCTTTGATTTGGAGGGTGAGAAGGGCGCCTGGTCCGGCACGTTCCGGACGACACCGCGGTTGAAGCTGGACGGATTATTGGAGCCCGTGGAGACCGAAGCGCTGACCGTGGAACTAGCGGCGGGGCGGATGACCGTGCCGCAGTTTCATGGCCGCGTGGGCGGCGTCAGCTTCGACGCGAGTTATCGCTATGAACCGGGCGTGACGATTCCGCATCTGTTCAGCCTGACCTTGCCAACACTCGATCTGGGGGAGGCGCAGCGGCTCTTCGCGCCCACCTTGGCGAGGCAGAGTACCATGGCGCGTACGTTTGGACTCGCGAATGGCGCGGTGCCGGAGTGGCTGGCGCGGCGGCAGGCGGAGGGGACGGTGCGGGTAGGGAGCCTGATTTGGAACGGCAAGAGCTACCCGAATGTGCGGGCGCGGGTGCGTTGGCAGGGGGCAAATGTAGAAATTGACAACATTGAGCTTGCATCGGGACGGGGATCGGTGAAAATAGACCTAAGCGGAGGCGTGCCCGTTTACGACGTGGCGGGAACTCTTCCGCGCGAGGACTAAATAATTCACCTTAGGCCTGTACTATCACGGGCTCTCGTACGATATACAAAGCGATGTCAGTCCACGATCCCATCTTCCAAACTCTCAGCGAGGCCAAGACCTCGGCGCGCGATCAGATCCAGGCGGCTTGGCAATTGCAGGTGGATCGCGTCCAGGACGCGCTTACCACTGGCTGGCTGCAGAACCTGGAGCGCATTTTCGACGAACGCTTCGCCGACATTGAACGGCAGGTAAAGGCCGACCTCGAAAACGCGCAGGAGCGCGGACGTTTGGAGAGCGAGAGCCGGGAAGTGTGGCGGGAGCGCGTGGCGGAGCTCGAAAGCTCGCTCGACGCGGCACTTTCTGACCGGCGCGAGGCGCTCGACGCCCGCGAAGAGCTGCAGAAGCAGCACGAAGAGACGCTGATGGAGCATGCGGCGGCCACCGGAGCCATCGCCGATAAGGACACGTACCTGGAGCGGGCGCTGGCGGACCAGCGGGCCGAATACGCGGCGGCCTTGCAATTGCGCGAGGCGGAGTATCAAGGGTCGCTGGAGTCGAAGAACAAGGAATTGGAAGAAGCGCTGGCCGTGAAGGAAAGCGAGTTCAGCCACAAGTATGAGCAAGTCGCCTTGAGGGCTCGGGACGCGATCACGGCGGCGGGCAGGTCGGCGAGCCGCGAACTGAGCGAGCGCGTCAATCAGGCCGCGCGGCGGTTGCACCAGGCTGAAACGATTGACCAGTGGCGCTCGGCGCTGCTGGATGGCGCGATGCCGTTTTCCCAGGTCGCGATGGTGTTCCGCATTTCCGGCAAACAGGCGGTGCTCGAAAGCGCTCGGGGTATTGATGCGAATGAGTGCGGGGTGAACGAGTGCGAAGTGGAATTGCAAGCCGCTCCGGCACTGGAGAACGCCGTGGAGTCTCAGGACACCGTGGTGGCTGTCCGCACGAGCAGCGAATTCTCCGAAGGTATCGCGAACCTGATTCCGGGAACTTCGGGGGCGAAAGTCTATTTGTTCCCGATCGTGGTGCAGCAGAAGGTGGCGGCAGTGCTCTACACGGAGCCCGGCGAAGCGCCGCTGGAACCCAGTGCGCTCGAGTTGCTGGCGACGGTGGCCGGACTCGCGCTCACCCTGCGCCGCACAGCCAACGAAGTGAAGCCGGCGGAAGGCATCGTGCAAATTGAAGCTCTACCTCCGGCCCCCCCGGTGGATCCGGCTCGCAGTCTGGCGAACCTACTGGCGTCCTTGAGCCGCGAGGATCAGGAGTTACACGGACGCGCGCAGCGTTTCGCGCGGGTGCAGGTAGCCGAGATGCGGCTTTACAAGAGCAACCTGGTGAAAGCCGGCCGCGAGAATTCGGCGCTCTACCCGGCACTGCGCGCCGACATCGACTCGGCCCGGGACGCGTACCGGACGCAGTTTCTGGGCGGCGGGCAAAAAGAGATGTTCGACTATCTGCATCTGGAGTTAGTTTCGGCGCTCGCCAGCAACGATGAGAGTCTGCTAGGGCAAGACTATCCGGGTCCGCTGGCGGCGTTGCCGGGCGCGACGCGTTAAGCGTCGCAACGTGGCCCACGGCACAGTTCTCAGTCAGAGCCCAGCGAAAAATCGGCAGACGTGCCATTAACGAACTTCGAAAACACCAGATTTCGTTGGGCTTTTTGCTCGATGAAGGCTGGCGGAGCGATCCCCTCCCTTACGGTCGGGGTTCGTTAGGAGGTCCAAGACCGCAGGCGGAACCGATCACGAGGTCAGTAGTAGAGCTTCAAACCGAATTGCACCACCCGCGCGGCTTGCGTGCCGGTGATGCGGCCGAAGTCGGGGCGGGCGAGGGCTCCGGTGGCGGTGAGTCCGAAGGCGGTATTGCCGGGGTTGTTGAAGTTGGCGTGATTGAAGAGGTTGAAGAACTCGCCGCGGAATTGTAGCCGGAGGCTTTCGCGCTTCGGTAGGGCGATGTTCTTCAGCAACGAGAGGTCCCAGTTTTGCAGGCTGGGCCCAAAGTTGTCCGGCAGGAAGCGTCCCACGGTGCCGAAGGCGAAGCGGGGTGCGTCGCGGAAGGCCGCCGGGTCAATCCAGCGGTTAATGCGATCCTTCGTCGAGCCCGGCGTCGCACTCTTGAGGCCGGTGGAGTCCGGCCGCGCATCGCCGCCATAGCTGAACGTCAGGTTCTGGTTCGAACTGACGGAGATCGGCAAGCCGCTCTGTAACGTAGCGATGCCCGAGACGTTCCATCCACCGAGCGCCCCGTTGACGATGGGATGCACGGCGGTCAGGAAGCGTTTCCCGCGGCCAAATGGCAGATCGTACTGGAAGTTCGCGACAAAGCGATGGCCCGTATGCAAGCCGCTGATCGACTTGTCCAAATCCTTGCGGTTGTTATTCGTGTAGTCGGGATTCTGCTGCCCCAGGAAGCCGGCGACTGAGCTAGTATCGTCAATCGTCTTCGACCACGTGTAGGCGGCGAGGAACTGCAGGCCGTTGGCGAAGCGCTTGCGCATTTTGGTTTGCAGGCCATGGTAGGACGAGTGCGCCTGGCTGCCCCAAGTCTGGGTGACGCCGAGAAACTGCGGATACGGGCGCAAGAGTTGGCCGCGCGTCAGGGTGGCTCCGCCGAGGGCGGTGGTGGCGGGGATCAGGCCGCGGAAGGGGTTCGCCACCACGTCGTTCAGGCCGTCGCCGAGCGCGAGGAAGCGGTCCGGCAACTGGTTGAGATCGGCTTGGGCGAGCAGCTTTACGCCCGCGTTGCCGGCGTAGGCGACGTCAAAGAGCAGGTTGTTCTTGGCCTGCATCTGCACGTCGAAGTTCCACTGCCCGGCGTAGGGCGTGCGTTCGCCACGGAGATTCGCATTCAGGCCTTGGCCGAGGAACGTGGCGGCGCCGAGGGCGCCGTTGTCGGCGCGATTGAAGCCCGCGGGAAAGGGATTGGCCAGCGTGGCAACGGGCGTCCGGCCGCCGTCGTTCGAACTGATGACGTTGGTGATGGCGTTGAAGCTGAGGGCGCCGGTGGTATTGGCGCTGGGTCCGATGCCGGTGGTGCCTTGATAGAAGATGCCCGCGCCGGTGCGAATCACGATGCGTTTGGTGAGCTGATAGGCCAGGCCGAAGCGGGGCGCGAAGTTGTTGTTGTCACCATTGCGCACGAGGTTGCTGGCGCCGTTGCGACCGGTGAAGACGAGTCCGCCGGTAAGCGGACCGAGGCCCGCAGCGGCCAGGGTCGGTTGCGGGGCATTCAAGTCGAACGACGACGCCCGGTTGTGGCGTTCGCGCAGCGGACGGTCGCCGTCCCAACGCAGGCCGAGGTTGAGGGTCAAGCGGTCCGTCACGCGCCAGTCGTCCTGGAAATACAGCGCAACATAGGGCACCACCAGTGACAAGGCCGGCTCCTGACGCAGAGCGCCGCCTTGGACGTAGCCTAGCAACATGGTGGCGATGGAGTCGCCACCGCCGGCCTGGTTGAAGAAGCGGCGGGTCCAGTTTTCATTGAACGAATACTGCCCGGCGGGCGAGTTCGGCCGGAAGTTGGAGGCCTTGTTCAAACGGTAGGTGCCACCCATCTTGAAGGTGTGGCGGCCCACCAGGCGGACGGCGTCGCCGGTGGCGGTGTAGGTTTCGAACTTATTGCCGATCACCCAAGTCGGGTCACTGCCGATGGAGGAGTACGCCGAGGGGTCGATGCGGGGGAAGATACCGAATTGGCTATTGGCGTCGATGGCGGAGGGCATGCCGAGCGCGGCGGCGGCATTGGGAAAATCGAGCGCGCTACGGGGGTTGGCAGCGTAAGCGTAGCCGAGATTGGCGTGGATCACCCATTGGCCCGCCAGATAAGTGTCGTCGAGCGTCGCGCTGCGATTTACGCTACCGTCCTGCCCGCTGCCTGGCGACGCGGCGTTGCCGAAGTGGTTCGGTTGGGAAACGGCGCGATCATTCCAGGAGACGCGCCCGAAGATATTGTGCCGGTCTGTAAAGCGGTGATCCACCCGCGCGGAGTAGGCGTTGTCGCTGGGGCGTCCGCCGCGCTGCGAGAAGAAGTTATTGGCCACGCCCGGCAAGGTGGGGGTGGGATAGAACGAGAGCACCTTCTGACCCACCGGCGACAGGCGCGAGGCCGGAATCTGGCGGTTTGGGAAGACCGAGCGCTCGCCGGCCGCGTTGATGGAAGCGGGATCGTAGATCAGATTCGGCACTTCGGAGAAGTCGCCGGCGCGCATTCGCGAGGTCGGCACGCTGAAGAAGGACGAGCCTGGGTTCACCTGCCGGATCCCCTCATAGCTAAAAAAGAAGAAACTGCGCTGGCGAGACCTGGTTAACGGCCCGCCCGCCGTGCCGCCAAATTGGTTGTAGCGGAAGGGGCCTTTGGAGCGTCCGTTCAGGTTATTGAAGAAGCCATTCGCGTCGAAGGAGTTGTTGCGCAAGAACTCGAAGAGCACGCCATGGAATTGCTGCCCACCGGGGCGGGTGACCAGGTTGACCACGGCGCCACCCGTGCGGCCGTACTCGGCCGCCAGGTTGTTGGTCTGCACCTTGAACTCCTGTACGGAGTCCGGGTTGGGTACGTAGGCCGGCTGATTGTAGCCCATCACCTCCTGCGGAGACCCGTCGACGAGAATCGAACTCGACACGTCGCGGCCGCCGTTCGCCGAAAAGGCGTTCGAGGCAATCGAACCGCTGCCCACCGCATTGCTGCGATTGCTGGGGGTGGTGTTGATGCCAGGCGTCAGGGCGACCAGTTGGAGCACATTGCGTCCGTTGAGCGGGAGGCTCTCGGCGGTAAGCGAATTCACCACTTCGCCCAAGGTGGAACTCGCGGCTTCGAGTAACGGTGCGTCGGTCTTGACCTCAATCGTTTCGGTGACGGCGCCGACGTCGAGCACGACGTCGTAGCTGGCGACCTGCGCGACCTCCAGCCGAAAGGTGTTCTGACGATACTTCTTGAAGCCGTTCGCCGTCACTTCCAACGTGTAGCGGCCGGGCAGAATCTGGACGAAGACGTATTCGCCGGAGTCGTTGGCCGTGGTGGCACTGGCACGGTTCTGGTCGACGTTGGTTAGGGTCAGCGTGGCGTTCGGCACCAGCGCGCCAGAGGCGTCCTTCACACTGCCCCGGAGGGTGGCCGATTGCGTTTGGCCGAAAACGGCCGAGGTGAGCAAGAGAGAAACAGCGACGAGGCTACGGAGATTCTGAAGCATTTCAACTATCTCAGTACAGGGTAAGATCAGAAGCAAGTATCAACCGGTGAATTACAGGAAAAATCGCTCAGTTGGGGACCTCCTGCTGGTAAATTCGCTGCGGCGGCCGACGCGGTCTATGCAGGTGGTTGCTGCGCGTGTGCGGTAAGCGCCTTCAGCATGGCAAGCTGGCCGGCGTGATAAATCACGTGATGCACTCCGCCGTTCAGCAGCATCCGGAAGTCATAGGAGCGCCCGGGGACTGGATCCGTCAGCCGGGCGGCGGGGAAATCACGCATCGCGCGCTCCAGCTTGTCGCGGCTCACCTGCCAACGGCCCACCAACTCCGGCCACTCCATCGGTGGCTCCGACCAATCCTGGTCTGCATTCCACTCGGGTAGAGGGGTGCCGGATACGGCTTCCCGGATGCGTTCGTTCCACAGCAGAAGATGCTGCAGGAGCGCCAAGGGAGAATGGCCTCCGGGGGTGGCCGCGAGTGAGGCGGAAGCCGGGTTCAGTGACTGAATGAGTTCGGCGAGCGGAGGCCCGTACCAGGAGTCAGCGAGCGTGGCGGCGCGATAGAGGTCAGCGATGGCGGTGGGCTCGTTCATGAGAGTGCCGCGACGAAGGGTCCTGGATTCCAGAAGCCCCAACTGCGGACAATTTTACCGGCTTCGTCGAACTCAAGCACATCAATTCCTGCTGACTCCGCCTTCTGGCCCGCCTTGCCTTCGGCATGCATGGTCCAGGAGAAAGCAGCCCGGTTGCCGCCGAGGTTGACCTGGACCGGCCGCATCTCGATTTTGCTGAGAAGTTGCGCGATACCCGAGTAAAAGGCATGCGCCCCGGCTTGGCCATGGATCACGGGCGCGCCGACAGGGTCGTTCAGTTCGCAATCCGCCGCGAAGCAGGCAGCGAAGGCATCAGCGTTCAGGCTGCCAATCGAGGCAATGTAGGCGAGTACGGAGTCATGATAGAGCGACATGCCCGCTAGAATAGCACCGGGGCGTGGTCTCAAAACTCGAGGCGCAGATTCAACTGCATCTGGCGGGGGCGGAAGCCGAAGCCGCCGTAGGAGTTGGCCAGGCTGGCGATGCCATCGGCGGCGGGCACCACCAGCCCTTGGACGTTGAAGACGTTAAAGACGTCGACATTGGCGCGGAGCCGCACGCGCTCGCCAAGCTGGAAGAACTTCATCATGGACGCGTCCATGGTCCAATTGAAGGGCCCCAGGCGGTTCTGGTTGCGCCACGGGTGCAAGCTATTGTCGTAGGCCACACGCACCACGCCGCCGGTCTGCAAGGGTAGATAAACGAAGTTTGTGTCGTAGTCGGCGTTATTCGCGTCGGTGGGCTTGCCGTTCTTGGGCCAAGGGATGATGGGTTTTTGCGCCGGCTTGTAATTTTCCGGTAAACCAAAGACGCCGTTGCGCAAGCCGAATTCGTTGCGGCTGTTGATGAAGCGCTCCGAGATATAGCCGTTGAACCAAAGGTAGCCTTCGATACAACGTTCGTCGGCGAAGTTACTCGACGTGGCCGGTGTCGTGCGGCAATCGAGAATCTTTTGGCTCTTGCCGTAAGTTTCAAACTTACCCTGCTCGCCCCAGTTATTCGTAGGCATGGAGAACCAGGTACTTACGATCGTGCCGGTGCCGGAGAGCCGCCAACCACCGGCGATCGCATTCACCCAGGAACTCGCATGGCGGCCGATCGGCTTGCCCTTGCCGAAGGGTAAATCGTAAATCCAATTCCAGCGCACGCGATGCTTGGGCACGGCGGTATCGCGATCGTAGAAGAGAAAGCGGTTGAGCGCCTTAGGGTCAGTGGGGACGGTGCCGGGCAGGTAGGCGGAAGGTGCGGCACCGACGTCGTCGCGGAAGGAGTTGCCGGCCAACCGCAAGGAGTTGGTCATCGTGTAGAAAACCTGGAAGCCGAGGCCATTTTTGAAGCGGCGCTCCATCTCCAGCGCCCAGGTAGAAGAATTGATATAACCGGAACGCTGGAGTAACTGGACGTTCGTATAGGCGTTCTGGTCATACGGACGGCGCAGAACGTTGGCGAACTCTCCAGTGGGAAGGGCCCGGCCCGTCGTCAGGTACCAGATATAGTCCGTCGCCTGCGGATTGATGTTGAAGAGCTGATCCGTGTTGTAGCCGTGCTTGCCTTTGTAAGTAATCCGAATCACCGTGTTAGGATTCAGTTGCTTTTCGAGCGCCAGATTCCACTCATGAATGCGCAGACTGGGCTGCTTGCCATCCATGGCCGTCACCGCGTTCCCGCGCGCCACACCGGCCGGGTCATCCAAGTCAATCGCGCCGGCGCTATTCACGCCGGCGATCACTTCGGGGACGTTGCGCAGCATATAGTTCGGAATGCCGTCCGGACTCTGCGCCGCCGTATTGGGGCTGTAAGTGTAATTTGCTCGAAACGGCACCATACCCGAAAACTGCGCCAACAAGGTGCGCATCGGGACGGCGGAGATATACAGGCCGTAGCCGCCCCGAATCACGAAGGGGCGCTCACCTTGTTGCAGGCTATAGACGAAACCGGCCCGGGGGCCGATGTCGAACCAATTCGAAGGGAATAACTGCTTTGACCGATTTAAGTCGGCTGCGGACTTGAAACTCACCCCCACATTCTGCAAAGCATTTACCAGGGCGGGCGAAGTCACGCCGAGCCTGTAGTAGTAATCGAGAGACTCCGGAAGAAGAATCGACTTCGTTTTCACGTCGAAGGCGTTCAGCAGCCGGTTCTGCTCATTGAAGGCGGGATTCATGTCCCAGCGGATGCCGGGAGTGAGGGTGAGGCGCCGCGATACGCGCCAGTTGTCCTGCAGGTAACTGCCATAATTCCGCTCCCGCAAGCGAAGTAAGCCGCGCTTCAAGCCCACCGTATAAGTGCTCGCGTAGCCCAGATAGAAGTTAGCCATATCGTGGCCCGTTTGCGGCGTAATTCCTGGCGCCAACGTGTTGCCCAGCGTAGAGGACTCGAGCGCGGTGGCGTTACTCGAAAAGGCGACCGATCCGGAAATCGCGCCTTGATCCGGCAGCAACTGTTGTTTTTCGTCGTGCAGACGATAGCCGAAGGAGAAACTATGTGTCCGGCGGATGAGGCTATAGTTTTGCTCGACGTTGGTGACCATGCTGTAAAGCTGGCGTCGATTGTCGCCCTCAATGTAGGTGTAATTCGTGAAGCCGGTACCGGTGATATTGGGCCAGCCGATTTCGCCATTTGGATTGGGTAAGCCCAACTCCTTTGACCAATCCTTATCCACCGGACCCGTCACCGTGCGCGTCAATTGCCACGTTCGGTTTACCAAGGTCTCCACAAAGAACATCGTAGAAAAGCGATGGATCCAGCTCAGCGCGGTCGCGCGGCCCTGGACGGGCAAGTAAGTAACGTTAGCTTCCTTGCCCGAGGTAGGAGCCCCGGTGTTGCCGGCCGTTCCGAGGAAATTGTTATTGCGGAGACCCTGATTGTATTTCACGAAGACGTCATTATTGACGCCAAAGCGATGGTCCAGGCGGATGGTGAGCGGATTGTCGCTGGTGTTCGGGAAGGCATTGGTGGCTGTGACCATCTTCAGGTTGTCGGTGACGTTCGGATTCGTGATGTCGGTGGGCAGCGGAGTGATGCCCAGGATGCGTTTGGTGAAGGGGCTGAGGCGATTCGCGGGAATCTGATTGTTGACAAAGCGATCGCGCACGCTGACAGAGCGGCCGTTGGCGAACTCCTCCTGGCGCGTGGTGAGCGGGTCATAAAGGTCAATGCGCCGGTTGGCGCTGTCGAAGAGGCCGGAGAAGTCGCCGTTGCGCATGGCCGGCGTGGGTACGCGGAAATCGCGCGTGATGCCTTGCACGAGTTCGACTCCTTCGCGGGAGACGAAGAAGAAGCTGCGGTTGTGGCCGTCGTAGAGTTTGCGGCCATTCAGGCCGAACGTGGGCAGCATGATGGGTCCGCCGAGGGAGCCACCGAATTCGTTGCGGATCAGCTTGGGCGTCTTGTACGGCGTGCCGTCGCGGAAGACGTCCTGGCGCGCGCGGGCCACGCCGAAGGCGTTGTTGCGATGCGTCTCAAACAAGGCGCCGCTCAGGCGGTTGCCGCCGCTCTTGGTCGAAACGATGATCGACGTGGGGCGCGTGTACTTCGCCGAAGAAGTGCTGGTTTCGATGCGCACCTCGCCGATGGACTCCAAGCCCTGTAGATTCGCCGAGCCCCCGAACTCACGGTTGTTCGACGACGCGCCGTCCTGCACGTAGTCTGTCGAGTAAGACATCAGGCCGCTGACGCGCACACCGCCGTTTACGTCGTTCAGGCTTTCCACGCCGGGCGTGACGTTTGCGATGAGCGTATTCAAATTGCGCCCATTCACGGGGATCTCCTTGATACGCTGCGCGTCCAGGGTGGAGGCATCGGTGGCGTCGGTGGTGGTCACGAGTGGCGCGGCTTCGGTCACCATGACGGTTTCGGTCACCTGGCCGGGCACCAGAACGGGGTCCACCACGGCGATGCGGCCCGTCTCCAGGGTTACCTCGCCTTCCCAGGCCTTCATGCCGGGCATCTCGACGCGGACTTTGTAGAGGCCGATGTTACTGGGAGGCGTGACGAAGAAGCCGTCGGAGTTGGAGACGGTATTGAAGGTGCGGCCGCTGGCCAGGTGGCGGATGACGAGCGTCGCGCCGGGGATGATGGAGCCCGTGGAATCCTTGACGGTGCCTTGGATGGAGCCGCCGCCCGCGCCGGACTGCGCCCACAAAGACATGGCCCACAAGGACACTGTGAGAGAAGCGAGAATCAGTAGCCGCAAGCGATCAAACCCCTTTGGGGGATTTTACTGCGTCTGGGCGGCCAGCGGGGAATCGCGCCAGAGATTTCGCTCGCGCCCGAGCCGCCTCCACCTCGCGGCTCTTGGGCGGCGCTTGCGTGGCTAAGCCCGCCAGGAGTCGCGTGGCCACTTCGGCGACCTCGTCCACGGCCCGCGCGAACGCCGCATGATTGGCCTGGGACGGTTTCGTAAACCCACTAATCTTACGGACGAACTGGAGCGCCGCGGCGCGCACCTCAGCATCGGTGGTGGGTGGATCGAAGTTGAAGAGCGGCCTGATATTGCGGCACATAAGGACTACGATAGAAGATTGCTCACCCTCTTGCTTATGCTGAACTTCGCGCAAGCCGGCGACATCCGGCTGATCATCCTGGACCCCGGCCACTTCCACGCCGCGCTGATTCAGCGCGACATGTACCCTGGCATTTCGCCGAAGGTGGCCGTCTACGCGCCGCTGGGGCCCGACGTGCTCGACTATTTGAACCGTATTTCCCGCTACAACGCGCAGAATACGTCCTGGCAACTCGACGTCCATACCAGCCCGGATTTCTTCACCCGCATGCTGGAAGAGCGCGCCGGCAACGCGGTGCTGTTCACTGGACGCAACCGGCCGAAGATCAACCGCATCATCCAAACCCTGGACGCCGGTTACCACGTGCTGGTGGATAAGCCGTGGATTCTCCGCTCCACGCACCTGGACGAACTGACGCTGGCGCTCGATCGCGCCAAGGAACGCAAGCTGGCCGCATACGACATCATGACCGAACGCTACGAGATTACGTCGATCCTGCAGCGCGAGTTCGTGAATGCGCCCGGCGTCTTCGGGCAGCAGGTTCCGGGTACGGCGCAATCGCCGGGGATTCGCGCCCGCAGCATTCACCAACTGATGAAGACCGTGTCCGGCGTGCCGTTGCGGCGCCCGGTGTGGTTCTTCGATATTGACGAGTACGGCGAAGCGCTCGCCGATGTCGGCACGCACGTGGTGGACTTAGTGCAGTGGACCGCGTTTCCTACCGTGCAATTGGACTATCAGCGCGACATTGAAATCCTGGGCGGCCGCCGTTGGCCCACCGTGATGAGCGCGGCGCAGTTCGAGCAAGTGACGGGCGCCAAGGAGTATCCGGCGGAATTGAGTAAGTGGGTGAAAGACGGCCAACTGAGTTACTTCGGGAATAACTCCGTGCAGTACACGGTGCGCGGCACGCACGTGGACCTGGAGATCCTGTGGAACTGGGAAGGGAAAAGCGACCTGTACGAGGCGGTCTTTCGCGGCTCCTTAGCCGAAGTGGAAATCCGGCAGCCGGACGTCACTCCGGAGCTATATGTGCGGCCCGCCAGCGCGTCGGAGGCTTGGCGAAAGCAGATGAGGGATAAGGTAAGTGCCTTGGCCAAGACCTATCCGGGGCTTACCTGGGACGCGGCCACGGGCCACGTGCGTATCCCGGAGAGTTATCGCGTGGGGCACGAAGCGCACTTCGCCCAGGTGGCGAGCAAGTTCTTTGGCTATGTGCGGAATCCCGCCTCCATGGAGGCTTGGGAGCGGGCGAATATGCTGGCGAAGTATTACATTACGACGCGCGGCGTGGAAATTAGCCAGCCGGAATAAAGTCTTCGCGGCCGGGGTGAAAGCTATCCACCAAACGAGCCGTGGCGGAGAGTAACTGAATGGAATGCATGACGTTGGGCGGCACGGCGAACATATCGCCCGCCACGAGCCGTTGCGGTGGCTGGTCGCCGGTGACGAAAAGGATCTCGCCGGCCGCGACGTAAGTTACTTGCTCATGGGGATGGGCATGCATGGGGTCCGGCTCCGGCCAGGGTCCGCCAGTGATGTCGATCACGACGCCCATCAGCTGTGGCGTGCGGATGATGGCGCGCGTGAAGCCAGGGCGGCAAGGCTCCATGGTGGTCTCGGCCAGGCGCAGAACGGCGGAATGTGCGAGAGCATCAATCATGGGTAAGTGTCATCGTAGCGGAGATCACGGGCACCACGGCGCCACCGACGTCGATCCCGTCTGCCGTGAAGAGAATGTGCAGCAGGCTGCGGCGCCCCATTTTTACGCCCTGCTCACTTACCAGCCGGGTGCCGGGCGCGGAGGAACACATCTGGTGCCTGGCCATGTAAGCCGCCAGCGGACCTGTCGCACTGCCCGTGGCCGGATCCTCCACCACCCCATGTTCCGGAGCGAACATGCGGGAGTAAGCCCCGCTGGGTTCCGGCGTAAAGGCAAAGACGCAGATGGCTTCCGGGCCGGAGTGCAAGCGCCGCAGGCCGGCCAGATCGATCGCGGCACGATCCACGGCTGCTCGCGAACGAAGCGGTATGTAGAGATTGGGATTACCGGCGCTGAGCAGTTGCGGAGGAAAGTCCAGCAGGTCCTGCATTGATAAGCCAAGCGCGTGGGCGCAGTCAGTAGCGGCGTAGGTAGGCCCGGTGGTGATCGGCGGAGTTTGGAGCCAGATGAGCCCGTCCTCCACGCGCACCGGAACCGCGCCCACTAACTCATCGAGCGCAAAGGTGCTTTCGGTGGCGACGCCCTCGTCCCGCAGGACCCAGGCGGTGCCAATCGTCGGATGGCCGGCAAAACGCATTTCGCGGGTAGGCGTAAAGATGCGGACGCGGGCCACGCAGCCAGGGCGCGTTGACGGCAGCACGAAGGCGGTTTCGGAAAGGTTGAGCTCCTGGGCTATCTTTTGCATCGTAGCCTCGGTTAGTCCGGAGGCGTCCGGGAAGACGGCGAGCGGATTGCCTTCCAGCCTGGTTTCGGTGAATACGTCGACAACTCGATAGCGCAAACCGAGACCTACTTCTTGATCGGCATGAATTCCGTGGGCAAAAGGGCGCGGGGAGTCATGCGGGCCATCCGGATTTTGCCCTTGAAGTAATCGACCTTGTTGATGCGCACGCCGACGGAGGTCTTCCCGGCGGAGTGCGGCGTGAATTTCAAGTCGCCTTCGCCCTGGCGCATGCCGTTGACGTAGTTGCGCAGTTCGCGCCCGTCGAAGACCGTGGCCACGTGGTACCACGCGCCAGCGGCGTGTTGCTTAGCGCGGTCCAGCAGGGCGCGCGAGCCGGCGGCACTTTGCGCGAAGCTATCCAGGCTCCACTGGCCATTAGCCAGGCGGGTTTCCATCAGCAGGCGATTGGGGGAACCCGTCTCCTGAAAGTGAAAGAAGCGCTGCTCAGCCTTACCGTCGGCGGCGGGGGAGAAGATCACCTCCCAGGTGAACTCCTTCGCCCCGGCGAGGGGATGCACGTCGAGAAACAACGCATCGTCGACGCCATTAAACTCCATCGCTTTGCCGATGGGTGTTTTCACGATTTTGGGATGGCCTTCCACCGTGACGGTGTGGCCACCGAGTTTGTCCAAACGGTCAAACACCCAGACCTCATCGGCGGCGAAGAGCGTGCAGGCGGTGAAGATGAGCGTGGCGCGAAGCATCCGGCTTTTAGAATAGCCGCTTTAGAAGCTCAGACGCAAAGCGAGTTGCACCTGCCGCGGGCCAACGGCGGTACCGCCGATAATGCCGGTGGACCCGGAGCCGAGCTGGGCGTTGGGAGCGCCGAGTTGGAGGGTGTTCGTCGCGTTGAAGGCCTCGGCGCGAAACTGCAAGGAAGCGCGTTCGCGCAGGCGGAAGTTCTTGAAGAGCGAGAAGTCCAGCGTCCGCAAACCGGGGTTCCGCACGTCCGGCGAGGTGCGGGAGGTGTTGCCGAACCGGAAAGCGGGGGCGAAGCTGAACACCGACGTGTCGAACCACTGCGCGATCCGGGAGTCGCGCGAACCGCCCGTCTTCTCCGCCGAGGTACCGTTGTTATTCGGGCGCTGGCCGGAAGAGCCCAAGCCGGTGTTGTTCACATTCTGGGTGATCAAAACCGGCGTGCCCTTCTGCAAGGTAAGGATGCCGTTCATCTGCCAGCCGCCAATAAATACTTCGGCGACGGACGGCATGGCGTTTAGCATCTTGCGCCCCTTGCCGAAGGGCAAGTCGTAGTTACCGCTAAAGACGAAGCGCTGGGGAACGTCCTGGGTGGAAATCGACTTTTCCGCCTTGCGATTGTAGAAGTCCTGCTTATTGCCGGCTTGGCCCAGGAAGGTGACGGTCTGCGAGGCGTCGTCGATTAACTTGCCGCCCGTAAAGGCCAGCAGAAAACCGAGACCGTTGGTGAAGCGCTTCTCGACGCGGATGAGGAGCGAATGATAATTCGAGTTCGCTTGCGGCTTACGGAAGGCGTTCACGCTGGTGTATTGCGGGAACGGCCGCAGTAACTGGGAGCGCACCACGTTGGGCTGGCTGAGCGCCGAACTGCCATTCGTGATTACGCCGAAGAAGGGATTCGGCACGGGGTCGTTCAGTGCATTGCCAAGGTCGCCGAAGGAGGCGGGTAATTGGTTGTAAGTCATATTTCCTTCGCCGTCCACTAAGTGGTTGCCCTTGGAAGCGGCGTAGCCGATTTCCACCACCATGTTGCCGGGCAGTTCGCGCTGAATGTTGAAGTTCCATTGCTGGATCACCGGATTGCGCCAGTCATTGAAAAAACTCTCGCCGATGCCCAAGCCGATGTTGGTGGAGGCACCGCTATTGGGGCCGTCGGGCGAGCCCAACGGCAAGTTGAAACCGTTGGGATACGGGTTCGCCAGAAAGGCATTGACGGTACGTCCGCCATCGAGCGTCGGCTGCATCGGCGTGGAGCCGCGGAAGCCTTCCATGCCGGCGCTGCCGCTGGCCCCGGCGGCCTGCATCATGGAACCGGAATACATCAGAGCGTAGGCGCCGCGCATCACCGTTTTGTCGTTCAGTTTGTACGCGAAGCCGAAGCGTGGGCTAACATTGTTGCGGTCCACGGGCACCTGGTAACGATTGTCGTTGTTCACAAAACGCATGGCGCCCTTGAGGTTCGGAAAAGCAGGGACGCGGCCGGCGATGGGCGAAGTTGCGTTGATGTCGAAGAAGCTATAGCGATTGAAGCGCTCGGTGCGCGGTAAGTCGACGTCGTAGCGCACGCCCATGTTCAGAGTCAGACTGGAGGTTACTTTCCAGTCGTCCTGTAGATACATCCCCCAATAGACACTGGAAGAGGCGGCTTGCGGATCATGCGAGAGGGAGCCGCCAGACGCCGTGCCGAGCAGGAAAGACGCGAGGCCGAAGCCTTGGGTGGCTACGGCTTGCACGGGGTTTCGCTGGGTAAAGCCCTGATTGAAGGAGTAGGCGCCAGAGGGGTTACCGAGTTGCGTGAAATTGAGGAAGAGTTTGCGCCATTCGCCGCCCGCCTTCAGCGTATGCCTGGTCAATACCTTGGTACCAGAGGCGGCCAGGACGTGCGAGTAAGGCACGTTGCTGAGCGTGGTGAAAGTAGCTTGGCCCAAGGAAGTAACTCCCGCGATATCCATGCGGGGAAACTCCAGGTTCTGCGTGGCGGCCTGATTGCGAATGGCGGAAGAGAAGCCCAGTTGCGTCAGGTCAAAACCCTTGGAAAACGCGCTGCGATTATTCTCGAATCGCCCCAGGCCGTAATTGACGTTGAAGATGGTGGTGGGATTCAGCGTGTAATTGGCGTTGAGCGAAATATTGTAATTGTCGGTGCGGCTGGGTCCATCACCGCTGGGGGTACCGAGGTTGCCGAAGAAATTCACGGGTGAGCTCCGGGAGACGTTATAGGAGCCGCGGCCAAACATGGTGAACTTCGAACTGAAGTTATGGTCGAGCCGGATATCGAATTGATGGGCGCTGGAAGGCGCTTTGCTGGCCGCGTTGAAGTTATTGGCCTGCGTAAACTGATTCGTCGGAGTGGAATTAGGCGCGACGTAGTAAGTGCGCGCACGCGCCGCGACGGCGTCGAGGCGATTGGCCGGGAGGGTGTTGCCGGCGAAAGGTTGGCGGATGAAGTTACCGGTGCCGTCGTTCGCCGCGGTGAGCGGATCGAAAATCGTAATGTCGGCGCCGGCGCCGTTCTTGAGGCCACTGAAGTCGCCATTCAGCCATTGGGGCAACGGTACGGTTGCGGAAAAGAGGCTGGCGCTCCGCGTCAGGGTACTCTGTTCGCTGCCAAAAAAGAAGGTGCGGTTCTTACCGTCATACAGCTTGGGAATCGAAAGAGGGCCGCCGATGGTACCCCCGAATTGATTGCGCTGGAAGGCGCCGAGGGCGATGCGGTTGCGATTGGAGAAGAAGTTATTCGCGTCGAGCTTACTATTGCGTAGAAACTCATATCCCGAGCCGTGAAACTGATTGCCGCCGCTGCGCGTGGAGACATTGATGGTGCCCCCGCCGGTCCGGCCGTACTCCGCAGCTAGTGAGTTGGTGACGATAGAAAACTCCTGCACCGAGTCCACGGGCGGCGTGTAAGCGAGCGCGTTAATGCCGACGTTGTTTTCCGGCAGAATTACCGAGGTGCCGTCAATGGTAATTTCGCTCGACGCATTCCGTCCGCCACTGATCCAGGGGGTCGACCCACCTCCCGGAATCACGCCCGGGCTGAGCGAGGCGAGAGCAAAGGGATTGCGCCCATTGAGGGGCAGATCCATGATGGCCTTGTTGCCGATGACCGTAGAAACCGTGGAGGAAGCGGTGGACAACTGAGCGCTACTCGCGCTGACCTCGACGGTGGTGGTGGTTTCACCGACGGGCAAGACGATTTCGAGCGAAACGGTCTGCTGCACATTCAAGCGAACATTGTTTTCGGTATAACGTTTGAAGCCCTGCTTCTCCACGCTCACCGAATAGAGGCCCGGCTGCAGAAAGGGCTTCACGAAGGAGCCCGCGGAATTGGACACGAGTTCCGTGCGCGTATTCGTCTGGTTGCTGGTGATGGTGACGCGAGCCTCGGGCACCGTGGCGCCGGAGACATCGGTGACGCGGCCTTCCAGCGTACCGGTGGCGGTTTGCGCGGAGAGTAGACAGCTTAGGCTGCAGGTAAGAACGACAAAGCGGAACATGCGGGAATGATATCGCATTCCCGCGCGCGTCGCCTACTGTTTCTCGAAGACGTACTTCATGGTGATCACGCCCATGGGCGTGCCACCTACCATTGTGTCGACAATCATCTGGCCATTCGCGTCAAGCGAATTCTTCTCGGTGATTTCGAGGAGCATGTCGCCAAACGGACGCCGGGTAAATACTTCGATGACGCCGCCATTCACCTTCGCGACGCTCTTTACCTCGGCGCCCATGATGGTATTGACGCTTTCACTGCCATCGAGCTTAAATGACGCGGTGGACTTACTCGCGTTGCCGCCCGCCGTTTGGTCGGTCTCCACCGAAAGCAGGTTGCCTTCTTGCTTCACCACCCGCGTGATGGCCGTGGGGCGGAAATCTTCGGGCATCGTGCCGAAGTTGCTCTTGGCTACGTTCATCTTCCAGGTACCGGACATCGAAACCGGCCCGCTTGCTGCCGCGGCGGCGGCGACACGATCATAGGCGTATTTGATGACCACATCGCCGATGGGAGTCGCCAGCACCTTGGTGTCGATCAGCAGGACTTGGCGGTCCGCGCTGAGGGAGTAGCGCTCTTCCATATCGAGTTGATTGCCGCCCACATCGATCTTGCTCTTCATCACGACGGCCGCGCCGTCCCAGGTGGCATTGGTCTTCACGTCGGCGCCGCGTTGCGCATTCACGCTATCGGAGCCGTCGAGCTTGAAGACGAGCTTCATGCTGCGTTCGCCGCGCGAGTTCTTTTCCGTGCCAGTCATCTTCATTTCGGCATCGGTGTTGGTGATGACGCGGGTGGCGGCGTCGGGAATCATTTGCTCCGGTAGGCTGCCGAAGTCGCTCTTGGCTTTGTTAATGGTCCAGGAGCCGGAGAAGTCAGCCTTCTGCGCGAAGCAGAGAGCGTGGGCGAGGAGCAGGGTCAGGAAGACGCGGGGGGTCATACCCTTTGATGATACTCAACGCCCGGATCAAAGCGCATGCGGCTGACCGGCCTGTTCCCGGGAAGCCGCACACGGAACCGGTACCCGGAATATCGGTTGATGACTGCAAATCCTTCGTCTGGCATCCACAGGCCCAGCCAGCCCGAATCGTCGAAGGCGGGGTCCGCCCAGCGCGGATCGTCGCCGGCCTGCCATCCGGCGAGCGATGCAGGTGGAAAGAGGCTCTCGACCTCGATCGTCTCCGCGCCCGCGGCGATTGGAAGACTGCAGGTGACCTCACACTGCGAATCGCAATGGTGATCCGGGACTTGTCAACCGGAGGCAAGAGAAAGGTGCGGGGGCGGGGAATCTGATAGTCGCGCTCCGTCAGGTTGCCGCCGCTCGCACCGGCCAGCGTGCCGTTCACGAAGACTTGGTAGAACTGATTCCAGGTTCCCAGGGTCAAGGCTAGTGAGTCGGCGGGAGTGCCGGCGGGTAAGTCGATGGTCTTTCGCAACCAGAGGAAGCCCTCTCGACGTTCCAAGGCGTCTGCCGGGAGAACGTAAGGAGTCCAATCGCGAATCGTCGAAGCCGGGTTGGGCGAATTCCGGCCGGTCCTCGCCGGCGCGCAAAAGCCAGGGGCCGGAAAGGTCGATCCACAGTGCGTTCTGCGCGTGGAGAGCGCCGGAGAGAAGTATCGTGGCCAATAGCGTTTTCAAGGTTTCCTCCGCACCGTGACGACCGTGATGTCGTCGTTCTGCCCCCAGGCCTGGGAAGCCCAGCAAAAATCTGCTGGGATCCCGGACAGCCCATCGCGTGAGCGATGGGTTACCGTGCGGGGAATATGGCTGTTTTGCTGGGCTTCTCGCCGGTCAGTCAATGTAACCCACCGCTCACGCGGCGGGCTGTTTGGCGATGCCGGCGCTTTTTTTCTGAGCTTCTGGGCGGGCGATCCTCCCCGCCCTTGGCTTGGCGCTAAACTGACGATATGGCGTTCCTCATTGATGAAGCGTTCCTGCCGGCGACGCTGACGGCTCCTCCCATGAGCGATGACGAATTCGCTGCGTTCTGCGCGGAACATCCCGATCTGCAATTCGAAATGACCGCGGAAGGGGAACTGATGGTCATGCCGCCCACCCATTCGGATACTGGTGCTTGCAACTTCGAGGCTGCGGGTGAACTTCGTGCTTGGGCCCGAAAGGATCGCCGCGGGATTGGCTGCGATTCTTCCACCGGATTTGTCCTCCCCAACGGCGCGCGGCGTTCTCCTGACGCGTCGTGGACGCTGAAATCGAGGGTCGAGCAACTGGGTGCGCGGAAGCGCAGGTCCTACTGGCATCTTTGTCCTGACTTTGTGATTGAAGTGAAGTCCGAAAGCGACCGGTTGGAGCCACTCCAAAGGAAGATGGCCGAATACCTCTCGCAAGGAGCCCAACTGGGCTGGCTGATTGATCCGCAAAACAGATCCGTGACCATCTACCGTCCGAACAGCGAGGTGGAAACCCGCACGGGCCTGAATCAAGTTGAGGGGGAAGGCCCCGTGGCCGGCTTCGTGCTCGACCTGACCTATGTTTGGGACCCGTTCGCCGATTAGCTTTCCGCCCTCCGCACCGTCACCACGGTAATGTCGTCGTTCTGACCCCAGGCCTTGGCCGCTTCGGCGATCTCCCGCGCGGACTTCGTCGAGATCTCGCGCGTGCGGTCGAAGCCGAAGAGTTCTCGCTGGGTGTTCTCGGCCTCGACGACGCCATCGGACGTCAGCAGGAACACTCCGTCCAGCCGCAGGCTGGACTCCGTATAGTCGGCCTCTCCCACCACGACGAGCGGCAGCCCCGCCTCCACCTCCACTTCGCGACCTCCCATGTAGCGCGCCAGGTGCCCGGCGTTCGCCACGGTCACCGTGCCGTCGGCGTCGAACCGCGCGCAGCAGCACGTCACGAAGCCCCCGCTCACGCGGCCCACCAGCGACTGGTTCAAATTCGCCAACACTTCAGCAGGCTGGCGCGATCGCTCGTTGCTCAAGGCTCCCGAGATATGGCCCACTAGCAGCGCCGCGCGCATGCCCTTGCCGCTCACGTCGCCCACCAGCACCAGCAACGAGCCATCGGGGCCGGCCAGTTCCTGGTAGAAGTCGCCGCCTACTTCGCTCGCCGACAGGTAGGCAGTTTCGACGGTGAACCCGGGTACCGCGCCCTTGCGGCCCGCCAGCAGGGATTCCTGAACCACTCGCGCCTGGGCCAAGTCGCAATCCACTCCGCTCTGCCGCTGCTGTTCGTGACGGTGCTTCCGGTACAGGATGGCAACGATGGCTACGGCGACGATCAGGCGCGTGACATTCCGTGAGTCAAACACGAAGGCGCCCATGTGAAAATATCGAATCAGGTCGGCGGCGCCGAGCCAATTGGTGACCTGAATGACCCAGATCTGAGAAATGGCCTGCAGGAGCAGGGTTCCCGCGAGCAGAGGCATTCGGCATGTGAGAGTACAAGCCCGATACGTAGCGCAGCTGCTGCCCCAGGCGAATCACATCCGCCCGACCCATCTCGGGGGCGTGCGGCGCCATTCTGGAGGAAGGAGTGAGGCTCTGGTAGTTGTTGGGGTGGCGCCTGTCCAACGCCGAATCGCGACGTGTACGGTGGAACCCAGCGCGGCGGAGGCAGGAATCGGGAACCAGCGGAAGGCCGGGAACTTGCCCACCGGCGCGGGCTCCCAACTCCCATGACTCCCGATGCTTACGCCGTCTGCGAATACCTCGTAGGCTTCATCCAGCGAACCGATCGCGATGGCGAGCGGCTGTCCGTGCACGCCTTCGGGAATGGGCACCGTCGCCCGATACCAGCGAGTGCCGGCGAAGAACTCCATCGAGCTCGAGTAGCGGCGCGGCCACGACGAGGCTTCCCAGCGCGAGTCATCGAAGTCCGGCGCGGCCCAGCGCGGATCGTCACCCGCTTGGACGCGCCACTGCTCGACGCGGACAATGTCCTCTTGGGCCAATAGCGGCGCGGCTAAGGCGCACACGATCGCCATCAGGATTCGATAGGTATGGGTCAACACGTTCCTCCATCCGCCGCGCACGAGCCACCGGTCGCTGGGATGGGCGCGGGGATGGGGCTTCGCGGCTCCTTCCTAGCCCACAGCGTGAGCTGTGGGGTGGTTTTGGCTTGGCGCACCCCACAGCTCACGCTGTGGGCTAGGAAGGGGTCCACATCCCCTCCCTTGGTGGGGTTCGTCACACCAAACTAACCCCACCGTAAGCGACTGTGAACGAACCCAGGGCTGCAGCCATGAGCGAAACCGATCGGTTACGCTACCGCTGCTCGCGCAGCCGCTTCGTCAGCATGCAACGTCGTGTACTTCGCTAGGCCCAGCATCGTGAACACCTTCACGAAATGCGGCGTCAACCCGAAGCACAGCACATTCTGTGGCACTTTGCTGGCCGCCATCATCAACTGGATCACCAGCGCGATGCCGCTCGAATTCAGGTAGGTACCTTGGTGAAATCCAACAGGATCTTCGTCGTGCCCGGCTTGAGCGCATGGTATTGCCCCAGCACGGCCTCTTCCGAAGTGCTCGTAATGTCACCCTCAAATCGCATCACGCTAGATCGCCGCTCTGTTCTACCTTGGTCTTCGTTGGCATCACCATAAAATTTAGTCCTTGTTCTCCACGTTCAGATGAATCACGAGCCGGGCGTAGCTGCCTCCGCCGGTGATCTCACTGACATACTCAACTTCGTCCACCAGCGCTTGGATGAGAAACATGCCCATCCCGCGCGGATCTTCCTCGCCTAGCATCTTGCGATCCATGTCCGGCACGTGTAGTTCGTTGTGTACGCCCGGGCCATGGTCGCGAATCTTCACTTCGAGCGAAGCCCCCCATCGAGAGCGTCACTACGACGCCCAGCAGTTCGTTCAGTTGATTGCCGTGTTCTATGGCGTTGATGCACGCCTCGGACACGGCGGTTTTGAGGTCTTCCACGGTCGTCGGAGAAGCCCATGATTTGCGCCACACTGGCGGCGGTGCTCATGGCTACTTTCTCGAATCCGAGTCGCGTGGGCAGCCGTAATTCCGTAATGATCGGTTCGGTAATCATTCGGCTCCTTTCAAGCGGCAAAGGTAAAGCGCCGTCATGTCGTCGGTTTGCCGGGCGCCGCCGGCAAAGCGGGCCAACGTCTGCCAGACGTGGTCCAGGAATTCGGGCGTGGGTTAGTCGGCTATCAGAGCGAGCAAACGCTCTTCGCCGAACTCTTCGTCGCCCTGAAAGACTTCGGTGAGGCCATCGGTGTAGAGCAGGATCTGAGCCCCTTCCACCAACGGGAAGCGTTCGATTTCGTAAGTCCGGTTGGGGAGCATGCCCAGCGGAGTGCCGCTGGCCTTGATGAGGATGCGCTCGCCGCCGGCCACCAGGAAGGCCGGATTGTGCCCGGCGCTGACGGCTTCGAGCGTATGCGAGGCGGGGTCAAGGCACAGCAGGATCGCCGTGACATAACGCCGGCTTGCTGAGCTCCCGCGCGGGAACCGGTGTGCTCTTGGATGTCGCGGCCGTCGGCGATGTCGATAGCGCTGGTTTGGGCGAATTGGTGGTTCTTTACACGACGGCCGGCCAACACAACAGCCGTCTCTGCCTGGTGGGCGCATCGGCGCGCTTCGTTCATCTGCTCGAAACGACGCGGCTTAGTGGCATCCTGCCGGTTTTCGCCGATGAAGACGCAGCGCGCCGGGAGTTCCATTCGGCGCCAGGCGACCAATAACATCGACGAGAGCAACCGTTCCTAGCGGGCTTGGGCTCACTCGCGTTCCAGCAGCTGGCGTTCGTCGAGCGACTGCTGCATTCCCGCCTTACGGTATGCTTGGCTTGAATGTATCTTGCGAATCTCACCTGGCCGGCGATGGCCGCCTTGGACAAAAGTACTCCCGTGGTAATCCCGGTCGCGGCGGTGGAGCAGCATGGCCATCATTTGCCCGTTTACACGGACAGCCTGCTATTGGGCGAGGTGGTCCGGCGGGTGGAGCTAGCCATGAGCGAGCGGGTGCTCTTTGCACCGCTGCAATGGCTGGGCAACTCGCATCACCACCTGGATTTTCCCGGCACGGTCTCGGCCGGCCCTCGCCTTTACCTAGATTTACTGCGCGAATTGGCCGAGAACTTACTCATCCACGGCTTTACGCGGATTGTTTTCCTAAACGGCCACGGCGGCAACATTGTTCCCGGTAAGCAGGCGGTGTTTGAGTTGCGCCAACAGCACCGCCACCGCAGCGACTTACTCCTGTTATTTTCCACTTACTGGGAATTCACGCCCGTCACCGATTTAGTGCAAGCGTCGATGGGCCACGCCTGCGAGTGGGAAACGTCGATGATTCAACGGCTGGCGCCCGAGTTGGTGGCCGGCGATGTAAGTAAGTTAGAAACGGTTCCCTTCGGCTTTGGCTATGAGCCGGCCTATCGCGGGTGGATCACGAAGGACCGGACGGTGCCGGGCTACATTGGGTCGCCGCAGTTCGCCACGCCGGAAAAGGGCGAGAGGCTCTTTCGGGATTTCTCCGCCGGGGTGGAGCAGTTTCTGCACCAGGTGATCGCTTGGGACGGCAGGACCTGGGCCTAAATGAATTCCCGCAAGTGGTGGATTTGCGGTCTCTTGCTGTGCGCCAGCACGATTAACTACATGGACCGGGTGACGCTGGCCAGTGTGGCGCGGCGGGTGATCGAGGAGTTCTCGCTTTCGAAGCAGCAGTACGGGATGATCGAGCAGTACTTCGGCTACGCCTTCGCCGTGGGTTCGGTGGTGTTCGGCATTCTGGTGGACCGGGTGAGCGCGCGCTGGCTTTATCCGGCGGTGTTGCTGCTGTGGTCAGCGGCCGGGATGATGACGGGTTTAGCGGGCCTGGCCGGCTTCGGATCTGCTTTTGGCACGCTCCTCTTCTGCCGCACGCTCTTGGGGCTCTTCGAGAGCGGCCACTGGCCTTGCGCGTTGCAGACGACGCAGATCCTCCTGGAGCCGAAGGACCGGGCGCTGGGCAATGGCGTCTTGCAGAGCGGCGTCTCCATCGGTGCGATCGTCACGCCGGTGATCGTCGGCGCGATGCTCACCAGCGCGCCGGGCAGTTGGCGCCTACCGTTTCTGATCATCGGCGGCATTGGCCTGCTGTGGGTGGTGGCCTGGATTTACTCGACGCGGGAAGTGCAGTGGGACGCCCGGCCGAAAGCGGTGCGCGAGCCCTTCTGGCCGGCCGTCGCCGAGTTAGTAAGCGACCGGCGCTTCTGGATTCTCGCCTTCGCGGTGTCCGCCATCAATGTGCCGTGGGGTATTTTCCGCGTGTGGCTGCCCCTGGTGTTTCAAGATCCCCATGGGCTTGGTTTCACGGAGGCCGAGACGCTGGGGCGCGTCCTGCCGGGCTACTACATCATGACCGACGTAGGCTGCCTGGCGGCCGGGTGGGCGACGGTTTGGATGCATGGCCGGGGAACGAGCGTGCTGAACTCGCGGCGCGTGGTTTTCACCGTCTGCGCGGGGCTAACGATGTTGGCGATGCTGGTGCCGGGCTTGAGCCGCGGCGACCTGGCGATTCCGGGAGTGCCGGCGCGGGTGGCGGCGACGCTGGTGATGATGCTGGTGGCGGCCGGCAGCTTGGGCGTTTACCCGTGTTACTACGCCTTTGTGCAAGAGCTGTCGCGCGCCCGGCTGGGCTTGGTGTCGGGGATGCTGGGCTTTCTGGCCTGGGTGTCGGGCTCGAGTCTGCAACGTCCGCTGGGGGCCTACGTCGATCAGACGGGCTCTTACGACATCGCGTTTCTGATCGGGGCCTGGCCATCGATATTCGCCGCGGCTTTGCTGTGGTTCGCGTGGGGTGGCGAGAAGGAGGCGTAAATGAAGCGTTTTTGGCTACTGGCCTGGTACCTAAGCAGCTTGGCGGCCCTGGAGCGCCCCGAAGTTGTTTTCCGGGTTTATCAATTCCCGGCGAATCAGATTCCGCGCATCGACGGCCAGACGAATGATTGGGCGATGGTGCCGGAGAGTTACTCGATTGGCATCGAGCAACTGAAAGATACCGTAAATCAGACGCCGCTAGACCGCAAGGACTTGGACGTGAAAGTCAAGGTGGGCTGGGTAAAGGGCCTGAATCGTTTGTATTTTCTCTACGAGGCGTCGGATAACTACTGGGATTTCCGTCACCCCGACTTACACAACGACATTTTTGAGTTAGTGGTGGACGGTGACCTATCCGGCGGGCCGTTTATCAAGCAAATGCACCCGCTGAAGGGCTACGCTCCCGAGGAGGCGCACTTCACCTTCCACGGCGTCCACGCGCAGAATTATCACATCTTCACGCCGCCGGGGCAAAAGGACTGGGCGATGGTGTGGGGCTGCCAACCCTGGATCAAGCAGTTACCCTACGCCAACGCCGCCTATGACTATCGCTTTCAGCCCGGCCAAGGCGGCAAGTTGAACTTGGAATTCTATATCACGCCGTTTGACTACGCGGCTTACGAGGGGCCTGGGCGCTCCGTGGAATCGAAGCTGTGGGAGAACAAGAAAATCGGCATGTCCTGGGCGGTGCTCGACTACGACGATGACCAGAAGAAGACGTACCGGGCTTTCTGGAATCTGTCGCATAAGACGTCGATGTACGGCAACGCTTCGGACTTAGTGGCCTTCCAACTGATGCCGCTGGAGAAGCCAGACTACCGCGCAGCGTGGTCCTTCACGGTGTTGGACATGGACCAGCGGGAAGTCGCCTTCCACGACGACAGCACCGGCGCGACTTCGTGGAAGTGGGACTTTGGCGATGGCCAGACATCGGTCGCGCAGCATCCCATTCATCGCTACGCGAAGGCCGGTGAGTACGTGGTGATTCTGTCGGTGGATGGGCCGGGAGGCAAAAGCCAGCTGAGCAAGGTGTGGGATGTGGTGCTGCGCTGATTTGCTAAATTGGAGGTTCGATAGATCGGCCCCACGCTGAGCCGGTTCCCTTCACTTTAGGAGCCCCTCATGCAGCGTCGTGACTTACTCGGCAGCGTGGCCCTGGCTGGCTTGGCGGGCTGTGCCCGCCGTGCCGCCAAGCTAGCGCCCCAAGCCGCACCGATCCGTGCGCAGAGTGACCGGATTTTCCGCGTGACGGTCTGCCTGCGCCCCTTCCGTGCCGCCGGACCCCGGCTCGACGTGGAGCGCGTCGGCGACCAGACGGTGGTCCACAATTACGGGCACGGCGGTAGCGGTTGGAGCCTTTCGTGGGGCTCTGGCCTGCTGGCGGCGGAGAAGGCGATGGCGACGGGCGAACGCGAGGTGGCGGTGTTGGGCTGCGGCGCGCTGGGCCTGACGGCGGCGATTCAATTGCAGCGCGCCGGCGCCAAGGTGACGATCTACGCGAAGGAGCGTCCGCCGGAGGTGCGCTCCGCGCGGGCGACCGGCTCCTGGACGCCGGACTCGCGCATCGCGCTCACTAACGCCGTAGCGCCCGGTTTCCCAGCCCTCTGGGAGAAGATGTGCCGCACGTCTTTTCACACCTATGAGAGCTACCTCGGCTTGGCGGGTACGCCGGTGGAGTGGCTGGATCGCTATCAACTCTCCGATGTCGCGCCGGCGGAAGCGCAGGCCAACCGCCGCCAGGCCGATACGCTGGGTTTTGCTCACTATCAGGACCGGATTGCGGACATCACGCCGAAGTCAGAGGACTTAGTCCGGCATCCGTTTCCGGTGAAGTATGCGCGGCGAAGCTCGTCGCTTACGTTCAACATCGCGAGTTACTCGCGGCAGTTACTCAACGATTTTTTCGTGGAGGGCGGGCGGCTCGAACGTCGGGAGTTTCACACACCGTCCGAGTTACGGACGCTGCCGCAGAAGGTGATCGTGAACTGCACCGGCTACGGCGCCAAGGCCTTATGGAAGGACGACAGCATTGTCCCGGTGCGAGGCCAGATCGCCTGGCTGATTCCACAGCCGGAGGCGCATTACGCCCTCGGGTACCGCAACGTCAACGTGATCTCGCGCCGCGATGGCATCGTCGTGCAGGACGGTGGCAAGGGTGAGATGGAAGGCTACAACGATGACAACGAGACACCGGACCGCCCGGCGGCGGAAGCGTTGGTGCAGGGCGTCGCGGAGTTGTTCGGCCGGTTGAGGGCTTAGCCGAGGTGCGCGGTGGCGTACGCGGCGGTGTCGTAGAACGCCTCCCAGGAAGCCACCTTCCCATCGCGGAAGCGAAACACCATCATCCAGGGCGTGGAGACCATGCGCCCGTTGCTGATGATGCGGCACTCCTCAAAGCCATGCGCGACGACGTCGCCCGCCGCGTTGGTGAAGAATTCGCGGGGTTCAAAGCGGGTGACCTCCTCACTGGCGGCGAGCTTCTGAAAGAATTCGCCGGCGCCGGCGGGGCCCGTGTAATGGCCGGCGGCGGGGATGCCGGCGCCGGGGGCGGTCCACTGGCAGTCCGGCGTGAGGTGGTTGAGGATGTGGGGGACGTCGCCGCGGCTGAAGGCGGCGAAGAGGTCCTTTACTTGGTCGATGGTGGTGACGGTTGAGGTCATGTGAGGGGTCCTTTCACGAGTCGCTACGGTGGCCGGGGGCGGAGTGGATTCACGGCCAGGAGCGCCCAGAGCGACAAATTGTCCGCGGGAGCCGGACACTCTGTCGCCCCTGACGCCGTAAGTAGCTGAAAACAGGAAATGGCCCATCGCTTGCAATTCCAGGGGCAGCGATATGAAATACCATCTCTCTCTACTCACCTTACTGGCGGTAACCTCGGCATTCGCGCAAGACCCGGTCACCGAGACCCTGTCGGCTGACCTTAAGGCCCTGCGCGCCGGGCGCGGCAAGGACACGGTTAGCGTGATTGTGCAGTTCAAGGACGGCGCCAAAACCAAGAGTCAAGGGCGCAGCCGGCTGCTCTCGCGAGGCGCGGTAGAACGGATGGACCTGGAAGATTCGGTTCTGGTAGAGGTTCCCGCTGATCAACTCGATGCCCTCGCCGCCGATCCAGCCGTCGAGTATATGTCGCTCGACCGCACCGTCGAGGCCTCCAGCATCGAACTACTCCAGTCCTCGACGCGGGCTGACCTGGCGCTCGCCGCTGGCTTCACGGGTAACGGGATCAGCGTCGCCATTATCGATAGCGGTATTACGGCGCATGTCGATCTAACCATTCCGGACTCGAAGCCCAGCGCCTCCCGCGTCATCTATAAGGAGAACTTCGTCGTGGGCGAAACCACTACCGATGATGCCTACGGCCATGGGACGCACGTCGCCGGCCTGGTGGCGGGCAATGGCTTGGCTTCCACGTCGGACTACGCTCTGCAGACCTACCTCGGCATCGCCCCCACGGCCAACCTCATCAATCTTCGCGTGCTCAACGCCAAAGGGGTGGGCACCGATAGCCAAGTGATCGCCGCCATTAACCGCGCCATCGCGCTGAAGGCTCAGTACAACATCCGGGTGATCAACCTTTCGCTCGGACGTCCGGTGCTCGAAAGCTACAAGACTGATCCGCTCGGTAGGGCCGTCGCCCGCGCCGTCGACGCGGGGATTGTCGTCGTCGTGGCCGCGGGTAATTATGGCCGCGTGAATACCTTTGGCAGCAAGGGCTACGGCCTGATCACTTCGCCAGGCAACCATCCGCGTGTCATCACGGTAGGCGCGATGAAGGCCCGGGAAACCACCTCGCGCGCCGACGACGAAATCGCCAGCTATAGCTCGAAGGGCCCCACCATGATTGACCGCATCGCGAAGCCGGACCTGGTGGCCCCCGGCAACCGCGCCGTCTCCTTGTTGCCCTTCTCCAGTTCGATCTTTCAAAGCTACCCCGCCAATCTGATCATGAGTTCGGAGTACTTGAACGTCCCCTCCTTCCTGGCTAGCCTCGCGGCCAAACTCGCCTCCCCGAGTTACTTCCGCTTGAGCGGCACCAGCATGGCGACGCCGGTCGTGAGCGGCACCGTCGCCCTGATGCTGCAAAAGGACGCGACGCTTTCGCCGGACACCATCAAAGCCCGTCTGATGAAGACGGCCACGAAGAACTTCCCCACGTCCAGTACCGCTGTGGATCCGGTCACCGGCGAAGTCTTCGTCAGCCAATACGACCTCTTTACGGTGGGCGCCGGCTACCTGGATGTCTGGGCCGCCCTGAACTCCACCGATATCGCGACCAAGCTCGCCACGTCTCCCCAAGTCAGCTTTGACACGAAGAAAAAGCAAGTCTTCGTGGTGAAGGACAGTTCGGCGCTTTGGGGCACCTCGGCCCTGTGGGGCACGACGGCGGTGTGGGGTTCGACGGTATTTACCGGTTCGGCGAGCGCCGCCTGGGGCTCATCCGCGCTGTGGGGCACTTCGGCCGCGTGGGGCTCTTCGGCGCTCTGGGGCACTTCCGCGTTGTGGGGCACGACGGCGGTGTGGGGTTCATCGGCCGCCTGGGGCTCGTCGGCCCTGTGGGGCACCGGCGCACCGCAGGCAACGCAGACGAGTGTGCTGGTCTTTGGCGAACAGTAAGAACCTCTACTTCGCGTAGCGCGAGTCGACGTAGCTGTCGAGCATGCCGATGAACTCGGCCACGATATGGTCGCCCCGGAGCGTTTTGGCCAGCTTGCCATCCACGTACACCGGGGCGACGGGGTCTTCAAAGGTCCCGGGGAGCGAGATGCCGAGGTTGGCATGCTTGCTCTCACCGGGGCCGTTCACGATACAGCCCATCACCGCCACCTTCATCTCTTCCACGCCCGTGTAGGTCTCGCGCCACACGGGCATTTGTTCGCGGAGATAGCGTTGAATCTGGTCCGCCATGTCCTGGAAGAAGGTCGACGTGGTGCGGCCACAGCCAGGGCAAGCCGTCACTTGCGGCGTGAAGGCGCGCAGTTCCAGGGCCTGCAAAATCTGCTGGCAAACGATCACCTCTTCGGTGCGATCGCCATCCGGCATCGGCGTTAGCGAGCAACGAATCGTATCGCCGATCCCCTCCTGCAACATCACCCCGAGGGCGGCCGTCGAGTAGACGATGCCCTTGGAGCCGAGGCCGGCTTCGGTGAGGCCGAGGTGAATCGGATAGTCGCAATGCGCGGCCAGGCCGCGGTTGACGATGATGAGGTCCTGCACGCCGCTCACTTTGGCGGAGAGCACGATGTGGTGGTGCGGCAGCCCGTAGCTTTCGGCTTTTTCGGCGGAGATCAGCGCGCTCATCACCATGGCATTCATGGTGACTTCCTTGGCGTCGAGCGGTTCGGGTAGTTTGGCGTTCTCGTCCATCATGGACGTGAGCAAGGCCGAGTCGAGCGAGCCCCAGTTGACGCCGATGCGTACGGGCTTGCCATACTCAATGGCGCATTCGATCATCGTGCGGAAGTTGTCGTCGTGCTTCTTGCCGATATTGACGTTGCCGGGATTGATGCGGTACTTGGCCAGGGCGCGGGCGCACTCAGGGTATTTTCTCAGCAACTGATGACCGTTGTAGTGGAAGTCGCCGACGATCGGCGTAGTGTAGCCATGAAGACGGATGGTGTCGACGACACGGGGCAGGGCCTTGGCGGCGTCCTCGGTGTTTACCGTCACGCGGACCACCTCGGAGCCGGCCTTGGCGAGGGCCATGATCTGGTTGGCGGTGCCGGTGACGTCGGCCGTGTCGGTGTTCGTCATCGACTGCACCATGATCGGATTCCCGCCACCCACCTTGACGCCGCCGATATCGACGACGATGCTCTTGCGCCTCCGAATGGGCTGAATACGAATCTTGGGATGAGCGATTGCGGTCGCGGCCAGGGGCATAGTTGCCATATCCCCTAGTTTAGTGGGTAGATGGAAGCTGTGTCTCTCTCTGAAGCTATTCTTGCGCGGCTGAACTCGCTCACCAAGCCACCGGGCAGCCTGGGCGAAATGGAACGGCTAGCCCATCGCTATTGTCTGCTCACCGGCCAACTGACGCCGCCACTGCCCCGCAAGGGCATGTATCTCTTCTGCGCGGACCACGGCGTGGTGGCCGAAGGCGTCAGCGCCTATCCCGCCGCCGTCACCGCCGCCATGGTGGAGAATTTCCACCGTGGGGGCGCCGCTATCAACGTCTTGTGCCGGCATTTTCAGATTGAGCCGGTGGTGATCGATTGCGGGGTCGGCCAGCCGACGGCCAACTTCGCGGTCGCGCCGGCCATGTCGATCACCAAAGCCGAAGAGCTGGCGCGGCGCGGGCGGATGCTGGCGTACGGGGCGCGCGAGCGCTTCGATCTGGTGGGCCTGGGCGAGATGGGCATTGGCAATACTACCGCGGCGGCGGCCCTGCTTTCCGCCTTCACCGGACTCGACCCGTCAGAGACGGCCGGCGCGGGCACCGGGCTCGACGCGGCGGGCGTGGTACATAAGGCAGCGGTGATCCGTCGCGCCTTGGCGCTCCATCCCAGCCGTGTGCCGCGGGAGATTCTCGCCAATCTGGGCGGCAGCGAGATTGCCACGATGACCGGCTTTATTCTGGCCGCGGCGGAATTCGGCCTGCCGATTGTGGTGGACGGATTCATTAGCTCGGCGGCGGCGCTGGTGGCGCAGCGGCTGAATCCGGATGCGCTGAAGACCGCGTTCTTCTCGCACCGTTCTGCGGAACCTGGCCACGCGGCGATGCTGGCGGCCTTGGGCGCGGCGCCGGCGCTCGACTTGGGGATGCGGCTCGGCGAAGGCTCCGGCGCGGCGCTGATGATCAATCTGATTGAGACGTCGTTGCGCGTCTACCTCGAAATGGCCACGTTCACCGAAGCGGGCGTGCCAGAAGGCTAAACTAGGGGAAGCATGCAACCTTCCCGCCGGAAATTCGCGGCCCTGCTGGCGACGCCGCTCCCGCTGCTGGCCCAAACGCCCCCGCCTGAAGACTTGGCGGCGCTGGCAAAGGGCCAGATGCAATCCACCTCGGATCGCTTGCGCCAATTCAAGCTCGACATCAGCGTAGAACCGGCTTTTGCCTTCAAACCATGACCGACGATCTCTTCTTCGCGCCGCTCACTGACCTGAACGCTCGCCTGAAGCGCAAGGAATTCACGTGCCAGGAACTGACGCGCGCGTTTGTGGAACGCCTCGAGCGCCTGGGTCCGCGCTATAACGCCTTGGCGTTGCTGCTGAAGGAAGCAGCGATCGACAAGGCGAAGGACGTCGACAAAGAGCTGAAGCGCGAGCGCTATCGCGGCGTGCTGCAAGGCATTCCTTTCGGCGCGAAGGACCTGCTGTCGGCGAAGGGGCAACCCACGGCCTGGGGCGCGCGGCCTTATGCCGGGCAGGTGTTTGACCATGACGCCACCGTGATTAAGAAGCTGGCCGGCACGGGAGCCGTGCTGACGTCGAAGCTGGCGATGGTGCAACTGGCGGGCGGTGGCGGCTATCGTTTTCCCGCCGCGTCGATGTCGGGGCCGGGGCTGAATCCCTGGAGCCGGGCGCATTGGAGCGGCGGTTCGTCGTCGGGCTCGGGCGCGGCGGTGGCGGCCGGCTTGGTGCCGTTCGCCTTGGGGTCCGAGACGAGCGGCTCTATCCTGACGCCCGCGGCTTATTGCGGCGTCACCGGACTGCGGCCCACCTACGGGCTCGTCAGCCGCCACGGCGCCATGGCCCTGAGTTGGACGCTCGACAAGATCGGCGTGCTGGGCCGCTCGGCGGACGATTGCGGCTGGGTGCTACAGGCCATCGCGGGCGGCGACGCGAAGGACCCAGGATCTGCCGGCAAGAGCTTTTACTACGCGCCGCAATTCGCGCGCCCGCTGAACGAGGTCACCGTGGCGTACGCGCCGGTGGACTTCGACGCGGCGGCGGACCCGTCAGCGAAGGCCGCTTTTCAGACGGCCGTCGAAGCTTTCAAATCTCTCGGCGTGAAGCTGGTGGAAGCGCGCATTCCGGACTTTCCGTACGGCGCGGTGATCGGTCCGGTGATCGGGGCCGAGTCCGCGTCGATTTTTGAAGAGCTGATTCGCAGTGGCCGTGTCGATCAGTTGGACGACAAGAAGCAAGTGGCGGGCTTGAAGGCGGCGCTCGATTGGCCCGCCACGGACTATCTGAAGGCGATGCGCATCCGCAGCCTGATCCGCGAGGCCTTCGGCGAGTTCTTCGCTCAGTACGACGCGATTCTCACCACGGCGCGCCCCGGGCCGGCGTCGCGGGTGTCCGAGGCTTTAGACCGCCCGAGTGGCCGTCCGGCGCCGGCGGACCGTGGCTTCAGCGGCATCATTCCGGCCGGCAATCTGGCCGGGCTACCGGCGTTGTCGTTGCCTTGCGGCTTCGCGGGAGAACTGCCCGTCGCCTTGCAACTGGTGGCGCGGCCCTTTAACGAAAACCTGATCCTAGCCATGGGCAAGGCGTTCCAAGAGCGCACGGACTGGCACCGGCGGCGGCCGAAAATCTCATGAGACAAGACCGCATGGCCGCCTTGCAGGCGCAGACCCACGACATCCTCATTCTCGGCGGAGGCGTAAACGGCGCGGGCATCGCGCGCGATTTGGCCTTGCGCGCCAAGACCGCCGGGCATCCGCTGAAGGTCGCGTTGATCGACAAGGGGCACTTCTCGTCGGGCACCAGCGGGCGCAATTCGCAACTGATCCACGGCGGTTTGCGCTACCTCAAATACATGGAGTTCGGCCTGGTGCGCGAGGCGTTGCGCGAGCGCTCGACGCTGCTCGAAATCGCGCCGCACCTGGTGGAGCCGCTCGCGTTCCTCATTCCGATGTACAGCCAGTTCGCCAAGTACTTTTACGGCACGGGCCTGTGGATGTACGACACGCTGGCCGGGTCGCGCAACATTTCGCCGCATCGCGGCGTAGCGCTGCCAGAGCTAGCCAAGCTGGAGCCGGGCTTGAATCCGCAGGACCTGGTTTCGGCGGCGGTGTTCTGGGATGCGCGTGTCCATTCGGCGCGCTTCGTCCTCGAGAATTTGTTCGAGGCCGAGGCCAACGGCGCGGTGCTGATGAATTACCTCGAAGCCCGGAGCTTCACGCAGCAGGGCGACGTGTGGACGGTAGGCGTCCGCGATGGCTTAACCGGCGCCGAGTTCGAAGTGCGAGCCAAGCGGCTGGTGAATACCACGGGGCCCTGGGCCGGCGAAGTGTGGCCGAAAGAGAACTCGCTGCGGCTGGTGCGCGGATCGCATATCATCCTGCCGCGCTTGAACCGAAGCGACAACGCCATCGCGTACTTCGAGGAGAATGGGCGCATCATCTTTTTCATCCCGTGGGGCAGCAAGAAGGACCTGACCTTGGTAGGCACCACCGACGTGGACCACGACGGGTCGCCGGACCATGTCGAGATTTCGGAAGAAGAGACGGCGTACCTGCTGAAGATCGCGGCCGATATCTTCCCGGAGTCCCGCGGGATGCGGCCCATCGCAACGTACAGTGCGCTGCGGCCACTGGTGCAATCGGGCGGCACGTCGGCGACGTCAACTTCGCGCGAGCATCGCATCTGGGCCTCGGCCGACGGCGTGGTTCATGTGGCGGGTGGCAAGTACACGACGTATCGCTCGATGAGCGAAGAGGCGGCGGACCTGGCGGCGCCGGAGGCACTGAAGGAGATCCACGCCACCGCTACGGTGCCGCTGAACGGCAACTCGCGGGCGGCGATCGCGGCTCTGAAAGAGCAACACGATCCAGCCGTGGTGATGGAGTACGGCGTCCGGGCGCCTAGGGTGCTGGAGCGCGCGCGGGAGTTGGGGTCACTCGACCAGGCGCGCATCGCCGAGGCGGTGGAGTGCGAATGGGTGGAAGCGCTGCCGGACCTGATGCAGGTCTCGACGTATTGGGCCTACGAGCGGGCCTGGGACCGCGAGTCCTTGCGGGGGTTGGCGCGCGAATTGGGGTCGCGGCTGGGCTGGAACGAGTCGCGGGTGGAGCAAGAGGTTACTCGAATGGCTCGGGATACTTCGGCTTCTTCCGTTTCGGCGACTCCTCAATCACGCGAACGCTTTTAATCAGGCCGACCTGCTCGCGAGCTAACGCCTTCACTTCCTTGGTCTTCGTGAACTTTTTCTTGGGTTTGCGTGGTTGGGAGGGCATGAGGTTATTGCCTTTGCTTCACTAGATTGTTACCATACAAGTGCGGGGTGGAGCAGCCTGGTAGCTCGTTGGGCTCATAACCCAAAGGTCGCATGTTCAAATCATGCCCCCGCAACCAACTCCCAGTTGGTTTAGTTTCAATATCTTAGGCCACTCCGGCCACCCTCTCCAAAAGCATCAAAAACAGCCAACTGTCACCAAAACTGTCACCAATTTGGGGTCGATTTTGGATTTTCGTGTTCTCGCGGTGCCCCGATGAGTACGCTTGGGCAACCGAGGGGAACTCTGGAGCATGCAGGGCAAGTTCTAGCCCGCGACTTCGGCGAATTCGTCGTTTCCAAACAGAAGCTGAAGAAGGCTGAGGGCATCTGTCTGGTGCGGGAGAAGCGGGAAACCGCTACTCAGACGCTCGGGTTTACCGCTCGGCCCTTTGTGCTGTGCGGGCTGCCGATTCGGCGACCGCCCGCCGGTCAATTGCTTTTTGAACGGCGGAACGGGCATTTCACGCTTCAAGTCACCGGTCATCCGGAATGTGGCCTTCCTTTTGGTCAGGATCGCTTGGTGCCGATTTTCTTGGCCACAATGGCCGTCCGGCAGCAGAGTCGGATCGTGCGATTTGAATCGGCGGCTGAGCTGCTCGACACATTCGGACTTTCGAAGGGTGGCAAGGAGTACAGGCGTCTTGTTTCTGCGTTCGAGCGGATCTTCGGCGCGACGATCTTCTTTGGCACGGAGTCGAGCCGTCCTCCCGCCAAAGTGGTCCATCGGTCTCGCTTCAATTTCTTGTCTGAGGCGCAGATTTGGTACAACCGCGTCTCCGCGCAACCACCTCTCTCGGACGAATTCGCCAACGTCGTCATCCTCAGTGAAGAGTTCTATCGCGAAATTTCAGAGCATCCGATACCAGCCGACCTTGATGCCGTCAAGGTGCTGGCATCGGCGCCAGCCGTCTTGGACTTGTTCGTCTGGCTGACCTATCGCTGCTTCTCTGCTAAGGGTCCCGAAAAAATCCCGCTTTTCGGCGATTTCGGACTCGCGCAGCAGCTTGGATGCGTCGAATACTCGCGGCCCCGAAGATTTAGGGCGATGCTGGAACAGTGGCTCATTCCCATACGAGGGTTGTGGCCAGAGTGTCCGGCAGCAATCTCTTCAGATGGTCGATATTTGATAGTTAGCAAGGTCAATGCGGTCATTCCAAACCCTGCCGCCGCCTTTAGCCGCCTAGCCTAACTTCACGACGGCCCGATGCTTCTCGCCATTTGGAAGGTATGTGTGAGCAGTTGCGACCAGATCAGCGGCGGCGTCAAGCTTCACAATCAGAAGGACGACGAAATGCGCACCAACCTCAGGGTCCGCTACGATTTTTCGCATCGATGCATCGTCACGGGAACTGGGCTCCGGAACGAAGCTAGGGTGCGAGTGCCATTCGCCGATGTAGTTGAATCGCGTATAGTCATACCGGGTTCGCTCAAAAAATGAGGTTAGGCGGCCAATGGCGTCTTCGATCTTGCGGAGGAATGCCGCGAATGAACCCTGTGCGTGAACTGAAATTTCTCTTACCGCGAACTCGTTCGGACCACAGTGTTCGGCCATCAGTACTCCGCCAACCTCGCTAGATCCTGCACGGACTAGGGCCCCAACGATGACCTCTTTCCATTCAGTTGGAAGGACCAGAGTTATCATCACTTCCCCCCACCAATCATCCCGATAAGCGCCGTGGCCGCAGCTAGGCGATCGTCATCACTACCGAGGTCCTGACAGTTCTCGGTCCAACCCTCGCCCTCAACGGAAATTGGCCGAGTGTCGAAAGGTTGTTCAAAGACCCAGATGCCCCTGAGGCCTATCAGATAAGCCGAGTAGGGAAAGTTGCTGTGCTCGGGATTCAGCGCCGAATCGAGAGCAAGCCGCGTCAGCGCGGATGCGATGTGAGTAATGTCAGCGTCGTCGGCGACCAATGGTTGCCCGTCCTCAACGTCATAGCCTGCCGCTTCTTTGAAAGGGGCAGGAGGAAGTGTTTCGAGGTATCTATTGATTGAATCGCGCACCGCAAGCGGGTTCGGATCGCGACCCGGCCGAGCCCGAGCAATGAGGCCACCGATCCCGCCTGCATAAACTTCTCCCCAACAAAGCGTTCGACCTTTCGCCTTTGCCACTGCGGCCAGTGTGACAAACACCTTGGGATTGGCAGTCGCATCCACGATGACATCGCAGCCGCCAATCTCGTTGAGTCGCTTCGCCGCGGCGATTGACGATTCCTGTCCCGCGACGCGATGCAGATGAACTTCAATGCTCAAATTCGGAGCAATCAGGTTGAGCGCCTCTCTGACCGCCTCGGCCTTGTGAACACCGACAGATGCCCAGGAGAGTTCGTTCCGGCAAATGTTCTCAGCCGAGAGCACATCATCATCTACCAAAACGAAATTGCATACTCCGGCGCGGGCAAGCGAAACTGTAATCTTGCTTCCTATCGAGCCCAGCCCAATTATGGCGAACTTCGTTTGCTGCAAGCTTTCGTACTCGACGGGCAGTCGCCGAGTGGCGGTCTCCGGCAAAATAACGGCGTACTCGTGGACAGAGTCTTCGCTGACCCCGAATGCTCTCAAGGACGTTGCCGACTCCCCTTTCAGCAGCACGATCGTGTCTTGGAAAGTCGTCGATCCTGGATCTCGATTGAGGCTGAAAGCATCCGCAGGGACGGCTCTCCCAATTTCCCGAATCAAATCATCTTTTGATGCGATCGGCCCAATCTTTTCGAAAATCTCACTGCGGAGTGCCATGCCAACACCCTTCCATGCGAACAAGGGCGTGTAGGAACTCAAGCCGCTTGGAAGATCAGTGATTTTGATGGAGGCACCATTCAACTCAGCTCCGGAAACGAAAGCGACTGTGGTTGAACTGTGTAGAAGATTATTGGTTTTGAGTGGGACCACCGTATCCGCTGGCAGTTGCGCGAAGAAAGCTCTGAGTTCTGGCGTCACGACAAATCTATGATTCTTACTCCGAAGCTCTTGCCCGCGGGTAACACTATGGGCCGACTGGACCGAAGCCGGCACCTCAGGATTGTGTTCCGTATGAAGCAGCTTGTACGTACTCCGAATAAGGTCCGCGCCAGTCACCGAAGTGTTCCAGTTGTCCGCACGCCATTCGAGACAAAGGGCTCCGCCAGCGCCATATTGATGCTGTGACCAAATTTCAGACCTATCCCGCGGGAACACAAATCCAGGAGTGTGCGGAAAGAATTCCGGATAAGTTAAGGTAGCTGAATAGACCTTCCCGTGAACGCGTAGATCAATATCCACCTGGACAGCGAATTCGCCGTCCATTCGCCAGTGCAACGCTTCGACCCAATCGACATCCTTGGCTAGGGCATCGAGATCGTCGCGCTCCTGCAGAAATCGTTTTGGGCTTTTTAGGACCCACTTCACTACGCGAACCCCGCCGGCTTGTTTGGGACGACTGGCCGTGGTGGAAATGTCAGGCCACTCGCGGCGACCGACGCTCTCAGTAGTGACTTGGGCGGCGCGGGTCGATAGGCGAGACGCTCCAGTCCCATTTCATTGACAGCGAACTCCAGCGGCGCGACCTCCGCTTCTGATGGATACTCTCCGGTGCAGTAGAACGTGCCACCTGCGTCATCAACAATTGCTTCGTATTCTAGCCTCGCCCCGTAACAGGGCGGATCATCGTCGTCATCGTCAATGGGGCAACTGCTCGCGACAATCAAACCGCCGGTTCGAATCTGAGAGAGCGCCGCGCGAGCATCTTCCGAGACCTCAGCATCTTCGTGCAGTTCAGACCAGCTATCGTGCGACAGCGAGTGCCAGGAGCAATGATGAGGCGTCTGCAGGATGTCGTATTCAAGAGGCGCTGGATTGTCCTGGTGCTTGTCCCACAACCGCTCCCAGATATCGACCTCTGCATCGCCTCCGGTCAGGAATTTAATTCGATTGAGGCTGGACTCGTTCGCTCCAAGCGCGATGTTGAGGATTACGCTGGAGTGATTCTTGCTGAGCAGGTCCTCGGTATCGGCATCGGACTTCGGGATTGGGGCGACCAGGAATGCGCAGAAACACTTGTTGCGGCTCCCATTCACCCGATCAAACTCTTGATCCACCTTGACGAGTATTGAGCCGAGATCGTCCGTTTTGCCATCCTCGTCCTCGCCCAGCACAAGAATGCGATCGCCTGGATCAACTGGGTAGCCCCTTTCCCGATTCACCTTGACGCGACGCCGCGCTTCGGCATTGAACGCAGATGCGTCGCTACAAAGCACATGGTTCTTAGAGGCTCGCCGAAAGACCATTGGTGACGACCAGAGTTCCCGAATGAAGATCCGCTTCTGCCCATCTGGCTTCTTGTCGTCTGGATATCCAGCCGGCGGACCCAAATAGAAGTGCTTGCAGAGACCTCGACAGTGATCTGCATCCGGATGGCTCAATAGGAACGCATCGACATAGGGCCGACCTTTAGCATCGCGCGCCAGGCGGGAGCGTAAATCGTTCGCGACATCCCTCGTATCGTCGTCGGGGTCGTCCGCTGCTTCTCTGATATTGCAGTCGATCAAGATCGTTGTCCGAACTGAGTCCCCCAATTTGAGAAGCGTCATATCGCCGTTGCCAACGGGAAAAAATGTGATGGTGGTGTTCAAAAGGTTGCTCCTGCTCAGCTTAGATCTAAATTCGATTATACCACTACTTTTTAGATGGATCTAAATGCTATGCTAATAGCAGAATCTGTATGCGTCAAGAATTGACCGACTCTGAATCTGCGGCCCCTGGATCTCACCCTCCAACCCCGCCCCCCAACTGGGTGCAACATCAACGACTGCTTTTCATCGAAGCTCAACTATGTTGGGGAGGCCGCCTTAACCGGTCCGATCTGATGACGCGGTTTGGAATCTCCCTCCCCCAAGCTTCCTTGGACGTTGCCAGGTATATCGCTGTAGCACAAGAGAATCTTTGCTACGACAAGCGCGAGAAGACGTACTTCGCAACACCAGAATTTACGCCGGTATTTCAGATTCCTGACGCAACAGCATATTTGGAAGGGCTACGAAATCACCTTGGCGATCAATCCACCGGATGGACGCCGCCCCTGGACTACGTGCCACAGCCGAGCCGCCGGATTGATGGGCTCGTACTACGCAAGATCCTCATGGCAATTCGTCAGGCGCAGCGCGTCAGAGTTCTTTACCAGTCGAAGACCCGGGCAAATCCCACTGAGCGGGAGATCAGTCCTCACGCCATAGCTTTTGACGGATCTCGTTGGCACACGCGGGCCTTTTGCCATGAGCATTCGGAGTTTAGAGACTTCGTCTTTTCGAGGATTCTGAGCGTTTTGGGACATCAACCCACAGATGTAGATCCCGCGAGCGATCATTCCTGGCATCAAAGCATCGAGTTGATTTTCGTGCCCGACCCTGGCCTAACCGATGCCCAAAGAAGGGTCGTGGAGTTGGACTACGCCATGGAAAGCGGCAAACTGTTGCTCAAGACGCGAAAAGCATTAGCTTTCTACGTGCTTCGCCAGCTAGGGCTGGACCCTCAATCGCCAGAGCCTGCCCCAAAGCAGCTTGCGCTTCAAAACCGAGAAGCTGTCGAAACAAGTTTGGAGACCAATGATCAAGCAAGCCGGTAAGTCACTGAAAAGCCGCAATCAGCCACAGGTAATGACATTCCTTTCTGCGAATATCGTCGCCCTGGTGGCAGCTTTCGTTGGACTTGAAGCTTTGCAGGCTTTCATTGGGGCGGTCCGGGCAGGTGAGTGGTCGCACGTCTTGAAGATTCCAGCCTTGATTGCGGTTGGCGCGATAGCCACGCGGACGATTTCCTGGGCAATCCCGCGCGAGTGGAAAGAGACACTCGTGTTCTGGCGCAGGGGAATGCGTTCGCTTCCTTCCAGTGAAGCGTTCACTGTGATCGCGCCAAGTGACCTCCGCATCGACATCCTGTCGCTCCAGAAGCGCTTCGGACAGCTCCCGACTGAATACCAGCAACAAAGCTCGCTGTGGTACGCCATCTACCGAAAGCATTGCAAGGATCTGGTGGTTGAAGATGCCAACTCGGCCTACCTGCTGTTCAGAGAGCTCACGGCAATCATGCCGGTACTGATAATCGGGTGCCTCTTTGGCGCACTCTCCATTCAGCTATCTCTCTCTAATTCCATGCTAGCGGCACTCGCGCTGGGGTTCGAGTATTTCGTGGTGATGTACGCGGCCAGGAATGCGGGAAAGAGACTCGTAGCAAATGTGCTGGCGCTCGAAGCATCCGCAGAGATACCAAAGCCACAGCAGGCTCCCGCCCCGGCAAAAAAAGCCAGAAAGACGCCGGTTTCCCTGTCTGAGGTCCAAGAGCCGGTAGCCGTGGAGACGATTCGCAGCCGATCGGCGGGCCAATCCCGATTCAACAGTTAGACTGGCTAGGTGACCTTCAATTTCACCTCGCAAAGTCGATCCTTGTAGCCCGCGATCCGGCCAAGAAAACTCCAGCAAAATGACCAAGCTTACCCTCAGTCAACTCTCCAGTCTCCTCTTTCGTGCCTGCGACGACTTGCGCGGCAATATGGATGCGTCTGAATACAAGGAATACATCTTCGGCATGCTATTCCTGAAGCGCCTGAGTGACCTCTTCGATCAGGAGCGGGAGCAATTGGCCAAGGACCTGAAGGCCAAGGGAATGCCCGAGCAGACTGTAGCGGAGCAACTGGCCAACCCCGACAAGTACACTTTCTTTGTCCCCGAAGAGGCGCACTGGTCCAAGATTCGGCATCTCAAGACGAACGTCGGCACCGGCCTGAACAAGGCGCTTGAAGCACTCGAAGACGCGAACGTCGATGCATTGCAGGACGTACTGAAGGGGATCAACTTCAACCGAAAGATCGGCCAACGCTCTCTTGACGACGATACCCTCTCAAACTTCGTTCAGAACTTCGAGAAGATCCCGCTGCGGGATGAAAACTTTGAGTTCCCCGACCTTTTGGGTGCAGCCTACGAATACCTGATCAAGTTCTTTGCCGACTCGGCCGGCAAGAAGGCGGGTGAGTTTTATACACCGGCGGATGTCGTGCGCACCCTGGTCGAGATTGTCGATCCCCAGCCCGGCATGAGCGTCTACGATCCCACTTGCGGCTCCGGCGGAATGCTCATCCAGACACGAGACTACGTGAGCGAATGCGGCGGCGATCCCCGCAACCTCTCGCTCTACGGGCAAGAGAGCATGGGCACCACATGGTCCATCTGCAAGATGAACATGCTGCTCCACGGGATTCCGCAGTCAGACATCCGGCAGGAAGACACGATCCGTCACCCGCAGCACAAAGCGGATTCGGGTGAACTCAAACGATTCGACCGTGTGCTGGCCAACCCGCCCTTCAGCCAGAACTACATCAAGAAAGAAATCGAGTATCCGGGGCGTTTTGCCGTGTGGCTGCCAGAAAAGGGCAAAAAGGCTGACCTGATGTTCGTGCAGCATATGCTCGCCGTGCTGAAGGCGGATGGCAAGATGGCCACCATCATGCCGCACGGTGTCCTCTTCCGTGGCGGCGAAGAGAAGGAAGCCCGTAAGCACTTCATCGAGCACGGCTGGCTCGAAGCCATCATTGGCCTGCCCGCCGGGCTCTTTTACGGCACGGGGATTCCGGCCTGCGTGTTGGTGATGAACAAGCTGGGTTCGGCGGCGCGCAAGCACGTACTCTTCATCAACGCTGATCGCGAATATCGCGAAGGAAAAGCCCAAAACTTCCTCAGGCCCGAGGACATTTCGAAGATCGTTCACGCCTATCGCGAGCACCAGGATGTCCCAGCCTATGCTCGTCTGGTGTCAGTGAGCGAGATTGCCGCTGAGGACTACAACTGCAACATTCGCCGCTATGTAGACAATGCTCCCCCGCCCGAACCGCATGACGTTCGCGCCCATTTGCAGGGCGGTGTGCCAGTGGTTGAGATCGATGCTTTGTCGCGCTTTTGGGCGAACTATGCCGGTCTGCGGGAGCGCATCTTTGTCCCTCGGAAGAACGATGCGGATTACGCTGATTTCGTGTCAGCGGTGGCGGATCGCCGCGCACTGGCAGAATTGGTGAAAAGCGATCCGGGCCTAGCGGAAGCGCACGCACAATTCCTTCAGACGTTAGAGACCTGGTGGACGAAGAACCGGCCCGCAGTTGAGGCCTTAGCTCCCCGCAATGGGAAAGCTGGGAATGTCTACGACCTGCGCCGACAGCTGCTCGCCTCCATCGCCCAGGCATTTGCCGGGCAGCAGTTGCTCACCGATCACCAAGTGCGTGGCGCGTTTGCCCGTTATGTAGACGATCTGAAAGCGGACTTGAAATCGGTGGCGGCCAGTGGGTGGGGGCCGGAATTGATTCCAGACGCAGATATCCTCGCCAGCCAGTTTCCGGAATTGCTCGCCGAGATGGAGCAGAAGCGGGCACGGCTTGCTGAGTTGTCGGCACTGTTTGCCGCCGCCGATGAAGAGGACTATGAGGACACCGACGATACTGGTGTGCTTCCGACCGAGCAGGTAAAGGCTCTCAAGGCTGAACTCAAAGAGGCCAACGCGCAAGCGAAGCTAGCCAAGCGAGAGGGCCGGAAGAGCGATTGCGATTCGCAGGCGAAGAAGGCGGCTGGCATTGAGCAACGGTTGGGTCGTCATAAGGCGATGGAGGAAGAAGTCCGGAGTTTCAATGGTGACCTGCGGGCGAATGAGAAGAAACAAGAAGAACTAGTGGTGGCGGCGAGGGAGAAGATCAACAGCGAGCAAGCTCGCCGCGTAATTCTGGATCGCTTCCATTCCCTGCTAGTTGAGACTTATGTCAGTTATTTGCGCGGCGAGGAGCGCGACTGCTTGGCGGCGCTGGAAAATCTACACGCAAAGTACGCAATCACGGTTAAGGATATCGAAGGTTGGCGCGCAGCTAGCTCAGCACAATTAAAGGCGTTTCTGGTGGAGTTAGGGTATGAGTGAATCTAATTCCAACGATTCCTTCTTAGGATCGAAAACAATAGGGAGCCTAGCGATCCGGGTTGGCAGCGGGGTGACTCCGACAGGAGGCAGCAATGTTTACGTGGACACTGGTGTGATGTTTATCCGCAGCCAGAACGTCCTGAACTCTGGACTTTCGCTCGAAGATGTTGCGTTTATCGATGAGGCAACTCATCATCGAATGGCCGCTAGCGAGGTTTATCCCTTTGACGTGCTGCTGAACATCACTGGCGCATCGATTGGTAGATGTTGTGTTGTGCCGATGAACTTCGGTCCGGCGAATGCAAATCAGCATGTTTGCTCCATTAGGCTGGCAAAGCCGAATCAACGCGATGCTCAATTCCTGGCGGCAGTGTTAGCTTCTCATATCGGTCAGAAACAGGTCTGGAAACTCAACGCTGGCGGAAACCGCGAGGGCCTTAATTATCAACAAATACGATCTTTTGTTGTGCCGTGGCCTGCACAAGCGCAGCGATGGAAAGTGGCAGATATCCTCGCAGTATTGGACGAGACGATTGCGCAGACAGAGGCGTTGATAGCGAAGTACGAGCAAATCAGGTTAGGGCTGATGCATGACCTGTTTACCCGCGGCCTCACGTCGGATGGTCGACTCCGCCTCACTGCTAGCCAGGCACCACATCTCTATAAGAAATCTCCCGTCGGTTGGCTTCCTAACGAATGGGATATCTCAACACTTGGGCAGTGCTGTGAATGGACCAGTGGGGGGACGCCAAGTCGAAACCGACCCGAATGGTGGGACGGCGACTTTCCATGGCTAACTCCAAAAGATATGAAAGCATTTGAACTCTTTGACACGAGTGAACACATCAGCCCTTTAGCAGCGCGGATCGTATCACGGTTGGCCAAAGCCGGCACCGTATTTATTGTGGTTCGCGGAATGATTCTTGCGCATTCATTCCCAGTCGTAATTGGGTTGAGAGAGTTTGCTTTCAATCAGGACATCAAGGCGGTGTGCGCCCGTGGAGATCTCTCGAACAGATTCTTGGCATATTGGTTCCGTGCACATCGGGACACCTTTCTTAAGCGAACCAGCGAGTCCACTCATGGAACGAAACGATTCGACCTCAGGGAACTGTTGGGCATGGTTCTGGCGGTACCAAGCATAGAAGAACAGATTGCCGTCGTTGATCGACTGGATACCATTGGAGCCGCAATCGACGAAGAAGGCCGCTCCTTGGCAAAACTTTACCAACAGAAGCAGGGCCTCGTGCAGGATCTGCTAGGTGGCCGTTTGCGCGTTGAGGTTTCATGACTCCAGCTCAACTCCAGTCCAAGCTCGACGAACTCCTACGGCTTCCGGCCGAAACGGAATGGTTCGAATTTAAGCACAACAACGACAACCCTCAGGAAATTGGCGAATACGTTTCCGCCATCTCCAACGGTGCCGCGTTGCACGGCAAGCGAACTGGGTACTTGGTGTGGGGAATTGAAGACGGCACCCACTCCGTTCTTGGTACCAACTTTCGTCCCAAGCAAGCCAAGAAAGGCAACGAGAACTTGGAGAGTTGGCTATTCCGCGAGTTGAGTCCTCGGATTGACTTTACGATTCACGAATTCGAGCGTAATGGTGCACCCATTGTCATATTCGCGATTCAAGCCGCCAACTCGACTCCGGTCCGCTTTGGCGGCGAGGCCTTTATCCGTGTCGGCAGCTACAAGAAGAAGCTGAAGGACTTCCCGGAGAAGGAGCGCCGCCTATGGCAAATCCTTTCAGAGTCGCCGGTGGACTGGTCTGCGCAGCTCGTCGAAAGCGCGACTCTCGGCGATCTCGACGATGAAGCGATTGCGTTTGCCCGTGTCCAGTACCGGCAGAAGCATCCCCAACAGGATGCGGAACTGGATCGCTGGGACGACTCGACATTTCTGAACAAGGTCAAGGTGTGTGTTGGCGGGAAGGTGACCCGCGCGGCATTGCTACTTCTAGGTAAGCCCGAGTCGGCTCATCTTCTCTCGCCCGCTCAAGCTCGCATCACCTGGGTGCTGCGGGACGAGAAGAAGCAGGAGAAAGACTACCAGCACTTCGATTTGCCGATGATCCTCGTCGGTGACAAGGTGCTTCAGAAGATCCGCAATCTCACGGTTCGGCATTTGCCCAGTGGAACCTTATTCCCTCAGGAAGTAACGCAATACGACCCGTGGGTGATTCGCGAGACATTGCACAATTGCATAGCCCACCAGGACTACACACTGGCGGGACGCATCAGTGTGGTAGAAACACCGGACACGCTGCTGTTCACCAACCTCGGCTCGTTCATTCCAGGCACCGTCGAAGAGATGATTCGAAGCGACGCACCACCGGAGGTTTATCGAAATCCATTTCTGGCGCAGGCGATGGTGAACCTGAACATGATCGACACCATTGGGAGCGGGATCAAGCGGATGTTCACCCGTCAGCGGGAGCGTAGCTTTCCCATGCCGGACTATGATCTTGAAGATCCGAAGAAGGTCGGGGTCCTGCTCACCGGCGAAGTCTTGGACGAGAACTACACGCGCTTGCTATTGAGCCAGATCGAACTCGATCTGACGGATGTGATCGCCCTGGACAAGGTCCAGAAAAAGCGCCCGCTTGACGAGGAATCGTTCAAGGTCTTAAAGGCCCGGAATCTGATCGAAGGCCGTCGCCCGAATCTCTTCGTTTCGGCCAAGATCGCCGCCGCTACTGGTGACAAGGCGGCTTACATCAAGAACCGCGCCTTCGACAAACAGCACTACAAGGACATGGTGGTCGCGTACCTGCAGAAGTTTGACGTGGCAAATCGGGCGGATCTGGACGTTCTGCTTGCGGGGAAACTCTCGGATGCATTGGACACGAGACAGAAGAAGGAATTTATCAAGAACCTTCTACAGGAGATGAAGAAAGCGGGGATCATCGTGCCGGACGGGGCGACGCGCTGGGCGAAATGGCGTCTGTCTAAACCGGCGCCGGAAGGCGGCGTTTCCCGGTGAGTTTAGCCAGAGAATCGAATCCAGAAGACGGTAAAGCGTTGATTGTAATGGTCTTGTCTCTGTCTAATGAGACTGAGTTCCATTATGCTTTAGCTTGAGATTAGACAGAGAACCGGCTGATGCATGTCTGAATACCTACATGTCGAAAAACCCTTCCTCGACCAGCTCGGAACCCTGGGCTGGACGGTGGTGGATCAGGGGCACAGCATCATTCCCGCGGACCCGGCCGCCAGTCTGCGGACGAGCTTTCGCGAGTGGCTGTTGCCCGCCGTATTCCGTGACGCGGTTCGTGCGCTGAACCGTACCCCCGAGGGCACGGAGTGGCTCAATGAGCGCCAGCTAGACGATCTGCGGGACCAACTGACCCGGCACCCGAGCCGGACCTTGCTTGAAGCGAACGAAGCCGTCCAAAAGCTGCTCTTCAAGGCCCAGGTGGACATGAACGAGATCACCGGCGAACACGACCCGGTTGTCCAGTTGATCGACTTCGTTCAACCGGAGCGGAATGTCTTTCACGCCATCAACCAGTTCCGCATTGACACACCCGGTTGCGTGAAGAGCTGCATTATTCCGGACATCGTGCTGTTTGTGAATGGCATTCCACTGCTGGTGATCGAGGCGAAGATTGGAGATGCGAACACAGCCAACCCGATCTATGAGGCCTTCGTTCAATTGCAGCGCTACCGGAACGCCCGGCCGGAAACGACCGCCGCCGGCCTGCGCGAGGGTGAGCCAAGACTGTTTTCGTCGAACCTGTTGCTGATTCGGACTTGTGGAGAAAAGGCGGAGTTCGGCACGATCACGTCGGGCCATGAACACTTCTACGCCTGGAAAGACATTTGGCCGGAGAGCCGCCGGAGCTTTTCGCCCCCACTGGGGACGGAACGCGAACAGGAGAGGCTGATCCAAGGACTGCTAGCGCGGGACACCCTACTGGACGTCTTGCGGACTTGCGCAGTGTTCATGGATACGGACTCCGGCAAGCGCGTCAAGGTGGTGTGCCGCTATCAGCAGTACCGTGCGGCGCGAAAGATCGTCGAGAGGCTGAGGACGGGTAAGACCCGCGAGGAGAGATCAGGAGTGGTGTGGCATACCCAAGGTTCGGGCAAGTCACTCACGATGGTTTTTGTTGCGCGAATGCTGCGGGCCTCGATCGACCTGGCGGACTTCAAAATCGTAATGGTCAATGATCGGATCGACCTGGAGGAGCAACTCTCCGCGACGGCACGGCTGATCGGCGGCAGAGTGAATGTGATTGAGAGCACGAGCGATGTGCGGCTGCACCTTAGCACTGAGGCGTCCGACGTGAACATGGTGATGGTTCACAAGTTCATGGACCGGGCCGAAGACCTGCCCGCATCGCTTCAGGAGGCGCTGGGCAAGTTTGGGAAGCTGCCTTCAGCGGAGAACTTCGGAGTCGTGAACGAATCGCCGCGAATCCTGCTGATGATCGACGAGGCGCACCGAACGCAAAGCTCGGATCTTGGGGACAATCTGTTTGGAGCCTTTCCGAATGCAACTCGAATTGCTTTCACCGGTACGCCGCTGATCACCGAACAACACGGCAGCAAGCGCACCGTCAAACGATTTGGGGATTACATCGATACGTACAAGCTGATGGATTCCGTGCGGGACGGGGCCACTCTCCAGATTCTTTATGAGGGGCGCACGGCGGATACGGCGCTCAAGGATAAACAAGGGTTCGATGAGAAGTTTGAAGACCTGTTCCGGGAGCGGACCGATGCTGAATTGGCGGTGATCAAAAAGAAGTACGGCGCAACCGGGGACATCCTGGAAGCCGAGAAGCGCATCGGGGCAATTGCTCGCGACCTGGTAGACCACTACATCGACAACATTCTTCCCGATGGGTTCAAAGCGCAGGTGGTGTGCCACTCGAAGCTCGCCGCGATCCGGTACCAGAAGGCGATTCGAGAAGCACTGCTCGAACGGCTGGACCGGGAGCGGTTGAAGCAGAAGCCAGACGCCGGATTAGTCAGGCGAATCGAGTTCCTGAAGGTGGCGGCGGTAATGTCTGCGGACCCGACCAACGAGCTGGCCCTGATCACGGAGGCGCGCAAGGAGTCCAAACGCTGGAACGCGGTCGACAATTTCTGTAAGCCGTTCGATTTCGACGATCCGGAGAAGTCGTTAACCGGAATCGCGTTTCTGGTGGTCTGCGACATGCTGCTGACCGGCTTTGACGCTCCGATCGAGCAGGTGATGTACATCGATAAGCGGCTCTACGAACACAACCTCTTACAGGCCATTGCCCGCGTCAATCGTGTGGCGTCCGGAAAGCAACGTGGGTTCATTGTTGATTACATTGGCCTCGCGAATCACCTTGGCGAGGCGCTGGCCATCTATACCGAGGAAGACGCTCAAGATATCCGGCAAGGGTTGAAGAACGTACTGACCGAACTTCCTATTTTGGAAGAACGCTACCAGCGCCTGCTACAGCATTTTCGAGCCGCCGGGGTTGCGGAGATTGAGCCGTTCGTCGTCGGGACGTTGCCCGAGGTACGCACTGAAGTCGCGGTGTTGCACGCCGCAGTCACCGCGATGAAGGAGATCAAGCCCCGAGCTGATTTCGAGGTCTATCTCAAGAAGTTTCTGCAAAGCCTGAATCTGATCCTTCCCCATGAGTCGGGGCATCGCTACCGAGGACCGGCGCGGCGCTTCGGCTATTTGCTCCGCATGATTAAGGAGCGCTACAAGGACGATTCCCTCGACTTGGCTGACGCCGGAGAGAAGGTGAAGGCTTTGATCAACGCCCACTTAATCGATTTGGGAATTAATCCGAGGATTCCACCAGTCGAGCTACTCTCGCCGGACTTCATGGACCAACTGGCAGCCCATTCGGACGGAGATCCTGAAGCCAAGGCCAGCGAGATGGAACACGCGATCCGGAAGCACTGCACGGTTCATTTGGAAGAGGATCCAGCATTTTACAAGCGCCTGAGCGACAAGATGGAAAAGCTCATTCAGGAGCACAAGGACAACTGGGAGGTGTTAGCCAAGGAGTATGAAGGGCTACGCCGGGAGGCGGAAGCAGGCCGATCCGAGACCATCGAGGGGCTGACAAGGGAAGCCTCTACCTTCTATGACTACGTTGTGCAGTTGGCCTTTGAAGGGAACGAGGTGCCCGCTGATTGCCGGCAACGATTGAAGGATTTGATGGCGCGAATCGTCGACATTTTGCAGGAAACCATTGGGATCATCGACTTCTGGAAGAAGCCCATCGAAGTGAAGCGACTTCGAGGAAACATTGATACGGAGATACTGTTGGCCGCAATCCCTCAGATGGCGGAGAAGCATGAGCGAATCGCGGTGGAAATTGTCAAATTAGCCGAGAAGAGACATAGGGAGCTGATGAGATGAGCGGTAGTCCGACGGAACAGATCACGTTTGAGGTGGTGAAGAGCCGCCGCCGCACGGCCGACATCGTTATGGAGCGAGATGGCCGAATTCTGGTCCGAACCCCCGAAGACCTCTCTTCACAACAGATCCAAGAGATCGTGGACGCCAAGCGCCATTGGATTTACCGGAACCTGGCTGAGTGGCGGGACCTTAACGCCACGAGGGTGCTTCGGGAGTACCGCAATGGGGAAGGGTTTCTATATCTCGGGCGCTCGTATCGGCTTCTGCTTGTTACCGAGCAGGAGGCCGCGCTTGTACTGACGGGCGGACGCTTTTGCCTCCGCCGGGACATCGCGGACAAGGGCTCGATTGCCGCAGCCAAGGACGCGTTCCGAGATTATTACCTTGCAAATGGAATGAAGCGAATTAGCCCCCGTGTCGAATACTTTGCGCCAAAGGTTGGCGTTGCGCCAACTGGTCTCGACGTCCGGGAGATCGGCTATCGATGGGCTTCGTGCTCGCCAACCGGGCACCTGTCCTTTCATTGGAAATGCATGATGGCCCCCCCGACGATCATTGACTACATTGTGGTCCACGAGCTTTGCCATTTTCACCATTTGGATCACTCGGAGGCATTCTGGAATGAAGTTGACAAGGTCATTCCTGAATACCGAGAGCGAAAGGAATGGCTCCGAAAAAATGGAGCAGCCATGGATATCTAGGGTTCCACGCAACCTCTGGGATGCCGACTCGGTAATCCCCGATTTTATACGGGACTTTACGTGCGCCTGTGGAAATCTTGATTTTCCACGGGCCTTTGCGTGCTCAGAGCGGTGGTCACGGACGGGACTCTGCGTGCGGGAGTGCGGGACTTTACGTGCCCTCTCTTTATCCTGTAGAGCCTGTAGGGGATACCAGTAGTCGGCTGGTGTCACGGTGTTGAAATGTGGAAAACTCTGGGTTGGCCCCAACCGCGCCGCCCCGTTGGGCGGGAAAAGCGGCGATCTGCGCTTTCCTTGAAAATTTACGCCTTAGACGACCGAATTCTTGTCACACTCCCCGGCCCTGACGAATCTATGAAGAATCGCGGCGTCCGTAGTTTGGAGGAACGATATGCGTTTTGTTTCGCGCATTGCAGTTGCGCTTCTTTCGTCGATAGGCTGGGGCCAGGCTTCCCCTCCGACGAACCCGATTGTGGAGGCCGACCGATTGGCCGACCTCCGGGCTTGGACCCGAGCGGAGCCGCTCTTCATCCAGGCCGAGAAGGTCTTCGAGCAGGCCGGGGATCAGCGCAATGCCCTCTATGCCAAGTTGGGGCGAATTCGAGGGGAGCTACCGCGCCGATCCGTCACCGAAGTCTCCCAAGAACTTTCCGTCATTCTTGAATCTCCCTTAGCCAGTTCTGATGACAGGATTCGGCTCCGCTGTCTGGTCATCAAGGGCGAGACCGATACCGATTTCGACGCGGCACTCGCCGAGCAAGATTGGAGGGAAGCACTTGAGGTCGCCAAGCGTTTATACGATCCAATGTGGATCAACCGGGCGAATGGGGAGATCGGGATCATAACAGCGCTGATGGGGAAAACAAGTGAAGGTGTTTTCCAAATCTCAACCGCATTGAAGAAGGCGGAGGAGTCGAAGGACCTTTCCTCCGTCGTCCGGTGGCTGAGCATTCTTGGAACCGGGTACATTCAATTCGGGCAATACGAGGGAGCCTTAAAGCTTTTCGACCGCGCCTTGGCGACGGGCAGCGCGGTGGATGAATTGCGATTTCCGGTGATGGCCTACCTCGGCAAAGTGAGTGCACTTTCCAAACTCGGCAGGACCAAGGAGGCGCGAGAGCTATTGGCGGCATCGCTGGTCATCGCCCGCGAGCGCGAAAGTCTTGGCTACCAGGCCGAGCTCCTCCGTCAAGATGCCCTCCTGTCCGAGACCGCTGGCTCGCGCGACGAGGCAATTCAAAAGCTGCTCGAAGCATTGGACTTTGCCCGGCGCGCCTCGGCCAATCGAATCGTTGCGGAAATCTACCTCGACCTTGGACGCTTGCAATTGGCACAAGGCAATCGAGCCGGTGCCGCGAAGTCGTTCACCGAAGGCGTTGCAGTGGCAAGGGCCATGAAGGAACGGCTTTTGACTCCCCGGCTCCTAGCCAAATTTGCCGAGAGCGAAATTTCACAGGGTCGGCTGACCGAGGCAGCGCTGCTACTGCAAGAGGCCAGCGAAATCGCCGAAGGTCTTCTCGCCGGGGTTTGGAGCCCTTGGGTGAAATCGAGACTGATCGGAATCATGGACGAGGTCTTCACAGCGCGGATTCGCCTGGAACTGAAAGGTACCGGCAACCCCGAACGAATTTTCGCGATTGTCGAGCAAGCCCGCGGAAGAGTCGTCACCGATTTGCTGATGGACCGCGGACAGGGGCGAAGAGCTCAGACTCCAGCAGTGAAGGCGGGCGAGAAGCGGATCGCGGCACTGCAATTCCAACTCTGGTCTCCGAAGACACCAACGCTTCGGGCCAAACTGCTCGATCAGATATTCCGAGCTGAATCCGACATGATGTCGGCGACGGTGCAGGCGGATGGTGCACGCCAGGTCCAAGGAAATCGGAAGCTTCCCAAATTGAACGAAGTTCGCCAGTCGTTGGCGACGAACGAAGTGATCCTCGAATATGTCCTCGACGATCCGTCCTCGGTCGTTGTCGGCATCACCCGCGAACGGGCCTTCCTTGTGAGGTTGCCCGGCAGGTCGATTCTGAAGAGAGCTGTGGATGAAGCGTGGAAGAACATCCAATCCGGTGCCGAACTTGCGCCGCTCCCCCTGCTGAATGACCTTCTCAAGGTGCCAGATCTTGAATCGAAGACCCGTCTGATTATCGTTCCGGACGCTGATTTGAATCGATTGGCCTTTGAGCTATTGACTGTCAGCTCGGGCAAAAGGCTTCTTGATTCCCATGCGGTCAGCTATTCACCATCCGTTACCGCTCTCTTCGTAGTCCGGCGCAAGCCTGCGCTTGCGTCAAGCAATGCGGTTCTCGCTATTGCTGCATCCCCTGACGTTACGCCGGGACAAAGCCTCGCAGCGTTCGGTAAACTCGACCGTGGCAACTATGAGTTTGATGGCGCGAGCCTTCCGGCATTGCCCGCCGCTCGAGCCGAAGCAATGATGGCTGTCGAAGCGCTCCCGCATCGCGGTAATCGACTACTGGTCGGAGTGGAAGCCACAGAGGATGCGGTGAAAAAGCTTCCGCTCCAAGAGTTCTCAGTGGCTCACATCGCTGCTCACGGTCTTTTGAGTAGTAACTTCCCAGAACGCTCCGCCTTGGCTCTACGGCCCGAGGGCGGTGAGGATGGATTCCTTCAAGCCCGTGAGGTCCTCGCATTGCCGATCCGGGCCTCGTTGGTCACGCTTTCCGCCTGCAATACCGGCAGAGGCAAACTCTTTGGCCAAGACGGCGTATCGAGCCTAGTGCGGCCCTTTCTCGCGTCAGGGGCACGCGCGGTCGTCGCCAATCTTTGGACAGCCGACGACACGTTCAGCCTGGCGCTGATGAGGGAATTCTACCGGGAGCTTGCGGCCGGAAAACAGAAGGCAGTCGCTCTTCAGCAGGCAAAAATTACGATGATCCGTCAATACGGAAGCGCTGCCACGCCCAAACTCTGGAGCGGCCTGCTTTTGTTCGGCGAGGGTTCGGAACCGGTGCTCAATCAAAGGCGGGAGGTACGCAATGCCATTGCTCAATGAATCACAACGGCGGCAGGTATTTGAGAAGGTAGTGCAGACCACCGCCTCCAAGTTCGCTGATCCCAAAATGAATGGCGTTGATTGGAAGCGGATCTCTTCTGAGGCGGAACCTGCCATCGTCGGCACTACCGAGCCAGAAAAGTTCGAAGCAACGGTCAATGAGCTATTGCTCAAACTGGGTACGAGCCACATCGGCTTTTTTCATGGGGAACGCCCCCGCAGCCCAGGACGGATCGCTATCTCTGCTACTTTTCTGAGGGCCGGAACGAGCGATGGCCCACGGTGGATGTTTCAAGACGTCCATCCAGGCGGACTCGCCGCCAATGCCGGCATTCAGCCAGGCGATGTTCTCCTCACACTGAACGGCATTGAGATTGTCCCGCCATCGGCGGCAACATTTTCACTTGCTGCCGATCATGAGGCCATGATTCGCCGTCCAAATGGGTCTACTGAGACGGTCAAACTGTCGATACCCGCCTCGCAAAGTAAGAAGCGGCCACTCATCATCCCGGACAAGGTCGTCACCAGCCGCAAGCTAGATCGCGGTATAGGCTACGTTCGGGTGAGCATGTTCCCCGGCATGCTTGGGATCGACGTTGCGCGGGATATCACTCAGGCAGTCTCCGCTCTTGAATGCAAAGAACTCGTCATTGACCTTCGAGGCAACACCGGCGGCGGAATCGGCTGCTTACGTCTGATGAGCGTGCTCTGTGCGGACAAGCGCGGAGCCGGGTACAACCTCGGGCGGGCACAGATCCAACAAAACGCAGCAAAGGAGTCACTACCGGTCTTCGACACGATTCCGGCAAGCAAGTGGGGTGTGATCCCACTGATCTTGAAGTTCGGCCTCGCCGGCCGCTCCGTCGCCGTATTCTCGGAAGGCCTGGGTCAGGCCAGGCACCATGGCCGCGTCGCGATGCTCATCAATGAACATGCAGCGAGTGCCAGCGAAATGGTGGCTGCCTTCGCTTCTGAATACAAACTGGCGCACTTGGTAGGCGTGAAAACCCCTGGCAAGTTGGTCGCCGCCAATTCGTTCAAGGTTGGCCATGGATATCGTGTGGCTCTTCCCGTGGGCGCTTACTTCACTTGGAAAGGCACCAAACTGGAAGGCCGCGGGGTCAATCCGGACACCATACAGGAAATGCACCCTGAAGCGCTTGCCGCCGGGGAGGACCCGCAACTCGCCCGAGCCGTCGAAATGCTTGCTTGAAACTACTCAACGAATGGTGAGCGGGAAGTAACGCCAGTCCTCAGGCTCTCGCTTGAGTGCGAGCGTGTACTTGCCGGCGGCAACACCGGAAAGATCCAAGACCGTCGCAATGTTTGTGATGCCGTTCTCTAGCTTTGCCTTGGCATTTGCGCTCATTTGCGGCTTCAGGTCCGCGTCGAGCAGCCTCAAAGAGTACTCGCCTTCTGCAGAGGCAACCGGCAACTGGAGGACAACGTTCTGCTTGGCCCGGCTCAATTCGGGAGGAAGAGGGGTTGTCGATGTTTCATCACCGCGAGCAACCACGAAACGTCGCAGGTCGAGCACAGTGGAGGGTAAAGCAATCTGAGACTTCGCGGTGATCGGAGGCTCGCTTTTCTTCATCTTGACCCATGTGAAATACCAAATTGAAGCAGCCACCAGGCACAGCATAGCTGCGACGGGCCACCAACGTCCATACATCGGAGTCGCCCGTTGCGCTTGAAAGCCGCCCGCCTTCTGAATTTCCAAAATCTGGACCAAGCAAGGCGAGCACCTCGAGAGATGGCTATACAGTGGATCGCCTATGGCGCGCTTTCGAAGCGCGAGCTCCCGCAGCACCGTTTCCGACGGGCATCCTGCGCGGTCAGGGTTCGGATTCGCATGCCCCAGCATGTCCTCGATTGGTTTGAAGTCATCCTCGTGCGCCATGGAACCTCAGCTAGTATAGAGCGATTTGAAAGAATCTGATCTCAAGAACTTGAACCTCCGGTGGGCGGTTGCCGCCCGTTTGTTGAGTTGACCTGGCATCGATTCCGAATCCTCTGCATCATCTTATCGACTGCCGAAACCGTCATTTTCAAATGTTGTGCAATGTCGGCACTCGACCATCCAACCACTTTGAGCGTTACGCAGGTTCTCTCCGTGTCGCTCAGTCCTTCTAGAATTTCGCGGGCGTGGATTGCCGCATAGGTCTGCTCCGCCGTCCCAATGTCAGACGCCCGATTCTCCATTGCCTTATCGGCGAAAACACGAGGGACAGAGCCGTTCGCGACGCGCTGTTCAGACCTTCGCAGTTCGGAAAAGGCAAGGTTTTGAAGGATGGTCCACGCGAGGGCCTCGGGCTTTTCTACTGTTTTGCCCCGTCTCGCGGCTTCAGCAAACTGCTGGCCCGCCCGGTCGAAAAGATTTCGAATCACTGCTTCATCTCGGATCAGATCGAAGCTTTTGCGAAATCGCCGTTCGAGGTTCAAGAAGACGGATTGAATATTGGCACTAAGAGGTTGGCCCGCCCCATCGAGCAGTTGCAGCTTTGGCGATGGCTCCGGCGCTTCGTAGTGCTTCATGCGGCCGACCGTATAAGTCGAGATTCTCATCCTGCCAGTCAGGTTTCACAATTCCTTCGCGTCTTGCTCAGTAGGGGGGCAATTCATGCTGTATGGACTCTATTGGCAGGAGGTTTTCCCATGGCGAACGCCTGAAGATGAGACGCCTGAATGTAGTTCACCTGTTTCAGGAGACCATATCGTCGAGGTGCTCGACCTCCAGCCGGGGCAGATCCTGCCCTACTGCTTTGAATGCTTGGAAGGTGGCTGGCTGGATTTCGCCGTTTCATCCTTGTTTCCTATTGATCTTTTCGTCTGCACCGGTGGCCAGTTTGAAAAGTGGGCAGACCTCGATTTCGACGCGACCGGTATCACTGCTTTCGAGAGCAGAAAAAGCATTCGGTCCACGTCGCTATCGTTTGAGATCCCCAGGACCGATGAATATGCCGCAGTCCTAGTGAACCATCATCAGCATCCGGTGCCCATCGTAGTGTTTGCCCGCCCAATTGACCCACAAGCGGCCGATACTCGGTAGCATCTTGGACTGTTTCGTTCCTTGAGCCCTACAGCGGAGGCCATTTCGTATCGAGCCTGCCGACCTCAGGTCGGCGGAATGTCCCGCTTACGTTTGCGAGGACGTGGGCGGAGCTCGTCAGAAACGATTTCGTTGGCCGCTGGTAGCAGGTCTGCCAGATAGGCAGCCTCCGCCTCCAGTCGGTATTCCGTATGACGCAGCGCCCACTGGTTGGCCAGGCCGACATATTCTCGTGCTCCCTCGTTGACCCGTTTGGCTTCCGCCAGCAACGCCTGCACCGTCTTCAAGCGCTCGGCCAGCACCGAAGGCAAGTTACCCAGAGCCTCGGGTTCAAGGCGAGTAAGGGCGAGGTCAAATGGATCGTATTTGAACCACACCTCGCTCAGCCCCGTGCGCCGACATTCGGCCAAGGCCATCTGCCCCTTTTCCGTGATTTCGTAAAGCTGTCGGGTAGGCCTATTTCCCTCGCGCTCTCGGCCGGATTCGCAAAGCAGCCCCTCCGCTGCGAGTCGCTTCATTGCGCCGTATACCGCGCCCACGGAGATATCGGTCCACAAATGGACGTGATTGTGCTCGGCCTCGAGTCGTAGGCGGTGCCCGTGCATCGCGCCGAGTTGAGCGAATGAGGAAAGGATAAACAATCGGATTGAAGACATATTGCTTTCGCGAGAGTAATCTTGTACGATTAGTCCTGAGTCATTATACAAGGAGTTCAGAATGCGCGTTTTCTTAACCGGAGCCACGGGCTTCATTGGTTCCGCAATCGTGCGGGAATTGCTGACCGCCGGACACCAAGTTGTCGGGCTGGCTCGAAGCGAGGCCTCCGGTGACAGCTTGACGCGACTGGGAGCCGAGGTGCACCGGGGCGAACTTTCGGACCCGGATAGCCTGGCCGCAGGCGCAGAAGCCTGCGATGGTGTGATCCACACCGCCTTCATCCACGACTTCTCCCAATACGAAGCTAATGCCGAGATAGATCGGCGGGCGTTGGCAGCGATGGCGGTTGTCCTGAAAGGGTCGGGCAAGCCTTTGGTCGCGACGTCCGGCACTGCGGTGCTGACTCCTGGCCAAATCGGCACGGAGAACGATGCGCCAGCGCTCGAAGGTCTCGGACGCATTCGAGCTGCGTCCGAGGCGGTACTGTCTGCCGCTGAGCACGGCGTGCGGGTTAGCGTTGTGCGCCTTCCACCAACCGTCCACGGCCAAGACGATCATGCATTCGTGCCGGCGTTAATTGACATCGCTCGACGCACCGGGGTTGCTGCATTTGTCGACGAGGGTTCGAACCGATGGCCGGCGGTCCACCGTCTCGACGCGGCGCGGTTGTTTCGGCTGGCAGTCGAGACAGCAGCACCGGGTAGCCGGCTGCACGGTGTGGCCGAAGAAGGTATCCCGATGCATTTGATTGCCGAGGCTATCGGCCAAGGACTCGGTGTCCCCGTTCGGAGTATGGGCAGAGAAGAAGCAGCCGCGCACTTCGGCTGGCTGGCGCCCTTTGTTGCGCTCGACAATCCAACATCCAGCGCGCTCACGCGCAACGCAGTTAGATGGCTCCCGCGGGAACCGGAACTTTTGTCGGATCTAAAGGACGGCGGATACCTCTCATAATCAGTTATTTCGGAATTTCTGGCACCCTAATCTGGCGCGGCCCTTTAGCGAATCACTGATCCCCGACGAGTACTCCGGGCTGGAAAGTACTACTTCGTGGTTCCCTGTGCGACTTATCCGGCCAATCTCTGACCGATCTGGGGCCAGTGAGCCAATGGTGGTAGGGGTGGCGTCGCGGAGCCATAATTCGCCTGACTGATGCTGTTTGCAAGGCAAATCTTCGATCTCCGGCGATGTCGCTCGTCACTTCGGCTGGCGCGGGGTTTGCGGGTTCCGCCGCCCTGGCACAACCGGATAAAGACAGGAGCGAACGAAAAAAAGAATGTGCAGCGCGGGTTCGATGCACTTCCCTCCATCTCGCGCCATTGGCCGGTTAAAAACGACTTCCCGCGAGGTGTCGCTCTTTCGTGCCTTGTCTTATACTAATTTTCATGGTTTCCTTGCGCTTCGCACCGCTCATTCTGTTCGCAGTTGCCACGGCTCTAGCCCAGCGCTCGTCTGGCCCGGCGAAAGGGATCCTCATTGTCGATGGCGGCGGCACGTCCAAGCTGGTTGTTGACGAGTTCGTTCGCCTGGCTGGTGGGCAGAACGCGAAGATCGTCGTTATCCCCACGGGAGCGTCGAGCCTTAGATTCGGCGAGGAGAAGACAATTCTCAATCTGGATTGGCCTCGTAGCCGTCCAGAATGGGCTATCTACGAGAAGCATCTCCGGGAACTGTTCGGCGTTGGTTCCATCACTATCCTTCATACCAGAGATCGAGCCGTAGCTAACTCGGTGGAGTTCGTAGAGCCTCTCAGCAAAGCAACGGCTGTATTTCTCGGAACCGGGAATGCCGGTAGGCACGCCGCTGCTTATCTGGGTACGCGAACACAGGGGGCCTTGAAGGACTTACTTGATCGCGGAGGAGTCATCATGGGCAGTTCCGCAGGCTCCATCATCCTTGGGTCCTTCGTTGTACGCGGTCGGCCTGACAAGCCATTGCTTATGGCCCCTGGCCACACGGAGGGCTTTGGTTTTCTGAAGAACGTCGCGATCAACCCTCATCTGACCTCAGCAAAGCGTGACAACGAGCTTGTGAACGTTTGCGACGAGAATCCCTCCATTCTCGGCCTCGGATTGGACGACGAGGTCGCCCTGATAGTGAGCGCCAACAGCTTCGACGTGATCGGCAAAGGGGGAGTTGCCGTCTACGACAATCTGCCCAAGGAGGGCGCTTGGTACTACTGGCTGAAGCCTGGCGACTCGTTTGATCTGGCTGCCTGGAAGAGAACGCCATAGCGGCGGTGCGCAGGCCGATCTTTGGTACGAGCATCCGGCGAGGTCTAGTTCGCGGTTCCCTTCGCGACTTATCGTTCTCTATCTCTCAAGTTCGGCGATAGTCCCTCCTCGCGTGCGGTGAACATGCATGTAGACACTCTACCTCCAAGGATGTAATCTATCTACATCCATGCCTAAACTCGACCTTCTCCAAGGCACGCTCGACATGCTCATCCTGCAAACGCTCCGCTGGGGTCCGTGCCACGGCTACGCAATCGCCATCGCCATCCGTGCGGGCTCCGGCGAAGTACTACAAGTCGAAACCGGCTCGCTCTACCCTGCGCTCCACCGTCTCGAGAAACGCGGCTGGCTGAAAGCCCACTGGGGCGAAACCGAGCAGAAGCAACGCGCCAAGTTCTATGAACTCACGGCACCAGGACGAAAGCAACTCGCCAACGAGCAATCGCGCTGGGCCGCGCTGACGGCCGCCATCGCGCGGCTTGCGGAGGTCAAACCGTGAAACGCGACGACGAAATCAACGACGAAATCCAGGCCCATCTGAACATGGCCATCCGCGACCGTATCGAGCGAGGCGAAGATCCGCGCGAGGCCGAAGCCGCGGCGCGCCGCGAGTTTGGCAATCTGGCAAGGCTCAAGGAAGAGACCCGCAGCGTGTGGATCGTCCCATGGCTCGAATCGGTTGCGCAAGATCTCCAATACGCCATCCGGGGCTTTCGCCGCAGCCCTGGCTTCACCGCTGTCGCCATCGCGTCGCTTGCTCTCGGCATCGGCGCCAACACGGCGCTGTTCACCATCGCCAACGCCGTATTGCTCAAGATGCTACCAGTGCGCAATCCGCACGAGATTATCGAGTTGCTGCAGCAATATCCCGGTGAGCCGCGCGGCAACGGCTACTGGTCGGTTCCGAGCTTCGAACATTTTCGCGACAACAACCACGTGTTCTCTGCGCTCGCTGGCTTCTCGCGCGACAACCGTGCTCAAGTCGCCATCGGAGGCGGCGAATCCGTCTTTATGGCGGCCGATCATGTAACGCCGAACTTCCTCGAAGTGATCGGCATCGCGCCCACACTCGGCCGATTGATCGGTCCCGGCGACAACGGCCAGACGGCGGTCGTCTCGTGGTCTCTCTATCAGAGATATCCTTCGATCCTCGGCCAGCAAGTCGCGCTCGACAAGCGCTCGATCACCGTCGTCGGGGTCGCCCCCGCCGCTTTCAGGGGCTTCCTGATCGGCTCGCCGACCGACCTGTGGGTCTCGCGCACGCCCGGTCTCGATTCGCGCATGGCGATCGTCGGTCGGCTTGCGCCGAAAGCCACACTCGAACAAGCACACGCCGAGTTCCAGTCGCTTGGCCGCTTCACAGTCGAGGAACTCACACGCACGCGAAGCGACCCGCAGTGGAAGCGCGTGAAGTTCTTCGTCGACTTCGCCGGCAACGGCAGCGGCAACCTCCGGGGCAGATTCGGAAAACCCATCGCCATCGTAATGAGCATCGCCGGCCTGCTTCTGCTGATCGCCTGCGTTAACCTCGCCAGTATGCTGCTCGCGCGCGCCGCCAGCCGGCAACGCGAGATGTCAATCCGCGCCGGGCTCGGCGCGAGCCGCACTCGGCTGATTCGCCAGGTATTGACCGAGTCGCTGCTGTTGTCCGGCACCGGCGCATCGGTTGGTTTTGGCGTTTCTTACATTGCCGTCAGCGCCGTCACCGCGATCATGGCCAGCGGGCGCGTTCACGAGCGCGTCGTCCTCGATCTCAAGCCGGACGCCGATTCGCTGCTCTTCACCGCCGCCGTTGCAATTGTCACTGGGCTGCTCTTCGGCCTCGCGCCCGCGCTGTCGACCAAGCCGTCACGCGGAATACGCAGGCTCGGTGATGCACTGGTCGCTGCCCAAGTCGCCATCGCAGTCGTGCTGCTCGCGGCCTCCGCGCTCTACACCGGCTACATCGCCGATCTGCGCAATCTCGACCTCGGCTTCAACCGCGAGAACGTCGTTCTCATGCAACTCGACGGCTCGCGCGGGCACAATAAGCCGCGCGCCGTTGAGTTGATCCGGCGGCTTGAGGCTATTCCCGGCGTGCGCTCGGCGTCCATCGTCGCCGTGTCTCCGATCCAAGGCGCAGGAGCAAGCCGCATGGTCCTCGTTGACGGTTTCACCGAAGACCCCGACGCTCGCCGCTACACGTCGCTCAATTGGGTCACGCCGCGCTACTTCGAGTCGCTGGGGATTCCGCTGCTCGAAGGCCGCGACTTCCGCTTCGACGACGAAGGCCGGCAACGCGTAGCCGTCGTCAGCCAGTCATTTGCACGCCACTATTTCCCCAGCCGCAACGCCATCGGCGGTCATGTGCGCTTCGAGGGCCGAACCACCGTGTACGAAATCGTCGGAGTTGTCGCAGACGCCAAGTATCTCGAACTCAAGGAGACTCCGCCGCGGACGATGTACATGAACACGCTACAAGACCAGAACATCGTCTCGCAATACGTGATCCGCACGGCGATTGAGCCCGAGGCGATCGTCAACGAAGTACGCCGCAGCGCCAAAGAGGTTGCGCTGGATGCCCGCATCGAACGCGTCACAACACTCGCCGATCAGCTCGACGCCTCGATCGTTCCCGAGCGTCTCATCGCCCAATTCGCAAACCTCTTCGGTGCGCTCGGCGGACTCATCGCCGCGATCGGTATCTACGGCCTGCTCGCCTTTACGGTCGCCCGTCGTACGAGCGAAATTGGTCTTCGCATGGCCCTCGGCGCAACGCAGGGCAACGTACTCACCATGATCCTTCGTCAGGCCCTGCTCATCACTGTCGCCGGTGTGGCGATCGGCGCGACTGTCGCGGTCCAAGTCCCGGGCCTTCCGGCAAAGGTCGCAACGCCAGCGGCTATCGCTGTCGCGGCAATGCTTGTGATTACCCTCGCTGCGGCTTACATCCCCGCTCGCCGCGCCGCGCGCATCGAGCCGGTTCAAGCACTACGTTACGAGTAACCCAACCTACGACTCCGCCCTTCGATTGCGCTAGTACATCGTCGCGGAGCGCTTCGATAGATCTGAACCCTAAAGTGAAACATTCCGCCGTTCACGGACGAGCTGGCGGAAAAGGAGTCGGCTTCAAAACTCGACCTTACGACGGTTTGTGCCGCGATTGAGCGCCAATCCGCAACACCAGGGCGGGATAGGTAACGATCAAACGGCACAGGTGGCAATAGCTGGCACTGCCCGTGGGTCCGTACCAGCGGCCAATACGACCGCCGGCCAACGTCTATTTCGCGGTTCCCTGCTCGACTGGGCGGGAACGGTCGGGTCTGCCGACACCGCCACGATTCACCGAGAGCACTTCTCGCGGCTGAATTTCCATCCATCAGACTCACAGCGCAACAACGCAGTATCCCAACAAACGCTAGCGCCTTCCGTGACCGCTTTGCCTTCCCAAATACAGCCCGCCGTTTTCGGAGGCGGCTTCTCCGCGACCAGCCTGACTAGGCGCTCGTCGAGTTTCTTGACGCTCCAATCCGGTCGTGCCCAGACGTCCTCGTACCTGAGGACTCGAAGCCCGGTGAATAGCGAAAGCAGTTCGTTGTTTCCGAATGTACCGGTTGGCCAAACTCGTTTTGTGTCCAAATGCCTGTCTTCCACAACGACGATGCCACCAGGCCGCAACGCCTGGGCTAGCTTCGGCGCGATGGCCTTGGTTGGTTCGTACGTGAGAACGATAAGATCCCACTTTTCCGTGCCGAAATCAAAGGCTTCGAAGGTGTTGACTTCCGCAGTGAGTCGGAGGGCAAGCCGTGCGGCTTCCGCTTTGGCTTGCCGGATTCCCTCGTCGGCGGAATCGAAGCCGGTGACCTCCCAACCATTCCGCGCGAGGAAGAGCGAATTGCGCCCTTGTCCCATTCCAACGTCCAACGCCCGTCCCGGTTTGCGATTCCGAACCGCTTCAACCAACAAAGCGTTCGGTTCTCGAGAGAACACCTCTGAGCCACCGGAATAGAGAAGGTTGTACTCGCCGGGTTGCGCTGAGGCACACACGGACACCAGCAAGAGCGCTCCAAGACTTCGCATGACTTTCAGTCTACTTGCGGGAAAGGGCGATGTCGATACAAGCCTGGCACTGGCTTGGCGTTCGTACCAGGGAACGTCGCCGCTGATCGCGGCGGCCAGTACGGTCACCCGCCCAGTTCTATTTCGAGGTTACCTGCGCGACTTTGCGCGAGCATCAAGTACATTCCCCTCTATCTGATCACTTCGTACGGAGGGGTAGGTGGCGTGTAGCGCTTTAACTTGATCTCGGGGTACCTCGTTGCTAATCGATCCAAACGCCGAATATCGCCGCCCTTCAAATGGCTATTGAAGAAGGTGTCCACGATCAGACGGGTCAGGGTGAGTGTCCGTTCTTTCCCACGAAGGGTTTGTTCGTTGATGGAATCGCTGAGGATGGAGGTGTCGCCAAAATCAAGGTGGTCGATCTCGGGCCTGGCTATTTGGATTCGAATGCTTTCCGAACCAATCGCCTGCATCAGCCGGTCTCCGTTTGCCCACATGTCCGCGAACTGTTCCAGCGTGAGGCCATCTAGGTCCTTCTTCGGCCAGGGCAGTTGCTTCTCCAGCCAAAGGAAAGGCTTGCGCCCGCCATCGATTGCGCCTGCTTTGGAGTCGGGTGGAAAAGCCCGCCCGCGAATGTTTCCATCCAAGTTCAGACCAGCATCGAACCGCGAATCCATAAGCCGTACCTTCCCGGCGGCTTGGCCCCCTCGCGAATGGCCCATCGCGCCCACTTTCTCAAGGTCAAACCTTCCTGAAAATCGTGAATCGCTTCTGTTCAGCTCGGCAAGCCGGTCGAGCACAAAACTCATGTCACGAGCCCAATGCACAACCATGTGCTCGTAGATGCGCGGCATGTCATCGCGGGTCGCTGGCACCTCCCATCCTCGTTTTGCTGGTGGAAGCTTTCTCAGTACAGTCCCATCCGAAAACCTTACAGAGGCCGCGTTGTAAGGGGGATCGATGGCCGCAACAACGAAACCATGACTGGAGAGGTCTTCAAGAATTGCTGTATACGACAACGCTTTCTGCCCGCCGCCCGGCGCAAAGATCACAACGGGAAAAGGACGCCCATTTCGCCTACAGGGGGCTGCGGCAATGCTGTGGGTCTTGACCAGGCGCGTCGCAACAATCTGCTGCTCGCTCAACTCGCCGCGCAACTCGTCGACGTCGGGTAAGTAGGCAGCGGTCTCCGCTTGGCCGCGGCGTTGCGCCGGGTAGAACAAGTGGACCATTATGCGTCGACGATCATGCGGATCTAGCGTTTCCAACTCCGGGCGGCTATCGTCCGTCCAATCGAAAGCCATTCGACCAATCGTGTTCGGTCCCGAGGGCGCAGGCAACAGACGATTTCCAGCCTTCTTTGGATGCAGGCGGGTCACCGTCCAGGTCCCCGTTGTTGCGGGGCCCTGCACCGTTCCCTCCCAAGCGTCCCGCCTTCGTGTGCCTTCGAAGCGATGATCTGCTCCGTTGATGTGCACAACAAAACTGATCCGATTCTGACTGATTCGCATTTCCCTTGCGGCTGGCGCCTCAAGGTGCCCCTGCGGAGTGAACCGTGTGCGAACGCTTCTCTCACTGCCGGGGCCGCCCTGCGAAAGTTCCATTTCCATCCCGCCCCATAGGTCTTTGGATTGAAACGAACCTTGCCAAGTCTCGGCCTCCTGGGCAGCACAAGTCATGCCGAGTGCGACTGCGAAGAGGTATACGAGAAGAGTGCGCATGTAGCTGAATACGTTCTGGATTCGGCAATTGTTCCGTCTGCCCCTCGGCCTAAGTAACGATCAACGGCACAGCGTAGCGGAGACTGGAACCGCCGACGGCTTCGTACCAGAGGCGGCCGTGCCGCACCGCCGAAACCAGTACGGCCGCCCGCCGAAGTCCATTTCGCGATTCCCTGTGCGACTACACGCGAACTATCTGCCAGAAGCAGGGATTTCGATCTGGTTGGAGCGCCTACCAAATGGCACAGCGTCGAAGATTCGCGTGCATGTCCCGACCGTTCATCGCTCGGCCATTTCGACGAGTCGCGACTGGCACAAAGTGAAGGCGTGCTTGGCGGCGAGGCGTTTGCCACCTGAGGAGATGTGTGCACGACGCCGTGGGTATGAACGGTCGAAGAGGACCCATTAACCCCGGAAGACAGGTGTCGAACCAGTTCCCGTTCGCCGGTCGCCCGCGGCGTCCAGGCTCCGCTTGAGTTCGCGGATATGTTGCTCCCCTGCCTCAAGCGCCTCCGCTGACGTATGGACGGAATAGGAGCCAAGATGCAGCGGGTAAGGATGCGGCACCGCTGAGCCGAGGACAAAAGTCGCGCCAGTGTTGTTCGCGCCCTCGAAGTTGATTCGATCACCTCCATCCTCGAAAATCGCCAGTTCACCCTTGGTGATGCGCTCTCCGGCGGCGAGCGCGCCCTTGGCGAGTGCGACCCACGCGATCAAGTGACCAGTGGGTGGTTCATAGGTCCACCGTTCGCCGGGGCTCAGCGTCACTAGCAGATAGTTGACCCCGCTTGGCGACCGCACCGGGCTCGCCACCCCACCGTATGAACCGACGATGAGCCGGGCCGGGCCGGTGCCCGGCATGACACCGGCTTCGAGGTACTGCGTTTCAGGCTCCGTGCTCTCGAGCTCCGGGGGAAGCGCGATCCAAAGCTGGAAGCCCTGAACTGTATCCGACGTACCGCCTGAAAGTTCCTTGCCGTGCCACATGCCCTTTCCGGCACGCGTCCATTCGACACCGCCATAACCGAGCGTTCCGTGCCCCGTCCGCGGATCGTCAAAAGTGGCATCTCCGTCCGCGAAGACCGTAACCGTCGCAATGCCGGAGTGCGGGTGCAGCGGCATGCTTCTCGCCAGGTCGCGCATATCCGCCTCGAAGATGTCGAGAAAAACGAACGGTTTCAGGTGCTCCCCAAGATCGGAGGGGCTCATCAGGCGCGTGATCGGGCCGTGGCCCATCCCGCGTGTGCGGTGAACTATCTTGCGAGATGCGGGAGCCTGCATCGGCGTGGTGTGCTTCATAATTCTCTCCTTTAAAGTCGTATTCAAGACGTGCGCGGCGGTGCTGGCATTAGCCTTCTATGGCTTCAAAACGTCTCACCGCTCATGGCGGCCATGAACACCATCGGGTTCCAGTACTCGCGGTAATTGACGATCAACCCATTCTTGAAAGTCACAAACGTGGCGTAGCTCATTTCATAGGGATTGCCGTTGCTGATCACCCGGCCTGATACGCTCCACTCGGCAATGGCCAGGTTGGGGTCATCGGTGGCGTGGATCTTCAGCGTGGGAGTCCGTTGCAGGTCGATGACGCTGGGATAGTTCTTCAGATACTCGTAGATGGCCTCGCGGCCGACCAGCTTCCTGGACGCCACGTCGGGCGCGAAGGGGAATTCGACGACGACGTTTTCGTCGCAGAGTTCAGCCCAGCCCTTGATGTCTTTGGCTAGGAAGGTGTCCAGACTGCGTTTCAGCAATTGCGCCGCGGTCAGGCCGTTGCCAGCCTCTTGCTTGGGTACTGGTGTGGCGGAACCGGAGTTGACGAGCGTGGTTTCGCTGTTGAGATGATCTTGTTGCATGTGATTGTCTCCAAGTTGGGGTTATGATGTTCAAAACTGTGGGCTATTATCGCCGTGTCCGGCGGGATTGCTTTTGCTGATCGCGTGCTTCGCTCAGGTCATCCCGGCAGCTATGCGTTCGGCCAGCATCATGGTCGGGAACGCCGTTGCGACGGAGGGCACGTCCGGCCAGATCGAGGCATCAACGACTCGCAGGCCCTTGACGCCACGAACGCGTCCGTCAATGTCCACCACGGCACCGGCATCGCGCGGACCACCCATGGGGACGGTGGAGGTCGGATGATGATAGCTCAGGACGGAGGCAGCCAGCGTGGCTTTGATCGCAGCGCGGTCGCTCTTCGCCGCGCCTGGCGCTAGTTCGGAACCCACCATGTCGGCAAAGGGCCGTTGACGCGCGATGTTCCGAATCATTTCGATGCCATCGACCAAACGTTCACTGTCACTGCTTTCCATTAAGAAGCCGAGATCGATGATGGGCGCGACCCTGGGGTCACGGCTGGCGATAGTCAGAGAACCCACGGAACGAGGTCTCACGAGTGCAGCGAACAACAGGAACATCGCACCATTGGGAGTCTCGCCCCCGTCGGGGAGCGGCGCGGTGCTGATGTTCAGATCGGCCTCGCCGGTCGTCGCTTGCCGAGAAGCCGTCCACAGCATCGCACCGATGGGTGGATAAGGAAGCCCGACAGCTTCCTTGCGGATGGACCAGACGGTCGGGACTAGCGGGTGGTCCTGCAGACGCCGGCCGACCGGCAGCTCGGACACCACCGGGATTCCGAGGCCACGCAGCACCTCGGAAGGGCCAATGCCGGAGCGCATCAAGATTGCCGGGCTGACATAGGTGCCGGCCGACAGGATGACTTCACCAGCCGAGATGAGCGCGCCGCCAGCCAGTCGGACGCCCTGGGCCTGGCCGTCCTCCACCACCACGGCATCGACCAGGGTCTCGTCGCGGATGGTCAGATTGGGCCGCGTGCGCACCGCGTCGTCAAGAAGGGTCATTCCCGTGTTAAGCCGCACACCCATGCGGGTATTCATCACATAGGGACCAACGCCCAGCGGCTGCTCGGTCGTGAAGCCGGCTGTGCGCTTGTAGCCCGCGGCTAGTGCCGAGGCGATGAAGTCTCGATGCTGGTCGGAGACTTCCTCCTCGCCGAGTTGGTGAATGGGTACGGGGCCGTCGCGACCATCGCCGCCAGAGCCGGAGGTTCGCTCCAGTGAACGATAGAACGCCTGCGAGCCTCGCCAGTTCAAGGCGCTGAGGTCGTGCGCCTTGGCCCAGCGGTCGTGGTCGAATTTCGGCAGCCGCATGGCTACTGCGCCGTTGATGGCAGATGAGCCGCCCAGCACCTTGCCGCGGTTGAGTTGCAGCCTTCTGCCCAGTACACCAGGCTCGCTTTGAAAGCCCCAGTCGTGTTGTGGATCGCCACCCACCAGGTCCTGGCGGCGGACTGGGTCGGGGTAGGCGTTTGGCGGATAGGCCTTGCCCGCTTCGATCAGCAAGACACGGCGAGATGGATCGGCACTCAGCCGATTGGCCAGCACTGCGCCAGCGGCCCCGCCCCCCACGATGATGACGTCGAATTCTGCTCGGCCTGCACCGCTGACGGGAAAGTCCCGGCGGCTCTGTTCTGTAGCGTGGGTTTCTTGATTGTCACTCACTTCGCTGCTCCTGTTTCGTGAAAAAGTTACGTACGCAACTGTGCGCGCCGTCGTGGATTCCACGGTCACCGCTGGGCGACCGCACCCGGCTCATCAAACCACCGTACGAACCGACGATAAGCCGGGCCAGGCCCCTGACCAGCGTCACATCGGCTTCGAGGTAATGCGTCTCCGGCTCCGTGATCTCCCGTTCCGGGGGAAGCGCGATCCAAAGCGGGAAGTCCTTAACGGTATCCGACGCGCCGCCTGATAACTCGTTGCCTTGCCACATGTCCCTTCGACACCGCCACAACCGAGCGTTCCATGGCCCGCCTGCGGATCGTCAAAAGTGGCGTCGGCCGGTAAGGACCGTAACCGTCGCAATGCCGGAGTGCGGGTGCAGCGGCATGCTTCTCGCCAGGTCGTGCATATCCGCCTCGATGATGTCGAGAAAAACGAACGGTTTCAGATGCTCCCCAAGATCGGAGGGGCTCATCAGGCGTGTGATCGGGCCGTGGCTCATCCCCCGTGTGCGGTGAACTATCTTGCGGGATGCGGGAGCCTGCATCGGTACGGTGTGCTTCATGATTCTCTCCATTTTCAGATTGTGTTCACGACGTGCGCGGCGGCATAGGGGAAGAGAACTTCTCCGGAAGTGAAGTTTGAGGGTGTCACCACGATTTGCCGCGAACCGTTCTGGAACTGTTCCGCCGCATGGCCGGATATTCCCTGGAACTGGACCTGCAAGACCCGTGGCTCTGCCCATTCGCCGTTGACGCCAAAGCTGACTTCCCCCATGACGGTGCTAAACGTTGTGCTTCGCGCGTATGCCGCGAGGCGGGCGTCGTGGAATCCACCGGTCGCTTCGACAGTCTGGGCAACCACCTGCATCTGGGCGTAGGCGAGTGGTGCCATGTAGTGCCCGAGAATGTCGACGCCCGCGCCACCCGCGCGTGCCTGATAAGCATTCAGCAATTTCGCGACGCCAGGGAACATCATCTTCGGAACTGGCTGCCAATACTCGTAGTTCACGAAGCCGTTGAGCAGGGGGCCGAGCGTCGTTTTAACCGCTGTGTTCTGGGGGCCGATCATCCCGCCGCCTACCATCTTCGGGCGGAAGCGGTGGGTATGGATAGCGCGCACAAGACCGATGGAGTCAGCGAGGTAGGAGCAGAGAAACAGGAGGTCACAATTGCTTTCGGCGACAGCATCCATGACCGGCGTGAAGTTGTCGGTCGTCAGTGGATAGGTAGCCTCATGGACGATCTCAAAGCCGTATTTCCTGGCATTGGCTTTCGCGCCGAGAATGGGATTGCGCGAGAATTCGGCATCCGCGGAGACGAGCGCCACCGTAGCCGGGTGAGGCACCTGCGCTGAGGCGAGTTCAAAGAAACCTTCCGTGAGCGCGGCGTTGGGATTCGGCCCGGTCGGTATCATCGCGAAGTAGTTGGGATAGGCAAGCGCGTTGTTGACGCCGAGGCCCATGAGCCCAACGAAAAAGCGGTGCCGCTCCGTGATGAGTGGCATCGCCGGAAGTATGGTGTTGGTGCCGTAGCCACCGATGACAAGATCGACCTTGTCGTCGTCCAGTAGTTTTTTGTAGAGACCGGGAACCCGTGAAGCGTCCGTTTGGTCGTCGTAGCAGAGTAGCTCAACAGACCTGCCGAGCAGCCCGCCCTGGCGGTTGATATCTTCCCGCCAAATTTCGTGAGCGAGCTGCGCCGACAAGCTGTTTCCCGCAACCGGGCCGGTCAGTGACATGCAGTATCCGATTCGGATCGGTGCTGAAGCGATAGGCATGTTCGCGCAACCTACTTGGAATGACTGCCGAGAAGTTGCAATTCCCAAGCCAAGGCGACCCCGCTGGCGCCGCCATGCTCGAGAACGACGCCCGCAACGCCCGCGGCCGTCTTTTCGCGCGCCCAATCACGCTGCCATTCTCCCAGCACGGCCATCCAGTTGATCGGCACCGCTCCGGCGGCAACCATGCGACGCACCGCCATGTCATGGGCTTCCAGAGTGACGCCGCCCGACGCGTCGGTGACGATGAACACGTCATATCCCTCGGCAAGCGCCTGGATCGCCGGCATGGCGAGACAGATCTCGGTGTAGAGCCCCGCCAGCAAGAGCTGCTTGCGCCCGCTCTTCTTCACGATATCGGTAACTTTCGGGTCTTCCCACGTATTAATGAACGTGCGATCGATCGGCTTCTGATCCGGGAAGACATCCTGAAGCCCCTTGATGATGTAGCCGCCGCGCTCCTCGATCACGGTCGTCAGGATCGTCGGGACGTTGAAGACCTTCGCCGTCTTGGCGAGGCCGATGACGTTGTTGACGATTGTCGCGGGCTCATGGCTGTTCAGGTTGGTGAACTGGTATGGTTGGTGGTCGATCAGCACGAGGATGCTGTCTTCGGGGCGCAGTAGGGCGTCGAGGCCGGCTTTAGGCATAGGAACTCCTTTTAGTTGGTGTGGACATGGGAACTGACTTGGGTAGGGGCGAGAACGCTCAGGCACCTGCCGGGTCAAGAAAAACATAGAGTGAATGGATAAGGCCGCCCTCGAAATGGGCGACATCCATGCCGGTGACGGCGACAGGGCCATCGGGCGGGCCAGAGCGCCATTTAAGTCGCCCGACTCGGTGGTGGCCGACCGCTTGGCCAGCAGAGCTGAAGACGAAGTGCGGCGGCAGACCGGCGAGCAGCGCGGTCACCGCTTCGTTGATCGCGACATGGCCCTTCACGGAGGCGTGCGGCTCGTTGAGCACGGCGTCCTCGGCATAAAGTTCACGGATCGCTTGGATGCGTCGTGTTGCGTCGCGCTCACCGAAGACTCGTCCGAGGTTCGCCTGCATCAGGCGGTCGTAATCAACCGGCGTTTGCGACGGTGTGATACTCACTGCGTGCCGCCTATTGTGGGTATGTCTTCATGAGGATATTTCACTTCTCAAGGATGGATTAGATTTCGATTGAGATATTGTCGAATAACGCTTTCCGTTGTCGGATCCGACTATCGTGTAGGAATATGGCCCGAAGTGGCCATTGTGATGGAAAGCAAGCAAGACGGAGCCCGTACTCCGGCTTTACCATTACCACTGCTGATAGAGGAGGACGAAAACAGGTTGTTCCCAGCTATTGCAAATCATGATCCCGCTGCCACACTCGCGGCGAGACACCAATGACCTTTTGAAACGTTCGCGAAAAATGACTTTGATCGCCGAACCCTGTCACAAGTGCGATTTCCGACAGCGGAACGACACCTTCTTTCAGGAGCTTCTGTGCTTCGCTGATGCGCACGCCGAGCAGCCATCTGTGCGGAGTAACCCCTGTTGCACTTTTGAATGCCCTCCGGAAATGAGAATCAGACAATTCGATTGAGGCAGCAATCTCCTTGGTCGTCACTGGGCCTGACAGGTGTTCTCTCATGTACTCCGTTGCGCGCCGCAATTGCCAGGGCGTCAGGCTGCCCATTTGGTTCACAGGAGGCGCCACTCGGCGTCTTGCGGCGCTATGCCCCAGTCTTCGCAGCGACTGATACAGGTCTCGCCGCTGCTCGCCTGAGAGGATATTGAAAATGGACCCGATCTCACCGACGTGTTTTTCATAAATCCAATCAATCATTCCGCGTCCTTGATCGCTTAACTTGAACGTATGCTGGGCTTGCTGATGGATCAGATGTTGTTCCTTCAGACGCGCAACTGTGAGCTCGACTGAGGCGGCGGCCAGACGAGTCATTTGTGCAATTTCCGATGCGGTCAACTCGCCTTTGTTAAGGAGGACCTCAAGGACGATAAAGTCGCTCAGCGCAACTCCTCTCGCAGTTACTCCAATCTCCAGCAGCTCAACCACGGATTGATAGGCACGGCGAAACACAATCCAGAGCTTTTCGTTCGAAACGTCCTCTGTTGCTGTTTGGCTTGTCTTCCCGCTTTTGGCCGAACTTCCCGGAAGTGTCATAGTGTGTGTTCGCGCATCTAATTTGGCCCACCCGGACACTGCCATTTTGCACCATCTAGCCGCACGGTTTTGCCAGTCCGGCGAAATGTTGTGCCAGGGCATGCACGATCGCGAAAACTTCGACCGTCCGGCCGTCATCATCGAGCCGGACAAGATGCGGCAACTGGTGGAGCGGGATGTGACCAAGCTGGTCCAGCGGCAGATTCCCTTCCGAATGCACACCAGCTACAATTGGGCGTATTAAGCTGGACGAAGAGACCCAGCGCCACGTCGCGAACTGCACCCGCGCCGATCCACGACGGTATGGACCGGAGCGTGGCGCGGACAGCGTAGAACCCGGTCGACGGCTCCAGTTGTCGACAGCCCCCAAAGGAGCAGGCATATGAGCAACACCATAACCACCAAGGACGGCACCGCCCTCTACTTCAAGGACTGGGGCACCGGTCGGCCCATCATGTTCAGCCACGGTTGGCCGCTGAACTCGGACAGTTGGGAAGCGCAGATGCTGTTCCTCGCCTCGCGCGGCTACCGCTGCGTGGCCCACGACCGTCGCGGCCACGGCCGCAGCAGCCAGCCCTGGAGCGGGCACGAGATGGACACCTACGCCGACGACCTGGCCACGGTGATGGAAACGCTCGACCTACGCAAGGCTGTGCTCGTGGGCTTTTCGACCGGTGGTGGCGAAGTGGCACGCTACATTGGCCGCCACGGCACCAAGCGTGTGGCCGGTACGGCGCTGATTTCGGCCGTACCGCCGCAGATGCTCAAGACCGCGGCCAACCCGGGCGGCCTGCCAATCGATGTATTCGATGGGATTCGCGCGGGCGAGCTTGCCAACCGCGCCCAGCTCTACAAGGACATCGCCTCGGGCCCTTTCTTCGGCTTCAACCGGCCGGGCGCGAAGGTCTCGCAAGGCCTGATCGACTGGTTCTGGGCTGCCGGAATGCAGGCCGGCCACAAGGCCACCTACGACTGCATCAAGGCCTTCTCAGAGACCGACTTCACCGAGGACCTGAAGAAGTTCGACGTGCCTACTCTGGTGGTTCATGGCGACGCCGACCAGATCGTGCCGATCGATGCTTCCGGACGCGCGTCGGCTAAGCTGATCAAGGGCTCGAAGCTGATCGTCTATCCCGGCGCGCCGCACGGCCTGGCCGACACGCACAAGGACAAGCTCAACGCCGACCTGCTGGCGTTCGTCAATGGCATCGGCACCTAACTTTATCGCTCAAGGAGTTTCTTCTGTTGACGTTGGAGCTTCTCGTGACCCTCATCGGCGATACAGAAGTGGCCACCGCCATCGCTCAGGACGGCGGTTCGGCCACCGGCCCAAGCCACTACCGTTATCCTCGCACTCGGCGCCTTCGCCGACAGCGCAAGCTGGAGTGGACTGGTGCCGCGCCTGCCGGCACATGGGATAGTCGTCGTCAACGTCTCCAACCCGCTGCCCACGTTACGAGGCGATGCCGACTACCTTGGTCAGCTCGTGGACAGAATACCCGGTCGTGTGGTGCTCGTCGGCCACTCCTACGGCGACGCTGTCATCACCAATGCGGCCACCGGGCGCAGGAACGTCAAAGCGCGGGTCTACGTGGCAGCGTTTGTCCCAGACGCTGGCGAGACCGCGCAGGCGCTAGTCGGCAAGTCCCCCGGTAGCACGCTGGGCGATGCCCTCGACCAGCCGGTACTGCTCCGCGACGGCGGCAAGGACCTCTATATCCAGTGGGCCAGGTTCCGTCAGCAGTTCGCGGCCGACGCGCCGAAGGCCGACGCGGCGTTGATCGCCGCGACGCAGCGCCCGATCGAGAAGGCTGCGCTCACCCAAGCTTCTGGTGCGCCGGCGGGGAAGGACGTTCCGTCCTGGTCGATCTTTGGCACCACCGACAAGAACATCCCGCCGGTCGCGATACCGTGCGGGCGCACGCAAGGTGGTGAGGTCAAGGGGCGTCTCGCGTCGTCATGGTCTCCCATCCCGACCAGGTGGCTGCGCTCATCGTCGAGGCCGCAAGGTAGCAGGGTATCCTGGGAATCGCAACGCCATTCAGGGAGGACACTTCGATGGAGACACCAGTAACGGGAACGCCTCGGGTCCTACTTCGCGTGGAAGGATTGGCGGTGCTGGTGGGTGCAGTCCTCGGCTACGACGCACTCCATGCCTCATGGTTGCGCTTTGCGCTGCTCTTGCTGATACCGGACGCAGCGCTCGTCGGATACGTGTTCGGACCTCGTGTCGGCGCGATTGCGTACAATGCGACCCACACCTACCTTGGTCCAGCGATGCTGGGAGTCCTCGCCTACTGGAATGTCGTACCCGGTGCGTGGCCGATCTGCCTCATCTGGATGGCGCACATTGGTATGGATCGCGTGCTCGGTCTCGGACTCAAATTCGCGAGCACCTTCCGCGATACCCATCTTGGTCGAGTCGGGCGCGTCGTGCCGACGGCATGACCCACGCTCCGCTCCGGGTGTGTGCCGGGCCACCCGCTACTTCAATCTGATTCGTTGGCGCCCTTTTTAACCGAAACGCAACCCGCAAGCACGCTTGCTCTGTGTGGTTGTGGCGTTCCGCTTACGGTGTTGCCGGATTCAAACTCCCGGAAAACGACGCAGGTGGCAATAGACCGGGACTGCCCGCGCCCGTACCAGGGAACTCCGGCTCGCCGAGCGCCAACAGCTCGACCGCCCTCCGGGTTCCAGTTTACGGTCGCTATCGCGACAAGGAAGGAGCGGCCGATGAGTTAGACCAACCCGCAATGCGGTAGGTAGGTGCTTTGTCTTCAGACTGCATCACCGTCGCCGTTCCCCTCCAGGACTGCTGCTGGACTCGAAGAAGCAACGTCATTCAGCATCTTTCCCGATCACTGAGTCAATCCAAGAATTAGCTGACGAGACCCGCGCGAGCGCTGCCATCGAGCCATATCTGATTTGCCGATTGAGTGCCCCGGACACGATGCCTACCAGTTGCCACTCGCCATTGTTCTGCATAAAGACGCCCCCGCCGCTATCGCCCTTCGATCCTCCTATTTCGCACTCTAAGGGGTCTGGAGAGCCAAAGCGGTTCGATTCTTGAGAGAGCGGACTGTCGAAATCGAACACGAGGACATCGACCCCAAATTTCCGCGACTCTACAGTTCCCCCAGCTGCGTCAATGACGTTTTGTCCCCCAAGCCGTTCTTGTGTAGCGGGCAACTTTAACCCGTTCAATCCGTCTCCAATATCTCCATAGCCAATTTTCGTCACAACGGATCCCACTTCTTGACGGCCTCGGTATCGATTGGCGGGCTGCACATCTTCCACAGGCCGGTCGAGTTCGACGAGCGCGAGATCCCAGCCATTCCATTGGGCCTCCGTTGCCCCAGGCGTGAGCTTGGGATGTCTGATAATACGCTTGGTTCGGTAGAAAGACGATCCAAAATGCCAGACGGAGATCCCGTCAGGGAAATGAGCCGCAGTCAATACCCACTGCTTCGAGATCAACACACCCGCTGCAAAGTCACTAGAATCCACTGATGGAGAATACCTCCCGACGGATTTAAACTCGGGGCGCCTCCCAATTTCGCGATAGCGCTCGATACTGACATCGTGCCGTATCATTCCCGCATTCGCGGTCAGCACGATGACGAGGTTGAGAAGTCCGGGCACCGCCGCCCTACGAAGATTCGGTCCGATTGCTGTTCGCATAAATGGAAGACGAAGCAAACGTGGAAAGCTTTCACGTAAGGCACATCTTTTTTTGGGGGACTCGCACAAATCGCGAGAAACGGCGCAGCGTAGCGGAGACTGGAACGTCGCAGGCTTCGTTCCGAGCGTGACCGCGCCGCATCGCCCAAACCCATACGGCCGCCGCAGTCTAGTTCGCGGTTCCCTGCGCGATTTCCCGCGAAGTGTGGCGGCTCCATAATGCAGAAGTACGGCAGCATCAACGATTTGCGTCGATTAAACGTCTATGCTTGACATGATGCTAGGAATAGCGGCTCTTTACGATGACCTTCGATACGCGCTTCGGTCGATGCGAGCCGCTCCCGGATTCACAGCTACGGCGCTCCTCACCCTTGTACTGGGAATCGGCGCAACGACCGCCATCTTCAGTGTTGTGTACGCTGTTCTATTCCGACCGCTACCATACAAGGACCCTCAACGGCTCGTTCATATCGTCGGGAACGAGCCTGCCGACAATAGGTCCGGTGTGCCTCTGAGTCTTCACGACACTTTGCTTGACCAAAGCGGCAGCCTGGAGCAAGTGGCGGTTTATTACCGAAACACGGGATGGTCGCGCGTCATCGTCGGAGGGCGCTCGAATCCGGAGCAAGTCCAAGCGGGTTTCGTTTCCACCCGGTTGTTCCCCGTCCTCGGGGTATCCCCATTGCTTGGGCGGACCTTCGACGATGGAGAGGTCCGCCGCGCGGAACGCATCGCGGTCATCAGTCACGCCTTCTGGTTAAGACGGTTCGGTGGAAGGGCGGACGTGCTGGGGCAATCGATTGACGTTGATGACAAGCCCGTCACGATCATTGGCGTAATGCCGCGCGAGTTTCAGTTCCCTGCGGCCGACACGCAACTGTGGCTACCGATCTCGACCCACGCATCTTGGTTGGAGCGACCCGCTCCTGACAATATTCATTCGCGCGGTTTCTTCATGAGATGGAATTTGGTTGCGAGGCTTCGCCCTCACGTCCCACAAGCAACGGTCCAAAGTGAGTTGCTAGACCTGAATCGGCGCCTCACCGAGCAGGACCGGAACTGGAATATGGGTTTGGCGATCAGAGCCCTCCCGATCAGCATAGAGGTTGGTGACCGCGCAAAGCTCTCGCTTTGGCTACTCTTCGGTGCCGTAGCACTCGTGTTGCTGATTGCCTGTGCAAATGTAGCAAGTCTTCTGCTCGCCCGGGGAGCGTCGCGGACCAAAGACATGGCCGTCCGGCTCGCCCTGGGGGCATCCAGAGGACGAATCGCTCAGCAGATCTTAACCGAGTGCTGGGTCTTGGTAGCGCTGGCGAGCGCCCTCTCGCTGGTATTGGCTAGTTGGATGATACGCCTGCTTGTCACTTGGGGCCCGCCCGGGCTGCCGAGGCTTGAGGAGGCCAGGCTTGATGCGCCCGTTTTACTTTTCTCTCTGATCGCGGCCATGCTGACCGCGATTCTGTTTGGAGTCGCGCCAGCCCTTTACGCAGCGAAGAACGATCCGCAAAGCGGCCTTCGGATCGGCGCGGGGCGGAACATGAGCGCCGGAGACTCAAAGGCAAGCGTATTCCTCGTGATTGCCGAGTTTGCCATAGCGATCGTCCTAACTACCTCAGCCGGTCTTTTGTTACGAAGCCTGTGGCAGGCCGAGTCCATCAATTTGGGCTACGAACCACAGCGAATCCTCACTATGCGGCTCCAGTTTCCTTCTGCCGTCTCTAACTCTCAAGGGCTGGCTTCCAATGACCGGATCAAGGAACGATTGCAAGCCTTTCCCGGTGTCGAATCCGTCGGGGGAATACGCAACCTGTTCGAACTTGGCGCGCCGCCGACCAACAGCCTCCGGTCTGTAGAAGGTCAGCCTGATGAGGCCCACAGAAGCCGACCGCTTACATGGACCACCATAAGTGGAGACTACTTCCAGGCGATGGGGATTCCCCTGTTGGCTGGACGATCGTTTTCGGACCGCGACCGCGAAGGCTCCGACCTTGTTGCGGTGATCGATCAAAGCATGGCGCAGCGATACTGGGCGGGACTCGACCCGATAGGAAGAAGATTCAAAGGACAAGACCGTCGAGGTGCTAACGACGAATGGATCACAGTGATCGGCGTCGTTCGAGACGCTCGACGGCAGGGTGTTGAGCGCGAGCCGACACCGCACGTATTCCTTTGGCATCGGCAGTCAGAGCCGACCAACGACTGGGTGATCAAGAGCTCCGCTAGACCCGAAACTCTAGTTGCCGGCGTTCGCCAGGCCGTTCGTGAGGTCGAGCCCCGAACTGTAATCAACAGTATCGCGCCAATGGAGGCGTTGCTCGATTCTCAGATCAGCGAGCGACGCTTTCAGACGTGGTTGCTTTCACTTTTTGCGGTGCTTGCCATCACCTTGTCCGCCGTCGGGATCTTCGGTGTCATGAGCCACGCGGCCACACGGCGGACTCATGAGATTGGAATTCGAATGGCCTTGGGCGCTGATCGACTGGGAGTGGTTCGTCTGATATTGCGGCGCGGCTTGGGTCTCGCGACAATCGGATTGCTGACTGGTGTCGTTCTGGCGGCCGGCGCTACGCAACTTTTTTCGAGTTTGCTGTTTGGTGTGACTCCCACGGACCCTGCGACTTTCTGCTTGGCTCTCGCTCTCCTCCTGGCTGTTGCGGTGGTGGCCACCTTGATCCCGGCTTGGCGTGCATCGGGAATTGATCCCCTTCTTGCTCTTCGTAAAGATTGAGTTCCGCGATTGCCGTCGCCTTTGGCCGATAGATCCACCCTGACGGCATAGCGTAGCGAAGACCGGGCCGGGCCTCGCCCCCTTACGAGGGAATGCCCTGTCGCGTCGCTGAAGCAGTATGCTCACCCGCCGAAGTCTAGTTCGCGGTTCCTTGCGCGACTACACAGGAGTCTGAGGCGCGAATGTACTTCGAGACCACCCATTCGCCCGGTTTCACCCGGCTCGAATCAGTGACAGCCGGCTAGTCCTTGATGGGAGAAGAGGACCCCTTGTGCCCACATCGCCGGGACGTCATCGGCGAGTACTGGTTTTCGCTACACTGCGCTGTCAGCAGTCTGCGCCGGCCTCATTGACGAGCTCTCGATCGCGCTCGACGATAAGGCTCCCGACGACGAGTTGGGCGCTATGGGTCTGCGCTGAGTCAGGGCGCGCGGAGGTAGTGCATGGCTACCGCGCCGCTGCCGAGCGGCTTCGCCGAGACCAGCTCGAGCCGTCGCGTGCTGGGCAGCCCGCTCTGGTACAGGGTCGGGCCGTGGCCGGCGATCCTGGGGTGGACGAGGAACTTGTACTCGTCGATAAGATCCAGCCGGTCCAGCTCGGCCGCGAGCTTGCCGCTGCCGAGGAGTACGCCGGCCGGGGTCGCATCCTTGAGATCCTGCACGCCCTTGCGGACGTCGCTGGCGATGTGGTGGCTGTTTTGCCACGGGAAGTCCATTCGCGTCGACGACACCACGTACTTCGGCTTGGCCTCCAGCTTGACCGCCCACTCGCGCATCGCCGGTGGTACCTCTACGTCGCCGCGGGCGACGGCCGGCCAGTAACTCTCCATCATCTCGTAGGTGACGCGGCCCCACATCATCGCCCCAGCCTCGTCCATGAGCCGGGTGAAGAAGGCGTGTGTCTCGTCGTCGGCGATTCCCTCCTGGTGGTCAACACAGCCGTCCAGGGTGACGTTGATGCTGAAGGTCAAGAGTCCCATTTGACTGAAGTCTAGCTCATACAAGCGCTCGCGGATAGGTTAGAGCCAACGGGCCCGAAGTGATTTCCGCGCTTCGGTGATGGACCCAAAGGGAACCCTCCCCCTCAAGAGAAAGCAGGGAAATGCTTTGGGTGAACTGCCCGGCCTGGCCGAGCGAAGAGATCCGCACTGACGGCGTGCTCGGCAGCGATCTGGTAGTCATCTGGCCCGCCGGTACGCGGCGCTCTACAATCAATGTCAATCGATGATCTCGGTACCCTCCTTTTTCGAACGAGCGACAACGTCCTTCATCGTTTGTAGTTGTTCAGGTGGGTGTCCTTGCCACTTCATAACTTCGGCAATGATGCGCAGTGGATCGCGGGAGCGATAGGACAGCGTCGGATTACCGGGAAACTTCTTATTCGTCAGATTGGGATCATCCTCGATTGGCCCAGTTGGCTCCACGACATAAATTCGTCCTTGCCCACTTCCGGCGGCCAGTTCAGCGCCCCAGATCGCAGCATCCAGGGTACCGGCGAAATATACCCAGGATAGCGGTTTAGCCTCGGTAAAGTTGGACTGGTAGCCAACGACAATCAGGTCGCCGGGTTCGAGATCGACCCGCGTTCCATGGAAAAAGGATTGTGAAAACTTGGTGGCGGAAGCTGACATAGGTGCGCGGCTCCTTTGATGTAAACCGAAGGCTTTTTATAGCATAATTGAGAGGTTGCAAAACTCACCGTTATGGAGCCGCGAGGACCTCGCCACGGATAGATCGCGCAATATAGCGTAGCGTAGAGTATGTTGCTCAGCTCACGAATTGTCAGCATTGTGAAAGTTGAGTCGTTGAGTCTCTGTAATCGCGCCACCAAATTCGCTTGAATGTCCCCCTAGGAACTTGCTGAAAAAGGCACCTTTCCAGCGCGCAGATCTGCGATCCTGAAGTCGCCTGTTCGCCACGTGCCCTACAACGAATCTTGGACGCCCCGGCGACGGTTTGGCGTGGCCCTAAACACACCCTAGTTCTACCGAAAGCACGCCAGAAGAGTTTTTCAGCAAGTTCCTAGCGAAAGACGACTTGAAATTCGTCTCGCCGAATCGAAGACCGGTTATTCAAGCTCGCAAGCTAAGCTGCGAAATCGAGAGCCATGCACCGATGCCCTACTTTCGCCTTTACCTAGGCGCCTGGGCTTAAGGAGCGAAACCCGCTCCTGCGCGCACCTGACGCTAGCGAAGTGTGATCGCGCCCTTTTTTGAGAGCCAGTACGCGAGCCCTGTGTTTACAAGAATGTTCATTGACGAATCGCGATCACCAGCGATCTTCTTCAGCTTTTTGTGGAGGGGTCGCGGTAGAGAGATCGTCGTGTCGCGGACCATCTTCTCGTCCACGCTGACCAGCGTCACGGTTACCAGATCGACTGACTCAAGCGCCTCAATCGCCATGACCGACAAATCCCCGCGATAGCGGATCAATGTCCGCAGTGCCTCGTTTACACCCTCATTCAAGCGAATCGCGAGTTTGATGATCTGGTCTTGTGCGGGAGGTGCCGCCTTCTTGGCTTTCGTGCTTTCCGTGGGCCGCTCTAGGCGAACGACTGGCTTCGTTTGGTCGGGCATTTCCGTTTGTGGGTTTCTTTAAAGATTGTACAGGCATTACGGTACCATCTCCCGCACCCACCGGCCCCGGCCGACAAATTGCCTAGTTCCGCATCGGCCGGTATGGCCCGTCGAAGACGATGTCCCGGCTCACCCTGACATTGAAGCGATACCCAATAGGCACCTTGATGGTCGGTTGAATGTCCAGATTTCGCCGTGTTACATCTGCCCCAAGTTGGGACAGCTCGCGCCCGACTGCGCTGCCGGTGACCTCGGTGGCTGATGGGTAGCCCAGGAGTCCTCCCCGCCGACTTTGAGAAAGCTGGAAGGAGGCGCTGAAGAGACTGGTCATCAGGCCGAATCCCAGGAGCCGTTTGTAGTGGTTGTCCACGTCGTAGCGAAGTCCCGAGTAGCCCTTTGCATCTTGCCCGGACATGCCTTCCAGGTTGATCGAGGAGGCATCTGGGAAGATGATGCGGCTCCAGGCGACTTGCAACCCGTTTTGGCCATAGGAAACGCGCGAATCATAGGAGCCGACCAAGCGCGATCCTTGGGGAATTAGCAGGTGGCGACCAGTCGCCGTGTCGAAGACGTTTTCTCGAACGAGCGCTTTGATTTCCCCTGGCAGATCTGAGTTCAAGGCTTGTTCGAGGATGGCGGGGATGTCCCATCCTGCCTTCAATTCAAACCGGCTGATCGGAGCAGTTCGAGTCGATTCCAGGTAGTTGCCTTTCTCGGCCTTGCGCGCCGCGGCTAGAAACGCTGCCTTCCGATCCTGCATGTTCTGGGAATCGTAGCTGTCCCCAGAGTCTTCGCCTGTCCCGATGGATATCTTTGGCAAACCGGATGCAGTCCTTGCCTGGCCTGCAGGGCCCTGCATCGCCTGCAGGAGATTGGTCATCTGAGCAACATCGCCGGCCGGAGTGGGAAGGCCGGTGCGCAGCGGCCCGCTTTGACCAGCGCCACTGAATCCGTCTCGCCCAACAGTGGAGGAATTGATCGCCTCCTGCTCGCGTTCGTACGCCGCAATCAGCCGTTTCTCCTCCAGCGTGGGCTCCCGATACTGTGGGATGTTCGAGGGCACTGAATTCGCGCCGGGCGCATAGTAGACTTGCGTCGGCGGCTGGCCCTTGGAAGCGGCCAGTTGTTCCGGCTCGATCACCAGCCCCTCGTTTGCGGAAGAAGGCAAAGCCAAAGTTGGGCGATTGGGCACTCGCGCGGCGACGATCTTGCCCGCATCGGTGGCGGCAGTGATTCCTCTCGTCTCGTCCGGCTGAAATCCGACCTGGAATTGCTTTTGACCGCGCGTGTAGATTCCATACCCGATGAGGGCAACCACGACGAAAACGATGACGAGAGCGACGATTCCGGCTCGCTTGCTCAGTCGGACCGGAGAAGGCGGCTCCGGATTCAGGTCGAGGCCGGAAGGGGAATCGATATCCTTCACTGGATTCATCGCGCACCTCCCTGCTTCGCCGCGTCCGTCGCGTAGGGGTCGCCCTTCAACTTCAACTTTCCGCGATAGGTGCCACGAATGATCTCCGCACGCTGTGCCTTCTTGCCGACACCGAGGATCAACGCGCCGCGTTCGAAGAGTCGATCCACAATGTAAATGTCGCCCTTCACGCGATAATTGACCATTTCCGGACCATCCGGGCCGATCACGACCAGAACGGGGGCTTCTCGATGGGCGGCCTCAGGCGTCATTTGGATGAAAGTCTTAGTGCCGTCATCCACCACGCGAACCGGCCGGATATGCGGATCGACGCTCTCGATCCTGTAATCGAAGTACAGGTTCTCAAGTGAATCGACTGGCGAGACCTGGACGGCCTCACGCTCTGCTTTTCGTCGCTGTTCCTCCCTCGCCAAATGTACCTGCCACTTCCGCACCTCGTCCTCGGGATATGCAAACGCAACGCGCGCCAGATACTCTTCGGGCTTCGATATCAGGCGCAGATAGTAAGCACGCCGATCCGTTGTCAGGAGGAGATTAGTGTCTAGCCCTGCCTGCTTCGGCTTCAAAACGATCATCGGCGTTACCGCATCGGCCTGGCCAGCCCCGGCGGGCGCGATGATCCAACGGACCGCATCGCCGATGTGAGGTTCTCCCACCAACTTCTCGCCGGGCTCCAGTTCGACGACGCAAACCCGCAGCGGGGCGCAGACCACTGTTGGCAATCCGGCTCCGTAGGTATACAGGACTCGACCATCCTTGCCCGGAGCGGGGGTATGCTTTTCGCTCATCCACGCTTGACCAACCGCAAGCGCATCCTGCGCCGTCTTCGGCAGGGCCACATCTTTCGACGGATTGAAATCCTTTGGGAGTTCGGCGGCCGGAAGTGGGCCTCCTACGGCGGCGAACGGTTTGACGGGCACTGGAGTCGGTGGCGCGTTGCCGTCCAGTGTCTGGATGAGTTTGTCGAAAGGATACTTCTCAGGGGAAGGAACGCTCTCGGCAGGAGCCTGCTTTGCGGAAGGGGGCATGCGTTTGACCTCTACCGGCTTCGGCTGTCCCAGCAACATCCCGGCGAAGACCGCCGCGTTGATCAGAATGGTTTTCATGAGTCCTCCGTTTGGTCAGTACCTTCGCTACAACACGCGCGACCAACTCACGTTGGTCACATAGATGCCCAGGGGATTGAGCCGGATAAGGCGCTCGTCAGCAGGCGGGTTCACGGCGATGGTGAAAGAACCCTTCCAACGCTCTTCCCCTTCCACTTGGCCCGACAGGCCGCGAACCGTTTCAGACCATTCCACTTGGTAGGTCTTTTCACTGGTGGCAAAGGCAGCCTTCACCTCGACATCGACCGCGCGGGTCTGTGCCCGCTCATGTGGAGGGGCGAGGCGATAGAAATCGCCAACCTCAACCTGTGCGGGACTGCCACTGGCGATCATCGTGTAGACACGATCAATCGCCTTGCGCTGGGCAACGCCGTCGATGGTCACCATTCTGAGGTCGCTCACCCAGTGAAAGAGCGCCGCCCGCTTCAGCTTGTCGTCGGCCGCCGTCGTTTGGTCTGCCGGGCCGGAAGCCACCATCCGGCCTAGGTTGTCGATCGCCACCACGTAAGGGACAACCTTGGTCTTCAATGCCAGAGCGATCAGGCCTCCGGTTTCGAGCAAGGCAATCATCAGCGCGACAAATGCCGCTCGACGCCAGTTGTTGGCGCGGGAGATCAAGCTGCCGTACCGTTCGTCCCATTCTTTGCGGGCGTCGAGGTAGGGGCTGGCCTTCGGCGGTGTGTGCGTTTCAAGGGCATGTTGCATGGCTATTCCGAATCTCCTGAGGTGTTCAACGGTGGCGGGGCGACATGGGGTGCGTGGTCAGATGGGACGGCTCCCTGCGTTGCCCGGACAAAAGCAGTGCTGGTGGCAAAGCCTCTCGCGACTCTCTTGCCGCGTTCGGCAACTTGGGCCGACCGGCTCGGCGAATTCGATGGCGAAGGTGGCGGATCTGGAGCTTTCTCCGGCGGTGGCGGGGCGGAGTTGCCGCGTTCCGCGCTCGCTTGAGAACTCTTCGGTTGCTCTCCCGTGCCACCGCCGTTTGATCCTGCCTTCGATGGCGGGGCTACCTGGCCCCCGCCATTCCCACCGGAGGGAGTTCCACCGCTCCCACCTCCGGACGGTTTGGGAGTCGACCCGCCGGAGCCGGCACCGCCAGCTCCGCTAGCGCCGCCTCCACTGCCTCCCCCAGCCGCCGCACCACCGGCGCCCATGCCAGCAGCCTGACCCGCAGACATTCCGCCTTTGGCGGCAAGCATCTTCGCCCCTAACGCGACGCCACCTGCGACAGCGGTACCTGCAAGCAAAGCACCCTGCGCAAGTGCTCCCGCAGTGCCAACCGCGTCGCCGCCTGTAAAGGCAGGAGCGCCACCCAGAATTCCCGCCGTAAACTTGGGGGCATTCCAGCAGATCATCAGCAACAAGACGGACGAAGCAGCGATGTCCAGCGCGTCCACCGCAGGTTCAGGACCAGATGGCACAGCCGCGGCAGCAGCCACCCATCCATCAGTCAGCGTCAATCCCGCGCCCATCAACAGATAGAGCACCATGATCTTCACGCCGGTTGAAACCGCCAAAGAGATGTAGCGCTCTACGTATGGCGCGGTCCACCGCGATCCGCCAAATCCAAGGAAAATGAACCCCGCACCGACAACCAGGTAGCTTTCAACGAGGGTGACGACGAGTTGAACTGACAATCCGAGGAACGCGAGAAAGGCCAGCAGCGCGGCAAACACCAAGGCCAATGCCGTCCCGAAATTTCCCATCCATCCGGAGTCGGCCGCGCCGCTCAGAAGGTTGCCGGTGATGTTTAGCCCGCGTACCAAAACGTCAGTTGGAGCCAACGACGGCAAGCCGGAGGCATTCTGCCCAATGATCTGAAAACTATTGATGATCCGCGGAATCCAGTCCGCGCCAAAGCTGAGCAGCGCAAAGAACGCACCGATGAACATCATCTTGCGAATCAGCGCCGCCGTCCATCCTTGAAGGTCAGTCTTTTCGAGGACGAGGATGGCGGCGGTCCACGCGAACTCGATCAACGCCAAAATTCCGAAGAGGCGATTGGCGTATCCAGCAGCAGTGGCCAGCCAAGAAATCCGCACCGCCCGGTACTGATCGAGCATGGCGCTCGGCGAAGTTTGCGCGAGAGCGATATCGCTCATGAGGCAAACGGCGAGACACAGCAGAACCGTTCCCCGAAGATGATGGCGCATTGTCATCGCTGCTCCTTTCGCAGCGCGACAACCGCTTCAGGTCATTGCGCTACTTCCCTGCTTCAAACCCTCGTCCATCGCCTTTACGTTCCTGGAATCGGAACGCGCTTGCGACGCTTGCCGCACCGCAGACCTTGCCTTCAGTCGAATCCGCCCAGGTTGCCGGTGCTTTCTCTCTCACCGGCTGGCAGAGCTGCTTTACTTCGACCGCAAGATCCTTGTGTTGCCGAAACCATGTCTCTACGGCTTGCGGCGAAGCGCTCCGTAAATCGCCTGCCCCAGCCGCCTCTACTTTTGCCACGATGGCGCTCGAAGGTTCCTTCGCGCAGCCAACCAGAATTAGAACGATTGCAAGAGTCCGTATCTGCATTCCTCCATCATTGGACAGCTTGAAAGCCGCGTCCATCCCCCGTTCGCCGGTTGAAGCGAAAGAATCGCTCCGTCGCAGCTTCGCTGGATGCCTCGCGCTGGATTTGCGCGGCTTGAAATGCCTGCTTACTCTGCAAATCAGCCAGGATTAGCTGGCGCAGCTTCATGAGCTGTTGCACTTGCTGTTCGGCGATTTGATTCGCTACTTGAATCGCCTTCATCCGCCCATCTGACGAATTGGCCATGCCGCGCAATTTTTGAAGCACGGCTTCCTCACTCTGCATCTGCTGGCCCTGAAGCCCTGCCGCACGAAGCGTTCCAAGTGTCGTGTCCAGGCTGGTTTGTGACCAATTCTTGTAGTCGGTGAACCAGGCCCGAGCGTTGTAGCCCCATCCGCGGAATCGGTTGCGAAACTCCGCGTCGAGGTTCGCCATGGAGTAAGCCAGCGACCGGCCGCTCTGAACGATTCCAGCCAACTGCCCAATCTCCGCCATGATTGGACCGAAGACTTGGAAAGGAAGTTCGGCGGTGTTCTTGGCCATGTCGATCACCATGAGAATCTTTTGCCGCAGTTCCTCCCCTTGGCGAATGTAGGTGGTGATCAGTTGCAGATTGTTCGCCAGTTGGGTCCATTCAGTTGCAATGCCGGTCAACAATACCCCGGCTCGCGCCTGTCGCGCTCCAGGCATGAAAAACGCCGCCGCCGTCAGCATCGCTGCACGACGTGAAACTTTCGAACTCATGCAAGTACCCTCCTTTTCGGTTCATTCTGTTGATCCAGGTATTCAGCCCAATCCACTAGGCCGCGCATCCGGAGCCACTCCGCTGCCCAGTCGTCGCCGAATTGCTCCATTGACTGCTCCGCAAGTTGGCGCTCCTCCCGGCTGCTGATGCCAACGAACGAGAGTCCAACACCGCCCAACCCCAACGAGATTAAACGCCGGCCGGCGGGCGAGACGACGTAGTAGTGCCGTTTGGGAATCGACTTCTGAATAATGTCCACTTCACGGTCATTCATCCCGATGGACTCGTAGAACTCGCGCGATGCTGGGTTCGCAGCCTCAGCGTTGGGCAGCAGCACCTTTGTCGGGCAGGACTCCAGCACCACATCGCGGATTGGCGAGTTGAAGATGTCCGAAAGATTCTGCGTCGAGAGCAGAACGACGCCGTTGAATTTGCGAAGCGTCTTTAGCCATTCGCGGACCCGCTCCCGGAACAACGGATGCCTCAAGTAGACCCAGGCCTCATCTAGTGGCACTAGAGTTGGCGAGCCGTCCAGCCGCTTTTCGATGCGCCTGAACAAATAGAGCAGCACTGCGACTACGGCCTTTTCTCCGAGGTTCATCAGATGCTCGGTCTCGAAAGTGAGGAAGCGACCCTCGCCGAGCATGTCTTCCTCGGCATCAAGCAGGTGGCCCATTGCTCCGCCCAGCGTGTAGTAATGGAGCGCCTCGCGGATATCGGTATCTTGCACGTTTGCGCAAAGCTCCGTCAGCGTTCGCGTCGGGGAATTCTGAAGGAGTAGCACCGCCTCCGTTAACGCCTTGCGCTCGCGTGGACCGATCTTGAAGTCCTGAAGAGTGCAAAGACTTTCGAGCCAATCGACGGCCCAGGCCACGTCGGAAGCCGTGTCAATTTCCTTCAGGGGGCAGAAAGCCCAGTGCGTTTTTTCCCCGCCGATGTCGTAAAACTCTCCCCCGGCGGCTTTGGTCAGCACCAAGAGCGAATAGCCTTTGTCGAAAGCGAACACCTGGGCGCGCGGATAGCGAAACCATTGTGCCGTGGTTAGGCCGAGGAAGGTGGACTTGCCTGCTCCTGGCGGCCCGATCATGAGAGTGTGGCCCAAGTCTCCGACATGCAAATTGAAGCGAAATGGAGTCGCTCCGCTGGTTGCGGCGTAGAGCAACGAGGGAGCATCGACCGGCATCAGCGGCGACGGGTTCTTCTTCTCACCCGCCCAGACCGCCGTGATCGGCATCATGTCCGCGAGATTGAGAGTGTGGAGGATGACCCGCCGAACATTCCGGTATCCGTCACCCGGCAAGCTTCCGCGCCAAGCCTCAACTGCATTGACGCTCTCCACTCGGCAGGAGAAACCCAGGTTCTGAACCGTCTTTACGACCAGTGCCGCCGCTTCTTCGACCGAGTCTTCTCGCTCGTGGAAACAGAGGACTACCGTGTTGTAAACGCAGAATTGAACATCGCCGCTGCTTGCCACGCCCATAGCCTCTTCGGCGTCCACGGCCATCTCCTGCGCGAAGAGATTCACTGGGCCATTCTCCGTTCGGAGCAGTTGGTCTTTCCATCCGCGAATCTTTGCCCGCCACTTCCTCCGGGTCTTATCGAGCAAACCGCGGGCTTCCTCTGGTTCAAGCAGAATGGCTCGGGTATGCCAACGATATTCGATTCCGAGGGTATCGAGCGCTCCCAAGATGCCGGGAGAACTCAGCCGAGGAAACCCATCAATCGCGATCACGCGAACGTGTTTGCGACCGATCCGCGGATTCATCCCGCCTACAAAATCGCGCGAGGCTAGGACGTCGTTCAGATAGCTCGGAATCTGCGGCAAGCGGATGGGGTGATCCGCTGCCGAAACACAACGATGCACGTATTGCAGCAGTTCGTCACCGCGCGAAGCACCTGACAGACGCTTCGCCTGAAACAGCGAAGCGAAGATGTCTTCAAACGCGCTCACACGTCCCTTGAAGTAGTCGAGAGCCCTCAGCGCGCTCGACTTCCATTCCCGCCGACCGTCAAACATCCAGCCTTTGACCCGCTCTTCGCTTTCTTCCGGAGGCAGGTAGGTAAGGGCAATGTAGTAGTCGCTCTCGTAGTGCGACCCTTCCGACGTGAACTGTTGTCGCCGTTCGTCATCAATCAGCTTGGTGATCGCATCAGGGAATGCGCCTGCCGGGGGATAGTCGGGGGCCATTGAGCGGATGGCGTCACATTGGATCATCCACCCGCTTCCAAGTCGCAGAACTGAGTTCAGCCGAGCACTCAAGGCTCCCATCTCCGAGTGCGTCGCGGAGGCCATATCCGGCCCGCGGAACGACCAGGCCGCGAGCATCGCCCCATCCTGAAGCAACAAGACGCCGTCATCCACCATGGAGTCATACAGCAGCAGATCCGCTAGGCCTTGAATGCGGGAACGATTTTCAGCAAGTTTCATCCTTACCTCCAGCGCCTTGGGATTGAAGCCGTCTCTCGGCCGATTGATCCTTTTGCTGGATAGAAAGGCCGGTACTGAACATGCCGCAGGTACACTTGGCGCATCATCGGGTCCGACCGCCCCATCCGCGAAAGCACCGCGACGGCTGCGATCCACAGAGAGATCCCAGCCACCACGCCCCACCAAGTCACAAGCGCGAAGATCAACATCGCCGATAGCAAAGCCGCGAACAAGACCAACTCACGATCACCACCCAGCAGCAGGTGTGGGCGGTTGGCGGATTGATGGATGACGAGCTCGCGTGGTATCTCCATGAGGACCCTACAGAACGACCGCCCCGCCCACGCCAAACAACGTCGTCATAAATCCAGCGCCCAGCACGAGGAATGCAATCGCCAGTACGGCTACGCAGGATCGGCGTGCGAACTCACTCAGCTCGCCGCCAAACACGAGCGTTCCGCCGGCCACCATCAGCGCAATGAGGGAAATGGAAAGCGCCACTGGGCCAGTCATCGACTGCGCTACCCGGTTGAGCGGCGTCTCCCACGGCAACCCACCGCCACCTGCGCCACCCGCAAAGAGCGCTTGAGCTCCAATCAAAAGCAAGACTGGCAGCATCCACGTCAGACCAACAAAACGATTTGAAAACCTCATGAGATTCGTCCTTCCTTAATTTGGTTTAGAGATATTCGACCGAGTACTTACCGTTTTCGTACCCGTTCACCAACAGCAATTGACGAACCTTGCGGCCAGCCGCCAAGTCCGCTTCCTCGTCAATGAACACCACCAGATCCACGGCCTCCGCAATCAGGGATTGCATCGGCGCAGAGGTAGCTTCCGCAACAAGACTTTCGAGACGCACCAAACCACTGAGAGCGTCATTGGCATGGACTGTCGCCGCGCCCCCAGGGTGCCCAGTGTTCCAGGCCTTGAGCATTACGTGGGCCTCAGCCCCACGAACTTCTCCCACCACGATTCGGGTCGGCTTTAGGCGCATACAGGCGCGCAGGCAATCTAACATCGTGAAGTTGCCAACCGCCCTCAAGTCAACGTAGTTCTCGACCGGACATTGCAGCTCGATCGTGTCCTCAATGGAGACCACACGATCGTTCGGCGCTAGTTTGATCAAAGCTTCGAGGATTGCGTTGACGAGGGTCGTCTTCCCGGAACCCGTGGACCCGACGATGAGAATGTTCTTTTTCTCCGCAATGGCGGCGCGGATCACTTCGGCGTGCGACAGGCCGCGGACTGCGTTCTGGAACTCGTTGCGCCACCGGCGTCGGTTCATCGGGTCCTGTGCGTCGCTCAGAATTCCGGCTTGCTCGTAGTCCTCAAGCGTGAAGATACGTCGCGGTCGCTGGCGAATCGCAAACGTGGGGCGGCTCACGACAGGCGGCATCAATCCTTCAAAGCGGCTCCCGTCAATCGGCAACTCGGTTTCGAGGATGGGCCGGTCATGATTGATCACGGTGCCCTTCTGTGCCGCGATCGTACCCATCGCGGTTTGAGCTTGTGCGGGCGGCATCTCACCGATGCACTGAAATCCCTCGCCTTGCCGCTTCACCCAAAGGCGGGAGTCCGGGTTAAGGACCAAGTCTTCCGTTCGGCCATCCGCGAGAGCCCGTAAGACAGTCTCCCCCAGTTCGCGCCGGAGTTTCGCATCGAGCCGGGCGGATTGGCCACGGTCATTGAGCGAAAGAGGGATTGCGGTCTGAGCAAGCATTTCAGAACTCCAGGCTTGACTATTTCATAGCCAGCATGTACAAGCTAGCTATGAATATGATTATTCCCGAACTTCCATCGGACGTCAAGGGGCAAAAATGAAAAGTCGCACCCTGGTTGCCGTCGAGCAACAGATCAACGCGATGGGCTGCGAGGTTTACGAGATCGGCCTATTCAAACCACACGTACCCGGCTCGGATTCTAAAGAGCCTGAAATGCTCCCGCGAACTTGGGACGGCGCCACGCTTCTCAAGTCAGTTCCGTGGCTTCGCTACCAGAACTCCCAAGGCCGGAACATCTACATCCGTCCGAGCGGCGAACACCACCTCAGCATGGTCGATGACTTGACCGCCGACGCCGTTAAACGAATGCGCGCCGAAGGGTTTGGTCCCACCTTGGTCGTTGAGACTTCACCCGGCAACTTCCAGGCCTGGCTCAACCATGGACAGATTCTTCCTCAACGGATTTCAACAATAGCCGCCCGCACCCTCGCCACGAATTTCGGAGGAGACAAGGGCGCGGCAGATTGGCGGCACTTTGGACGCCTCGCCGGCTTCACGAATCGGAAAGCCAAGTATCAGTCGCAAGACGGAGCCTATCCGTTCGTTCGGATCATTGACGCAAGGTCGGCTCATGTTTATGCGGCCGCCGGGGAGTTCGTCGCAGACGTTCGAGAGGCAGTCGCTTCGCTTGAGAATCCCACCCGCGCCGCGGCAGGCGCTCGCAGTAACAGGCGGCTACTCTCCATTGATGATTTCCGGTCCAATCCCAGCTACGACGGCGACGGCAATCGAATCGACTTGGCGTATTCGGTTTATGCGCTAGCGCACGGCGTTAGCGAGGCCGCAATCGCCGAAGCAATCAATTCCAGGGACTTGTCGAAGAAGGGCGCTCCTAGCCGTCAATCGGCCTACACAACCCGGACCATTACGAAGGCGGCCCAACGTATCCACGGTCCGAACAGTCGATAGCAGACCCGGACCCGGACTTTCAGAATCACGCCCTGAGTCGATTCGCGTGGGAGTATCCGCCCGCCGCTATCTGACCGCCCAAGAGTGTTCGGCGAACTTCCATAGCCTGGAGGAACGGCGAATCGGTGCGGTTCGTGAAGACGTCGCCGCAATTGTGAACCTAATGACGCTGGAGTCTGCGCGGTGGGATCGAAGAGTTCGCGAGCGCGGGTGGGTCGAGGCCTGATAACCAGTGTTCACTGTTCAAAGTCTCCCCTAGCCTTCCGTCCATGATCGGGCACCGCTTCGCTTGACGGCTATCGCCTGGCCGCGCCCGGCGCTCGGCTACGTTCTGCTTTGTCGGCTCCCCCAGCCGGATTGCGCCCTGCGGGTTCGTTCGCTCTCGCTCTCCGCAATCCGCCCGGTCCCCCCAACAATGCACTTCGCCTCACCGCTTCGCTCTTGGGAGCGGCCCCGCTCGCTTTTGGGTGCCCCGATCAAGAGACGGCGGCAGAAGGAGAAAGCAAATGAACAACGTGATTCTGATTGGTTATCTCGGCAACGACGCCGAAACCCGTAAAACTCGCAACGACTCGACTCTCACCACCCTATCGCTGGCCACGCAGCGCACCTGGAAGGACCGTGAATCCGGCGAACGGCAGTCGCAAACCACCTGGCACCGCCTCGTCGTCTTTGGCAGCTTGGCTGAATACGCCGGCACTCTCACCAAGGGCGCTCATCTCCAGATCACGGGCGAACTCAACACCCGCGAATACACCGCCAAGGACGGCGTCAAGAAGTCCATCACCGAGATCCGGGTCCAGCGCATCAACCGTCTGGATCGTTCGGCGAAGCAGGAGGTGGCCGCGTAAGCGGCCAATCCGGCGTATGAACAACCGAGACCAAATCATCCTCGATCACCTTCCCCAAGTGGAATTGCTTGCCCGGAAACTTCATCGGCGTTGCCCGCAGGTCGAACTCGACGATCTCATTTCAGCCGGCACCGTCGGCTTAATCCAGGCCGTGGATCGCTTTGATCCATCCAGAAATCTTAAGCTGAAGACTCTCGCTGAGCACCGCATCAACGGAGCTCTACTCGATTACCTCCGCAAGGTGGACCCGCTCCCACGCACCGTCCGTCACTTTCAAAAGCGTCGTGACGCAATCTTGGCTGGCTACGCCGAAGCGGATCGTCCGGCTCAAAGTCAGATCGCGGAGATGCTCGGCCTTACGGAGCGGAAATTTGTACAGCTGAGCCGCGCTGTAACCGCGTCGGAAGTCATCCGAATCGACGACATGCCGGACTACATACGCCGGAGAGTCGCCTGAGGCTCTTCTCTGAGGCGGGGCACTCGCTCCGCCTCACTATCGAGGTTATCGGTGAATCGCCATGGCAATGGCAAGTACCGAAACCAATCCGAAGACGACCAGCCCGGCTGCCCACACCGCGCCATAGAATAGCAACGCGGCCCAGCGAGTGAATGGCTCGCTCGTGCCCAAAGAAACCCAGATCCAGTCTTGAAATTTCATAACAACCTCTCAACAATTAGTCCAAGAGCGAAGGAACCCAGGGCGACCACAGCAACCTTTAGCCACTGCTCTTTTGTACTTGAAGAACCGCCTTTGCCATTCCGAGCAATTTCCCGAGCCAAGGCCGTGCCGACGCCCTTCTGAAGCCTCTCACCGGCTGCCTCGAATTCACTCGCTGCCTTACGTATCTCATCGGCTACTTCGTGAACAGCGTCCTCAAGCATCAGCCGGTTCAGCGTCACGATCACCATGGCGGGATCGGCGGCATCCAGCTTGACGCCGTGCTTCGCAATGGCCTCCGCCATCAGTCGATTGATATCCATAACGTTTACTGGAATGAGAGCCCATCCAATTGGTCAAATAATTCTCGTTGGATGACTTTGAGCCGCTGCCGCATCATGATGGGGAAGCCTGCCGACTCGATCCCCTCCTGAAGGGTCAGCTTGCGGGTGATCACATCCTCAACGTCACGCCCAAAGGTGTCTTGATTCCGGCGAGGTATCACGATTGAGCCAAGTACCCGGCTTGCGTTCTCCTGATATACCGGCATCTCATGCAGTTGGCGCCCCTCCCGCTCGATGCGTCCGAAGTACTCGTTGATCCATAAGACGATATTCTGATCCTCCGACGTCTGGGCGAGCCGGGCAAACCCGCTCAGGGTATCCGCAAGGGCCTGTCCGCCGGTGATCACACAATGCACGTAGAGTTTCCGTCCCGAGTCTTTGAGCAAGCCCATCGCGTTGTTTTCAAGCATGTAGTTCCAGAGAGGGATGAACGTCGATGCGCCGTTATCCACGATGAAGGTCCCGGACTGCGTCAGCAGATTCTCCATCAGTCCGTCGAAGGCCCGCTGATCGATGGAACCATCCCGAAGCAATTCCAGCCGTTCCACCTCCAACTCGCGATATTGAGAGAAGGTCTGATTCACTGGGTCCGTGTCGATGCAACGAACCGGAACATTCCTCCGGTGGCGGAAGTATTGGGCAAGGAGCGACGCAACCAAGCTCTTGCCGACTCCTCCCTTGCCCTGAAGTGAGAAGTGAATCTCGCCTTCCAGTTCAGTCCCATTCGCCTTCGTTGAAGCCATCTTTCGTCTCCTCATTTCTTTCCGAACAGCTCTTCGTCCGACATCGTCCCGTTGTATTCAAACCCAGGGCGGCTTTTGACAATCCGGTGTAGGTTGGCCAGCGGATCGTTTCCTTCTGATTTCGGAGTTCTGGTTTCCCCGACCTTTGGCGGCGCGGATCTCTCATTCGCCGGGCCGGACTTTCGTAAACTCGCAATGGCCCAGCACAGCGTCGAATACGGAATCGACAGCCCATCCGCGTTCAGCCGAGCTTGAACCGCCCTAACCGTGTGTCCCGCATCCAAGCAGGCACGGATCGACGGCCATAGAAATCGAATCACTCCGATCCGCCGGGCTGGTACTTCGGAAGCAAGATCGGTCAGTTGTGGCAACTCAACGGGCTTTGGCATCGAAATCACGTCTGTCTAAAGAAGTACAACAAGTTCTAGCAAAATACAAGCTAGCTTGTACAAGTTCCAACAGATTCTAAGCAGTTCTAATGCATTCCAAGGTTTTCTAGCCCCGTTCGCCACAATAGAAGGAAATGGGGCAATGAAGGTGGTAGTGGAACATAAAGGGGACTGCGGATGGGGTAGCGATTTTGCTTGCTTAACTGCTTTCTTGGCAATATAATAGCTATACTGTCCAAGCTACAGCGCGCTACGGAGGTCATCCGCATGTCAAAGAGCCGAAACTTTAGCATCCTTTTTGATCCAGCCCAGCTTGCCAGCGTGAAGAAGGCGGCACACGCCAAGGGCTTTGAATCTGTCGCGGCATACTTGCGTACCTTGCTTGAGCAGGACGCGGGACGAACGCAGCAGCAAGAGAGTTTGGAGACGGCCGTCGCGGCGAGTCTCGACCGAATGTCCAAAGAGGTCCGCCGGCTCCACAACTCCAACCAAGCCCTATTCGCGCTAACCGACAGCCTAGTCCGCCTATTCCTTACCTGCACGCCCGAGCCCCCGCCTGAGGCGCTCGATGCCACCAAGCGCCGCGCAAAGCTTCGGTATGACCGATTCATGCTTTCGGTCGCGCAGAACATGACGGGAGATTCTAAGGTGGCCTTGATCGATGTACTGATGGGAGCTTCGGATGCCTGAAGAACCAGCAATCAAGCTCCGCCCGCGCAAGCCGAGATTCGTCCGAGACGAGAGCAAGTCTTGGTCCAGCGCCTTCAAAGGCCTGATGCGGATCGCCCGCATGACGAGCAGCCGGAAGTCCGCATCCGGCGCGAACACTGCGGCTCGCCCCCGCAAGGCGCATAAGCAGCGCTGTGCGATCCGAGTCACCTACTCCCCGAACCAGGTACGCGGCCAGTGGGCCGCCCATGGCCGGTACATCGCTCGTGAGAGCGCGAATAGCGAAGGCGTTGGATTCACCGCCGAGGAGGAGAACGTTGCCATTGCGGCAGAACTTGGGGATTGGCAGAAAGCCGGTGATCCGAGGATGTTCAAGATGATCGTCTCTCCAGAATTTGGGGAGAGACTGGATCTCAAGCGGCATAGTCGCGACCTGATGACGCGGCTTGGAAGAGAGCTGAACGTCGAATTGGAATGGGTAGCGGTAGCTCACTTCAACACCGGCCATCCCCATGTCCACGTCGCTTTGCGCGGTGTAACCGCCGCCGGCAATCTCCGCATTCCTCGGGATGTGATCAAACATTCAATTCGAAATCACGCGGAGGACCTTTGCACGGAGCAGCTTGGCTTCCGCACCATCGGCGACGCCATCGAATCCGGACGCAGGGAAATCAATGCCCTAAATGTGACGGGACTCGACCGCGAGCTGGCTCGCAAGATGAGCCCAACTTCGGCGGAATGGGGATCAATTCAGGCGCCTGAGCCCAGTGGGTCAGAATTGCAGCGCATAAAGGCTTCTCAGCTTCAGGCTCGACTTGGTGTTCTCGGCAAACTGGAACTCGCTCGGCCCAACACTGGGGGGCATTGGAATCTCCGCACTGACTTCCATCAAAAGCTCCGCGCCCTCCAGACCGCGAACGATCGCCAGCGGAGTCGGGCGATCAAGGTGACACCAACCTTAGACTGGAAGACCGCGGAACAGAGTCGGACCAGGTAGCTTTGGGACTCGCCGCAGGCAATCAACTCTTCGCCGGTACCCCGATCTCCGGATAGCCGACCATCCGGGAGTAAAGATGTCCCGTTTCTAAGCAGGTTTGCTGCCTCGGTTCGAATCCATGACGGGGAGCGATCACGCGGTCAAGTCGATCTTACCGGCGGCTTGTCGGCCAGTCCGGCTTTCGGACCGCGCTCTTTCGATCAGGCGAAGTCTTCGAGCACGACCTTGCCGATGGTCGATCCGCTCTCGATTTGAGCGTGCGCCTTCTTCAGGTTCTCCGCATTGATCGCGCCGAGCCTCTGGGTTGCCGTCGAGCGGACGCGCCCGTCGTCAACCGCGATGGCGACCTCGTTGAGGATTTTCCCCTGCTCTTCCATATCAGGCGTCCCGAAGAAGGAGCGCGTAAACATCAGTTCGTGGTGGATCGAGACCGCCTTGCGCTTGAATTTCATGATGTCTAAGCCCGAAGGATCGTCGATAAAGCAGAAGCGACCCTGCGGCGCGATCAGTTCGGCGATGTCGTCAACATGCTTCGCAGTCTGAGTCGTCGAGAACACGAAGGCGGGAGCGCCGATCCTAAGTGCGGCGATCTCACCTGCAAGCGGCTTTGAATGATCGACGACATGATGTGCGCCGAGCGACTTCACGAATTCCTGGGTCTCAGGACGCGAAGCCGTCGCGATGACCGTCAGGTCGGTGAACTGACGGGCGATCTGGACGGCAATGGAACCGACTCCACCGGCTCCGCCGATGATCAAAATGGCGCGAGCGGCACCGGGTACGCTCTGCTTTACGTCGAGACGGTCGAAAAAAGCTTCCCATGCCGTTAGCGCCGTCAGGGGAAGTGCAGCGGCGTCGGCCCATCCCAGCCTTGAAGGCTTCTTGCCAACGATACGCTCATCGACAAGATGGAATTCGGCATTCGCGCCTGGCCGGGTAATTGAACCTGCATACCAGACTTCATCGCCGGGCTTGAAGCTCGTGACCTCCGACCCGACTGCGCTGACGACCCCCGCGGCATCCCAGCCGATGACTTTCCATTCGGCGCCATCAGAGGGCGGCGTGCTGCTGCGGACCTTGTAGTCAACCGGGTTGACCGAGACCGCCTTTACTTCGACAAGAATGTCGCGGCCTTCTGGTGTTGGCTTCGGCAGCTCGATGTCGATCAGCGATTCTGGGGCCGAGATCGGCGATGGGGTCTTGTATCCGACGGCTTTCATGGATGTCTCCTGTTCTGGTTTTCAGATGTCACTTGGCGAAATTGCGTAGGGCTTCCTCGCCCGCTTCCTGGTCTTGCGCCCAGCTTCCGCCGGAGATGCCAATGCCGCCGATTATCGCCCTGTCTTCCATGAGCGGAAAACCGCCAGCCGCCGCCATGACGCGGGGAACAGGCCTGAGGTTTGAAGCTCCGTGGTCAGAAGCTCGGTGGTCGGCCTGTCGCGCCAACGAAACGAATGCATCAGATTGTGGAATATCCATGAAGTAACCCTTCTTGTCGGATTGCGAAGATGTACCTACCCCAGCGTGATCACGATCTTGCCGACCTGCTGATTGCTTTCGAGGTGCGTGTAGGCCTCAACCACCTCTTCGAACCGAAATACACGATCCACTTTCGGCTTGAACGTACCGTCGGCGAGCCGATCGTAGATATACCGCTTCATCCTTTCAAGCCGTTCCGGCGTCTTGGTTTGCGTCAGAAGATAGAAGGTCAGCGCAACACCCTTCCCTATACCGGACATGGGGTATGACGTCGGCTTGCCGGACAGCATTCCGTAGAGGAAGATGGTTCCCTCGAAGGCTGTTGCCTGCGCTAGCAGATTCACATAGTCACCGCCGACAGGATCGAACACGATACGGGCCAGCTTGCCTTTGGTGATCTCGGTGACACAGGCCGGCAGATCTTCCTCCTCAGTCGCGATTACGTAATCCGCTCCTAAATCGAGCAACTGCTGCTTCTTGCTGGAAGTTCGGGTAGTGGCAATGGCGACCGCTCCCTGGGCTTTCGTTATCTGGATAGCCGCGAGTCCGACAGAGGAACTCGCCGCCGTGATGAGGACGAAGTCTCCGGGGCGAACCTTTCCGAGCTCTACCAATGCGCCATAGGCTGTTGTGTACTGCATCCAGACGGCGGCGCAGTCGACATCGGAGAGTGTGGGTGGTAGTTCAGCGATCTCGTGTGCTGGCACGATCGCCTTCTCGGCAAAAACTGGATAATCATTCATCGAGAATCCAGGGATGGTGCCCACCCGTCTACCGATGAGCGACGGATCCACATCTTGACCGACCGCAGTGATCTTTCCTACAGCTTCATATCCGAGCCCGGATGGCAGTTTCGGCTGCTCGATATAGTGTCCGTGGAAAAACATACTTTCAGCGCGATTGAGACCAACCGCGACAACGTCGATGGCAATCTCACCCTTCTGGGGTTGACGCACAGCGATTTCTTCGATCTTCAAAACCTCTGGACCACCGATCTCGTGGAACCGTACTGCTTTCGGCATGCATGTCTCCTTGGAACGCTCTTACTTACTTAAAACATTCGTGTGCTTAGTGGCTGCGAGCGCTTGACGCACGGCCTGGTGGGGTCGCCGGGTTCGAATTGTCAGCCTGCACGTGCGAACGCCACTCGCGAGACTTGCGGTCTCGGTATGTCTTTAGAAGTTCATCCACTAATTCCACGAAGCAGTGACGAGGATTGGCTGTCAGTGCCAGGCAGTTTCCAGTGCGGACGGACGAAATGGCAGGTATATCCGTGCGGATTCCGTTCGAGGTAACCCTGATGTTCAGGTTCCGCCTCCCAGAAGTCGCCCGCAGCCACAATCTCGGTCACTACTTTTGCGGGCCACAAACCAGACGCATCAACGTCGGCGACCATGTCTTCCGCTGTCCGTTTCTGCATATCGTTGGTGTAGAAGATCGCCGAGCGATAGCTCGTTCCAGTATCGTTCCCCTGTCCATTCTTTGTGCTCGGATCGTGGATTTGAAAAAAGCGCTCGAGGATCTTGCGGTAGCTGACGCGGGCAGGATCAAAGAGAATTTCAATAGCTTCGGCGTGTGAGCCGTGATTGCGGTAGGTTGCGTTGGGAACGTCACCTCCCGCATATCCGACCTGCGTTGAAATCACTCCTTCACTTCGCCGGAACAGATCTTGCATCCCCCAGAAGCAACCTCCGGCAAGAACCGCCCGTTCGGTTGTCATTGAGCTTCCCTCACTTGAGTAATATAGGAGCCATATCCTTCTACTTCCATCTCGTCAAGAGGGATGAACCGCAAAGAAGCCGAATTGATGCAATAACGCAATCCACCACGATCTTCCGGACCGTCCGCGAAAACATGACCGAGGTGGCTATTTGCTTGCGCTGATCGTACCTCGGTGCGGACCACTCCGTGCGATGTATCTCGCAACTCGCTCACGTTGTCGGGTTCCAGAGGTTTCGTGAAACTAGGCCACCCGCAGCTGGAGTCAAACTTGTCGGAGGAAGCAAAAAGCGGCTGTCCCGACACGACATCGACGTAGATGCCAGGTTCTTCGTTGTCAAGGTACTCGCCACTGCCGGGGGCCTCGGTCCCGCTCTGTTGCGTCACCCGGTATTGCTCCGGCGTGAGTTTCCGGATCTGATCTTGGAAGGCATTAGACGTTTTCATCTTGATTCACTCTCTTTGATGCGACGTAAGCTTCTCCACAGGTCCAGACGGCCGCGCCTAGAAGCACTACATCTTTAATTATGAACTGCCCCACGGAGGCAGAAAGGGCGGGGAAACCTCCCAAGGTCGGCTCCCATCCCGGTGCGGAGAACAAAAAGGAGATCGTGGTAAGAAACATCACAATCGCACCGGCGCTCCCCGCGGCTGAGGCCAAGGGCAACCATGGCCGAAAAGCAATCAGCAAAGCTACCGTGACTTCTACGATACCCAGACCGTGTGAAAAGTCCCTAACGGAAAGGAAGCTGTACATCCAGCCCATTAGTGGGCTAGATGCCACCAGAGGCTGTATGCCGCTTGCTTCGTAGGCTGTAAACTTCATGAGTCCTATCCATAGGATCACCAAAGCTAAACCATATCGAAGGATATGAGCACCGAAGAGTTGCGGGATCTGATCTTGGAAGGCATTAGACGTTTTCATCTTGATTCACTCTCTTTGATGCGACGTAAGCTTCTCCACAGGT